>NZ_JBHTRZ010000003.1:552224-898010 GCF_042795335.1 Streptomyces sp. NPDC056479 | reverse complement strand
TGTGGTGGGTTTGGCCCTTTGGTCCCCCTGCTTTGAGGGGTGGGGGGCGGAAGGAAGGGGGGAAGGGAGGAAGAGACGCGGGGGGTGTGGGGCCCCCCCTTCCGGTGGTCCGTTCCCTGTCCGGTTCGGTCAGTCCGTGCCGGACTCCATCGCGGCGCGGTCCAGCAGGGCGTCCTCCTCGGAGACCTCGCCGCGGGAGGCGATGGCCTCGGCGCCGCCCTCCGGCAGCTCCGGCATGGTGCCGATCAGGCCGGTCGCGGCCGCCTGGGAGGCGCCGACGGTGGGGCTGCCGGTGCCGATCAGGCCGAGGCCGACGTACTGCTCCAGCTTGGCGCGCGAGTCGGCGATGTCGAGGTTGCGCATGGTGAGCTGGCCGATCCGGTCGACCGGGCCGAAGGCCGAGTCCTCGGTGCGCTCCATGGACAGCTTGTCCGGGTGGTAGCTGAACGCCGGCCCGGTCGTGTCGAGGATCGAGTAGTCCTCGCCGCGCCGCAGACGGAGGGTGACCTCGCCGGTGACGGCGGCGCCCACCCAGCGCTGGAGCGACTCACGGATCATCAGCGCCTGCGGGTCCAGCCAGCGGCCCTCGTACATCAGGCGGCCGAGGCGACGGCCCTCGTTGTGGTACTGGGCGAGGGTGTCCTCGTTGTGGATCGCGTTGACCAGGCGCTCGTACGCGGCGTGCAGCAGGGCCATGCCCGGCGCCTCGTAGATGCCCCGGCTCTTGGCCTCGATGATCCGGTTCTCGATCTGGTCCGACATGCCGAGGCCGTGCCGGCCGCCGATGGCGTTGGCCTCCATCACCAGGTCGACGGCGGAGGCGAACTCCTTGCCGTTGATGGTGACCGGGCGGCCCTGCTCGAAGCCGATCGTCACGTCCTCGGCGGCGATCTCGATGGTCGGGTCCCAGAACCGCACGCCCATGATGGGCTCGACGGTCTCGACGCCGGTGTCCAGGTGCTCCAGGGTCTTGGCCTCGTGGGTGGCGCCCCAGATGTTGGCGTCCGTGGAGTACGCCTTCTCCGTGGAGTCCCGGTAGGGCAGGCCGTGGGTGACCAGCCACTCCGACATCTCCTTGCGGCCGCCGAGCTCGGTCACGAAGTCCGCGTCCAGCCAGGGCTTGTAGATCCGCAGGTTCGGGTTGGCGAGCAGGCCGTAGCGGTAGAACCGCTCGATGTCGTTGCCCTTGAAGGTCGAGCCGTCGCCCCAGATCTGGACGTTGTCCTCGAGCATGGCCCGCACCAGCAGCGTGCCGGTGACGGCACGGCCCAGCGGCGTGGTGTTGAAGTAGGCGCGCCCGCCGGAGCGGACGTGGAACGCGCCGGAGGTCAGCGCGGCCAGGCCCTCCTCGACGAGGGCGGCGCGGCAGTCGACCAGGCGCGCGACCTCGGCGCCGTAGGTCTTGGCGCGGCCGGGCACCGAGGCGATGTCGGGCTCGTCGTACTGGCCGATGTCGGCCGTGTAGGTGCACGGGACGGCACCCTTGTCGCGCATCCAGGCGACCGCGACCGAGGTGTCGAGACCGCCCGAGAAGGCGATGCCGACGCGTTCGCCGATGGGCAGGGAGGTGAGGACCTTGGACATAGGAAGAGTATGCATGAAGACGCATGGTCATGCAAAGGGCGCATGTCGAAGCCCCGGGCATGACCATCCCGGCCCCATGTACTAGAGTTATCTCGACATCGAGATATCTGCCGAGGTGCACCGCAGCCGCACACCGTCATCGGGTCCGACAGTAAGGGCTACCTAACTTAGCCTTACCTTAGCGGATCGGCCAAGATGCCGGGGCGGCAGGATCGTGGTGGTACGCGCACATCAATGAAGGAGACTGTCGTGTCGGCGAACAGCTTCGACGCCCGCAGCACGCTGCAGGTGGGCGACGAGTCGTACGAGATCTTCCGGCTGGACAAGGTCGAGGGCTCCGCACGCCTCCCTTACAGCCTGAAGGTGCTGCTGGAGAACCTCCTCCGCACCGAGGACGGCGCGAACATCACCGCCGACCACATCCGCGCCCTCGGCGGCTGGGACTCCCAGGCCCAGCCGTCGCAGGAGATCCAGTTCACGCCGGCCCGCGTGATCATGCAGGACTTCACCGGCGTGCCCTGTGTCGTGGACCTCGCCACCATGCGTGAGGCCGTGAAGGAGCTCGGCGGCGACCCCGCGAAGGTCAACCCGCTCTCCCCGGCCGAGCTGGTCATCGACCACTCCGTCATCGCCGACAAGTTCGGCACCAACGACGCCTTCGCGCAGAACGTCGAGCTGGAGTACGGCCGCAACCGCGAGCGCTACCAGTTCCTGCGCTGGGGCCAGACCGCCTTCGACGACTTCAAGGTCGTCCCGCCGGGCACCGGCATCGTCCACCAGGTGAACATCGAGCACCTGGCGCGCACGGTCATGGTCCGTAACGGCCAGGCCTACCCCGACACCCTCGTCGGCACCGACTCGCACACCACCATGGTCAACGGCCTCGGCGTCCTCGGCTGGGGCGTCGGCGGCATCGAGGCCGAGGCCGCGATGCTCGGCCAGCCGGTCTCCATGCTCATCCCGCGCGTCGTCGGCTTCAAGCTGACCGGTGAGCTCAAGCCCGGCACCACCGCCACCGACCTCGTGCTGACCATCACCGAGATGCTCCGCAAGCACGGTGTCGTCGGCAAGTTCGTCGAGTTCTACGGCGAGGGCGTCGCCGCCACCTCGCTGGCCAACCGCGCCACCATCGGCAACATGTCGCCGGAGTTCGGCTCCACCGCCGCGATCTTCCCGATCGACGGCGAGACGCTGAACTACCTCAAGCTCACCGGCCGCTCCGAGCAGCAGGTCGCACTCGTCGAGGCGTACGCCAAGGAGCAGGGCCTCTGGCTGGACCCGAAGGCGGAGCCGGACTTCTCCGAAAAGCTCGAGCTGGATCTGTCCACGGTCGTCCCGTCCATCGCCGGCCCGAAGCGTCCGCAGGACCGCATCGTCCTCGCAGGCGCCGCCGAGCAGTTCAAGCTGGACGTCCGCAACTACGTGGACACCGTGGACGAGGCGGGCGTCGAGTCCTTCCCGGCCTCCGACGCGCCGGCCGTCCACCCGAACGGCGCTCCGTCCAACCCGGTCACCGTGACCGCCCCCGACGGCTCGTCCTACGAGATCGACCACGGTGCGGTGACGGTCGCGGCCATCACCTCCTGCACCAACACCTCCAACCCGTACGTCATGGTCGCCGCGGCGCTGGTGGCCAAGAAGGCCGTCGAGAAGGGCCTGACCCGCAAGCCGTGGGTCAAGACCACCCTCGCCCCGGGTTCGAAGGTCGTCACCGACTACTTCGACAAGGCGGGTCTGACCCCGTACCTCGACAAGGTCGGCTTCAACCTCGTCGGCTACGGCTGCACCACCTGCATCGGCAACTCCGGCCCGCTGCCGGAGGAGGTCTCCAAGGCCGTCAACGACCACGACCTCGCGGTCACCTCGGTCCTCTCCGGCAACCGGAACTTCGAGGGCCGTATCAACCCCGACGTCAAGATGAACTACCTGGCCTCCCCGCCGCTGGTCGTCGCGTACGCCCTCGCCGGCTCCATGAAGGTGGACATCACCAAGGACGCCCTGGGCATCGACCAGGACGGCAACCCGGTCTTCCTGAAGGACATCTGGCCCTCCGAGGCCGAGGTCAACGACGTCGTGGCGAACGCCATCGGCGAGGACATGTTCAACAAGTCCTACCAGGACGTCTTCGCGGGCGACGCCCAGTGGCAGGCGCTGCCGATCCCGACCGGCAACACCTTCGAGTGGGACGCGGAGTCGACGTACGTCCGCAAGCCCCCGTACTTCGAGGGCATGACGATGGAGACCACCCCGGTCTCCGACATCACCGGCGCCCGCGTCCTGGCCAAGCTCGGCGACTCGGTGACGACGGACCACATCTCGCCCGCCGGCGCCATCAAGGCCGACACCCCGGCCGGCAAGTACCTCACGGAGCACGGCGTCGAGCGCCGCGACTTCAACAGCTACGGCTCGCGCCGCGGCAACCACGAGGTCATGATCCGCGGCACGTTCGCCAACATCCGCCTGCGCAACCAGATCGCGCCGGGCACCGAGGGCGGCTACACCCGCGACTTCACCCAGGCCGACGGCCCGGTGTCGTTCATCTACGACGCCTCGCGCAACTACATCGAGCAGGGCACCCCGCTGGCCATCCTGGCCGGCAAGGAGTACGGCTCCGGCTCGTCCCGTGACTGGGCGGCCAAGGGCACGGCGCTCCTCGGCGTCAAGGCCGTCATCGCCGAGTCGTACGAGCGCATCCACCGCTCGAACCTGATCGGCATGGGCGTGCTGCCCCTGCAGTTCCCGGAGGGCGCCTCCGCCGAGGCCCTCGGACTGACCGGCGAGGAGACCTTCTCCTTCACCGGCGTCGAGGAGCTCAACAACGGCACCACGCCGCGCACGGTCAAGGTCACCACCGACACGGGCGTCGAGTTCGACGCGGTCGTCCGCATCGACACCCCCGGTGAGGCCGACTACTACCGCAACGGCGGCATCATGCAGTACGTGCTGCGCAGCCTGATCCGCAAGTAAGCGGTACGGCAGGGCGGTTGAGGGCCGCATCCCCGGTGAGGGGGTGCGGCCCTTCGTCGTGCCGAGATCGGCGCGGGGGCGATGACCTCGGCGTTCTCGTCCCGTGACATCGGCAGAGCTCAGTCGGAACACAGGGTTCCCTCAGCCGGCGGGGACAGGATCGAGACATGACCGCCATCGCCGGGTTCCGAACCGGACGCGTACGGGTGCCTGTCGTCGACGACGAGCCCGCCCTCACCGACCTGCTCTGCGTGGCCGTCGAGGAGCCGGACCGGCGGGCCTACCCCGCCCTCGACGGCCGGAGCGCCCTGCGGATCGCGCGCGGCTGCCCTCCGCACGCCGCCGTGCTCGACGAGATGCTGCCCGACCTCGACGACCTCGTACTGGCCGAGAAGAGCCGCGAGGTGCACCGCGACGGCGTACCGGTCCAGCTCACCGCCAAGGAGTTCGACCTGCTCAGCCTGATGATGGATCACCCGCGGCAGGTGCTCAGCAAGGCCCGGATCCTCGACCGGGTGTGGAGCGGCTCCTCCGGCGGCGGCAACCTCGTGGAGGTCCGCATCTCCAGCCTCCGCCGCAAGATCGACAAGGGCCGGGCGCCGGTGATCCACACCGTGCACGGCCTCGGATACATCATCAGGCCGGTGGAGGACGGCAGATGACGGCCCGACGGCGTCTTCGCTCCCTGCGCACGCGCCTGCTCGTCTTCATCGGCGTCACGCTCGTCGCCGTGTGCGCCACCATGGCGCTCACCATGGTGTTCGTCCAACGGGCCTATCTGCTGGGCAACCTGGACGACCGGGTCGACAACGCCGCCGAGCGCAGCCTGGGCGGCGCGGGTCTGCACCCCGAGCTGACGGACGACCTGAGCTTCCTCTTGGCGAGCGGTCACCCGACCGGCATGCTCGCCGCCCGGCTCGGCGACGACGGCGACATCCTCACCGCCGAGGTCGTGCGCCAGGACGCCCGACCGCGCGCCCTCACCGACGCTCAGCGGGCCGCCCTGGCGGGCGTCCGGACCGACGGCAGCACGCACACCACGACCGTCCCGGGTGTCGGCATCTACCGTGTCACTGTCGCCGAGAGCGACGGGGTGCGCGTCCTGGCCGGACTCCCGATGGACGACGTACAGCACATGATCAGCGGCATGGTCGTGGTCGAGGCGGCCGTCGCGGTGGCCGGGCTCGCCGTGGCGGGCGGTATCTGCGCCGTGGTCGTACGACGCCAGCTGCGCCCGCTCGACCGGGTCGCCGCCACCGCCGCCGAGGTCTCCCGCGCGCCGCTGGACCGGGGCGAGGTCACCGGCCTCACCCGCGTGCCGGCCCGGGACACCGACCCCGCCAGCGAGGCCGGCCAGGTGGGCGCAGCGCTCAACCGCATGATCGACCACGTCGAGTCCTCGCGCACCGCCCGCCGGCACACCGAGGAACGCATGCGCCGCTTCCTGGCCGACGCCAGCCACGAACTGCGCACCCCGCTCGCCTCGATCGCGGGCTACGCCGAGCTCATGAACCGCGGCACCGACCGGATCGAGCCGGTCCTCGCCTGGCGCCGCGTCTCGGCGGAGTCGGCGCGTATGACAGGGCTGGTGGAGGACCTGTTGCTGCTGGCCCGGCTGGACGAGGGCCGTCCCCCGCAGTCCTCCGAGGTGGACATGGCGGCGCTGGTCGCGGAGGCGGTGTGGGACGCGCGGGTCACCGGGGGAGACCACGACTGGCAGCTGGAACTCCACCTGGACGACATGCCGTTGGTCCTCGGTGACGGGGTCCGGTTGCATCAGGTGGTGGCGAACTTGTTGGCCAACGCCCGCGTGCACACCCCCGCAGGCACGCGGGTCGTCGCGGTCGTGGAGGCCAGGGACGCCCGATGCGTCGTACGGATCCGTGACGACGGCCCCGGCGTCCCGCCCGCCCTCCTCCCGAGGGTCTTCGACCGCTTCACCAGGGCCGACACCTCCCGGGCCAGGGCCACCCCCGACTCGGGAGGCTCGGGTCTGGGTCTGGCCATCGCAGCGGCGATAACGACGGCCCACCGCGGCCGAATCGGAGTGGAAAGCGTGCCGGGCCGAACGGAGTTCACGATCGAGCTGCCGGTGATGGAGGAGGCGAGCGCTGTGCCTGCGGCGCGTCGGAGTGCGGCGTCCGTGTAGGTCGGGGGGAACGGCGGAAGCTGCGATTCGAGGGCTGCGCCAGCGGACCGCCGGACTCATACCAACAGCGAGTTGATCCCTGCACCGTGCGGGCCCGCCCCACTCCAGCGCACGACGCAGCAACTCGATCTCGCCGCTGTCCTGAGACGGAGTCAGAATCCCACGAGCGCGTCGAGGTCGATCTCGACGGGGAACGGCAACTCCGTGACGAGCTTGTCGTGGTGGACCGGGTGCGACGGCGCGGGGAAGTACGAGAGCGTGTCCGCGTTGAGCCAGTACTCGTGCACCGCGAGTCTCTGATCGCGGTCCAGTTCCACGCGCCAGTAGAACGGGACCTTGTTGGCGGCGAAGAGCGCGGGCTTGCGTACGCGATCGTCCTGCCGGGAGCCGGGGGAGACGACCTCCACGACGAGAGCGACCTTCCCCACCGGGATGCACTCGGCTTCGAAGAAGTTCAATTTCCGAGGGTCATAGACGATCACATCGGGTTTGGGGGTGTTTCTGTCGTCCACCATTACGCACTGCTCGGTCAGAACCCTGTAGGGCTCAACTCGTGCACTCTTGAGGGCGTCGGCGATGCCGTCCCGCACTTCGTTGTGCCAGACATTGGTTTGCCCACGTGCCACGATCTTTCCATCCACGAGTTCCCAGTCGAAGGGCAGCTCCAAGTGCTTGACCTGATCAAAGGTCCAGCCGTCAGCCGGCGGGAACATCCAGGTGTCCTCGGTGGCCGGTCCCTGCTGGGGTGTGGGCATCACTGCTCCCATGGACGCCGGTGTGGACGCCGATACGCGGCGTGATCGTACGTACGAAGGTATCGCCACCCGAAGCGGTGATGCCACGGCACGCCTTGACGGGTGCGGCAGGCGTTTACAACCCCGCCCCACAGCGCTACCTTCCGCAACAGACGGGGTGGGAGCGCTCCCATGGACGGTGGACCGGAACCCGCCGCCCACCAACCGCTCCCGCCCCGCACACCCGACACGCAATCGCACGGCCCGTACCCGAAGGAACGGACTAGTCTGTCATGACCCTGACAACACCGACATCGGGGCGCTCCACCGCACCAGCCCCCCGCCGATTAACCCACCCCACCCCCACCAAAGCGCTCTTCCTCATCCTGATCTCCCTACTCGCCACCATCCCCGCCCTCACCCTCGTCATGACCACCGGCGCCCCGGCGGAGGCGCACGGCACCCCCATGAAACCCGGCAGCCGCACCTTCCTCTGCTGGCAGGACGGCCTGACCGACACCGGTGAGATCAAGCCCGTCAACCCGGCCTGCAAGACGGCCCAACAGGTCAGCGGCACCACGCCGTTCTACAACTGGTTCTCGGTGCTGCGCTCCGACGGCGCCGGCCGAACCCGCGGCTTCGTGCCCGACGGTGAGCTGTGCAGCGGCGGCAACACCAACTTCACCGGCTTCAACACCCCCAGCAAGGACTGGCCGCTCACCCACCTCACCTCGGGCGCGACCGTCGACTTCTCCTACAACGCCTGGGCCGCGCACCCGGGTTGGTTCCACGTCTACATCACCAAGGACGGCTTCGACCCGACCCAGACCCTCACCTGGGACGACATGGAGGAGCGGCCCTTCCTGAGCGTCGACCACCCGCCCCTCAACGGCTCCCCGGGCACGGTCGAGGCCAACTACTCCTGGACCGGGCAGCTGCCGGCGAACAAGTCGGGCCGGCACCTCGTGTACATGGTCTGGCAGCGCTCGGACAGCGCCGAGACCTTCTACTCCTGCTCCGACATCGTCTTCGACGGCGGCAACGGCGAGGTGACCGGCATCAAGGAGCCCGGCAACCCGACCGACCCGGTGCCGGGCGAGTGCTCCGCCACCCGTCGTACGAGCGGCAGTTGGTCCGGTGGCCATCAGTCCGAGGTGACCGTCACCAACACCGGCGATGTCCCGATGCTCGGCTGGATGGTCGACTGGACGCTCCCCTCCGGGCAGAAGGTCGAGAGCCTCTGGAGCGGCAACGCGACGTACGACGGCCAGGACGTGATGGTCCACAACGCCGACTGGAACGGCTCCCTCGATCCGGGGGAGAGCACGACATTCGGGTACGTCGTCTCCGGATCCGGCGGTGACAGTACGACGGCTCTGCCCTGCCGAGTGGGCTGAACCGTCGCTCCGGGCGGACCCGGTGGGCGTGAGCATCCGTCCACCGGGTCCGCGAGCCGGACGGGCCCGAGGGGGGGAAGTGGGGCCGTCCGGTTGGTGAGTGGCTTGTGCGAGGCCGCGATGCGACAACGTTGTCGAGTGGTCTGCCGGATGACTCTACCGCTCCAACGGACAACGATGTCAAGCCAGTTGGGCGCCAAGTGATCCATGGCATCCCGCAGAGGAGCCGTTGCCCGGCTGCCCCATCCAGGTGATCACCGCGCGTGCCCTGCGGCGGCAGGCGCTCTTCCGTGGTACCGGTGGCACACGCTACTGTCCCTGCGGCTTGTGCGACCTGTGGTGCGCGACCCGTCCGAAGGAGGAGGGGCCGCGTCATGCGCTTCCGTCCCATGTCCTTGTTGCTGGCCGCCGTGCTCGCGGCCGGCGGCGCCACCCCCGCCCTCGCGGCGACGACAGCACCCCCGGACCTGGTCAAGGACCCGACGTCGTACGTCGATCCGCTGATCGGCACCAAGAACGGCGGCAATGTCTTCCCGGGCGCCGTCACCCCGTTCGGCATGCTCTCCTTCAGCCCCGAGAACACCCGCGGAGATGCCACCCGCACAGCCGCACCCGGCGGTTACCACTACGACGCCACCCGCATCCGCGGCTTCAGCCTCACCCATATGTCCGGCACCGGGTGCGCGGGCGGCAGCGGTGACATCCCGTTCTTCCCGTACGCCGGCGAGGTCACCTCCTCACCCGCGAGCGACACCAAGGACGCCGTCTACGCCTCCGACTTCAGCCATGCCGACGAGACCGCGGAGCCCGGCCGCTACCAGGTCCGGCTCGCGTCCGGCGTCGGCGCCGACCTCACCGCCACCACCCGTACCGGCTCGGCACGCTTCACCTTTCCGGCCGACAAGCCCGCCTCGCTGCTGGTGAGAACCGCCAACTCCGAGATGGGCTCCACCGACTCGACGGTAAGGATCGATCCGTCGAAGCGCACGATCTCCGGGTCCGTCACCTCCGGGAACTTCTGCGGATACCTCGACCCGGAGGGCCAACGCGCCTACTACACCGTCCACTTCACCGCCCGGTTCGACCGCGCCTTCAAGTCGACCGGCACCTGGCAGGACGACAGGCTGAACCCCGGCTCGACCTCCGTGTCCGGCGGCACCGGCGGGTTCGCGAACGGGGGCCGCCCCGTCGCCGGCAAGGGGGCCGGCGGCTACGTCGAGTTCGCGCCCGGCACCGGGCCGGTGAACGTCAAGGTCGGCATCTCGTACGTCGACCAGGCCGGCGCCGAGGCCAACCTCGCGGCGGAGAACCCGCCGCACCGCTCCTTCGACGCCGTACGGGACGCCGCCCGCCGCGCCTGGCGCGAGCGTCTCTCCGCGATCCGGGTCGGAGGCGGCACCGACGCCGAGCGCACCACCTTCTACACCGCGCTCTACCACGCCCTTCTGCACCCGAACGTCATCAGCGACGCCGACCGCAGATATCGCGGCCCCGACGGCGAGGTCCACACCGTCGGCCGCGGTCACCAGGCCCAGTACGGCACCTTCTCCGGCTGGGACGTGTACCGCGACCAGGTCCAGCTGCTCACCCTCCTCAACCCGCGCGTCGGCTCGGACATCGCCCAGTCCCTTTACGAGCTGGCGGAGCAGAACGGCGGCATCTGGGACCGCTGGCTGCACGGCGCGAGCGGCACCCATGTCATGAACGGTGACCCCTCACCCATCGCCCTGGCCGGCATCCGGGCCTTCGGGGGGACGGACTTCGATCTGCGCGGCGCGCTGACGTCGCTGGTGAAGGCGGCGACCGTACCCACCGGCAAGGACCTGTCGCCCGCCGGGAAGCCGGTGCTGTCCGTCGGGCAGCGCCCGTCGTTGGACAAGTATCTGAAGCAGCACTACATGCCGTCCGTGTCGAACGCCTGGGGCGGCGCCGCCGAGACACTGGAGATGTCCGGCGCCGACTTCGCCCTCTCCCAACTCGCCACCGCGGCGGGACGGAAGGACACGGCCGCCGCCTTCGCGCACCGGGCCCAGTGGTGGCAGAACAACTTCAACATCGCCGCCACCCCGGCCGGCGGTTACATCGCCAACCGCAAGGCCGACGGCAGCTGGGTCACCGGATTCACCCCGGCCACCGGCAACGGGTTCGTAGAGGGCACGGCGGCCCAGTACACGTGGATGGTCCAGCACAACCCGGCCGGGCTGTTCGCCGCGATGGGCGGCCGTGACACGGCCGTGAAGCGCCTCGACGCCTTCTTCCACGACGCCGACGGCAGCTGGGCCTTCACCGGCAGCGGCGGCGACAAGTCCGAGCTGGACAACGAGCCGTCCATCAACGTGCCCTACCTGTACGCCTACGCGGGCGCCCCGTACAAGACGCAGGAGACCGTCCGGGCCGCGATGCGCGAGCTGTGGTCCACCGAGCCCGGCGGTATCCCCGGCAACGACGACCTCGGCGCCATGTCGTCCTGGTACGTGTTCTCCGCGCTCGGCATGTACCCCCAGGTGCCGTCGCGCGCCGAACTGATCCTCGCTTCACCGCTGTTCCCGCGCATCGAGATCGACCGCCCGAACGGCGGCGACATCTCCGTACACGCCGAAGGAGCCGCCGCCGACGCGCCGTACATCCACTCCCTGAAGGTCAACGGCCGTACCGGCGACCGCGCTTGGCTGCCGGCGTCCTTCGTGCGGGACGGCGGCCGGCTGGACTACACGCTCTCCGGTACGCCCGCCCCGGCCTGGGGAGCGTCCGAGGCGCCGCCCTCCTTCCGCGAGGGCGAACAGCCGTACCAGGTCGGCGTCGGCCCGACCACGGCGACGCTCCCGCCCGGCGGGAGCGCCAAGGTCGGCATTCGTGCCCTGTCGATGAGCGGGGGAGCGGGCCCCGAGGTGCGCTTCCGCGTCGACGCGCCCGACGGGATCACCGCGATGCCCGCCGAGGGCACGGTGACCGACGGCTCGCAGGAGATCACCTTGACCTCCGCCGAGGGCGCCGCTCAGGGCTTCTACGCCGTCGAGGTCACGGTGACCTCGGGCGACACCTCCTACGCACAGCCCGTGGCCCTGACCGTCGCGGCACCGGGCACTCTCCTCGCCGCCTACAACAACACCGGTGTCTCCGACGACGCCGGGGACCACGACGAGGCCGACTTCGACGGCGGCGGCTGGAGCTACTCCCGCCAGGCCCTCGCCGACGCCGGCCTGACACCGGGCGGGCAGGGCACGGTGGGCGGCCTCACCTTCATCTGGCCCAGTTCGCCGAACGGGCGCCCGGACAACGTCTCGGCGGCGGGGCAGACGATCGAACTCGCCGGTTCCGCACGTCAGTTGTCGTTCCTCGGCAGTGGCGTCAACGGCAACCAGCAGTCCGAGGCCACCGTCACCTACACCGACGGCGGCACCGACACGATCGACCTCGCCCTCACCGACTGGACCGTGGGCGGTGGCGCCGGCACCGTGCGGTACGGCAATGAGGTCGTCGCCCGAGCCGCGTACCGGAACGTCGCGGGCGCGGACCGGGATCCCGTGGACACCTACGTCTTCGCCACCAAGCCGTTCACGGCGCCGGCCGACAGGACGATCGCGCGGGTGACACTGCCGGACAATGGCGACCTGCACGTGTTCACGCTGGCTGTGGGCTGAGTCCCAACACCTCGGCCAACCGGTCCAGTTGGCGGCGCACCTGATCGCGTAAGGGCAGACCGCGTACCGCCGGGCCCGGGCCGCCCGGCGGTACGCGGTCTGCTCCAGCAACAGGTCGTACGGTTCGGGGGCCGATCGGCCGGAACGCCTCGTCGGCAGCCAGGCCGGATCGACACCCTGCATGAGACCCCCATGCAGTTGCTCAGGCGAGCAGTTCGACTTCCGAGACCACCGCCTCGCCGTCGAGCACCAGGCGGTACTTCCCGTACGTACCCGTCGACTTCACGGAGAACGCCCGTGTCTGCCGGTCCCAGGCGAAGGACTGCCCGGAGCGCTCGTCGAGGGTCCGCCAGGTGGTGCCGTCGTCGGACCCCTGGAGCTTCCAGCCGGTCGGCGCCTTCGTGCGGTCCGACGGCGATGTCAGGGTGTACTGCACGGCCTTGGTGCCCTCGGACACCGGCAGCTCCACCGACGTGACGCTCTCCTGGGTCGCCGAGGTGTTGTCGAACAGCGCCCCGGCCCCCTTCAGCACGTCCGCCCGCGGGGTCGGCACCTTGTCGTCCTTGGTGATCGACACGGGCGCTGCGTTCTTGCCCGTACCCCACGAGGAGGGCCGCGGACCCATGTCGAACTCCAGGACCCCGCCCTTCGCGAGCAGCTTGTGGGGGAGCGAAGTCGACTTCCACGGAACGCCGTTGACCTTCAGGCCCTGGACGTACACATTGCGGGTGCTGTTCTTCGGCGCCTTGACGACCAGCTCACGGCCGTTCTCCAGATGGACCGTCGCCTTGGTGAACAGGGGCGAGCCGATGGCGTACTCGCCACTGCCCATCACCAGCGGGTAGAAGCCCAGCGCGGAGAAGAGGAACCAGGCCGACTGCTCGCCGTTGTCCTCGTCGCCGTGGTAGCCCTGCCCGATCTCGCTGCCCGTGTACAGCCGCGACAGCACCTCACGGATGCTCGACTGCGTCTTCCACGGCTGTCCGGCCGCGTCGTACATGTACAGGGCGTGGTGGGCGACCTGGTTGGAGTGCCCGTACATACCCATCCGCACGTCCCGCGCCTCCGTCATCTCGTGGATGACACCCGGGTACGAGCCGATGAAGTCGGGCGAGGCCGTCTCGGGGGTGGAGAGGTACTGGTCGAGCTTGTCCGCGAGCCCGCCGCGGCCGCCGTAGAGGTTGGCGAGGCCGCGGCTGTCCTGCGGGGCGGTGAAGGCGTAACCGTAGCCGTTGGTCTCGGTGTAGTCGTAGCCCCACACGCGCGGGTCGTACTTGGACGACTCGACCCGCCAATCGCCCTTGGCGTCGCGCCCCTGGAAGAACCCGGCCTTGGAGTCGAACAGGTTCACATAGTCCTGGGCACGGTTGAGGAAGTACGCCGACTCCTCCTTGTACCGCTTCTCGCCGGTCTTCTCGTACAGCTTCCGGCCCATCTGGGCGATGCCGTAGTCGTTGAGGTAACCCTCCAGCGCCCACGACAGGCCCTCGTGCGTGTCGGTGCTGGTGTAGCCGAGGAACGGCGAGGTGTCCATGCCCTTGCGGCCGACGCCCGACGAGGGCGGCACGACCGTGGCGTTCTTCACGGCCGCGTCGTACGCCGACTTCGCGTCGAAGTCGACGCCCTTGACGTACGCGTCCGCGAACGCGACGTCCGACGAGGTGCCCGTCATCAGGTCCGCGTATCCGGGCGACGACCAGCGCGAGGTCCAGCCGCCGTCCTTGTACTGCTGCACGAACCCGTCGACCATCTCACCGGCCTGACCGGGGGTCAGGAACGAGTACGCCGGCCAGGTGGTCCGGTACGTGTCCCAGAAACCGTTGTTGACGTACACCTTGCCGTCCACGATCTTCGCGCCGGTGTGCGTCGGGGTGTCCGGACCCGTCATCGGCGAGAACGGAGAGGCGTACCGGTACGTCGAACCGACCTTCTCGAAGCCGGAGTTGGGGTACAGGTACAGCCGGTACAGGCTGGAGTACAGCGTGGTCAGCTGGTCCGGCGTCGCGCCCTCGACCTCGACCTTGCCGAGCAGTTTGTCCCACTGGCGCTGGGCCCGGTTCTTCACCGTGTCGAAGGAGGTGCCGTCCGGGATCTCCTGGCGCAGGTTGTCCTTCGCCTGGTCGATGCTGATGAGCGAGGTGGCGATCCGCAGGGTGACCGCCTTGTTCTCCGGCTTGAACCGCAGATAGCCCTTGACCCCGCTCGACGATCCGTCCTCCACCGGCGCGTCGAACACGCCGTACACGAACAGCCGGGTCGCTCCCGTGGACAGCCCCGACTTCACGTCGGAGTAGCCGGTGAACGTCCCGGTCTCTTTGTCGAGGGTCAGCCCCGCCTGGTCGGTGACGTTGTCGAAGAGCACGCTCGCGTCGTCGCCCGGGTAGGTGAAGCGCATGACGGCCGCGTGGTCGGTCGGCGTCATCTCCGCCTTGAGACCGTTCGCGAAACGCACACCGTAGTAGTACGGCCGCGCCGTCTCGTTCTCGTGCCGGAAGGCCAGCTGCCGTGCCTCGCGGCCCAGGTCGGGAGTGCCGGACGCGGCGGACGGCATCACCTGGAAGGTCTGCCGGTCGCCCATCCAGGGGCTGGGCTCATGGCTGGCGCTGAACGCCTGGATCGTCGGCAGGTTGTCGTCGTTGTTGGCCCGCGCGTAGTCGTACAGCCAGCTCAAGGAACCCGCGTTGGTCACCGGGGTCCAGAAGTTGAATCCGTGCGGCACCGCCGTCGCTGGGAAGTTGTTGCCGCGCGAGAAGCCGCCGCTGGAATGGGTGCCGCGGGTCGTCAGCGCGTAGTCGGACAGATGCGCCTTCGGCTTCTCCCGCGGTACGGCCTTCAGCGCGACGTCGTCCAGCCAGCCCCGGAACTTCGCCGGGCCCTTGGGGGAGTCGTAGGCCACCAGGATCCGGTCGACGGTCTTGCCGGCCGCGACCGACCCGATCCGCGAGGCCACACTGTTCCACTGGTTGACATAGAGGACCTTGGCCGCGCCCTGCCCCTGCGGGGTCAGCGCGAACCCGTGCTGGTCCGTCGCCTTCAGGTCGCTCAGATACGTTCCGTCCGTGAAGGCGAGGTCCACGGAGACGTTCGTGGCGTCATAGTCCAGGTCGCGGTCCGCCATCGACGGGAAGATCCGGTACGACAGCTGCGTATCGCGTCCCACGCCCACATTGACGTCGAAGACCTTGTTGTACGAGTACGCCCGGGCGTCGGTGGTGTGCCGGCCGGCGTAGCGCAGTGCCCGCTTGCCGGTGAAGCCCGCGCCCGCCTTCGCCGTCGGCGAGCCGCTGGGGCCCTTGTCGACCAGCGAGAGCATGTCCTGAGGTATCGGGTTGGCGCTGCCGCCCTTGGAGAACTGGACGTCGGCGAGCTGGAGGATGTCGCCGCCGTTGTTCTTGGAGATCTCCAGCCGGAAGTGCCGGTACTCGGCCGGCTCGGCGATGTCGTACGTCTTCGTCTGGAACGGCTCGGAGAAGGACTCGCCGGTGCGGGTGTCCACGGTGGTCCAGTTCGTGCCGTCCGTGGAGCCCTGCAGGGTCCAGTCCTGCGGGTTGCGCTCGTCGTGGTCGTTGGCCGACGTGAGCGCGTAGGTGACCACCTTGACCGGTGCGGCCAGGTCGAACTCGACCCAGCCGGTGGGGGCGAACGTCAGCCACTTGGTGGTCGGCTCGACGTCGACGAGATTCTCCTTCACCTCCCGCGCGCCGGCGTTCTCGCCGCTGGCCCGGACATCCGTGACCTGGTCGGTGACATTGCCCGGGATGCCGCTGCTGTAGCCGCCGTCCACGCCCGCGGCGCGTTTGGCCCCGTCCGCGGCCGTGTCGACGGTATTGAGCCAGTCGGGTGCCGGGTCGTCCGCCTCGAACGAGGACGAGAACTCCCGGTCGGCCGCCGCGGGCGCCTCAGGCAGGGCGACGGCCACCCCCTGCGAGCCCACTGCCAAAGCAAAGGCGGTCGCCGACACGACCGCCCTTCCACCCCATCTGTGCCGAGCTCTCTGCTGCATAAGCCGGTACCCTCCCTGCGCACGGGGACAACGTTGTCAACTTCGCTGCGCAAGGATCAGTTGTTGCTCAAGTGCCGGGTATTGTCAAGGGTGTTGGCTGTGGCATTCGGGGCTTATGTCGCGGATTTTTCGGGCAAGCCGCGCACAGGCCGCTCATATTTCCGTGAGGTCTCAACTCGGAAAAGACCATTGGCCAACCTTGCATTCGATCTTGCTCCGCTGGCGGGAAGTGGACTATACCTGTCGGCACTTCACATGATTCGGCACTTCCTGCACGACCCCAGCTTGACCCGATCGCGGTGCCGGGAGGATCCGGTTCACCGCCTGAGTCCTGGAGAAGGCGAGGACTTGAGCATGGGATCCACTTCTGCCCAGAATCCGGAGAACAACGGCTCCGCACGTGTCGGACGCCGCGATCTGATCAAGCGGTCCGCCGCGCTCGGCCTGATCTCCGTGCCCACGATGAGCTTCCTGTCCGCGTGTGCGAGCAGCGGGGGAAGCGACAACGGAGACAAGGCCAAGGAAGGCAAGAAGACCGCGAAGAACCCGCTCGGCGTCAATGACACCGCGCAGATGGAGTTCGTGCTGTTCGACGGCGGCTTCGGCAAGGAGTACGCCGAGGACGCCGTGAAGATCTACGAGAAGAACTTCCCCGAGGTGACGGTGAAGTTCGCCGCCACCCAGAAGATCCAGTCCACGCTCCAGCCCCGCTTCAACCAGGGCACCCCGCCGGACCTCATCGACAACTCCGGGGCCGAGCAGATGGACATGGGCGTCCTGGTCGGCAAGGAGCAGCTCGCCGACCTCACACCGCTGCTGGACGCCCCGTCGTACGACGACCCGAACAAGAAGGTCCGCGACACCCTGCGCCCCGGCATCGTGGAGATGGGGCAGTTCGACGGCGACCCGGTCTGGATCATGTACTACGCCTACACGGTGTACGGCGTCTGGTACTCGCAGAAGGCCCTGGACTCGCTCGACGAGCAGTACCCCGAGACCTGGGACCAGATGCTCGCGGTCTGCGAGAAGGCCAAGAAGAAGGGCATGGCGGGCTGGACGTACGCGGGCAAGTACCCGTACTACCTCCCCTTCTCGCTCTACCCGATGATCGGCAAGGTCGGCGGTGTCGAGGTCCTCGACGCCATCGACAACCTGGAGGCGAACGCCTGGAAGCACCCGGCGGTCAAGGCGTGCTTCGAGGCCTACTACGAGCTCTACAAGAAGGGCTACGTCCTCAAGGGCACCCCGGGTCTGGACCACATCCAGTCGCAGACCGCGTGGGCCCAGGGCAAGGCGCTGTTCATCCCGAACGGCTCCTGGGTGGAGAACGAGTCGGCGAACGTCATTCCGAAGGACTTCGACCTCGCCGTCTCCGCGCCGACCGGCATCGACTCCTCCGACAAGCTGCCCTTCGGCACGATCTGGGCCTCCGGCGGTGAGCCCTTCATCGTCCCCGCCAAGGCGAAGAACACCGCGGGCGGCATGGAGCAGCTGCGCATCATGCTGAGCGAGGCGAGCTCCAAGAACTTCACCGGCAAGGTCAAGTCGCTGACCGCGTACAACGGCGGCACCGACGGCATCAGCCTCACCCCGGGTCTCAAGTCCGGCGTGGCGGCGCTGGACAAGGCCGGCCAGAACGTGGTGAACCCGCGGCTCCAGGACTGGTATGTGCAGCTCCAGAAGGAGAAGATCGGTGTCTCCGGTCTCGGCGAGATGATGGCCGGACGCCTCACGCCGGCCGAGGCCATCAAGAAGATCCAGGGCTTCGCCGACGAGGCCGCCAAGGACTCGTCGATCAAGCACTACAAGCACCAGTAGCTCAGGCGGA
This sequence comes from Streptomyces sp. NPDC056479, assembly GCF_042795335.1. Taxonomy (NCBI): domain Bacteria; kingdom Bacillati; phylum Actinomycetota; class Actinomycetes; order Kitasatosporales; family Streptomycetaceae; genus Streptomyces; species Streptomyces sp. NPDC056479. The sequence continues at coordinate 879,707 of NZ_JBHTRZ010000003.1, read as the reverse complement.
TCCGTCACCAGCGGCTGCACGCGCGCGCAGATCGGGGTCGATAGCAATGCAGCACGGCAAGTACCGGTTCATCGTGGGGTTCCTCGCGGTGCCCCTGGGGCTGTACGCGCTCTTCGTCATCTGGCCGTTCATCCAGTCCATCTATTACTCGTTCACGGACTGGACCGGGCTGAGCCCCGAATTCAAGATGGTCGGCTTCGACAACTACGAGAGGATGCTCGACGACGACATCTTCTGGAAGTCGTTGCAGCACAGCTTGTTGTTCGCATTGCTGCTGCCGCTGGTGACACTCAGTTTCGCGCTTTTCCTCTCCTTCATGATCAATGTGGGCGGGCGGCGCAGAAAGGGCGGCCCGGCGATCACCGGGGTCCGCGGGTCCTCGTTCTACAAGATCGTCTATTTCTTCCCGCAGGTGCTGTCGATCGCGATCGTCGCGCTGCTGTTCGCCTTCGCGTACAACCCGGACAGCGGCGCGATCAACTCGATCCTGCGCGGGGTCGGGCTCGACAGCATCCAGCCGCTCTGGCTGGGCGACCCGAATCTCGCGCTGTGGGCCGTGATGGGAGTGATCGTCTGGTCCACGGTCGGCTTCTTCGTGGTCCTGTTCTCCGCCGGTATGGCCTCCATTCCGGCGGATCTGTACGAGGCTGCGCTGCTCGACGGGGCCGGCCGCGCCAGCACGTTCTTCCGGATCACCCTGCCGCTGCTGTGGGACACCGTGCAGTCCGGCTGGGTCTACATGGGCATCCTCGCCCTGGGCGCCGAGTCGTTCGCGGTCGTACACATCATGACGACCGGACCCGGTGGCCCCGACTACTCGACCACGGTCATGGTCCTGTACGTGTACCAGAAAGCGTTCCGTGACGGGCAGGCCGCCTACGCCACCACGATCGGTGTGGCCCTGCTCGTCGTCACGCTGGCCTTCGCCGCGGTCGTCATGCGGCTGGGGCGTCGCGAGCGGCTGGAGTTCTGAGAGATGAAGACGACCGAGACCACCGCTCCCGTACCGGCCGAGTCCGGGATGCCCATCACCAAGACCGGGGTGCCGGCCAAGGCGCCGGCCAAGGAGAAGAAAGAGGGCGGCGTCCTCAACGTCTTCTCCCACGGCGTTCTCGTCATCTGGGCGTTCATGGTCGCCATGCCGCTGCTGTGGGCGGTGATGACGTCCTTCAAGGACGACGCCTCGATCTTCGGCTCGCCCTGGTCACTGCCGGACAAACTGCACTTCTCGAACTGGTCGAGGGCGTGGACCCAGGCCAACATGAGCGACTACTTCCTCAACACCATCCTGGTGGTGGGGGGTTCGCTGATCGGCACGCTGGTGCTCGGCTCGATGGCGGCGTACGTCCTCGCCCGCTTCGACTTCCCGGGCAACCGCTTCATCTACTTCCTGTTCATCGGCGGCATGAGCTTCCCGATCATGCTCGCGCTGGTCCCGCTCTTCTACGTCGTGAACAACATGGGACTGCTGAACACGATCCACGGGCTGATCCTCGTCTACATCGCGTATTCGCTGCCCTTCACCGTGTTCTTCCTCACGGCGTTCTTCCGCACCCTGCCGACATCGGTGGCCGAGGCGGCCTTCGTCGACGGCGCCTCGCACACCCGTACGTTCTTCCAGATCATGCTCCCGATGGCCAAGCCGGGACTGATCAGCGTCGGCATCTTCAACTTCCTGGGCCAGTGGAACCAGTACATGCTGCCCACGGTCCTCAACACCGACCCGGACAAGCGGGTGCTCACCCAGGGTCTGGTGCAATTGGCCGTCAGCCAGGGCTACAAGGGCGACTGGTCCGGTCTCTTCGCCGGCCTGGTGATGGCCATGCTGCCGGTGCTCGCGGCCTACATCGTCTTCCAGCGCCAGGTGGTGGCGGGACTGACGGCGGGGGCTCTGAAGTAGGCCGAGGCGGCGCTTCCGGGATGAGCCGGGGGTAGCGCTCCGAAACCGATCGCGTGCACGCCGTTCCCGCTCCCGGGAACGGTGTGCACTCATGTGTGCACGTACCCGGATCCGGTTCAACCTCTTGACGGGAGGCAACCCGAACGGCTCAGCTTAGAGTTCACTAGTTGGACACGAACGGGGCCTCATGGATGCGGTCCCGCGCGCAGGAGGTCGTCGTGGAGACTCCGGGGTCGCAGTCGTCGCTGCACCGAGCCAACCTGGAGCGGGTCGTGCGGGCCGTACGGCTGGCCGGATCCCTCACCCAGGCGGAGATCGCGAGGACCACCGGTCTTTCCGCGGCCACGGTCTCCAATATCGTCCGCGAGCTCAAGGACGGCGGAACGGTCGAGGTCACGCCCACGTCGGCGGGCGGCCGCCGGGCCCGCAGCGTCTCGCTGAGCGGGGACGCCGGCATCGTCATAGGGGTCGACTTCGGCCATACGCATTTGCGCGTCGCGGTCGGGAACCTGGCCCATCAGGTGCTGGCCGAGGAGTCCGAGCCGCTGGATGTGGACGCCTCCTCGACGCAAGGCTTCGACCGCGCCGAACAGCTGGTCAACCGGCTGATCGCGGCCACCGGCGTCGACCGTTCCAAGGTCGCCGGGGTCGGTGTCGGTGTGCCCGGCCCGATCGACGTCGAGTCCGGCACCCTCGGCTCGACCGCCATCCTCCCGGGCTGGACCGGCACCAAGCCGGCCGAGGAGCTGCGCGACCGGCTCGGGGTGCCCGTGCACGTGGACAACGACGCCAACCTGGGCGCCCTGGGCGAGCTGGTCTGGGGCAGCGGGCGGGGCGTGCGGGACCTGGCGTACATCAAGGTCGCGAGCGGTGTCGGCGCCGGTCTGGTGATCAACGGCAAGATCTACCGCGGGCCTGGTGGCACCGCGGGAGAAATCGGTCATATTACTCTTGATGAATCCGGCCCGGTCTGCCGTTGTGGAAACCGCGGCTGCCTGGAGACCTTCGCGGCCGCGCGCTATGTGCTCCCGCTGCTCCAGTCCAGTCATGGCACCGATCTGACCATGGAAGGGGTCGTACGGCTGGCCAGGGACGGAGATCCGGGCTGCCGTCGGGTGATCGCCGACGTCGGCCGCCACATCGGCAGCGGAGTCGCCAATCTGTGCAATCTCCTGAACCCGAGCCGCGTGGTCCTGGGCGGTGATCTCGCCGAGGCCGGTGAGCTGGTCCTCGGGCCGATCCGGGAGTCCGTCGGCCGCTACGCCATTCCCAGTGCGGCACGGCAACTGTCCGTTCTTCCCGGGGCACTTGGCGGCCGTGCCGAGGTGCTTGGAGCACTCGCGCTCGCGCTCAGCGAGATGGGTGATTCGACCCTTTTGGACAGCACGCTTCATGCGGCCGCGCCTGCCTTCACTTAGAGAACGGATGGCACCGTTGCCAACCCGTTAAGGATTTACTTCTTGACGTCGCACGTGTGGCCGAGTTGACTTCCAGCCACCTCGGCCGCAAGGACGCGGCCTCGTCAGGGAGGTTTCTGAAGTGAACACGCGCATGCGTCGTGCCGCCGTTGCCATTGCCGCTGGTGCGATGGCCGTCTCGCTGGCTGCCTGTGGCAGCGCCGAGGAATCGGGCGGCAACGACTCCACCGCTTCCGCGGCCAAGGGCGACGACATCAAGGTCGGTCTCCTGCTCCCGGAGAACCAGACGGCCCGCTACGAGAAGTTCGACCGGCCCCTGATCGAGCAGAAGATCAAGGACCTGACGAACGGCAAGGCGACGATCGACTACAACAACGCCAAGCAGGACGCCAACCTGCAGGCGCAGCAGGTCGACACCATGATCACCAACAAGGTGGACGTCCTGATCCTGGACGCCGTCGACGCCAAGGCGATCAAGAACTCCGTCCAGAAGGCCGTGGACGCCGGCATCAAGGTCGTCGCCTACGACCGCCTGGCCGAGGGCCCGATCAGCGCCTACACCTCGTTCGACAACGTGGCGGTCGGCAAGACCCAGGGCGAGGCCCTGCTGAAGGCCCTGGGTGACAAGGCCACCAAGGACTCCAAGGTCGTCATGATCAACGGCTCGGTGACCGACCCGAACGCCGCGATGTTCAAGGAGGGCGCGCACTCCGCCCTCGACGGCAAGGTCACCATCGCCAAGGAGTACGACACCAAGGAGTGGAAGCCGGAGAACGCCAACTCCGAGATGGAGGCGGCGATCTCCGCGGTCGGCAAGAACAACATCGCCGGCGTCTACTCCGCCAACGACGGCATGGCCGGCGGTATCATCACCGCGCTCAAGGCCGCGGGCATCAATGTCCCGGTCACCGGTCAGGACGCCGAGCTGGCCGCCGTGCAGCGCATCGTCACCGGCGAGCAGTACATGAGCGTCTACAAGCCGTACGCCCCCGAGGCCGACGCCGCCGCCGAGATGGCCGTCGCGCTGGCCCAGGGCAAGTCGCTCGACTCCATCGCCAAGGACAAGGTCGACAGCGGCAGCGAGAAGAGCATCCCGTCCGTCCTCGTCCCCGTCACCTCGCTGACGAAGGACAACATCAACGACACCGTCATCAAGGACGGCGTCTACACCGCCGACGAGATCTGCACCGGCAAGTACAAGGCCGCCTGCGACAAGGCCGGCGTCACCGGCTGAGCCGTATCGGCGAAAGCAGCTCAGGTCCCTTTCCAGGTGCGGGAATTCGTCCTTGAATTCCCGCACGGGACATGACTGCACAAGACTCCTCCGGCGCTCCGCGATACGTCAGCCCCGCAAGCTCGGCGCGGGGCGCCGGACGGAACCCCCCAACTTTTCTCTGCACAACCCTTCCGCCGGGTCAGGCGGCGAAGGAGATGGTTCACGTGTCCGCTACGCCCGTGCTGGCGTTGCGCGGGGTCTCCAAGCGGTTCGGTGCCGTTCAGGCGCTCACCGACGTAGAGCTTGAGGTCCACGCCGGTGAAGTGGTCGCCCTGGTGGGCGACAACGGCGCCGGAAAGTCCACGCTGGTCAAGACGATCGCCGGCGTGCACCCCATCGATGAGGGCGTCATCGAATGGGACGGCAAGGCCGTCTCGATCAACCGGCCGCACGACGCCCAGAACCTGGGCATCGCGACGGTCTACCAGGACCTCGCGCTGTGCGACAACATCGACGTCGTCGGCAACCTGTACCTGGGCCGTGAGGTCCGCAAATGGGGTGTCCTCGACGAGGTCGAGATGGAGCGCCGCTCGCGCGAGCTGCTCCAGACGCTGTCGATCCGCATCCCCAGCGTGCGTATCCCGATCGCCTCGCTCTCCGGCGGTCAGCGCCAGACCGTGGCCATCGCCCGTTCCATGCTCGGCGAGCCCAAGCTGGTCATCCTCGACGAGCCCACCGCCGCCCTCGGTGTCGAGCAGACCGCCCAGGTCCTCGACCTCGTGGAGCGGCTGCGCGAGCGCGGGCACGCCGTCATCCTCATCAGCCACAACATGGCCGACGTGAAGGCCGTCGCGGACAAGGTCGCCGTGCTGCGCCTGGGCCGCAACAACGGCGTCTTCGAGGTCAAGACGACCTCGCAGGAGGAGATCATCTCCGCCATCACCGGCGCCACCGAGAACGCCGTGACCCGCCGTGCGGCGCGCACGAACGGGGAGGCTTCCCAGTGAGCATCGACAAGACCTCCGCCACGGCGCAGGACCACGAGGTCCTCAACACCGAGGCCGCCGCGGCCGCGGTGACCGCCGTCGACCCGCGACTGCTGGTGCAGGAGCAGGGTCTGGCCGGCTACCTCACCGAGTTCCGGCGCAAGCTGAAGGCCGGTGAGCTGGGCTCCCTGCCGGTCATCCTCGGCCTGGTCGCCATCTGCGTCATCTTCCAGAGCCTGAACTCCGCCTTCCTGTCCGCGCAGAACATCAACGACATCACCGTCACGATGGTCGGCACGGGCATGATCTCCGTCGGCATCGTCTTCGTGCTGCTGCTCGGCGAGATCGACCTGTCCGTCGGCTCGGTCAGCGGCGCGTCCAGCGCCATCGCCGCCGTCCTCGCGGTGAACCAGGGCTGGCCCGAGTGGGCGGCCGTGCTCATCGCCGTCGCGGCGGGTGCTGTCATCGGCGCGGCGCACGGCTTCTTCTTCGCGGTGCTGGGCGCTCCCGCGTTCGCCGTCACGCTGGCCGGTCTGCTGTTCTGGCTCGGCTTCATGCTCCAGACGCTGGGCGAGAACGGCACGATCAACCTCGACAGCGACGGTCTGATCGGCAAGCTGACGACGTACTTCTTCACGGACGTCGCCGCCGCGTACGGCCTGGCGGCCGTGGTGACCGTGGTGTTCTTCATCACCTCGTTCCTCGGCAACCGCCGCCGTGAGGCCGCGGGCATCCCGTTCCGGCCGCTGAGCGACACCATCCTGCGGACGGTGCTGCTGGGCATCGTCTCCTTCGCCGCGGCGATCATGTACAACCAGTACAAGGGCCTGCCGCTGGCCACGGTGATCTTCCTGGTCTTCCTGGTCGTCACCGACTTCGTGCTGCGGCGTACCGCGTACGGCCGCAAGATCTTCGCGCTCGGTGGCAGCGTCGAGGCCTCGCGTCGTGCGGGTATCAACGTGACCACGGTGCGCATCACCGTGTTCGCCATCTCGGGTGGGTTCGCGGCGATCGGCGGCCTCTTCCTGGCCTCGAAGATCGCGTCGGCCAACCAGAGCGCCGGTACGGGTGACCTGCTGATGAACGCCATCGCGGCGGCCGTCATCGGTGGTACGTCGCTGTTCGGTGGACGTGGCCGCACGTGGAACGCGCTGCTCGGTGTGCTCGTGATCGTCTCGATCCAGTACGGCCTGCAGCTGGAGTCCATCGCCGAGCCGGTGAAGTACATGATCACCGCGGGTGTGCTGTTGACCACCGTGGTCATCGACTCGATCACCCGGAAGACGCAGAAGACCGCGGGTCGCGCGTAGCGCGGAACGCCGTAGCGCCGCAGGGGCGTGGGTGAACTGGCGGGTGCCGGTCCGTTGTGGCCGGTCGCGCAGTTCCCCGCGCCCCTTCTCGGCGTTGCAGTACGGGGTGTTACCGGGTAGAGCCGAATGCGTGATGTACGTCCCCGGGGCCGGGAACCTTCCGCTGAGGCGGAACATTAGACTCGACAAGCCCGGCAACAGCTCGAACAGCTCTACTGCAAGGAGGCACGGGTGCCGCTGCTGACCCGCATCACGGGACCGCGCGATCTGGACCGGCTCAGCCCTGAGCAGCTGGACCAGCTGGCAGAGGAGATCCGCACCTTCCTCGTCGAGGCGGTTTCCAAGACCGGCGGCCACCTCGGCCCCAACCTCGGTGTGGTGGAGCTGACCATCGCCCTGCACCGGGTCTTCGACTCGCCGAAGGACAAGGTGCTCTGGGACACCGGCCACCAGTCCTACGTCCACAAGCTGCTCACGGGCCGCCAGGACTTCAGCAGGCTGAAGATGAAGGGCGGCCTGTCGGGCTACCCCTCGCAGGCCGAGTCCGAGCACGACGTCATCGAGAACTCGCACGCCTCGACGGTCCTCGGCTGGGCCGACGGCCTCGCGAAAGCCAACCAGCTGCGCAAACGGGACGACCATGTCGTCGCCGTCATCGGTGACGGCGCGCTGACCGGCGGTATGGCCTGGGAGGCGCTGAACAACATCGCCGAGGCCAAGGACCGCCCCCTCGTCATCGTCGTCAACGACAACGAGCGGTCGTACTCGCCCACCATCGGCGGCCTCGCGAACCACCTGGCGACGCTGCGCACGACCGACGGCTACGAGCGCTTCCTCACCCGCACCAAGGAGATCCTCGACCGCACCCCGGTCGTCGGCAGGCCCCTCTACGAGACCCTGCACGGGGCCAAGAAGGGCCTCAAGGACTTCATCGCGCCGCAGGGCATGTTCGAGGACCTCGGGCTGAAGTACGTCGGCCCGATCGACGGACACGACATCGAGGCACTGGAGTCGGCGCTCGCCCGCGCCAAGCGCTTCGGCGGCCCGGTCATCGTGCACTGCCTCACCGAGAAGGGCCGCGGCTACCAGCCCGCCCTCCAGGACGAGGCGGACCGCTTCCACGGCATCGGCCCCATCCACCCCGACACCGGCCTGCCCATCAAGGCCTCGGGTGCCGACTGGACATCCGTCTTCGGCGACGAGATGGTCAAGCTCGGCAAGGAGCGCGAGGACATCGTGGCGATCACCGCGGCGATGCTCCAGCCGGTCGGCCTGAAGAAGTTCGCGGACACCTTCCCGGACCGCATCTACGACGTGGGCATCGCCGAACAGCACGGCGCCGTGTCCGCGGCGGGCCTGGCGACGGGCGGCGTGCACCCCGTCTTCGCCGTCTACGCCACCTTCCTCAACCGCGCCTTCGACCAGGTCCTCATGGACGTGGCCCTGCACAAGTGCGGCGTCACCTTCGTGCTCGACCGGGCCGGCGTCACCGGCACCGACGGCGCCTCCCACAACGGCATGTGGGACATGTCGATCCTCCAGGTCGTCCCGGGCCTCCGGCTCGCCGCCCCGCGCGACGCCGACCAGGTGCGCGCCCAGCTGCGCGAGGCCGTCGAGGTCGACGACGCCCCGACCGTCGTCCGCTTCTCCAAGGGCGCCGTCGGTCCCGCCGTACCCGCCGTGGGGCGCGTCGGTGGCATGGATGTGCTGCGCGAGCCCGGCACCGACACCCCGGACGTGCTGCTGGTCTCCGTGGGCGCCCTCGCGCCGATGTGCCTGGAGATCGCCTCGCTCCTCGACAAACAGGGCATCACCACCACCGTCGTCGACCCGCGTTGGGTCAAGCCCGTCGACGAGGCCATGGCCCCGCTCGCCGAGCGGCACCGCGTGGTCGTCACCGTCGAGGACAACTCCCGCGTCGGCGGCGTCGGCTCGGCCGTCGCCCAGGCCCTGCGCGACGCGGGCGTGGACGTCCCGCTGCGCGACTTCGGCATCCCGCCGCGCTTCCTCGACCACGCCTCCCGCGCCGAGGTCCTGGCAGAGATCGGCCTGACCGCCCCGGACATCGCCCGCCAGGTCACCGGTCTCGTCTCCAAGCTGGACGGCCGGTTCGACCGCACGGCGGCCGAGGTCGACGCGGTGGAGCCCGCGCGCGACTGAGGCGGGCCATAGCGCCGTACGGGCCGGTTTCACCACCGTGAAGAGTGGTGGAACCGGCCCATCTGTGTGAATCCGCCCACGCCTGGGCAGGCGTACCACGCCCCCTCTCGATCATGTCGAGGACGACAAGTGTGGGAGGTACGACCGTGAGCAGCACACTCTTCCGGACGAAGAGAGTCGAGCAGTCCATCCTCGATACCGAGGAGCCGGAGCACGCGCTCAAGAAGTCCTTGTCCGCGCTGGATCTGACCGTCTTCGGTGTCGGCGTCATCATCGGAACCGGCATCTTCGTGCTCACCGGCACCGTCGCGAAGAACAACGCCGGGCCCGCGGTGGCCCTGGCGTTCGTCGCGTCCGGTGTCGCCTGCGCGCTGGCCGCCCTCTGCTATGCCGAGTTCGCCTCCACCGTCCCCGTCGCCGGGTCGGCGTACACCTTCTCGTACGCCTCGCTCGGCGAACTGCCCGCCTGGATCATCGGCTGGGACCTGGTGCTGGAGTTCGCGCTCGGAACGGCGGTGGTGGCCGTCGGCTGGTCCGGCTACATCCAGTCGCTCATGGACAACGCGGGCTGGACGATGCCTGACGCCCTGGGCAGTCGGGAGGGCGCCGACGTCTTCGGCTTCGACATCCTCGCCGCCGCCCTCGTCCTCGTCCTCACCTGCATCCTCGTGGTCGGCATGAAGCTGTCCGCGCGCATCACGTCCTTGGTCGTCGCCATCAAGGTGACCGTCGTCCTCGTCGTGATCATCGCGGGTGCGTTCCTGATCGACGGTGACAACTACGACCCGTTCATCCCGAAGTCCCAGACGGTGGACGCCGGGAGCAGTCTCGACGCCCCGCTGATCCAGCTCATGTTCGGCTGGGCGCCCTCCAACTACGGCGTGATGGGCATCTTCACCGCCGCCTCGGTCGTGTTCTTCGCCTTCATCGGCTTCGACGTGGTGGCGACCGCCGCCGAGGAGACCAAGAACCCGCAGCGCGACATGCCGCGCGGCATCATCGGTTCCCTCATCATCTGCACCACGCTGTACGTCGCCGTGTCGATCGTCGTCACGGGCATGCAGCACTACAGCAAGCTGTCCGTCGACGCCCCGCTCGCCGACGCGTTCAAGGAGACCGGGCATCCCTGGTTCGCGGGCTTCATCAGCTTCGGCGCCGCGGTCGGCCTGACGACGGTCTGCATGATCCTGCTCCTCGGCCAGACCCGCGTCTTCTTCGCGATGAGCCGGGACGGACTGCTGCCGCGCTTCTTCTCCCGCGTCCACCCGCGCTTCAGGACCCCGCACCGGCCGACCATCCTGCTCGGCGTGATCATCGCGATCCTCGCCGGCTTCACCCCGCTGACCGAGCTCGCGGCCCTGGTGAACATCGGCACCCTGTTCGCCTTCGTGGTCGTGGCCATCGGCGTGATCATCCTCCGCAAGACCCGTCCCGACCTGCATCGGGCCTTCCGTACCCCGTGGGTGCCGGTCGTCCCGATCCTGTCGGTGTGCGCCTCACTGTGGCTGATGATCAACCTGCCCGCCGAGACCTGGGTCCGCTTCGCCATCTGGATGGTGGCGGGCTTCGGCGTGTACTTCCTCTACGGCCGCTCCCACAGCCGGCTCGCCGTGCACGAGGAGACGACCGAGGCCGAGGTCGAGAAGGGCAACCACGGAGACACCGCGTAGCCGGATCCGACGGACCCGACGACACGGGGCCGCGCACGGCACCCGGCTACGGCCGGACCGTGCGCGGCCCCGCCACGTCCGCCCCCAACTCCGCCACGCGCCGCCGCAGTTCCCGGTCCGCGGTCACCACCAGACAGGACCGTCCGCCGGCCCGCGCGACCAGCTCGACCATGTGATCGTCCCCGCTCCCGGCAGCGGACTCCACCCGCACCCCGGGCACGCTCGCCACGCCCCGAGCGGCGCCCTCCACGACGAGCACCAGCTCCACGGGCCCGGCATGCCCCGGCACCCCGTCCGCCGCCAGCCGGTCCCGCAGTCGTTCGGCGGCCCCCCGCCGGTCGCGCCACCACCCGTCGGGCACCGACCCGACGACGTTGGCGGCGTCGACGATCACGAGCAGGGGGACGTCGTCGTTCATGGGGCAAGGGTCGCACGGCGGCCCCCGGCGGGGACCGGCCCGCTCACTCCGCGGCCCCCTCCTCGAAGCTCGCGAAGTACGCCGCCGCCATGTCCTCGTCGCCGTGCCCCTGCCGCGTCGCCCGCTCGAAGCGCTCCGCGCTCGCCGCCGCCACGTCCAGCTGTACGCCGTGCCGTTCGCCGGCCTCGACGATGAGCCGCGCGTCCTTCGCCGCCGTGCTCACCGCGAACGCGGCCGGGGACAGCCCGCCGTTCAGCACCAGACCCGTCTTGGCCCGCAGATACCCCATGTCGAGCGGCCCGCCGTCGATCACCTCGAAGAACTGCTGCGGGTCCACGTCGAGGGCCTTGGACAGCGCCAGCACCTCACCGGCGGCGTTCGTCACCGCGAGCACCCAGCTGTTGGCGACCAGCTTCAGACGGGTCGCGGTGCCCGCCCCGCCGTCCTCGCCGGTCCACACCGTACGGGCGCCCACGGCGTCGAACACCGGCGTCACCGTCCCACGGCCCTCGGCCGGCCCCGCCGCCAGGACGGTGAGCTGGCCGGACTCGGCGGGCTGACGGGTGCCGAGGACAGGGGCGTCGTAGAAGACGAGCCCGTGTTCGTCGGCGAAGCCGGCCAGGTCGGCGATGGCGTCGATGCCGGCGGTCGTCGACTGCATCCAGACGGCACCCGACCGCAGTCCGGGCGCCGCCTCACGCATGGCGTCGAGCGTCGCGGGGCCGTCGTACAGCATGGTCAGGACGACATCGGCGCCCTGGACCGCCTCGGCGGGAGTGCCGGCGACGGACGCGCCGTCGGCGGTGAGGGGTTCGGCCTTGGACCGGGTGCGGTTCCAGACGCGGACGTTGTGTCCCGCCCTGACCAGGTTGCGGGCCATCGCGGCGCCCATGATGCCGGTGCCCAGGACGCTCACGGTGAGCTTGTCGGTCATGACGTCGAATTCCTGTTCTCGTGCGGACGTTGCTGCTGTGATCCAGCTTGCCCGGGGTCGGGGCCCCCTGGCGGCCCGCCCCCGAATAGAGTGAACCGGTGAACGGCGACTGGCTCATCCGCGGCCGCGACGGCCGCCTCAGCGTCTATCTGCCCACCGACGACGCCGTGCTGTGCCGGGCGGAAGTCGGACCCGGCGGCCCCTGGGACCCTCCGCGCAAGGTCGGCGGCGACCAGAAGCTGCGCCCCGGCCCCGCAGTCGGCCAGGGCGCCGACGACTATGCCCATCTGGCCGCCTGGCGCCCCACCAAGGCGGGCGAGGCGGGTCTGGTGCACTCCACGCACTTCCGGCCGCGGCTGGCCCCGCTGGACTGGATGTCCATCGGCCACCCGGACAAGGCAGGCGACCGCACCGGCACGCCCGCCGTCACGGTCGACGCGCAGGGCCGGGCCCATGTCTTCGTCCGCAACGCGGAGGGCGGCGTGAGCATGCGCGGTCAGAAGGAGGTGGGCGGCTGGGGGCCGTGGCGCGACCTCAAGGGGCGTGAGGTGGACGACCGGCTGGCCGCAGTGACGGGGGAGTCGGGGCTGGTCGAGCTGTATGCCGCCGTCCCCGGCGCCATCCTGCACTGGCAGCAGGAGAAGCCGGGCAGCGTCCCGGTCCTGGAGGAGGCGATGGAGACGCCGGTGCGTACCGGCACCCTGTACGCCCTGGCCACCTCCGCCGACCACACCACCCTCTTCTATGCCGACGACTCCGGCGACCTGTGCGCCTGGCGCCCCGGCACCAAGCCGGTGACCCTGCTGACGTCCGCCGGCCCCGGCCCGGTCTCCGCGATGCGCTGCGAACTCGACGGCCACGACTGCACGTTGCTCGTCCAGCGCTCGGCGAGCGGCCGGGTCGCCTTCGCCGCGTACCCGACGGAGCAGGAGTCGGCGGGCGCGTGGTGGACCGAGTCGGGGCCGCAGCTTCCGGCGGACGCGATGGTCGCCCTGGCCCTGGACGAGGACGAGCGGGTGGTCGCGGCAACGCTGTCGCCGTCGACCGGGGAACTGCTGGTCACCCGGCGCAAGGACGAGCCCGGGTTGGCCTTGGAGGCTTGGCGGGAGGTCTGAGCGCGCGTAATTCGAGGACCGTTCGGGGACCGCTGCGCCAGGATGTCCGTCATGGACATAGAAAGCCTGGTCGAGGTCTGGCGGCGGATCCTGGCGCCCTCAGAGACCTCGTGGGTGCTCTTCGAGCACGGGACGTGCGTGGTGTTGAAGGAGCCTGCGGGAGACCTCGCGGGACAGGCGTTGGGGATTCTCGGCGAGTTCGGCCCGGTGCACGTGGGCTCCCCGGCCGGTGACTTCAACGTGCTCACGCTCAAGGACGACCTGGGCTGGCTGGTCACCGGCCATCACCCGGACGTCGTCACCCACGTCGCCCTCGACGAGCCCGTCGACCCGTCGCATCTGGCCATCGGCATCCACGGCCGCACCAAACGCCACCAGGACGGCACGGACCTTCGGGTCGCCCATGTCGAGGACCGACGCCCGGCCGCCGGCTGAGACGCCGGTGCCCCGCACACCTTCTGGCGTGCGGGGCACCGGCGTTCAGTGCGAGGCGTTTACGCGGGGACGCTGGCCACGCCCGGCGCCAGGAACTTCTTGCCGTTCACGCGCTCGGAGACACCCTCGCGGTCCAGGTACGGCGTGATGCCGCCCAGGTGGAAGGGCCAGCCGGCACCCGTGATCAGGCAGAGGTCGATGTCCTGGGCCTCGGCGACGACGCCCTCGTCGAGCATCAGGCCGATCTCCTGGGCCACCGCGTCGAGGACACGGTCGCGGACCTGCTCCTCGGTCAGCACGGAGTCGCCCTGCTTCAGCAGCGCGGCGACCTCCGGGTCCAGCTCCGGCTTGCCGGAGTCGTAGACGTAGAAGCCGCGCTTGCCCGCCTTGACGACGGCCGCGAGGTTCGGGGAGACCGTGAAGCGGTCCGGGAAGGCCCGGTTGAGGGTCTCCGAGACGTGCAGACCGATCGCGGGACCGACCAGCTCGAGGAGGACCAGCGGGGACATCGGCAGACCGAGCGGCTCGATGGCCTTCTCGGCTACCTCGACCGGGGTGCCCTCGTCGATGACGTTCTGGATCTCGCCCATGAAGCGGGTGAGGATGCGGTTCACGACGAACGCCGGGGCGTCCTTGGTGAGGACCGCGGTCTTCTTCAGCTTCTTGGCGACGGCGAAGGCCGTGGCCAGCGAGGCGTCGTCCGTCTTCTCGCCGCGGACGATCTCGAGCAGCGGCAGGACCGCGACCGGGTTGAAGAAGTGGAAGCCGACGACCCGCTCGGGGTTCTTCAGCTTCGACGCCATCTCGGAGACCGAGAGGGACGAGGTGTTGGTGGCGAAGATGGCGTGCGCCGGGGCGACCGCCTCGACCTCCGCGAACACCTGCTGCTTGACGCCGATCTCCTCGAACACGGCCTCGATGATGAAGTCCGCGTCCGCGAAGCCCTCGGCCTTGTCCAGGACACCGGTCACCAGGGCCTTGAGGCGGTTGGCCTTGTCCTGGTTGATACGGCCCTTGCCGAGCAGCTTCTCGATCTCGGCGTGGACGTAGCCCACACCCTTGTCGACCCGCTCCTGGTCGATGTCGGTCAGCACGACCGGCACCTCCAGGCGGCGCAGGAAGAGCAGGGCCAGCTGCGAGGCCATCAGGCCGGCGCCGACCACGCCCACCTTGGTGACCGGGCGCGCCAGGTTCTTGTCCGGAGCGCCGGCGGGTCGCTTGCCGCGCTTCTGCACCAGGTTGAACGCGTAGATGCCGGAGCGCAGTTCGCCGCCCATGATCAGGTCGGCGAGCGCCTTGTCCTCGGCGTCGTAGCCCTGCTGGAGGTCGCCGTTCTTGGCGGCGGCGATGATGTCGAGGGCACGGTAGGCGGCCGGAGCGGCGCCGTGCACCTTGGAGTCCGCGATGAAGCGGCCCTTGGCGACGGCCTGGTCCCAGCCCTCACCGCGGTCGATGACCGGGCGCTCGACCTCGACGTCGCCCTTCAGGACGGACGCCGTCCAGATCAGCGACTGCTCCAGGAAGTCCGCGCCCTCGAAGATGGCGTCGGCGATGCCCAGGTCGAAGACCTGCTGGCCCTTGAGCTGCTTGTTCTGGTTGAGGCTGTTCTCGATGATCACCTGTACGGCGTTGTCGGCGCCGATCAGGTTCGGCAGGATCGTGCAGCCGCCCCAGCCGGGGACCAGGCCGAGGAACACCTCGGGCAGCGAGAAGGCCGGGAGCGCCTTCGAGACGGTCCGGTACTTGCAGTGCAGACCGACCTCGACGCCACCGCCCATCGCGGCGCCGTTGTAGTACGCGAAGGTCGGCACGGCCAGGCCCGACAGGCGCTTGAAGACCTCGTGGCCGCCCTTGCCGATGGCGAGCGCGTCCTTGTGCTCCTTCAGCAGCTCGACGCCCTTGAGGTCGGCGCCGACGGCGAAGATGAACGGCTTGCCGGTGATGCCGACGCCGATGATGTCGCCGGCGGTGGCCTCGGCCTCGACCTGGTCGATGGCGGTGTCGAGGTTCGCCAGCGACTGCGGACCGAAGGTGGTCGGCTTGGTGTGGTCGAAGCCGTTGTCCAGCGTGATGAGCGCGAAGCGCCCGGCGCCGAACGGCAGGTCGAGGTGGCGTACGTGTGCGGACGTCACGACCTCGTCGGGGAACAGCTCGGCCGCACCCTTCAAAAGCTCAGCGGTGGTGCTCACTTGCTGCCTCCGGCGTTTTCGAAGTGCGGGTTCTCCCAGATGACCGTCGCGCCCATGCCGAAGCCGACGCACATGGTGGTCAGGCCGTAGCGGACCTCAGGCTGCTCCTCGAACTGACGGGCGAGCTGCGTCATCAGACGCACACCCGACGAGGCCAGCGGGTGACCGAACGCGATGGCGCCGCCGTACTGGTTGACGCGCGCGTCGTCGTCGGCGATGCCGTAGTGCTCCAGGAAGGCGAGGACCTGGACGGCGAAGGCCTCGTTGATCTCGAACAGACCGATGTCGGAGATGCTGAGCCCTGCCTGGGCGAGGGCCTTCTCCGTGGCCGGGATCGGGCCGTAGCCCATGACCTCCGGCTCCACACCCGCGAAGGAGTAGGAGACCAGACGCATCTTCACCGGGAGGTTGTTCTCGCGGGCGAAGTCCTCGGAGGCGATGAGCGAGGCGGTGGCACCGTCGTTGAGACCGGCGGCGTTGCCCGCGGTCACGCGGCCGTGGACGCGGAACGGCGTCTTGAGACCGGTGAGGTTCTCCATCGTCGTGCCCGGGCGCATCGGCTCGTCGGCGGTGACCAGACCCCAGCCGGTCTCACCGGCCTCCGGGTTGGTGCGGCGCACCGAGACCGGCACCAGGTCCTGCTGGATCTTGCCGTTGGCGTACGCCTTGGCGGCCTTCTCCTGCGAGCGCACGGCGTACTCGTCGGCGCGCTGCTTGGTGATCGTCGGGTACCGGTCGTGCAGGTTCTCGGCGGTCATCCCCATGAAGAGGGCGGACTCGTCGACCAGCTTCTCGCTCACGAACCGCGGGTTCGGGTCCACGCCCTCGCCCATGGGGTGGCGGCCCATGTGCTCGACACCACCGGCGACGGCGATGTCGTAAGCACCGAAGGCGACCGAACCGGCGACCGAGGTGACGGCGGTCAGGGCGCCGGCGCACATGCGGTCGATGGAGTAGCCGGGCACCGACTGCGGGAGGCCCGCGAGGATGCCGGCCGTGCGGCCGATGGTGAGGCCCTGGTCACCGATCTGCGTGGTCGCGGCGATGGCGACCTCGTCGATCTCCTTCGGGTCGAGACCGGGGTTGCGGCGCAGCAGCTCCCGGATGGCCTTGACGACGAGGTCGTCGGCACGGGTCTCGTGGTAGATGCCCTTCGGGCCCGCCTTGCCGAACGGGGTGCGGACGCCGTCGACGAAGACGACGTCCCTGAGGGTACGAGGCACGATGGCTCTCCTCCAGAGGTGCGGGACGCTGAGCGCTTGCTCATGGCCATGCTACTTATGAGTAACGTAGCTGCACAGTCCTGGAGGGGGGAGCGGCGAAGGTCACATCCCGGGGGTTGTCCCGAGGGTCATTCCGGGAGGCGCCGTCGATCCCCTCGCGCTCTGTATGCCCTCGGAGGATCTTGGCGTGATCTCGACGTCGCTGTTCCGCTTCAAGGGCCCCTTCGGAGCGCACTGGGAAACAATCTCGGCAGGAGCGGTCCCGGTGATCCTGCCGACCTTGATCGTCCGCGTTGACAGCCCGAGGGCGCGCTACGGCACCTCGACGGACAAGGCAGTCACCAGCACCGGCGTGACCTGCTCCACCTGCCAGGGCCGAGCCCCATATCCGGCCAGCGCCTGAGCGACCGACTCCGCGTCGACGACCTTCGGCGGCTCCCAGCAGACCCGCCGCACGGTGTCCGGAGTGATCACATTCTCCTGCGGCATGTTGAGCTGCTCGGCCAGCGCCGAAACCGCCGCCCGAGCAGCGGAGAGGCGAGCCGCAGCGGCCGGATCCTTGTCCGCCCACGCCCGCGGCGGAGGCGGCCCCGCAACGGGCTGCCCCGGCGCCGGCAACTGCGATTCGGTCAGGACCTTCGCCCGATCCACCGCGGCCTGCCACTGCTCCAGCTGCCGCCGCCCCATCCGGTGTCCGAAACCGTTCAGCGCGGTCAGGGCGTGCACATTGCCCGGCACGGCGAGCGCGGCCTCCACGATGGCCGCGTCACTCAGTACCTTGCCCGGCGACACGTCCCGCTTCTGGGCGATCCGGTCCCGCGTCTGCCACAGCTCCCGGACCACACCGAGCTGGCGCCGTCTGCGTACCTTGTGCATCCCGGACGTCCGCCGCCAGGGATCCTTGCGCGGTTCGGCCGGCGGCGCGGCCGCGATCGCCTCGAACTCCTGCCGCGCCCACTCCAGCTTCCCCTGCCGGTCCAGCTCCTTCTCCAGCGCGTCGCGCAGATCCACGAGCAGTTCCACGTCCAGCGCCGCGTACCGCAGCCAGGGCTCGGGCAGCGGCCGGGTCGACCAGTCGACGGCCGAGTGGCCCTTCTCCAGGACGAACCCGAGCACGTTCTCGACCATCGCGCCGAGGCCGACCCTGGGAAAGCCCGCGAGCCGCCCGGCCAGCTCGGTGTCGAAGAGCCGGGTCGGCACCATGCCTATCTCCCGCAGACAGGGCAGATCCTGGGTGGCCGCGTGCAGCACCCACTCCACCCCGGACAGCGCCTCGCCGAGGCCGGTCAGATCGGGGCAGGCCACGGGGTCGATCAGCGCGGAGCCCGCGCCGGCGCGGCGCAGCTGCACGAGATAGGCACGCTGGCCGTAGCGGTAGCCGGACGCGCGTTCGGCGTCGACGGCGACGGGGCCCGAGCCCGCGGCGAAGGCGGCGATCACCTCCGCGAGCGCGGCCTCGTCGGCGATCACGGGCGGAATGCCCTCGCGGGGTTCAAGCAAAGGGATCGGCGCCTCTGTCACAGAAGATCCGTCGTCTTCCGGAGGGGCGCCTCCGGTGGTTCGCAGTGAACTGTCTGCTGCGGTTTCTTGGGCGTCGGTCACCTGTCAAGGGTATCTGTGTATGGACAGCGCCCGCCGATGGAACGTTCCGTCGGCGGGCGCCAGAGGGTCGTAAACCAGTCAGTCAAGTGAAGGATCCGGCTCACGGCGGGTGCGGGACGAGGGCGGGACCAGCGGCCGATCCCGTTCACGTCAGTGAATGATCAAGTGGTGAAATCGGTAGGGGCGGGACTCAGTGGATGATGCCGGTCCGCAGGGCCACGGCGACCATACCGGCGCGGTCACCGGTGCCGAGCTTGCGGGCGATGCGGGCGAGGTGGCTCTTGACGGTCAGCGCGGACAGGCCCATCGAGACGCCGATGGCCTTGTTCGACTGGCCCTCCGCCACCAGCCGCAGCACCTCGACCTCGCGACCGGACAGCTCGCGGTAGCCGCCCGGGTGGCTCGGGGCACCCGGGTGGCGACGGTGCATACGGGCGGCGGCGGCGCCGATGGGAGCGGCACCGGGCCGGGTGGGGAGCCCGACGTTGGTGCGGGTGCCGGTGACGACGTAGCCCTTCACGCCGCCGGCGAGCGCGTTGCGTACGGCGCCGATGTCGTCGGCGGCGGATAGAGCGAGGCCGTTCGGCCAGCCCGCGGCGCGGGTCTCGGACAGGAGGGTGAGGCCGGAGCCGTCGGGCAGGTGGACGTCGGCGACACAGATGTCGCGGGGGTTGCCGATGCGGGGACGAGCCTCCGCGATGGACGAGGCCTCGATGACATCGCGCACACCGAGGGCCCAGAGGTGACGGGTGACGGTGGAGCGGACGCGGGGATCGGCCACGACCACCATTGCGGTCGGCTTGTTCGGGCGGTAGGCGACCAGGCTTGCGGGCTGCTCGAGGAGAACGGACACCGGGCCTCCTGGGGTGCGGGGACGGACTTCAAGGTCACAGTCGTCTTCGGCACCAAACCCGTGGCCCTTTAGGGAAAGATCACGATTTAGTGAGTAACAATCGGGGCAATTCAGACACATGGTCGATCGTTCGGCGAGTAAATCGCTTCGATCAAGAACCGTTCCTGACCGAAAGTGGCCGTATCGACAAAGTGACGGTCAAGCGGGTGGCCGTCCGGGACCGGTGGTGATCAACGGGACTGCGGGTCGCGGCGCTGCGGCAGCGTCACCACCGACGCGTCCCCCGGGCCCGCCGGAGGCAGCCCTCCGATCTGGGCCAGCAGATCGCACCAGGACGCCAGATGGGCCGCGGTGTCCGGGACGCCGCCCAGCCCCTCGCGCGGGGTCCAGGAGGCGCGGATCTCGATCTGCGAGGCCGCCGGGCGCTCGGACAGGCCGCCGAAGTAGTGGGAACTCGCGCGCGTGACGGTGCCGCTCACCTCGCCGTACGACAGCCCGCGCGCCTGGAACGCGCCGGTCAGCCAGGACCAGCACACCTCGGGCAGCAGCGGATCGGCGGCCATCTCCGGCTCCAGCTCCGCGCGCACCAGGGTCACCAGCCGGAAGGTGCCCCGCCAGGCGTCGTGGCCCGCCGGGTCGTGCAGCAGCACCAGGCGGCCGTCGGCCAGATCCTGGCCGTCGTCGACGACCGTCGCCTCCAGCGCGTACGCGTACGGGGCCAGGCGTTGGGGCGCCTTGGTCTGTTCGACCTCGATCTGCGGCCGCAGACGGGCGGCGCGCAGGGCCTCGACAGCGGCGCGGAAAGCCGCTGGATCCGTACTGTGCGTATGCCGGTCCCCCTCCCCGGCCTCCTTCGCGTCATCCATTCCGCCAGTGCCGTCCGACAGTCGTCCCTGAGCCGCAGCCATGCCGGGAAGATTAAGGGGAACGGAGGCTTCGTGCAGGGAGAGACACCCGGACAACACGGCGACCCCGGCACAGGGCCTGTTGCCGCCGTGCGAGACTTGCCCCCGTGAGTGCCAACCAGACGCCGCCGTCAGCCACGCCCGACGCAGTCAAGAACTCAGCCTTCCTCAAGGCGTGCAGGCGCGAGCCCGTGCCGCACACGCCGGTGTGGTTCATGCGGCAGGCCGGGCGCTCACTGCCGGAGTACCGCAAGGTGCGCGAGGGCATCGGGATGCTCGAGTCCTGCATGCTGCCCGAGCTGGTCACCGAGATCACCCTCCAGCCCGTGCGCAGGCACAACGTGGACGCGGCGATCTACTTCAGCGACATCGTCGTCCCGCTCAAGGCCATCGGCATCGACCTCGACATCAAGCCCGGCGTCGGCCCGGTCGTCGAGCGGCCGATCCGCACCCGCGCCGACCTGGCCCAGCTGCGCGACCTGACCCCCGAGGACGTCTCGTACGTCACCGAGGCGATCGGCCTGCTCACCCGTGAGCTCGGCCCGACCCCGCTCATCGGTTTCGCCGGTGCGCCTTTCACCCTCGCGAGTTACCTCGTCGAGGGCGGTCCGTCGCGCACGTACGAGAACGCCAAGGCGATGATGTACGGCGACCCGGAGCTCTGGGCCGACCTGCTCGACCGTCTCGCCGAGATCACCGCGGCCTTCCTGAAGGTGCAGATCGAGGCCGGCGCCTCCGCGGTCCAGCTCTTCGACTCCTGGGCCGGTGCCCTCGCCCCCGCCGACTACCGCCGCTCGGTGATGCCCGCCTCGGCGAAGGTCTTCGACGCCGTCGCCGGGTACGGAGTCCCGCGCATCCACTTCGGCGTCGGCACCGGCGAACTGCTGCGGCTCATGGGCGAGGCGGGCGCGGACGTCGTCGGCGTCGACTGGCGCGTCCCGCTCGACGAGGCCGCCCGCCGCGTCGGCCCCGGCAAGGCACTCCAGGGCAACCTCGACCCGACCGTCCTGTTCGCCACCACCGACGCGGTCGAGACCAAGACCCGCGAGGTGCTCGACGCGGCGGCCGGCCTGGAGGGCCATGTCTTCAACCTCGGCCACGGCGTCATGCCGTCCACCGACCCGGACGCACTGACCCGGCTCGTCGAGTACGTCCACACGCAGACGGCTCGCTGAGGGCGCTCACCACGTCTGCCGGGGCCGCGCCCGCCTGCCGAACAGCAGGCCCCGTGGCTCCGGTGGCGGCGGTGTCCCTCGCTTGAGCGGCCACGCGAGCAGCATGCCCGCGAGGAAGCCCACGATGTGCGCGGCGTACGCCACCGTGCCCGCGTCGGAGACGCCCTCGCCGGACGAGTACACCGCCTGCAGCACGAACCAGAATCCGAGCACCAGCCAGGCGGGCAGCCGCAGCGGCAGGAAGATCAGGAACGGCACGAGGACCCACACCCTGGCCTTCGGATAGAGCACGAGGTAGGCGCCCAGGACGCCCGCGATGGCCCCGGACGCGCCGATCAGCGGGTCGGCAGAGTCGTCGTTGAGGAACGCGAAGCCGTACGACGCCGCGTAGCCGCAGACGACGTAGAAGAGGAAGTACCGCACATGTCCCATGCGGTCCTCGACGTTGTTGCCGAAGATCAGCAGGAAGAGCATGTTGCCCAGCAGATGCAGCCAACTGCCGTGCAGGAACATCGCGGTGAAGACCGACAGCGCCGGGGACTTGTCGTAGTCCGGCGGGCCGATCACACAGCCCGGGCCGTTCGGGCCCACGGCGACATCGCCCGTGGGGACCACCCCGGGCAGCTGATCGTGGATCAACTCCCTCGGCACCGCCGCGTAGTGGTCCAGGAACGCGTGCAGGTGGCACAGCTGGGACAGGCTGCTCTCACCGGCCACGGAGCCGGCTATGCCGGGCGTGTACAGGAAGACGAGCACGTTCGCCGCGATCAGCGCGTATGTCACCCAGGGGGTGCGGCGCACCGGGTTCACGTCATGGACGGGGATGACCACGACAGGTATGTGCCCGGGATCCGTGCGCCGAATCGGTGAACGTGGCCCTCGCCGCGTGCGTATGTCTCGGCAACCGCCCGCGGCACGGGGAAGGCGGGTCGCGGGGACTACGTGAGGAACAGGCGATGAACGACCGAGTTACTCCTCCGATTCACGCGTTGCCCGATGGTGAGGCCGAGGTCGCCGTGGTGCTGCGGCTGCCGTGGGAGGACGTCGCGCGGCTGGGTCAGGATGCGGGACGGCTGGCCGCGCAGATGCAGCGGCCCGTGACGCTCGACGAGGCGGTGAGCCATCGGTTGCGCTCCGCGCGGGGGGCCGCGCATGCCAAGCCGGCGGGGGAGCAGCCCGCCGCCGCGGCCGCGACGATGCCGCCGAGTGTGAGTGCGTCCGTGTCCTCGTTGCCTTCCCGGCCGCCGGCGGAGCAGGCTCGGCAGGCCATCGAGAGGATCAACGGATCTGCTTAGCCGCCGTGGCGTTGACCGCCTTCGACGCCTTGCGGGCCGCCACCAGTACGGGGTCCCACACCGGTGAGAACGGAGGCGCGTATCCCAGGTCCAGGGACGTCATCTGTTCCACCGTCATGCCGGCCGTCAACGCCACCGCAGCGATGTCCACCCTCTTTCCCGCGCCCTCCCTGCCGACGATCTGCACGCCCAGCAGCCGTCCGGTGCGGTGTTCCGCGAGCATCTTGACCGTCATGGAGGAGGAGTTCGGGTAGTAGCCCGCGCGGCTCGTGGACTCGATCGTGACCGTCACGTACCGCAGGCCCGCCCTGCGCGCGTCCTTCTCGCGCAGGCCCGTGCGGGCGATCTCCAGGTCGCAGACCTTGCTGACGGCGGTGCCGACCACGCCGGGGAACGTGGCGTAGCCGCCGGCCGCGTTCGTGCCGATGACCTGGCCGTGTTTGTTGGCGTGGGTGCCGAGGGGGACGTGCCGTTCCCGGCCGGAGATCAGGTCGAGGACCTCGACGCAGTCGCCGCCGGCCCAGATGTTCTCGTGGCCGCGCACGCGCATGGCGAGGTCGGTCAGCAGCCCGCCGTGGTCGCCGAGGGGGAGACCGGCGGCTCGCGCGAGCGCGGTCTCGGGGCGGACTCCGATACCCAGGATCGCCACGTCCGCCGGGTACTCCGCGTCCTCCGTGGCCACCGCGCGGACCCGGCCGTCCTCGCCCGTGAGGATCTTGGTGACCTCGGCGTCGTCGACCATGGTGATGCCCAGGCCCTCCATGGCCTCGTGCACCAGCCGCCCCATGTCGGGGTCGAGCGTCGACATGGGCTCGCTGCCGCGGTTGACGACGGTCACCTCGTAGCCGCGGTTGATGAGGGCCTCGGCCATCTCGACGCCGATGTAGCCGGCGCCGATGACCACCGCGCGGCGGCCACGCGTGCGTGTCAGCGTGTCGATGAGGGCCTGGCCGTCGTCGAGGGTCTGCACCCCGTGGACACCGGAGGCGTCGGCGCCCGGCATGTCGGGGCGGATCGGGCGGGCCCCGGTCGCGATCACGAGCTTGTCGTACGACGTCCAGGACTCGGCGCCGGAATCGACGTCACGCGCGCGTACCCGGCCGCCCGCCACGTCGATCTCCGTGACCTCCGTCCGCATGCGCAGGTCGATGTCCCGCGCCCGGTGCTCCTCGGCCGTACGGGCGATCAGCTGGTCGCGGTCGTGGACGTCACCGCCCACCCAGTACGGGATGCCGCACGCCGAGAACGAGGTGAAGTGGCCCCGCTCGAAGGCCACGATCTCCAGCTCCTCGGCGCTCTTCAGGCGCCGTGCCTGCGACGCCGCGGACATACCCGCGGCGTCGCCGCCGATCACGACCAGCCGTTCCCGCTCACCCGACACACCGCTCGCAGCGCTCATGTTCATGTGAACACGCTACGGGGGCCGGGCATTTCAGTCCTGCTCGCCGCCCTGCTCGTCCCCCGCGCGCGAGGGCCGCGGCGCGGTGCGGGCGGTAGGCAGCGGACCGAGCGCACCGGCCGCGGGCGCGGCCGCCGGGCGGCGCGGCAGCCGGGGGCGCAGGACCTTCAGCCACAGCAGCACGATCAGCGCGGCCACCGCGGCGAAGGGCAGCACGGCGCCGAACGCCACGGCGAGCCAGCGCAGCATCGTCACGAACGCGTTCCAGCCACCCGCGAGGGCGTCCACGAAGCCGGGGTCGTCGTCGTCCTTCGGGGCCTTCTTCACCGGTGTCCCGGACAGGGCGAGGGTGATGGTGGCCAGGCTGGTGCGGTCCTTCAGGGACGCCTGCTGGGCCAGCAGCGCCTCCAGGTCCGCCTGCCGGCTGCTCAACTCGCCCTCCAGCGTGACCACATCGCTGAGCCTGGTCGCCTGGTCCATCAGCTCACGGATCCGGGCCACGCTGGCGCGCTGCGTCTTGATCCGGCTCTCCACGTCCACGACCTGGTCGGTGACGTCCTGCGCCTTGGCGCTGCGCTCGATCAGCCTGCCCGCGCCCTCCAGCTCCGCGAGGACCTCGGCGTACCGGTCGACGGGCACACGCAGGACGACCCGGGTGTGCTCGTGGCCCTGCTCGTCGCGGGTCGTGGTCTCGTTCCCGACGTACCCGCCCGCGTTCTCGGTGCTGGTGCGGGCCTCGTCGAGGGCCCTCGGTACGTCCTTGACCTGCACGGTCAGCGAGGCGGTGCGGATGATGTGGGTCGCGGGGATCTTGGCGGGCGCGGCGGTCTTGCCGGCACCGGAGTCGCTGCCGGGGGCGCCCTCCTGGGTGCCTGCTCGGGAGTCCGCCTGGGCGGCCTCGCCCTTGGCGGCGGAGCTGCTGTCGCCGCCCGAGTCGTTCGCGCCGCTGCATCCGGTGACTGCGAGCGCGGCGGCCAGCATGAGGCCCACCAGGGCCTGAGCGGGTCGTGCGGAACGTCGTGTGCGCATGTGGGCGTACCCCCGAGGGTCGTCGTGACGACTGACGCTTCTTCGACGCCGGGGTCGCGCGGAACGTTGGCGGGAAACGGTCCCGATGCGGTCACGGTCGGGACTCGTGAAGGACACCGGGGCGCGGAGGGTTGTCAGTGGGGTCTGAGAGGCTGTGGACATGCGCGAAGTGGAGACTCGTACGGAAACGGGCCAGGTCGTCGTCATCGGGGGCGGTATCGCGGGGCTCGCCGCGGCCCATCGCCTGCTGGGCGCCGGCCGGCAGGTGACCGTCCTGGAGGCCTCTCAGAGGGTCGGCGGCAAGCTGCTGCCCGGCGAGATCGCGGGCGTGCGCGTGGACCTCGGCGCCGAGTCGATGCTGGCCCGCCGCCCCGAGGCGGTCGCCCTCGCCCGTGCGGTGGGCCTCGACGAGCGCCTCCAGCCGCCCGCCACCGCGTCCGCGTCGATCTGGACCCGCGGTGCCCTGCGCCCCATGCCCAAGGGTCACGTCATGGGTGTGCCCGGCACTGCCGCCGCTCTGTCCGGCGTCCTGTCCGACGAGGGCCTGGCCCGCATCGAGCGCGACGCCGACCTGCCCCGCACCGAGGTCGGCGACGACGTGGCGGTCGGCGAGTACGTGGCGGCACGCCTCGGCCGCGAGGTCGTCGACCGTCTGGTCGAGCCCCTGCTGGGCGGCGTCTACGCGGGCGACGCCTACCGCATCTCGATGCGCTCGGCGGTCCCGCAGCTCTATCAGGCCGCGAAGACCCATGACTCGATCTCCGAGGCCGTTCGCGAGATCCAGGCCAAGGCCGCGGCCGACCAGCAGACCGGGCCGGTGTTCATGGGCATCGAGGGCGGCGTGGGCCGACTCCCGCTCGCCGTCGCGGAGTCGGTGCGCGCGCGGGGCGCCGAGATCGTGACCGGGGCGCCGGTGACGGAGCTGCGCCGCGAGACCTCCGGTGGCTGGCGCGTCGTCGCCGGTGACCGGGTGCTGCGCGCCGACGCGGTCGTCGTCGCCGTACCCGCCCCGGCCGCCGCCGCCCTGCTGCGCGCCGAGGTCCCCGAGGCCGCCGCCGAGCTGGACGGCATCGAGTACGCCTCGATGGCCCTGATCACCCTCGCCTACCGCCGAGCCGACACCGGCCTCCCGGCGGGCAGCGGCTTCCTCGTGCCGCCGGTCGACGGGCGCACCATCAAGGCCTCGACGTTCGCCTCCCAGAAATGGGGCTGGATCGCCGACGAGGACCCGGACACCCTGGTCCTGCGCACCTCCGTCGGACGGTACGGCGAGACGGAGATCCTGGGACGGGACGACGACCACCTGGTCGAGGTCTCCCGGCGGGACCTCAAGGAGGCCACCGGGCTCGATGCCGCCCCCCTGCAGACCCGGGTGACCCGCTGGACCGACGGCCTGCCCCAGTACCCGGTCGGCCACCACGCGCGCGTGGCCCGCGTCCGCGAGCACGTCGCCGGGGTGCCGGGCCTCGCGGTGTGCGGCGCGCAGTACGACGGTGTGGGCATCCCGGCGTGCATCGCGAGCGCGTACGCCGCCGTCGATCGGCTGGACGGTGATCTGCGCGGTGTGGAGGAGCTCACCGCCAACCCGGTGCAGAGTCTGCACGGCGGAGCGGGAGAATAAGGGACATGAGTGACGACGCCTCCACCACCGAGCCCGGCAGGATCCCCAACAAGGGCAAGCTGGCCAAGGACCTCAACGAGGTCATCCGCTACACCCTCTGGTCCGTCTTCAAGCTGAAGGACGTGCTCCCCGAGGACCGCGCGGGCTACGCCGACGAGGTCCAGGAGCTGTTCGACCAGCTCGCCGCCAAGGACGTGACGATCCGCGGCACCTACGACGTGTCCGGGCTGCGCGCCGACGCCGACGTCATGATCTGGTGGCACGCCGAGACCAGCGACCAGCTGCAGGAGGCGTACAACCTCTTCCGCCGCACCAAGCTGGGCCGCGCGCTCACACCGGTCTGGTCGAACATGGCGCTGCACCGCCCCGCCGAGTTCAACCGCTCGCACATCCCGGCGTTCCTCGCCGACGAGACGCCGCGCGACTACGTCAGCGTCTACCCCTTCGTGCGCTCCTACGACTGGTACCTGCTGCCCGACGAGGACCGCCGCCGCATGCTCGCCGACCACGGCAAGATGGCCCGCGGCTACCCGGACGTCCGCGCCAACACGGTCGCCTCGTTCTCGCTGGGCGACTACGAGTGGATGCTCGCCTTCGAGGCCGACGAGCTCTACCGCATCGTCGACCTCATGCGTCACCTGCGTGCCTCCGAGGCCCGGATGCACGTCCGCGAGGAGGTGCCGTTCTACACCGGCCGCCGCAAGTCCGTGGCCGAGCTGGTCGCCGGGCTCGCCTAGATCCAGGCACGGGAAAGCCCCGCGTCCCTCGATGGGGCGCGGGGCTTTGCCGTACCGCTGGTCCGTCGCGTGAGCGTGGCCGGCTACGGACGAGTCACTGCTTCGAGCTGCTCCCTCTTCTGAGCGGCGGGCTTCTTCGCCTTGCGCTCGCCCGCCCGCACCGGCTTCGGCTCGGGGTGACCCTCGCACGACGCCCGCCGCTGCGGCAGGCGCCCTTCCAGCAGATACGCGTCGACATGGCCGTTCACGCAGGTGTTCGGGCCGTACGCGATGCCGTGCGTCCCGGCGTCCCGCTCGGTCACCAGGACCGAGCCCGCGAGACGCTGATGCATCTCCAGTGCCCCCTCGTAGGGTGTCGCGGCATCCCGCTCGGCGGCCAGGATCAGCGTCGGCGGCAGCTCACCCGGCCCGGTCCGCACATCGACCGGCTTCTGCCGGGGTGCCTTCCAGTAGGCGCACGGCAGGTTCATCCACGCGTTGTCCCAGGTCTCGAACGGCGCCACGCGCGCGAGCCTGGTGTTGTCCCGGTCCCAGACCGCCCAGTCCGTGGGCCAGGGCGCGTCGTTGCACTCCACGGCCGTGTAGACCGCGTTGGTGTTCTCCTCCCCGGCCGCCGCCGCCGTCACCGGCGCGGCCAGCTCGACCAGCGGCTTCGAGTCGCCCTTCAGATACGCCGCCAGCGCCTGCGCCCGCGAGGGCCAGTGGTCGTCGTAGTAACCGGCCTGCAGGAACGCCTCCTGCAACTGCCCCGGGCCGATCTTCCCGCCGGCCGGCTTCGCGGCCAGGCGCGCCCGCGCCTTCTCGTAGTTGCTGAGCACCTCGTCGGCGCTGATGCCGAGCCCGTACACGTCGTCGTGCTCGGCGATCCACTCCCGGAAGTCCGTCCAGCGTCCCTCGAACGCGGCCGACTGGGCGAGGTTGTTGTGGTACCAGATCTGCTTGGGGTCCGGGTTCACCGCGGAGTCGAACACCATCCGCCGCACATGCTGGGGGAAGAGGTGCGCGTACACCGCGCCGAAGTAGGTGCCGTACGAAGCGCCCATGAACGTCAGCTTCGACTGGCCCAGCGCGGCGCGCAGGACGTCCAGGTCACGTGCGTTGTTGAGGGAGTTGTAGTGCCGCAGCGCGCTCCCGGTGCGCTTGGCGCAGCCGCGGGCGTACGCCTTCGCGTGGGCGATGCGCTTCTTCTTGTACGCCTCCGAGGGGTGCAACGGCGCCATCGTGGGCCCGTTGAAGTACTGCTTGGGGTCCTGGCAGGAGATCGGTGCGGAAGGCCCCACTCCGCGCGGGGCGTAGCCGACGAGGTCGTACGCCGCCGCCAGCCGCTTCCACGCCGGGATGGCGCCGATCAACGGGAACTGCAGCCCGGAGGCGCCCGGTCCGCCCGGGTTGTAGACCAGGGCGCCCTGCCCCGGCACCCGGCGCTTGCTGTTGTGCGGGTCCCTGTGGGTGGCCGGCACCCGGCTGACCAGCAGCCGGATCTGCTTGCCGTCGGGACGGGCGTAGTCGAGCGGCACGGACACCGTGCCGCACCGGACATGGCCCGGCAGTCCTTGGTCCTTGGGGCAGCGGCCGAAGTCGATGCCGGCCGCTGCGGCACGCGCGACGGCCACCGTCGTGCCGTGCCGTTCGCCCGCCCCCGGGGCGGCACCGGCGGTGCCGGCCGGGGCCAGGGAGAGGGTGGACAGGAGCATGGCTCCGGCGGCCGTATAGAGGGCGGCAGCTCTCATCGGTATCCCTTCGATGCACGCCAGCAACAAAAGGGATATTTCGTTCGTCCGTTGATGAAGGCAAGCACCACCCTGCCGGTGTCGCCGCATTGCCCCCTATGCGTCACCGTGGTGCTGCTCGCGGTGCGCGAAGGCGGCGCGCAGATCCGGCTCGCCGATCGCGCGGACACCCCGTACGGCGACACAGGTGAGATACGTACGGTCGTCCCCGCCCCCGGAGTGCCGGACCAGGCCGCTCAGCAGCCGCTGCCCGGCCGGGGAGGCCCACTGCGCGTACGGGTGGATCTCGATGCGGGCGATGGCCAGGCAGCTCAGGGTGAGCACGAGGGGGAGCGCGAACCACAGCGCGACCAGATGCGCCGGCATCTCCGACGGGGCGGGCGCCAGCAGGGCGATCGCGCCGAGCACCACCACGACGGCCGCCGCGAGCCGCACCTGACGGATCGCGGCCCCCGTTCCGTTCCGCGCCCCGGCGGGCACGGCGAGGCCCGCGCTGACCAGACGGTCGGCGAGGCTGCCGACGGCGTCGGCGGCGGCCGCGGCATCACGCACCGGCTCGATCCGGGACTGGCCCTCCGGCCCGATGGCCCCTATCACCGAGCGCTCCATCTCGTCCCGACCGCGCGGATCGACGACCGTCGCCCAGCCCGTGTGCGCGAGCAGCAGCCGCTGCTGGCGTGCCATGGACACGAGCGTCAGATCGGCGACCCGTCGGGGGCCGCCGGACAGGAACGCGGCCTCGTACAGCGTCAGATCGTGATCCGGGGCCGTGGTCGCCTCGTTCGTGTCCATGGCCGCGGTGTGTACGGCGGCCAGGCACAGCCGCGTGCACGCCGTGCCGGCGACGGCCCAGGCCAGCAGCAGGAGAAGGACCCAGAACATGCCGCGTTTCTATGCCAAAGGCTCCGTGAAACGCCATGCCTTGTTCACAATCCGGACCGAGAGTTGCCGGGATGTGACGTTCCGGATCGGAAAGTCCGGGCGTCAGGAGCCCTCGGTGTCGTCCGGGCGCGGGCTCGTGGCGGCCGGCGGCAGCGTGTAGGTCGTCGACGGCGGCGGGGTCACGGGGACGGCCGGAGCGGGGTCGGTGGTCGGACCCGGCGGGGCGGGGGACGGGGTGAGCGGCGGCGTGCTGTCGGCGACCATGTCCTGGACCAGCGCGTCGTAGTCGACGTAACCGGTGGCCTCCAGCACCGTGATGTGGTCCAGCACGGTGGTGTTGGCGTCGTCGGCGAGCTTGCGCACGAGGGAGTTGCGGGTGCCGGCCCGGACCTGTGCCACGACGGAGAACACCTTGCCGTGCGCCAGCCGCAGAATGTTCGCGAACTCCCGGTCGTACTCGACTCCCTGGGCCCCGTCCAGGGTCGCCAGCCACTCCTGCTGCTGTTCGGTGGGCTCGTTGGGCAGCGTGAGACTGAGCTTGGCGGCGACGTCACGCACCCGCTCGTCCAGGAACGTGTGCCCCTCGATGAGGTGCTCCCCAGCGGTCCGTACGGCCGGAGTGGTCCCCTTCTGCCGGGCCTGCTGCCCGGCGGGCAGCTCCCACAGCCCCGCCAGCCGGACCTTGGTGATGAAGTCACGGTCGAGGGCGGACAGCGGCCCGTATCCGGTCGAGACGCTCTCGGCGTTGAGCACATCCAGACCGGTCCCGGACCGGTCGGCGTACGACCAGATCGGGAAGATCATCGCCAGCAGCGTCGCCGTCAGGCCCGTGATGATGAGTCCGGTGCCGCTGAAGATGCCTCGGCCGTTGATCGAGGGTCGGGATCGCATGGTGCCTCCTGTTGCGGCACCGCACGTTAGTGCGCTTCGGGGATGGGGTTGGCATATTACTTCGGCGTCTACGCCAACCGCCGTACAGGAGCGAATGGTTCCAACCGGGGTGGTTACGGGCGAATGGGGAGCCGTGATGGGTGGCTCAAGACGGCAAACGCGGGTGAAACGGGCGCATGGGCCGCATGGCGGACCGGGGTGTTAACCCCGGCACACTCACGGCGGGAGTTCGCGTCCACCGCGGCAGCGGCAGCCGGCGTAGCCGGTGCCGCTCACCGTCGCAGCAGGACCCGGCGCGTGGCGTGTGCCAGCCGCACCCCGGGCCGCCGGGACCGCGGCTTCGGCCCCGACCGCTCCAGCCACCACTCCCGCAACTCCTCGCGCGTCTGGGCGTCCGCACAGCGGTCGTCGGCCAGCAGATACCCGGCGAAGTCCAGCGCGTCGCGCCGGTAGCCCCCGGTCATCGGGTGCCCGTGGGTGTACGCGAGGAAGGACCGCCGGTACCCGTCCCCGAGGATCACCGGCAACTCGGGCGCGACCTTCGCGACGACG
Organism: Streptomyces sp. NPDC056479; assembly: GCF_042795335.1. Classification (NCBI taxonomy): domain Bacteria; kingdom Bacillati; phylum Actinomycetota; class Actinomycetes; order Kitasatosporales; family Streptomycetaceae; genus Streptomyces; species Streptomyces sp. NPDC056479. The sequence continues at coordinate 848,062 of NZ_JBHTRZ010000003.1, read as the reverse complement.
TCCGCCCGCTTCCCGGCGAGCGCCCGTGCCTGCACACCGAGCCGCACCCGGTCGAACCCCTCCGGCACCGGCGTCCCGGCGACGAGAGCGGAGAGCAGCGCGGCCTGCGCGAGGGCGAGACGCTGACGGGCGGGGTCGACGAGCTCTCCGACCCGAGGCGTGCCCTGCTCCGGCACCGCTTCCCGCGAGGCGGCGGCAGCCCCCCGCTCGGCGCCCCCCTTCTCCAACGCCTCCCGGATCGCGCCCAACTCCCGCTCCAGCTCGGCCGGTTCGGGGAAGTTCTCATCCCGCTCCAGCAGGACGCCAGGCGGGGACACCCGGGAGGCGAGGTCCGTCAGGATGTCGAGGACCGGCCGGGGGACGGGGTGTGCGTGGCTGTCGTGCCAGACGCCGTCGCGTTCGAAGCCGCCCGCGACATGGACGTACGCGATGGCCTCCAGCGGCAGTTCGGCGAGCGCCTTGGCCGGGTCCTCGCCCCGGTTGACGTGGTTGGTGTGCAGGTTGGCCACGTCGATGAGCAGCCGTACGCCCGTCCGGTCGGCGAGTTCGTACAGGAACTGCCCCTCGGTCATCTCCTCGCCCGGCCAGGAGATGAGCGCGGCGATGTTCTCCACGGCGAGCGGCACGGGCAGCGCGTCCTGGGCGATACGGACGTTCTCGCACAGCACGTCCAGGGAGTCCCGGGTACGCGGGACCGGCAGGAGGTGGCCCGCCTCAAGGAGCGGGGACGCCGTCAGCGGCCCGCCCGCCCGGACGAACGCGATGTGCTCGGTGACCAGCGGCGCCCCCAGCGCCTCCACGCGCTCGGCGAGGGCGGCCAGCCGCCCGGCGTCGGGCCGCTCCGCACCGCCCAGGCCCAGCGAGACGCCGTGCGGGATCACGGTGACGCCGCGCTCGCGCAGCCGTACCAAAGACTCCGGAAGGTGTCCGGGGCAGACGTTCTCGGCGACGGTCTCGACCCAGTCGATGCCCGGCATGCGCTCCACAGCGTCCGCGATCTCCGGACGCCACCCGATCCCTGTGCCCAGTCGCTCCATCGTCCCCTCCTCGGCCTCTTCCGTGCCCGCTGTCCGTCTCCTCGGACGTGACGGGGGTATGGCCCCGCGGGCACCGCCCGAACCCCTCGGGAGACACCTTCAGAGCAACATTTGAGGTTGGGACCCGCGCCCCCGCCACAGGCTCGTACGGGCGGGAGACCCGGGATGTTCAAACGCCGGGTGTCCGCCGCAGCGCCGGATGGTCGGCGACGACGGTGCACGAGCCGGGTGCGATCTCGGTGAACCCGGCGTCCCGCACCAACGGCAGCCCGGCGCTCGTCAACTCACCCCAGCGCCCCGGCTCCGCGGTCCGCACCGCCAGCGGAAACCCCGCGTCACGCCAGGCCGCCCGCTCCTCGTCCGACAGCTCCCACCAGGCGAGCTGCGCCGCGTGCCCGGTCTGGGCCATCGCCTTGCCGGCCGACATGTCGAGTTCGGGGTTCAGCCAGAGGACGGGGGCCGACGGGTCGGCGTCCACGGGCGGTTCCGGATCGTCGAGGTCGGTGCCGGACACCTGGAGCTTGGCCAGCTCCTTGGGCCAGCCGTCCAGCGGCACGGGCGGGAAGACCCGCACCTCGGCCGACTTCCCGGTGACGGTGATCCCGGGCAGCCCTTCGGCCCGCCGCCACTCGGCCCCACGGGCCCGCCGCACGACCTTGCGGATGCGCGCGTCCTGCCAGTCGCTCATGGTCTGAGCCCACTCGCCCTCGCCGAGCGACCGCTCATCACCGAGGATCGTCAGCACGGCACGGGCGGAGGTCTCCAGCGCGTCGGTGCGGGCGGGAGGGGCGTCCCGCTCGATGCGGACGACCAAGGGCAGCACGAACTGCGGTGCCTCGTCGCGGGCGCCGGGCTCGGACCGGAAGGGACTGTCGCCGGCAGACGTCGAATCATGGCTCACGTCTGCCAACCTTAAGGGGCACGGGGCCGGGTCGATTCTGGGGCTCCGCCGCGGGAGCGCGACCGGCCCCACCGGCCCGAAGCCGCCATACGACAAGATGACCCGTATGCAACGCGATCTTCGTCTGGACAACGTGGGCCGCCGCTACGGCCTACGCGGCCCATGGGTCTTACGCGGCATCCACCTCACCGTGCAGCCCGGCACACTCATCCGCATAGAGGGCCCCAACGGCACCGGCAAGTCCACCCTCCTGCGCCTCCTGGCCCGCATAGACGCCCCCTCGGAGGGCAGGGTCACCGGCCGCCCTCGCACGGCGTACGTCCCCGAACGCTTCCCCACCGCCCTCCCCTTCACCGCCCTCGGCTACCTCACCCACCTCGGCGCGGTGCACGGTCTGTCCCGGCCCGCGGCGGCGCGCGCCGCCCTGGAGTGGCTCGACCGCTTCGGGGCCGCAAGCTACGCCCGCACCCCCATGGCCCAGCTGTCGAAGGGCAGCAGCCAGAAGGTCGCCGTCGTCCAGGCCCTGCTCGCCGAACCGGAGCTGCTCGTCCTGGACGAGGCGTGGACCGGCCTCGACGCGGACGCCCGCGACGAACTGGAGCGGGCCGTCGCCGAACGCACCGCCGACGGCACCGCCGTGGTCTTCGTGGACCACGACCCGCGCCGCCTCGCGGGGGTGCCCGACGCGACGTACACCCTGCGGAACGCCGGCCTCGACCCCCGTACCGGACAATCGCCTGCGGGGCCCGCCGGCCCTCGTGTGATCGTCGTCGCCCAGGGGGTGCGGGACGGACGGCTGCCCGGCGACGCGGCCCGCGCGGTCGTCGCGGCCGAGGAACCCACGCCGGGCACCCACCGCCTCACCGTGCCCGCCTCCCACTCGGACATCCTGCTGCGGGCCCTGCTGACCGCCCGGCCGCCCTGGCACGTGGTGAGCGTGAGCCAGGAGCCGAACCCCGACCACGAGAGCCGCCGATGACCGCCCTGCTCAGATACCAGGCCGCCCTGCTCGCCCGATCGCAGCGCTGGCTGCCGCCGTTCATCCTGTACGCCGCGTTCCTCGGGATCGGCGTGCAGAGCGGCCAGCCGATCCTCGACTCGCTCGGCTACGCGGCCGCGGCGCTGCTGCCCGTCGCCGCCTGGCTGGTGCGGATCTGCGTCACCAACGAGCCTTCCGCCGCCCGCAGTTGTGTCTCCGCGGCGGTCGGCCCCGGGCGGGCGCACCTCGCCGCGCTGCTGGTGGCGCTGGCCACCTCGGCGGCCCTGGGCATGATCGCGACCGTTCTCGTGACGCTGATCACCGCCCCGGCGAGCGCGGACCACCAGACGCGGGTGCCCCGGATTCCGGCGGGCTCGGCCGGGCTGCTCGCCACACTGGCCTGCGCCCTGCTGGGTACGGCCGTCGGTGCCCTCACGACCTGGCCGGTGCTGCGCTCGACCGGACGCGCGGTCCCGACGATGCTGCTCGCGGCGCTGCTGGCCGTGGTGGTGACCGGCTCCCCGGCGCAGGCGGCGGTCAGCGGCCTGGTCACCGGCTCCCGCTCGGGCACGGTCCCCCTGCCCGTACTGCCCCTGGCGGCAGCGGCTCTGCTCACGGCGGTGGCGACCGCGGTGGCCTGTGTGCTCACCTCCCGCAGATCACCCTGAACAGGCGGTCCGCTCCGCCTCCTGCCACTCGCACACCGGGCAGAGAGTGATCCCCTTGTAGGACTCCGGGTACTCGGTCGGCTTCCGGCACAACACGCTCCCCCACTCTCGGCTGCGCTCGAGCGGGGGGACCCCCATCGCGTACGGCGGCCCGTCAGCCTTCGGCGGCCGCACCGATTCGACGATCGTGCAGTAGTCCTCGCTCATGCCTCCAGCGTAGGACGCTCATCGCCGACCGCTCGCGGCCCCGATCAGTTCGGACACCTTCACCAGCCGGAAGCCCTCCGCGCGCAGCTTCGGCACCACGCTGCGGACGACCCGCTCGGTCGTCGGAGCGGCACTGCGCGTGCAGTGCAGCACGACCACGGACCCGGGCCGCACCCCGCCCAGCACCTCTTCGGCGACCGCGTCGGCGTCCGTGGCGAAGGCGTCCCCGCTCACCACGTCCCACTGCACGGCGGTGACGCCCAGCGGGGTCAGCGCCCGCAGCACCTGCCGGTCGAAGCACCCGCCCGGAAACCGGAAGTACGGCATCGCATCACGTACCCCCACCTTCCGGAACGCGGCGTACGCCCGCTCCACGTCCGCCCGCATCCGCTCCTCGCCGATGGTCCGCAGGCCGTAGCAGTCGTCGGTGAAGGCGTAGTGGCTGTACGAGTGGTTGGCGACCTCGAAGAGCCCGTCCCGCCCGATCGACCGGGCCTGCTCCGGATACTCCTCGGCCCACCGCCCCGTCATGAACACGGTCGCCGGCACCTTCAGCTCCCGCAATGCCGCGATCAGTCCCGGGTTGTCGAACCGCTCGCCCCGCACCGCCCGCGGCCCCTGGTCGGCGGTCATGTCGGCGTCGAAGGTGAGCGCGACGGTCTTCTCCCCGGTCCGGGGTCCGTGCTCGAAGACGGGGGTCGTGCCCGCGGGGCCGGGCGCGAGCGTCGGAGGCCGGGCCGAGGGCGACGTGGCGGCGGTGGCGCTTGGCGCCGGGAGCGGAGCGCGGGTCGTCCCCTCGGGCGCCGAACACGCGGCGAGCGCGCTGAGCGCAGCGCCCAGGGCGCAGACGGCGGTGATGCGGCGTACAAGTGTGATCACCGCATGAAGATATGAGGATCAAATGGTCATTTCGGTACGCCGACGGGTGTGCCGGACCTCCGTCACCCGCCCGGCGGGGCGCCGCCTTCTCGCCGGCGGAGTCCTCTCAGCCTCTGCGGGTGCAGGAACCCGTCGGCGCGGTGGCCGGCGGGCGGCACTGCAGGTCGAACTCGGTCGGGTCCTTGCTCAGATAGCGGCCCATGCAGGTGTTCACCGTCGTCCGGCCGCGCTTGGCGCAGAACTTCAGCGCGGCACGGCCGTCGGCGAAGGGGCCGGGGGCGTAGAAGACCCAGAAGCCGCCGCGCAGGGAGGCGAAGTCGTCGCTGCGGAGGACCTTGGCGCCCGGGATGGACCGGCGGATGGTGGCGAGTCTGCTGTCCCGGTTGGCGGTGCCCGCGGCGACGGGTTCGGAGTGGAGCTGGGCGATCCAGCGGCCGGCCTGGGTCGGCGGCTGCTTCGCCGGGGTGGGCGTGGGTGTCGGGGTGGGCGCGGAGGTGGAGGTGGGCGCGGAGGTGGAGGTGGGCGGGGGCGTCGTGGCGGCGCGGGCCTTGTCGCCGCCATTCGTGTCGCCGGGGCGCAGGGCGAAGAACAGTGCCGACGCCGTGGCGAGCACCAGGACCGCCGCCGTGGCCAGGACGAGGGGCGTGCGGCGTCGGGGGCCCCTCACCTGGGGGACCGTGGGGCGCGTCTCCAGCCGGGTGGGCGTGGGCGTGGGGTGCGGTGCCACGGCGGTCACCGTCGGCTGGGCGGCCGCCCAGTGCGGGGTCGCTCCCGACTCCACCTGCGCCAGCATCGCGTCCAGCCGGGCGGCGTCGGGGCGCGCCGCCGGATCCCGGACCAGCAGGGCTTCGAGCACCGGGGTCAGCGGGCCCGAGCGGGTCGGCGCGGGGAGCCGGTCGTCGAGTACGGCGGCCAGCGTGGCGAGGGTCGTCGGCCGGCGCAGGGGGCTGACGCCCTCCACGCAGACGTAGAGGACCACGCCCAGCGACCAGAGGTCGGCGGCCGGGCCGTCGTCGTGGCCCCGGATCCGCTCCGGGGCCATGTACTCGGGTGACCCGACGAACTCGCCCGTGACCGTGAGTCCCGTCGTGCCCTGGAGGGCGGCGATGCCGAAGTCGGTGAGGACGGCGTCGCCGTCGGGGCGCAGCAGGATGTTGGCGGGCTTGACGTCCCGGTGCTGGATGCCCGCGGCGTGCGCGGCCCGCAGCGCGGCGAGCACCTGCCGGCCGAGCCGGGCCGCACCGACCGGGGTCAACGGGCCGTCGTCCAGCCGCCGTTGCAGCGAGATGCCCGGCACCAGCTCCATCACGATCCACGGATGCGGTTCGGCGGCCACGATCTGATGGATCGTCACCACATGCGGATGGCTCAGCCGGGCCAGCGCCCGCGCCTCCCGCATCACCCGCTCGCCCATCACGCCGACCGTGTCCGCGTCGGACCGCACCGCCTTCAGGGCGACCTCGCGGTCGAGCACCGTGTCGCGAGCGCGCCACACGGTGCCCATTCCTCCGCTGCCGAGCCGCTCCACCAGCTGGAAACGGCCGTCGACGAGATCCCCCGGTGCGTTCATGCCGCACAGGTTAGAGGACGCCCCGAGGTCGCCCCGAGGCCGCTATCCGCGCCAGGGGCCCGTCACCGCGAACGTCGTGCCCGGTGTGTAGCAGTTGACGTACATCGTCCCGCCGTCGGGCGAGAAGGTGACCCCGGCGAACTCGCCCCACTCCGGCTCCTCGGGCGTCCCCAGGTTCTGGGCGTTGCGCGCCATCGCGTACACCTCGCCGTGCCGGGTCACGCCGAAGACGTGCTGGGCGCCGTTGCCGTCCTCGCAGACCATGAGGCCGCCGCCGGGGGCGAGGCAGATGTTGTCGGGGGACTCGCCGGGCAGCTGTACGTCCGTGTCGGGGCCGAAGACGATCACCAGGGTGAGACGGCGCGCGGAGGGGTCGTAGCGCCAGATCTGGCCGTAGTGGTCCGCCGCCGAGCCCTCCGCGCTGTGGGCGAAGGAGGAGACGAAGTAGACGCTGCGGCCGCCCCAGTAGCAGCCCTCCAGCTTCTGCGCGTGGGTGATGCCCTTCGGGCCGAAGTCCTGGAGGCGGACGGGGGTCTGGGCCGCGAGCGGGTCCGGTACGTCCACCCACTCGATCTTCTCGAAGCTCGTGCCCGGCTCCTGGATCGACGAGAGGTCGGGTACGCCCGGCACGCGCATCGCCTGGAGGCGGCCTCCCGCGCGCAGGGTGCCCGGACCGCCGTGCGGCTGGTGGGGCAGGAAGCGGTAGAAGAGCCCGAAGGGCTTGAGGAAGGCGTCCTCGGTCTCGTAGACGACGCCGCTGCGCGGGTCCACCGCGATCGCCTCGTGCTGGAAGCGGCCCATCGCGGTCAGCGGGACCGCGCCGGAGCGGTGCGGGTTCGCCGGGTCGACCTCGAAGATGAAGCCGTGGTCCTTGGTGTAGCCGTTGGTGCCGGCCTTGTCCTCGGTCTCCTCGCAGGTCAGCCAGGTGCCCCAAGGGGTCGGCCCGCCCGCGCAGTTGACCGCCGTACCGGCGATGGCGACGCGCTCGGACAGGACGTTGCCGTGCCGGTCGAGGGTGAGGGCCGTACAGCCGCCCTTGCCGGCCGGGTCGTACGTGAGGCCCTCGACCGTCGGGACGGGAACCCTGCCGTCGGCGCGGTTCTCGTGGTTGCGGACCAGGTGGACACGGCCGTGTCGGCCGGGCAGGGCCGTCATGCCGTCGTGGTTCGAGGGGACGAGACCTTCGCCGGAGCGCAGCCGGTCGCCCTCGCGGGAGAGGACCCGATAGCGGAAACCTTTCGGCAGATCGAGCAGACCCTTGGGGTCGGGGACCAGCGGGCCGTAGCCCGAGTGGCCCAGGTTCTGCGCGGCGGCCGTGCCGTCGAAGAGTTCGGTGAGGTTTCCGGCGAAGGCGATCGAGACGCCCAACGCGCCTGAACGGGCGAGGAGCTGACGGCGGGTCGTACCACCGGCTGAGGTGTTTTCGGACATGGGGCAGCCTTCCTGCTGGCGGACAGGAACTTTGACCCCGCCGTGTCTATCACCTGGTGCGAGCCTCGGGAACCACGCGCGTAGCACGTGTCACTTCTGCGAGGCGTCGTCGATGATGTCGTCGATCGTCCGCTCGACCTCCCGTTCGGGCGGAGGCTCGATCTCCCGCTCGGCCGGGGTCTCGACGGCCCGCTGGTCGCCCTCGTCGGCGGAACTCTCCACGGGGTGAGCGGCATAGCGCCGCGGGGTCGGCTTCTCTTCGTGCTCCTCGCCGCCCCTCTCCAGGAAGCGCAGCAGCTCCACCGGGATGGGCAGGACCAGCGTGGAGTTCTTCTCCGCGGCCACCGCCATCACCGTCTGCAGGAGCCGCAGCTGGAGCGCGGAGGGGGTGTCCTCCATCTGATGGGCGGCCTCGGCCAGCTTCCTGGAAGCCTGGAGTTCGGCGTCGGCATTGATGATCCGGGCCCGCCGCTCACGGTCCGCCTCGGCCTGCCGGGCCATGGAGCGCTTCATCGACTCCGGCAGGGACACGTCCTTGATCTCCACGCGGTCGACCTGGACGCCCCAGCCGATGGCCGGGCTGTCGATCATCAGTTCCAGGCCCTGGTTGAGCTTCTCGCGGTTGGAGAGCAGGTCGTCCAGATCGCTCTTGCCGATGATCGAGCGCAGGGACGTCTGTGCCATCTGCGAGACCGCGTACTTGTAGTCCTCGACCTTGATCAGCGCGCTCGCGGGCTCGATCACCTTGAAGTACACGACCGCGTCCACGCGCACGGTCACGTTGTCGCGGGTGATGCCCTCCTGGGCCGGTACGGGCATCGTGACGATCTGCATGTTGACCTTGTGCAGCCGGTCCACGATCGGAACGATCAGCGTGAATCCGGGTGCCCGCACCTCTCCCGCCAGCCGTCCGAGCCGCAGTACCACCCCGCGCTCGTACTGTTTGACGACCCGCGCCGCGGCCGCCACGTACACGGCTCCCGCGGCAGCCACTCCCGCGACGATGCCCAGCACTTCCTCGACCATGACGACCTCCTCGCCGAGAGGTCCGTTCCGTATGCTCCTGCAACGATATGCCCGGAGTCTGGTCCGGGGCCATATACGGCCCCGGACCAGCGGTCATGCCTCTACAGGGGGCACACGCCGGTCAGGGCGCCGTGACCCGCACCGGCTCCGTGCCGGCCGCGCTGTGGCGTTGGGCCCAGTTCTCCAGGGCCGTACGGCAGGCGTGGTCGAGGTGGTGCAGTCCGGACAGGTCGAGCTCGACCGGACGGTCCTGGGGCAGGGCCTCCAGGCTGTCGAGGATCTTCGGCAACCTGAGGAAGGTGGCGTTGCCCGACAGGTACGCCTGGACCGGTCCGGCGCCCTTGTCGATGACCTCCAGCTTCACGTGCGAGGCCTCCCAGGCGGTCTTGGCGACCGAAAGGGCCAGACCGATCAGCACGCCCTCGAACATGTTCACCGCGACGATCGACACGGCGGTGACGACGAGGATCAGCGCCTCGCCCCGGTGGCCCCGCCACAGGGCGACGATCCCGCGGAAGGGGATCAGCTTCCAGCCGGCGTGGACCAGGATGCCGGCCAGCGCGGGGATCGGGATCAGCGCCAGCGCGGCGGGCAGCAGCGCCGCGAACAGCAGCAGCCACACGCCGTGCAGGACACGGGATGCCTTGGTCCTCGCACCCGCCTGGACATTGGCGGAACTGCGCACGATGACCGCGGTCATCGGCAGCGCGCCGAGCACACCGCACACGGTGTTGCCGGCGCCCTGCGCCATCAGCTCCTTGTCGTACTCGGTGCGGGGCCCGTCGTGCAGCCGGTCCACGGCCGCCGCGCTGAACAGCGACTCGGCCGACGCGATGAGCGTGAACGCGACGATCGTGGCCAGCACGCCGACATCGGCGAGCTCGCCGAAGGCGCTCAGGGACGGCGGCTGGATGGCACCCAGCAGGCCCTTGACCTCGACGGTGGCGACCGGCAGCGAGAACACCGTGGTGACCAGCGTCGCCAGACCGACCGCGGCGAGCGGAGCGGGGAGGGTGCGCACCTGGCGCGGCAGCCGCCTCCACAGCACCAGGACGGCGATGGTGCCCGCGCCCAGTCCGATCGAGGCCAGCGCCTCGGTGTTCCCGGCGGCCTGGACGAGCGCGCCGGGCAGCCCGGCTATCTTCCCCAGGCCGGAGGCGGGCGCCTTGGCGTCCGCGACCGAATAGAGCTGTCCGGCGATCAGCACCAGGCCGATTCCGGCCAGCATGCCTTCGACGACGGAGACCGAGATGGCCCGGAACCAGCGCCCCAGCTTCAGGGCGCCCATGAGGAGCTGGAGCAGGCCGGTGGCCAGCACCAGCACACCGAGGACCGGCAGTCCGAACTCCCGCACCGCCTCGAACACCAGCACCGTCAGACCGGCGGCGGGCCCGGAGACCTGAAGGCTGCTGCCGCGCATCAGGCCGGTGACGATGCCGCCGACTATGCCGGTGACGAGCCCCAGCTCGGCCGGCACTCCGGAGGCGACGGCCACGCCGACGCACAGCGGCAGCGCGACCAGGAAGACGACCAACGAGGCGGCGAAGTCCTGCCGCAGGTGGGGGAACTTGGTCATCATGCCGATCACAGAGCCTCGAACGTGTCGGTCTCGGCGCGGTGGGCGCGCACGGCGCCCTTGTGCACCTCGTAGTACCAGGCGTGCAGGGTCAGTTGACGCTCCTTCAGTTTCCGCTCGATGAACGGGTACGAGCGCAGCCGCAGCAGCTGCGTCAGGACATGGGCCTGGACGCCCTCGGCGACCTCCGGGTCCTCGGCGACGCCGGCCGGGCGCGGGGTGGCGTGCGAGAGCCAGTCGCGCACGGCCGGTACGGCGTCCAGGTCGTCGCCGCGCACCAGCGCGCCGACGGCTCCGCAGTGGGAGTGGCCGCAGACCACGATGTCGCTGACGCCGAGGACCTCCACGGCGTACTCGATGGTGGCCGCCTCGCTGGTGGGGTGCTCGGAGGCGTACGGCGGGACGATGTTGCCCGCGGTGCGCAGCTCGAAGAGCTCGCCGGGGCGGGCGCCCGTGATCAGGGCCGGTACGACCCGTGAGTCGGAGCAGGTGATGAACAGGACCTGCGGGGACTGCCCTTCAGCCAGCTTGGCGAACTCCTCAGGGCGCTGTCCGAACGTACGGGCGTTGTCGATGAGGGGCTGCATGTGTGGTGACTCCTCCTGGCGCGCCGCCATGGCGCGTCGGGGTTTACATGACAGGGGTGGGGGGACTGCTCCGCTGCTCAGCAGCGGAAGATCTGAAGCCCCGCCGGAGTGTGGGACGTCGAGGATCTCGACGTGCGCCGGTGCGCGGCGCCGGCTTCGGCCGGCTGGTGCGCGGACGCGGAGTCCCGGTTGAGCAACGGTCGGTCGGGCGCCTGAGGCCCGGAGTCGGCGAAGCGCCGATGCTCACGGGTGCGCAGTGGACCGGTCGGGTCCCCGTCACCCGACGGGACGCAGTGGCGTGACGTGAGGGTGTCGTCGCGCAGCGCCTTCCCGGAGAGCTTGATTCCGGGCTGGGCCTTGGCCTCTGCCTGACTCGCTGTGTATGCGTGTGCGAAGGCAGCGCCAGGTGCGAAGAACTGAAGGGCGAGCAGGACGGCGGCGAGGATCGAAATCGGGGTCCGGGCCGTCGTACCTCGAAACATGCGCCCCCCTTCAGTCGGTCCACACCTCATGCACGTGCCAACACTTGGTCAACCGTTGGTCAAGAAACACGTTAACCCGGCAACGTTGTTTGCAGGGTTAACTTAACGTTTCGAGCTGAAGAGAGCCTGAAAGGTGAGGGTGGCTTGGCTTGAACTCCCCCTTGACCGGGGGGAGTTACTGGGTTACCAGGACCTTGGCGTCGCGCGCCAGCGCGGTGAGTCGCGAGATCGCGCGGAAGTACTTCTTGCGGTAGCCGCCCTTGAGCATGTCCTCGCTGAACAGCTGGTCGAACGGCAGTCCGGAGGCCAGCACCGGGACTTCACGGTCGTAGAGCCGGTCCGCGAGCACGACGAGCCGCAGGGCCGTCGACTGGTCGGGAATCGGCTGCACGTCGGTGAGACACACCGCCTTCAGGCCGTCGGTCAGCGCGCCGTACCGGCTGGGGTGGACGCGGGCGAGGTGCTCCAGCAGATGCGGGAAGTCGTCGAGCGAAGCGCCCTCGGTGGCGTACGCCGCCTTCGTCACCTGTTCGTCGGAGTACGGCGCCGGCGCCTCGGGCAGGCCGCGGTGGCGGTAGTCCTCGCCGTCGATGCGCAGGGCGCGGAAGTGGGCCGACAGACCCTGGATCTCGCGCAGGAAGTCGGCGGACGCGAAGCGGCCCTCGCCGAGCTTGCCGGGCAGGGTGTTGGAGGTGGCGGCGAGCGCGACGCCCGCGTCGACCAGCTTGCCGAGCAGGGTGGAGACGAGGACGGTGTCGCCCGGGTCGTCGAGCTCGAACTCGTCGATGCAGAGCAGACGGTGACCGGACAGGGTCTGCACCGTCTGCTGGAAGCCGAGGGCGCCGACGAGGTTGGTCAGTTCCACGAAGGTGCCGAAGGCCTTGAGGGAGGGCTCGGCCGGTGTGGCGTGCCAGAGGGAGGCGAGCAGATGGGTCTTGCCGACGCCGTAGCCGCCGTCGAGGTAGACACCGCGCGGCCCTGCCGGGGTCTTGGGGGCCTTGGGCCTGCCGAACCCGAGGAAGCCGCGCTTGGCCTTTCCGGCGCCGCTGGCGTGCGCACCGCCCAGTCCGGCCGCGAAGCCCTCCAGGACGCGGACCGCCTCTGTCTGGCTGGGCTGGTTCGGGTCGGGGAGGTAGGTGCTGAAGCGGACCGAGTCGAAGCGGGGCGGCGGCACCATCTCGGCGACCAGCCGGTCCGCCGGGACGTGCGGCTCACGGGTGCACAGGGACTGCGGACTCGCTTCGGCTATCGGGCTCCGCCCGGAGGCGGCGGTGGAGGACGACACGGGTCACCATGCTAATCGCCGTGCCACACTCCATGACATGCGACGCCTGTTCCCTGTGACCGATGAGACAGCAGCGAGGGCCTCCGGCGGTCCGGCCGGGGGCGAGGGCGGCGGGGAACCGGTCGACGGGGAGTGGAGCCTCGCCGAGCTCGCCGTCGCGTACGCCTATCCCGAGCCCGGCCCCGGCGGCCGGCAGCCCTGGCTGCGGGCCAACATGGTGTCCACGCTGGACGGGGCGGCCCAGCACGACGGCCGTTCGCAGCCCATCTCCACCGCGACCGACATGCGCATCTTCGGCACGCTGCGGGCGCTGGCGGACGTGGTGCTCGTCGGCGCCGAAACGGTACGCCTGGAGGGGTACCGTCCGGCACGCGTACGCGCGGAGTTCGCCGAGGCGCGCGAGGCGGCAGGACAGGGTCCCGCGCCGGCCATCGCGGTGGTCAGCGCGAGCCTGGACCTGGACTACGACCTGCCCCTGTTCACCTCACCGTCCGTGCCCACCCTGATCCTGACCGGTGCCGCCGCGGCCCCCGACCGGGTCGCGGACGCGGAGAAGGCGGGCGCCCGGGTGGTGATCGCCGGTGACGGCGTCGGTGTGGACCCCGTCCGGGCCGTTCAGGCCCTCGCGGAACTCGGGCACACCCGCCTGCTGACCGAGGGCGGGCCGCGGCTGCTCGGCCAGCTGGTGGCGGCCGAGGTGCTCGACGAGCTCTGTCTGACGATCTCCCCGATGCTCACCGCGGGCGACGCCCAGCGCATCGCCGGCGGGCCCTCGGTGGCGGTCCCGAAGCGGTTCGCGCTGGCGTCCCTGCTGGAGGAGGAGGGCTTCCTGTTCGGCCGGTACCGGCGGACGTGAGGTTAGGCGGTTCGGAAATGGGTTCTATGAATGCCGTGCCCCTGAAACGGCGGAATCTACCGTTCCGGTTAGCTTTCGCCGGGCACACTAAAACTCGCAGTCCCCGTGCGAGCACGGGGCAGGATGGTTTCCGCAGAAGGGGCGCCCGGTGTTCACAAGCGTTTTGATGATCGAGAAGGCCCTGACATCCGCCGACGTGGAGTTCGTCACCACCTTGCACGGTGACGAGGAGGTCGCCTTCCACGTGCTGCTCCAGCCGCGTGGCGAGCAGGCCGACAGATTGCTGCGCGCCATCGACGACATCGCGCTCGGCGAGCTGGACGAGGCGGTCCGGGAAGGGGAGACCCCGGAGGGCCAGGAGGCGCTGAGCACGGGGGAGCGGGCGCTCGAGGTGTCGCTCACCGCGCTGCGCACGGCCGGGGCGGAGGCGGGCGGGCGGCTGCTGGAGGACCATCCGCTGGACGCGCTCAGGGCTGTGGTGGACGAGGTCGGGGCGGACGAGGTGATCGTGCTGACCGATCCCCACTATGTCGAGGAGTTCTTCCACCGGGACTGGGCTTCAAGGGCTCGGCACAGGGTGGGGGTGCCGGTGCTCAAGCTGTTCTCGCACAGCAAGGCGTAGCGCCCCTGGGCGTCGCAGTCGGCGCCAGCCAATAGGCTGAGGGCTCACCGTCGTATCGCACTTCTGGGAGAACACACATGGCACCCGGCATTCCCACCGCCATGGACCGACCGCACTTCATCGGCATCGGCGGGGCCGGGATGTCGGGGATCGCGAAGATTCTCGCGCAGCGTGGGGCCAAGGTGGCCGGCAGTGACGCCCGGGAGTCCGCGACCGCCGAGGCGCTGCGTGCCCTCGGTGTGACCGTGCACATCGGGCACGCGGCCGAGCACCTCGCCGACGACGCCAGCTGTGTCGTGGTGTCGTCGGCGATCCGGCAGGACAACCCCGAGCTGGCCCGCGCCGCCGAGCTGGGCATCCCCGTGGTGCACCGCTCCGACGCGCTCGCCGCGCTGATGGGCGGGCTGCGTCCGATCGCCGTCGCCGGCACGCACGGCAAGACGACCACGACCTCGATGCTGGCGGTCTCCCTGACCGAGCTGGGCCTGCAGCCGTCGTACGCCATCGGCGGCGACCTGGACGCCCCCGGCTCGAACGCCCTGCACGGCGACGGCGACATCTTCGTGGCCGAGGCGGACGAATCGGACCGCAGCTTCCACAAGTACGCGCCCGACGTCGCGATCGTCCTGAACGTGGAGCTCGACCACCACGCCAACTACGCGTCGATGGACGAGATCTACGAGTCCTTCGTGACGTTCTCCGATCGCATCGCCGAGGGCGGCACCCTGGTGATCTCCGCGGACCAGGAAGGGGCGCGGGAGCTCACCAGGCGGGTCACCGCTTGCGACGTGCAGGTGGTGACGTACGGCGAGGCCGAGGACGCCGACGTACGCGTGCTGTCGGTGCTGGCGCAGGGGCTGAAGAGCCAGGTCACCGTCCTGCTGGACGGCCAGGAGCTCACCTTCGGGGTCTCGGTCCCCGGCCGGCACTACGCCCTGAACGCGGTGGCCGCCCTCGCGGCGGGCGTCGCCCTCGGGATCCCGGCCGCCGAACTGGCCCCGGCGCTCGCGGCCTACACCGGAGTGAAGCGGCGCCTTCAGCTGAAGGGGGAGGCCGCGGGCGTCCAGGTCATCGACTCCTACGCCCACCACCCGACCGAGATGACGGCCGACCTCGAGGCGATGCGCGCGGCCGCCGGTGACGCCCGGATCGTGGTCGTCTACCAGCCCCACCTGTTCTCCCGCACCCAGGAGCTCGGCAAGGAGATGGGCGACGCCCTCGCCCTGGCCGACAGCTCGCTGGTCCTGGACATCTACCCGGCCCGCGAGGACCCGATTCCGGGCATCACCAGCGAGCTGGTCATCGAGGCGGCCCGGGCGGCAGGCGCCCAGGTGACGGCGGTCCACGACAAGAGCGAGGTGCCCTCGCTCGTCCCGGGAATGACGGAGCCCGGTGATCTCGTTCTCACCATGGGCGCGGGCGATGTCACCGACCTCGGCCCGCTCATCCTGGACCGCCTGTCGAAGTGAGGGGCAACACCCATGTCGTACGACGTCGAAAAGCCGGACGAGCAGTGGCGCGCGGAGCTGACCCCGGCCGAGTACGCCGTCCTCCGCCAGGCCGCCACCGAACCCGCCTTCACCGGTGAGTACACCAACGCCAAGACGACGGGCGTCTACTCCTGTCGTGCCTGCGGCGCCGAGCTCTTCACCTCCACCACGAAGTTCGAGTCGCACTGCGGCTGGCCGTCCTTCTACGACCCGAAGGACACCGACGCGGTGGAGCTGATCGAGGACCGCACGCACGGGATGGTGCGCACCGAGGTGCGGTGCGCCCGGTGCGGGTCGCATCTCGGGCACGTCTTCGAGGGCGAGGGGTACGCGACGCCGACCGATCAGCGGTACTGCATCAACAGCATCTCGCTGCGGTTGACTCCCGACGAGAGCTGACCGCTTCAGGGGTGGGGCGGCGCCGCCCCACCCCCCGCGCGCTGGCACGCGGGATGCGGGTGTTCCTAGACTCGTAGGACGGAGGTCCGGCCTCGGCGGTCTGTCCGGTACGGGAAGGCGGTGACGCCTCATGGCGTACGTCGCGGTGAGTGCGATCAGCCATCCCGGGCTGCTGCGGGAGCGCAACGAGGACAGCCTGGCCGTGGGGCCGTGGACGCTATGCGGCACCGTGACCGAGAATCCGCAGACTCTGGTCTTCCCGCTCGGCACGCCCCTCGTCGTCGCCGTCGCCGACGGTCTCGGCGGGCATCCGGGCGGCGATGTGGCCAGTTCGCTGGTCGCCCGCCGGATCGCGGCGCTGGGTCCGGCCATGGGCAGCGAGGTGGCGGTCCGTGAGGCCGTGAACGCCTGCAACCTCGCCGTGTACCAGGCGGTGGACGGCGAGGAGGGGGGCGAGCTGTCCGGCATGGGGACGACGGTCGCCGGGGTCGTCGTGCAGCCCGGATCGCTGCTGGTGTTCAACGTGGGCGACAGCCAGGTCTTCGCGACCTCCGACGACGGGCTGCGCCAGCTGAGCGTCGACGACAGCCCGCCGCATCCGCCCGGCCGCACCACCACCCTCGTCACCCAGTGCCTCGGCGGCTCGCTCACCTACCGCGCCGTCGCTCCGCACGTCATGACCGAGCCCCTGTCGTCCGGCGACCGCTATCTCATCTGCTCGGACGGTCTGACGGACCCGCTCACCAGGGACGTACTGGAAGAGATCCTGCGCGAGCACGAGGACGGCCGGGCGGCCTTCGAGCTGTGGAAGGCCGCCATCGAGGCGGGCGGACCCGACAACATCACGGTGGCCGTGGTGCGGGTCGGCGAGGAGTGAGCGCGCAGCCCCCGGCTCAGAGGATCTTGCGCTGGACCATGATCGAGAGAACGAGCGCGCCGGGCAGCAGCGGCACCCAGACCGTCAGGACGCGATAGCCGATGACGGTGGCCGCGGCCAGGCCCATCGGGGCGCCGAAGGTGACCATCGTGAAGACCAGGGCCGCGTCCACCGGGCCGATGCCGCCCGGTGCGGGCACGGCGCCGACGGCGGTGCTGGCGAGGAGGAGGGCCAGCGTCACCTGGGTCCAGGACAGCGGCAGGCCGAGCGCGAAGCCGACCGAGGCGATCACGCTCGCCTGGAGCAGCGGAGTGGCGGCCGCCCCGCCCCACAGGGCGAGGATCCGGCTGGGCCGGGTGTGCAGGATGCGTGCGTCGGTCAGGGCGGTGCGTACGAAGCCGAGGAGGGGGCGGCGCAGCGGTCGTACGGTCGTCACGAGCACGGTCGCCGTGCCGAGGACCGCCACCACGCCCGCGGCCACCAGGAACAGCGTCCGCCGGTCCGGGACGAGTTCGCCGAGGTGGAGCAGCTCGGGGAAGCCTATGAGGAAGCCGAGCAGCACGACCGTCTTCGCGATCGGTTTGACCAGCGAGTACAGGGCGAGCGAGGCGGTGCCCCGGGCCAGCGGTATGCCCTGGCCCTGGAGGAAGCGCAGGGTGACGGCGTGCGCGCCGATGCTCGCCGGCAGCACGTGATTGGCGGCGCCGGCCGCGAACTGGGACGCGAGCAGCAGGCCCGGCGGCAGCCGGTCGGGTATCGACCCTTGGCGGACGAGCGCGGCCACGACCCAGCCCGTGCAGGTGAAGAACAGGCCGGCCAGCAGCCACCAGGGGTCGGCGGCGGCGAGCCGGGCGGCGCCGTCGCGCACGGTGCGCCAGTCGGCCGCCGCCCATGCCCCGATCAGCAGGAGCGGGAGCAGGGTCAGCGTGTGACGGGCGAGGCGTGCGGGGGCGTAGGGGGAGCGGGCGGGAGCGGCGGGGGCGGGGAGTGCGGGCAGCGGTCCGGGGAGATCGCTGAGCGGGAGCGAGGACACGGCGCGGTCGTCCTTCCGCGTCGCACCGCGCGGACGCGGGGCGGACGGCTAGAGGGCGAGGGCAGGAGGGGACGACGAGAACGTGCCCGTCCGGCATGACGCCATGGTGTCCGGGAGCCGAAGGGGCGTCGGCGGGTGGGCGACGCGAGCGCGGTCGCTCGCCGGGTGAGGTCCGGCGGCCGGCGGGTACGGCTGTCCACATGGCGAGCTGGTGAATCAGTCATCCACCGGATGGTTGACTTTCGGCTGATCGAGCCGGAGCATGCGAGGGGTGAGCCACTTCGAGCACACGTCCCTCGGGGCGGCCGGCCTCCCGGCCGACCTGGACGAAGCCGCCCACCGCTGCCTCGTCGCCGGATTCGACGGGGCCACGAGCGTCCCGGACCCGCTCAAGGAGCTCGTCGACCGCGGCCTCGGCGGCGTCATCCTCTTCACCCGCAACATCCGCGACGCCCGGCAGGTGCGCCGCCTCACGGACGAGCTGCGCGCGATACGCCCCGACGTGATCGTCGCCATCGACAACGAGGGCGGCGGCATCGGCCATCTGGTCGCGGCCGGCGCCCCCGGCGCCCCCGACGTCCCCGGCTCCTACGCCCTCGGCGTCGTCGACGACCCGAACCTCACCGCCCGCTGCGCCGACGCCCTCGCCGCGCACCTGGCCGGCCTCGGCATCACCGCCGCCTACGCCCCCGTCGCCGACCTCCGGCACCGGCCGGACAACCCGATCGTGCGCACCCGCTCCTTCGGCGCCGACCCCGAGCTCGCCGCCCGCCATCTGCGCGCCTGGATCACCGCGACCGAGGCCCGCGGCATCGCGTCCTGCGCCAAGCACTTCCCCGGCCACGGCGGAACCGTCACCGACAGCCACCTCGGCATGGCGGTCGACCCACGGCCGTACGACGCACTGGGCGTCGACCTCGAACCGTTCCGCGCGGCCGTCGACGCGGGCGTACCGATGCTGATGAGCGCCCATGTGGTCTTCCCGGCCCTCGACCCCAACCGGCCCGCCACGCTCAGCCGCCGCATCCTCGGCGATCTGCTCCGCCACGACCTCGGCTTCGACGGCGTCCTCGTCAGCGACGCGCTGGAGATGAAGGCCATCGCCGACGAGTACGGCGAGGCGGCCGGCGCACGCATCGCGCTCGCCGCGGGCGCGGACCAAGTGATCGTCGCCGTCTGCGACCTGAACGTCACCCTGCACTGCCGGGACGCCGTGCTCGACGCGCTGCGGACCGGAGTCCTGGCGGAGGAGCGGATCCAGGAGGCCGCGGGACGGGTGCGACTTCTCGCCGGGCGGTACGCGACGCCCCCGACCTCGGACCCGGCCGGCTGGGACGCGGACGCCGGGATCGAAGCCGCGCGCCGGGCCGTCCGGAGCCGGGGCGTGCCGCCCGCCGTGCGCGGGGCCCATGTCGTCGACCTGTTCCCGCCGCCGCACCCCGCGCTCAACTGGGGCGGCGAGGACCTGCTCAGCGAGATGCGCGCCGCCGACCCCACGGCCACGGGCACCGCGGTGACGGGCGAGTGCGCGGACCCGGACTCCCTCGTCGAGGGGATCGTGCGCCGCTGCGGGGCCGCTCCGCTGGTCGTGGCCACGTGCGACGCCGGGCTGCACCCCTGGCAAGTGCGGCTGCGGGACGCCCTGTCGGTCCGACGGCCGGATGCGGTGCGGGTGGACACAGGGCTGCCGGAGGGCGGCGTGCTGTGCTCGTACGGGCGGGGGCGGGTCAATCTGCGCGCGGTGGCCGAGGTGCTGGCCGGCCTCTGACGGCGGCGCTGTGCGTACTCCAGTTCCGGGAAGTCGGCCGGCGACCGGCCCGCGTCGTGCGAGCACCACCGGGTCACGGCCCACAGCCCCGTGCACTCGGCCGCGTGCCCCACGATCGCACGCGCGCGTGCCGGGTGGTAGTCCTGCCAGGAGTGGAAACAGCCGTGGCGGGGCGCGTGGTTGACGCCGAATCAGAGCGTATGGATGGGATCCTCCTCGGGTCGGGCCCGCCCGCGGGTTCGGCGTTCGGCTCTTGTCCGTCGCGAATGCGCCAACCGCCATGGTCGTCAATGAACAGTGATGTGAACCCGGCCTCGCCCGACCTCGGTCCGGCGTACGTCGTCGGCCTGGACGCCGGTGGCACCCGTACGCGCGCCGTCCTGGCGCGGCTGGGCGGCGGCGGCCCCGAGGGCGAGGGCGTCTCCGGGCCCGGCAACGCGCTGACCGTCCCGGGCCACCAGCTGACCGAGCACCTCGCCGAGGCCCTCGCGCTCGCCGTGCCGGAAGCGCTGCGCGGCAGGGTCGTGGCGGTGGCGGGCGGGTTCGCGGGCGCCTCGCGGACCGCGCCGGACGAGCCGGGGCGGATCAGGGCACACGCCGCGCTCACCGTCGCACTGAGCCGGCTGGGCATCGAGGCCGGTTCGGTCGAGATCCACAGCGACATCGAGGCCGCGTTCGCCTCCGCCGCCGGCACTCCTGCCGACGGGCTCGCCCTGGTGGCCGGTACCGGCGCGGTGGCGGTGCGCATCACCGGCCGCGTCTGCGCCGAGACCGTCGGCGGCGACGGCTGGCTCCTCGGCGACGACGGCGGCGGCTTCTGGATCGGGCGCGAGGCGGTGCGGGCGGCGCTGCGCATGGCGGACGGCCGGGGCGGGCCGACGGCACTGGGCGCGTCGGTCGGGCGGGCGTTGGAGGTGCCGGAGGACGTCGTGCCGCCGGACGCTCCGGGCCCGTACGACACCGGGACCTGGACCCGGGCCCGGCGCGAGGCCTACCGCATGCATGTGCTCCCCGCCGTCATGGACGGCCCACCGGTCCGACTGGCCCGCCTCGCACCGCTGGTCGCGGAGGCGGCCCGGCACGAGGACACCGTCGCCGCGCGCATCCTCGAAGCGGCCTCCGACCACCTCACCGACACCGTCCGCGCCCTCGAACCCCGCCCCGGCGAGCGGATCGTCGCGTCCGGCGGCCTGCTCGGGCCGGCCGGCCCGCTCACCGGCCTCCTCGCCACCCGGCTCCGGCCGCTCGGACTCGCCCTCGACTGGGTGGTGGACGGCTCGCGCGGTGCCGTCGCCCTCGCCCGTCTGGGGTATGGCGGATGAGCGACTCGGCAGCCCGCCCGCTCTACGGCGACCCCACCGCCCCCGTCGAGGCCCGGGTCCGCGCGACCTCCTCGCCCGCATGACCCTGCGTGAGAAGGCCGGCCGGCTCAACCAGCGCATGTACGGCTGGGACGCCTACTGCCGCGCCCCCGGCGGCCGCTGCGAGCTCACCGACGCCCTGTACGCCGAGACCGACCGTTTCGAAGGACAACCGGCTGCCCTCAGCGGGTGCGCCGGGTCTTCACCGTGTGCTGCGGGGTGATGTGGTCGGTCAACGCCAGCGAGGCGCTCGCGCGCTGGTAGGAGAGCTGGGCGACCCGGACGTAGAGACAGTCGATCAGCACCAGGACCGAGTGCCGGCCGCCGATGCCGGTGAGGAAGTTGGTCTCCGAGGCGGTCGAGATGAGCCGGATGTCGGCGGCCCTGGCGAGTGGTGAGCGCGGGTCGGAGGTGATCGCCACCGTCGTCGCCCCGCGCTCCTTGGCCAGCTCCAGCGGCTCGACGGTCTCCCGGGTGGCCCCGGAGTGCGAGATGCCGATGGCCACGTCCGCCGGGGTGAGCAGGGCGGCGGACGTGGCGGCGGCGTGCACCTCGGTCCAGCCGCGCACCGCACAGCCGATGCGGAACAGCCGGGTCTCGGTCTCCTGCGCCACGGCCCCGCTGCCGCCGACGCCGTACACATCGACACGGCGGGCCCGCGCGGTGGCCTGCGCGGCGCGCTCGACGGCGTCGAGGTCGATCCGGTCGATGGTCTGCTGCACGGCCCGCAGGTCCGTGTTGCCCACGACCTGCACGACCCGCTCCAGTGAGTCGTCGGGGGAGATGTCCGGGCCGATCTCGGCGGTGCCCCAGTCGGAGGCCTGGCCCCGGCCGCGCTCCTGGGCCAGCTCGATCAGCAGATGCTGGTAGGAGTCGAGTCCGACGGCGCGGCAGAAGCGGGTCACCGTCGCCTGGGAGGTGCCGGTGCGGCGGCCCAGCTCGGCGGCCGAGCAGTGCGTGACGGCGGCCGGATCCTCCAGGATCAGCTCGCCGACCTTCCGCAGGGAGCCGGCCAGCCGGGGCAGCTCGGTGCGGATCAGTGTGGTGACGTCCGTCGGGGGCATGAAAAGAAGGTATCAGCCACCGGATGTCCCACCGGTTGAATACCAGGACCGGTTGGACGCCCGAGATGAGGGGCCGGTCGCAGCTCGTTGCCCGTACCGTGCGGTGTGTGATTTATTGATTCATCGATGCAGTTGTGCAGGGTGGTTTCATCCATCGGGTTCCAGGTTCCATCAGGTTCCATCAGTGGGGAGTGACGCGTGTCCGACGAGTCCGTGAGCGCCCGGCGCTTCGCGCACGAAAGCATGGCCGTCCTCGACCGCCTGACCGAGTCCGCCCGCGACGACGTGGCCCGCGCCGCCGGACTGATCGCCGACTGCGTCCGCACCGACGGTGTGATCCAGGCCTTCGGCACCGGCCATTCCCAGGCCATCGTCCTCGAACTCGCCGGCCGGGCCGGCGGACTGGTGCCGACGAACCGGCTGAGCATCGCCGACCTCGTCCTGTACGGGGGTGAGGCCCCGAGCGCCCTGGACGATCCGCTCCTGGAGCGCCGGGCCGGGGTCGCCGCCCGGATCTACGAACTGGCCGCCCCGCGCCCCCAGGACCTCTTCGTCGTGATCTCGAACTCCGGCGTCAACAACGTCATCGTGGAGATGGCCCTGCAGGCCAAGGAACAAGGCCACCGTGTCCTCGCCCTCACCTCCCTCGCCCACACCCGCGCCGTCCCCGCCGGACACCCGAGCGGCATGAAGCTCGCCGACCTCGCGGACGTCGTCCTCGACAACGCCGCCCCGCGCGGCGACGCGCTGCTGGAGCTGCCCGGCGGGGGCGCGGTGTGCGCGCTGTCCACGCTGACCGGCGTGCTGCTCGTCCAGATGGCCGTCGCCGAGGCCTCCGCCCTGCTCCTCGCCGCCGGGGAGCACCCGCCGGTGTATGTCTCGGCCAATGTGCCGGGCGGCTTCGAGGGCAACCTGGAGCTGGAGAAGCGATACGCCGGACGGATCCGGCGCACCGCGAGCTGATCACTCCGCGCGAGGTGAATGTATCCACCTAGGGGCGCTAGAAGTGCTGAATGCTTGATTCAGTTGCCGCTCGAACATACACGGCGGCGACAACGGGCGCACACTGGAAAGGTGCTGTCGGTGCTCAAGGGGGTGTCGGCATGGCTGCCTCGGAGTGCACGAAGGTGCGGCTGTGGCGGTGGCGGCGCAATCCGCTGAGGCGGCGCTGTGACGTCATCGAGGGCTGGGTCGTGTTGTGCGGATGGCTGCTCGCGGTGGTCGGCGCCGTGTTCGGCGGTCTCGCCGCCTCGGACGCGGTGGTGCGTTCGGCGGAGCAGCAACGGGCCGAGAGCCACAAGGTGACGGCCGTACTCGTGAAGGACGCGGAGGATCCGGGGCCCGCGAGGGTGACCACCGACCATCTGGTGTGGGCCACCGTCCGCTGGACCGACCCGGACGGCGCGGTCCGTACGGACGACGCGCGGGTGCCGCCCAAGACGAAGGCGGGCGGCAAGGTCGAGGTGTGGACGGACCGCACCGGCGTCCTCCCCAAACAGCCGCTGTCCGAGACCGAGATCCTGCTGCACTCGGTCGCCGGCGGCATCCTGGCCGGCGCGGGCGCCGCCGGCGTCGTCCTGGGCTCCGCCTGGGTGGTACGGCTGGGGATGGAGCGGCGGCGCCTGGAGCAGTGGGCCGCGGAGTGGGAGCGGCTGGACACGCCGTGGGGATGGAAGACCGGCTGACCAGGCGCGATCAGGTGCCCGGATGAGCAGGCGCGATCGGGTGCCCCGGAGGGAGTCCGGGGCACCCGATCACTTGATCGTCACTTCACGTCCGCGCTCGGCAGCGCCGACGGGGACGCGGTGTTCAGGTCCTCGAGGCCCTTGGGGATGGCGAGCGTGAGCACCGGCGAGCCCGGCTGGGGCGCGGGCGGCGTCATCTGATCCTTGGGGAGCTTCGGCGGCGTGGTCTGCTGGAAGTTGTTGGCGTCGAAGTTGACCAGTCCGGTCTTCTCCAGGATCGTCATGTGGTCGAGCACGGTGTCGTTCGCCAGGTCGGCCAGCTGACGGACCATGCTGTTCTGCGTGGTGCCCCGGATCTTCGCGATCGCCGGGAAGATCTGCCCGTGCGTCACCCGCATGATCGCGACACCCGTGGCGTCGAACTCCTTGCCCGTCTTGGAATCCACCGTCGCCACGAACTGCTGCTGCTGCGGGCTGGCCTGGTTGGGCAGCGTGATGTTCAGCTCGGACGCGAGCTTGCGGCAGGCGAGGTCGAGCCGGGCATGCCCGACGACCAGGTGCTGACCGGCCTCCTTCATCTCCGGGGTCGTCCCGCGCTGCATCGCCATCATGCCCAGCGGGTGCTCCCACAGCCCGGCGGCGCGGACCTTGACGACGAAGTCCCGGTCGGCCTCGGTCAGCGGGCCGTACTGGGTGTTGGCGATGACGCGGTCCTGGTTGGCAGAGGTGGTCTGCACGCCCAGCATGGCGGGGTAGGCGAGGGCGGAGAGGGTGAGGACGAGAGCGCCTCCCACGAAGACGGTGCCTACCATGCGGCGTGAGATGGGCATCATGTCTCCTGACGTGAACGGCTCGGTACCCCCTGAGGTACGGATGGATCCCGCGAAACAATCATCGCGGCGCGAAAAAACTTGCGGCCCGCGGTGCGTCGTCCGTCACATTCCACCGCGAATCGCGCGTACGGCAGCCGCCGTTCGGCCGCTACGACGCCCCGCGGCTCCCCGTGACCAGGCCGGTCACCTGACGCACCCACTCGGTCGGGTGGGTGACGTGCGGGATGTGCCCGGCGCCTTCGAAGGTGTACGTCGTCGACTGCGGCAGTGCCCCGGAGAGCCTGCCGACGATCGAGGCGAACCAGGGAGGGCTCTCGCTGCCTTTCGTCAGCAGGGCGGGCCCCGGGTAGCCGGAGAGACGGTCGAGGTCGAGCTCGGCCCACCCCGGGTCACCCTGCTCGTCCGCGAACGTGGGCGCGTTGACACGGAACGTCTCCCGCACCCGGTCCGTCATCCGCTCCCACTCTCCGGGGCCGAACGCGATCTCGTTCACGAACTGCCGTGCTCCGGAGATCACTTCACCCGCTCGAAGCCGGTCGACGACGGCCGCCATACGCCGGCCGGTGTCGTCCATCAGCGGCCGCGACCCGGGATCGTCGGCCACGATGCCCATGAGCGGCGGCTCGTGCGCGAAGATGCCACGGAAGAGCTCGGGGCGCCGTCCGGCCAGCCCCAACGCGGTGGACGCGCCGAAGGAGTTGCCGGCGACGAAGGCGGGGGCGAAGCCGAGGGTCCCCATCATTTCCGCGAGGTCGTCCTCGTCCTCGCGCCGTGAGCCCTGCCCCGGCGGGCGCTCGCTCCGGCTGTGTCCGCGACGGTCGTAGACGAGCACCCGGTGGTCCCGGGTGAGGTCCTTCATGACCGGCACCCAGTTGTAGTGGTCGCCCCAGGACCCATGGACCAGGACCAGCGGATCGCCGTCGCCCGCCACCTCGTAGAAGATCTCGACGCCGTTGACCACGACCTGTGGCATGTCCGCATTCTCCTTCGTTCGATGAGTGGATCCGGTCGTCGGGCCGATCAGCGCAGGTGGCGTTCGAGGAAGGTCATGGTGGCGTCCATGGAGTCAGGCCAGCGCGGCCCGAAGGTGTGCCCTTCACCCGGGTACGTCCGCAGCTCCACGTCCTTGCCCGCCGCCTCGAACGCGGCGACGGTCGTCCTCGTCCAGGCCAGGGGGCAGGTGTCGTCGGCAGTGCCGTGATGGATCATCAGGGGCTCGGTGACCCGGTCGACATAGGTGACCGGCGAGACCTGCCGCCAGAACTCCGGGTTCTCCTCGGGCGTGCCGTGGGCGGCCTCGATCTCCTCGACGAGCGGGTCGCCCTCGGGCCGTTGGAACTGGTCGATGTTCTCCTCCGGGCGGGAGCTGACCGGCGCGAAGACCACGGCCGCGTCGACCAGTCCCGGCGCCACGACCAGCGCGTTGTACACCACACCGCCGCCCATCGACCGCCCCAGCAGCCCGATCCGCTCGTCGTCGACGTTCGGGCGGGCGGCGGAGCGCAGGGCGAGTACGGCCGTGATGACGTCCTCGGTGTAGCCGAGGCGCAGGTTCACGTCGTTGTCGGGGTCGTCGTCCGAGCCCGCGTGGTTGCGGTAGTCGGTGTGCAGGACGACATAGCCGTTACGGGCGAGGAGGTCCTGTTCCCGGGGCATGCCGCGGCCGGTGGTGTAGACGTCCGGGTCGATGTAGCCGTGCGCCAGGACCAGCGCGGGGAACGGGCCATCGCCCCGGGGGACGTTCATGATCCCCGAGATCGTCAGGCCGTTGGACCGGTAGGTGACGGCGTACTGCGTGTAGGCGTCGGTACGGACCCGTACGGCACCGAGGCGCAGGTCCGAGCCGCGGTGCTCGCGCTGGATCAGGGCCGGGATGGAGACCGGGTCGGCGGGGGAGGGAGAGGGCGTCGCGGTGGGTCCGCTGCCGGCTCGGGCCGACGTCGACGGGGTGCGCGTGGGCGCGGTGCCGTCGCCGTCGGCTCCGGTGCAGCCGAGGGCGGCCACCAGCGTCAGCCCGGCGGCGAGACCGGTGAGGCCCCGTAGTGACCGCATGGATCGAGTATGGCGCGGATGGGCGGGGCCGGCCCTGTGAGGTCGAGGTGGGCCGCACCGACGCCCCGCCGCGTGCGCGCCCACCTCGTGCTCGGCGCGTCAGGCCGACGTCTCCTTGACGACCGCCGGACCGTACGGCCCCTCGGCCGCCTTGAGCCGCTGCATGGCGGTCAGCCGTATGGCGAAGTACATGGCGGCAGCGGCGGCGACGATGTGCAGCCCGTCGGCCGCCATGTACTGCACCACCCCGTCGTTGATCTCCGTCAATGTCTCGGCGTTCTTGTACTTCGTGCCGGCGAACCGATTGAACAGGACGCTGAAGACGAACAGACCCCACCAGAGGTTCACCGGCCAGATCCGCGCCCGGTACCGCTCGCCCTCGGCCGGCAGCGGAGTGGCGGCCCCCCACATGTCGAGGGCGACGCGGTACGGCATCCAGAGGTTGACCAGCGGAATGAGCCAGGCACCGATGGCCCACCCGGGCCCGTTGCGGAACCGGTCCGGTGCCATGAGCCCTGTGTTGCGGCGCATACGGAAGAACCAGACGACGAAGACGATCGCGGCGGGCAGGTACACGATGACCTGGTATCTCCCGGCCGTCTCGTACAGCGAGGCAGCGGCGTCCAGGTCCTGCTGCGGAGCTGTGACGAAGCCGCCGTCTGCGTCGATCACCGCCCGGAGCCGGAGTCCGGCGACGAGGCTGAACACGTCGGTGAGGGCGACCAGGGCGAGCCCCCCTACGGCCGCGGCCAGCAGGCCGCGGGAGGACCCGGGTGTTCCTGCGGGCAGCAGGGGACGTGGACGTACGTCATTGGATGCGGACATGCTGATGAGCCCCCCACGGGCGAGAAGAGATACAGGCCGCGGGACAAGGCGCGGCCGAGGCACGATACGCCGATCACTTGCATCCCGTCCATGACAAATCCGCAGGTCGAGGCCTCGATGCTCAGTCGAGACCGTCGAGACAGTCGGCGACGAGCAGAGCGAACTCGTCGGGTGTGGCGAGGCGGATCCCGAGGTCTTCGGCCTTGGCACGCTTGGATCCGGCGGCTTCTCCGGCGACGACGAGGCTGGTCTTCTTGGACACGCTGGAGGAGGTGCGGCCGCCGGCCCGTTCGATGAGTTCGTTCACCTGGTTGCGGCTGAGCTTCTCTAGGGGACCGGTCATGGTGCCGGTGACCACCACGGTCATCCCGGCGAGCGGGCCGGCCGGGGTGTCGGGCGCGGCGGTGTCGGTGCCGGTGTCGGTGGCCTGCGCGGGCGCGAAGGTGGTGCCCGGTTCGGTCATGTTCACCCCGGCAGCGGCGAGTTTGTCGATCAGCCCGGCCAGTTCGGCGAGTTCGGCGACGATGGCGGGCGCCTTCTCGGCCCCGATGCCCTCGACCTGCTGCAACTGGTCGGCGTCGGCGGCACGGATGTTGTCCATGGCGGCGAAGTGCCGGGCGATACGGCGTGACATGGAGCGGCCCGTGCCGCGGACCCCAAGGGCGCACAGCACCCGTGACAGCGGGCGTGTCCTGGCCGTGGCGAGGGCGGCCAGCAGGTTGTCGGTGCTGGTTTCGCCCATGCGGTCCAGTCCGAGGAGCTGGTCGCGGGTCAGGGTGAACAGGTCCGCGAGATCGGCGACCAGACCGGCCTCGACGAGCTGCACGACGCGGGTGGCGCCCAGGCCCTCGATGTCGAGCTGGTCGCGGCCCGCGGCGTAGGAGAGGGAGGCGACCAGGTGGCAGTTGCGTCCCTGCTCGCACCGCCAGCGTTCCTGACCGGTGTCGATGGCCGAGCCGCAGCGGGGGCACGCCTCGGGGAAGACGATCGGCTTCTCGTCGCCGGTGCGCAGGTGGGCGACCGGGGCCTCGATACGCGGAATGACGTCGCCGGCGCGGTGAACCATCACCTGGTCGCCCAGACGCAGGTCACGCCGGGTGATGTCGGACGGGTTGTGGAGCGTGGCGTAGGTGATGGTGGAGCCGTCGATCTCGACCGGTTCCAGGACGCCGCGGGGGGCGATGATGCCGGTGCGGCCCACGTTCCACTCGACCTCCAGAAGCCGGGTGATCTTCTCCACGGCCGGCAGTTTGTAGGCGATCGCCCAGCGCGGGGCCCGCGACCCGGATCCGGCCGCCTTCTGGTCGGCGGCGAGGTCGGCCTTGATGACGATCCCGTCGATCCCGAACGGCAGCTCGGCGCGCAGCGCGGCTATCTCCCGCACCCGGGTCAGGACCTCGTCCGTGGTGGCGGCGGTGACGCCGGGGACCGGGGTGGTGGCGGTGGTGTGGACGCCCAGCCGCCCGGCAAGGGCCATGAGCTCGCTGTGCGCGAGGCCGTCCAGCCGGGCGGCCAGTGGCTCGTCGGTGTCGGGCAGCGGGAGCAGGCCGTACCCGAAGAAAGTCATCGGGACCGTGTAGGCGCGGTCCCTGGCGCGCAGGGTGCCCGCGGCCGCGTTGCGGGGGTTGGCGAACGGCTGCCCGCCGTGTGCGGTGCGCACCTCGTTGGCGTGCTCGAACTGCGCAGCCGTCATGAGGACTTCGCCCCGCACCTCCACGCTGACCGGCTCGGCCAGGGTCTCGGGCAGGCCCTCGATGGTGCTCATCGCGTGCGAGACGTCCTCCCCGGCCGTCCCGTCGCCGCGGGTGATCAGCCGTGTCAGCCGTCCCTGTGTGTAGCGGGCCGCGATCGCGAGTCCGTCCAGTTTCGCCTCGACGCTGTATCTCTCCGCCTCGTGCCCGATACGGCGGGCCAGTGAGGCCGTCCAAGCCGTGAACTGCTCGGCCGAGAACACGTTGTCCAAGCTCAGCATCGCGACCGTGTGCGGCACATCGCCCTCGACGGCGCCGCCCGCGACCTTCCCGGACGGCGAGTCGGGCAGCACCTGGTCGGGATGCCCGGCCTCCCACTCGGTGATCCCTCGCACCAGACGGTCGTAGGTGTCGTCGTCCAGCGGCGACGTGCCGTCGGTGTAGTAGGCGGCCGCGGCCTTCACCACGTCCTCGACCGCCCGGGCGTAGCCGGAGGCGTCCACGATCTGCGCAACTGGTGTCGTCATGCCCGTCATCCTGCCTGCCACCACTGACAACGCCCCTGCCGCACACATCCGGGCCCGGCCGTAGACCGGTTCGCCCCGGCGACCACGCGCTCCCGAGGCCGAGGCAAGTCATTGTGAGGCGTGTCACGTAAGGTCTAGGGTGATAGCGCTTGACGAAGCCCGCCGGGCCGTGGGTCGAGTGGCGGCGTGCGATCGGGTCGGCTTCGGGTGAGGGAAGTGGTCCCGTTGTCCGTGGCCTGGGACGACATCGGCGGTCTCGTCGATGCCCACGAACGATTCCTCGCCGGCTCACTGGTCGAGTCGGACGTACGGGACTCGGTGCTGGACTCCTGGAAACGATGCCGCTCCGTCGGGCTGCAGCCACACCGTCTGCTGGTCCCCTATACCGAGGGCGTCACCCTGGACGACCGGTTCCTGCGCGCCGCCGGCCCGGTTCTGGGCGATCTGACCTCGGCCCTCGCCGAGGTGAGCATGACGATCGCGCTCTGTGACGGACAGGGCCGCATGGTCCAGCGGCTCGGCGGTGACCGGCAGCTGCGCGAGAAGCTCGACGCCGTGCAGTTCGCCCCCGGGTTCGACGCCTCTGAGCCGGTCGTCGGCACCAACGGCGTCGGCACCGCCCTCGTCGAGCGCGGCCCCGTCTACATCGCCGGCCGCGAGCACTTCGCCGACTGCCTCCAGCCCTTCGCCTGCGCGGGCGCGCCGGTCCGGGACCCGCTCAGCGGACGCATCGAGGCCGTCCTCGACATCACCTGTCTGCGCGACCAGGGCGATCCGGCCATGGTCCGGATGGTCCGCGAGGCCGCCCGGGGCATCGAGGCCCGGCTGCTGGACCAGGCCACCCAGCGCGAACGCGCCCTTCTCGCCGCGTACCGGCGCGCCGACGGCCACGCCCAGGGCTGGCCGAGACAGCCCGAGGAACCGCGGCCCGACCCTGACGGCGGCGGCCTCGACCGGATCGACATGGCCGTGCTGCGGGAGAAGGCCGAGGAACTCATCGCCTCCCCGCACCGCACCTTCGACGAGGTCGCCTTGCCCGGCGGCCGCACCGCCACACTGCTGCTCCGCCAGGTCAGAGGCGCGACGGGAGAGACCGGCGTCGCCGTCGAGGCCCGCGTGGCCGGGGGCCCGCGCCTGCGCCACGTCGGCCTGACCGCTTCGCCTGCGGGGGCACGGTCGGCCGCCACGGGCGCTCCGGCGGCAGCGGCCCCGCATCTGCGCGTCGGAGCGTCGGCACAGGGCCCGGCAAGCCCGGCGACCCCTCAGCGCAAGGTCCCGCCGAAGCGGGCCTCCACACCCCCCGCGTCCCCAGCGCTCCCGCCGCACACAGCGAACGCCCACGACCCGTCGGCCATCCACACCGCACCGGTCGCACAGGCCCTCACAGCCCCACAGGCCACGCCTGCGTCTCCCGCGCCCACCGCACCTGCAACCGCCCACCCCGACGGCGAATCCGCCGGTGCCGACGGCTGGTTGCTGCTGATCGGGGAGCCCGGGGTCGGGCGGCTGGCCGTGCTGGCACGGCGGCGGCTGGAGCTGCTGCACGACGCGAGCGTGCGGATCGGCACCACGCTGGACGTCACCCGCACCGCCGAGGAACTCGCCGAGGTGACCGTCTCCCGGTTCGCCGACTTCGTCGCCGTGGATCTGCCCGACTCGGTGCTGCGCGGTGAGGAGCCGGAGGCGCTCGGCGGCCGGACCGCGCTGCGCCGGGTCGCCATCCGGGCCGTACGCAGGCAGCCGCACAATCTGTACGACGTCGGCGACGCCGTCGAGTACGTACCGTCCACGCCGCAGGCCCGCTCCCTGGAGACCAGGCAGTCCGTCATGGAGCCCGTGCTGACGGAGGCGGGCGGCTGGATCGCGCAGGACCCGGAGCGGCTCGAACGCGTGCTCGCCGCAGGCATCCACTCCCTGATCACCGTGCCGCTGCGGGCCCGCGGCACGACCCTCGGCGTGGTCAGCTTCTACCGCTCCCTGCAGCCCGCGTCCTTCGAGGACGACGACCTCTCCCTCGCCCAGGAACTGGTCGGCCGCGCGGCGATCTGCATCGACAACGCCCGCCGCTACACCCGCGAGCACAACACCGCCCTCGCCCTCCAGCGCAGCCTGCTGCCGAGGGGCCGCTCCGAGCAGAGTGCCGTCGAGGTCGCCTACCGTTATCTGCCCGCACAGGCCGGCGTCGGCGGCGACTGGTTCGACGTCATCCCGCTCTCCGGCGCCCGGGTCGCGCTCGTCGTGGGCGACGTGGTCGGGCACGGTCTGCACGCCGCCGCGACGATGGGGCGGCTGCGCACCGCCGTGCACAACTTCTGTTCCCTGGACCTTTCCCCCGACGACCTCCTCACCCACCTCGACGACCTGGTCTGCCGACTGGACAGGGGCGAGGGCTGGGCGGCGGAGAACAGTCCGGACTCCGGCATCGTCGGAGCCACCTGTCTGTACGCCGTCTACGATCCGGTGTCCCGGCGCTGCACCCTCACCCGCGCCGGGCACCCCCTGCCCGCCGTCGTCGCCCCCGACGGCACGGTCGAGTTCGTCGACCTCCCCTCCGGCCCGCCCCTGGGCCTGGGCGGGATGCCGTTCGAGACGGTCGAGCTGGAGCTGGCCGAGGGCAGCCGGCTGGTGCTCTACACCGACGGCCTGGTCGAGGACCGGCACCGTGACATAGACGCCGGCCTCGACAAGCTCCGCGCGGTGCTGGCCGGCGACCACCGCTCGCCGGAGGGGACCTGCGACGCCGTCCTCGACGCCCTGCTCCCGGCCCGTCCCGGCGACGACGTGGCGCTGCTCGTCGCCCGCACCCACACCCTGGGCGCGGATCGTGTGGCCCAGTGGGAGCTGCCCAGCGACCCGGCGGTCGTCTCCCGTGCGCGGATGGCGGTCACCGGCCAGCTCGCCGCGTGGGGCCTCGACGACCTGGCCTTCACCACCGAACTGGTTGCCAGTGAACTCGTCACCAACGCCATCCGCCACGCCACCGGCGGCCCCGTCCAGCTCCGTCTGCTCCGCGACCGCGCCCTGATCTGCGAGGTCTCCGACGGCAGCGGCACCTCGCCCCGTCTGCGCCAGGCCCGGAGCACGGACGAGGGCGGCCGCGGGCTGTTCCTGGTCGCCCAGCTCACCGAGCGCTGGGGCACCCGCTACACACCCCAGGGCAAGATCATCTGGACGGAGCAGCGGTTGCCATGACGCCGTGACGCTGCCGCTGGGGGGCCGCGAACTGGAACCGGCGTCGATGCGGGCGCTGCTGGGGGCTGCCGCCCCCAGACCCCCGCTTCGGCCCTGACGGGGCCTTGTCCTCAAGCGCCGGACGCGGGCCGGCCATCGGCGGCCGGCTGAGTCGTGCCGGCCGCCGCCGGCCGGCGGCAGGTGGCCGGCCGCGCGGCGCCGGCCGGGGGCTGAATTTGCGGGCCGGCGTTGAGAGATGGGCCCATCTCAATGTGCTCCTGGCAACCCCGGCCCGGTGCATCGCACATCCGTCGCCGGCACCGATCCGTCGACGAGATAAGCCGCCACCGTGCCGTCCACGCACCCATTCCCCCGGCTGGCGAACACGCCGTGGGAGTAGTCGTTCTCAAGGGTGACCAGGCGCGAGTCCGGCAGCAGCTTCCGCAACTCGCGCGCGCCCTGGATCGGCGTCACCGGGTCATGCGCCGAAGCCACCAGCAGGACCGGCGGGGCGGCCGGACCGCCCAGTGGTGTACGGCGGTTGGAGCGGTGGTGCCAGTATGCGCAAGCTGTGGCCTCCAGGCCGGTCAGCACCGGCTGTGCGTCCAGTCCTCGTAGGCGGCGGATGTCCGCCAGGATCTCGCCCGGCGTCGGTCCAGGGCCGTCCGCGCACTTCACGATCCGGTTGGCCGCCTCGTAGTTGCGGGACTCCGGGCTGTCGAAGGCGGAGGCGGGACGCAGCCCGTCCACGTCCCCGTCCATGAGGTAGGCGCGCAATCCGTCGGCCAGGCCGGTCCAGCGTTCGGTGCGGCCGAGGGCGCGGTAGACGGTGCGGTCGAACTCCGCCGGGCCGAGGCCACCGGCCGGACGGGCGGTGAGCCCTCGGCGGGCCCGCAGATACGACCGCCGTACGGCGTCCGTGTCGTCGCCCAGCCCGAAGCGGTCCGCGTGTGCGGCGGTCCACGAGAAGAACGTGTCGCGGGCGCGCAGCAGCGCCCGGCTCTGGATCACGTCGAAGTCGTACCAGTCCCAGGGCCCGACCACGCTGTCCAGCACCATGCGGTCCACCCGGTGCGGAAAGCGTGCGGTGTAGGCCGCGCCCAGGTAACTGCCGTACGAGACGCCGAGGAAGCTCATGCGCGGCTCGCCCAGGGCGGCGCGTATCGCGTCCATGTCGTACGCCGTCTGCTCGGTGGAGAGATGCGGCAGCAGCCGGGTGCCCGCGCCCGTCGCGCAGTCGTCGGCCAGGTGCCGCTGTGCGGTGAGGTAGGCCCGCTCGGCCCGGGGGCCCACCGGGACCGGGTCGGTGCCCGGGGTGGTGAACAGGCCGCCCATCGCGCCGCAGTCGACCGGCGCGCTGTGGCCGACGCCGCGCGGGTCGAAGCCTATGACGTCGTACGAACGCCGCACGCTCGCGGGGAGTCTGGCGCGCTTGGTCACCGCGTAGGGGAGCCCGGAGCCGCCCGGGCCGCCCGGGTTCACCAGCAGGATGCCGCGCCGCTCGGCGGGGGTGCCGGAGGCGGGGACGCGGGAGACGGCGATCTCGATGCGCGGGCCGGACGGGTGCCGCCGGTCGAGCGGGACGGTGAGGTGCCCGCACTCCACGCGGTCCGGCGCGGGCGGGCTCGGTACGGAGGCCGGGCAGCCGCCGAAGGTGAGGGAGACCGCGGCCCGGGCGGGGGTGGCGGAGGGGAACAGGGCGGCTGTGGCGGCGAGGGCGCACAGCAGGGCGGTGGGGCGTGGCGGTCGGGACATGGCTTCTCCGGAGCGAGGTGAGAGCGGGGTGGGAACGGGGTGAGAATGGGGTTGGCAAATGAAAATCATTATCGATAACGTGTGCGCGTCAAGTCCGGCACTCCCTCCGTCGAGGGGTGGCCCGGGCTGCCCTGACGACTGAACTCAAGGCGTGAAAAGGGGAGTTGTGGCTCATCTGCTGGTGGTCGAGAGCTGGGTCGGGTCGATGAGCAGGCTGCTGCCACGCGCCATCCGCGAGGGTGGGCACGAGTTCACCTTCCTCACTCGTGACCTGCATCACTATCTGCGCTCGGCGCCCGAGGGGACGGCGCATCCGCTGCTCGGCGCCCGCAACGTGGTCACCGCCGAGACGAATGACGTCGACGCGCTGCTGCCCGAGGTGGAGCGACTGCACTCGGTGCTGGGTTTCGACGGGGTGATCACCTCCTGCGACTACTACCTGCCGACGGCGGCCCAGATCGCCGCGCGGCTCGGGCTGCCCGGCCCCGGCCCCGAGGCGGTGGAGAACGCCTGCCGCAAGGACGCCACCCGCCGTGTCCTCGCCGACGCGGGCCTTCCCGGACCGCGCTTCGCCGTGCACGGGGAGTGGGCCGACCTCGCGAGGGCCGCCCGGGAGATCGGCTATCCGCTCGTCGCCAAACCCGTCGACCTGTGCGCGGGCATGTATGTGCGGCGCATCGAGCACGAGGCCGAACTGGCTGAACTCTTCCGGCTGTTGACGGACTTCCCGGTCAACGCCCGTGGGCAGCGGCGCACCCCGGCCGTCCTCCTCGAAGAGTTCCTCGACGGACCCGAGGTCAGCGTCGAGACCGTGTCCCACGCGGGCGCGGTGCACATGGTCGGCGTCACCGACAAGAGCGTCGGCGGCGCGCCCGCCTTCGTCGAGACCGGCCACATGTTCCCGGCCGCCCTGTCCCTCGCCGACCTCGAGGCCGCCGAGCAGACCACGCTCGGCGCGCTCAAGGCGCTCGGGCTGACCGACGCCGTAGTCGCGCACACCGAGATCAAGCTGACCTCCGCCGGACCGCGCGTCGTCGAGGTCAACCCGCGACCCGCCGGCAACCGCATCACCGAACTCGTCCGCCATGTCACCGGCATCGACCTCGCCGCCGCCTTCGTGGACGTCGCCCTCGGCCGCAGGCCCGACCTCGGGCGCACCGACACCGGGCTGCGCAGCGCCGCCATCGGCTTCCTCGTCCCGGACCGCGCGGGCACCCTCGAAGCGCTCGGCGGTGGACGACTGGCCGAGGAGACAGGTGTGCTGGAGGTGCAGCTCGCCGAGCCCGGCAAGGCGGTGAAGGCGGCGGGCAGCAACAACGAATACCTCGGCCACGTCATGGCCGGTGACCCCGAAGGGCTCGGCGCCCGCGACCGGGTCGAGCGCCTGCTGGTCGGGCTGCGCGCGGGGCTGGTGATCCGATGACCGCCGTCAGCGCCCGTCCGACGACGCCCGGTCGGACGTACGACGAGCTCGTCGCCGGTGTCCGCGCGGGCGCCCTCGGCCCCGACCCCCGCACACTGAGCGTCGCCGTCGCCTTCACCACCCGGCAGGCCGTACGGCACGACGGGCGCGGCACCGGCTACCGCAACGAGGTCCTCAGCCTGCGCCTCGCCGAGGCCGTCGGGTCCTGCGCGGTCGAGCCGGGGGAACTGCCCGACAGTGCGCTCGACGACTGCGTGGGCGCCGATGTGGCCCGGCTCCTCGGCCATCCGCTGCCCGCGGTGCGGGTGGCCGCCCTCGACGCCTACCTGATGCACATCGCCCCGCACACGCCGGAGCGCGGGGCCCGGCCCCTCGCCCTGCCCGCCGGGTCGTCGCTGGAGAAGTCCCGGGCGCGAGCGCGGGCCGTGGCCGAGCTGCTCGACCTGCCGGCCGGGGGCCGGGTGCTGGTCGTCGGTGTGGTCAACTCCTTGCTGGAGGCCCTGCGTTCGCGTGAGCTCGGCTATGTGCCGTGCGACCTCAAGGGCGGGGTGACCGAGTGGGGCGAGCTGATCGTCACCGACGCGCTCGCCGCCGTAAGGAGCTGTGACGCGCTGCTGGTGTCCGGGATGACCCTGGGCAACGGCACCTTCGAACCGCTGCGTGAGCACGCGCTGCGGCACGACAAGCAGCTGGTGATGTTCGCGCAGACCGGCAGCGCGGTGCTGCCCCGCTTTCTGGGGCACGGCGTGAGCGCGGTGTGCGCGGAGCCGTACCCCTTCTTCTGGCTCGACGGCGGACCCGGCGTGGTCCATCGCTACCGCTGTTCCGGGGGTGGGCGATGACCGCGACCGCCCTGCGCCCCACCGCGCGGCCGGAGTTGCTCGCCCTGCTCGGCCGTACCCCGGTCGTCCGCGTCACGGCCGAACTGCCGCACGCCCACCCAGGGTTCTGGGCCAAGCTCGAGGGGCTCGCGGCCGGCGGCATGAAGGCGCGTGCGGCCGTGACGATGCTGCTCGGCGCACGCGAGCGCGGCGAACTGCGCCCCGGCGCCCCCGTGGTGGAGTCCACCTCCGGCACGCTCGGCATCGGGCTCGCCTTCGCCGGGCAGGCGCTCGGCCATCCCGTCGTACTGGTCGGCGACAGCGAACTGGAGCCGTCCATGCGGCAGTTGCTGCGCGCCCACGGCGTCCGTCTGGAGATCGTGGACCGTCCCGCGCCGCAGGGCGGCTGGCAGGCGGCCCGGCTCGCCCGACTGCGCGAACTGCTCACCGAACTCCCCGGCGCCTACTGGCCGGACCAGTACAACAACCCCGACAACACCGCCGGTTACGCATCGCTCGCCGCCGAGCTCGGCGCCCAGCTCGACCACCTGGACATCCTGGTGTGCAGTGTCGGCACCGGCGGCCACAGCGCCGGCGTCATCGGCCCGCTGCGTAGGCGCTGGCCCGCGCTCCGGCTCATCGGCGTCGACGCGACCGGCTCGACGATCTTCGGCCAGCCCGCCAGGCCCCGGCTGATGCGCGGCCTCGGCAGCAGCATCCACCCGCGCAACGTCGCCTACGACGCCTTCGACGAGGTCCACTGGATCGGCCCCGCCGAGGCCGTCGACAGCTGCCGCAGGCTCGCCCGCGGCTGCTTCGTCAGCGGCGGCTGGAGCACGGGGGCCGTGGCCCGCGTCGCCGCCTGGGCGGCCCGCGTCCATCCCGGCGCGGTCGTCGCCACCGTGTTCCCCGACGGGCCGCACCGCTATCTCGGCACCGTCTACGACGACGACTTCCTCACCGCCCACGGCCTCGACCTCGCCGGCTCCGCCACCCGGCCCGTGGAGATCCCGCACCCGTACGCCGCCGAGGCGAGCGGGTGGGGGCGATGTGCGCGGGTCGCCGATCCACTCTCCTTCGGAAGGACGCAATGAAGGCCCGACTGCGCACCGTACGTCTCGAACTCACCGAGCCCCTGCGCATCTCCCGCTCCGTCATGACCGCCCGCGACGCCGTATGGCTGGGCGTCGAGCACGACGGAGTGACCGGCTACGGCGAAGCCGTCAGCAGCGTGTACTACGGGCTGGACGCCGACACGCTCGTACGGCTGATCTCGGCGGTCGGTCTGGAACGGTTCGCCGACCCCGAAAGCGCCCTGGCGGCCCTGCCCTCGAAGGCCGCACCGCCCGCCGTCATCGCCGCCGTCGAGTCCGCGCTGCTGGACCTCGTCGGCAAGCGGGAGGGTGTGCCTCTGCACCGTCTGCTGGGGACGGAGACGTCGTTCGGTGCCGCCACCGCGCGCACCATCGGCATCACCCCGCTCGCGCACGCGGCCGCCGAGGCCCGGCGCCTTGCCGCGAGCGGATTCGGAACCGTCAAGGTGAAGGCGGGCTCGTCCGACACCGAGGACGATGTGGAGCGCGTGCGGGTCATCCGGGACGCGGCCCCTCGACTACGGCTGCTGCTGGACCCGAACGGGGCCTGGAGCGTGGCGGAGGCCGAGCGTCTGCTGCCCCGGTTCGCCGCGCTCGGCGTAGAGGCCGTCGAACAGCCGCTGCCGCCCGGCGACCCGGATGCCCTGGGCTCCCTCGCCGAGAGGTCACCGCTGCCCGTCATCGCCGACGAGGACGCGGTGAGCGTGGCGGACGTACGGCGGCTGGCCGGGCGGGTCCACGGCGTGAACGTCAAGCTCGCCAAGTGCGGGGGAGTCCGAGCGGCCCTGCGGATCGCGGAGGCGATCGAGGGCAGCGGGACGGAGCTGATGCTCGGCTGTCTCACCGCCAGCACTCTCGGCATCGCTCCCGCCGTCCACCTCGCCGACCGCGCCCGCTGGGTCGACCTCGACGGGCATCTGCTGCTCGGGCACGACCCGTGGCGGGGGATCGGCGGTGCCGACGGCTTCGTACGCCCAAGTGGTCTGCCCGGTCTGGGAGTCGAGGAGGTGGCGGCCCATGAGGACGTGGCATGAGATACGCGGCTTCCCGCTCGCCGTCCGGCTCCTGCTCGTCAACCAGCTCGGCGTCAACACCGGCTTCTACCTCCTGATCCCGTACCTCGCCACCCACCTCGGCGAGAATCTCGGCCTGTCGGCGGCGGTCGTCGGGATCGTGCTCGGCGTGCGGAACCTCAGCCAGCAGGGTCTGTTCATCATCGGCGGCTCGGCCTCGGACCGGCTCGGGGCGCGGGGCGTGATCATCGCCGGGTGCGCGTTGCGGACCGTCGGGTTCGCGCTGTTCGCGCTGGGGGACGGGCTTGCGGTGCTGCTCGCCGCGTCCGTGCTCAGCGGGCTCGCGGGGGCGCTGTTCAACCCGGCCGTGCGGGCGTATCTCGCGCAGGAGGCGGGCGAGCGCAGGGCGGAGGCGTTCGCGCTGTTCAACGTGTTCGCCACGACCGGGGCGCTCATCGGGCCGCTGCTGGGCAGCGCCCTGCTCCTCGTCGACTTCCGTACGTCCGCGCTGACCGCCGCAGGGATCTTCGCCGTGCTCACCGTGGCCCAGGCGCTCGTCCTGCCCGCGCGGAAGGCCGAGCCGACCGGAAGCGGTGTCCTCGGGGACTGGCGGGAGGTGCTCGGCAACCGGGCCTTCCTGGCCTTCGCGCTCGCCATGGTCGGCATGTTCACCCTGGAGAACCAGCTGTATCTGCTGCTGCCGGACGGGGCGCGCGAGGCCACGGGCTGGGACGGGGCGGCCGGACTGGTCTTCCTGATCGGCACGGTGGCCAACCTCGCGCTCCAGTTGCGCATCACGCGCGCCCTCAAGTCCCGTGGTGCCAGGCCGGCTTGGATCGTCTGCGGGCTCGCGGTGATGGGGCTGGCCTTCCTGCCGCCCCTGCTCGGCGGACCGCTCGTCCTGCTCAGCGCGCTCCTGCTCAATCTCGGCATCATGATCTGCTCCCCGTTCGTGATGGAGCTGATCCCGGGCTTCGGCCGCCCCGAGCTGACCGGCACGTACTTCGGGATCTTCTACGTCGTCTCCGGCATCGCCGCCGCCGTCGGCAACGCGGTCGTCGGCTGGGCCATGGACACCGCGGAGAGCCTGCCCTGGATCTGCTGTGCCGTCGTCGGGCTGGCGTCGGCGGGCGGTGTGGCGTGGCTGCACCGGCGCGGGGCGCTGCCCCGGGTCGCCGAGCGGACTTACGCATGACCGGCGGCAATCTCCTCACCGACCACCCCGCCCTCTACGAGGCCCGCTTCCCCGACCCCGACCGGCTCGCCGGACGCTGGGCCGAGGACTGCCTGCGCCGCCACGGCGCCGGCCCGCGCGTCCTCGACATGGGCTGCGGCACCGGCCGCGACGCCGCCCATCTGCACTCCGCCGGCCGTACGGTGACCGGCGCCGATCTCTCCGAGACGATGCTGGCCCACGCCCGCGCCCACCACCCGGGCCCGGCATACGTCCGGGCCGACCTGCACGGCTTCGACCTGCGCGAGCCGGGCCGGGACGCCTTCGACGCCGTCGTCTGCCTGGACAGCTCCCTGCTGTACTGCCACACCAACGCCCAGCTCGACGGCTTCCTCGCCTCCTGCCGCCGCGCCCTCGCGCCGGGCGGGCTGCTGGTCGCGGAGATGCGCAACGGGGCGTACTTCCTGGGCCGTACGGATCTCCTCGACAGCCCGTCCGTCAACACCTTCGCCTGGCAGGGCAGGGCCTTCCGGTCCACGACCACTCTGACCGTCGACCGTACGGCCCAACTCCTGCGCCGCAGCCGCATATGGACGGCCGACGACGGCTCACCGCCCGTCGAACAGCGCTCCGCATGGCGGCTGCTGTTCCCGCAGGAGCTGTGCCACTTCCTCGCCGCGCACGGCTTCGAGGTGCTCGAACTGCACGACGGGCCGGGGCCGCGCACCGAACCGCCTTGGGAAAAGGGCGAGTTGCCCCGCACCCGTACCGGCACCGACGCGGACCGACTGCACGTCGTCGCGCGCCTGCACACCCACTGACACGAAGGACCACTCATGAACGACGAACGCTTTCCCGGCCTGGGCCGACGCGGTTTCCTCGCCGCCACCTCGGGCACCGCCGCCGCACTCGCCCTCACCGGATGCGGCGGTCCCGCCGAGCCGGCGGCGTCCGGCGGCACCCCCAGGCGCGGCGGCCGGCTGCGGGCCGCCTTCGCCGGCGGCGGCGCGAGCGAGACCCTCGACCCGCATCTGGCCAACCTCTTCGCCGACGTCGCCCGCGCCAAGGCCCTCTTCGACAAGCTGGCCGACTACGGCGCCGACCTCTCCGCCCGGCCCCGCCTGGCAGAGAGGTGGGAGTCGAACAAGAAGCTGGACCGCTGGCAGGTGACGCTGCGTCAGGCGGTCTTTCACGACGGGAAGCCGGTCACCGCCAAGGACGTCCTCTACAGCTACCGCCGCATAGCCGACCCGAAGCAGGCCTTCCGAGCCAAGGCGTCCCTCGAGCCGATCGACCTCGACGCCAGCCGGGCGACCGGCGAGCGGAGCATCGAGTTCGTGCTGAAGCGGCCCACCGCCGAATTCCCCAACGTCCTGGCCGCGTTCGGCGCCTACATCGTCCCCGAGAACGCCACCGAGTTCGACAAGAAGCCGATCGGCTCCGGCCCCTTCCGGTTCGTCTCCTTCGCCCCCGGCCGCTCCGCCGTCTTCCGCCGCCACGACGACCACTGGGACGGTGCTCCGCTCCTCGACGAGATCGAGTTCGTCGTCGCCAACGAGGAGTCCGCCCGCGTCAACGCCCTCCTCGGCGGCCAGGTCGAGTACGCGCACGAGCTCAACCCGACCACCGCCCGGGCGTACGAGGGCCGCGGCCGGATCGAGATCGTGCGGCTGCGCAACAGCGCCATGCAGGCGTTCTGCATGAAGACCGACCGGGCGCCCTTCGACGACAAGCGGGTCCGCGAGGCGTTCTTCCTGATCGCCGACCGTCAGGAACTCGTCGACGGCGCGCTGTCCGGCGCCGGCGAGGTCGGCAACGACCTGTTCGGCAAGGGCTACGAGTACTACGCCGCCGACCTGCCGCAACGAACGCAGGACCTCGAGCGGGCCCGTGCCCTTCTCAAGCGGGCCGGCGCCGAGAAGCTCAAGGTCACGCTGGACACCTCGGCCGTCGCGGCCGGGTTCACCGAGGCCGCCGGCATCTTCCGGGACCAGGCCGCGAAGGCGGGCGTGACGATCGACGTGAAGACGGGCAGCAAGGACTCCTACTGGAGCGACATCCTCGACGGCGGCACCCTGTGCTGCTACCGCTCCGGCGCCATGCCCATAGAGGCCCACCTCTCCCAGCGGCTGCTCACCGGCTCCACCACCAATGCCACCAAGTGGCGGCACAAGGACTTCGACGCCCTCTACCAGCAGGCCCAGTCCCTCCGCGACCAGGCCGAACGGGCCGCCGTCTACGAGCGCATGCAGCGCCGGCTCCACGCCGAGGGCGGTTTCCTCGTCTGGGGCTTCGCCGACTGGATCATCGGAACGGCCCCCACGGTCAAGGGAGTGGAGACCAAAGCCCCCGCCAACACCCTCGACTGGGCCCGCTTCGACAAGGTGTGGCTGGCGTGAGGACGCAGCAGGCCCGGCGAAGTCGGCCGCGGTTCGGCAACGCCCTGAAGGGGCGCGGGGCTGTATCGATATGCGGCTCCGCCGCGGGGCGCGACAAGCCACGACGGCGCCGCACCCGAACGAGTGCCTTCGTGGCTCGGCGCCTGCTCCTCGGCGCAGCCCAGACCGTGGCCGTCGTGCTGCTGGTCTTCGCGCTCACCGAGGCGCTGCCGGGCGACGCGGCGGTCGCCCTGGCCGGGGACCAGCCGGACCCCGCGCGCATCGCCGCGATCCGCGAGGCGATGGCTCTGGACCGGCCGGCCCACGAGCGGCTGGCCGACTGGGCGACGGGCCTGCTGCACGGCGATCTCGGTACGTCCCTGACCTCCGGCCGCCCGGTCACCGGGTACCTCGGCGACGGCTTCGGCCCGACCCTGCTGCTGGCCGCGCTCACGCTCACCCTCCTCGTCCCGCTCGGCCTCGGCCTCGGCGTACTCGCCGCCCGTCACGAGGGCGGCCCCGTCGACCGGCTGGTCGGCTCGGTGACCCTGGCCGTCTACGCCGTCCCCGAGTTCGCCCTCGGGGTGCTGCTGGTGACGGTCCTCGCCCTCAAGCTCGGCTGGCTGCCGCCCACGGCCGTCGGCCACGGCACCGACCTGCTCGCCCATCCGGCGGTGCTGGTGCTGCCGGTGCTGGTCCTGCTGTCGCGCCCGGTCTGCTCCCTGTCCCGCCTGGTCCGGGCCGGCATGGTCGACGCCCTCGCCTCCCCCTACGCCGCCCACGCCCGCCGCTACGGCGTCCCCGGCGCCCGGGTCCGCTACGCCCACGCCCTGCCGAACGCCCTGGCCCCGGCGGTGCAGCAACTCGCCCGCACCGTCGACTGGTTGCTGTGCGGGGTGATCGTCGTGGAGGCCCTCTTCGTGATCCCCGGCCTCGGGACGGTCCTCCTCAACGCGGTGGCCGAACGCGACGTACCCGTGGTGCAGGGGCTGGCCGTGGTGTTCGGCGTGCTGACGGTCGTACTCAATCTCGGTGCCGACCTGGTGGTCCACCGGCTCACACCCCGCGCGGGGGTGGCCGCATGACGCGGCGCCGTTTCGCGCTCGGTCTCGCCCTCGTGGCAGTGCCCCTTGCTCTCGCCCTCCTCGGCCCGCTTCTCGCGGGCGTCCCGGGCCCCCGCGCCGTTTCCTTCACGCTCGGTGACGGACACCGGCTCGGCACCGACTTCGTGGGCCGCGATGTCCTGCGACAGGTCCTGCTGGGCGGTCGTACGGTCGTGGTCACCGCACTGGCGGCGACCACGCTCGCGTATCTCGTCGCCGCCCCGGTCGGGCTCGTCAGCGCGCTCACCCGTCTGCGCCCGCTGGAAGACCTGCTGATGCGGCCGTTGGACGTGCTGCTCGCTGTGCCGTCCCTGTTGCTGATCCTGCTCGTGGCCTCCGTGCTCACCCCGGGCGCCGTGGGGCTCGCGCTGCTCGTGGCTCTGGTGAACGTGCCGGACGCCGCCCGGATCGTGCATGCGGCGGCGGGCGAGGCCGCGGCGCGCCCCGCCGTCGAGGCGCTGCGCATGCAGGGCGAGACCTGGTGGCGGATCGCCGTCGGCCATGTCGGCCGGTCCGCGCTGCGCACCCTCGCCGCCGACGCCGGGATCCGGCTGACCGGCGTGCTGTATCTGGTGTCGACGGCCGCGTTCCTGGGTGTCGGTGTCGCGCCGGACGCCGCCGACTGGGCGGTGATGGTCGACCGCAACCGCACCGGCCTGCTGGTGCAGCCCTGGGCCGTGGTGGTGCCGGCACTGCTGATCGTGGCGCTGACGATGGGCACCAACCTGCTCTTCGACGCAGCACTGGAGAAGAGAGGGCGACGCCCGTGAACCAGGAGACGGAACCCGTCGCCGAGATCCGCGGCCTGCGCGTCGAGATCGACGGCCGTGCGATCGTCGACGGGGTGAACCTGCGGGTGCCGCCCGGGAAGGTGACCGCGCTGGTCGGTGCGTCCGGCAGCGGCAAGACCACGACCGGCCTGGCACTGCTGGGGGAGTACCCGGCGGGCGCCCGTGTCTCGGGTGAGGTACGGCGGCCCGGAGGCGGCCCGGTGGGCTACGTCCCCCAGCACCCCGCCGCCGTCCTCAACCCGGCCCGCCGGGCCGGAGCCCTCCTCGACGACATCGCCCGCCCCCAGGTCCGCCACCTGCCCCGCGCGCAACGCCGCACGGCGGCCCGCGCGCTGGTCCTGCGTGCCCTGTCCGACGCCCAACTCCCGGATGCCGAAGT
This sequence comes from Streptomyces sp. NPDC056479, assembly GCF_042795335.1. Classification (NCBI taxonomy): domain Bacteria; kingdom Bacillati; phylum Actinomycetota; class Actinomycetes; order Kitasatosporales; family Streptomycetaceae; genus Streptomyces; species Streptomyces sp. NPDC056479. The sequence goes on along the minus strand of NZ_JBHTRZ010000003.1, from coordinate 803,249 downwards.
CGTGTTGCGCCGCCATCCGCACCAGCTGTCCGGCGGCCAGCAGCAGCGTGTCGTCCTCGCCCAGGCCCTGCTGCTCGGCGCCCGCGTGATCGTCGCCGACGAACCCACCACCGGGCAGGACGCGTTGACGAAGGGCCGGATCGTCGAGCAGCTGGCGGCCGTCGCCGCACGCGGTATCGCCGTCGTCCTGCTCAGCCACGACCTCGACGTGGTCCGCGCCCTCGCCGACGAGGTCCTCGTCATGCGCGCGGGCCGGGTCGTCGAGTCGGGGCCGGCGGTGCGGCTGTGGACGGCGCCCCGGCACGAGTGGACCCGCCGGCTGCTCGACGAGCGGCGCGCCGTCCCGCCGGTCGCGACGAACACCATCCGGAACCAACCAACCTTGGAGGTACGGGACTTGACCGCCGTACACGATCGCCGGAACGTCGTACTCCGCGCCCCGCGCCTCGTCCTCCACCCCGGTGAATGCCTCGCCGTGGTCGGCCGCTCAGGCAGCGGCAAGACCACGCTGGCCCGCTGCCTCGCGGGCCTGCACCGCGAGCACGACGGGGAGGTCCTGCTCGACGGCACACCGCTCCCACGCAGCCTGCGCCACCGCAGCCGGTCCCAACTGGCCGCCGTGCAGTACGTCTTCCAGGACGCCCGAGCCGCTTTCGACGAGCACCGGCCCGTACTGGACCAGGTGGCCCGCACGGCGGTACGGCTGCGGGGCATCGGCGAACGGGCGGCCAGGGACGAGGCGTCGGCCACCCTGCACCGCCTCGGCCTGCCGGCGGAAGCGGCCCTTCGCCGCCCCGGCGCACTCTCCGGCGGTGAACTCCGGCGCGCCGCCCTCGCCCGCGCCCTGCTCGCCCGCCCCAGGGTGCTGATCTGCGACGAGGTCACCTCCGGACTGGACACGGTCACCCGGCGCGGCATCCTCGACGTCCTCGCGGGACTGGTGGGCGAGGGTGACGGCCGGGTGGGTGAGGGCCGGGCGGGTGAGGGCGGCGGCCTGTCCCTCGTCCTCGTCACCCACGACCTGGACACGGCACGGCTCGCTCATCGCCTCGCCGTACTGGACGCCGGGGAGGTCGTCGAACAGGGGTTGGCACAACGGATCCTGACGGAGCCTCGGCATCCGTTCACGATCTCTCTCCTGGAGACGACGGAGCGGCTGGAGGCGGGGACCCGTGGCTGAGAGCCGACCTCCGGGCACCTTCGCGGAGGAGACGGGAAGGTCTCCGCGAGCGGCCCGGAGGTCGGCGGCTGGGGGCGCGCCGGGGCCTATGACCTGGTCGGCAGGCGCCGGCGGCGTGGGCGGGCGGTTGCCTGGGCGAGCAGGGCGTGGATCTGGCGCACCGCCTCGCCCGGGTGGGTGGCGGGGGCGGCGAAGGGCAGGCGGACGTCGAGGTGGGAGGCCGGTGCCTCCAGCCGCAGCACCAGACCGTGCCGGTCGAGCCGCAGCGGCCGTACGTCGGTGGCGCCGAGCCGCTGCCGGGCCGGAAGCAGCCGGGCGAGCGGCGCCACGGTGTCGGCGTGGGCCGCGTCCAGCCGGGCCAGCATCTCCGCCTCGTGGGTGGCCAGTGGATCGGGGGCGGCCAGGGTCAGTTCGTCGAGGCCGATGACGGACGTCCCGTCCGCGTCCGTGAGCACGGCCCGCGCCGGATGGAACACCACGGCCTTCGGGCCGAGGGCGGTCAGCCAGCCGCCCAGCGTCAGCCGGGCGCGCACCCGTTCGCGTACGGCGACGGGGGCGACGTCGGTGAACTCGACCAGGGCGGCCAGGTCCCCCTGTGGTGCCACGGCGAGTTCGGCGGCGAGAAAGGCGTCCGGCGGGTTCTGCAGGAGCAGCCGTGCGGCGGCGTCGACGGTGTGCAGGCCGATGAGCTCGACGCGATGGCCGTGTGTGGTGACGGTCAGCGAGCCGGCCGCCGAGAGCACCGAGCGGGCACGCTCGGCGGGCGTCGGCTCAGGGCAGGTGGCAGCAGGCATGGGAACCTTTCGAGCACATAGGTTTGACCACATCGAGTTGGACTTAGGTAAGCCTAACCTTATCCAACCTCAAGTGTGTTCACCAACCCGTCAGCAGCAGGTGATTGACGAGCAGCGCGAGCACGGCCTGCGCCGCGAGCCAGGCACGCGGTCTCGTCAGGAACGCACAGGCGGGCAGCAGCCACAGCGCGAACGGCAGCCAGATCCGCTCCGTCTCCGCCTTGCTCATCCCTGACAGATCGGCGACGAGCATCGCGACCAGCGCGCCGAGCACCAGCACGCCGAGGCGGAACGCGGCCGTACGCTCCCGGCGCAGCAGCACACTCCCCGTCCGCCGCAGCCCCGCCGCCGTCGCCAGGCCCACCACCAGCACCTGGCAGGCGAGATTGGCCCACACCCAGTAGGCCTGCGGCCGGGTGCCGCCGGCACCCTGGTCGTAGCGGGTGACCAACAGGCCATACGCCTCCCACCAGTAGAAGCCCAGCGCCGTGAACACGACCGGCGCGACCGCGAAGCCCGCCAGCGCGAACGGCAGGGGCCGTGCGCGCCGGGAGCCCAGCACCAGGACGGCCGCGGCGATCACGACGTACAGCGTCAGGCCGTACGACAGAAAGACGGTGAGGCCGAACAGCAGCCCTGAGGCGAGGCCGGTCCACCGCGGCCGGTGCCCCGTCACGGCGAGCGCGAGCAACGCCACCGCCCAGGCCGCGACCGCCGCGAAGTAGCCGTCGGCGGAGGTCCCCATCCACACCGCGGCCGGCACCAGAACCAGGAACGGTGCGGCGCGGCGGGCGAGCCTCTCGTCGACCAGCGCGCGAAGGGTGACGAGGATGCCCAGCGCGGCCGTCGTCCCGAGGGTGATGCACCAGACCCCGGCCCACGCGCCGCCCCCCAGACCGACGCGGTCGAGGTAGACGAAGGTGAGGGTGGCCGCCGGGGGATGCCCGGCGATGTGCGCGGGCCAGTGCTCCGGTGCGGCGCCGACCACGATGTGCTCGGTGAAGTGCCGCAGCGTTGCGGGGATGTCCCGGAAATCGTCGATGACCTGCAGGTACTCGTAGCGGGTCGTCAGCCGGCGGGCGATGCCGCGCTGCCAGCCGTCGACCAGCGCCAGCGACCAGGTCCAGGCCGTGCCCGCCCCCCAGACGGCGAGCAGCAGCCGCCGCCAGGGCAGCCGCGCGGCCAGGGCCGGGCCGTACGCCACGACGGCGACCGCGACGGCGATCGCGGCCGGGGTGCCCGGGCCGAGGTGCGGTGCCCAGTAGGCCAGGAGCGGCGGCCAGTTCACGAAGAGGGTGCCGTCCCGGTCCTCGATCACGGTGCCGAGCACGGCGGCCGTGGCGAAGAGCAGGACGGCGGCCGCGACGGCGTACAGATCGCGGCGCAGCTCCCGGCGGGCGGCCGGGCGGGTGTCGGAGGGAGCCTCGGTCAGAAGATCGCTGGTCACGTCTCAGACGCTAGGACGCCGGCGGTCCGCCGGACGCGGGACAGGCGCCGACGTCAGAGATTCGTCATGGTTCGGAGCGGCTTTCCGGGCACCGCCCCGGCCTACGGTCGTCGCATGGCTCGGTCTCCCTTCTCTCCTTCCTTCTGGCGCAGCCCGCTGCGCGGCCCCTGGCTGACCTCGGTGCTCGGCGTCGTCCTGCTCGGCGGGATCACGCTGCTGTTCGTGACGGGGCTGGTGTCCTACGCCGCCTACAACCCGAATCTGGCGCCGGTGAACGACAAGACCCCGGACAAGGGCATCCTGGGCTTCTACCTCTTCTCCTGGCCGACCGACCCGCACTGGCTGTACCGGCTCAACCAGGGCGTCCACGTCACGCTCGGCATCACACTGATCCCGGTGCTGCTGGCCAAACTGTGGTCGGTCGTGCCGAGGCTCTTCACCCTGCCGCCGGCACGCTCCCTCGCACACGCGCTGGAACGGCTCTCGCTGCTGCTCCTGGTCGGGGGCGCGCTGTTCGAGTTCGTGACGGGCGTGCTCAACGTCCAGCTCGACTACATCTTCCCCGGCTCCTTCTACACCCTGCACTTCTACGGGGCGTGGGTCTTCATCGCCGCGTTCGTCGCGCACGCGGCGCTGAAGACGCCGATGGCGTTGCGCAATCTGCGCCAACTCCGCGAGGAGAAGAACGACTTGGTCCCGCCGAGCCCCGCCGAACCGACCGTCTCCCGGCGTGGCGCCCTGTGGTTCGTGGGCGGCGGCTCGCTGCTGCTGTTCGCCACGACCGTCGGGCAGAGCTTCGACGGCGTCCTGCGCCGCACCGCCCTCCTCGCCCCGCACGGCGGCGCCGAACCGGGCAGCGGGCCGGGCGGCTTCCAGATCAACAAGACGGCCGCGTACGCCGGGATCCGCCCGGCCGACACGGACGAGGAGGCGTGGCGCCTGGTCGTCGTCGGCCGCGACGGGCGGACGGTCCGCCTCACCCGCACCGACCTGCTCGCCATGCCGCTGCACAGCGCGGCGCTGCCCATCGCCTGCGTGGAGGGCTGGTCGACGTCGGACCAGTGGTGGCGCGGGGTACGGCTGCGGGACCTTGCGGCGCTGGTCGGCTATGACGGTGATCCGCCGGACGTACTGGTCGAGTCGCTCCAGCAGCGCGGCGCCTTCCGCCGGGCCGCGCTGCGCTCCAACCAGGTCGCCGACTCCCGCTCCCTGCTCGCTCTGTCCGTCAACGGCGAGACCCTGACCCCCGACCACGGCTACCCGGCGCGGATCATCGTGCCCGCCGCGCCCGGTGTGCTCAACACCAAGTGGGTGGCGCGGCTGACGTTCGGAGAACTGTGATGCGACGCCCCAAGCTGATTCCGGTCGGTAGTCCTCTCCAAATCCTGTTGCTCGCCTGCTCGTTCGCGCTCGCCGGATACGCGGGGGTACGGCTGCTGGAAGACGACTGGTTCGAGGTCGCGCTGTGGTTCGTGGGGGCGGCGATCGTCCATGACCTCGTCCTGGTGCCGCTGTACGGCGCGGCGGATCAGGCGCTGCTACGCGGATCCGAGGCGGTCGACCGCCGGAGCCGGGTGCCGTACGTCCGCGTCCCCGCCGCGCTGTCCCTGCTGCTTCTGCTGGTGTGGTTCCCGCTGATCACCGGCCGGGTGGCGGACCGCTACGCCCGCGGCACGGGCATGTCCACGGACGTCTTCCTGGCCCGCTGGCTGCTGATCACGGCCGCGCTCTTCGGCGGCTCGGCGGTGCTGCTCGGGCTCAGCCGATGGCGATCCGGGGGTGGGCCGCGGGCGTCATCCAGCTCATGATGCGGTCCATGGTGGCCCGGGGTACGGATACACAGCCCGCGGTGGCGCCGTTGCCGTTGACGTGGAGGAAGATGCCGGCGCCGCGGCCCGGGGTGGCGGGCCAGCGGTTGAAGTTGATGACGAGGGCCTTGGCGTACTGGGTGGGGTAGTTGATGAGGTGTTCGCTGCCGCGGTCGCCGGACTCGCTGAGCGGGAAGTCCGCGCCCGCTTCGCCGTGCATCGAGTTGTAGAACCTCGACTCGGGGTCCTGCACCCACCAGTCGTCGTTCGTGACCACGTGGTACGGCATGGCGGTGCCGTCGGCCACGTGGCCGAAGCCCTCGGTGATGGTGTAGGTGCCGGTCGGGGTGGTGTAGGTGCTCTGCTGCCGGGTGGCCCCGTCGGTCACGCCGTTGGAGCCGACGCGGGCGGCGCTGGTGCTGAACTGCGCCTTCCAGCCGGAGGATCCCTTGGCCCAGGCGGTGACGGTGGCGTAGGAGCCGCCGGCCTTCACGGTGATCAGCTGGGTGGCGTCGCCGGTCTCCACCGGCACCGGGAATTCGGGTGCGGCCGGGGCCGGAGCGCCCGCCGTGTCGCGGGAGCCGCTCGCGGATCCGGCGGTCCCGCTCGTGGCGCTGCCCGCCGGGGCGGCTGACGCCGAGGCCGAGGCCGAGGCGGACGCGCGGTCGGAGGCCGATGCGGAGGGGCTGGCGGAGGGGGAGCCGGAGGCACTGGGCGATGCGGTGCGGCCGGCGGGCTCCTCGGGTGACCGTGACACCCCGACCGAGTCGGCGGCCACGGTCTGCTGGTCGTCCTGCCCGGCGCAGGCGGAGGTCATCGCCAGGGTGCTGAGGGCTGTGGCGGTGATCAGAACCTGCCGGGGAAGGGCTTGCACGGGGAACTCCTTGCTGGGCGCTGTGGCGGGGTGGGTCAGCTCGCGGTCGCGGGCTCGGCGGGCAGGGCGCCGGTACAGGTGGCGCGTCCGAACGTGCCGCTGGCGGTGGCGCTTTGGACGTGCCGACCGCGGATCGCGAGGGTGCAGCGGGCCTGCCCGCCCTTCTCGGTGAGCACGATGCTCACGATCGGGTCCCGGCCGACGGGGACGTCGACGGTCTTGGACCAGGGCAGGGCGGCGGCTTTGACGACTGTGGCCGTTCCGGCCTCGCTGCGGGCCTGGTAGGAGATGTCGGCGGAACCCTCGCCGGTCACCTCGTAGGTCACGGAGGCGGTCGGGGCGCGGTGCTCCGCCTGCCTGTCGGCGCCGTCGCCGGAGTCGACGACGCCGTACACGACGAGGCCCGCACAGGCGGCCAGAACCGCGCCGGCCACGACGAGGCCGGACCGGTCCGCACGCCGGAAAAGCGATGGCGTTGTGGATTCCCGTGTGTCGTCGGCCATGGAATTCCCCCTTCGAATACGGCTGCTTCGCGCTGCTCAAGATGAATCGACGGGGTTATACACGACGCTGTCGGCGGGTGGCCAGCGAGGGGATATATCGGGCACCCGGAGGGCCGTGTACGTTCAACGGTTCGTCAATGGTCCGTATTGTCCGAGGACTTGACACGGCGTCACCAAAATGAATAGAAACCCGGCGCCCCTGCCCATGGCCTCGCTTTCCGTGGGTGGGATGAATTCTGGCGGCATGTTTATGCCATGGCGCACGAGGAAAGGTTTGGCGTGAAACCCAGACTGGGCAGGCTGATGGCGTGCCTGGTGGTAGCCGCGGTGACGAGCACCGCGTTGCCCCAGGTCGCGTATGCGGCGCCCGCTGATGACGGTGACGACAAGGGGATTTTCGACACCGTCAAGGGCTGGTTCGCGGATGACGACGAGGGCGGCGGCGGACTGGACGAGCCGCCGTCCCATGACGAATTGGGAATAGCGGATCGGGAGAAGGTTTCCTGGGCCAAGGACGACCCGAAGGCGAAGCGGGTCAGAGAGCTCGCGGGTAAACGAACGGCAAACGCGCGGTTCTGGCAGCTGTCGGACGGTCGCGTCGAGGCGGAATTGTCGGCGGTGCCGACGTCCTACCGCTCGGGGTCGGGCAGGAAGGCGTCCTGGAAGCCGGTCGATACGACGGTCCGCGCGTCGCAGGCGAAGGGTTTCGACTTCGCCAACATGACGAATGAGGGCCGGAGCTGGTTCGGTGCGGAGGCCGACCGGCTGGTGCGCTTCCAGTCACCGGACGGCCGGTCGGTCACCCTCGGCGTCGAGGGCGCTGATCGCACGCTGAGACCGTCGGCCAAGGGCTCCACGGTCACGTACAAGGACGCGGTGCACGGCGCCGACCTGCAGTACGTCGTGGGTCCGGGCCGGGTGAAGGAGAACATCACCCTCGCCGAACGCCCGGACGGCCCGCTGAAGTTCACCTTCACGCTGGACACCGACGGACTGATACCGAAGGTCCGCAAGGACGGCTCGATCGCGCTGTACGGCGAGCTGCCGAACACGCCGGTCATGGTGATCCCCGCGCCGTACATGACGGACGCGAAGAAGGCGGACGCCTCCGTCTTCGGCCAGACCTACAGCACCAAGGTCACGCAGAAGCTCACCCGGGACGGCAAGTCCTGGAAGCTGACGGTCACTCCGGACGCGAAGTGGCTGGCCTCGAAGGACCGCCAGTACCCGGTCGTCATCGATCCGACGATCACCATCGCGCCCTCACCGTCGCAGTCCCAGGACACCATGGTCCTGTCGGACCAGCCGTCGACCAACTTCAACACCACCTGGAAGCTGTCGGCCGGCCGCACCTCCACCACGGCGAACTCCCGCTCGCTGATCAAGTTCCCGCTGGACGAGATCCCGTCGGGCACGAAGATCGACTCGGCGCGGCTGGAGATGTACTACGACCAGGCGCACACCACCGCCACCACGAACACGCAGATCGGTGTGTACCGGGCCACGAAGGCGTGGGACGAGACGACCGCGACCTGGGCCGGCACCAGCGACCTGGTGGGTGAGCAGTCGTCGACGACGGTCCAGGTCGACGACGGGGACGCGGGTACGGCGGCGGTCGGGACGTGGTCCACCTCGGCGCCGACGACCAACGCGGTCGGGGACACGTTCCGCTTCAACCTCGACTCGATCACCGGCGACAAGTTCACCTGGCCGGTGCGGGTGCCGGAGACGGCCTCCTACCGGGTGGACGCGCACTATGTGCAGGGCGCCAACCGAGCCGTCGCCGCCCCCTACACGGTGACCGCGGCAGGCGGCGCCACCAGCACGTACAACGTCAACCAGACGTCCGGCACCGGCGGTGTGTGGACCTCCCTCGGCGGCGACACCAACGAGCTGAGCTTCAACAAGGGCGGCGCCTACAAGGTCGAGCTCAAGGACACCTCGGTGCCGGCCAGCCAGGCGCTGATCGCGGACGCGGTGCGGCTGGTCGACCCGGCGAGGATCACCAAGTCGGCCGGTCAGTACAACCGCTGGCACAGCTTCCCGGTCGGCGACACGGTGCAGAAGTGGGTCGACGGCACCGCCACCAACCATGGCTTCGTGCTGAAGGCGACCGACGAGGCGGCCAACCCCCTCGGCGGACCGCGCTACGAGTCCGGTGACGGTGACTACGGCGGCGAGACCGCCACGATCCCGCGGCTGACGGTGACGTACGGCAAGGTCGGCACGACGCTGAACTCGCCGACGGTGATCCATGGCACGGGCCCGGAGCTGTCCTGGAAGGCATACTCGAACACCACCGGCGATGCGGACCTGAACATCGCCGAGTACCAGCTGCACCGCTCCACGCAGCAGGCGTTCACGCCGTCCGCGGCCACGCTGATCGCGCCGATCGACAAGACGGCGACGACGTACACCGACACCACCGCGACCCCGACCCCGGACTCCTCCTCGGTGGAGATCGGGCGGTCGTACTACTACCAGATCGCGGTGAAGACGGCCGACGGCCAACTGCTCGGCTCACCCACCCGCATCGTCGGCGTGCCGAAGGCGGGCCGCACGATGAAGCTGATCCAGGGCACCGCGGCCGGCACCACGGACACCACGCTGTCGTCCGCGACCCCGACCACCAACCAGGACACCATCGACTCGGCGGGCGCCGGCCAGAACTGGCTGACGGTGGGCAACAACTCGCCCACCTACGGCAAGACCCGCTCGGTGATGAAGTTCCCGACGAGTGACCTTCCCACCACCGCCACCGTCCTGGAATCGCGGCTGTTCATGTGGGGCGCGGAGACCACCACCGACACCAACGGTGCGATCTACGAACTCCACGGCCTGACAAGGGACTTCAACGAAACGCAGGCCACCTGGAACAGCGCCGCCACCGGTACGGCGTGGACGGCGGCGGGCGGCGACTTCTCCGCCACGGTCTCCGACACGGTCGCGAGCGTGTCGGAGGTGGGCCGTCATTGGTGGGACGCCACGTCGCTGACCCAGGGCTGGGTGAAGACCCCGACGTCCAACAAGGGCGCGATGGTCAAGCTCAAGGACGAGACGTCCACCGGCCCACAGGAGAGGACGGTGTTCCTGTCCTCGGAGACCTCCGACCAGCAACTCGGCCCGCTACTGCGCGTGATCTACGTCGACTCGACGACCGAGGACACGTACTACGCGCCGCAGACCCCGGCCCGGATGACCCCGAACTCGACGTACACGGTGGACTTCACGGTCACCAACACGACGAGCGCCGCCTGGGCGAGCGGCGAGCGGCAGCTGTCGTACACCTGGAAGCTCCCGGACGGCACGGACGTGACGACCGGCGGCAACCAGCTGTCGACGGCGATCCCGGCGCTGTCGCCCGGCTCGTCGGCGACGATCCAGGCGCAGGTGAAGACGCCGATCAACTCCGACTCGGGCAGCAAGCGCACCGAGTACGTGCTCGGCTGGGACATCAAGAAGGTCTCCGACGGCAGCTGGCTCTCCGCCGGCACCGGCGGGATCCCGTCGCTGAAGCAGAACGTGGCGGTGGAGGACCCGACGTCCAACGCCCTCGGTCTGGAGAAGTTCTACTCCTACACCGGCAAGAACACTGGTGCCGGGGCGACGTTGATGAACAACCTCGCTTCAGGCAACACGGTGTGGTCGTACAACGCGTTCAACAATCCGGGGCGCGGTCTCAACACGTTCTTCCGTGTCGCCTACAACTCGCTGGACACGTCCGACACCGTGTCGGGTCACGGGTGGTCGATGCAGGCCGCAGGCCCGATCCGGCTGGGTGCGCCGTTGGAGTTCCATCCCAAGCCCAACCCCACCGAGATCCGGCTGCCGGACGGTGACGGCACCACGCACGTCTTCCGCTGGGACGCCGCCAACAGCGCGTGGAAGGCTCCCGCGGGTGTCCACTTCAAGCTGGCTGCCAAGGCTGGCCTTGACTGCACGCCCGCCAAGGACCCGGTGCCGGACGCCTGGACAATGACGCGTCCGGACGGCACGCGGTTCCTGTTCGGCTGCGACGGCTATCTGACGTCGGTCGTCGACAGGAACGGCAACACGCAGACGTACACGTACGAGGAGCGCAAGTCCAACAACAAGCCGACGAAGTTCCTCAAGTACATCACCGACCCGGCGGGCCGTCAGAGCCTGATCGTCACCTACTGGGAGAAGGGCCAGAACGGCTACCAGTACATGAACGACTCGGGCGTCCTGACCACGGACACCGGCAACCTGAACAATTCGAAGATCTACGACCACATCAAGTCCGTCACCGACGTCTCCGGTCGCAAGGTCGAGTTCTACTACACCACCAAGGGACTGCTCGGTCAGTTCACCGACGGTGTGGGCAGCTCGCAGCCGAAGGTCTTCAAGCTGACCTATGACGCCACTCAGGGGAACAAGAACGTCAAGCTGGTCGAGGTCGCGGACCCGCGCGGCAACGCCACCAAGCTGGCGTACCACGCCCCGCAGACCGGCGACGACCCGAAGTACCACTGGTGGACCAAGACGATCACCGACCGGCTGGGCGACGACACGGGCTTCACCTACGCAGTGAACGCCACGAACACGAAGTTCACCGACACCAGGGTGACCGACGCCGAGACACACGCCACGACGTACGTGACCGACGACTTCGGGCGCTCGGTGCAGACCACCAACGCCAAGTCCCAGACGACGAAGATGAGCTGGGACGCGGACAACAACGTCACGTACCTGGAGGAGAACAACGGCGCCAAGACCGCCTACTGCTTCGACCAGAAGACCGGATACCCGCTGTGGATGCGGGACGCGGAGAACAACAAGGCAGGTGTGCCGGCCCCGTCGGAGTGTGCTCCGGGCACGTACCCGACGAACACGGTCAAGTACGACTACCAGACCCGTATGGACGGCTACTCGGCCGACTTGTTCGCCAAGACCTCGCAGGAAGGGCGCAGGTGGCAGTTCACCTATGACTCCTTCGGCAACCTGAAGACGGTCACCGACCCCAAGGGCGTCGCCACCGCGACGGCCGGTGACTACACGACCTCGTACGAGTACGACTCCTACGGCCAGCTGACCAAGGCCACCGACGCCAACGGCCACTCGGCGGTCAACACTGGCTTCGGGCCGACCGGTTATCCGGCCACGATCACCGACGCGCTCGACAACCCGATGAAGTACGAGTACGACGCGCGTGGTCAGGTCCTCAAGGTCACCGACGCCAACCAGAAGGTGACCACGCAGACGTACGACACGTTCGGGCGTCCGAAGGTCTCCACGGTGCCGAAGGACCAGGCGAAGGGTGAGCTGATCACCACGCCGGAGCCGCAGTACGACGCCAACGACAACGTCACCAGGGCGACATCGCCCACGGGGGCCGTCTCCACGGCGGTGTACGACGAAGCGGACCAGATGGTGTCGGCAACCGCGCCGGCGAACAACAGCACCGACCCGCGAACGTCCACGTACACCTATGACAAGGTCGGAAACCTGAAGACGTCGACGGAGCCCAAGGGCTCGCTGACGACGGCGGACGCCATCGACTACATGACGACGAACCTCTATGACGAGATCTACCAGCTGACGTCGGTTCAGAACGCGGCCGGAGACAAGATCTCCTACGGCTACGACGACGTCGGCAACGTCAACAAGGTCGTCGACCCGAAGAAGAACGCCACCGCCGACCCGAGCGACCTCACCTCTTCGTCGCTGTACGACCTGAACCACCGGGTCACCCAGATCACCGACGCGGCGGGCAAGATCACCAAGCAGTCCTACGACAAGGACGGCCTGGTCGTCACCAAGACCGACAAGGAGAACAACACCACCACCATCACGTACGACGAGCGGGGCAAGCAGACCGAGGTCAAGGTGCCGCACAAGGGCACCACCTTCCGCACCACTCGCTTCGAGTACGACCAGGTGGGCAACACCACCAGGGTCATCACACCGCGTGGTACGGCAACCGCCAACCCCGATGACTTCGCGGTGCGCACCGAGTACGACGAACTCAACCGTCCCAAGCGGCAATACCAGCCCTACGACCCGTTGGACGCCCGGTACAACAAGGCGAACGTCTACTCGGAGACCACCTACGACGCGGTCGGCCGCGTGGTGAAGAGCTCGCTGCCGCCGTCCGAAGGAGAGACGGTCCGCAACGACACCACCTTCACGCACTTCGACAACGGCTGGGTCAAGTCCTCCACAGACCCGTGGGACATCGTCACCACGTTCGAGTACAACAACGTCGGCCAGCAGGTGAAGCGGACGCTGACTTCGGCCGGCGGGTCCTCGGACCGCACCATGAGCTGGGCCTACTACCCCGACGGCAAGCTGAGGTCGAAGTCGGACGACGGTGTGCCGGTCGGCAAGTCGGTGGTCCTGGTGGACAACTCCGACACCCAGAACACCTCGTCGACGGGCACTTGGACGAAGGCCTCGGTCACCGGCCAGCACGGCTACGACCACGCTACCCACGCGGTCGGCGCGGGCACGGACGCCTTCACCTGGACGCTCAACATCCCCAAGGACGGCACGTACACCGCGTACGTGAAGTTCCCGAAGGTGACGGGCGCCGCAACGACCGCGAAGTACACGGTGACCCACGACGGCGGCACAGTCGACAAGACGATCGACCAGAACGCGACCGCCAACCAGGGCACCTGGGTCTCGCTGGGCTCCTACTCCTTCAAGCAGGGCAACGGATCCAAGCTCCAGCTGTTCCAGAACGGCACCGGCGCGGTGGTCGCCGACGCAGTGAAACTGGTCCGGGACACCACGGGCGAGACGGACAGCGAGAAGAGCTCCTTCGCGTACGCCTACGACGTCAACGGCAACATGACGTCCATCGACGACACGTCGTCCGGTGCGAAGATCGATGCCTACACCGTCACCTACACCGGCCTCAACCAGGTCGCGAAGGTGACCGAGGCGCTCGCGGGCCAGGACAAGAAGGTCACGTCCTACACCTACGACGCCAACGGCCAGACGGAGACCGTCGGTCACACCGACCAGTTCGCCAAGTACACCTACGACCTACGTGAGCTGGTCAAGACCGTCTCGGTCGGGAAGACGTCCACGGACCCCGCGCCGAAGGTGACGTCGTACACCTACACCGACCGTGGCCAGACACTGAAGGAGACCAAGGCCAACGGCAACACGGTCGACTACGGGTACCTCCTCGACGGCGCCGTCCACACCAGCGCGGAGAAGAAGCCGAACGGCACTCTCGTCTCCTCCCATACCTATGCCTACGACGCCAACGGCAGCAAGGCGCAGGACGTGGCGAAGAAGATGAACGCCGACAACCACACGGCGTATCTCGACTCCACCACGGACTACACCTATGACCCCGCGGACCGGCTCACCAAGTCGGTCAAGACCGGCAACGGCGCGGGGACGGACACCTACGTCCACGATGACAACGCGAACGTCATCAGCCAGACGGTCAAGGGAGTCACCACCACCTACAACTACGACCGCAACCGGCTGCTCACCGCTTCCGCGGGCGGCCAGAGCTCCAACTACACGTACGACCCCTTCGGCCGGCTCGAGTCGGTCACCGCGGGCGGGAACGTGATCGAGCGGAGTGTGTACGACGGCTTCGACCATGTCGTCGAGTCCCAGAAGGCTGACGGCACGGGTGCGCTGAAGTCGACGAAGTACACCTTCGATCCGCTGGACCGCACCACATCGAAGACGGCCGACGGCAAGACGACCGACTTCACCTACGTCGGTCTGTCGAACGAAGTCCTCGGTGAGGAGGTCGCGGGCAAGCTTTCCAAGTCGTACCAGTACAGCCCGTGGGGCGAGCGGTTGTCGCAGATCAAGCACAACAGCGATGGCACGACCGAGGACGGCTACTACGGCTACAACAGCCACACCGACGTCGAGACGCTCACCGACAACAATGGCAACACCAAGGCGACTTACGGGTACACCGCCTATGGGTCGGACGACAAGGACGACTTCACCGGAATCGACAAGCCCGATGCCGCCGACCCGACGAAGGAGGCCTACAACCCGTACCGCTACAGCGCCAAGCGGTGGGACGCCCAGTCCGAGACGTACGACATGGGCTTCCGCAACTACAGCCCGGGCCTGAACCGCTTCACCACGCGGGACATGTACAACGGGGCGCTCGCCGACATGAACCTCGGCACCGACCCGTTCACCGGCAACCGCTACGCGTTCAACGGCGGTAACCCGACCAGCAGCGTCGAGATCGACGGCCATTTCGACTGCGGGATCTGCAGCGACGTGGCCGACACGGCGAGCGACTGGCTCAAGAGTGCGGCGAATGAGGTTGACTCCACCGCTTCCAAGGCTGGGTCCAAGCTGACCGGTGCGTTGAGGTTCGTCGGCAAGGCGTCGGGCATCGGCACCGCGGTCTACGTCTTCCTGGACACGCTCGGCTTCGACCTCGACGGGTCGTCGACGGCATCCCGCGAGTCGAAGATCGGCGAGAGTTACAACTACAACCTGGGGCGGCTCACCACGCCGGAGAAGGATGTGGAGTGGCGTCCGTATGCCGACTTCGCCCTGCGGCAGGACAACTGCAGCAAGGGGAGCAGCGCGGTCTACTACCTGCCGCTGGACAGCCAGAACCGTGCCCAGGGCGGGCGTGCCTGCCTGTCGCCCGGTGACTACAACTACGAGAGGGACGACGGCAGCGAGGCGTTCCCCGGGGTCGTCTCGAAGATCTTCGGTACGCGCACGGAGTTCCCGATCGACTGGTCGAGCGTGCCGAAGGGCTACTACAGCCGGAAGAATGCCGACAAGAAGGGCCTCGACTACGTTCAGCGTGGTCACCTCATCGGGAAGCAACTCGGTGGCAGCGGTACCGACCTGCGCAATCTGGTGACCCTGTACAACGAGGCCAACAGTCCAATTATGGCGAGCTTCGAAAACGAAGTCGCGGCACGGGTCAAGGGAGGAGAGACGATCTACTACCAGGCGGATGCAAATTACACCGGTAGTAATCCGATTCCGGACAGTATTTCCCTCAGCTGGACGAGCCTGACCACCGGCCAGTCGAAGGTGATCAAGATACCCAACGTGCCGTAGCCCGGGTCCGGGTACCGAGGCGCCGTTGAACCGGCTCCGCCCCAAGCTTCGTCATATGCTTGGGGCGGAGCCTCTTGTTCTGTTTCCCTAGTCAGGAGAAGTACGCGAATGTCGTGGGTCGAGCAGATTCTGAACGCGGTCGGCCGCCGGCCGGAGCATGTGCAGGTGGAGTGGGCCGAGATCGAGGCTGAGCTGGGTGTCCCGCTGCCCGCCGACTTCAAGGAGTTGTGCGAGGCTTTCGGGCGCGGCGAGTTCAATGGTTTTCTTTACCTGTACTCTTCGAAGGGGGGAAATCACCTCGAAGTGATCGACGCCCTGAAGAGATTGCACCGGGCCATCGGGCGGTTTCCCGACTCCGAGAGCGTCTACGAGCCGTACCAAATCTTCCAGCCTGGGCGTGGCGGCCTGATCCGCTGGGCGGGTGCGGCTGCGGAAGGGTATGAGTACTTCTGGCTGGCCGACGACGCCAGTGCGCCGGAGAGCTGGCCGATCATCGCGCGGACGGATTTTTCGGAGGAATGGCACCGGTACGAGATGAGTGCGGCGGAGTTCATTCACCGGGCGCTGACGGATGGGGACTTCAAACCGTTCAGCATGGTGCGCTATTCGCGGCAGCCGCACTACGAGTCGTACGCTGACGACGAGGAGTGACAGGAGAGGCGGGGCCGAGTACTCGACGGAGCCGGCCCCGCTGGAAGAGACATCCTGTCACCGCGAACCCGGCGCGTGAACCAAACGTCCCGTCGCCGCAGACGAAGAAGCGCCCCAAAGGTTGTACATCTGCTGTGACTTACCTGTGTGCGCATCGTCACGCCCGTGACCCGTGATGATCGTGAGGCGGCATCCGCTTGATCGACCGGGAGTACCGGAAGCAGGTCTCCCGGCTGATCGAGCGAAGGGGTGGGGGTCCCATGAGCCCAGAGGGCGGACGTGGCACGGGCACCAGGAACATGCGGTCGTGTGCGGCGGAGTTCGTCGCCCGAGTCACCGCCCGCAACCGGTTGCCGCTGGACTACTCCGTGGCCAGCCTGCGCGTCGTGGACTTCCTGATCGACGGGTTGCGCAAGGGCGGTACCGGACGCGAGCAGGTACGGGACACGCTGTTCGGGCTCGGCGCCTACGTCGGTGAGGTGCTCGTGCGTCGCGCGGGCGCGGTGTGGGTGGACTTCGACGCCGACCAGCGCGACTACTTCGGGCAGGCGGTCGGCGTACGGATGCCGGACGGCCGGGTCTGGAACCCGCTCGGAAAGGTCCGCAACCGCTTCGAACTCGGCGGACCCGCAGAATCCCTCCAGACCTTCTATCTGACTCTGCACGGTCGGGCCAGGAGAGTCGTCGCGTGAGAAGAACATCTGCCGTGCCGGCGGTGCTGCTCGCCGCCGCGCTGACCGGCTGTGCGGGCTCCACGGACGAGGGGAAGCCCGTGGGGTCCGCACAGCCCACCACCCCGAGCCGTCAGGCCGCCCCCGCCGACCCCCAGCCCCGCACCACCACCGAGTTCCTCGCCCGCGCCGAGGAGGCGATGGCAGGGCACAAGGGCTGGACGTTCACGGTGAAGGGCCGCGAGGGGCTGGTCCTGCGGGGCCAGGAGAACGCCGCGACCTACACGGCCACCGTGCGCAGGACCACGGGCGACGCATGGGCACTGCACTCCACCGGCAGCACCCTCAGCAAGGGCGTGAGCAAGCCCGAGGAGATCTACGTCGCCGACGGGACGGCCTACGTGAAGAAGGGCACGGCCGCCTGGGAACACGGGCCCGTCACCGACCCGGAGTTCGCGGACCGGGTGGAGGACCCCCTCGCCGCCCTCCACGCGTTCAGTGGATACGGCGACGAGGTCACCCTGGCCACGCCGGACGGCCGAGTCGAACTGCGCACCCGCACGACGACCGCCCCACTGACCGGAGTTCGGGACAGGGACGTCGTACAGAAGGCCTTGCGCGAACTCGCCCCGACCCTGCGGCAGTTGCGCACAGCCGGGGTCGGTGCACCCGAGAATGAGATCGCCGTCGAGGGTGTCGAGGAGACGCTCGTCCTCGACGCCGCCACGTACCGCGTCACCACTCACACCTTCAAGTGCACCTTCCTGATCCCCTACGACGGACAACGCATCCGGTACGAGCAGGAGTTGTCCGAGCGGACTGTGGGAACGTACGACGGGACCGTCACACTGCCGAAGGGATTGGCGTGAGGAACGAGGACATGGTCGAACTGGTCTACCAACCAACCCGCGCCGACATACTCGCGGGCATCCTGGTGCGTGAGCGCCGCAAGCGCATGCATGTGGTCCGGTGGGGCTTCACGGGGCTGTTCGGGGCCGCCGCCGTGCTGCTGGTGATCGCGCCGAAGAGCTCCGTGCTGTCAGGGGTGCTCACCGTCTTCTGCGCCGCCCTGATCTGGTCGATCCCGCACCTCCAGGCCCAGCAGGTGCTGCGCGCCGTCTCCTGGCAGGGTGAGCACCGAACGTCCGTGGGCGAGACGGGGATCGCGATCGACACCGTGCACACGACCCTCGTGCTGCGCTGGTCCGCTTTTCGCGGTTACCGCGAGACCCGCGACCACGTGGCTCTGCTTGGCCGCGACCCGGGCATCCTGCTCATGGGGGTACTGCCCAAGCGAGGGCTGCACTCCGAGCAGGACGCGGAGCGGCTGCGCGACCTCTTGAGCCGCCATCTGCCCCGCGTCTGACCCGTCACGCCGCCCGAGCCGGCGCCGCGGACACCGCCGGAAAGCCTTCGGTACGCAGGACTCCCTGCCCGGCGTCCACCGCGAACACCTCGCAGCCCTCCCGGGAGGCCGCCCACTCGACGCCCTCCCTGCCCATCGCGAACGCGGCCGTCGCCACCGTGTCCGCCAGCGTCAGGGAGGACGCCACGACGGACAGGGACAGCAGACCCGTCGCCGGGCGCCCGGTGCGGCCGTCGATGATGTGGTCGCCGCGCTCGTAGCGGGCGGACGTCGCGATCGCGCCGTCGGTCAGCTCGGCAACTGTGCACAGCTTGTCGGCCTGCTCGGGGTGCCGTACCCCCACCCGCCAGGGCCCGCCGGCGGCGACCACGTCACCACCGGCGTTGAGGACGAAGCGGCTCGCGCCCGCCGCCCTCAGCAACTCGGCCGCCCGCTGCACCGACCAGCCCTTCACCACCGCGCACGGGTCGAGTCCACGCCCGGGGAGCCGTACGTCGAAGGCGCCGCCGGTGGCGACCCGGTACTCCTCGCACAGCGCCAGCACCTCGTCGAGGTGGGCGCTGACGTCCGCCCGCGCGATCTCCCCCCGGTCCAGCCGGCAGACCTCACTCTCCGCCTTGAACGGGCTGAACCGGGCATCGACCTCGCGCAGCCACGCGAACACGACGTCCGCGGACTCGTCTCCCACGTGCTCGTCGTCGACCCGCAGGGAGACCGGGAACCCCATGACGTGTTCGACTCGGTGCATGATCAGCCCTTCGCGTCGATCGCGGCCTGGAGGGACTCCTTGTAGCCGTCGCTGGTGATCGTGGCGCCCGACACCGTGTCGATGTCGGCGCTCTGGGCTTCCAGGGTTTCCGCGATGAGCTGCGGGACCGCCGCCGTGGTCTGAGGGTGGTTCGGCTGCTGGAGCATCTTCACCGACGCGATCTTCTCGCCCTCGAAGGTCGCCTGCACCTGTACAGGGCCCTTGTCGGTCTGCACGGTCGAGCCGTCGACCGTTTCCGAGGCGGCGGACGCCGAGGGCGAGGCAGCGGCCGACTCCGCGCTCGCGTCGATCGCGGCCTGGAGCGATTCCTTGTAGCCGTCGCTGGTGATCGTGGCGCCGGAGACCGTGTCGATGTCGGCGCTCTGGGCTTCCAGGGATTCCGCGATCAGCTTCGGTACGGCGGCCGTCGTCTGGGGGTGGTTCGGCTGCTGGAGCATCCTCACCGACGCGATCCTGGTGCCCTCGAAGGTCACCTCGACCTGCACGGGACCCTTGTCCGTCTGCACGATCGAGCCCTTGACGACCGTGCTGCCCGAGTCCGACCCCGACGCGGCGGAGGAGGACGCGGACGGTGTCGGGGCGGGACTGGCGGTCTCCGTGCCGAGGGACGGCTCGTACCGCCACACCGGGATCAGGCCCGCGATGCTGAGGACCAGGACAGGTATTGCTCGCTTCACGATGTCTTCCCTGTCCTTCTCAGCCGGCCAGGCTGAAACGCTCGAAGTGGACCTGCTCCTTGGGCACGCCCAGCTCGCGCAGGCTGCCGATCACCGCGTTCATCATGGGCGGCGGCCCGCACAGGAAGACGTCCCGGTCGTTGATGTCCGGGACCAGCCGCGTCAGCTCGGCCGGGGCCAGCTTGTCCGGCGTGACCGGGCCGGTCACCAGGTGCAGCTCGGCGCCCTTGGCGTGGGCGAGTTCGACCAGCTCGCCGTACAGGACCGCGTCCTGGTCCGTGGCGACCCGGTAGATCACGACGGCGTGGCCGTGCAGCTCCTCCAGCAGTGCCCGGATCGGGGTCACTCCGACGCCGCCGGCGATCAGCACGGCCTCCGGCCGGGTGCGGTGCAGCGCGGTGAAGGCGCCGTAAGGGCCCTCGGCGAAGACACGTGTGCCGGCCTTGAGGTGCCGCAGCGCCGCAGAGCCGTCGCCGGCCGCCTTGGCGGTCAGCCGCAGGTGCCTGCCGTCGGGCGCGGCCGACAGGGAGAACGGGTTCGCCTGCCACCAGCGGTCCTTCGTCAGGAAGCGCCACAGGAAGAACTGACCGGCCCGCGCGGGCAGCTTGTCCAGGTCGCGGCCGGTGATGTAGATCGAGACGACGTTGTGGGACTCGGGGACCACCGCCGAGACACGGAACTGGTGGCGCCAGTTCCGCCACAGCGGGAGGACCAGACGGCCGGCGAACACCGAGGCGAGGGCCACACCCCACACGCCGTACCAGTACGCCGTGGCGGCGGACGACGACGTGAAGGACGTACCGACCGCGACCTGGTGGGTGAACGCCAGGACCACCGCGACGTAGGTGTACAGATGGATGAAGTGCCACGTCTCGTACGCCAGCCGGCGCCGCGCGAACCGGGCCGACACCACGCCGATCACGATGATGATCCCCAGCGCGACGACGGCGCGCAGCACGCCCTCGACCGCCTCGGCGAGGTCGATCAGCTGGTTCACCGGGTCCAGGGAGGACGACTCGGCGTAGCCGAAGACGATGAAGACGGCGTGCGCGAGAAGGGCCCACAGGACGCTGAAGCCGGTCCAGCGGTGCCAGGACGTCAGCCGGTCCATGCCGATCCGGCGGTCGAGCCAGGGCAGCCGGGCCACCAGCAGCAGCTGGAAGGCCATGAGCAGCGCGCCGAGCAGGCCGGTGAGGCGGCCGATCACGATGAGCGCGTTCGAGGCGAAGCCGGCGGCGGAGAAGAAGTAGAGCACCACGGCCACGTTCGCGGCCAGCACGGCGTACAGGCCCGTGCGGGCGACCACCCTGGGGCGTACCGCCGTGGGGGGCGCAGGGGGCGATTGGACGGTCGTCACGGTGACAGCTCCTTGATCTCGTCTGTGGATACCGAGCTTGTCCGGCCGGAGCTGTCGAAAAGCTGTCGTACTTCTATCAGCTGATTATCGATGTGGTCGCGGCCGCGCACCCGCCCCTGAGGACCGGCCGCCGGTGCCGCACTATGAACGGGTGGAGAAAGTACGCCTGCTGGTCGTGGACGACGACCCGCCCATCGCCGACCTCGTCGCGACGGTCGCCCGCTACGAGGGCTGGGAGGCGGTCACCGCGAACTCCGGCGAGGAGGCGCTGCGGCTGGCCGCCGAGTTCCATCCGGACATCGTGGTGCTGGACCTGATGCTGCCCGATGTGGACGGCTTCGGCGTCCTGGACCGGCTGCGTGCCGCCGGCGCGATGGTGCCCGTGGTGTTCCTCACCGCCCGCGACGGGGTGGCCGACCGGGTGGCCGGGCTGACCCGGGGCGGTGACGACTACCTCGTCAAGCCGTTCGCGGTGGAGGAGCTGATGGCCCGCCTGCGCACCGTGCTGCGGCGCAGCGCGGGCCCCGCGTTCCAGCGATCCGTCCTGCGGGTCTCCGACCTGACGATGGACGAGGACACCCGAGAGGTCCGCCGCGGCGAAAAACTGCTCACGCTTACGCCGACCGAGTACGAGGTGCTGCGCTATCTGATGCGCAAGTCGCCCACCGTGCTCACCAAGGCGCAGATCCTCGACCATGTCTGGGAGTACGGCTTCGGCGGCCGCTCGAACGTCGTCGAGCTGGTCGTCAGCAGGCTGCGCCGCAAGCTCGACGACAGCGGCGCCCCCTTGATCCACACCGTGCGCGGCTTCGGGTACGTGATCCGGCAGGCGGCCGAGTGACCGGGCGGCTGCGTCGGGCGTATCGCGGGATGCGGCTCGGGACCCGGCTGGCGCTGGGTCTCGGGGTGCTGTCGCTGGTGGTGTTCGCGGTCGTCGGCACCGCACTGACGACGTACATGCGCGACTATCTGTCCGCCCAGCTCGACACACAGCTGGCGCATGGCCAGGTCGCCCAGTCCAAATCCATCGCGGACTACGGCACGCTCTCCGGCAAGAAGTACTACAGCTGGTACTACGCCGTGTACGACGTGGCCGACGGCAAGCCCGTGCTGCGCAGGCCCGAGGACCCCGCCGACCTGCCGGCGGACGTCGACCACTTCACCTCCCTGGCACGGGAGCAGGCAGGTGCGAACACCGAGGTCCTGCGCACCGAGCACCTGAGGGACAAGGGCGAGTACCGGCTGCGGGCCTGCGAGGTCGAGCCCGGTGTGGTGCTGGTCAGCGCCGCGCCCATGGACGACATCGAGGACACCGTCGGCCAGCTGGTCACCATCCAGGCCGTCACCTTCGGGCTCGCGCTGCTGGCCCTCGTGGTGCTGGGTCGGGGGATGCTGCGGCGGGGCCTGAAGCCGCTCAGCGAGATGGCGCACACCGCCCGCGGCATCACCTCGCACGACCTGACCGACTCGGGGCGCCTGCCGGTACGGCACGACGGGCGCGGCGGCGGGCCCGAGGTGGAGGAGCTGCGCACCGCGTTCAACACGATGCTGGAGCACATCGACGACTCCCTCGCGGTGCGCGCGGAGGCGGAACAGCGGCTGCGCCGCTTCGTGGCGGACGCCTCGCACGAGCTGCGGACGCCGCTGATGTCGGTCCGCGGGTACGCGGACCTCTTCCAGTACGCCGCCGCCAACGCCCCCGAGGAACGCGACAAGCACCTGGCCCGCCTGCGCGCCGAGGCCGCGCGCATGGGGTTCCTCCTGGACGACCTGCTGCTGCTCGCCCGGCTGGACGCCGCCGAGGTCGAGACGCCTCTGCGCCCGCAGGAGGCGGACCTGGTCGAACTGGTCGAGCAGGCGGCGGACGCGTTCCGGGTCACGCACGGCGACCATCCCCTGACGGTGGCCCCCGGACCCGGCTCCCTGAAGCTGCGCCTGGACCCCCAGCGCATCCGCCAGGTCCTCGACAACCTCCTGACCAACGCGGCGATGCACACCCCGGCCGGCACCACGGTGTCCGTGGCGGTGCCGGTGGCCAACGACACCGCCCAGGTCCGGATCGCCGACGCCGGTCCCGGCATCCCGGCGGCCGACCGGGAGCGCGTCTTCGACCGCTTCTACCGCGTCGACAAGGCCCGCAGCCGGGACCGGGGCGGCAGCGGACTGGGGCTCGCGGTCGCGCAGTCGCTGGTCCGGGCCCACGGCGGCCGGATCGACCTGACGAGCGAGCCGGGGGCGACCGTGTTCACGCTGACGATCCCGCTGGTGGCCGGAGCCCTTACGAACCCATGACGTGTCCGGCGGCGAGCGGCCTCAACGCCCCCTCGCGGCCCTAGCGTGAACGCATGCGCGTACTGGTCACCGGCGGTGCCGGCTTCATCGGATCCCATGTCGTCGAGGCGCTCGCCGCGCACGGGCACGAACCCGTCGTGTACGACATCCGCGCCGACCCCGAGTCGGACGTACGGCACGCCGCCGCCGTCCGCCAGGCCCTGACCGGTGTCGACGCCGTGTGCCACCAGGCCGCGATGGTCGGACTCGGTGCCGGTTTCTCCGATGCCGCGGAGTACGTCTCCCGCAACGACCTCGGCACGGCCGTGCTGCTCACCGCGATGGCGGAGTCGGGTGTACGGCGGCTGGTGCTGGCCGGGTCGATGGTGGTGTACGGGGAGGGGCGCTACCGGTGCGAGCGGCACGGCGTCGTACGGCCGGGCCCGCGTGCCGTCGCCGATCTGGAGGCGGGCCGGTTCGAGCCGCCCTGCCCGCAGTGCGGCGCCGACCTCTCGCCCGGACTGGTCGCGGAGGACGCCCCGGCCGATCCGCGCAACGTCTACGCGACGACCAAGCTCGCCCAGGAACACCTCGCGGCGGCATGGGCGCGTGCGACCGGCGGCACCGCGGTGTCGCTGCGCTACCACAACGTGTACGGGCCGGGCATGCCCCGCGACACCCCCTACGCCGGCGTCGCCTCCTTCTTCCGCTCGGCCCTGGCACGGGGTGAGGCGCCGCGGGTCTTCGAGGACGGGCGCCAGCGGCGGGACTTCGTCCATGTACGGGACGTGGCCGCCGCCAACGTGGCGGCGCTCGGGGCGAGTTCGACGGTCGTGGCGCAGGGCGCGCTCACCGCGTACAACACCGGCAGCGGCGACCTGCACACCGTCGGCGAGATGGCCCACGCGCTCGCGGCGGCGTACGGCGGCCCGGAGCCGGTCGTGACCGGCGAGTACCGGCTCGGCGACGTACGGCACATCACGGCCGACTCCTCGCGGCTGCGGGCGGAGTCGGGGTGGAAGGCGGAGGTCGGCTTCGAGGAGGGAATGCGGGAGTTCGCCGAAGCCGGCATGCGAACGGCGTAGTGTGCCCGGGATCGGTGGTGCTGCCCGCGTTCAGGAAGCGGCGGCGGGCAGCACCACCTCGAAGCGGCAGCCGCCGGGAACGTTGCGTACGGTGGCCCGCCCCTGGTGCGCCTCCACGATGCCCCGCACGATGGCGAGGCCGAGCCCGGCGCCCGCCGGGGGTGTACGGGCGTGCGTACCGCGCCAGCCGGTGTCGAAGACGCGGGGGAGGTCCTCCTCGGGAATGCCTCCGCAGCTGTCGGTCACGGACAGCACCACACCGTCGGGCGAGCGTTCGGCGGCCACGGCGACCGTGCCGTCGGCCGGGGTCCGCCGGATGGCGTTGACCAGCAGGTTGCCCAGGACGCGGCTCATCTCCCTGCCGTCCACCTCCACCGGCACCCCCTCGACCCGTTCGCCGACCAGCCGGACGCCGTGCTCGCGGGCCAGCGCGTCCGCTCCCGAGAGGGCGTCGCCGACGAGGTCGTACAGGGACATCCGGGCGAGCGAGAGCGTGAGGGTGCCGGCGTGTATGCGGGAGAGCTCGAACAGGTCGCCGACCATGCCGTTGAGGCGCTCGACCTCCATACGGATCTGCTTGAGGTAGCGGTCCGGGTCGGCGGCCACCCCGTCCTCCAGGGCCTCCGCCATCGCGCGCAGGCCGGCCAGTGGGGTGCGCAGATCGTGGGAGATCCAGGCGACGAGTTCGCGCCGGGAGGTCTCCAGGGCCCGCTCGCGCTCGCGGGACTCGGCGAGTTTCACGCTGGTCGCCTCCAACTCGCGGCTCAGTGCCGAGAGTTCGGCGGTGGCGGGGCCGTCGGGCGAGGTGAAGCCGCCGCCGTCACCGAAGGAACGGGCGGCGAGCGCGATGGCGTGGCTGCGGGCGACGACCCAGCGGCCGAGCAGCAGGGCGGTGGCCAGGGAGACCACGGCGGCCATGGCGACGACGGTCGTGACGACGCTCAGGTCGTGCCCGGACAGGAACATCGCCTGGGCGACCGCGAGCGTGCCCGCGAGCATGGCGGTGACACCGACGCCCGCGACCACGGTGAGGTGCGCGATCAGTGAGCGGCGCCGGATCATCAGCAGCGCGCACGCGCCGAGTACGCCCGCCGCGGCGGCGCCGAGGAAGGCGAAGAGGGCGATGAGGAGGGTGTCGCGCACGGTCAGGCCTCCGGGTCGGGGGAGGGGCCGGCGCTGTCGAAGCGGTAGCCGACGCCCCACACGGTCTGGATCAGCCGCGGCCTGGCCGGGTCGTCCTCGACCTTTCCGCGCAGGCGGCGGACATGGACCGTCACGGTCGACAGATCGCCGAAGTCCCAGCCCCACACCTCACGCATCAGGTCTTCGCGGCTGAAGGCCCGCCCGGGGTGGCGCAGGAAGAAGGCGAGGAGGTCGAACTCACGGATGGTGAGGGCGAGTTCGGCATCGTCCTTGAGGGCGCGGCGGGCCGCCGGGTCGACCGAGAGCCCGGCCGCGCGGAGCGTGCCCGCCGGGTGGGCCACGGGAGTGCCGCCCGCGCGAGCGGGGAGGGTGCGGCGCAGTACCGACTGGACGCGCAGGACGAGTTCACGCGGGCTGAAGGGCTTGGTGACGTAGTCGTCGGCGCCGACCTCCAGGCCGAGGATGCGGTCGTCCTCGTCGCCGCGCGCGGTGAGCATGATGACCGGGACGGGGGCCTCGCCGCGGATCCGCCGGCACACCTCCAGGCCGTCCATGCCGGGCAGCATCAGGTCCAGGACGACGAGGTCCGGCCGGTGCGCGGCGGCGCGGGCGAGGGCGTCGGGGCCGTCGCCGGCCCGGTCCACGACGTAGCCGGCGCGGTCGAGGTAACCGGAGACGACCTCGGCGACGGTGGGGTCGTCGTCGACGACCAGGACCCGGGCACCTGCCTGCGGGTACGGCTGTTGCTGCTGCTCCATGCCGCCAGCCTCGCACCCCGCGCGCGCGTGTGCGGCGGCCGGCTCCCGACGTCCGTGTTTCGTAAGGAGCCATGGACCGATATGTCCGTTCCTCGTTCGTAGGGTGAAAGCCGTGACGACCCCATCCGCAGATACGAACGCACCGTTCACGGCGTCCGTCGACGTCGTGCTTCCCTGTCTCGACGAGGCCGAGGCACTGCCCTGGGTGCTGGAACGCATCCCGCCCGGCTGGCGGGCGCTCGTGGTGGACAACGGCTCCACGGACGGTTCGGCCGCCGTCGCAACCGCGCTCGGGGCGACCGTCGTCCATGAGGAGCGGCGCGGGTTCGGCGCCGCCTGCCACGCGGGACTGACCGCCGCGACGGCCGACATCGTCTGCTTCTGCGACTGCGACGCCACACTCGACCCCGGCGATCTGGTGCCCTTCGTCCGGCGGATCGCCGCGGGCGAGGCCGACCTGGTCCTGGGCCGGCGACGACCCGGCACCCGTGCCGCATGGCCGCCGCACGCCCGAGCCGGCAACCTCGCCCTCACCCGCCTCCTCCGCCGCCGCACCGGTCTGCGCCTGCACGACCTCGGCCCGCTGCGCGCCGCCCGCCGCGAGCCCCTGCTCGCCCTCGAACTGACGGACCGGCGCAGCGGCTACCCGCTCCAGATGGTCGTCCGCGCCGCGGACGCGGGCTGGCGCATCGCCGAGTACGAGGTGCCGTATCTGCCCCGCACCGGCGCGTCGAAGGTGACGGGCACCTGGCGGGGGACGTGGCAGGCGGTGCGCGACATGAGCCGGGTGCTGGCCGAGGGCGGGGGCGGCGCCCCTCGTACGGAGCTCGCCGGTCGCCCGGGTGCCCGGCCGGTCACCCCCGCGCGGAAGGGAACCCGCCCGTGACCACGCTTCTTGTCATCGCCAAGGAGCCCCGGCCGGGCCGGGTGAAGACCAGACTGACGCCGCCCTTCACGCCCGAGGAGGCGGCCACGCTCGCCGAGGCGTCCCTCGCGGACACGCTGGACGTCGTGGCCCGGACACCCGCGCGGCGCCGGGTGCTGGTGCTGGAGGGGACGCCGGGCCCCTGGCTGCCGGCCGGCTTCGAGGTCGTACCGCAGTGCGGGGGCGGCCTCGACGAACGGCTGGCCGAGGCGTTCGCGGGCTGCGACGGCCCGACGCTGCTCATCGGCATGGACACCCCGCAGGTGACGCCGGAGCTGCTGACGGTGGACTGGGCCGGGTGCGACGCCTGCTTCGGCCCCGCCGAGGACGGCGGCTTCTGGGCGCTGGGCCTGGCCGAACCCGACCCGGCCCGCCTGCGGGGCGTCCCGATGTCGACGGCGCGGACCGGCGCCGTACAGCGGGCCCGGCTCGCGGATCTGCGGGTGCGGGACCTGCCGCGCCTGAGAGACGTCGACACGGCGTACGACGCCGATCTGGTCGCCGGGGTGGCACCGGGCGGACGCTTCGCGAAGGCCCTGGCGTCCCTGGCCCCGGCGGCGCAACGATGAGCGGGCTGCGGGAGCTGACGGCGGCGCTGATCGCCCGCCAGGCGGGCCCGCTGGACTCCGGCACTCGTCCAGCGGCACCGGTCGGCACCGGCCTCCGCCCCTCCGGCACCCGCCCCACGACCGACCGCACCTGGTCCGCCGACCCCTACTCCCACGCCCTGCGCACCGGCCATGGGCCGCTGTTCCTGCGCCGGACCGACGGCTGGCTGCTGCCGCTGGAGGTGGAGCGCTGGTGTGCGGACGCCGACGCCGCCGATCTGGAGGTGCTGCGGCGCTGCGAGGGCGTGGTGCTCGACGTCGGGTGCGGGCCGGGGCGGCTCGTGGCGGAGCTCGGCCGGCAGGGGCGACGGGTGCTCGGCGTCGACGTCAGCGCGGCGGCCGTGGCCCGCACCCAGCGGCTCGGGGGACCGGCGCTGCGTCGCTCCGTCTTCGAACCGCTCCCCGGCGAGGGCCGCTGGGGCACCGCGCTGCTGATCGACGGCAATGTCGGCATCGGCGGCGACCCTGCGACCCTGCTCGCCCGGATGGCCCAACTCCTCGCCCCCGGCGGCCTGTTGATCGCCGAGACGGTGCCCGGACCGGACCTCGACGAGCGTGTCCGGGTCCATGTCACCGACGCCCGCGGCACCACCGGCACCCCCTTCCCCTGGGCCCGCCTCGGCACCCCCGCCCTGCTGCGGTACGCGGAACGCGCCGGCTGGAGTGCCGCCGAACTGTGGACGACCCACGGCCGTTCCTTCGCCGCCCTGCGGACCGGCTGAGAATCGACGGACCCACAGGTCGGTCCCGGTGTACGCGTCACACACCGACAGGAGCCCCGCAACACAAGCGGTCTAGACTCGGGCGTCAACGGCCCGGGCCCGTGGTCGAAAGCGGGCGAAATCTGCCAGACCCGAAGGGTATTCGGCGTTTTGATACGGATAGATTCAGTCACCAAGCGGTACCCGGACGGCACGGTGGCGGTCGACCAACTCTCGTTGGAGATACCCGACCGCTCCATCACCGTTCTCGTGGGGCCCTCGGGCTGTGGCAAGACGACCACGTTGCGGATGATCAACCGGAT
This sequence comes from Streptomyces sp. NPDC056479, assembly GCF_042795335.1. Lineage (NCBI taxonomy): Bacteria > Bacillati > Actinomycetota > Actinomycetes > Kitasatosporales > Streptomycetaceae > Streptomyces > Streptomyces sp. NPDC056479. The sequence goes on along the minus strand of NZ_JBHTRZ010000003.1, from coordinate 774,296 downwards.
GGTCGAGCCCAGCGAGGGCACGATCCTCCTCGACGGCGTGGACATCCAGCAGCAGCCCGTCAACACCCTGCGCCGGTCCATGGGATACGTCATCCAGAACGCCGGTCTCTTCCAGCACCGCACGATCCTCGACAACATCGCCACCGTGCCCCGGATGCTGGGCTGGGGCAAGGAGAAGTCGCGGGCACGGGCGCGGGAGCTGATGGAGCGGGTGGGCCTGGACGGGGCGCTCGCCAAGCGGTACCCGTACCAGCTCTCCGGCGGTCAGCAGCAGCGCGTCGGCGTGGCACGCGCGCTCGCGGCGGATCCGCCGGTGCTGCTGATGGACGAGCCGTTCTCGGCCGTCGACCCCGTGGTCCGCAAGGGACTCCAGGACGAACTCCTGCGCATCCAGGAGGAGCTGGGCAAGACCATCGTCTTCGTCACCCATGACATCGACGAGGCCGTCAAGCTCGGCACGATGGTCGCGGTGATGCGAACCGGCGGTCACCTCGCCCAGTTCGCCCCGCCCGCCGAGCTGCTCTCCCACCCCGCCGACGCGTTCGTGGAGGACTTCCTCGGCGCCGACCGCGGCATCCGGCGGCTGTCCTTCTTCGCCTCCGCCGGACTGGAGCTGCTGACCGAGCCGATCGTCGCCGTGGACGCCACCGCCGAGCAGATGACGGACGCGAGCGCGGGCGACGTCCCCTATCTCCTCGTCACCGACCCGGACGGCAAGCCCCTCGGCTGGAGCGAGCCACGGGAACTGGTCGCGGGCGAGATCGAGACGGGCCGACTGCTGTCGTACGGGCGGCCGTTCGTCGCCGGTACCGACTCGCTGCGGGCGGCCCTCGACTGTGCCGTGCTCTCGCCCACCGGATGGGCCGTGGCCGTGGACGCCGACGGCCGGGCCGCCGGCGTCGTCTCGCAGCAGACCATCGGCGAGGCCATCCGCGGCGCGCACGCCGAGGGGCACGGGGACGGCGGACGCCCTGAGGGCCGTACGGACGTGAAGGTCGCCGGATGAACTGGGACCGCTTCTTCGACATACCCAGCGACCTCCAGCACAGCTGGCTCGGCCTGATCGGGCTGCATCTGCGCGAGGCCCTGCTGCCGGTGCTGGCCGGACTGGTGGTCTCGCTGCCGCTGGCCCAGCTGTGCGTGCGGTTCCGCTGGCTGTACCCGCCGGTGCTGTGGGTGACGACCGTGCTGTACGCCGTCCCCTCGCTGGCCTTCTTCGTCCTCCTCATCGACTACACCGGCCAGACCGAGCTCACGGTGATGATCCCGCTCACCGTCTACAGCCTCGTCGTCCTGGTCCCGGCGATCGTCGACGGCGTCCGCTCGGTCCCGCAGGAGACCCTCGCCGCCGCGACGGCCATGGGCTTCGGTCCCGTACGCCGTTACGTCCAGGTGCAGTTGCCGATCGCCGTACCCGCGATCATCGCCGGGCTGCGGGTGGCGACGGTGTCCAGCATCAGCCTCGTCAGCGTCGGCGCCCTGATCGGCAACCAGGGCGCGCTCGGCAATCTGATCAACGACGCCAACATCTACAACCGGCCCGAGCTCGCGATGAACGCCGTGCTCACCATGGCCGTCCTCGCGATCCTCGCCGACGGTCTGCTGGTCGCCGTACGCCTGCTGCTGACGCCCTGGATGCCGCGCCGGGCGCGCACGAAACCGAAGGCCGACCGGCCCGATCCGGCCGCCGCAGCCCTGGAGGACGCAGCCCGGTGAACCTGCTCAGCTTCATCAGTGACTTCTTCCGCGACAGCGCGCACTGGCAGGGCTACGACAGCATCCCCACCCGCCTGGGCGAGCACATCCAGTACACCCTCCAGGCGCTCGGCATCGCCGCCCTGATCGCCCTGCCGGTCGGCCTGGTCACCGGCCACTACGGACGCGGCGGCAACGCCCTCGCCTTCATCGCGGTCGCCGGGCGGGCCCTGCCCACCTTCGGCCTGCTGGTGCTGATGACCCTGCTGGTCGGCTTCGGCATGGTGAACGTGATGACCCCGCTGGTCGTCCTCGCCGTCCCGCCGATCCTGGTCACCACCTACGAGGCGATGCGCTCCGTCGACCCGTCCCCGGTGGACGCCGCGCGAGGCATGGGCATGAGCGAGTTCGGAGTCCTCTTCCAGGTCGAGGTCCCGGCGGCGCTCCCCCTGATCCTCAGCGGCCTGCGCTCCGCGGCCATTCAGATCGTCTCGACGGCCACCATCGCCGCGTACGTCGCCCTGGGCGGGCTCGGTAGGTACATCGTCGATGGGCTCTACCAGCGCGACTACGAGAAGGTCGTCGGCGGCGCCACCCTGGTGGCGGGGCTGGCACTGGTGACGCTGGGGGTGTTCTGGGCGGCGGGGCGGTACGCGGTGTCGCCGGGGGTGCGAGGGCGGGTCTGAGTGCGCCGTTGAGGGTGCCGCAGTGTGTCGTACGGCGTCTGCGGGCTCGTCGGGGCTGGTCGCGCAGTTCCCCGCGCCCCTGGCGGCGCTGCTGGAACCGCACCTGAATCAGCCCTCCGTACGGGCCAGCGCCAGTTCCAGTACGACCAGCAGCGCGTCCCGTACCGAGCCGCGTTCCCGGGCGTCGAAGACGACGACCGGGACGCCCTCGGTGACGTCGAGGGCCCAGCGGATCTCCTCCAGGGTGTGCTCGACCTCGCCGTCGAAGGCGTTGGCGGCCACCGCGAAGGGGATTCCCTTGTGCTCGAAGTAGTCGACGGCGGCGTAGCAGTCGTCCAGGCGCCGGGTGTCGACGATGACGAGGCCGCCGACCGCGCCCTCCACGATGTCGTCCCACATGAACCCGAACCGCTCCTGGCCGGGCGTGCCGAACAGATACAGCTTCAGCGTCGGGTCGATGGTGAGGCAGCCGAAGTCCATGGCCACGGTGGTCGTGGTCTTGCGCGGGGTGTGCGTGAGGTCGTCCACGCCCGCCGCGACCTCGGTGATGGCGGCCTCGGTGGTCAGCGGCTCGATCTCCGATATCGAGCCCACGGCGGTGGTCTTGCCCACGCCGAAGCCACCCGAGATCACCATCTTGACCGGCAACGGCGGTCGTACGGTCGCCGGTTCAGTCGCTGTCACTGAGTATCCCTTGTGCGTCGGGGATGGCGCGCAGGCCGTCGATGACCCTGCGCAGGACGGATGCGTCTTGGACGACGCCGGAGTCGGGCACGTGCACCGTCAACTGGCCGGCGGCGCGCAGGTCCTCGGCGAGGACGCGCACCACGTTCAGGTGCAGCCGCAGCCGGGCCGCGACCTCCGCGAGGGACTGCGGCAGCCGGCACACGGCGACGATGTCGCGCTGCTCGAAGGAGAGCCGGTCGAGCGCGTCGATCCCCTCGGCCGTGGCCACCACCTGGGTCTCGACGGGCAGCGACGGGCCGTCGCCGCCGTCCGCCACCCGGCCGGCGGTGAGCAAAAACGGCCGTACGGCGGACGCGAAGCCGACCGGGTCCGGGCCGCTCGGTTCCGATGGTGGAGTGCCGTCCGCCATGGCCATGTCCGTTCCCGGGTCAGCGACCCGACGTGGCGCCGACGCTGTTCTTCAGCTCCAGCACGAGCTGCGGGCTGAGCGCGCTACCGGCGCGGTTGGCGAACACGGTCATCTCGTAGGCGATGTTGCCCAGCTTGGCCTCCTTGTCGGTGACCACGCCGAGCACGGCGCCGCTGCCGATCGCGGAGACCAGGACATGGCCGCCGTCCAGGTCGATGATGACCTTGTTCAGGCCGCCGAGGCCGTAGTTGCCGGAGGCTCCGGCGGCGAGGCTGGTGATGCCGGAGACGATGGCGGCGAGCCGCTCGGAGTCGGCCTGCTCACGCAGCTCGGACACGGCGATGAGCAGTCCGTCGGACGAGACGGCGATGGCGTCCACGACGCCCGCGGTCTCGGTCGCGAAGCGGTTGAGCAGCCAGGTGAAGTCGGCTGCGGCGGCCTTCAGTTCGGCCGGCGTGGCGCTTTCCGCCGGGGTGCCACCTGTCGACGTGCTCACTGCTGCGCTCCTTCCGGGAGGTCGTTCTGGTCGTGCGAGTGGGGGGTCGCGGGTGCGGCGGACCGTTCTCCGTCGCCGGGTCGGCTGTCGCGGTGTGCGCGTTCCACAGCCGCCTCGAATTCGTCGAGCGCCGCCCGCACCGCCTCCGCGTCGAGGGCCGGCACGCTCTGCGGCGCAACCGCCTGCCGTTCGGCGGCGTGGGGCGTGCGCAGGGTCGCACCACGGACACGGCGACGCAGGGGACGGGCTGCGGGAGCCTCATCGGTGGCCGCGGGAACGGTGGGCTTCCCGGCGGGCCGGGTCGCGGTCGACGGCGCCGGCCGGTCGGCCCGGGAGTGGTCTGCGGGGGCGGGGTCTGCGGGGGACGAGTCGCGGGCGTGGACCTCGGGGGCCTGCGGCTGCGCGTCCGACGCGGACCCGCGCTGTGCGACCCGGCGCGGGAGCGACCGCAGCCCGTCCTCGTCCGCCCCTACGGCGTCCTCCTGCGCGGCGGGCGACGGCACCGGGCCGGTGGCCCCGGCGGCATGGGCACTGTCGTCCGCCCCCGGCGTCCCCGAACGGCCGGCGATCGCGGCCAGCGCCGCCGTCGTCGTGGACCCCGTGGTGCTCCCTGTGACCAGCAGCGACGCCGGCACCGTCACCTCGGCCGTCACACCGCCGCCCGGCGTCCGCGACAGCGTGACCGCGATCTCCCAGCGGCGCGCCAGGGTGCCGACCACGAACAGGCCCAGCACCTTCGTCGGTACGACGTCCAGCCGCTCACGGCGGATCAGACGGGCGTTCTCCTCGTCGAGCCGCTCGGGGCTCATGCCCAGGCCGTGGTCGGCGACGACGATCACCGCGTCGTCCCCGGCGGCCGACACCGCCACCTCCACCGGACTGCCCTCCGGCGAGAACGACACCGCGTTCTCCAGGAGTTCGGCCATCATCAGCGTCAGGTCGCCGATGACCTCCGGCTCCACCACGGCCTCGGTCCGCGCGCGCAGCTCCACGCGCCGGTAGCCCTCGATCTGGCCGAGCGCGGCGCGTACGACGTTGGTGAGCGAGGTGGGACCGGCGTCCAGGTAGGCCTCGTGGATACCGGCGAGCAGCATCAGGCTGTCGGCGTTGCGGCGCAGCCGGACCGCGATGTGGTCGATGGAGTAGAGACGCTCCAGCAGCGCGGGGTCCGTCTCGCCCCGCTCCACCGCGTCGATCAACGCGAGCTGACGTGTCGTCAGGTTGCTGACCCGGCGGCCCACGTTGCCGAACATCTCGGCGACGTTGCGCCGGCTGAGCACCTGCCGCTCCAGCAGCGCGGCCGCCGTGGTCTGCACCTGGTTGAACGCCTCGGCGAGTTCGCCGATCTCGTCGCGTGCCGTCACCGGCATCTCGCGCAGCCTCGGCGGACCGTCGTCCTCGGCGTCGTCGTCGGCCACCCGTGCCAGTTCCCGCTCGGCGACGACGGCGACCTGCCGCGCGGCACCCGTGAGGGCCGTGACCGGGCGCACCACCGAGCGGCGCACCAGCATCGCCAGCACCAGCCAGAGGGTGAAGCCGAACACGGCGCACCCCAGCAGCAGGACCGCCCGCCATGCCGCCGTGTCGGAGGCGCTGTCCGCCTGGTCGGCGATCTGGTGGATGAGCGAGGTGGTGATCGCCAGCCGTGTCTTCGCCTGGTCGCGGTAGGCGCCGTAGGAGTCGAGCGCAGCCGCGAGCGACTGACGGATCTCCGCGGGCGAGTCGGCCTGCACGGAGCCGGGGTCGATCTGGAGGTCGGCGTACTGCCGGCTGATGACGCTCTGTGCCGCGGTGTACTTGATCCCGGCGAGCTGGGCGGCCTGCGCCTCGCTCGCGAACCTGGCGAAACGTTCGGCCTGACGGCTGTACTCCTCGTAGGAGCCGATCGCGCCGATGAACTCGAGGAGTGCGTTGGAGTCACCGGTCGACGCGGAGAAGACGCTGGTCTCGAAGGCGCTGTGGGCGGCGCCCGCGCGCAGCAGCGAGTCGAGCAGATTGCCGGTGAAGGTGGTCGCGAGATCGGGGTTGCGGTCCAGGCCCAGGCCGTCGATCAGCAGCTGGGCGGCGTGGGTGTAGGCGGGGTCGATGTTGCTGGCGGGCAGATAGTCCTGCTCGACGGTGTCCCGCAGGCTGCTCAGGCCCTCGACGCCCTTGAGCGCCTGCTCCTCGGTCTCCGGCAGCCGGTCCTCGAAGGCGTCGCGCACCCGCTGGACCTGGGCGTTCACCATGGACTGCGAGGTGCGGTAGGCGGCGGTCGAGGGCTCGTGGCCGGCCGCGGACTCATGCCGTACGGAGAGCAGGACGGCCTGCTGGTGCTCGGCGGCCAGCCGGTCTACGAGGGTGGCGACCTCTCCGCTCTCCCGCACCAACTGCGCGGCGTCCGCCGCGTCGCGCGACTGCGCGGTCTGGTCGGATATGAGGTAGGCGAGCAGGAGCGCGACCACGGCCAGCGGCACCCGGACGAGGAGATTGAGCTTGCGCCGGAAAGGCCAGCGGTCGGCGAAATCGCGTATGCGACGCGGGCGGGGCGCGCTCTCCTCGTTCGTGGACACCGAGTGGCCTCCTTCTTGGCGTCGCACGGTGCGCAAGGTCTCACGTGACCGTTGTTGTTCGGGTATGGAACGACTTCGTCCGGGGGACAGTACCGCCGTTTGAACGCGGTGACCGGAACTGTACGTCAAGAATCCGTTACAGCCCCCTGCACCCCAACCGTCCCGCCTTCACGCCGGAAGCAACTGTCCGTTACCTTCCGATTTTTGAGGCCAATCGGTGACCTGACCGGTCTTGACTGACCGAGAACCGGCTGGATTGGATCAGTGGAAGAGCTCTCCCACCCCCCTGAATCCAGATCGGGAACCGTGACTTCCACCCCTTCACGCAGCAGGTCCCTCAGGAACCATCCCGGCGCGGCCGCCGTCGCGCTCGCCGCCACGGCGGCGCTGCTGGCGGGATGTTCCTCCTCCGACGACAAGTCCGACCCTCTGGCCGGGGACGGGGCGAGCGGCGACACCGTCGTCGTGGGCTCCAACAACTTCGCCGAGAGCATCCTCCTCGCCGACATCTACGGTGAGGCTCTGAAGGCCAAGGGCATCAAGGTCACCTACAAGCCCAACATCGGCAGCCGCGAGACGACGTACGGTCTGCTCAAGAACGGCTCCATCACCGTCCTGCCGGAGTACAACGGGTCGCTGCTCGCCTACCTCGACTCGAAGGCGGAGCAGAAGTCGGCCGACGCCGTGAACGCAGCGGTGAAGGGCAAGCTGGACGCCAAGCTGACGCTGCTGGAGTCCTCGCCGGCCGAGGACAAGGACTCCGTCAGCGTCAACGCCGAGACGGCGAAGAAGTACAAGCTGACCGCGGACTCGAGCCTTGAGGACCTCAAGGACGCCGCACCCGACCTGGTGATCGGCGGTTCGCCGGAGTTCCAGACCCGGCACCAGGGCCTGACGGGCCTGGAGTCCGAGTACGGCCTGAAGTTCAAGTCGTTCAAGGCGTTGGACGCGGGCGGTCCGCTGACCCAGGCGGCGCTGACGAAGAACACCGTGCAGGCCGCGGACATCTTCACCACGGACCCGACCATCACCAAGGAGGGCTTCGTCGTCCTGAAGGACCCGAAGAACCTCTTCGGCTTCGCCAACGTGACCCCGCTCGTCTACAAGAGCGGTCTCTCGCAGGAGGGCGTGGAAGCGCTCGACGCGGTTTCGGCCAAGCTGGACACCAAGACGCTCCTCGACCTGGACTCGCAGGTCCAGCTGGAGAACAAGGACCCGCTCGACGTGGCCAAGGCCTGGCTGAAGTCGGCCGGTCTGGGCTGACGTACGACAGGCCTTCTCGCGGGGTTGTGACGGGTGCCCGTCACAACCCCGCTGTGCTTTTCAGTGGCCGACCTGGAAGGTGGCGTCCTGGCGCTCGGTGCTCGTGGAGACCGGATCGATGCGCAGGGCGTAGTCCGCGTGCCGGATGTAGCGCGTGGGGTTGTTGTACGAACGGAACGACGCCCAGGCGGCGTCGGCGAGCCCGGCCGTCCGGTAGTAGGTGGCGTCGGCGGCGAACGTCGACGTGCCGTCGTTCTCGTCGAGGCGCAGCGCGTAGTTGTAGTGCCGCAGATACCGGGTCGGGTAGTTGACCGACTGGAACGAGACGCCGGAGGAGTCGGCGAGCCCCGGCACCAGCTTCCACTGCGAGTCGGGGAACGGGTCGAAGGGGTACGCGTCGATCCGGCCGGCGAAGCCGCTGTGCCGGACATAGCGCGCCGGGTAGTTGTACGACTTGAGCCGGTTCCAGGCGGGGGTGCCCCACTTGGCCGTCAGGTTGCTGTACTCGCCCGACGTGATCGGGTGGATGCCGCAATGCTTGGAGTTGAGGGGCTGGGTGTACAGCTTCTGGTCCAGGGGCGTCCAGGTCCCGGAAGCCAGGTCGCTCGTCTGCCAGACGTAGAAGACACCGTTCGGTGTGTACGTGTCTCCCCAGAGGTACCACGTGTTTGCGGTCAGGGACTTGACCACCGTGGGGGCCTCGGTGCCGCCGTGGTTCACCGCCGTGCTGAACGGGGTGAAGCTGCCCGGGTTCAGGCTCGTCGAGCGGGCGCCCACCAGGGTGCCCTCGCGCTTGAAGTAGAGGTAGTTGACGCCGTTCACACCGACGGTGAGGTTGCCGTCGATGACGTCGTACCCGGGGTCGAAGAAGACCTGGGGGCCGGTCGTCGTACGGAAGTCGGTCGTGTAGCTGACCATGATGACGTTGTGGCCGCTGCTGTTCACCGACGAGTAGAGGATGCCGTACTGACCGCGTGAGGCGTCCCAGAAGGCCTCCGGCGCCCAGCTGTGCGTGGAGGTCATGTCGTGCAGCTTCAGCAGCCGGTAGCCGGTGAAGGTGCGCAGGTCGGTGGAGTCCCAGACGTGGATGTAGACGCTGGTGCGGGTCCAGTCCGTGCCGCTCAGGTCGGTCGCGAGGACGACGAACGTGCCGTCCTGCTTGCGCAGCAGGAACGGGTCGCGCAGACCGCCGGCGCCGAGGGTCGGGGTGGCGACGGGGTTGTTCTGGTTGAGCGGCGTCCAGCGCAGACCGTCGGTGCTGACGGCGAGGTGGAGGTTGTAGTTCGCCTCCAGCATGGTGTTGGACTCGGTGAAGTAGACCATCGCGTACGCCGAGTCGGCGGCATGGGCGGTCCCCGAGCCGAGGGTCAGGGCGCCGGTGGCCGCGAGGGGGACGCTCGCGGCCATGCCGAGGAAGTGTCTGCGGGAGGGGTGCGTCATGCGGCTCTCCAAGGGGTGCGGGGGGCTTTCCGTGCGGCTCTTTGGTCGATATGCCGAACGGAGTTCGGTGAATCGACCAGAAAGTAGGAGAGTGTTGATGGCGCGTCAATCACATGGTCACCCTTGGCGGATTCCCGCCACCCGGTCCACCAGGGGCCCCAGTTCCGCACGTGCGCGTGCCGCCGCCCCGATCGCCACCGCGTCGGCGCCGAGCCCGGTCGGCAGCACGCGGACAGGATGGCCGCTGACGGGCGGCTCGGCCGTCAGCACGGCCTGGACCGCGCGCTCCAGCAGGGCCCAGGAGCGACTCACACCGCCACCGACCACCACCGTGGTGACGTCCAGCAGACCCGCCGTGACGAGCAGGGCGCGGGCCACGGCGGCACCCGCCTCCTGGTACACGGCGCCCGCGTTCCCGTCGCCGACGACGCGGAGGCCGACCTGCGCACCCGTATCCGTGAGGTCATCGGCCCGGACGTCCTCGTGTCGACGTCCATGGACCTGCACGGCAACGTCTCCCGGCCGCTCGTCCACCTCAGCGACCTGATCACCTGCTACCGCATGGCCCCGCACGAGGACGCCATGGAGACCAAGGAGCGGGCCGCGCGCAACCTGGTGGACCTCCTGGCGAGCGGCGCGCCCCGCCCGGTCAAGGCGTGGGTCCCGGTGCCGGTGCTGCTGGCCGGGGAGCAGACCTCCACCCGGATCGAACCGGCGAGGAGCGTGTACGCGGCCGTGGCGGAGGTGGAGGCGGCCGACGGCGTGACCGACGCCGCGATCTGGGTCGGGTACGCCTGGGCGGACGAGCCCCGCAACCGCGCCGCGGTCGTGGTCACCGGGCCCGAAGAGGCCGCCGTCGCCGCGGGTGCCGAGGCGGCTCGCGCGCGGATTCTGCGACGCCCGGCACGACTTCGCCTTCGTCGCCCCGACCGGCACCCTCGACGACTGCCTCGACGAGGCCCTCGTCGCCGGCGCCCGCCGCCCCTACTTCATCAGCGACACCGGCGACAATCCGACGGCGGGCGGAGCCGGTGATGTCACCTGGGGGCTCCAACACGTCCTGAACCGCCCCGAGTTCAAGGATCCCTCCGGCCCGGTCGTCGTCTACGCCTCGCTGCCGGGGCCATCCGCCGTCGACGCGGCGGTGCGGGCCGGCGTCGGTGCGAGGGTCACCGTCACCGCGGGCGCCGAGGTGGACGACCGGCACGCCGGGCCGCTCACGATGACGGGCGTGGTGCACTCGGTCCGGCACGGCGACCGGGACGCGGAGACGGAGGCCGTGCTGCGGGTCGGGAGCGTGCATGTGATCCTGACCCGGCTGCGCAAGCCGTACCACCTCGAACGCGACTTCACCGACCTGGAGTTGGACCCGCGTGGGGCCGACGTCGTGATCGTGAAGATCGGCTACCTGGAGCCCGAGCTCTTCGCCATGGCCGCCGACTGGAAGATGGCGCTCACCCCGGGCGGTGTCGACCAGGACCTCGTCCGGCTCGGCCACCGTCGCATCCGCCGGCCGATGTTCCCCTTCGACCCCGCGATGCCCGCCCCGGACCTCACGGCCCGGATCGTCGCGCCCGCGAACCGGCCGCCGGCTCAGCTCGCCTGACGGGCGTCCGCGATCAGCTGGTCGATCAGGGCGATCAGCACGTCCCGGCACGACTCGCGCTCCCGCGCGTCGCACAACAGCACCCGCACATGCTCCGGCAGGGCGAGGGCGTCCCGGATGTCCTCGGCCGAGTAGGGGTGTTCACCGTGGAAGCCGTTGACGCCGACGACGAAGGGGATCTCCCGGCGCTCGAAGAAGTCGATCGCCGCGAAGCTGGACTCCGGCCGGCGGACGTCGACCAGCACGACCGCGCCCAGCGCGCCGATCGCCAGGTCGTTCCACATGAACCAGAACCGCTGCTGTCCGGGCGTACCGAACAGATACAGCACCAGCTCGCGGCTGATGGTGATCCGGCCGAAGTCCAGCGCCACGGTCGTGGCGCGCTTCTGCTCGATGCCGTCGAGGTCGTCGATGCCCAGGCCCGCGGTGGTCAACGGCTCCTCGGTACGCAGCGGGGCGATCTCGCTGACCGACCCGACCATGGTGGTCTTGCCGACGCCGAAGCCGCCGGCTATGAGGATCTTGACCGTGTCGGGCGGCGCGACCGCCTCCACGGTGGTGTCAGAGCCGGCCAAGGCCGTCCCTCACTTTCTGCAGCAGGTCCAGGTCCGGGGTGCGGGGGGTGACGGGATGCGGTGGGTGGACGCTGATCAGGCCCGCCTCCAGCAGATCGCAGAGCATGATGGCGACCACGCTCACCGGCAGGTCGAGATGGGCCGCGAGCTCCGCGACCGCGATCGGCCGGGCGCAGCGCCGCAGGATCCGCGTCTGCTCGGGCTGGGGGCGGGGCGCCCGCTCCGGCGGCGGATCCACCGCCGTCACCGTCGTGATCAGCGTGAAGTCGGTGCGACTGGGCCGGGTCCGGCCCCCGGTCAGGGTGAAGGGACGGACCAGCCGACCCGCCGTATCGTCTCCGCCCACCTCACGCGCCAGGGCCGACATGGGCCCGCGGTGCCGCCGAGAGGTGCTCGCCGATCTTCTTCACCAGCATGTTCATCTGGTACGCCACGACCCCTACGTCCGCGCCCTGATTGGTGAGGACGACGAGGTGGGCGCCGGGTCCGGCGGAGGTGAGGATCAGATAGCTGTTGGCCATCTCGATGAGCGCCTGGCGCACCGGTCCGCCCCGGAAGTCCATGCTGACGCCCTTGCTGAGGCTCATCAGACCGGACGCGGTCGCCGCGAGCCGCTCGGCGTCGTCACGCAGGAACCCGATGGACTTGCTCACCACCAGCCCGTCCTCGGAGAGCACCACCGCGTGGTTGACGTCGGCGACCCGCTCCACGAGGCCGGTGAGCAACTGGTCGAGCTGGGTGTCCGTGGCTGGGGTGGGGCGTGTCATGGCGATGTCCTTCATGAGCGGTCGGCGGGCGGAGTGGAGGACGTGGGAGCGGCGGCCGGGGAGGAGGCGTCAGTGCCGGGCGGCTCGTCGGGGGCGGCGTCGTCACGCGCCCGGCGCGCGGCCGGAACTCGCTGGTCCCTGGCCACGGGCGCGTCCGCGGCCGGGTCGTCGGCGTCGTCGCGGGCCTGGAGTGTGCCGCGCTGGAATCGGGCGAGGGCCGGGTCCTGGTGGTCCGCGGTGTCGAGCGGGTCCCGTGTCTCGTCGTCGGCGTCGTCGCGGGCCCGGAGTGTGCCGCGCTGGAAGCCCGCAAGGGAGGACGCGGCCTGCTCCGCGGTGAAGTCGTCGGTGTGGCCGTTCTGTTCGGCAGGCGGGGACTCCTCGCGCAGCTCGGCCGCGAGGCTGGTCTGCGGCACCCGGCGCGGCAACGGGGAGAGACCTCCCGCACCTTCGGCTCCGCCGGAGCCGGAGGCCCCCGATCGGCCGGCGGTGGGCGCGGGGGCCGGGTCGGTCGCGGTACGGGCCGGCACGACAGGGCGGGACTCCCGTACCGGCTCGTCCGGTTCGGCGGCCCCGGCGTGCTCCACCGACTCGTCCCGGTCCGGCGCGGGCACGTCCCGTACCACCACGTCGTGGGGGATCAGCACGATCGCCGTCGTGCCGCCGTACGGCGACGAACGCAGCGTGACCGCGATGCCGTGCCGCCGGGCGAGCCGGCCGATCACGAACATGCCGAGCCGCAGGTCGTCGGCGAGGGCCACCACGTCGAACTGCGGGGGCTCGGCCAACTGGGCGTTGAACGAGGCGTAGTCCTCCTCGGACATGCCGAGGCCACGGTCCTCGACCTCCACGGCCAGCCCCTTGGCCACCATCGCGGCCCGCACCCCGACCGGCGCCGGAGCGGGGGAGTACAGCGTGGCGTTCTCGATCAGCTCGGCCAGCAGATGGATGACGTCGGCCACCGCGGGCGGCGCGAGATGTACCTCCTCCTCGGTGTGCACCTCCACCCGCCGGTACTCGGCGACCTCGCCGACGGCACTGCGCAGGATGTCGATCAGCGCGACCGGCTCGCTCCAGCTGCGGCCCGGCCGCTCACCGCTGATGATGACGAGGTTCTCCTCGTAGCGGCGCAACTGGCTGGCGGTGGAGTCCAGTTCGTACAGGCCCTTGAGGACCTCGGGGTCCTGGTGCGCGCGCTCGAGCGCGTCCAGCTTGGTGAGCTGCAGATTGACCAGGTTCTGGCTCTGCCGCGCGATGCCCAGGATGATCTTCTGGAAGCCGCGCCGGGTGTCGGCGAGCTCGACGGCGGTGTGCACGGCGGTGCGCTGCGCGGTGTTGAACGCCTTGGCCACCTGGCCGAGTTCGTCATGGCCGTAGTCCAGCGGCGGCGTCGCCAGCTCCACATCGACCTTCTCGCCCCGCTCCAGCCGGGCCACCACATCGGGCAGCCGCTCCTGGGCGAGACCGAGGGTGGCCTCGCGCAGGCCGCGCAGCCGCCGGGACAGCGAGCGGGTGATCCGCCAGGACATCCCGACGCACAGCAGCAGGGCGATCAGCCCGCCCGCGCTCAGGGAGGCGGCCGTGATCAGCAGATTGCGCGCGTTGTCGGCGCTGCGCTGCAGCAGTCCGTTCGTCTGCTGCCGGATCAGCACCTCGTACTCGTCGGAGACCTTGACCAGCGCGGCCCGCCACTCCTTCTGCGCGTCCGGAACAGTGATCTTCCCGTTCCCGCGGGCCCCGGCCCGGGCCGCGAGCACCTGGTCCTCGACGGTCTCCAGGGTCTGCCACTGCGCACTGCCCAGGATCCGCTCGGTCTCCGCCTTCGCGCTCCCCGCGAGCGCGGGCAGGATCTGGTCCTCGACCAGCCAGCGGCGGGTGTTCACCAGCTCCGCGAACTCGTTCCAGGTCTTCTCGTCCATCTTCCGCGCGGGGGAGGCCAGCGTCAGCAGCGCGTCCTCCCGCGACACCAGTTCCGCCGCGTGCTCCAGCGAGACGAGCGGACCGGCCTGCGAGGTCAGGTCGCCGTCGTCGACCTGGGACAGCTCCTGGAAGGCGTGGATCTGGTCGTCGATGATCGACGTGTACTGGCCGAGTGCCTGTACGGCGGAGATGTCGGTGGGGTTGTCCACCTGGCCCCGGTAGTACTCCAGGCTGCTCGCGGACGCGACGACCGAGTACAGCCGGTCCTTGATCCGGGAAGGGGCCCGCTGGATCGCGTCCGACTGGGCGAGCAGCTTGGCGACCGCCTTGTCGGTCTTGGTGCGCTGCGCGTCGAGCGCCGTGCGGGCGGCCTCCTGACGTGTGGCGAGCCATACGGCGGAGTAGCTGCGCTCCTGCTGGAGTGCGAGCGTGGCCTCGGTGCCCATGGCCCCGGTCGACCTGCTCAGCCCGGTCTGCGACCGCAGCCCCAGGCCCTCCGAGAACATCTGGATCGTCGTCACGCTCCAGACGGCGGCGAGCGTGACGCCGGGCACCAGCGCCAGCAGGATCAGGGAGAGACGGATGGAGCCGAGGCGGCGCCGGGGACCTGTCCGTGGAGACATTGTCGTCCTAGGGCGATCAGCGGAGGGCGGGCGGGATCAGCGCGGAGGGGGAAAGGAGCGGGGGACGAACGCCAGGGGTGACTGCGTGTCCGGTACGTCACAGGGGGTGCGCAGGATGCTATCCGTACAAGTGAGCGTACGCGTCATGCGTGACCGAATCTTTGGCGACACCGTGGAGAGAACTGTCCGGTCAGCGGGTTCCGTTGGCGGCGAACCGCGCGACCGAGGCGACGTTCGCCTTCGTGACGAACGCGGGCCCGGTGAGCACGGGGGCCTCGCCGCCGCCGAGGGTGTTGCCGTTCTTCCGGTAGAGCCAGAGCGAGTCCACCGCGAGGTAGCCCTGGAGATACGGCTGCTGGTCCACGGCGAACTGCACATCCCCGTCCTGGACCGCCTTGACCAGGTCCTTGTTGAGATCGAAGGTCGCGACATGGGCCTTGGCGCGGGCCTGCTCGACCGACTTCACGGCGGCCAGCGCGAACTGCGCGCCGTTGGTGACGACTTCGTCGATGGCCGGGTTCTGCGTCAGCCGCGCGGCGACGGTCGCGGTCACCGCGTCCATGTCGGTGCCGTCCACGTAGAGGTTGTCCGTCTCGCCGCCGAACGCCTTCTTCACGCCCGCGCAGCGCGCCTCCAGGGCGACGTTGCCGCGCTCGTGGATCACGCACAGCGTGTGCTTGGCCTTGAGGTCGTCCAGCTTGTCGCCGACGGCACGGCCCGCGACGCTCTCGTCCTGCCCGAAGTACTCGAGGAGTCCGGCGGGCCGCCAGTCGTCTATACCTGAGTTGATGCCGACCACCGGTATACCGGCCGCGCGTGCCTCGGTGACGGGACCGGCCATCGCCGTCGGCTTGGCCAGGGTCACCGCGATGCCGTCGACTTTCTGCCGGATCGCGTCCCGCATCAGCCCGGCCTGACCCGCCGGGTCGTCGTCGTCGGCGTAGGTCAGATCGATGTCGTCCTTGGCGGCCGCGACCTGGGCGCCCTTCTGTACCAGCTCCCAGAAGGCGTCGCCCTCGCCGCCGTGGGTGATCAGGGCGACCTTCAGCCGTGCGCCGCCCGCCGTGTCCGCGCCGGACGCGTCGTCCTTCGCACCGAGGCCGGAACAGCCGGCCAGCAGCAGACAGCCGGCGGTCGCGAGGACCGCGACGCGAGTGTGGGCGGAGGAGGGGGGTGGAGTCTTCATGAGGGTGCGGCACCTCGCTGTGCGGCCGAGCCTGAGGAACGAACGAGAGTACGGCCGGCGCCGAACGGGGGAGTTCGCCGAGCTGGTGAACTCTCGCTCTGGCGGAGCCAATCGCGTGTGACCATCGGTAGTCAAGTGTGCAACCACAAGGGGTGAGTTGTTGCTGCCACATCGTGATGAACCGCTGGCGGGAGGGCAGACCGGCGTCCAGCCGGCCCAGACCGATTGCGCGCGCAAACCACGTCAACTCGGCTTGCGTGCGACCGCCCCGTACATCGCTATGTCCTCGTCCCGGATGACCTCGGTGCCCGTGCCGTCCGGACGCCACCTGTGCACCTGGACGATGCCCGGCTCGACGAGGTCCAGACCGGTGAAGAATTCCTCGGCCTCACCCCTGGTGCGCAGCCGCATCGGCATGCCCCGCGCCGCGTACTCCCGCGCCACCCGGCCGACCTCGTCCGGCGCGAACTCGGCGGTGCCGATGGACATCGCCAGGTAGCTGCCCGCGGGCAGCGGTTCGAGCAGCCGCCGTACGATCCCCACGGCGTCGTGCTCGTCCAGCATGAAGTGCACGATCGCGATCACCGCGAGCGCGACCGGCCGACCGAGATCGAGGGTCTCGCGGAACGCCGGGGCGTCGAGAATGCTCGCCGGCTCGCGCATATCGGCCTCGATGTACGCCGTCCTGCCCTCGGGTGTGCCGGACATCAGCCCCTGGGACAGATCGAGCACGAGCGGGTCGTTGTCGACGTACACGACCCGGGACGCGGGGGCGACCGACTGGGCGATCTCATGGATGTTGGGCGACGTGGGAATCCCGGTCCCGATGTCGAGGAACTGCCGCATCCCGGCCTCCGCGGCGAGATACCGCACGGCCCGGTTCATGAAGTCCCGGTTGGCCCGCATGTGCACGGGCAGCGCGGGCCACTCACGCACCATGGCGTCGGCGGCTTCCCGGTCGGCCGGGTAGTGGTCCTTGCCGCCGATGATGTAGTCGTAGATGCGGGCGGAGTGGGGGTGTCCGGTGTCGATGTCGTCGGCGGGCATGGGGCCTCCTGGGGGCGGCGTCGGCGTCGCCAACTACACACGTTCACCGGGTAGTTGGCGTTCACGGTGCCAACCTATTAGGGGCGCGGGGCTGTATCTACATGCGGCTTCGCCGCGCGGGCGCGACCAGCCCCGCCCAACCCGCACCCGCCGAACACCTTCAAGCCCCTACGGCGCGGTCGCTGCTTCCTTCCTCCGCTCACGCCGACGCCGCCGAGGCTCCTGATCAGGCAGCCACCCGAAGGCGAGACAACTCCCCACCACGCCCAGCAGCAACCCCACGAAGAACCCGCCGAGGTTCGACGTGAGCCAGGTCCCCAACGAGACCAGCACCCCGGTGATCGAGTAGAAGAGCCGCTGCGCCGGATTGACCAGGACCAGCAACCCGAGCAGCAGCATCAGCGCCGGCAGCAGATACCCCGCCAGCCCCTGCATGCCGACATGCAGAATGACCTTCAGCGAGGCCTTCATGGTGAGCAGAATCCACGCCCCGCCCAGCGCGAGCAGCAGCCCGCCCCAGAACGGCCGGTCGGCCCGCCAACGACGGAAGGCCGACCGGAATCCATCCAGGCCGCTCATCAGCACCCCGTGCTGCTGAAGCTGAGTTTCAGCCCGGGCAGCTTGAACACCCCGGCGGTCGTCGCGTAGTTGGTCTGCCGCAGATTGGCGATGCGCACGGTGTCCGCCTGCTGGCTGAAGACGCCGATCGGCCCCTTCACGCCGGCCTTGGTCAGGGTGCTCGCGTCGTTGCCGATCTCGATGTTGTTGAACGACGCGTCACCCGACAGCTCGGTCGAGTCGGTGGTGAGATCGCTCGCGGTCACCTTCTCCGCGCCGCTGCCCGCGGTGATCAGCAGATTCGTGCCGCCGAGGTCGACGCTCTGGCACAGCTTGGTGAGCGTCGCGTTCTTGATCGCGGACGTGATGACCAGGACCTGGCCGCCGGTGTCCCCCTCGTTGGGGCTGCCCGGCGCCATTTGGTCGAGGCCGCCGAACTGCTCGAAGCCGGTGCCGTTGAGCTCGGTGGCGGTGACCGTGAAGGGCATGCCGGAGATGGCGAACTGCACGCCCAGCGCACCCTCGGCGGTCAGCACCGCGAGGGCGCCGGCGACCAGGGTGGCCGGCACCGCCATCACGGCCGCGCGACGCGCCCGGACCCGCCCGCGTCTCGCGGGACCGTCTGGGGTTTCGGACGCTTCGGACAGGGAACCGCTTTCCGGGTTCTCAGGGGTGTTGCCGGCGGACGGGGTGACGTCCGGGGACGAGGCCATAACTGCTCCCAGGTACAGAAAAAGTGCGGGTAGGGCATCAGTGGCACGTTGTCCTGGCGCGGACAGCGCCCACGGCGCACGTCTCCTCGCAACTCCCGGCGGATGCAAGGGCTTTCTCGTACTCCGCAGTAGCCAAGCCCGGAAGTTACCGGGGGTTACAGCCGAGGGTCAAGATGGTTGTGTAAAAAGAGTGTCGGTTGTGTGTCACCTGTGGGTCATGAGCATCCAAGGATCTCGAAATCCTTCCGCGTCGACATCAACTCCCTTGTGATGCCTTGACGTTGACTGACTCTCAGGTCTACAACTCTCCCTGGTTCCCCCCTTGGATCCGTGGCGCCGGATCCGCCGCCGCGTGGCCTCTGCCCGCGTTCCCGGCCTTGATGTCCTTCACATTTCCTTTTCGCGAGATCACACCACGGCGCCGTCACGGTCGCTTCCCCCTCGGTCCGTGCCGGCCGCACCCCCGACCGGTCCGTCCGGAGCCCTCCCCACGGGCTCCGGCAGGACACCGGCCGGGCTGCCGTTGCCGGTCCGTGCCGTACGGAGAAGGCGTCACGGACCGGCGACGGCGCACGCCGACTCGCGCCTCAACAACCCCCACTCACACCCCCGCAACGAAAGCCGAGGTACACCCGCATGCGTGCACGCACCCTCCTCACCCTCGCCGGCACCGTCGCCGCCCTCACCCTCCCCATGGCCGTCCCGGCGTCCGCGGCCGACGGCGCCGTCCTGACCACCGGCTCCGTCGGCGGTACGGCGGTGGCGGCCGGCGAGGTCCTCACCGCGCCGCTGGCCAGCGGCACCGCCGCCACGTTCTACTCCAGCGCGACCGGCACCAGCGGCATCTCCTGCACCTCTTCGCAGTTCACGGCAGCCGTTACGGACAACCCGAGCGCGCCCGGGACCGCGACGGAGTCGGTCTCCGCGCACACCTTCGACGCCGCCAGCTGCACCACCAACGTGGTCGGCGTGCTCGGCGTCACCAGCATCACGGTCAACAACCTGCCGTACAGCGCCGCCGTGTCCTCGGACGGCACCGTCAACGTCACCCCGGCCGCGGGCTCGACCATCCAGACGACGGTCGTGCTGCGCACCCTGCTGGGCAGCATCAACTGCGTCTACCAGGCCCCCAGCCTGGCCGGCACGGCGAGCAATGACGACAACAGCATCAACTTCACCAGGGCGCAGTTCGCCAAGGTCTCCGGCTCGTCCCTCTGCTTCGCCAACGGCTACTTCACCGCCAAGTACGCCCCGGTGACCGGCAGCGGCGAGGCGGTCTACGTCAACTAACCCTCAGAGCACCGGAGTTCACCTCCGACGCAGCCGCAGCGCCAGGGCGGCGCCCCCGGTGAGCAGCAGCACCGCGGCGGCGCCGCCCGCCAGCAACGGCGTGGACGGTCCGGTGTCGGCGACCCCGGTGGATGCCACCGGAGTGCTGTCGTCCTTGGCGCGCGGGTTCTCCGCGCCGGTCGGCGCGGACGGCGTGGGCGAGGCGGTCGCGGGCTGCTCGCTCGCCCGCGGCTTGTCGCTCGGCGAAGGGGCGGCGGTCGTACGGCCGTTGCCGCGCTCCTTGTTCGCAGGCGCGGACGCCGTGCTCCCGCCGCCACCGCTCTCGGCACTCGCGCTTGCGGGGAACACCACGTCCGAGCACGAGTAGTACGTGTCCGGCGTGCTGCTGTTCTGCCAGATCGTGAACAGCACATGCCGCCCGGAGCGATCGGAGGGCAGTGTCCCCCTGATCCGGTACGCCCCGTCGGTCAGCGCCGGGTCCTTCACCTCGGCGAACGGCCGCTCCGGGAGATCGGACCAGGTGAGCGGCTTCGTGGGGTCGTAGCCGGGCTTGGTGAGGTAGAGCCGGAACGTGCCGGTGTGCGGGATCGTCGAGACGTACCGCATGGTCAGGGCGGCACCCGGGCTCAGCCGGGTCGACGGCCAGTCGGCGCGGGCGAGGTCGAGGCCGCGGTAGGCGGGCAGCCCTCCGCTGCACAGCCGGCCGTCGGGGAC
Source organism: Streptomyces sp. NPDC056479 (assembly GCF_042795335.1). Classification (NCBI taxonomy): domain Bacteria; kingdom Bacillati; phylum Actinomycetota; class Actinomycetes; order Kitasatosporales; family Streptomycetaceae; genus Streptomyces; species Streptomyces sp. NPDC056479. The sequence continues at coordinate 754,072 of NZ_JBHTRZ010000003.1, read as the reverse complement.
GACCTGCCGGTCGCGGCCGTTCACGTTCGCGATCCGCAGATTGTCCCAGGCCGTGAAGGGCGCGCCGTTCGAGGCGACCGCCGCGCGGCACGCCGCCGACCTCGAGGCGCTGCCGCCGTCGGGCGAGCAGGCGTACACCCTGCTCGTCGGATCCGTCGGAGCGCCGTGCGCACGGGCCGGGCCGGCCGCCCACACCGTGAGCAGCAAGGGCGTGACGGCGGCGGCCGCCAGGGCGGAGCGGTGCGATCTCATCCAGGGCATCCGGGACATCCGGAACGTCTCCTCGGCCGACGGGGGAAGGGTCCTCGTCCAGTACGGGGGAGAGGCCCGGCGCGTTCACTGCGCGACGAACCGGGCAGAGCCCGTCATTACCGGTCAACCAGCCGACGTAGAGGGTGGGTTTCCGGCCGGATCGAGGGTTTCCCCTGTATCCCGATGACCTTTTCTTTGCCTATCGTTCGACCACAGCCGACCCACAGGTAACCCCGAACGGGTCGGCGACCGCGCCCGGCCGGCCACAGCGCCCCCGCACTTTCGAAATACCCCCCGCCGCTTCGAGGACGAAGCGAAAACGTCCGCCGCTCCGCGCTGCCCGGAGAACGGCCGGCCCCGAAAGGCACTCCCCATGCGTACCTCCACACCCCTCAGACGGAAGCTGATATCCGTCGCCGCGGTCTCCGCCGCGTTGTTCACGGCCGCCACCACCGTCGCCGTGGCCGAGGAGACCGCTTCCCAGGAAGCCGCCGTACCCGCGGCACAGGCCGAGGCCGCACCCGGCACCCCGGCCGAGCGGCTGATCGTCGGCTACAAGTCCGGCGCCGCCGAGGCCAAGTCGAACAAGGCCGCCGAGGCCGACGCCGCCGCCAAGGGCAAGGAGGCCGGCGAGGACCTCGACTTCCGGCGCCGCCTCGGCTCCGGCGCCGCCCTCGTCGACCTCGGCGCTCACCTGACCAGGACGGACGTCGCCGACGTCGTCGCGGAGTACCAGGCGGACCCGCAGGTCGCCTACGTCGTACCGGACCGGCTGAACAAGCCGCTGGCCACCCCCAACGACACCGAGTACACCAAGCAGTGGGACCTCTTCGAGACCACCGCGGGTATGAACGTGCCGGGCGCCTGGGACGTCGCCACCGGCAGCGGCGTGACCGTGGCCGTCATCGACACCGGTTACGTCACCCACTCCGATGTCGCCGCCAACATCGTCGGGGGCTACGACTTCATCTCCGACGCCACCGTGGCCAACGACGGCAACGGCCGCGACAGCAACCCGGCCGACCCGGGCGACTGGACCGCCGCCAACGAGTGCCAGTCGGGCGACCCGGCGTACGGCTCCTCCTGGCACGGCACCCACGTCGCGGGCACGATCGCCGCCGCCACCAACAACGGCAAGGGTGTCGCGGGCATCGCGTACGGTGCGAAGGTCTCCCCGCTGCGGGTGCTCGGCAAGTGCGGCGGTTACGACTCCGACATCATCGACGCCATCACCTGGGCGTCCGGCGGTACGGTCTCCGGCGTCCCGGCCAACACCAATGTCGCCAAGGTCATCAACATGAGCCTCGGCGGTGGCGGCGCCTGCACCAGCGCCACGCAGAGCGCGATCAACGCCGCCGTGGGCCGTGGCACCACGGTCGTCGTCGCGGCGGGCAACAGCAACGCCAACGCGGCCGACTACTCGCCGGCCAGCTGCGGCAACGTCATCAGCGTGGCGGCCGCCGACCGCCAGGGGAACCGCTCCTACTACTCCAACTACGGCTCGGTCGTCGACATCGCAGCGCCCGGCGGCGAGACCAACTCCGTGACGGCCAACGGCATCCTGTCCACGCTGAACTCCGGCGCGCAGGGTCCGTCCTCGGAGAGCTACGAGTACTACCAGGGCACCAGCATGGCCGCCCCGCACGTCGCGGGTCTGGTCGCGTTGATGAAGTCGGCGAACTCCGCGCTGACCCCGGCCCAGATCGAGTCCGCGATCAAGACCAACTCGCGTACTGTGCCCGGTACTTGCTCGGGCGGCTGCGGTGCGGGCCTCGCGGACGCGACCAAGACGGTGCAGGCGGTGAGCGGCTCCGGCGGCTCCACGGGGGGCACCACCTTCACCAGCACCACCGCGGTCTCCGTCCCGGACAACGGCTCCGCGATCGAGTCCCCGATCACGGTCAGCGGCCGCACCGGCAACGCCCCCTCGGCCCTCCAGGTCGGCGTGGACATCACCCACACCTACCGCGGTGACCTGGTCGTCGATCTGGTCGCCCCGGACGGCTCGACGTACCGCCTGAAGGCCGCCAGCTCCTCGGACTCCGCGGACAACGTCAACACCACCTACACGGTGAACGCCTCCAGCGAGACCGCCAACGGCACCTGGAAGCTGCGCGTGCAGGATACGGCGGCCCAGGACACGGGCCGGCTCAACAGCTGGAAGCTGACCTTCTGAGCGCGGCCGACCACTGAACACGCGCCCTGCACGGGTGCGTACCACAAGCGGGCGGGCCGGCCGGTGCGGATGGGGCATCGGCCGGCCCGCCGTTCGTTGCGATCATCGACCGGAGTGGCGGAAACCGTCACTCCGGTCGGTGATCGTTCACTCAGCGTAGGGACAGGTCCATGTCGGCCTGGTCGACACCGGCTTCCTCGATGGCCGCCAGTACGCGTAGCCCTCGGTCCGGTTCCCGGTCGATGTCGGTGAGCAGGGCCGGCACCGCGATGCTCGGCAGAAGGTGTCCCCACAGGACCGAGATCCGCTCCGCCAGATCGCTCCGGTCGGTCAGCGCCCTGGACATCAGCTGGATGCCCGCGAAGGCGCCGACCAGTAGCTCAATCGTCTGCCGCGGCTCCACGGTGGGCAGTAACTCGCCCTGGTCACGGGCCTGTTCCAGCACCCCGACCAGATGGTCCGCCCACTGCCGGAACGGTCCGGAGTGGTCGACGCCGGGCGGCGCGCACTGATCCACCGCCAGCCGCACACTGCCCTTGAGCAGGGAGTTGGTGAGCAGTCGCCACCCGAACACGAAGGTGACGTCGACCAGTTCCTGGAGCTTGCAGGGCTGCGGTGGCACGGCGCCGAGCGACAACTGCTCGTCCAGCACGGCCTGGGCGAGAGACTCCTTCGAGGGGAAGTGGAAATACAGGGCGCCCTTGGTAACATCGGCGCGCTCGAGGACCATCGCGATGGTGGTCGAGGTGTATCCGTGCTCGTCGAAGACCGCGCCCGCGGCCTCCAGGATCACCTTCCGCGTTCTGATGGCGCGCTCCTGCCTCGCCATGACAGCCCCTCCGTATTTCCGCCGCGCCGAGTCGATCCGTGCGCCCGGCGTGCGCCGGAGCGGTTCCGGCCATGGCCGAGCAAGCCTCGCGACCGCATTGAAAACAAACCGGTCGGCTCGTACTCTAACGCTCGCGGCACGGGCACCTCGCCGTCTGTCAGCGCACATACGGGGGACCCAGGGAGGGGACATGTCTGATCCGTGGCGGCCCGCCACGAGCCCGCTCGCCGAAACCCCCGAGGCGCCACAGGACCTGACGGCCACCGTACCGCGCCAACTGGTGCACCGAGCTTCGGTGGCGGAAACGTTTCTGACCGGTGTGACCAGCACTGACACCCACCAGTTCACGGTCTTTGCCGAGTGGCCGCGCGCCCACCAGTTACACGTGTCGTCAGACCGGTCGGCGTACGAACCGCTGCTCGTCGCGGAGACCGTCCGCCAGGCCGGCGCACTTCTCGCGCACACCGCCTACGAGGTCCCGCTGGGCCACCAGTTCGTGCTCAGGGAACTCGCAATCACCACGTATCCAGGGCAGTTGGCCCTCGGCGCGACTCCTGCCGAGCCGGTACTGCACCTCACCGTCACCGACATCGATCACCGTGGCGGCCGTCCCGCCGGATTCCGCTACGCGGCCGATGTACGGCTCGACGGCGCGCGCGTCGCGACCGCGCACCTGGCCGTCACCTGGACCGACGCGGCCGTCTACCACCGGCTGCGCGGCGGCCGTACCGCCGCCTCCGTGTCCGCGCTGCCGGCTCCGCCCGGTCTGCCGCCCGCCGTCGTGGACCGCGCCCTGCCCGCGGATGTGGTGCTGAGTCCAACCGGCCACTCGGACCGCTGGCGGCTGCGAGTCGATACCGCACATGCCGTTTTCTTCGATCATCCGCTGGACCATGTGCCCGGCATGCTGCTGCTGGAAGCCGCCCGCCAGGCCGTGCGCGCACGAACGCGGAACGGCCGGCGAACACCGGTCTCCTTCCATGCCGTCTTCCACCGGTACACCGAACTCGACCTGCCCGCCTGGATAGAGACGGTCGATCGACCGGGTGCGGACGGAGCCGACGTACAAGTCGTGGGACGGCAGGGAAAGTCGACTGTCTTCGAGTGCGTGGTGGGCACCGTGGACGGGTGAGTTATCGTGTACAGGGAGTAAGAAACAAACGGCACGACCCGTTCTTTTCCCGGTCCCAGGAGAGTCCAGCCGATGGCGAGGCAGTTACGCGCGGAACACACGCGCACCACGATCCTCACGGCCGCCGCCGAGTTGTTCGACCGTCACGGCTATGAGTCGACCAGCCTCAGCGACATCGTCGAGCACGCCCAGGTCACCAAGGGCGCGCTGTATTTCCACTTCGCCGCCAAGGAGGACCTGGCCCAGGCGATCATGGAGCTGCAGTCCAGAGCGTCCCGGCAGATGGCGAGCGAGATGGAGGCCCGGGGCCACACCTCGCTGGAGGCGCTGATACGCACGACGTTCGGCATCACGCGCCTCGCCGTCGAGGGCCCGATCACCCGGGCCGGCCTGCGCCTGGCCACCGGGTCGGTGATGATACGGCCGCCGCTGCGGCACCCCTTCACCGAGCTGCTGGACATCGCCAACCGCAAACTCCACGCCGCCGCCAAGGAGTCCGACATCCACCCGGACATCGACGCCGAGGCCGCGGCCCACGCCCTGGTCTGCTTCTACGTCGGCACCCGCGTCGTCGGCCGATCCCTCGAACCCGTCGCGCGCCAGCCCCGCAGAGTGGCCGAGATGTGGCACATCATGATCCGCGGTCTGGTCCCGGTGCCCCGCCGGGCCCGATATCTCGCCCTCGCGACACAGCTGGAGCGGGAGATCAAAGCCATATGACGCGGGCGGTACGGTGAGGCGCATGCCCGAGAGGTCCGACATCCCGCCCGCGCCCGTGCTGCTCGGGAACGAACCCGGCTCGTTCCCGCACAGCGTGCTCGCCGAACGGCATCCCGCGATCATCCGACAGGTGCGGGAGTCCTTCCCGTACGACCCGGAGCGGCAGCGCGCCCTGGACGCACTCCTCGCGAGCTGCGCCGAGGGCGTGATCGAGCCGCTCCCCGCCGACGCGCACGACGCGCACCGCTGGACGGAGTGGGGCGCCGAGGCGTACACCGGCAGATCCTGGTTCGACGTACCGTGGCTGTGGTCGGAGAGCTATTTCTACCGCCAACTGCTCCAAGCCGTCGGCTACTTCACCCCCGGCCCCTGGCAGGGCATCGACCCCTTCCGCCCGTCCAAGCTGGCCGAACTCGACGCGCCGGAGACCGACGAGGAGCTGTCCGCCCTCGACGACCTCGCGCACCGGGCGGCCGACGAACAGGACCGGGCGCTGCTGCACGGCTCCCTGTGGGGCAACCGCGCCGACCTCGGCTTCCGGCTGTCGGCCGAGCACGACGAGACCGCCACGGACACCCCGCCGCTGGTCGCCGACGACAGTGAGACCCTCTGGTCCCTGCTCCCGCCCACCGGCTCGGCCACCCTGTGCCTCATCGCCGACAACGCCGGCCGTGAACTCGTCCCCGACCTGCTCCTCATCGCCCACCTCCTCACCCAGGGGCGGATCGGACGGGCCGTCCTGCACGTCAAGCCGTATCCGTACTACGTCTCCGACGCCACGCACGCCGATGTGCTCGACGCCCTGCGCCGGCTGACCTCGGCACCGGGCGCGGCCACGGCATACGGCCGTACTCTCTGGTCGGCGATGTCGGACGGCCGCCTCACCGTCCGTGCCCATCCCTTCTCCGGCGGGCCCCTGCCCTATGCGGCGATGCCCGCCGACCTCCGCGAGGAGCTGGCCGCCGCCACCCTCACCGTCGTCAAGGGCGACCTGAACTACCGGCGCCTCGTGGGCGACCGGCTCTGGCCGCCGACCACACCGTTCACCGACGTCACCGCCTACTTCCCCGGCCCGGTCGCCGCGCTGCGCACCCTGAAGTCCGATGTGATCACCGGCTTGGACGCCCGTACGGAGGAGGCGCTGGTGGCGGCGGAGGGCCAGAAGTGGCGGACGGGCGGGACGCATGCGCTGATCCAGGTGCGGACCTGACGGCTCGTCCCGCTCAAGGGAGGCGCATCGGCAGCGACTTGAGCCCGTTGATGAAGTTCGACACCAGCCGCTTCGGCGGCCTTGCCGGATGCAGTGCGGGCAGCGCGCGCAGGGTCTCCCGGTAGAGCACCCGCAGCTGGAGCCGCGCGAAGTGCGCGCCCAGGCAGACGTGCGGGCCGTCCCCGAAGGACACATGCGGGTTGGGCGCACGGGACAGGTCCAGGCGGTCCGGGTCGGCGAAGACCCGTTCGTCGCGGTTGGCCGAGGCGTGGAAGACGACCACCTTGTCGCCGGCGTGGAGGCGCCGCCCGGCCAGCTCGGTGTCTTCGGCCGCGGTCCGGCGGAAGGTGAGGACCGGCGGGTGCCAGCGCAGCAACTCGTCCACGGCGCAGGAGAGTTGCACCCGGCCTTCGCGGAGGCGCGCGTACTCCTCCGGGTGCTCGGCGAGGGCGAGGAGTCCGCCCGGCGCGGCGCTGCGGACGGTGTCGTTGCCCGCGACGGTGAGCAGGAAGAAGAACATCTCCAGCTCGGGACCGGCGAGTTCGGCGTCATGGGCGAGCGTGGTCATCACGTCGTCCTGGGGGAACCGCCTTTTGTGTGCGGCGAGTTGGCGGGCGTAGTCGAACATGTCCCGCAGCATCGCGGGCGACCGCGGATTGACCGGCCTGCCCTGGGCGTCCCGCACCTGGGGACCTGCCTCGTCCGGGTCCTGGTAGCCGATGACCCGCTGCGTCCAGTGCAGCAGCAGCTTGCGGTCCGCCTCCGGCACACCGAGCAGGTCGGCGAGGTTGAGCAGGGCGTAGTCGTCGGTCACGGCCGTGACCAGATCCACGGTGCCGTCCGCCGCGCGGGCCGTGTCCCGGGCGCGGGCGAGCAGCGTACGGGCTCGCTCCTCCGCCACCCTGGCGAAACGGTCGACCCGGCCGGGCGTGAAGGCCCTGCTGACCAGCCGCCGCAACCGACCGTGCCCCGGGGGATCCTGATTGAGCATCATGCGCCGGATGAACGGCAGGTCCTCCGGATCGGGATCGCGGATCTGGGTCGCGCCGATGTACGAGGAGTAGGTCGCCGAGTCCTTGAGCACCCGCACGACGTCCGCGTGCCGGGTCACCGCCCAGAATCCGGGCCCGGCCGGCCAGTCCAGCACCTCGTGCTCGTCCTGCCGGACGACGGGGTGGTGGTCGCGCAGGACGCGGTAGGCGCTGTAGGGCACGCCCGCGGCGTACTGCCGGGGGTCGAACACGTCGGGGACGGGGGGAGCGGCGTGGGTCCCCGGGCGCCCGGTCACGCCTGCTCGCTCTTGCCGTCGACGTCGAGCCGGTGCGGGTGGATGGAGGAAGTCATGTGACCAAGGTGACGTATGTCGGTGAAGACGGACAGACGGAATCGTCCGGCGCGTGTGCTGACCGTCCGCGTCATCCACTGGTCCTGCTCGGCGCCCTCGGCTTCGTCCTCAACACCGCCCTGCTGGCCGCCGAGAAGCGGCTCGTCGGCCGAGGGAGGACGACGACCGTATGACCCCTACAGACCCCATCACCTCCGCCCAGGGACAGCCATGCTCCGCCTAGACGCGGTCGGCCGGCACTACGGCGACCACCAGGTCCTGCACGACATCACCCTCACCGTCCCGGACGGCCAACTCCTGTGCGTCGTGGGTCCATCCGGCTGCGGCAAGTCCACCCTGCTGCGCACCATCGCGGGACTGCTGCCGGTCCACGACGGCACGATCACCCTGGACGGCACGCCGGTACGGGGTGTCCCCGACCACCTGGCCGTGGTCTTCCAGGACTACGCCCGCTCCCTGTACCCCTGGCTCACGGTCCGCGAGAACGTGGCCCTTCCGCTGCGCCGCAGGGGACTGCCGAGAGCGGAACGCCGGGCCGAGGCCGACCGCATCCTGCACCGGGTCGGCCTCACCGACACGGCCCGCCGCCACCCCTGGCAGCTCTCGGGCGGCATGCAGCAACGCGTGGCGATCGCCCGCGCCCTGGTCTGCCGCCCCTCCCTGCTCCTCATGGACGAACCCTTCGGCTCCCTGGACGCCCAGACCCGCGAGGACCTGGAGGACCTCCTCCTGGAGGTCCACAACACGGACGGCACGACGATCGTCTTCGTCACCCACGACATCGACGAGAGCGTGTACCTGGGCGACCGCGTCGTAGTCCTCTCCCCGGGCCCCGGCGCCGAGGTCGTCCTGGACCTCCCGGTCGAACTCCCGGGCACCCGCGACCAGATCACCACCCGGGGTCTGGCGGAGTTCGTGGCGCTGAGGTCGCAGGTGGGGCGGGCGGTGCGCAAGCGGTAGCGCGGGTTACCAGGAGGGTGTGGCCACGGCCGGTTCAGCCCACCCGCACGTCCTGCCACACCATCCGGTGATCCGACGTCGGCACGGTCGTCCCGTCACCCACCAGCCGGTACAGCGGATCGTTCGACGTCGGCCAGAAGACACCGTTCCCACCCGGTGTCAGCCCCTTGGACGGCAGTACATAGTCGACCCGCAGATTCCCGGGCGCGCTGTCCCCGAAGTCGGACGTGTCGTACGCCGGGTCCCCGAGATGCGAGGCATTGGCGCCACCCTGGAGCCGCGCCGCCTCCACACCCCCCGCACTGGCCGGAGGAGCGGCCGGCAGCCTCACCGCCGGGTGGTCGAGCAGCTGCAGGATGGCGTGGTCGTAGCTGTCCCCGTCGTACGGGTCGGCATTGTTGTCCCCCGCGATCACGAACCGGGCCCCGGCCCGCAACCCTCCCCGCCGCCCCTTGTCGTCGTACAGATAGGAACTGCGCCGACGCCCACCGACGTAGTCGGCCCACAGCCGGATCTCGTCGTGATTGCGCCGCCCGTTGCGGTCCTCGGTGCCGTCGAAGGTGGGCGGCGTCGGGTGCGAGACCAGGAAGTGCACGGTGTCGTGCCCGATGCACACCGGCACGTCCCAGTGACTCTTCGACGACAGCCGCAGGATCGCGCTCGCCTCGTCGCTGTAGTAACCCGGCGGCATGAAGTGGCCCGGCATGTCCTTCCACAGAAAGCGCTGGAAGGTGCGCACCGCGCGCGTGTCGATCGGGAACTTCGACAGGACGAGCATGCCGTACTGCCCCGGGAACCAGCCGTATCCGTACGCGTCCTGGCCGTACGCGTCCGAACCGGGCGTCGTGACCGCGCCGTTCTTGCCGTCGAGGTCCACACCGGTGGCGACGCCCGTGTTCACCGGACCGGTGAAGTGGTACGGGAAGCGGACCGGCTCGGCGCCGCGCTGTCCCACGGCCAGGTAGTTGCGCAGGAACAGACGGGCCGCTCTGCCCTGGTCGTCGTAGTCGAACTCGTTGATGAGCAGGACGTCCGGGTCGACCCGCTGGATGGTCTCGGCGACATTGCGCGCCTGGGCGTTGTCCGGCGTGGACAGATCGGTGATCAGCGCGCCCTGCGTGGAGCGGTTCAGGGAGGCGTTGAAGGTGGCGAACCGCACGGACCGGCGGCCGTGCCGCTCGGTCGCCGAGGCCGGGAGCGCCGCGGTCGTGGCCAGCGCAGCTCCCGCGAGGGAGACCAGCGCGGTGCGGCGGGAGAGGGATCCGGTGTGGTTCATCGCGACTCCGGTGCGGGAGGGGACACGGGCAGAGACATGGAGCTGGAAAAGTCTGCGCGCGTAGAGATGAACGCCACAAGGCCCGGCGAGAACTCCCGGATTCACCCCTGATTCACGCGATGGTGTGATCATGTCCCGCGCGGCGGATGCCCGTTGAAGGCCGGGGGTAGGGCCCGGCCATGACGCAGCAGCCCTTCGAACTCCCGCACTTCTACATGCCGTATCCCGCGCGGCTGAACCCACATGTCGACGAGGCGCGTGCCCACTCGACCGAGTGGGCACGCGAGATGGGCATGCTTGAGGGATCCGGGATCTGGGAGCAGGCCGACCTCGACGCGCACGACTACGGCCTGCTCTGCGCCTACACCCACCCCGAGTGCGACGGCCCCGCGCTGTCCCTGATCACCGACTGGTACGTGTGGGTCTTCTTCTTCGACGACCACTTCCTGGAGATCTTCAAGCGCACCCAGGACCGCGCCGGTGGCAAGGCCTACCTGGACCGGCTGCCCCTGTTCATGCCGATGGACCTCTCGACGCCGATGCCCGAGCCGCAGAACCCGGTCGAGGCGGGCCTCGCCGACCTGTGGACGCGCACGGTGCCCAAGATGTCCGCCGACTGGCGCCGACGCTTCTCCGTGGCGACCGAGCACCTCCTCAACGAGTCCCTCTGGGAGCTCTCCAACATCAACGAGGGCCGCGTCGCCAACCCCGTCGAGTACATCGAGATGCGCCGCAAGGTCGGCGGCGCGCCCTGGTCGTCGGGCCTGGTGGAGTACGCGAGGGCCGAAGTCCCCGCGTCCGTCGCCGAGTCGAGGCCGCTCAGGGTGCTGATGGAGACTTTCTCCGACGCGGTGCACCTGCGCAACGACCTGTTCTCCTATCAACGCGAGGTCGAGGACGAGGGCGAACTCAGCAACGGCGTCCTGGTGCTGGAGACCTTCTTCGGCTGCACCACCCAGGAAGCCGCCGACACCGTCAACGACGTCCTCACCTCCCGGCTCCACCAGTTCGAGCACACCGCCCTCACCGAAGTGCCCGCCGTGGCACTGGAGAACGGGCTCACGCCCGACGAGGTCGCCGCGGTCGCCGCGTACACCCAGGGACTGCAGGACTGGCAGTCCGGCGGCCACGAATGGCACATGCGCTCCAGCCGGTACATGAACGCGCGCGCCGAACGCACCACGCCCTGGGACGGCCTGACCGGTCGCGGCACCTCCGCCGCCGACATCGGCGCGCTGCTCGCGGCGGCCGGCGCCGAGCGCCGGCGTGCCTACACGCATGTGCCGTACCAGAAGGTCGGCCCGTCCCTGCTGCCCGACTTCCACATGCCCTTCGCGGTCGAGCTCAGCCCGCACCTGGCCGCCACCCGCGGGCGCCTGACCGAGTGGATGCACCGCATGGGCATGCTTCAGGAGGGCGTCTGGGACGAGGACAAGCTCGCCGCCTACGACCTCCCGCTGTGTTCGGCGGGCCTGGACCCCGACGCCACACCCGAGGCCCTCGACCTCAGCGCCCAGTGGCTCGCCTGGGGCACCTACGGCGACGACTACTACCCCCTCGTCTTCGGACAGCGCCGCGACCTGGCGGCCGCCCGGCTCACCACCCTTCGCCTGTCGGACTGCATGCCCGTCGACGGCGGGCCGGCGCTGGTCCCCGTGAACGGTATGGAACGCGGCCTGATCGATCTGTGGGCGCGCACGACGGCGGAGATGACGCCCGACGAGCGCCGCACGCTGAGGGACTCGGTCGACGTCATGACCGAGAGCTGGGTGTGGGAGCTGTCCAACCAGCTTCAGAACCGCATCCCCGACCCGGTCGACTACCTGGAGATGCGTCGCGCCACCTTCGGCTCCGACCTCACCCTCGGCCTGTGCCGCATGGGCCACGGCCCCGCCGTACCGCCGGAGGTATACCGCAGCGGGCCCGTCCGCTCGCTGGAGAACGCCGCCATCGACTACGCCTGCCTGGTCAACGACGTCTTCTCGTACCAGAAGGAGATCGAGTACGAGGGCGAGATCCACAACGCGATCCTCGTCGTCCAGAACTTCTTCGGCATCGACTACCCCACCGCGCTCAATGTCGTCCACGACCTGATGACCCAGCGCATGCAGCAGTTCGAGCACGTCGCCGCTCATGAACTGCCCGTCGTGTACGAGGACTTCGACCTCTCGGAAGAGGGCAGGGAAGTCATGCGGAACTATGTGCTCGACCTGCAGAACTGGCTTGCGGGCATCCTGAACTGGCACCAGAGGGTGGACCGCTACAAGGCCGGGTACCTGGCCCGCCGCGCCCACGGCTTCCTGCCGGACCGCGGGCCCGCCGTGCCCGTTCTCAGCTGACCTTCCGCACCCGCGCCGCGGTCTCCTCGGCGAGCTCCCGGACGCCTCTCGCGGCGTTCTCCGAGAGTTCGCCGAGTATCGCGTCGGCGGACGCGAGGAGTGCGGACGCTTCCTTCGGCCGGTCCGCGTCGGCCAGGGCGCCGGTGAGCAGATAGTGCTCCTCGGCGATGAAACGCCCCAGGTTCACCTGCTGCCAGTGGTGCAGCGAGTTGTCACCGGGGGCCAGGGCGTCCCGCACGGCGGCCAGAGCCCTTGCGGCGTCGGACAGCCGACCCGCTTCCCGTTCGAGCCGGGCCTGGGTGTGCCGTGCCGAGACCCGGTCCCATGCCGTCTCCTGAAGCGCGGCGTACAGCCGCTGGGCGCGCAGCGCCTGGGGCAGGTCGCCCAGTTCCTCGAAGTCACGGGCCAAGGCGCGCAAGGGGGCCGTGGTCAGCGTGCGCGGTGCGTCGGGGCGGCGGAGTCTGCTCTGGTCCATGACGATCTCGTCGAGTTCGCGGATCAGCGTCACCCGGGCGAGCTCGGTCATGCCCTGGTCGCGGGCCAGGTCGGTCCAGGTGCTCACGGGCTCGTCCGAGGGGTCCGTGCCGAACAGCGAGTCGTCGAGCTCTCGCGCCCACTCCCGCAACTCCTGCGCGCTCGCCCCGGGCTCCGGTATGCCGCCGAGGCCGCACGCGGTGTCGAAGTCCGTCTCCCGCACCTCGTGCAGCAGCGGCAGGTCCGCCGTGTCCCCGCGCGACCCCACCAGCACGGCGGCCAGCCGCAGTTCGTCCGTCATCGAGGACCGCGTCTCGTGCCGCAGCAGATGCCGCAACAGCTCCAGATCGCCCTCGGAGCGGTCGAACTGCGCGGCCCGCAGCGTGAGCCGACGCCGTACGGCGTCCTCGGCGACCTCCTCCCACGCCGTGCGGTCGCCTGCCCGCAGCAGGGCGAGGTCGGCGCGACCGCTCGCGAGCACCGGCTCCCACAGGGGCGGGCGCGGATAGGTGTCGAGCAGCTGATAGGCGTTGTGCTCCCCGTCGTTCAGCAGGACGAAGTCGGGCTCGGTGCGCAGCAGCGCGGCTCGGAGCATGGCTTCGAGCTCCGCCCGAGAGCGGTCCGGAAAGCCGAGCGCGGCGCGCAGTTCGCCCCGCGCCTGCTCGAGTTCTTCCTGCTGCTCGGGCTCCTCCTCGTCGTCCTCGGCTTCCGCCAGACCGATCCTGATCTCGAGCGCCTCGTCGACGCTGGAGCCGATGATCCCGGCCGAGCCCTCCGAGTCGGCGTACAGCATGGAGCCGTCCGCGCACACGAAGTACGTACCCCCGGTGGCGTCCCCCGCCACTATGCCGAGCGGGCCGCCCGAGGCGAGGCGGACCTCCTCCACATGGCCGTGGGCCGCGCGGTCGATGTCGAAGTCGAAGGCGAAGGCCGCCAGTTCGGCCAGGCGGCGGTTCTCTCGGAGCGCCCGCAGCGCTTGATCGGTCATGTCACAGAACGTAACAGCCACCACTGACAACGGACTTCCCGCCTCCGGATGCCGTTTCCGAAACTTTCCGTGCGGAACGGGATATTCAGGGAACTTCGCCGGTGTGCAGAGAGTCTTCTGGGGTGAGGGGAACAGACAGACAACGAGAACACGGGGGTGTTCGACCTTGACCGACATCATCGAGAGGCTCACGGACAGCGACAGGAAGACCGAGACGGGGGAACAGCGCCTCGACGCCGGCGAACTCACGCCCTACGCGGCCCCGCTGCCCGTCCCTCCCGTCCTGCGCCCGGCCTCCGACGACGTCCTGCGCGAGACCGAGATCGCCTTACGCCCGACCTGGGTGCGCCTGCACCCGCAACTGCCGCCGACCCTGATGTGGGGGTACGACGGCCAGGTACCGGGCCCGACCATCGAGGTGCGGCGCGGACAGCGCGTGCGCATCGCCTGGACCAACCGCATTCCCAAGGACAGCGAGTACCCGGTGACCTCGGTGGAGGTGCCGCTGCGTACCGACGGCCGCCCGCAGTCCACCACCGAGCCCGGCCGCGAGGGCGTCGAGCCCGACAAGGACGTCGCCGCCCTGCCCGCCTGGTCGGTGACCCATCTGCACGGCGCCCAGACGGGCGGCGGCAACGACGGCTGGGCGGACAACGCGGTCGGCTTCGGCGACGCCCAGCTCTCCGAGTACCCGAACGACCACCAGGCGGTGCAGTGGTGGTACCACGACCACGCGATGAACATCACCCGGTGGAATGTGATGACGGGCCTGTACGGCACCTACCTCGTCCATGACGACGAGGAGGACGCCCTTCATCTGCCCTGCGGGGAGCGGGAGATCCCGCTGCTGCTCGCCGACCGCAACCTCGACACCGACGAGGACGGCAGGCTCAACGGCCGGCTGCTGCACAAGACGGTGATCGTCCAGGAGAAGAACCCGGAGACGGGCAAGCCGGTCTCCATCCCGTTCACCGGCCCGTACACCACGGTCAACGGCCGTATCTGGCCCTACGCCGACGTGGACGACGCCTGGTACCGCTTCCGGCTGGTCAACGCGTCCAACGCGCGCATCTACGACCTCGTCCTGGTCGACGAGGACGACAACCCGGTCCCGGGCGTCGTCCACCAGATCGGCAGTGACGGCGGGCTGCTGCCGCGGCCGGTCCCGGTCGACTTCGACGGCGCGCTGCCCACGCTGACCGCGGCGCCGGCCGAGCGTTTCGATCTGCTCGTGGACTTCCGCGGTCTCGGGGGCAGGCGACTGCGCCTGGTCAACAAGGGCCGCAACCAGCCGCCCGGGGTGTCCGACCCGGCGGGTGACGTGCGCTATCCGGCGGTCATGGAGTTCCGGATCCGGGAGAGCTGCGAGACGGACACCTTCGAACTGCCCGAGGTGCTCTCCGGCTCCTTCCGCCGGCTCACGCACGACATCGAGCACGGCCACCGGCTGATCGTCCTCACCCCGCCCGCCACCAAGGGCGGCGGTGGTCACCCGGAGATCTGGGAGATGACGGAGGTCGAGGACGCGGGTGACATCCAGGTCCCCACCGAGGGCGTCATCCAGGTCACCGGTCCGGACGGGAAGACCAAGACCTACCGGCGCACGGCCCGCACGTTCAACGACGGCCTGGGCTTCACCATCGCCGAGGGCAGCCACGAGCAGTGGAGCTTCCTCAACCTCGCGCCGATCGTGCACCCCATGCACATCCACCTGGCCGACTTCCAGTTGCTCGGCCGGGACGCCTACGACGTCTCCGGCTTCGACCCGGCGGTCGGCGGCACCCGCAGCCCGATCCGCCACAACGCCGGCAGCACGATCCCGCTCGCTCCCAACGAGCGTGGCTACAAGGACGTCTTCCGGGTCCCGGGGAACCAGCTGCTGCGCGTGATGGGCAAGTTCGACGGCGCGTACGGACGGTTCATGTACCACTGCCACCTTCTCGAGCACGAGGACATGGGCATGATGCGGCCCTTCGTCGTCATGCCCGCGGAGGCCCTGAAGTTCGACCACGGCGGTGGGCACGGCGGCCATGGGGAGGGACACACCGGCTGAGGTACGCGCGCGTGGCGGCTTGCGCGCGTCACGCGCGTGCGTCGGCCTTCCGCGTCGCGTGCTCCACCGCGGCTCTCGCCAGCGCCCGCACGAGGGGGTGCGGGCGTGAGCCGTCGCCGGACAGCTCGGGCTGGAAGAGCGAGGCCAGGAAGAAGGGATGGCCGGGCAGTTCGGCGATCCGCACGTGAGCGTCCTCGTCGTGCCCGGTGAAGCGCAGTCCGCGGGCACGCAGGATGTCGAGGTGACGCGAGGGTCCGTAGGCACAGAAGTACCGCTCGACGGTCCGCTCCGAGCCGATCGCGGCCTGGGCGAGCGAACCGGGCTCGATCCGGACGACCGCCTCGTGACCGACCAGTGAGCAGGCGAGGGGTTCGATGAGGAAGTCGTCGGCGCCGGGGTCGTTCTCGGCGTGGGCGACCTCGGTCAGCCCGCACACATGGCGCGCGTACTCGAGGAGTGCGTGCTGGAAGCCGCCGCAGGTGCCGAGGAACGGGATCCCGTTCTCGCGCGCGACGCGGATGGCCGACAGCACACCCGCCTCGCTGCGGTACGGGCTGCCCGGCAGCACCCACACGGCGTCGAAGCCGCGCACCGCGTCGTCGGCCTCCGCGTCCTGCGAGGGGATCCAGTAGGCGTCGAGGACGAGCCGGTCGCGTTCGGCTAGGGCCTCCAGCAGAAGCGGCACGCGCGTGTGCGAAGCGACGTTGGGGGAGCGGTCCCCGACCAGGGCGAGCTTGGCCGTCCGAGCGGCGGTGTTGGTCATGGGCTCATCCTGGGCGCGGCTTCGAGTTCACGTCCAACGATGATTTCTGCACGCTCGATAAGCACGGCTGATGCGGTGCGGGATGCTGCAGCCCATGGACCCGCATCTGCTGCGCACCTATGTCACCGTCGCCCGTCTCGCCTCCTTCTCCGAGGCAGCGCGCGAACTGGGCTACACCCAGTCGGCGGTGTCCCAGCACATCGCCGCGCTCGAACAGGACCTCGGCGCGCCCCTGCTCACCCGCCGCCCCGTGGCGCCCACGGCGGCCGGTGAGCGGCTCCTGGAACACGCGGGTCCGTTGCTGCTGCGTCTGGAGGCGGCCCGCGCGGACGTCGTCCGGATGGCGGCCGCGCCCGGCCACGGACTGACGCTCGCGACCGCGCCGACCGCGCTCGGCCCCCAAGTCCTCGCCGCGCTCCCGGCATCCGGGGTGACGCTGCGCGTGCTTCCCCGCGCCGAGGTCCCCGCGGCCGTCGCCGCCGGCACCGCGGACCTCGGCCTCGTCGACGGACTGGCCGCCCCCAGTGACCCCCTGCGTCTGCCCGACGTGGCACCGCTGACCACCCATGGCGTGGCGGAGGAGCCGGTCCGCGTACTCCTGCCCGCCACCCATCCGCTCGCCCGGCGCTCCGGTCTGCGCCTCGGTGATCTGGCCGACGCCCGGTGGCTCGACGCCCCCGACACAGGGCTGCCGCTCGCCCACCTCCGCGCCGCGAACGGCGGCCACGGCTTCCGCGCCGCCCTGCGCTACGACGGCACCGACGTCCGCACCCTCACCGCCCTCGCGGCCGCCGGCCACGGCCTGACCCTGCTGCCGCACTCGGCGGCCACCGGAGTGCCCGGCACGGTCGCGGTACCGGTCACGGAACCGCGTGTCGTGCACCGCACCGAACTGGTGTACGCGGGGGCGCCCGGGGGAGCGGCGGCGGTCGTCGCGGGGGCGCTGGCCGGGCGGGCGTGAGGCGGGCCGGGAATCCTCTGCGACGTGGTGTTCTCGCCGTGACGGCGATGGCTTCCCGCTCCTGACCGCCGGTCAGTCTCACTCGTTCGTGGCTCGTTGTGCGCCGGTGCGCAGGGTAGTCACCAGCCGGAGGCGATCCGATGGAACAGACCGCGTTGCGACCCAAGCCCATGCCTGGTCAGGGGCCAGGTGACGAGGCCACGTCCGGCCCCGGCGCACGGCGTCCGCACGCCGCGCCCCGGCGGCGCGGCCGGCGGCTGGCGACCCTGCTGTGCGCCCTGCTGGCCGCGCTGGTCCTGGTTCTGACCGGGGTCGGACTCGGCACACTGGGCGCCACGGTGATCGGCATGAGCAGACTCGCCGAGATGCAGCGGCAGGCCGGACAGGGCGCCCCCGGCGGCCCCGCGAAGTCGACACTCCCGGAGTCCCCGACCTCGGCCCCCTCCCCGTCGCCCGCCCTCGTCGCGACCCTCGGGGTGGAGGCCGTGGACGCCGAGGAGTCGGGTGCCCGGGTCGTCGGCGTCCACGTCCCGGGCCCGGGGTACACGGCCGGGCTGGTCCGGGGCGACGTGCTCCTCGCGTTCGGCCGGACCCGCATCGACTCGGCCGCCGACCTCGCGCGAGCCGTGGCCGGATCCCGTCCGGGCGACGAGGTCACCCTGACGGTGCGCCACCGCGGCGGCGGCCACCAGCGGCTGACGGTGGTCCCCGGCGTCGTCACCTGAAGCGCCCCGCAGCCCTGAGGGCGTCCGCGAAAACCACTGGTCACCTTCCGCGGACCGGGCCACGATGACCCCATGCCGACCACGCTCTTCGCCTTCCTGGGTGCCTGCACCCTCGTCGCCGCCTCGCCCGGCCCGAGCACCGTGCTGATCATCAAGCAGTCCCTGCACAGCAGACGGTCCGGCTTCCTGACCGTGCTGGGCAACGAGACCGGTGTCTTCGTCTGGGGCCTCGTCGCGGCATTCGGCCTGACCGCGCTGCTGACGGCCTCCGAGGTGGCGTACGACGTGATCCGCATCGTGGGCGCGGTCGTGCTCGTCGGCTTCGGCATCCAGGCCCTGCGGCAGGCGCGCCGCGCCAAGGGCGCCGAGGAGGGCGCATGGGAGGCCACCCACAAGAGCGGCTGGGCCTCCTACCGCGGCGGACTGCTCCTCAACCTCGCCAACCCCAAGGCCGCCGTCTTCGCCATGTCCTTCCTGCCGCAGTTCGTGCCGGAGGGCGCCCCGCACCTGCCGGCCATGGTCGGCCTGGCCGCGCTCTGGGCGGTCTACGAAGTCGGCTACTACGGCCTGTACGTCTGGTTCGTCGGCCGGCTGAAGTCCGTGCTGTCCCGCGCGGGTGTGCGCCGGCGCCTGGAACAGGTGTCCGGAGGGGTGCTGCTGCTCCTGGGCGTCCGCATGGCGCTGGAGGGCTGAGCCGTGCCGGAGCCGTCCGAAAGACCCGCCGATCGGCTCGCGCCGCCCCCTCCGTCCGGGCAGGATGCTGCCCGTAGTCCTTTCACGCGCCCAGGGAGGCCCGGATGACCGGCACCGCACCCGCGCCCTTCACCGCCGACGACTACCGGGCCCGTATGGAGCGTGCCGCGCGGACCGCCGCCGACGCGGGCCTGGCCGGACTTCTGGTGGCACCCGGCCCGGACCTGGTCTGGCTCACCGGCTACGCACCCAGCGCCGAGACCGAGCGGCTCACCCTGCTGGTCCTCGTCCCCGGCAGGGACCCCGTGCTCGTGGTCCCCGCTCTGGAGGCCCCGGACGCCGCGAAGGCCACCGGCGCGCCCGGACTGACCCTGCGCGACTGGATCGACGGCAAGGACCCCTATGCCGCCACCGCCGCCCTCCTCGACGGCAGCGGCCGCTTCGGCATCAGCGACAACGCCTGGGCGATGCACCTGCTGGCCCTGCAGAAGGCGCTGCCCGGGACCTCGTACGCCTCCCTCACCGACGCCCTGCCGATGCTGCGTGCCGTCAAGGACACCGCCGAGCTGGAGCTGCTGACGGCCGCGGGCGCGGCCGCCGACGCGACGTTCGAGGAGATCCGCAACGTTCCCTTCGGCGGCCGCCGAGAGTCCGAGGTCGCCGCCGACCTCGCCCATCTGCTGCGCCGCTTCGGACACTCCCAGGTCGACTTCACCATCGTCGCCTCCGGCCCGAACGGCGCAAATCCGCACCACGAGGTCGGCGACCGGGTGATCGAACGCGGCGACATGGTCGTCCTCGACTTCGGCGGCCTCAAGGACGGCTACGGCTCCGACACCTCCCGCACGGTCCACGTCGGCGAACCCACCGACGAGGAGCGCCGGGTCCACGACCTGGTGCGCGAGGCCCAAGAGGCGGGGTTCCGCGCCGTACGGCCCGGCGTCGCGTGTCAGGAGGTCGACCGGGCGGCCCGCGCGATCATCGCGGACGCCGGGTTCGGCGAGTACTTCATCCACCGCACCGGGCACGGCATCGGCGTCACCACGCACGAGCCGCCGTACATGATCGAAGGCGAGGAGCAGCCCCTTGTGCCCGGCATGTGCTTCTCCGTGGAGCCCGGCGTCTATCTGCCCGGCCGTTTCGGTGTGCGGATCGAGGACATCGTGACCGTCACCGAGGACGGCGGCAGGCGCCTGAACGACACGACCCGCGAGCTGGTCATAGTCGACTGACCGCTCACCGACCCGGCGCAAGGAGCCCTCGCAGACCCCGACGCAGACCCCCGAGTGACAACGGCGCGACCATGACCCAGGCACCGACACCCACCGCGGACACCGTCCGCCGACTGGTCCGTTCCCTGCTCAAGGACGGCGTGGCCGACTCGGCCGGACCCGAGGTCAGGCCCGCCGCCCCGGGTGCCGACCCCGCCACCTGGTGGGTCGGCGCCCGCCATGTGCTGCGCCTGGCCCCCGACCGCGAGGCCGCCGCCCGCCAGCGCCGCGAACTGCGCCTGCGCGACCTCGTCCGGACGCACGTCCCGGTCGCGGTGCCGACGAGCGTGGCGTACGGCGAGTGGGCGCCGGGGCTGACCTACACCCTGGACACCAAGGTCCCCGGCGGATCGGGCGCGCAGCACGACGTCTCCGCCGTCGGCGAGGCAGACGTGGCCGGACTGCTCTCAGGGCTGCGCGAGGTCCCGGTACGGCAGGCCGAGACCCTCGGCGTGCCGCGCGCCGCCCCGCGCTCCCTCGAAGCCCTGCGCCGGACCGCCGAGAGTGCCGCCGCCCGCCTCGCCGACGCGGACGAGTTCGACGCCGCCCGGCTGCGCCAGCTCACCCAGCCGGCCGCCGTCCAGCTCGCGGCCCAGCCCGGCACCGCCGTCCTCGTGCACCACGGCCTCACCGCCGATCACCTCGTGGTCAGCGCCGACGGCCGGGTGCGCGGCGTCCTCGGCTGGGCCGACACCGTCGTCGGCGACCCCGCCGAGGACATCGCCGGCCTCGCCCGTGCCGTCGGCTCCCCGGCCGCCGTCCGGGCCGCCACCCTCGCCGGCTACGGCGCCCGCCCCTGTCTGCGCGGCCTCTGGCTCGCCCGCTGCGACGCGCTCATCCACCTCGCGGACCGCCTCGACGGCGAGGGCGGGACGCCGCTTCCGGCACTGAGAGGACAGCTCCGCCACGCGTGGGAGGCGATCCTGCTGGAGCGCGTGACGGAACTGAGGGAGCACGACGAGGACGGGGACGAGGAACTCCCATAGCTCCCCACGTCACTCCTGGGCTCCCGCCGTCACCCTTGGGCTCCGCGGATCTCACCCCTGCAAGAGCACCACAGCCGACTCCCCGGGCACCTGCAGCACCCCGTCGGCCCCCGGCGACTCCACGGGCTCCCACGCCGCCAGTACGGCCGCCTTGCGCGGCCCCAGCGGGATCGACGCCGGTTCCCCGGCGAGGTTGACGGCCACGCGTACGTCGCCGCGGCGGAAGGCGAGCCAGCGCTCCCGCTCGTCGTAGGCCACCTTGGTGTCGGCGAGGTCGGGATCGGTGAGGTCGGGCTGCTCGTGCCGCAGGGCGATGAGGCGGCGGTACCAGGCGAGCACGCGCGCGTGGGGCTCGCCGTCGAGCTCGGTCCAGTCGAGACAGGAGCGGTCCCGGGTCGCCGGGTCCTGCGGGTCGGGCACATCCTCCTCGGCCCAGCCGTGCGCCGCGAACTCCCGCCGTCTGCCCCGCCGTACCGCGTCGGCCAGCTCCGGGTCGGTGTGGTCGGTGAAGAACTGCCAGGGCGTGCCCGCGGCCCACTCCTCGCCCATGAACAGCATCGGTGTGAAGGGGGCGGTCAGCATCAGCGTGGCCGCGCAGGCCAGCAGACCGGGGGAGAGGGTGGCCGCGAGCCGGTCGCCCTG
This sequence comes from Streptomyces sp. NPDC056479, assembly GCF_042795335.1. Lineage (NCBI taxonomy): Bacteria > Bacillati > Actinomycetota > Actinomycetes > Kitasatosporales > Streptomycetaceae > Streptomyces > Streptomyces sp. NPDC056479. Next base: position 732,277 of record NZ_JBHTRZ010000003.1, on the reverse strand, counting down.
GGCCCGGTTGCCCACCTGATCGTGGGTCTGGCCGTACCCGAGGAGGCGGTGCGCCGCCACGCGCGTACGGTCCAGGGGGCGCCCGTGGCTTCGGCCCCGGAAGGTCGCGTACGTGCCGTCGTGGAAGTAGCCGCCGGTGAGGGTCTTGGCGAGGCCCGCCATGGGGGCGCGCGCGAAGTCGGCGTAGTAGCCCTGGGACTCGCCGGTCAGCGCGGTGTGCAGGGTGTGGTGGAAGTCGTCGTTCCACTGCGCGTGCACACCGAGGCCGCCCTCCGCGCGCGCGGTGATGAGCCGAGGGTCGTTCAGGTCCGACTCCGCGATCAGGGACAGCGGCCGGCCGAGCTCGGCGGAGAGGGCGTCGACGGCCGTCGACAGCTCCTCCAGGAAGTGGCACGCGCGCGTGTCCACCAGAGCGTGCACAGCGTCCAGGCGCAGGCCGTCGATCCGGTAGTCCCGCAGCCAGGCCAGCGAGCTCTGCACGAGAAACGCGCGGACCTCGTCCGAGCCGGGCGCGTCCAGGTTGACGGCGGCACCCCAGGGCGTCTGATGCGTGTCCGTGAGATAGGGGCCGAAGGCCGGCAGATAGTTCCCGGAGGGACCGAAGTGGTTGTGCACCACGTCGAGGACCACGCCCAGGCCCAGCTCGTGCGCCCGGCCGACGAAGCGTTTCAGCGCCTCGGGCCCGCCGTACGGCTCGTGCACGGCCCACAGCGAGACGCCCTCGTACCCCCAGCCGTGCCGCCCCGGGAAGGGGTTCACGGGCATCAACTCGACGTGAGTGACCCCCAGTTCGGCCAGATGCCCGAGCCGCTCGGCGGCCGCGTCCAGCGTGCCCTCACGCGTGTACGTGCCCACGTGCAGCTCGTACAGCACCGCACCGGGCAGCGGCCTGCCCGCCCACTCCGTACGCCACTCGTGGCTCCCGTGGTCGACGACCGCGCTCAGCCCGTCCGGGCCGTCCGGTTGCCGGCGCGAGCGCGGATCGGGCAGCACGGGGCCGTCGTCGAGCGCGAAGCCGTACCGGGTGCCGTCGCGCGCCTCCGCCTCCCCCCACCACCATCCCGCGCGATCGCGATCGCGCTCCAACGCGCGCGTGGCGCCCTCGCAATGGAGCGTCACACGGTCGGCCTGCGGTGCCCACACCTCGAACTGCACGGACGGTTCCCCTTCGTCTGCTCACCGTGATGTAGCCCGTCCATGGTGCGTCAAACGAGATCAATCCGCTTTTGAATCTTCCCTTTTGCGGCGGGTGTCGCCGGGAGTTCCGTCGATCACGTGCGCGTGGTGGCCGTTCCGCCGTTTTCTGGACACCCGGGGTCCACTGACCGACAATCAGCACCGTGACGTCGTCCTTCGAGTTCAACACGTACCCCGCGCGGCTCTCCGACGCGGAGCGCGACAAGGCGCTGAAGGTGCTGCGTGACGGCGTCGCCATGGGCCGGCTGTCACACGACACGTTCGTGCGCCGCATGGAACTCGCCCTCATCGCCCGCCGCGCGGACGAGCTCGCCGTCCTCACCGCCGACCTGCCCTCCGAGAGCAGGCTGTCGCGTGTGGTGTTCGGCACCGTCGAGGCGGTCTCCGGCTTCACCGTACGGCTGCGCAGGGCGTGGCAGGCCGAGCGGCTGCCCAAGCTGCTGCTGCCGCATCCCGCGTCCGGGCATCCGCTGCGCATAGGCCGCGACCCCGCCAACGGGCTGCGGCTGACCCACGAGACGGTGTCCCGGGTGCATGCCGAGCTCAGTCACCAGGCCGGTCTGTGGGTCCTGCGCGACCTCGGCTCCACCAACGGCACCACGGTGAACGGCCGACGCGTCGTCGGCGCCGTCGTGGTCCGCGAGGGCGACCAGGTCGGCTTCGGCCGGATGTCGTTCCGGCTCGCCGCGCACTGAACCGAATCCCGGATTCCGCCCCGGCCTTATGTGAAAGGCCGGCGCAAGTCCCTTTGCCTTTCGCGGTGTTGACGTACTGGTCAACTCGTGACTGACTGTGCGTACACCATGCACACCAGGTGAATCGACGGCACCACATTGTGGAGGTGTGCCCTGCCGCCACTCCTCCGCTATCCGACCGTCGACGAGCTGGGCGCCCGGGCGGCCGCGCTCGTCGCCCGCCGCCCCCGCGAGACTCGACTGCGCCGTGTCGGGACGTCCCGCGCGGGTACGCCCCTGTGGCTGCTGTCCATCGGTCACGGCAGCCGCCAGGCCCTCGTCGTGGCCGGCCCGCACGCCAACGAGCCGGTGGGCGGCGGCACCGTGCTGCGGCTGGCCGAGCGGGTGCTCGCCGACCCGCGTCTGCACGAGGGCGCCGACGCCACCTGGAACCTGCTGCTGTGCCTCGACCCCGACGGCCTGCGCCGCAACGAGGGCTGGCTGCGCGGCCCGTACGCCCTCGGCGGCTACTTCCGGCACTTCTTCCGGCCCGGCTTCCTGGAACAGCCCGAATGGCTGCCCGACGGCGCGGACGCGGCCACGCTGCCCGAGACCCGGGCGCTGCTCGAACTCCAGGACGAACTGCGGCCCTTTCTCCAGTGCTCCCTGCACGGCGTCGACGTCGGCGGCGGCTTCGTCGAGCTGACCCACGACCTGCCCGGCCTCGCCCAGCGTGTCGCGCACTCCGCCGCCCGCCTCGGCATCCCGCGCGAACTCGGCCCCTACGACACCCTGTACTGGCCGGAACTGGGGCCCGCCGTCTACCGGATCCCCAGGCCGCGCAGGGGCGACCTGGCCGCCGCCATCACCGAGGCGGCCGTCGAGTCGACCTGGTTCCATCCGCACCGGCACGGCACGGTCACGGCGGTCGTCGAGGCGCCCATGTGGGGTGTGGCGGCCGTGGAGGACGCTGCCCGGCACCCAGATGAGGAAACGGTCCTGCGCAGGGTGAGCCACACCCTGCGGCACGACGCCCGCCTCCTGGAACGGCTGCTGGAGCGCCTGCGGCCACACCTTCCCGCCGGACCGGAGACGGCCCGGCTGCTCGCCCCGGTCGACGACTATTTACTGGTCTGCCCTGGGCTCGCCGACACCTGGGACCCCGATGTCGAGGACCCCGTCGGTGCCCACCTCCTCCCTCCGCTCAGCACCGCCCACCTGGCCGCCCTGCGGATAGCCGGACGGCGTCTCGCCCTGCGGACCGCCGGCCTGCTCCATCAGCTCGTGACCACCGACGGGCGCGATCCGGCCGGGGTGCTGCCGGAGCTGGACCGTCGGCTCGACGAGTGGTGCGACGACTACCGCGACGGCTGCGGGGCCCGCTGGATCCCGGTCGCGCGTCAGGTGGAGTACCAGGCGCGGGTGGTGCTCGCCGCGTTCGAACTCGCCGGACGGCACGCGCCCGCGTGCTCCCGTTCGGGTGAGTCGGGGTGGAATGCCGGTGCCGCCGTGCCGATACACCGGGAATGACCCGACGCATCACAACGGTACGAGGGGGCCTGCTAGCGGCGACCGCCGTCCTCGCCCTCGGCATGACCACGCCCTCGGCGACGGCACACGACCCCGACCCCGCCAACTGGCTCTTCGTCACGGTCACCCGCGGCGACGGCGAGCGCACCGAAGCGCCCGGCAGACTGCTGCTGTGCGACCCGCCGACGGGCCACACCAAGGCGGCCGAGGCCTGCGCGGACCTCGACCGGGTGGGCGGTGACATCAGCCGGCTCCAGCGGAAGGACGCCTTCTGCCCGATGGTCTACGCGCCGGTGACCGCCCACGCGCGCGGGGAGTGGAACGGCCACCCGGTCGAGTACCGGGAGACGTTCTCCAACGGGTGCGGGATGGCGGCACGGACGGGAGCGGTGTTCGCGCTGGACGGCTGATGCCGTGCGGCAGACACACGGTTCACGCCACGCGGCCGTACGCGCGGGTGCATCTCATGAGGTGCACCCGCGCGTACGGCCGCGCCGGCTCAGGCCGCCCGTTCGCGTGCGTGCAGCGCCGCCGCGACCACCGTGCGGGACTGGTGCTCGACCTGGTGCTCCAGAGGCACCCAGCGGGCGCGGAAGCGTTCGGCGAAGGCGTCGCTCCAGGTCGCCACGAGGTGTTCGAGGCGCGGGGCCCCGCGGTCCTCGGTCTCCCGCAGGACGCGCAGCAGCATGGCCGCGGCCCGCAGCGGCAGTCGGCGCCCGAAGGCGTCCACGCTCCCGACGTAGGCCATGGTGTTGTCGGCCGGCGGCGTGTGCGTCCAGTCGGCGGCCAGCCCCGGCACCACCTCCAGCGCCCACTTCGCGGCCCGCAGCAGGGGCCCGTCGACGCCGTCCAGCCGGGGGAGCGCCTCGGTGAGCACCCGCTCCACCTCCAGCGCGTCCCGCAGCAGCCTGGCCCCCAGCCGTCGCATCGCCCTGGCCGGGTCCGGATGCGGAGCCGGATCGTCCACCAGGTCGCTCGCCCACATCGGCACCTCGACGACCGCGGTCAGACCGCCGTACCGGTGCGCGTGGTACCAGGTGCTGCTGCGCGCGTCGTCCGGCATGCTCGGATACGCCGCTCCCGCGCCCGGTGCCGGCATCACATGCACCCCGGGTCCCGACGCGGGCCAGCCCGCCGCGTCCGAGGCGCCGGTCTCCACCGGGATGTGCAGCTCGGCCGCGGACTTCGCGAACGGTTCGGCGAGTCCGGGGACGTCCTTCGTCAACTGCACCCAGCTGCCGCCCAGATCGGTGCCGTGCAGGGTCACCTGCAGGTAGGGGCGCACCTCGTCGATGACCCGGGTCAGCGCGCGTGTCTCGGGCGGCAGCCGGTCCGGCGGCAGCGCGGCAGGTGCCCACTCGGGCTGCTCGGGGGCGGCGGGCCGGAAGAAGCCGAGGTGGTAGTCGAGCAGGCTGCGGGGCGCCGGGGTGACATGCAGGCTCGCCCCGTCGGGGTCCGCGCACAGCAGGAAGTGCCAGGAGATGTCGGCCCGTAACTCCCGCCCGCGCAGAACCCTTTCGGCGACCGCGAGGAGGGTGGACCCGCCCGTCGGCTCGTTGGAGTGCGCGCCCGCGACCACCAGGACGGCCCTTCGGGCGTGGCCGATGGACAGCAGGTGGAGGGGTCTGCCCGCCCGGGAGGCGCCCACCTGTCTCAGTGTGCACAGTCCGGGTCGGTGAGCCGCCAGCGCACGGGCGGACAGCACCAGTTCGGCAAGGGTGGGGTAGCGCAGCTCCGGCAGAAGACTCACCCCCGTCACATCCGCCCGGCTTCGCAATCCGCAGTACCCCATGCTCTCGTTGACGTGTCAAGGACTTGGCGGGGGAGGCTCCCGGGGGCGCCCAGGTGCATTGACCGCAGGCCGGTCGCCGCGGTCGGCACCGGCCGGGGGGCCGGGCCGGTCCTGCCGGGGCACCGCACGCCGTTGTCCTGCGCCGATGGACCCCGGAAGACCAGGGCCCGAAGCGGACCGGGCCGCTCGTCACCACGCGCCGGCCGTCGTGCACGAGCCCCGGGAGCGTGCGCGGGTCCGAGCCGGTCGCGGGCGTGACCGGACGGCGCGCGGGAAGGCCGCGGGCGCCGGGAGCGCGCTCGGCTCACCCCGCTTCCGCCCCGCCGACCCGCTCCAGCAACACCACCGGCAGCCGCGCGAAGAGCTCCTCCACACGCGCATGGCCGGTGAACTCCCGCTCCGGAGCGAGCACATCGGCCCACCGCCCCGGCGGCAGCGGCAACAGCGTCCCGCGCCAGCCGCCCGCCCGCGCCAGCCGCAGCGACAGCCGCGTCACGGCGGTCACCACCTCCCCGGACCGCACGAAGGCCACACAGTGGGCGCCCGCGGGACCCGCGGCGGTCAAGGGCGTGTACGACGCCGAGTCGCCGAACACCTCGGGCCGCCGCCTGCGCAGCCGCAGCGCCGCCGCCGTCAGCGCCCCCTTCTCGCCCGGGTCCGGGTGCGGGAGGCCCACCACCCGGCGGTTGTCCGGGTCCACCAGCGCGCGGTACTCGCCCTCCGTGCCCTGATAGACGTCCGGTACGCCCGGCATGGTCAGCTGGGCCAGGGCCATGCCCAGCACGTTGGCCCGGATGTGCGGCTCCAGACCGCCCCGGAAGGCGGCCACCCGCTCACCCGGCGCCCCGCACGGCCCCGCGGCGACGAACGCCGCCACCGCCTCCTCGTACGGCGGCTCCTGCTCGGTCCAGCCGGTGAACAGCCCGGCCTCGCGGATGTGCTTCAGCAGGGCCCCCTGGACGCGCTCCACGTCCGCTTCGCCCAGCCCGAACACCGTCTGCCAGGCGGCCCACGCCAGTTGCGCGTCCGGTACGCCCTCGCCGTCGAGGGTCGCCTCGGCCAGGACGTCGGCCCAGCGCTCCGGGCACTCGGTCAGCACGGCCAGCGCGGCCCGTACGTCGGCACTGCGTTTGGTGTCGTGCGTCGACGCGACCGTGCCGCTCGCGGGCCAGTCGCGCTGCACGCGCGCGCAGTACGCGTGGAAGTCGTCCGGCGAGATCGCGGGGCTCCCCGGATTCCCGCCCACCTCGGTCGCCGACAGCAGCGGCACATAGCGGTAGAACGCCGTGTCCTCCACCGACTTGGCCCGCAGCGCCGACGCGGTCTGCGCGAACCGGGTCCGGAACTCCACATGTTCCGGCCCGTCCCCGGCTCGCCCGAGCACCAGCGCGCGCACCACGTCGACCGCACCGGCCTCCTCGGGCACCGCGAAGGCGAGCCGGGCCTGGGCCGCGGCGTCCTCGGTGACCACGCGGGCCGCGTCACCGGAGGCGTACGGCCGGTAGACCTCCAGTCGGACGAGGAGTTCCTGGAGCGCCGTGCGCAGCGCCCAGGGGGCCCGGTCACGCAGCGCGGGCTCCGGGGACGTGGCGCACACGCGGCTCGCGACCCGCGTCAGCCGGTCGGTCTCCGCGGCCAGCTCGTGGGTGAGCACCTTGTACGCCGCCCGCCGCACCGTCGCCTCCCAGTCGCCGCCCCGGTCCGTCTGCGGGGCCGCGAACCGCCGGTACTGGCCGAGGAGTTCGCCGAATCCCGCCGGGTCGGTGAAGAGGCCGTCGATGTGCCGCAGGGCGTCGTAGCCGGTGGTGCCCGCGACGGGCCAGGAGGCCGGCAGATGCTCCCCGTCCGACAGGATCTTCTCCACGACCGTCCAGCGCCCCCCGGTCGCCTCATGGAGGCGTTGGAGATAGCCGTCGGGGTCGGCGAGGCCGTCGGGATGGTCGACGCGCAGCCCGTCGATCACACCCTCGTGGAGAAGCCGGAGGATCTTCGCGTGCGTGGCCTCGAACACCTCCGGGTCCTCGACCCGCAGGCCGATCAGCTCCGAGATGCTGAAGAACCGCCGGTAGTTGAGTTCCGTACGGGCCAGCCGCCACCACACCGGCCGGTACCACTGCGCGTCCAGGAGCTGCGGCAGCGGCAGTTCCCCGGTTCCCTCGCGCAGCGGGAAGACATGGTCGTAGTAGCGCAGGACGTCGCCGTCCACCTCCAGGCCGCCGAGCTCCTCGCCCAGCGGGCCCCCGAGCACCGGCAGCAGCACCTGGCCGCCCTGCGCCTCCCAGTCGATGTCGAACCAGCGCGCGTACGGCGACTTGGGGCCCTCGCGCAGCACGTCCCACAGGGCGCGGTTGTGGCGCGGGGCCATGGCCATGTGGTTCGGCACGATGTCCACCACCAGACCCAGACCGTGCTCCCGCGCGGTGCGCGCCAGCGCGCGCAGCCCCTCCTCGCCGCCCAGTTCCTCACGCACGCGCGCGTGATCCACGACGTCATAGCCATGGCCCGATCCTGGAACCGCCTCCAGGACGGGGGACAGATGCAGATGCGAGACGCCGAGCGAGGCCAGGTACGGCACGGCCGCCGCGGCGGCCCCGAACGGGAACGCGGGCTGCAGCTGGAGTCGGTAGGTGGCGGTCGGCACCATCGGGTCGGGTCGCTCAGGTGTCATGGAAACCTACGTACCCGCCACGGCGTCCTTCGTGTCATCGTCCCCTCCACGTGGGCCCACGCGCGCGCCTAGCTTCGAGCGATGAGGAAGAGGGGGACCACGGCACGACGCGGCGCGTCGGCGACCTACCGCGAGGTCATCGGCCTGACCGGGCCGCTGCTGCCGGTCATGTCCTTCCTGGCGCGGCTGCCGACCGCCACGATCCAGTTCGGCAGCCTGCTGCTGGTCGCGCGGACCAGTGGCTCGCTCACGGCGGCCGGGCTGACCGGCGGCGCGCTCGCCCTCGGGCAGGTGGCCTGCGGCCCGCTGGTGGGCCGACTCGCCGACCGCCGTGGCCAGCGGGCGGTCGTGCTCGTCTTCTGTCTCGCCAACGCCCTTGCGATCGCCGGGCTGGTGGCGGGGGCGCTCGCGGGGCTGCCGACGCCGGCGCTGGCCGTGCTCGGGGCGTCGGCCGGAGCCACCGTGCCGCAGATCGGGCCCATGGCACGGGCACGGCTGGTCGCTCTCTCCCGCCGGGCGGGTGCTCGCGAGAGCACGGTGGGCGCCGCGCTCTCCTTCGAGGGCACCCTGGACGAGATCTCCTTCGTCCTGGGACCGGCGCTGGTCGGCCTTGCGGCGGTGACGGCGCATCCGGGGTACGCCCTGGGCGGTGCGGCGGTACTGGTCGCCGTGTGCGGAACCGGCTTCGCGCTGCATCGAACCGGTGCGGTCCCGACGACGGAGCAGCAACGACGATCCGCCCGCGGCCCGGCGTCGCAGGAACGACACGCCACACCCGCCCCGACCTGCATGCCCCGCGCCGTCCACCCCCTGAGAGCCGCCCTCGCCCTCCAGGGCGCCATGTTCGGTGCCTGTCAGGCCGGGATCACCGCCCTGACCGAGCGACTCGGACAGCCGGACCAGGCGGGGCTCGTCTACGCCGCCATGGGAGTGATGAGCGCCGTCGCGGGCCTCTCCATGGCCGCCCTGCCGACCCGCCTCGGACTGACCTCACGCTGGCGGGCGGCCACCGCCGCCGCGTTCGCGCTGTCCCTGCCCCTGCTGTGGACCGACGGCCTCCCCGCCCTCTACGCCACCGTCACCGTCCTCGGCGTCGCCTACGCCCCGCACCTCATCACGGTGTTCGGGCTCACCGAGCGCGTGGTGCCGCCCGCGCGGCTCGCCGAGGCGATGGCGGTGGCCACGAGCGCGCTGGTCGGCGGACAGGCGCTGGGGGTCGCCGGCACCGGCCGCCTCGCCGAGTCCTACGGCCCGGCGGCGGCCTTCGGGGCGGCGAGCCTCGCCGCGGCGCTCGCCTGTCTGATCGCGCTGACGGCGCGCCCGGAGTCGTACACCGGACGCGCCGCCGAAAGCCACCGTCACGCGCGGGTGCCCGAGCAGCCACCCAGCCCGTCGCGTTAGACCGGCCGTTGCAGCACCGTCATGCTCCGGTCCACCAGCGTCAGCCGGTCTCCGCCGGTCACCTTCTGGCCCTCGCCGGGCGGTACGCCGTCCGCGCGGGCGGTGTCGACCACGACCTGCCACTGCCGTCCGTGGTTGACGGGCACCACGAAGTCCAGTGTCTTCGGCGAGGCGTTGAACATCAGCAGGAACGAGTCGTCGCTGATCCGCTCCCCGCGCGCGCCCGGTTCGGAGATCGCGTTGCCGTTGAGGAACACGGTCAGGGCCGAAGCCCGCGCCGAGTCCCAGTCGTCCTGGATCATCTCAAGGCCCTCCGGAGTGAACCAGGAGATGTCCGACAGCTCGTCGTGGGTGCCCTCCACGGGCCGTCCGTGGAAGAAGCGGCGCCTGCGGAAGACGGGATGGTCCTTGCGCAGCCACACCATCGCGCGTGCGAAGGCCGGCAGCCCGCCGTCGTCCGCGTCGGCGGCCGGCCAGTTCACCCAGGCGAGTTCGTTGTCCTGGCAGTACGCGTTGTTGTTGCCGCGCTGGGTGCGCGCGAACTCGTCGCCGTGGCTGATCATCGGCACGCCCTGGGACAGCATCAGCGTGGCGACGAAGTTACGCATCTGGCGGGCGCGCAGCTCCAGAATGTCCGGGTCCTCGGTCTCGCCCTCCGCGCCGCAGTTCCAGGACCGGTTGTGGCTCTCGCCGTCGCGGTTGTCCTCGCCGTTGGCGTGATTGCGCTTGTCGTTGTACGACACCAGGTCGTGCAGGGTGAACCCGTCGTGGCAGGTGACGAAGTTGATGGAGGCGAGCGGGCGCCGCCCGTCGTCCTGGTACAGGTCGGACGAGCCGGTCAGCCGGGAGGCGAACTCCGCCAGCGCGCGCGGCTCGCCGCGCCACAGATCCCGCACGGTGTCGCGGTACTTGCCGTTCCACTCGGTCCACAGCGGTGGGAAGTTGCCCACCTGGTAGCCGCCCTCGCCCACGTCCCACGGCTCGGCGATCAGCTTCACCTGGGAGACCACCGGATCCTGCTGCACCAGGTCGAAGAACGACGACAGCCGGTCCACCTCGTGGAACTGCCGGGCCAGGGTGGCCGCGAGGTCGAAGCGGAACCCGTCGACGTGCATCTCGGTGACCCAGTACCGCAGCGAGTCCATGATCAGCTGGAGGACGTGCGGGGACCGCATCAGCAGCGAGTTGCCGGTCCCGGTGGTGTCCATGTAGTAGCGGGGGTCGTCCGTGAGGCGGTAGTACTGCGCGTTGTCCAGGCCCCGGAAGGACAGCGTGGGGCCCAGGTGGTTGCCCTCGGCGGTGTGGTTGTAGACCACGTCGAGGATGACCTCGATGCCGGCCTCGTGCAGCGCCCGCACCGCCGACTTGAACTCCAGGACCTGCTGGCCGCGGTCGCCCCAGGAGGCGTAGGCGTTGTGCGGGGCGAAGAAGCCGATGGTGTTGTAGCCCCAGTAGTTGTTCAGGCCCATGTCGACCAGGCGGTGGTCGTTGACGAACTGGTGGACCGGCATCAGCTCCAGTGCCGTCACGCCCAGCTCGGTGAGGTGCTCGATGATCGCCGGGTGGGCGAGGGCCGCGTACGTGCCGCGCAGTTCCTCGGGCAGCCCCGGATGCCGCATCGTCAGGCCCTTCACATGGGCCTCGTAGATCACCGTGTGGTGGTACTCGGTGCGCGGTCGCCGGTCGTCGCCCCAGTCGAAGTACGGGTTGACCACGACCGACGACATCGTGTGCGGTGCCGAGTCGAGGTCGTTGCGCCGGTCGGGTTCGTCGAAGTGGTAGCCGTACACCTCCTCGCCCCAGTGGATCGAGCCGCTGATCGCCTTGGCGTACGGGTCGAGCAGCAGCTTCGCGGAGTTGCAGCGCGGCCCGCGCTCGGGGGTGTACGGGCCGTGCACCCGGAAGCCGTAGCGCTGTCCCGGCATGACACCCGGCACATACGCGTGCCGCACGAAGGCGTCGCTCTCACGCAGTTCCACCGCCGTCTCCGAGCCGTCGTCGTGCAGCAGACACAGCTCTACTCGGTCCGCGGCCTCCGAGAAGACCGCGAAATTGGTGCCGGCGCCGTCGTAGGTGGCACCGAGTGGATATGCCTCTCCAGGCCAGACCTGCATGGACACGACTCTTTCAGCTGGAGCGCGCCGCCGGGGGCGCCTTGGAGTCGAGTCTCCCCGAAAGTGATGGAACCACCTATGACTTACGTCCCTCTTAGGGGTCGACCAGTGCATACGCGGTATGCCGAAACCAGTGGGGCCAACACGTACTCCCGGGGACATACGGGGAGTAGGGGGAAGATGTGCGCAAGATAGTGCACCGCCATCTGGGCAAGGTGGTGGCCGGTGCGGCCATCGCGGTGGCAGGAACGGCCGTGATGGTCGGGATCACCCTGCCGGGGACGGCGGGGGCCGACGAAGCAGGGGGCAACGGCAGCGGTCAGTCGGCCCAGCAGGCGGGCCAGGGGCAGGGGGCCGGCGCGGTGCCGCCGGGCGTCGTCGAGCAGGCCCCGAGCGAGGGGGACAAGGGCACGGGCAACGACCCGCTGACCGACGACGAGATGGACCGGGCCGCCAAGCTCGCGGCGAGCCCGCAGATGCGCAGCGCCGGCGAGGACGTCGACGGCGACCGCGGCCCGCAGCGCGTCAGTGTCGACTTCGCCGAGCCGGAGTCCGGCGAGCTGGACGACCCGAGCGCGCCGCGCCGCGCCGAGGTGACGTTCTACGACTACAAGACCGACGCGCTCGTCAGCAGGACCGTGAACCTGGACACCGGCAAGGTCGAGCAGACCACCACCGAGAACGGCGTCCAGCCGCCGCTGAGCCGCGCCGAGTACGCGGAGGCGGCGAAGATCCTGATCGCCGACCCGCTCGGCGCGGACATGAAGGCGGACTTCAAGGACGCCACCGCCAAGGAGCTCACCTCCCCGGACCAGCTGCTGCTCAACGGCGCCGTGTACCGGGCAGCTCCGGGCGCCCAGCCCGCCGTGCTCGACAAGTGCGGTGAACACCGGTGCGTGCGGCTGTTCCCGAAGGTCAAGAACGGGCCCTGGATCGATGCCCGGTCCTTCGTGATCGACCTGAGTGCCCGCAAGGTCGCCAAGCTCGACATGGGCTGAGCCGCCGGCCGTTCCGGCTGAGCCGCGGTCCGTTCACTTTTCCAACCCGTACTTCTCGTACCTGGACCTCACGTACCTGCATCTCCTGTAAGGGAGTCACTTCTTCATGCGCGTGAACAGAAACAGCCGTGCCCGCAGGGGTGCCGCCGTCGGCCTGTCCGTGGCCGCGCTGGCCGCCGGGGCGACGACCGGCGCGGGCCCCGCCTCCGCCCAGCCGAAGAACGCCCCGGCGCCGGCCGCGGAGTGCAGCGCGGCCTACCGCATCGAGCAGAAGCTCACCGGCGGCACCACCTGGCGGATGTGCTGGCGCTACGACGGCAAGGCCGGGCTCGTCCTGGAGAACATCTCCTACCAGCCCAAGGGCGAGACCAAGCCGATCAAGGTCCTCAACAGCGCCCGCCTCGGCCAGATCCACGTCCCGTACGACGACGGAAGCGTCGAGTACGACGACCTGACGGGCTTCGGCTTCGCCCAGGGGCTGATGAACCTCGCGCCCAGCGAGTGCCCCGGCGGCACCATCAAGACCGTCAAGGTCCCGGAGGCCTGGCAGGACCCGAACGTCAAGGGCCTGTGCACCACGACCCGCTCGCGCGGACACGCCTACCGCATGCAGGGCGACACCGCGAACAAGGTCTACCAGGCCCAGAGCAAGGACCTGCTCGTCTACTCGGTCAACCAGGTCGGCTGGTACGAGTACATGACCGAGTGGCGCTTCCAGGACGACGGCACGGTCACCATGAACGTCGGTGCGACCGGAAGCCTGTCGTACGACGACTACGACGCCGGTGACGGCCGCGGCTGGCCCATCGGCAAGGGCGACCGGGCCAAGGCCACCAGCCACAGCCACAACGTCTTCTGGCGCCTCGACTTCGGCCTGGACGGCTCCACCAAGAACCGTGTCGAGCAGTACGACTCGACCGTGACCGCGCCCGCCGCCGGTGACCGCGCCCCGAAGACCAAGACCAGCGTCACCAAGGTCGGCAAGGAGCTCTCCGGCGACGCCAAGGCCTACCGCTGGTGGCGCATGGTCAGCGCGACCGGCAAGAACAAGGACGGCCACGCGCGCTCGTACGAGATCGTCCCCGGCGCCACCACCAAGTACCCGGGCCGCAGCTTCACCAAGCACGACGTGTACTTCACCGAGTACAACAAGTGCGAGAAGTTCGCCAACAACAACCCCGGTTGCGGCAACGGCCACCCGAAGACGGTCGACAAGTGGGTCGGCGGCCAGAACCTCACGCACCCGATCACCTGGGTGAACGTGGGCTTCCACCACATAGCCCGGGACGAGGACCAGCAGCCCATGCCGGTCCACTGGCAGGGATTCTCCATCGTCCCGCGGGATGTGACGGCTATGAATCCGCTCACTCCGAGTGAGCTCGCCTGGCAGAACGGGCACTGGAATCCGCGCAGTTGAGAAACGACCCGTCCATCCGGCTGCACCGCCCGCCGCTCCCGGAGTACCCTTCCTTGATCGTTGGGACGGGGAGTGCTCGGGGGAGCGGAAGGCGGTGCGCGGGTGGGCTCGGGAGGGCTGGAGCTGCCCCCTGGTGACGAGGGTCACGAGGGGAACTCCACAGAGGTCCCGCCCGGCACGGTGTCCCTGGCGAGGCCGATGGAGACCAACTCCATCGGCCCGGAGCTGGACTGGGACACCGACGCCTGGCGCGAGGTGCGTACGCGCGCCCAACGAGCCGGACGGGCCTACATCTGGCTGAACCTGGTCGAACAGCGGCTGCGCGCGGTCGTGGCCGCTGTGCTGCGCCCCATCTACGAACCCGTCCACGGCGACGAGTGGGTGGTCGCGGCGGCCGGGCCGGCCGGCCAGGAGTGGGTGCAGCGCGCGGTCGCCGTACGCGAAGTGAGCCGCCGCAAGGGCTACTTGCTGGACCCCGCCGACGACAACGTCCTCAGCTTCCTGACGCTGCCGCAGCTGCGCGAGCTGATGGTGCAGCACTGGCCGTGCTTCGAGCCCTACTTCGACGACCGCCGTGACGTCGAACTCGCCCTGGACGAGCTCGAGGTGACCCGGAACGTCGTCTCGCGCAACCGGGCCCTGTCCGAGGCCGTCCTCAACCAGGCCGAACGGGCCTCCGCACGCCTGCTGGAGATCCTCGGCACGGGCGGCGACGTACCGTCGGCGCGCCGGCTGCCCATCGACGCCGTCGAGGACCTGGTCGGCGACCGCTACGCCGACGTGGTCGCCGTGCACCCCGACCGGGTACGGCTGCTGCGCCAGTTCCCGGCCGAGGACATCTTCGGCGGCGCACGCCGGCTCGACGCCATCGGCATCGGGCTCAACCTGCTGGTGCAGAACTTCTCCGGGCGGCGCCTGGTGCGCCTCGCCGAATCCGGGTGCCGGGTGCGGCTGCTGTTCCTGAACCCGGCCTCCAGCGCGGTCAAGCGGCGCGAACGCGAACTCGGCATCAAGCGGGGCGAGCTGAGCCGCGCGGTCGAGATGAACATCCTGCACATGCGGCGGGTGCGGTCCCGGCTGCGCGATCCCGGCGCCTTCGAGATCCAGGTCTTCGACGAGACTCCCCGCTTCACGGCGTATCTGGTGGACGGCGACGGCGCGGACGGCATCGCGGTCATACAGACCTATCTGCGGCGGATGCGAGGTCTGGAGGCGCCGGTCCTGGTGCTGCGCAACGGCAGCAAGGTGGTCAAGTCGGACGAGATCGACGAGAGCGGGCTGTTCCCGACGTATCGCGAGGAGTTCGAGCTGATGTGGGCGGATTCGCGGCCGGTGTCCTGAACCGTCCAATGAGGTAAGCGGAATGCGGTCCTCTGATTGTCAGTGGCCCATGGGAAGGTGGAGACCACTGGGGGAACGCACCACAAGAAGGGGGACCGCCCATGGGCTGGCACCGTGAGCTGCTGATCGGCTTCGACCTGGAGACGACCGGCACCGATCCGCGCGAGGCGCGCATCGTGACGGGGGCCGTGATCGAGGTCAGGGACGGGCAGCCCATAGGGCACAAGGAGTGGCTGGCGGATCCCGGCGTGGAGATCCCGGCGGACGCGGTCGCGGTCCATGGCATCAGCAACGAGCGCGCGGCCGCCGAAGGCCGCCCGGCCGATCAAGTGGCGGACGCCATCGCGGACGTCCTCGTCGGCTACTGGAAGACGGGCGTGCCGGTCGTCGCCTACAACGCGGCCTTCGACCTGAGCCTGCTCTCCGCAGAACTGCGGCGCCACGGACTGCCGTCGCTGCGCGACCGCCTCGGCGGCTCGGAACCCGCTCCGGTCATCGACCCGTACACCATCGACCGCTGGGCCGACCGCTACCGCCGCGGCAAGCGCAACCTCGAAGCGGTCTGCCGGGAGTACGGCATCGTCCTCGACTCCGCGCACGACGCCTCCGCCGACGCCCTCGCCGCCGCCCGGCTCGCGGGCGCGATAGCCGCCCGCCACCCCAAGATCGCGGCCCTCGGCCCGGCGGAGCTGCACCGCCGTCAGATCGAGTGGTACGCCGAGTGGGCGGCGGACTTCCAGAACTTCCTGCGCCGCAAGGGCGACGCGACGGCGGTGGTCGACGGGACGTGGCCGCTCAGGGAGCCCGCGGGGGAGACGGTGGCGGGCGAGACGGTCTGAGGCCGGCGAGGTCCGCCGAGCCCTGCGTCACACCTGCGCCGGCGCCGCGATGCCCTCGATCCGCGGCTTCGCCAGCCGTTCGTAGTCGGCGCCCGAGACGAGCAGCGAGCGGTCGAGCCGGGCGGCGTTGAAGTACAGCTTCGACTGGGCCACGACGTCCGGATCGGCGACGACTTCGAGGTCGGGATCAAAGCTGAAGGGCAGGACGGTGCCGGGGACGGACCGGGCCAGCCGCTCGGCGGTCTCCGCGTCGCTGAAGCCGGCATAGCGCGCGTCGAACAGCGCCCGGACGGCGTCCAGGTCGACCCGCCGGTCCCCGGGGACGACCGCGAGGACGTGGCGTGTGATGCGGCGGTCCACCTTGACCCGCAGCACGATGCACTTCGCGGCCTCGGAGGCCGGGTGGCCGCGCAGGGCGCAGACGGCTTCCGTGCTGCCCTCGGGTTCGTGGTCGATGAGGCGGTAGTCGACGGAGGAGGAGTCGAGCAGGGAGATCAGCCGCTCGTAAGTGTCGTGGGTGCCGTCGGTGTGGTCTGACATGCGGGGTCCTTAATGAGGGCGGGCGTTGCGGCGTGGGCCTCGGCATGGACTGAGGGGAGTGGGAGTTCTGGTGTGCTGCGATGCGCCCGCTCCACCGCCTGCCCCCAGTAGGTGCCGGCGACAATAAGGGCCGCCCCGAGGCCGGTGAGCGGGGTGAGGTGCTCGCCGCCGAGGGCCACGCCCACCGCGACGGCCCACACCGGTTCGGTGCCCAGCAGCAGGCTGGCCCGGCTGGCGGAGGTGCGCTGCACGGCCCAGGTCTGGGCCAGGAAGGCGAACACGCTGCAGAACAGGGCGAGATAGAGGAGCTGGGCCCAGGTCGCCGGGTCCGCACGGACCAGCGTCGGCAGGTCGAGGGCCGCGACCGGCAGGAACAGGACGGTGCCGACGAGGGTCTGCACGGTCGTCAGATGCAGCGGCCGGATCGCCCGCCCCGAGGTGAAGCGGCCGACGAGGGCGACATGCACGGCACGGATCAGCGCGGCGCCGAGCATCAGCAGGTCGCCGAGCCGGGGCGCGTGGAAGCCGTTGCCGGACATCAGCAGTCCGACGGCCAGGACGCACACACCGGTCGCGGCGAAGAAGGAGGGAGGCAGCGTGCCGCGGTGGCCGCCGCGGTCGAGGAACGGAGTGAGGACGATGGTCAGGCTGATGATGAGGCCGGCGTTGGCGGCGCTGGTGTGGGCGACGCCGGAGGTCTCCACGACCAGGACCGCGGCCTGCGTCAGTCCGAGGGGCACACCGGTCCGTAGTTCGTCACGCGTCCACAACCGCGTACCGCGCCGCCGGGACGCGATCAGGCCGAGGCAGGCGACAGCCGACAGGGCGTAGCGGGCGAACAGCACGAGCAGGACGGGCAGCGCGGCCGTGGCCGTCTGGGCGGACAGATAGCTGGAACCCCAGACGAGCGCGACAAGGAGGAGTACCGCATCGGTACGGCGGACGTCGGACACACGCCTACGGTGCACCTAAGGGGTTCATGAAGCCCAGTACCACTTTCTAAAACGATCATTTAGCGAAGCTACATCGTCCCTACACTGGGGGAATGGACGAACGCCAGCTGAGGATCCTGCGGGAGCTCGGCGAACTGGGCAGCGTCACGGCGGTCGCCGAGGCGCTGCTGGTGACGCCGTCGGCGATCTCCCAGCAGCTACGGCTGCTCCAGCGCGCGATCCCGGTGCCGCTCACCGAGCGCCAGGGCCGCCGGCTGGTGCTCACCGACGCCGGTCAGGCGCTGGCAGGCGCGGCGGTCGAGGTGGAGACGGCGCTGGCCCGCGCACGGCACACCGTGGAGGAATTCGTCGAGCGGCCGGACGGGGAGGTGTCGGTGGCGGCCTTCCACAGCGCGGGCGCCGCGTTCTTCCCGCTGCTGCTGCGCGCGCTGGCGGTCCCGGGCAGACCACTGCCGAGGCTGGCCGACGAGGACGTACCGCAGGATGACTTCCCCCGGCTCACCCGGGAGTACGACATCGTCCTCGCCCACCGCCTGGAGCACGCCCCGCCGTGGCCGGACACGGTGGCCGCGACGACCCTGTTGCGCGAGCCGCTGGACGTGGCGATGCCCGCCGACCACCCGTTGGCCGCGAAGCGCCGCGTCACCCCGCGCGACGTGGCCGGCGAGCCATGGATCACCGTGCACGACGGCTTCCCGGTCCTGGCGGTCATCGAGGCCATCGCCGCGGCGGCCGGGCGTCGCCTCCGACTGACGCACCGCATCAACGAGTTCGCGGTGGTCGCCGAGGTGGTGGCGGCCGGCGGTGGCATCGCCCTGATGCCCCGCCTGACGATGCGCCCGCATCCGGCGCTGGTCCTCCGGCCGCTCAGCGGAGTGCAGGCACGACGTCACATCGATGCCCTCTACCGCCCCGAGCGGACGGCCAGGGCGGCGGTTCGCACGGTCCTGACCGAGCTGCGCAGGGCCGCGAGAACGATTCAGGAACGGGACGTCGACGACCCGGGGACGTGGGGCACCGCGCGCCCGGACACCTGACCCCCGCAGCCGCCGTGCCCCCACGCGGCCCCCTGTGAGCGGGCGTTCAGAACGAGTACCACCGTACGGTCTCGTCCCCGTCCCGCAAGGACGCCACCCTGCGCTCGAACTCCGCCAACGCCTTCGGATTGCTTGCCGCGTGCTGGGAGACCCAGGCACAACTGGCGGTCTCCCGGGCCCCCCGCAGCACCGAACACCCCTCCCACTCCCGCACATCCCAGCCGTACGCCTCGACGAACGACCGGTAGGCCGCCGCCGGCACCCCGTACCGATCCCGGGAAAGCACCATCACCACCAGATCGTGCTCCCGCAGATCGAAGGAGAAGGTCTCCAGATCGACCAGCACCGGCCCATCCGCCCCCACATGGACATTGCGCGGCAGCGCATCCCCATGAATCGGCCCCGGCGCCAGGCGCGGCGTCAGCCCGGCCGCGGTCGCGGCGAACCCGTCCCGCCGCTCCCGCAGATACGCCGCGTCCGCCGGATCGATCGCGTCCCCCGCCAGCCGCAGCCACCGCTCCACCCCGCCCAGCAACTCCCGCGGCGGCAACTCGAAGGAGGGCGCGGGCAGGGCGTGCACGACCCGTAGCAGTTCGGCCAAATCCCGGGGCTCGGCAGGCCGTAGTGAATCCGGCAGCCGGTGCCACACGGTCACCGGGTGCCCCTGAACCAGCCGTGCCTCGGGCTCGGCCGCCCGCACCGCCGGCACGCCCGCTTCGGCCAGCCACACGGCGATGTCGAGTTCGCGTCGCGCCCGGTCGAAGAGCTCCGCGTCCCGGCCCACCTTGACGACCAGGTCACCGGCGGCGAACACCGCGTTCTCGCCCAGGGCGAGCAGTCGGGCGTCCCGTGCCGGTCCGGGCAGTACCCCCGCCGCGGCCAGTACGTCCCGCGCCCGTGCCTCGTCCATCGTCCGCCTCCGTGTGGTCGTACGCCTCCATGAACGGCGTCGGATTCCCGCCATCGCCGCTCAGTCTCGCATTTCCACAGGTCGGACCGCGTGCGCGCGGTCTTGACGGGGTACGGCGCCTTCACGACCATGACGAGGCCCACCCGAGCCGCGCAAAGGGGCTGATTCCGTGACAACGGTGACCGAGGCGCAGCGGCCGGTGAAGCCCGCGCCGGGCGGCAAGGGGCGACGGCGCGTCACGGATCACGGCGCCTGGTTCCTCGTACTCCCCGCGCTGATCCCCATCCTGATCCTGAGCGTCGGACCGCTGCTCTACGGCACCCTGCTGGCCTTCACCGACGCCCAGTCCGGACGGACCCGGCCCACCCAGTGGATCGGCGCCCTCAACTTCCGGGATCTGCTGCACGACACGCTGTTCTGGGAGTCGTTCCGGATCGGTCTGGTCTGGGCCGTCGGCGTCACCGTGCCGCAGTTCCTGCTCGCGCTGGGTCTCGCCCTGCTGCTCAACCAGGACCTGCGGCTGCGCTGGCTGGCCCGTGCCCTCGCGATCGTCCCGTGGGCCATGCCCGAGGTCGTCGTCGGTGTCATGTGGCGTCTGGTCTACAACCCCGACGCGGGCATCCTCAACGAGACCCTCCGCGACCTGGGCCTCGGCGACGGCCGCGACTGGCTCAGCGGGCTGGGCACGGCCCTGCCCGCCGTGATCGTCGTGGGCATCTGGGCGGGGATGCCGACGACGACGGTCGCCCTGCTCGCGGGCCTGCAGAACACCCCGCGCGAACTGCACGAGGCGGCGGCCGTGGACGGCGCCGGCGCCTGGCGCCGCTTCCGCACGGTCACCTGGCCCGCGCTCAGACCGGTGGCGCTCTCCATCACGGCACTCAACCTGATCTGGAACTTCAACTCCTTCGCCCTGGTCTACGTGCTCACCAGCGGCGGGCCGGGCGGCCGTACCCGGCTGCCGATGCTCTTCGCCTACGAAGAGGCCTTCCGCTACGGCCAGTTCGGCTATGCGGCGGCGATGGGATGTGTGATGGTCGCGGTGATCTCGATACTCCTCGCCGTGTTCCTGGTCGGCCGTCTCAAGGGAGGTGACGAGCGTTGAGGACCAGCCGAACCGGCCGCGCCGGACAGTACCTCGCCCTGCTCGCCTACCTCCTCTTCCTCGCGTTCCCCTTCCTGTGGCTGCTCTCCACCGCCTTCAAACCCCCGCGCGAACTGGGCAGTCTGCACCCCACCTGGATCCCGAAGGACCCCACCCTCGCCAACTTCCGCCAGGCCTTCGACGAGCAGCCCCTGCTGCACGCCGCGCTCAACTCCCTGATCGCCGCGCTCGGCGCCGCCCTGATCGCCGTACTCCTCGCGACCCCGATGGCGTACGCCATGGCCCGCCGCCACCGCACCCCGCTCGCGCGGGCGGCGACCGGGTGGGTGGTCGTCAGCCAGGCGTTCCCGCTGGTGCTGGTGATCATCCCGCTGTTCCTGGTGCTCAAGAACCTGGGGCTGATCAACTCGATGCCGGGGCTGATCATGGTGTACGTGGTGTGGGCGCTGCCGTTCGCGCTGTGGATGCTGGTCGGATACGTCCGTGCGGTGCCGCCCGAGCTGGAGGAGGCCGCGGCGGTCGACGGGGCCGGGCGGGTGCGGACGCTGGTGTCGGTGACCGCGCCGCTGCTGGCGCCGGGGATCGTGGCGACGGCACTGTTCGCGTTCGTCACGGCGTGGAACGAGTTCTTCTTCGCGCTCGTACTGCTGAAGACCCCCGAGAAACAGACCCTGCCGGTCGTCCTCACGCACTTCATCGGCGCGGAAGGGGTCGCGGACCTGGGCCCGCTGGCCGCCGCCGCGTTCCTCGCGACACTGCCCTCGCTGGTCGTGTTCGCGGTCCTCCAGCGACGGATCACGGGCGGCATGCTCGCCGGGGCGGTGAAGAGCTGATGCGTACGAGACTGCTGTCGGCCCCGGTCCTGGCCCTCGCCCTGCTGCTCGCCGGATGCAGCGGCGACGAGGGTGACACCGCGGACGGCCGGATCACCCTGCGCTTTGAGTCCCTGGCCTGGCAGGAGGAGTCGGTCGAGGCCAACAAGGAGCTGGTGAAGGAGTGGAACGCGGCCCATCGGGACGTCAAGGTCGAGTATGTCCAGGGCAGTTGGGACGGCGTCCACGACCAGTTGCTCACCTCCTTCGAGGGCGGTGAGGCGCCGGACATCATCCATGACGCCTCGGACGACCTCGCGGACTTCGCCTACGGCGGCTACCTCGCCGATCTGACCGACCTGCTGCCCGGGCGCCTCAAGTCGGACATACCGCGGCGCAGTTGGGAGACGACGACCTTCGGGGACGGGATCTACGGCGTCCCCTTCCTCCAGGAGCCGCGCGTGCTCATCGCCAACGCGAAGTGGCTGAAGGAGGCCGGCGTACGGATCCCCACCCCCGAACGGCCCTGGAGCTGGGCGGAGTTCCGGGAGATCACCGAGCGGCTGAGCGGTGACGGGAAGTACGGCGTCGCCTGGCCGCTCAAGGAACCCGTCTCCGCCACGCTCAACCTGTCGCTGTCGTCCGGCGGACAGCTCTTCCACCGGGGCGCCGACGGCAAGGTGACCGTCCGCTTCGAGGCGGCCGACGAGGTCATGCCGCGCACCGTCCACGACCAGGTCAACGCCGACGACAGCGCATCGCCCACGACCCTGGGCAGCGGCGGCTCGGACACCCTGCCGGGCTTCTTCGGCGGCCGGTACGCGATGGTCCCGCTCGGCTTCTCGTACCGCCAGCAGATCGTGCAGCAGGCGCCGAAGGGCTTCGACTGGCAGGTGCTGCCGGCCCCGGCGGGCGCCGACGGTCTCGCCCAGGGCGTCAGCCCGCAGACCTTGTCCATCGCCGAGGACAGCCCGCACCAGCGGGAGGCGGCCCGGTTCATCGACTTCCTGCTCCGCCCCGAGAACATGGTGCGCCTGGCGCTCGGTGACTGGATGCTGCCCACCGGGGCCGAGGCGCTGAGGGACCCGGCCCTGCACACCGCCGAGAACGACTGGGCCACCGGCACCGCCCTCGCCGAACACCTGCGCTCGGCGCCCGCGCAGTTGGTACGCGGCTACCCGGAATGGAAGGACAAGGTCGCCACGCCGGCCTTCCAGGAGTACTACAGCGGCGCCATCGACGGCGACGAGCTGCGCGAGCGTCTGGAGGAGGACGGGAACCTGGTGCTCGCCCGCTACCAGCGCTGACGTAATCCGGTTGTCCGCGTCGCCCGGCCACGCCTAACGTGCCGTCCGTGGCAGCGAACAACGCGATCATCATCTCCGGTCTCGGCCGGGGCTACGCGCACTCCGTACGGAGACGCCGCGGCCCCGGAGCCCTGACCGGCCCGGGGAGCCACGCCCGCTGATCCGTCGCGGACCCGCATCT
Organism: Streptomyces sp. NPDC056479; assembly: GCF_042795335.1. Taxonomy (NCBI): domain Bacteria; kingdom Bacillati; phylum Actinomycetota; class Actinomycetes; order Kitasatosporales; family Streptomycetaceae; genus Streptomyces; species Streptomyces sp. NPDC056479. Next base: position 709,461 of record NZ_JBHTRZ010000003.1, on the reverse strand, counting down.
CCTTTCTCCTCCTGTCTTCCGGTCAGGGCCTTCGTCTGCCCTCTCCCTCTCCACGGAAGACAAGGACCGCAGGCCATGGCCCGCCCCAGTCGCGCATCCCGCGCGCTCTCGCAGAACTTCCTCGCCGACCGCGCAGCCGCCGGACGGCTCGCCCGCCTCGCCGTACCGCAGGGACTCAGGGCGCCCCTGCTGCTCGAAGTCGGCGCCGGGAAAGGCGCGTTGACCGAGCTGCTCGCCCCGCACTGTCAGCACCTCCTCGCCTACGAGATCGACCTCCGGCTCATCCCCGCGCTGCGCTCACGCTTCTCGGACACACCCGGGGTCCGGGTCGTGGGCGAGGACTTCCTCACCGCCCGGCCGCCGTGCACGCCGTTCTCGGTCGCCGGGAACGTGCCCTTCTCCCGCACCGCGGCCATCGTCGACTGGTGCCTGCGGGCACCCGCCCTCACCGACGCCACCCTCCTCACTCAGCTCGAGTACGCCCGCAAACGCACCGGCCACTACGGCCGTTGGACGCGGCTGACGATCCTGACCTGGCCCCGCCACGAGTGGCGGCTGGTGGGCCGGGTCGGGCGGCACAGCTTCCGGCCGGTGCCACGGGTGGACGCGGGGATCGTACGGATCGAGCGACGCCGCACCCCACTCACCGCCGGTGCCCGTGACAGCTGGCGGGACCTGATCGAGCTCGGCTTCACCGGGGTCGGCGGCTCGCTGCACGCCTCGCTTTGCCGGGCGCACGCGCGACGGCGGGTCGACGCGGCTTTCCGCGCGGCGCGCCTCGACACACGGGTCCTCGTGGGCGAGGTGCCGCCGGAGGCTTGGCTGAAGCTGCACGAGGTGCTGACATCATGAAACCGAGTTGTACGAGACGTATCGTCTCGATTAGGTTCTTCGGCATGACCAGTCCCGCTCACATCGCCATGTTCTCCATCGCCGCCCACGGCCACGTGAACCCCAGCCTCGAGGTGATCCGCGAGCTGGTGGCACGCGGGCACCGGGTCACGTACGCGATTCCGCCGGCCTTCGCCGAGAAGGTGGCCGCGACGGGCGCCGAGCCCAAGCTCTGGAACTCCACGCTGCCCGGGCCGGACGCAGACCCGGAAGCCTGGGGGAGCACCCTGCTGGACAACGTAGAGCCGTTCCTTGCTGACGCGATCCAGGCCCTCCCCCAGCTCATCGAGGCGTACGAGGGAGACGAGCCGGACCTCGTCCTGCACGACATCACCTCGTACCCGGCACGCGTCCTCGCCCACCGATGGGGCGTGCCCGCGATCTCGCTCTCGCCGAACCTCGTCGCCTGGGAGGGGTACGAGGAGGAGGTCGCCGAGCCGATGTGGGCGGAGCCGAAGCAGACCGAGCGCGGGCAGGCCTACTACCGCCGCTTCCACACATGGCTGGAGGAGAACGGCATCACCCAGCACCCGGACCCGTTCGCCGGCCGGCCCGACCGCTCGCTCGTCCTCATCCCGCGGGCCTTGCAGCCCAACGCCGACCGCGTCGACGAGACGGCGTACACCTTCGTCGGCGCCTGCCAGGGCGACCGGGCGGCCGAGGGCGGCTGGCAGCGGCCCGACGGCGCCGAGAAGGTCGTACTCGTCTCCCTCGGGTCGTCGTTCACCAAGCAGCCCGCCTTCTACCGGGAGTGCGTGCGCGCCTTCGGTGAACTGCCGGGCTGGCACCTGGTGCTCCAGGTCGGCACGCACGTCGACCCGGCCGGGCTGGGAGACCTGCCGCCGAACGTCGAAGTGCACTCCTGGGTCCCGCAGTTGGCGATCCTGAAGCAGGCCGACCTGTTCGTCACCCACGCCGGCGCCGGCGGCAGCCAGGAGGGCCTGGCCACCGGCACCCCGATGATCGCCGTACCGCAGGCCGTGGACCAGTTCGGCAACGCGGACATGCTCCAGACGCTGGGCGTCGCCCGGCACGTACCGACCGAGGAGGCCACCGCTGAGACCCTGCGCGAGACCGCGCTCACGCTCGTCGACAACCCCGAGGTCGCCCGGCGGCTGAAGGACATTCAGGCGGAGATGGCCCAGGAGGGCGGCACGGGGCGTGCGGCCGACCTCATCGAGGCCGAACTGCGGGCGGCCGGGGCATGAGCGAGGGCCCGCTGGTTCCCCCGGAACCAACGGGCCCTCTGTCGGGCAGGCGGGGTCAGACCGGCACCCGCTCGCCCTCGTCGTCCCGAGCGGACCCCCGAGTCACCGTCTCCGGTGCCTCGTCATGGGTCAGGTCGGGAAGGCGGTGCAGCCACTTCGGCAGGTACCAGTTGCGCTCGCCCAGCAGTGCCATGACCGCCGGGAGCAGGACGCCCCGGATGATCGTCGCGTCGATCAGGACGGCCGCCGCGAGGCCGACGCCCATCTGCTTCATGGACTGCATGGACAGCGTGCCGAAGATCGCGAACACGGCGACCATGATGACCGCGGCGCTGGTGACGACGCCGGCCGTGGTGACCACGCCGTGCTGGATCGCGTCCTTCGTCGTACGGCCGCGCAGACGTGCCTCGCGGATCCGCGAGACCACGAAGACGTGGTAGTCCATCGACAGACCGAAGAGGATCACGAAGAGGAACAGCGGCAGCCAGGTGATGATGGCGCCGACGCCCTCCGCACCCACCAGGGACGCCCCCCAGCCGTGCTGGAAGACGGCGACGAGGATGCCGTAGGCCGCGCCCACCGACAGCAGGTTCAGCACGATCGACGTGGCGGCGATCGTCAGCGAGCGGAACGACAGCAGCATCAGCCCGAAGGCGAAGACCACGACGAAGGCGAAGACCGGGATGACGGATCCCGCCAGCTGGTCGTTGAAGTCCTTCGAACCCGCGACCTGCCCGGTGATCGGGGCCTCGACGCCGTCCACCTTGCCCAGCGTGGCCGGCCGTACGTCGTCACGCAGCGTGTCCAGGCTCACGCCCGCCTTGTCCAGGTCGGAGCCGCCGACCAGCGGGACGTACACGAAGGCGACGTTCTGCTCGTCGTGCAGCTTGATCTCGACCGGGCCGCGCGAGGCACCCGAACTGATCGCCCGGTCACGGAAGTCGGCGAGCGCGGACTTGACCTCGGGTGCGTTGATGTCGTTCGCCTTGACGACCACCTCGGCCGGCTCGGAGCCGCCCGGGAAGGCCTCGTTGACCCGGTTGTACGTCTGCACGATGGGCAGCGAGTCGCCGAACTCCTGGTCCAGCGTGAGGTTCTGCGTCTTCATGCCGACCGCGGGAGCCGCGATGGCCAGCAGGGCGCCGCCCGCGACGACGACCGAGATGACCGGCCGGGCGAGCACGCCCTTGAGCACGGCGGTCCAGAACCGGCTCTCGCGGTTGCCCTGCCCCCGGTTGCGGCGCAGCTTGCTGTCCGGGTGCAGGAAGGGGATCTTGCCCTTCTCGACCCGCTCACCCAGCAGCGACAGCAGCGCCGGCAGCACGGTGACCGAGCCGACCATGGCGACCGCCACGACCATCAGCGAGGCCAGGCCCATCGCCTCGAACTCGGCGAGACCGGTGAACAGCATGCCCGCCATCGCCACGCACACCGTGACGCCGGAGACGATGATCGCGCGGCCGCTGGTGGCGGCGGCGACTCGCAGCGCGGTCTGCGCGTCCCGGCCGGCCTGGCGCTCCTCACGCTCACGGCGCAGATAGAACAGGCAGTAGTCGACACCGACGGCCAGTCCGACCAGCAGCATCACGGAGTTGGCGGTGTCGCTCATCGGCATCACATGGCTGACGATGCCCATCAGGCCCATCGTCGCCATGATCGCGGTGACCGCCAGCAGCACCGGCAGCAGGGCCGCCACCAGCGCGCCGAAGGCGATGAGCAGAATGCCGAGGGCCACCGGCACCGCGGAGTACTCGGCCTTCTGGAAGTCGTCCCCGAACGCGTCGTCGAACGTCTTCATCATGCTCGCGCCGCCGATCTCCTCGATCCGCAGCGAGCCGTGATCCTGCTGGACGTCCTCGACCGCCTTCAGCACGGGCTCCACCCGCTCGCCCGCGGTCTCCGAGTCGCCGCGCATGTCGAACTGCACGAGCGCGCTGCGACCGTCCTTGGAGATCGTCTGTGTGTCGTACGGCGACGTCACGTCCGTGACCTTGCCGGTGCCCTCGACCGCCTTGACGACCGCGGTGACGGCGCTTCGGAACTCGCTGTCGGTGGCCTTGACCGAGCCGCCCTTGGCCTGAATCAGAACGGTCTCACTGGCCGGCTCCTCGATGCCGGCGTTCTCGATGATCTTGGCGGCGGTGTGTGTCTCGCCCTTCAGCTGGTCGCTGTCCTTGACGTCGACCCGGCCGGCCGCCGAGCCGAGCCCCATCGCCAGGACGACGAACAGCACCCAGATGCCGACGGCGGCCCATCGGTGCCGGGCGCTCCAGCCGCCGGCGCGAGCGGCGAGACCCCGCACCCGCGTATCTCCGTTCACCATGACGGGCTTGCCCCCTTGTTTCGCGGTGGCGGCCCCCTGCCGCCCCCTTTCGTTTCGAAGGTATGGGCCGGATAAGGGCGTCTCGTCGTGCTCTTCGGTGAAGTGCGGCCGCCGCAACTCATCCCCTCGGCCCGTGGGCCCTCCCCACTGGGGAGGATGGCGGTCCCTTACATCTATCCGGCCCGGTCGGGGGTGGAGATCAGGGGAGGAGTGCGCGGATCGGGCGGAGGAGGTTGTGCTTCGCGCTGACCGGTAAGTAACTTACGGGTTCCGGCCGTCGTGCCCGCCCCCACGGGGCACGACGGCCACCCGCGGCCGCTCATGTCGCCTTAAGGTGGCCGAATGACGACGTATGCGGCGCTGCTGCGCGGAATCAACGTGGGCGGCAGCAGAAAAGTCCCGATGGCCGATCTGCGCACCCTGATGACCGGCCTCGGCCTCGACGGCGTACGCACCTACCTCCAGAGCGGTCAGGCGGTGTTCGCCTCCGGCCACGGCGACGAGGAGTCCCTGGCGGCGGAGCTCGCGACGGCGATCGAGAAGCACTTCGGCTTCGCCGTGGACGTGATCGTGCGCGACCACGCCTACCTCAAGGCGATCATGGACAACTGCCCCTTCCCCGCAGCGGAGTTGGAGCCCAAGCAGCTCCATGTCACCTACTTCTCCGCCCCGGTGGACGCCGAGCGCTTCGCGGAGATCGACCAGCCCACCTACCTCCCGGAGGAGTTCCGGCTCGGCGACCGCGCGCTGTATCTGTACGCCCCGAACGGCCTCGGCCGCTCCAAGCTCGCCGAAATCCTGTCGCGGCCCCGGCTCAACAAGGGTTTGATCGCCACCAGCCGCAACTGGAACACCGTCGTGAAACTCATGGAGATGACCGGTGACTGAGCACGATTCCGCCGTGACGGCCGCCATCGAGGGCGAACTGAGACTGCTCGACCCCGACGTCCGCCGCTCGCCCGAACTGCTCGGGTCACTGTTGCACCCCGAGTTCCACGAGTTCGGTGCGTCGGGGCGGCGCTGGGACCGGGCCTCGACCATGGCCCGGCTGCCCGCGGACACCGGTCCCGCCGGACGTTACGTCGTCACCTCCGGGATCGAGGGCGTCCGGCTCGCCCCGGACCTCGTCCACCTCACCTTCGACACGGAGTGCAACGGCAGCCGCGCGCACCGCAGTTCGCTGTGGCGGCGGACGGACGACGGGTGGCAGATGTACTTCCATCAGGGGACGCCCTTCAGCGCCGAGGGGGAGTGACCTTGAGGTACGTCATCATCGGGGCCGGAGCGGTCGGCGGCATCATCGGCGGACGGCTCGCTGGCTCGGGGCACGAGGTCGTCCTGGTCGCCCGGGGCGCCCACTTCGAGGCCCTACGGGATCAAGGACTGCGGCTCAGGGTGCCGGAAGGGGAGCTGACCCACCGGCTGCCGGTCGTCGACGGACCCGCCGCGCTCGGGGAGCTGCGCCCCGACGACGTCCTCGTCCTCGCCGTGAAGACGCAGGACAGCGCCGCCGCACTGCGGACCTGGGGCCCGGTCCCGGTCGCGGGCGGGGGTACGGCCGCCGAGCGGCTGCCGCTGGTCTGCGCGCAGAACGGCGTCGAGAGCCAGCGCCTCGCCCTGCGGCTCTTCCGGCGGGTCTACGGCGTCTGCGTCTGGCTGCCGTCGACCTACGTCGAGCCCGGCGTCGTCTCCGCCGCCGGCAGCCCTCTCACCGGCATCCTGCACCTCGGCCGCCATCCGCACGGCACCGACGAGACCGCCCGCCGTATCGCCGCCGGCCTGGAGAAGTCGCACTTCGAGGCACCGGTCGTGGCGGACGTGGCGCGCTGGCAGTACGCCAAGCTGCTGTCCAACCTCGGCAACGCGCTGGAGGCGGTGACCGGGCCCGTCGGCAGCGAGGAGGCCGGGGCCCTGTTCCGGCGGGTGCGGGCCGAGGGTGCGGCCGTGCTCGACGCCGCCGGGATCGCCTACGCGAGCGCCGAGGAACAGCACGCGGCACGGGGCGACAAGGTCACCCTCGTCCCGCTCGACGGTGCCCCGCGCGGCGGTGGCTCCTCCTGGCAGTCCCTCACCCGTGGCACCGGCACCATCGAGGCCGACTACCTCAACGGCGAGATCGCCCTCCTGGGCCGCCTGCACGGCGTACCGACCCCGCTGAACGAGCTCCTCCAGCACCTTGCCGACACCTTCGCGCGCGAGCGGCGGGCGCCGGGATCGATGCCGGTGGGGGAGCTGATACGGCTGGCCGAAGAGGCCGTTGTCAACCCGAGCTGATCATCTCACCGCCGCTCGGCGCAACTGCAGGACAAGGGGCGGGTGTTGTCCCTAGGGTGATCGGCGCGAACCAGTGGAGGCGGGACAGTGAGCAGCTACAACATCCGTGACATCGACGGTCCGTCGGACAACGGCGCCGACCCCGCCGCGGTGTTGCGCCTCGCGGAGCGGCTCGTGGAGTTGCTGCGCATCGAGAACCCGGCGCTCGTCCCGAAGGGAGAGCTCGTCCGGGACGAGCTGCGCCACGCCGCGCATGACGGCCTGCCCGCCAACCGAGGCATCATCCGCTTCGCCCTGGAGGCCATCCGCACCCGCGTGGCGGCGGGCAGCGGCAGCCTTGCCCTGGTCCAGCAGCTGGACCGCGTGCTCGGAGTGTGACACCGGGCCTCGCGCGGAGGCGCGCCTCGGAGCCCCGGCCGCCGAGGGCGGTCTCAGGCCCCGACCGCCGCCAGCACCGGCATCCGCGCGGCCTCGTACCGCTCCAGCAGCACCCGTGCCACCTCGGGCGCCGGCCCGAGCACGTCCGCGAGCACGTCCGCCTCGGCCGCGCCCCGCGCGATGCGGTCCGGGAGGAAGCCGGGGGCCAGGACGTAGGGCGCCACGGCCACCCGCTCGCAGCCGAGATCCCGGAGCTGACGCACCGCGTCCTCGGTGCGCGGAAGGGATGCGGAGGCGAACGCAGGTCGCACGGCGCACCAACCGGTGTGCCGCCACTCCCGCGCGATTTCTGCGATCACTGCGATCGCCTCCGGGTCGGTGGACCCCGCCGAGGCCAGCACGACCCCGGTCGAGGACTTGTCGGCGGGTGTCAGTCCCGCCTCGTACAGACGCCGTTCCAGGGCCGACACCAGCAGCGGTGACGGGCCCAGTACCTCCGCCTGCCGGATCCGCAGCCGGCGCGGCGCGTCGCGCAGCACCGCCGGGATGTCGGCCTTCGCGTGGAAGGCGCGCGTCAGCAGCAGCGGCAGCGCCACGACGTCCCGGACGCCCTCCGCCGCCAGGGACTCCAGCACCCCCTGCGCCGACGGGATGTTGAAGTCCAGGAAGCCGGTCTCCACCCGTACGTCCGGGCGCAGCGAACGGACCCGCCGTACGAGGGCGTGCACGGTCGCGGCGTGCCGCGGGTCGCGGCTGCCGTGGGCGATGACGAGAAGGACCGGTTTCACGGACATCGGACTCTCAGCTCCTTGCCAGCAGACCGCGGCTGCGCAGCACCCACCGCTCCAGCGGGCTGAAGATCAGCAGGTCGATGGCGATGCCGACGATCAGGATGAGCAGGATGGCGAAGAACACCATGGACATGGAACTCGTGTTGCGGCCGTTCTCCAGGAGCTGGCCGAGGCCCACCCCCAGGTCGGGGGAGGACGCGATGATCTCCGCCGCCATCAGCGAACGCCAGGAGAAGGCCCAGCCCTGCTTCAGACCCGCCAGATAGCCGGGCAGCGCGGCCGGCATCACGATGTGCCAGGTGCCCTTCAGGCCCGTCGCCCCCATCGTCCGGCCCGCCCGCAGGAACAGCGGCGGCACCTGGTCGACGCCGGACACCAGGCCGTTGGCGATCGAGGGGACCGCGCCCAGCAGGATCACCGCGAACATCATCCGGTCGTTCAGGCCCAGCCAGATCACGGCCGGCGGCACCCACGCCACCGACGGCAGGGACTGCAGGCCGGACAGGATCGGGCCGATCGCCGCGCGCACGAACTTCACGCGCGCCACCAGCAGGCCCAGCGGCGTACCGATCGCCAGCGCCAGCAGGAAGCCGAGCAGGCCGCGCGACACGGACGTCCAGATGTACTCGTGGAGCGTGCCCTGCAGCCACGACTCGCGCAGCTCGCCCCACACGTCGGCCGGCGCGGGCAGCTTGGTCGGGTCGCCGGCGACGCCGGTCGACACCAGCAGCTGCCAGATGCCCAGGACCAGGGCGACGGCGACGATCGGCGGCAGGATCTTCTGGGTCAGCGTCCTGCGGAACGGCGTACGGCTCGTCTGGACCGTGTCCAGGGCGTCCAGGCCTGCCTCGAGTCCGTCGAGATCGTTGCCGTCCTTGACGGTCGTCTCAGTGCTGGCCATGGCGGCGGATCTCCCCACGCAGTTCTTCGGTGATCTCCCGGGACAGCTCCGCGACCGCGGCGTCCTCGATCCGGCGCGGCTGCGGGATGTCGACCGTCCACTCGCGCGCGATCCGGCCCGGGCGGGAGGACAGCAGGACGACGCGCTGGGCCAGCCGGACCGCCTCGCGCACGTTGTGCGTGACGAACAGGACGGAGACCTCGGTCTCGCGCCAGATGCGGGTCAGCTCGTCGTGCAGCACGTCACGGGTGATCGCGTCCAGCGCGGCGAACGGCTCGTCCATCAGCAGCAGCCGGCTGTCCTGGGCGAGCGCGCGGGCCAGGGCGACCCGCTGGCGCATACCGCCGGACAGCTCGTGCACCCGCTTGCCGTACGCGCCCTTCAGCCGGACGAGTCCGAGGAGCTCCTCGGCACGCTCGCGCCGCTCCGCCTTCGCGACCCCGCGCAGCTTCAGGGCGAGTTCGATGTTCCTGCCCGCGGTCAGCCAAGGGAAGAGGGCGTGCTCCTGGAACATCAGCGCCGGGCGCCCGTCGGTCGTGATGCCGCCCGCGGTCGGCTTGTCCAGCCCGGCCACCAGGTTCAGCAGCGTCGACTTGCCGCAGCCGGACGCCCCGAGGAGGGTGACGAACTCGCCGGGTGCGACATCGAGCGTGATGTCGTCGAGGACGAGCTGCTGCCCGGCGGGTCCGGCGAAGGACTTCGAGACGTGCTCGATGCGCGCGGCGTGCTCCACGGACGTATCCGTGTCAGCGGCCTTGGCGAGGGCTGTTGCCATGGTCGTCACCTCCTGGGAAGTCTCGGAACGGGATGGTCACTGGGCGCCGAGACCGGCGTCGTCGACCTCGGGTTCGCCCTCGGCCTCGAGGACCTTGTTCAGCGGCGTCAGGTCGTAGATGCCGGTCAGGTCCGGCTGCTGCAGCAGCCCGGCCTTGACCGCGTGCTCGGCCTCGGTGTTCAGCGTGGCCGCCAGCGGATCATCGGTGACCTGGATGGACTGCCACGCCGGGTCGAGCACATCGGCCGGCAGCGGCTTGCCGGTGTCGGCCTTGAGCTGCGCGTTCGCCGCCGCCTTGGCCTGGTCCGGGTTGGCGTCGATCCACTCGTTGGTCTTCACCGAGGCACGCAGCACTGCCTGAACGGCCTTCGGGTGCCCCTTCAGGAAGCTCTGCGACACGATCACGTTCGTGATCACGAACTTCTTGTCGGGCCACAGGTCGGCCTCGTCGAGCAGTACCTTGCCGCCCTCGGCGACCAGCTTGGAGGCGGTCGGCTCCGGCACCCACGCGCCGTCGATCGAGCCGGACCTGTAGGCGTCCGGCGTGATCTTGTTGTCGGTGCGGACCACCGAGACGTCACCCTGGCCGCTCTCCGCGTCGACCTTCCAGCCCTGCTCGGAGACCCAGTTGAGGAACGCCACGTCCTGGGTGTTGCCGAGCTGAGGCGTGGCGATCTTCTTGCCCTTGACGTCCTTGAGGGACTTGATCTTCTCCGGGTCGACGACCAGCTTCACGCCGCCCGACGCCGAACCGGAGACGATGCGCAGGTTCTTGCCGCCCGACTTCATATAGCCGTTGACGGCGGGGGAGGGGCCGATCCAGCCGATGTCGATGGACCCGGAGTTCAGCGCCTCGATCTCCGAAGGACCGGCGTTGAACGTGGCGTACTCCGCCGTCGTGCCGCCCAGCTCCTTCTGGAACAACCCCTTCTGCCGGCCGACCAGCGCGGTGGCGTGGGTGAGGTTCCCGAAGTAGCCGATCTTCACCGAGTCCAGTCCGTCGACCTTGGCCGCCCCGGCGATGGCCTGCTCGGTGTTCTCCTTGGCCTGCGAGCCGTAGCCGCAGGCCGCGAGGGCCAGCAGCGGCAGCGCGGCCAGAACGGCGAGGGTCCGTCGCAGGGCGGGGGTGACAGGCACGGGAGGAGTTCCTCTCGGTGGCCCGGTCTCACGCCCGTGTCAGGTCGTGGCCGGGAGGTCGGCGGGTTCGTCCGGAGCGGCGCGGAGCGCGCGGGTCAGCGCACACATCGCGGTACGCCGCCCCCGCCGCTCCCGAGGGCGCCGCTGCCGACGCGACCGCCCTCCTTCGCGAACGTGGAGTAGACGTCGTGGGGCTTCATGTCAGAAGTCCCAGCCGTCGTCGTCGGCCTCGTCCTTGACCGGTTCCGGCGAGGCGAACGACTCGCCGACCATGCCCGCGGTGAGCGTGGTGCCGTCGCTGGGGTCGATCAGGATGAACGAGCCGGTGCGGCGCGAGTCGGCGTAGGAGTCGACCGGCAGCGGCTCGGCGGTACGGATCTTCACCCGGCCGATGTCGTTGGCGACGAGATGGCCCGGGTGCGGGTGCAGGGACAGGTCGTCCAGCGTGAGCCGGGACGGGATGTCCTTGACGATCGCCTTGACCGTGCGGGTGCCGTGCTTGAGCAGCACCCGGTGGCCGACGGTCAGCGGGGCGTCGGCGACATGGCAGACGGTCGCCTCGATGTCCTGCGTGGTCGCGGGGGCGTCCTTGGTGGGCACGATCAGGTCGCCGCGCGAGATGTCGATGTCGTCCTCCAGCAGGACGGTCACCGACTGGGTGGTCCACGCGACGCGGACCGGCTCGCCCAGCAGGTCGATGCCGGAGATCTTCGACGTACGGCCCGACGGCAGCACGGTCACCGACTCGCCGACGCGGAACGAACCGGCGGCGATCTGGCCGGCGTAACCCCGGTAGTCCGGGTGCTCCGCGGTCTGCGGCCGGATCACGTACTGCACGGGCAGCCGCGCGTGGCAGTGGCTCAGGTCGTGGGTGACCGGGACCGTCTCCAGGTGCTCCAGGAAGGTCGGCCCGCCGTACCAGTCCATGTTCGCGGACGGGTCCACCACGTTGTCGCCGGCCAGCGCCGAGATCGGGATCGCGGTGATCTCCGGGACGCCGAGTTCGAGCGCGTACGCCGTGAACTCCTCGGCGATCGCGGCGAACACGGACTCCTGGTAGTCGACCAGGTCCATCTTGTTGACGGCGAGCACGACGTGCGGCACGCGCAGCAGCGCGGCGATCGCCGCGTGCCGGCGGGTCTGCTCGACGACGCCGTTGCGGGCGTCGACCAGGATCACCGTCAGCTCGGCCGTCGAGGCACCCGTGACCATGTTGCGGGTGTACTGCACATGGCCGGGGGTGTCGGCGAGGATGAACCGGCGCCGGGGCGTGGCGAAGTAACGGTACGCCACGTCGATCGTGATGCCTTGCTCCCGCTCGGCACGCAGACCGTCGGTCAGCAGCGCGAGGTCCGGGGCGTCCTGCCCGCGTGAGGCCGACGCGCGCTCCACGGCCTCCAGCTGGTCGACGAGGACCGACTTGGAGTCGTGCAGCAGCCGCCCGACGAGGGTGGACTTGCCGTCGTCGACGGAGCCGGCGGTGGCGAACCGCAGCAGGGTCGTCTCGGAGAGTTCCGTGGTCGTGCTCATGCTTAGAAGTACCCCTCGCGCTTACGGTCTTCCATCGCGGCCTCGGACATCTTGTCGTCGGCGCGGGTCGCGCCGCGCTCGGTGAGCCGGGAGGCGGCGATCTCGGTGATGACCTGCTCCAGGGTCACGGCATCGGAGTCGACGGCGCCCGTGCAGGACATGTCACCGACGGTCCGGTAGCGCACGAGACGCTTCTCGACCCTCTCGCCGTCCTTCGCGCCGCCCCACTCGCCGGCGGTCAGCCACATACCGCTGCGCGCGAAGACCTCGCGCTCGTGCGCGAAGTAGATCTCCGGCAGCTCGATGCCCTCGCGGGCGATGTACTGCCACACGTCCAGCTCGGTCCAGTTGGACAGCGGGAACACTCGGACGTGCTCACCGGGGGCGTGCCGGCCGTTGTACAGGTTCCACAGCTCGGGCCGCTGCCGGCGCGGGTCCCACTGCGAGAACTCGTCGCGCAGCGAGAAGACGCGCTCCTTGGCCCGCGCCTTCTCCTCGTCCCGGCGGCCACCGCCGAACACCGCGTCGAACTTCTCGCTCTGGATCTTCTCCGTCAGCGGCACCGTCTGCAGCGGGTTGCGGGTGCCGTCCGGGCGCTCCTTGAGCACGCCCCGGTCGATGTAGTCCTGCACGGAGGCGACATGCAGCCGCAGCCCGTGCTTGTCGACCGTGCGGTCGCGGTACTCCAGGACCTCGGGGAAGTTGTGCCCGGTGTCGACGTGCAGCAGCGAGAAGGGGATCGCCGCGGGGGCGAACGCCTTCAGCGCCAGGTGCAGCATGACGATGGAGTCCTTGCCGCCGGAGAACAGGATCACCGGCCGCTCGAACTCGCCCGCGACCTCGCGGAAGATGTGCACCGCCTCGGACTCCAGCGCGTCCAGGTGCGAGAGGGCGTACGGAGAGTCCGTGCCCTCCTCCACCTTGGCGACGGTCGTCGTCATGCCAGTCCCCTTTCGGTGAGCAGCGCGTGGACCGCGGCCGCGGACTCCTGGACGGTCTGGTGCTGCGACTCGATGCGCAGGTCGGGGGTCTCGGGCTCCTCGTAGGGGTCGTCGACCCCGGTGAGCCCGGACAGCTCGCCCGCCGCCTGCTTGGCGTACAGACCCTTCACATCACGTACGGAGCACACCTCGACCGGAGTGGCCACGTGCACCTCGATGTAGGGCGCCCCGGCCTCCTGGTGGCGCCCCCGCACCGCCTCGCGGCTGTCCGTGTAGGGGGCGATCACCGGGACGAGCGCCTTGACGCCGTTGCGGGCGAGCAGTTCGGCGAGGAAGCCGATGCGCTGCACGTTGGTGTGCCGGTCCTCGCGGCTGAAGCCGAGGCCCGCCGAGATGAACTCGCGGATCTCGTCGCCGTCGAGCACCTCGACGAGGTGGCCCTCCGCGCGCAGCCGGCCGGCCAGTTCGTACGCGATGGTGGTCTTGCCGGCGCTCGGCAGACCCGTGAGCCAGACGGTGGCTCCGGTCGTCACTTGGTTCTCCTGAGTCAGATTCGTCTGGGTGATCGTCATCCGTGCAGCCCGCACTCGGTCTTGGCCCGTCCGGCCCAGCGGCCGGCCCGCGCGTCCTCGCCCTCCAGCACCCGGCGGGTGCAGGGGGCGCAGCCGACGGAGGCGTAGCCGTCCATCAGCAGCGGGTTCGTCAGCACACCGTGCTCGGCGACATACGCGTCCACCTCGTCCTGGGTCCAGCGGGCGATCGGGGAGATCTTCACCTTCCGGCGCTTCTCGTCCCAGCCGACGACCGGGGTGTTCGCCCGGGTCGGGGACTCGTCGCGGCGCAGCCCCGTCGCCCAGGCCACATACCCCTTGAGGCCCCGCTCCAGCGGCTCGACCTTGCGCAGCTTGCAGCACAGGTCCGGGTCGCGGTCGTGCAGCCTGGGGCCGTACTCGGCGTCCTGCTCGGCGACCGTCCGGCGCGGGGTGAGGGTGATGACGTTGACGTCCATCACGGCCTCCACCGCGTCGCGGGTGCCGATGGTCTCCTCGAAGTGGTAACCGGTGTCGAGGAACACGACGTCCACGCCGGGCATGGCGCGGGAGGCGAGGTGGGCGACCACCGCGTCCTCCATCGACGAGGTCACACAGAAGCGCTTGCCGAAGGTGTCCACCGCCCACTGGAGGATCTCCAGCGCGGAAGCGTCCTCCAGATCACGGCCCGCCTGCTCGGCGAGCGCCTTCAGATCCTCTGTCGCGCGCTCTTCCTGAATCGCGGTCATATCTCGTCTCCCCCGGCGTCGTTGGGCTGAAGGCCCCGGGAGAGCAGCCCGAGGAACTTCAACTGGAATGCGCGGTTGCACGCCGCGCATTCCCACGCGCCGTGGCCCTGCTCGCTGGGACGGAGGTCCTCGTCGCCGCAGTAGGGGCAGTAGAAGGGGGCGGCCCGCTCGCTCATGAGAGGGCCTCCTCGGACGCGCGGGTGACCCAGGCGGCGAAGCGCTCGCCGTCCTCACGCTCGTCCTGGAACCGCTTGAGGACACGCTCGACGTAGTCGGGCAGCTCATCGGAGGTGACCTTCAGGCCACGCACCTTGCGTCCGAACCCGGCCTCCAGGCCGAGCGCGCCGCCGAGGTGCACCTGGTAGCCCTCGACCTGTTCGCCCTTGTCGTCGATGACCAGCTGGCCCTTGAGACCGATGTCCGCCACCTGGATACGGGCGCAGGCGTTCGGGCAGCCGTTGAGGTTGATGGTGAGCGGCTCGTCGAAGTCCGGGATACGGCGCTCCAGTTCGTCGATCAGCGCGGCGCCGCGCGCCTTGGTCTCGACGATGGCGAGCTTGCAGTACTCGATGCCGGTGCAGGCCATGGTGCCGCGCCGGAAGGGGGAGGGCTTGGCGGTGAGGTCCAGCGCCTCCAGGGCCTCGACCAGCGGCTCGACCTGAGCCTCCTCGACATCGAGGACGATCATCTTCTGCTCGACGGTGGTGCGGACCCGGTTCGAGCCGTGGGCCTCCGCGACCTCCGCGATCTTCGTCAGCGTGGCCCCGTCGACACGGCCGACACGCGGCGCGAAACCGACGTAGAAGCGGCCGTCCTTCTGCCGGTGCACACCGACGTGGTCGCGCCAGCGCTCCGTGGGCTCAGCGGGCGCGGGACCGTCGGTCAGCTTCCGCTGGAGGTACTCGTCCTCCAGGATCTGGCGGAACTTCTCCGGGCCCCAGTCCGCGACCAGGAACTTCAGGCGGGCCCGGGTACGAAGGCGCCGGTAGCCGTAGTCACGGAAGATGCCGATCACGCCCGCCCAGACGTCCGGAACCTCGTCCAGAGGCACCCAGGCGCCGAGCCGGACACCGATCTTCGGGTTGGTGGACAGCCCGCCGCCGACCCACAGGTCGAAGCCGGGGCCGTGCTCGGGGTGGTCGACACCGACGAAGGCGACGTCGTTGATCTCGTGGACCACGTCGAGCAGCGGGGAGCCGGAGATCGCCGTCTTGAACTTGCGCGGCAGGTTGGAGAACTCCTTGCTGCCGATGTACCGGTCGTGGATCTCGTCGATCGCCCAGGTGCCGTCGATGATCTCGTCCTCGGCGATACCGGCGACCGGCGAGCCGATGACGACGCGCGGGCAGTCGCCGCAGGCCTCGGTGGTGGACAGCCCGACGGCCTCGAGCCTGTCCCAGATCTCCGGCACGTCCTCGATCCGGATCCAGTGCAGCTGGATGTTCTGCCGGTCGGTGATGTCCGCACTGCCGCGCGCGAACTCCTGCGAGATCTCGCCGATCACCCGCAGCTGCTGGGTGGTCAGCCGGCCGCCGTCGATGCGCACCCGCAGCATGAAGTACTTGTCGTCCAGCTCCTCCGGCTCCAGGATCGCGGTCTTGCCGCCGTCGATCCCGGGCTTGCGCTGGGTGTAGAGCCCCCACCAGCGCATCCGGCCGCGAAGATCGTTGGGGTCGATCGAGTCGAAGCCACGCTTGGAGTAGATCGTCTCAATGCGTGTCCGCACATTGAGACCGTCGTCATCCTTCTTGAACTGCTCGTTGCCGTTGAGCGGGGTGAAGTGTCCCGCGGCCCACTGGCCCTCACCGCGGTGACGGCTCACCTTGCGGCGGGGAGTCGCGGCGGCAGGCTTCTGCGGGTTGGCGGCCATGGTTGATACGTCCTTCGGGACAGGCGGGAAAGCGGCTCTGACCTGCGCATACGGGCGCATGGGCATACGTGCGCGTCATTGCGCGGGAATGAAGCGAAAAGAGAGAGATGTCGGGCGCTGCGGAGCTGTCAGCGCACCGGACAGATGGCGCTGGACATGCGGCCGAGGTCGACGTGCCGCCGACTCACCAAGGCAATCCCAGTTCCAGACATGACGGAAGCGTGGCATGGCGATCTGGACAGAGTCCAGCTTTGTCCATCATGCGGACACTCGTGTCCCGTAGCGTGAGACGAGAGTGTCGTCGGTCACATGACTGTATTGCGCCGTTTCTGCCCAGGTCAGGCTGGGTACGCCGCCGGCCACGGTCCGGGCGTGGTCACCTGGGTCTCCTCCTCGACCTTGGTGTCGAAGAGCTTGAAGCCCCGGCGCTGGTAATTGTCCATGGCGTGCTCGCCGTCCTTGCTGCACGTGTGCAGCCATACCCGCTTCGTCGGCGGCAGCCCCGGCCAGCGGTCCGCCAGATCCCAGGCGCGCGCGGCGCCGTACGCCAGCAGATGCCCGCCGATCCGGCGGCCGCGGAAGGCCGGGATCAGGCCGAAGTACTCGATCTCCACGACCCCGTCGTCCTGCGGGCTCAGCTCCACATACCCCGCGGGCGTCCCCCGGTCGTAGGCCACCCACGTCTCGACCCCCGGACGCTCCAGATGCTCCTGCCACCGCGGGTACGTCCAGCTCAGCCGGTCGATCCACAGGATGTCCCCGCCGACCGAGGCGTACAGGAACCGGCTGAACTCGGGCGAGGGCACCTCGGACCGGATGATCCTCACGTCCCCCTCCGGCGCGGCGGCCGGGAGGAGGTCGGTGGGCGAGGTCTGCTCCAGGGACCAGGTGGTCACGGGGATGTTGGTCATGACGGCCAGGGAATCACCCGAGTGGCCGATCTGTCGATCGGCGTCCACGCGGGCGACCCCTCGGCCGCCCGCGGCTACCCGAGCGCCCGGTCGATCGACGTCAGCGGCATGGCGAACAGCATCCGGCCCGACTGGGACCAGACCTCACCGGTCGCCTCCCAGTACGACAGAGGGCCGACCTGGATGCCCCAGCACCGGGGCGCGTTCTCCTCGCCGCAGCGGGTGGCCTCGGCGCCCTCGGTGTCCTGGCGCCACAGACTGCCGTGCCGGTCCGTGCTGCCCGGGGCGCGGCCCACGTACCAGTCGGGGCGGTCGGCCCCGCTCGCCCGGTGCGACAGGACGCCCTCGATGCCGGACGCCTCCGTCTCGTACGCCTCGACCACGGACGCGGATCCGGTGGCGTCGGTGGCGAGCAGGCCGGGGCGGGCCGGGTCACTGTCGAAGTCGTAGCGCCACAGGCGGGCGGGCCGGTCGCTGTCGGCCGCCGTCGACTCGCCGGCGACCAGGCTGTCGGGCGCGGTGCTGCGGTCGAGAGAGATGCCGCCGGTGCGGGGAGCGGCGCTCCCGCCGGTCAGACGGTACGAGCCGACGGCCGGCAGTACGAAGCGGTCGCCGTGCGCCGACCAGCCCTTGTCCACGCGGCCCACCGCGGCGCTGTCGACCGTGGTGCGCTGGACGCGGTTCATGTCGTACACGTACAGGCCGTCGGCGGCGGTGACCAGCAGCTTGTTCTGGTACCAGACCATGCCCGAGAGCCGGGAGGGCAGGGCGCGGTAGTCGCGGCCGCCGTCCACCGGGACGACCAGGAGGGCCGACGCGTAGCGGAGGTGGGCCAGGTCGTTCGCGTCGACGAAGGCGACCCGGGCGAGTCCCCGGTCGGCGGTGCCCTGGCTCCAGCCGGAGAGGATCACCCGATTGTCGTTCCACCAGCCGTCGTCGTCGGCGTCACCCGAGGTGGTGACGGCCCCCGCCCGCCAGCCCCGGGTGTCGGCGGCGTCCCAGCAGTACGCGCGCGTGGCCGCCGGAGAGACCGGCAGCGCGGTGCGCTCGACGGCCGTACAGCCGCTCGCCCCGCGCAGACTGCGGTCGGCGGTCTCCAGGACGGCACGGACGCCGACCGGCTTGCCCATCCCGGCGGAGAGTTCGTCGAGGGTGGCCTGCGGGACCAGTTGCTCCTGGAGGCGCAGCGCGCCGGTGTCGGCGGCCCGGGTGAGGGGCTCGAGCGCCCCGGGGTTGTCGCCGACCGTGGCCTGTGAGGCGCTGATCATCGTGGCGGCGGCGGTGAGCGCGAGGGCGGTCCCGGCGAGGAACGCCCGAACGGCCCGGCCCTGCCTGCGTCTACGGTGTCTGCCGCGGTGCTTCATCAAACCTCCCGAGGCGAGCCAACTGCGGCCATTGGTTTGTGCGTTGACCAAAGGAGCAGGTGGGGTGGCCCGTAGAGGGATGCTACGGCAGTTGAGCACGTCTGCGGACTAAGACCCGCAAATATGCGCGCCAAGACGGCGTATATATGGGTGTACATACGGGGAAACGGGTCTCAACTCAGGACATCCCGGTCGAGATCCGGCCCCGCAGCACCGCGGGCGCCGTCGAGTGCGGCAGCAGATCGCACGGGTCGTCCGGCAGCAGCACCTCGACCTCCGCGTCCTCGCGGAAGCGGTACGGCCGGTGCTCCAGGAAGGCCCCGAGATAGCGCCGGACCCGCGACATCTCGGCGCGCACCGTCACGGTGCGGCCCGGGTCGCCGAACATGTCCTCGGCCAGCCCCGCCGCGCTGCGGCCCGCCGGATGCAGGGCCAGCAGATACACCAACTCGGCGTGCCGGGGACTGAGTTCATGGCTCCAGGAGCCCGCGCCACCGGACACCGTCACCGACCAGCGGCGCGGCTGCGTCAGATCCAGCGCGATCCGCATCGCCCCGGTCGGCGCCGGCTCGTCGGCGGCCCGCAGCAGCCAGCCGCCCGCCAGCGGCTCCACCGAGCACGGCCCCAGCGTCGGCAGCCAGCGCCGCCCCGGCGACAACGCCTTGGGCAGCGCGATCCGGTTCGGGTACGGCATCCCGGTCACCGCGGCGGTCCAGCCGTCCCGGTCCACCACCAGCGCCCACCCGGTCAGCCGCGCCAGCACCGGCGCCGCCACCGCGCGCAGCCGCTCCAGCGAGCTCAGATGCAGCTCCCGCAGCCGGGCCTCCGCCAGCTTGGCCACCGAGTCGACCCAGGCGAGCGTGGCCGGGTGCATGGTCTCCAGCGGCCCGCTGACATCGACCACGCCGAGCAGCCGGCCGTCCCGCGGATCCGTGATGGGCGCGCCCGTGCAGGTCCAGGAGGTCTGTGAGCGCTGGAAGTGCTCGGAGGCGAAGACCTGTACGGGCCGGCGCACCACGACCGGGGTGCCGATGCCGTTCGTGCCGACGACGTCCTCCCGCCAGTCGGCGCCGAGTTCGAATCCGAGGCCGTCGGCCTTGCGCAGCACGGAGGAATTGCCCTCCCGCCACAGCACCCGGCCCTCGTCGTCGGCGACCACCATGATGTGGTGGGCGACGTCGGCGACCGAGAGCAGTCCCTCGCGCAGCACCGGCAGCACATGTCGCAGCGCGGTGGTCTCCCGGCGCCGCTGCACCTCCTCGCGGGACAGCAGCCCCGACCGGAAGTCGTGGTCCGGGTCGACACCGCTGCGCAGCATCCGCTCCCAGGACCGCTCGATCACCGGGCGCGGCGCGACGGGCGCGCGCTGTCCGGAAAGCGCGGCGGCGCGGACCTCACTGAGTACTCGCGCCGCCCGCGCCGAGTCCACGGTGGCCAGCTGCGTCACGTCCGTCGGCGAGAGCGCCAAGGGTCCTCCCGGGGGAAGCGGTCTCATCCTGACTGGGTGTCTCATTTCTGCGCGTCCGAGGGTGCATGTCTCATAGTGCCGCCCCGCCGCTCGCGGTGGGACACAGTCCGCACACAGTCGCCAACAAGTTGCAACCCCTTGCAACCCTGGTGGACCGCCTTGGCCTGATTGAAACTTGAGCGACGCCGTCCCGAGCGGCGTTCGGGCCCTCGAACGGGCCAAGCGCGGGGGTGGTGCCGTGTCGGCGCAGCACCACCCCCGTCTCCCGCCGTCTCAGGCCTCCGGCCTCGAACGATCCACCACCGACGTCAGGTTCATGGTCGACGGCAGGGTCCCGAAGGCCGCACCCCCGTCGCCGCCCAGCCGGGACGCGCAGAACGCGTCGGCCACCTCCGATGGCGCGAACCTGACCAGCAGCGAGCCCTGCAGCACCAGCGCGAGCCGCTCCGTCAGGCGCCGGGCGCGTGCCTCGATGCCCTCCAGATCGGCCAGTTCCGTCAGCAGCCCCTTGATCGCCCCGTCCAGCCGGTGATCGGCACCGCGTGCCAGGCCGACCTCCCGCAGATACGCGTCGAGCGCGGCGGGCTCCCGCTGCAACGCCCGCACCACGTCCAGCGCCTGGACGTTGCCCGCGCCCTCCCAGATCGAGTTCAGCGGCGACTCGCGCACCAGCCGGGGCATCCCGGACTCCTCGACATAGCCGTTGCCGCCCAGGCACTCGGACGCCTCGACCGTCACCGGCGTACACCGCTTGGTCACCCAGTACTTGGCGGCCGGCACCGCGATCCGCAGCAGCGCCCGTTCCTGCTCGCCGCCGTCGTCGTAGGCAGCCGCGAGCCGCAGCGCGAGCGTGGTCGCCGCCTCCGACTCGACGGCCAGATCGGCCAGGACGTTGCGCATGAGCGGCTTGTCGACGAGCCTGCCGCCGAACGCCTCCCGATGGGAGCAGTGATGGACCGCCTGCGCCACGGCCTGCCGCATCAGCCCCGCCGAACCGAGCACACAGTCCAGCCGGGTCGCCGCCACCATTTCGATGATGGTGCGCACCCCGTGCCCCTCCTCACCGACCCGGTGCGCCCACGTCCCGTCGAACTCGACCTCGGCCGACGCGTTCGACCGGTTGCCCAGCTTGTCCTTCAGCCGCTGGATCAGGAAGACGTTGCGGCTGCCGTCCTGCAGCACCCGCGGCACGAGGAAACAGGTGAGCCCGCCCGGCGCCTGGGCCAGCACCAGGAAGCCGTCCGACATGGGTGCCGAGCAGAACCACTTGTGGCCGGTCAGCTCGTACGACTCGCCGTCGGGGAGGGGGCGTGCGGCCGTCGTGCCCGCGCGCACGTCGCTGCCACCCTGCTTCTCGGTCATGCCCATACCGAACAGGGCCCCGGGCTTCTGCCCGGCGGGCCGCAGCGCGGGGTCGTAGATCATGGATGTCAGCCGCGGTTCCCACTCGGCGGCCAGGTCGGGGTCGGTGCGCAGCGCGGGGACCGCCGCGTGGGTCATGGACAGCGGGCAGCCGTTGCCGGCCTCGACCTGCGTCCACAGCAGAAAGGCCGCCGCCCGCCGCACATGCCCGCCCGGCCGTACCCAGGCCGAGGTGAGACCCGCCGAGACGCCCTTGCCGAGCAGCCGGTGCCAGGACGGATGGAACTCGACCTCGTCGATCCGGTGGCCGTAGCGGTCGTGCGTACGCAGTCGCGGTGGGTTCTCGTTCGCCAGCATCCCCCACTCCTGCACCTGCGCCGACCCACAGGTCCGCCCGAAGGCGGCCAGTTCCTCGCTGCCCTCCTCCAGCAGGTCCGGGGCGAGGTGACGCTCGACTGCCGAGGTCAGGGCCCGGTCGGCGGTGTAGACGTCGTAGCCGATCAGGGGCGGGGGCTGGTTGGTCACCGTGTGCGTGCTGCCTGCCATGCCTGTGAACCTATCCCTGCGGTGGGCGGTGGACTCCACCCTGACACGGCGGCTGCGCGGGGGACCTGGCAGGTGGCGCCGGGTGTGCATCGGGCGCCGCGATGAGTCTCACCCCGTACGGCGGATACCTTTAGGTCGTGCAGTCAGCAAGTGAATCGTCCCCCCAGCAGCCCTCCGGGCGTCTCCACCGGGCGCGTGCCCTCTACCGGAACGTCTCGAAGCGCAGGACCGCCTGGCTGTTGCTCAAGGACACCGTGAACTCGTGCATCGAGTACCGCATCCTCGGCCTCGCCGCCGAAGCCGCGTTCTTCACGCTGCTGTCCGTGCCCCCGCTCCTCCTCAGCCTCATCGGCCTCCTCGGTTACGTCGACGACTGGACCGGCACCGACACCATCAACAGCCTGGAGACCAACCTCCTGGAGGCCTCCCGCACCGTCCTGTCCGACAAGGGCGTGCGGCAGATCGCCCAGCCGATCCTGGACGACGTGATGAACGGCGGCCGCCCCGACGTGATCTCCGTCGGCTTCCTGTTCGCCCTGTGGTCGGGCTCCCGCGCGGTGAACGTCTTCATAGACACCATCACCGTGATGTACGGCCTCGACGGTGTCCGGGGCATCGTCAAGACGCGGCTCGTGGCGTTCCTGCTGTTCCTCGCGGCACTGCTGATCGGCTCGGTGGCGCTGCCCCTGATGGTGGCGGGGCCGGACGCTGTGGTGCGGATCGTGCCCTGGTCGGAGACCCTGGTGCAGGTCCTGTACTGGCCGGTCGTGATCATCCTGTCGATCGCGTTCCTGACCACGCTGTACCACGTGTCCGTGCCGGTGCGCTCACCCTGGATCGAGGATGTGCCGGGCGCGCTGGTCGCCCTCGGGATGTGGGTGCTGGGCAGCTTCCTGCTGCGGATCTACCTGACGAACACCATCGAGGGAGCCACGATCTACGGCTCCCTCGCGGCCGCCGTCGCCGTACTGCTGTGGATCGGTGTGTCCGCGTTCGCCGTGCTCGTCGGGGCCGCGGTCAACGCCGCGATCGACCGGGTGTGGCCGGCCGCCGCGACGGCCGCGGCCCGCGCCGCGAACGAGCGGATGCGCGAGGCCCAGGTCGCCGAGTACGTGGCCCGCGCCGCCGCGGGCCGCGAGCCGGACCCGGACGACCCGGACATGCCGTCGGAGTTCCCCGAACGCTGGTCGCGCTTCCTGCCGCCGGAGGACGTGACGTCGAGGCTGCGGACCCATGTGAAGAGCACACACCACCACCCGCACAAGCCGGAGGACTCCTAGGGCCTGTTCTTTCGTCCGGACTCACGCCTTCCACACGCCCGCCGCCGCGGCCTCCCGCACGAAGTCGGTGAAGTCGCGCGGCTCACGGCCCAGCACCTGGCGGACGTCGTCCGTGACGTGGGCGTTGCGGCCGTCCATGAGGGTCTCGAAGACCTCCACCAGGAGCTCGACCTCCTCGGGCGGAACCCCGAACCCGGCCAGGGCCTCGCCGTACGAACGGGTCGGCACCGGTGTGTAGGTGATCGTGCCGCCCGTCGCCGCGGAGATCTCCGCGACCGCCTCCCGCCACGAGAGCAGCCGCGGCCCGGTCAGCTCCACCGTCCGCCCGACATGACGATCGCCGGACGTCAGCACGGCCGTCACGACGTCCGCGATGTCCCGCACGTCGACGAACGGCTCCTTCACCTCGCCGGCCGGGAAGACCAGCTCCCCGTGGACCATGCCCTCCACCAGCGGGCCCTCGCTGAAGTTCTGGGCGAACCAGGTGGCCCGTACGACCGTCCAGTCCGCGCCGGACGACTTCAGCGCCTCCTCGGTCGGCAGCGCCTGGTCCTCACCGCGCGCCGACAGCAGCACCAGCCGCCGCACCCCGAGCCCGACCGCTTCCCGGGCGAGCGCGCCGACACCCTCGGCCGCCGCCGGGGAGCCGACGTCGGACGGGTACATCAGGTACGCCGCGTCCGCGCCGCGCAGGGTCTGGGCCCAGGTCGTCGGGTCCTCCCAGTCGAAGCCCTGCGCCCGGGACGCGGCCCGTACCGTGAGCCCCGCCGCGCGCGCCGCTTCCGCCACCCGGCTCCCGGTACGACCCGAGGCACCGGTCACCACTACCGTCATCGCTTGCGTGTTCGCCGTTTCGGCTGCGTTCTGCGTCATGCCTCCAGTCAACGGCCGCGGGCCCCAACAGCCCATCGCTGAACGGCTCATTCCCATGTTCGGGCGTCTACGCTGGCGGCATGGACGCCCTTGCAGGACTGCTGGAGGGTCCACGTGCGCGTGGCGCCTTCATGATCCGCGCGTGTTTCGAGCCGCCATGGTCCATCCGCGTCGAGGACCGAGCCCCGCTGACCGTCATGGTCATGGTCCGCGGCGAGGCCTGGGTGATCCCGGACCGTGGGGAAAGGCTCCGGCTGCGCCCCGGCGACCTCGCCATCGCCCGCGGCCCCGACCCGTACGTCTGCGCCGACGACCCCGGCACCGCGCCCCAGGCCCTGATCCTGCCGGGCGCCGAGTGCCGCTACCCCGACGGGCGCTCCCTGAACGGCTCGATGGACCTGGGCGTGCGTACCTGGGGCGACCGGCTCGACGGCTCGGCCGTGATGCTGATCGGCACCTATCTGTGGGAGGGCGAGATCAGCGGGCGGCTGCTGAAGGCGTTGCCGCCGCTGCTGTCGCTCCCGGCCGAGGTGTGGGACTGCCCGCTCACCCCGTACCTGATGGAGGAGATCGTCCGCGAAGAACCCGGCCAGGAGGTCGTCCTGGACCGGCTGCTCGACCTGCTGGTCATCGCCGCGCTCCGGGCCTGGTTCTCCCGCCCGGAGGCGGCGGCGCCGGCCTGGTACGCGGCGCTGGCCGACCCCGTGGTCGGCCGGGTGCTGCGGCTCGTCCAGGACGACCCGGCACACCCGTGGACGGTCGCCACGCTGGCCGCCAAGGCGGGGGTGTCGCGGGCGGCGCTGGCTCGCCGGTTCACCGAGCTGGTGGGGGAGCCGCCGATGACGTACCTCACGGAGTGGCGGATGGCGCTTGCGGCGGATGCGTTGCGTGATACGGACGACACGCTGGATTCCATTGCGCGGCATGTCGGTTATGGCAGCGCCTTTGCTCTGTCCAGCGCGTTCAAGCGGGTCTACGGGGTGAGTCCGCAGGAGCATCGGACGCGGGTGGTCTAGAGAGCGCGATTCGCCGTCGGGGTGCGGCCGTTCTGCGGGCTGCGGGAGGTGCGTGGCCGGTCGCGCAGTTCCCCGCGCCCCCAGGAGTGCCGGGGCGTAGCCTCGCCTGTATGTACGCGGAGCGGGTGTCCCGGCTGCAGGGTGCCGTGGTGTGGACGAACACCCCCGATGCGCACGGCGCCGGGCGGGTCCTGCCCGACGGGTGTATGGATCTGCTCTGGAACGACGGGCGGCTGCTCGTCGCAGGGCCCGATACGCGGGCGTATGTCACCGAGGGCGAGCGGAGCAGCTGGGCGGGTGTCCGGTTCTTTCCCGGGACCGCGCCCGGCTTCCTGGGCGTCCCCGCGCACGAGCTGCGTGATCTGCGTGTCGACCTCGCCGATCTGTGGCCGGTCTCGGAGGTACGGCGGCTGTGCGGGCGTATCGAGGCGGCCGACGACCCCGTGAGTGCGCTCGAGGACGTGGCCGTGGAGTGCGCCGTCGGCGCGGAGCCGCCCGATCCGGTGCTACGAGGGGTGGTCGCCGCACTCGATTCGGGGCGCCCCGTCGCCGCCACCGCCGACGAGCTCGGGCTCGGCGCCCGTCAGCTGCACCGCCGGTGTCTGACCGCCTTCGGCTACGGTCCCAAGACGCTGGCCCGGATCCTGCGGCTGCAGCGCGCGCTCGTCCTGGTGCGAGGCGGTATCGGCTTCGCGGACACGGCCGTGCGCGCCGGGTTCGCCGATCAGGCCCATCTGGCGCGGGACGTCAAGGAGTTGGCGGGACTACCGCTCGGTGAGCTACTCGGCCGGCGCGGCGGCTAGCGGCGCGAACAGGTCGACACCGGTTCCGTCCGGGTCGTGCACGGTGGCGTACCGCTGGCCCCAGAAGGCGTCCCATGGCTTGAGCTCGCCGTGGTGACCGGCGTCCACCAGCTCCTCGTACACCCTGTCCACCTCGCCCGGATCCGCGCACCGCAGGGCCAGCCCGGCCCTGCTGCCGCCCGTGGGCGATCGCCACTGGGGATGGAACGACCGCACGGTCTGCTCGGTGTCGAGCAACAGACGCAGCCCGCCCGGCAGTTCGGCTTCCACGTGCGGCTCGCTCTCGGCGCCGTCCGGGAAGGCGAAGCCGAGGCGGCGGTAGAACGCGACGGAGGCTGCCATGTCGCTGACGACGAGGCCGATGGCATCGAATCGTGGAGTCATGCGGCCAACGTAGACAGCCGGGTGCCGGGCTGTCTTGAAGGAATCGGACGCCTAGTGAAAGGTCACCGGGCCCAGCGGCGTGTCCACCGTGAACGAGATGCCCACCGGGCCCGTCGTGAGGTCGAGGTCGGTGTCGAGGGCCGCCAGCAGGGGCCGGATCTCGTCGGGCTCGGGGGCGCTCGCGGACAGGGACAACAGGGGTGTGGTGGGCAGGCCGGAGGCGGTGGGGTGGAGGGACGTGCCCCAGTCGATGAGGAAGGGCACGAGCCCGGACGGGTGGGCGTCGTCGCCGTCGGTGAGGCGCCACTGGAGCAGGGTGCCGTCCGGCTTGCGGCGGCTCATCGACTGCGCCGGGCCGGGGTCGTAGCCCTGGGCGCGGGCGGTCGCGATGGCCGCGTCCAGGTCGGG
This sequence comes from Streptomyces sp. NPDC056479, assembly GCF_042795335.1. Taxonomy (NCBI): domain Bacteria; kingdom Bacillati; phylum Actinomycetota; class Actinomycetes; order Kitasatosporales; family Streptomycetaceae; genus Streptomyces; species Streptomyces sp. NPDC056479. The sequence goes on along the minus strand of NZ_JBHTRZ010000003.1, from coordinate 682,748 downwards.
CGGGCTGATCGCCCAGGTGACCGTGCGCGGGCCGGTGAGGCCGTCGACCTCGAAGGGGCGCGGCCGGCCGGGCTCGGACTGCTCGGGATCCGGGCCGATGATCTCCAGATAGCGGGTACCGCCCAGCGACACCAGGTGGTTACGGGTGCCGAGCCCGACGTGCACGCCGCCCGGGGCCGGGGGCACACCGGTGCGCCGGGTGAAGTCGGTGACGGTGGCGGCCAGGTCCGGGGTCGCGAGGACGAGATGATCCAGGTGTGCGGGAATGGCGTTCATCGCAGCCGAGGCTACGCAGGGCGGGTCGCGATATGGAACACCTGTGCGCCAGGCCGGTGTTGTGTCACTCGTCGTGGACGAGGGTGCCGTCCGGGAGCAGCGTCGGATGGATCTTCATCGGGCCGTACTCGTCCACATCCGAGGGGCGAGGTGTCTCCGGGCCGTCGGGTCCCATGCGGAGCACGCGCTCGACACGGCAGATCCGGAACACCCGGCCCGCCGTCCTGGCCTCGTCGGCGCGCTCCCGCGCCCGGAACTCCTCGGCCGCCCGCGCGTACTCGGCCTTCTGCGCGTCGTCGAACCGGTACAGCATGGGCCACGTCTCGGTCAGCGCGTCGTGCAGCACTCGCCGGGCGTCGTGCGGGGTGGACTGGAGGGCGAGGGCCGGCTCCCAGCCCCCTCGCTGCCGCTCGACCACGCCGAAACAGGTGGGCAGCAGCACGACCTCCGGATGCGAGTCCACGGCCCGCTCCGAGTCGCCGCGCACTTCGGCGGGGAAGCGCGCGCCCCGGTACGCGAAGTCCCGCAGCCACGCTCGCAGGGCGCCCGCCATCGGACCGCCGTCCGCGCGCCCCGGGTCGAGGACGAGGTCCGGATCGGGGGAGGGGGTGTGGTCGTCGCGTAGGTTCCAGGTCCGTTCGGCGGGCTCCGGGTCGGTGGGCCGGGGCGGCTCCAGCCCCTCTTCGTCGCAGCGCGTGAACTCGTCCCCGCGCACGATCCGGTACCGCACCCCGCACACCTCGACCTCGTTGACCGGCTCCCGGTCCAACACGTCCACGGCGGCGAGGAGTTCACGCCGTACGCCCGGATCGTCGGTGTCGTCCTTCGCGCGGAACCACAGGTGGGAGTTCAGCGAATCCCGGCACATCTGCGGCATCCCGTTCACGACCGGCGTCCGCACCCGCCACCTCGGCCCCACCGCCGGATCCCGCACGGCCACCCCGAACACCGGCCCGCGCAGGGCGACCCCGGGATAGCGCAGGGCGGCGTCCATCGCGTCGGCCTCCCGCACCCAGGCGGCCGGGTCGTCCCGCCGGACCAACTCCTCGTGGAGGGCGTGGATCTGCTGCTGCCAGTCATGGGCCATGCACGCATTGTCGCGAGGGCGCCGTCGCGCCCGGGGGTGAACGGACCCAACATCCCTGGATGTTGGACGGCGAATGCCGGACGGCGTGACGAAGGGCCGAGCCGAAATTTTCGGATCACCGTCAGGAGTGGGAAGCAATCCCCGGCTCACCTAGGCTCGGTCGCATGTCCGTACGACTCCTCGTCCACACCCGCACCACCGCCTACCGGCATGAATCCATCCCGGCCGGCGTCGAGGCCGTCCGTACGGTCGGTGACTTCGAGGTGGAGCACACCGAGGATCCACGGGCCTTCGAGCAGCCCCTCGACGGATACTCGGCCATAGTCTTCCTCTCCACCAGCGGCGAGGTCCTCACCCCCGCCGGGCGCGGGCGTCTCGCCGCGTACATCGAGTCGGGCGGTGGTTTCGTCGGGGTGCACGCGGCCGCCTGCACCGAGTACGACTGGCCGTACTACGGCGAACTGCTGGGCGCCCGGTTCGACCGGCACCCCGAGTACCAGCCGGGCAAGGCGATCGTCGAGGACCGCGACCACCCGGCCACCCGGCACCTTCCCGCCGTATGGGACTTCGTCGACGAGTGGTACGACTTCCGCACCAACCCCCGGGGCGCGGTACGCGTGTTGGCCCGCGCCGACGAATCGTCCTACGAGGGCGGCCGCATGGGCGAGGACCATCCGCTGGTGTGGTGCCGGGAGCACGGCGAGGGGCGCGTCTTCTACACGGCCCTGGGCCACGCCTCCGAGGCCTACGAGGACCCCGACTTCCGTGCCCATCTCCTCGGCGGGATCGAGTGGGCACGGACTCGGCGGTCGTTGTAGAACCGTTCGCGCACTCCCGCGCGAACTCGACGACGCGGCGACCGTTCCTATGCGCCGCGCGGCCTGCGCATCGCGCGGAACTGGGGGCCATAGGTGCCCCGGGTGCCGGGGATCCCTGTCTCCATCAGCTCCACGGCGGGCCGCTCCAGTCCCCGCATGGTGTGGATGCCGGCGCCCAGACTGCGCGAACCGCCCCCGGCCCAGGCCGCGTCCAGGGAGTCCAGCACCGTGCTGTACATGGCGTCGAAGCGGAACAGGAGCCCCCCGACATGGGCCGACGTGTTGCGCCAGCCGCCGACCGGGACCGGGGCCATGGGCCGCACGTCCGGGAAGGGCACGGGCGGGCCGACATATCTCCAGCCGTCGTCGGTCCGGCGCAGCTCACGGCCGTGGTAGATCTCGCCGAAGGCGTAGTAGTGCGCCGGACGGTCGTCCGAGAAGGAGTCGATCGGGGAACTGGCGGTGCCCTCGCCCTGTTCCCTGATGATCTCGATGGCGTGCTCGACGTCGTCGAGGTCACGCACCGGCCGCAGTTCGTCGGAGTCGATGTGCTGGGTCACCTGACCGCGCACCGAGAGATCCGGCCGCACGGTCCTGAACGCCCGCAGCATGCCGTCGTAGAACTCGCCGACGGTGGGGGAGGCCGCGCTGCGGGCGAGAGACACCTCGGGGGCCTCGATCGCCATCATCACATCACGCACGAAGGGCCTGGTGAGGCCCGACAGATAGACGTTCACCCCGGCACGCACCCCGCCCGGCAGCGGGCCGGGGTAGACGGGTGCGGCGGCCTTGATCTGCGGCCTGCCGCCCACGGCCACCAGCAGATTGCAGACGATGCCCAGGTGGTACATCTCGTCGCCGACGATGCGCCGGATCATCCGCGCGACCTCGCTGCGGTGGTCCTTCACCGACCACCAGCCGCACAAGTACGGCGGGATGGTGGCCAGTTCGAGCCCTACGGCGACCTGAAGGGCCGACCGGAGCCAGGCGACCCCGCGGCCGTCCTCGGCAACGGCCATCAGACGCGCGACCGACCCGAGGCCGGCCGCGGCGAGCGGCGCGCCCTCCGGCGCCGCTGCCGCCTGCGCGGGACCGGCGACCGCGGTCGGTGTCCCCGCCGCCACCGCGGCCGACGCCAGGAAACTCCTGCGCCTGAACGGACCAACCGCCGATTCGTCCGGCTCTTCGCTCATACCCGTCTACCTCGCCTCAGCTCATAGGGACGGCCCCGCCTCGGCTCGACGCACCGCACCCGGGACCCCTCCGACAGCTCGCGAAGCTAGCAGCGATCACCGCCGCGACCAGGGCACACGTGCCGAGCGGCGCATCGACCACCCTGTCGGTCCAACGTGGGCGGGCCGGGTGGGCAGGTCCCTCACGAAAGGTGGGTTCACGGGCTCAGCGAGCCATCCCGTCAGGCGGGCCGGCCGTGCTCGACCGCTCCACCAACCGCGTCGACAGCTCCGTCCGCGTGCTCTCCGGCCGGTCCCCGTCCATCATCCGCACCAGCAGATGCAGGGCCGTCGCCGCCATCTCCGACAGCGGCTGGCGGACCGTGCTGAGGGCGGGGGAGAGCCAGCGGGCCTCCGGCAGATCGTCGAACCCCACCACGCTCATGCCGTCCGGCACGCTCAAGTCCCGTTCCGCCAGCGCTTCGTAGACCCCGAGGGCCATCCGGTCCGAGCAGACGAAGACGGCGGTCGGCGGTTCGGGCAGATCGAGGAGTTCCAGCATCCGGCGGTGGGCGACCCCCTCGTCGAAGCCCGCGTGCCGGACGTACTCGGGGCGCAGCCGGACCCCTGCCGAGGCGAGCGCCGAGCGGTAGCCGGCCACCCGGGCGGTGCTGCACATCTTGCGCTGATGACCCGCGATCACGGCGATCCGCTCATGTCCCAGTGCCAGCAGATGCTCGGTCGCCGTCACCCCGCCCTGCCAGTTCGCCGCGCCCACCGACACCACACCGGGCGGCGGTTCCAGCACCGGGTCGATCATGACGAACGGGATGCGATGCTGCTCCAGCCACGCGTACTGCGACGCCGTCAGCTCGGCCAGGTTGAACAGCACCCCCGAGGAGCCGCGTGCGATGAGTTTGTCCAGCCAGCCCCGTTCCGGACGGGCGCCCCGGGTGCGGGTCAGTCCGGCCGAGACCACCACCTCCAGGCCCGCGTCGTGGGCCGCCGCCTCCACCCCGTGCAGCACCGCGCCCGACCAGGAGGTGTCCAGCGAATGCACGACGAGGTCGACCAGGCCCGGTGTCTTCGCCGCGTCGAAGCGGGGTCTGCGGACATAGCCGAGCCGGTCCAGCGCCTCGGTGACCCGGCGACGGGTCTCGGGGGCCACGTCCTCCCGGCCGTTGACCACCTTGGAGGCGGTCGGCACGGACACCCCGGCCTCGCGGGCCACGACCGCGAGGGTCGGCCCGGCAGCCACGCTCGCACCGCCCGTACGGACCATCGGGAACCACCTCTCCGGCCCGCCCCAGGGCCATGAAAAGTTTCGACCAGCGCGAAACAGTAAGCGCTTCCTACGCTTCCTACCCTAGGTTCGCCGCGCTGAGTCCGGAAGAGGCAGGACTTCGCGGGAGGCCACGGATCGCGATCTTCGAAACCTCGAACGGGCCCTGGGCTAGCGGCAGATGAGGCGGAATCCCGTGAAGTCGGCGGTGAACGACGCGTCGACGAGGTCCACGGCGTGGATGCCGGCCATCGACCCGGTGAACCGCAGCCTGGAGCCGTGGTCGTCGGACAGCCGGGTGAAGTCCAGTGCCGGCCCGACCGGTGTCCGCTCGCCTGCGCGGACGTACCAGAACCGGGCCCGCCCCTCCTCGACGCTCACGCCCAGGGTCAGCGGCGCGCTCGCGTCCACCTCCACCACGGCCGCCTCCCGGGTGCCGGACTCCGCACGCTCCACGAGCCGGAGCACCGTACGGCCCCCGCCTGCCCACTGCTGCCCGCGCTGCCCCTCACCCGAGGGCTCGGCCCAGGTCAGGTCCAGGCTCAGATACGCCTCCGAGTCGTATCGCAGAACCAGCCCGGCGGCCTGCGTGAAGGTGCTCGGACGGGCCTGGACGGTGACCTCTGCCTCCGCGCGGTGCTCGGTGATCCGCCGGGCGAGCAGACTGTGCGCCCACCGCGACTCGGGACCGTGCCGGCCACGCAGCCGGATCCAGCCCGGCCGGGTGGTGGCGTCGGCCCAGCTCGGGTCGGCGTATCCACGCAGGGTGCTCCAGGGCCAACCCAACGCGTCGACCGGGGCGCCGAGTCGGGGCTCGGGTGCGAGGGCCGGCGTCGCCACCTCCACCTCGACCGCGGGATGCGCACCCCCGTGGCGCAACCTCGGCCACCCCTGTGCGTCCCACGTCACCGCCTGGACGGCCGTCTCGCGCCCGAGTGTGCAGCGCGGACCGTCCGGCGTACGCAGCGGACGGGCCACGAGGTGACTCAACACCCAGTCCCCGCCCGGCATTTGGACCAACTCACCGTGGCCGGCCTTCTGCAACGGCAGCGACGGATCGTCGCGGGACGTCAGCAACGGGCGGTCGTCGAGCTCGTACGGCCCGCTGAGGGAACGGCTGCGCGCCATGCGGACCCCGTGCTCGAACCCCGTGCCGCCCTCCGCCAGGACCAGGTGGTACCAGCCGTCCCGGCGCACCAATTTCGGCCCCTCGATGAGCCGTTCGTGCTGGAGCAGCAGATGCGTGCCGCCGACCGGGCTCAGTGTCTCCCGGTCCAGCTCCGTCAGCACGATCCCGGCGAACCGCCGGCCGCCCGGGCGGTGGTCGTTCTGGAGGTTGAGCAGCCACAACCGGCCTTCGTCATGGAAGAGCGCGGGGTCGAAGCCGTGGCTCGGCAGGCTGCGCGGCGGCGCCCACTCGCCGCCGATCTCCGCGGCCGTGGTGACGTACGTGTCCGCGTCGAAGTACGGCGTGCCCACCGAGCGCACGACCGAGTAGACCATCCAGAACCGCTCACCGTCCCAGCTCAGCGACGGCGCCCAGATGCCGCCCGAGTCGGGGACCCCGGCCAGCGAGTCGCCGGGGACCGCCCCTTGGACATGGCCCGCGTACTCCCAGTGGGCCAGGTCCTGGGAGCGGTGGATCGGGATCGTCGGGAACCACTCGAACGAACTCGTCGCCACGTAGTACCAGTCGCCCACCCTGACCAGGGAGGGGTCCGGGGCGAAACCGCGGATGACGGGGTTGTGCAGCAAGGTCACGTGAGGGCTCCCGGTGCGGCGGTCACTTCAGGGCCCCCAGCGTCACGCCGGTCCGCCAGTAGCGCCGCATCGCGACCATCATGATCGCCATCGGCACGATGGACAGCAGCGCGCCCGTCAGTACGAGACTGGTCACATCGATGCCCGACTCCAGGCGTTTGCCGGTCCAGTTGTACAGGCCCAGATTGAGGGTCCAGTTCTCCTCGCCGCGCAGCACGGTCAGCGGGAGGAAGAAGGCGTTCCAGGTGTTGACGAAGGCGAGCAGGAACACCGTGGCGCCGCCCGTGGTCATCATCCGCAGCACGATGCTGAAGAAGATCCGCACCTCGCCGGCGCCGTCGATCCGCGCCGCCTCCAGCAACTCGAAGGGGATCGCGGCCTCGGTGTACACCTTGGCCAGATACACACTGAACGGGTTGATCAGACAGGGGATCAGCATCGCCCAGGGCGTGTCGACCAGCCCGATCGCCGAGAACAGCAGATACAGCGGCAGGGTGAGCAGCGCGATCGGGATCAGGAACGACCCCACCACGCACGCGAAGACGACACCCCGCCCGGGAAAGTCGAACCGGGCGAGCCCGTACCCCGTCGCCAGCGCGATCAGCGTGCCGCCGAGGGAGCCGACACCGGCGTACAGGAACGAGTTGGCGGTCCAGCGCAGGAAGATGCCGTCCTCGTAGGTGAACACCTGCTGGAGGTTGTCCCACAGATGCCAGCCGGAGAACCACAGTCCGTTGCTCTGGTACAGCCCCACCCGGTCCTTGGTCGCGGCGATCATCAGCCAGTACACCGGGAACAGGCTGTAGGCGCTCGCCAGAACCAGCCCGACCAGCACGAACCGCTGCCCGCCCCGGGACCGCGCGGCCGCGTCCGGGCGACCGAGCCGCCGCACGCCCCGCCCCCCGCCCGAGGGCCGGCCACCGCCCTCCGGTTCCGTCTCCCGCTGCTTGCGATGCACGGTCAGTGCCATCAGTCCGCCTCCCTCGAGGTCAGCCGGTAGAAGAGGAAGGACGCCACCCCGAGGATCAGGGCGAGCAGCACCGAAAGGGTCGCGGCGTAGTGGTAGTTGCCTGCGTTGAACGCCTGGTTGTAGATGATCATGATCGGGGTGAAGCTGTCGCTGACGGTCTGCGGCGTCACGTTCCTGAACAACGCCGGTTCATTGAAGATCTGGAGCATCTGGATGATCGACAGCAGGGCGGTCAGGACGAGCGCCCCGCGCACGAACGGGATCTTGATGCTCAGCGCGATCCGCAACTCGGAGGCACCGTCCAGCCGCGCGGCCTCGAACAGCTCGCGCGGCACGCCCTGGAGCGCCGCGTAGATGATCACCATGTTGTAGCCGATGCCGTGCCAGGTCAGCAGATTGCCGATGGCCGGCCACACCATGGAGGGCGCGAAGAAGTTCCAGTCGAGTCCGAACAGTCCGGCGAGCGGCGTGAGCGGTCCCACCTCGGGGCTGTACAGATTGATCCACACGATCGCGGCGACGACACCTGGGATCATGTACGGCACCAGCAGCAGAATCCGGAACCGCCCGGCCGCCCTGGCGCCGACCGCGTCCAGGAACAGCGCCAGGACCAGGCTGACGAGCAGCATGAACGGGATCTGCACACAGGCGAACAGCACCACCCGCAGGACGGAGCCGATGAACGCCGAGTCGGTGAGCCCGTCGCGGTAGTTGTCCAGGCCCACGAACTCGGTGGTCGCGCCGCCGAGGCCCAGCCCGGACTGCTTCTGGAGAAACAGCGACTGGTAGACCGCGTAGCCGATCGGGAGCAGATACAGAAAGGCGAAGCCGAGCTGGAAGGGCACCGTGAAAGCGGCGCCCTTCCAGCGCTGGGAGCGAATCATCGAGTCCGCCTCAGCCCTTGACGCTGATGCCGCGCTGCTTCAGGTCGTCGACCGTCCACTTCTGCATGTGCGCCAGCAGATCGGTGACCTTCTGCTGCTTGCTGACGACCTTCGCCCACTCGTCCTGCATCTGCGTGAACATCGCCGTCCAGTTCGGCCCGAAGGTCCAGTCGGTGGCGACAGTGCCCAGGCTGTCCGTCACGACCTTCTTCGCGGGCTCGTAGTTCTTCCCGAGCAGCTTCTCGGAGATCGCCTCCGAGACATACGCGTCGCTGTCGGCCAGCGCCGGCATCACACCGCTGCCGGTCTCCGGACTCGCCATCGTCTTGACGGCACCGGCGTCGGTCGACATCCACAGCGCCGCCTCGGCGGCCTGCTCCTTGGCCTCGCAGTCCTCGGTCACCAGCGTCAGATTGCCGCTCTGGTTGGTCCCGGCCGGTGTCCTGGCCGCCTCCCCCTGGAAAGCGGGCCAAGGCGACAGCGCCCACTTGCCGAAGGACTTGGTGAAGTTCTGCACCATGCCGGACATCTGCCAGGTGGAGACCTGCCGGGTCGCGGTGCCGCCGTTGTCGTAGTTGCGCTGCACGGCCGCGTAGTCCGCGAAGGAGAGCTTGGAGTTGAGGTCGTTGTCGACGATCTCCTGGATCACCTTCGCGGCCTTGAGCGAGCCCTCGTCCTGGAAGTTCACCACCCATGAGTCGCCGTCGATGGCGTACCAGTGCGCCCCGGCCTGCATCGCCAGCACCTCCAGGGTGCTGGGGTCCTCACCGGCGTAGTTGGTGATCTTGATGTCGTGCTTCTTCAGTTCCTTGCCCGCGGCGATGAAGTCGTCCCAGGTCGCCGGGGCCTTGAGCCCGTACTTCTGGAAGAGGTCGGTGCGGTAGATGGTGAAGGCGGGCGCCGAGGCGGTCGGCACCCCGTACACCTTCCCCTGCACCTGACCGGTCGCCCACGAGCCGGCGTTGAACTTGTCCTTGTCGGCCTCGACATAGCGGGTGATGTCGGCGAGCGCGCCCTGCGAGACCCAACTCGTCACGTATTCGCCGGTGTTCTGGAGCAGGCAGGGCGCGTTGCCCGCCTTGACCGCGTTGGTCAGTTGCTTCTGCATGGTCAACTGGTCGGTGACCTTCGTGTACTTGAGCTGCACGTCCTTGTGCGAGGCGTTGAACGCCTCGACGACCGCCTGCTGCCCGTTGGCCCAGCCCCAGAAGTCCAGGGTGACCGGGCCGGAGCCCTTGGACCCCGACCCGGAGTCCTGTGAGTCGTTTCCGCCGCAGGCGGTGAGCAGACCTGTCAGTGCGATTCCCGCGACGGCGGCGGAGGCGAACCTTCTCCGGGGGCTGGTGATGTTCATCAGACCGTGATCCTTCGGAATGGGAGAGGACGTGCTTGCTTCGAGGCGGCTGCGACAAGGAGGCGCCGATCGGGAACGGCGGCCGGAATCCATCGGCTCGCGGTAGCGGAGCGGCGGCCAAGCGGAAGCGGTAGTAAGCGGTTGCAGGGAAGGTAGGCCGAGAGCTGAGCACATAGCAAGAGGTGCGCGGAAATTCGTTACGGCGGATTGTCGCGGACGTCAGCGCGGGAGGCGTCGCGACTCTGCCCGTACATGCGTCCGTAACTCCAGCTCAGCGCCCCTGACATGACGTCGGCAGGAGGGCGCGACGGCCCTCGGCCGGACCGCTCGCCCGCCTGCGAAGAAACCGAGAAACCGATTACGAAACGATCGCTTCCTGCGGCTCTCACGCCACTGCGATGCTCAGCCGCGCCGAGTGGTGGGCGGCCGCACGGAGTTGCGTACGACGACATGGGTGCCCAGCACCAGATGGTCCCCGTCACCGCCCTTGCGGCGCCCGGAGGCGCCCTCCCGCCGGTCGGCGACTGCGCGCAGCGCCACCCGCCCCATCTCCTCGTACGGCACGTGCACGGTGGTGAGTTGCGGGGTGAGCTGAGAGGCGAGCGGGATGTCGTCGTACCCCACGATCGACACGTCCTCCGGCACCCGCAGTCCCGCCGCACGCAGGGCCTGCATGGCTCCGGCCGCGACGACATCGGTCCCGGCGAGAACGGCGGTGAAGCCGGGAGTCTCCTCCAACGCGGCCTCGACGGCGTCGTACCCGTGCTCGTAGTCGTAGGGTCCGTGCCGCACCAGGGCCGGGTCGAAGGGCACGCCGTACGCCTCGAAAGCGCGCTGGGCGCCCTTCAACCTCCCCTGTGCGGTGGTGAGTTCGGAGTGTCCCGGCAGGACGAGCACCTCGCGGTGCCCGGCGGACAGCAGATGGCTGGCCATGGCGTAGGCGCCGCCCTCGTTGTCGTAGTCCACGGTCGTCGCCGGCACGTCGCCCTCCAGCGGCGGCCTGCCCACCAGGACCAGGTGCGACCCCGCGGCATCCAGCGAGCGCGCGAACCGGGCCATGCGTAGCTGGTACTCGTCGTAGTCGTAGGCGCCGCCCAGCAGCACCACGGCCGCGACGCCCTGCTGGCGCATGAGGTTGACCAGCGCCAGCTCCCGCTCGGGATCGTCCCCGGTGGTCCCCACCAACGAAAGCCAGCCCCGCAGTGTGGCCGCGCCCTCGACGCCCTTGGCCACATGGGCGAACGCGGCGCCGGTGATGTTGTTGATCAGGATGGCCACGGTGGGTGTACCGCCGCCGGCCAGGGAGCGGGCGTGGGCGTTGGTGACGTAGTCCAGGTCCCGGACGACCTTCATCACCCGGCGGCGCAGGTCCTCCGACACCGGGTAGTTGCCGGACAGCACACGCGACACGCTGGCGACGGAGACGCCGGCGCGTTCCGCCACGTCCCGGATGGTGGCCCGACCGGCATCGCCGGCCGCCTTGCGCTGACTCACCCTCGAGGCTCCTTCACCCTTGCGCCCACCGGGCCTTGAGCCCGGAAAACGCGCCCCCACAGATACAGAAACCGTATCCCATGACTCCTCCATCGCTCCCGGGCACGGTGTCGCGCCGGGTGCCGGACCACTTGCGGTCGCGGGACTGAGCGCCGGTCCACTTCAGCCCGGCGGATCGGATGCCGGCCCCCTACGCGCCCCTGTTCCCGCACCCCGACCATCAAGCCACCCGCACCAGATCGACCTCCCGCACCTCATGCACCAACGCCACTCCATCCACCACCCGCTCCAACTCCTCCACCACAATCCGCCCCAGCCGCTCCAGCTCATTGCCGAGCGACCCGGCGATATGGGGCGTCAGGAACACATTGGGCAGGTGATACAGCGGCGAACCCGCAGGCAACGGCTCCGGTTCGGTCACGTCGAGCACCGCGTGCAACCGCCCCGAGACCAGTTCGTCCGTCAGCGCCTCGGGGTCGACCAGCGCGCCTCGCGAGGTGTTGATCAGCACCCCGCCGTCCCGGATCAGCGCGAGCCGGTCCCCGTCGAGCATCCGGTACGTCTCGGGGATGTCCGGCGCGTGCAGGCTGACGATGTCGCTGTGCCGCAGCAGGTCCTCCAGCGACAGCAACTCCGCCCCGAACGCGGCGGCTTCGGCGGCGCTGACGTACGGATCGTGCAGCAGCACCGTGAAGTCGAACGGCCGCAGCAGCTCCAGCAGCCGGCGGCCGACCCGCGACGCGCCGATGACGCCGACGCGGCGGCCGACGTTGCCGGTGGCGGCGGTCTCGGCGGCGGACGGGTAGGTGTGCGAGGCGCGGAAGCGCTCCCGGTGGGTGAAGGTGTCCTTGCCGGCGAGCAGGATCATGGCGAGCGTGTACTCGGCGACGGGCAGCGCGTTGCCGGTCACGGCGCTGGAGACGGCGACACCCGCCTTCCACAGTGCGTCGCCGACCAGCGAGCGGACCGAGCCGGCCGCGTGCAGGACAGCGCGCAGCGCGGGTGCGGCGGCGAGGGCGTCGGCGTCGAGGCGGGGGCAGCCCCAGCCGGTGATGAGCACCTCGGCGCCGGCGAGGGCCTCGGCGGTCGCCGGGTCGGCGAAGTCGCGTACGACGAGCGCGGGGTCGATGGCGGCCGTCTGCATGAGCCGGGCCATCAGCGGCGGCGGGAAGAGCAGGGGGAGGTGCACCGGATCCATCGCGAACACGGCCCTCGGCAGGTGGGGGCGGCTGGGCATGGCTCTCCTGAGACACTCAGCGGAAACATTTTCTGAAAGCGCCTTCTACCGTAGATCCACCAAGTGAAGCGGTCAATCGATGCGGTGGGAAGTGGGGGTTGTGTGGCCTGGGTGAGGTGGGTGGTGGGCCGCACTCATGTCTTGCGCGTCCCATGGGAATCGCATACCGAAACCGGTTACTCACTCTTTTCGAAAGTTCGCCGAGCCTCTTGACGCCGTATCCGATCCGGAAAGAAGCTCTGGCCCAGCACCTACGGCAACCGGTTGCTACGGGTTTCTCCGCGTCGTCACGTCATCACCCGCAGCCGGAAATGACCGCCTGTGCGACCAGTGATCGAGATTTCGCACAAGCTGAGCAGGAGGTGGTGCGCCCATGCGCCCACAGGCCGGTGCCCGTCCCGGCGCCTCACCAAGTCGCCGCCGTTTCCTCGCCCTTTCCGCGGGTGCCGCCGGTGCGACCGCGCTGAGCGGCTGCGCGTTGCAGGTGTCGACCGGCGTCGGCGGTTCGGGCGAGACCGTCACCGTGATGGTGAATTCCGGCGACATCCTCCCGGAGCAGGTCCGGCAGGCGAAGAAGGACCTCGGCATCAAGATCGTCCTGGTGAAGTACGACATCACCAAGCTGATCGCGATGCTCACCAGCGGCAACCCGCCCGACCTTGTGCGCGGCGTCGGCGCCGTCGACCTTCCGTACTTCGCGGCGCGTGACGTGGCCGAGGAGCTGGACCCCTACTTCGCCCGCAGCGACGTCCTCGCGCTCGACGACCTGGACCCCGTCAACGACCTGTGGCGGTACGACGGCCGCACCCAGGGCAGGGGCCCGCGCTACGGCATGGCGAAGGACTTCTCCCAGGACTCCATGTACTGGTACAACACCTCGGCCTTCGACAGGGCCGGGGTCGACCGCCCGCCGGAGACCGATCCCGTCACCTACGAGGAGTGGCTGGATGCCGCCCGGCGTCTGGTCCGACGGAAGAACGGCCAGACCACTGTCTTCGGCGGCAGCTACGGCGGGCTGACCCGGGCCGGCCTCCTGGCGACGATGACCGCGTCCGCCGGTGGCCGCCTCTTCGACGACGGCTTCTCCCGCGTCGACTTCACCACTCCCGAGGCCCGCAAGGCACTCGCCTGGTACATCGACTACTGCCGGGCCAAGGTCGGGCCGAGCCTCGTCCAGCCCGACCCCAACGGCTGGGACGGGCCCACGTACCAGGCCGGACGGCTGGCCATGTCGAACTCCGGCTACTGGATGGGCGGCATGATCGGCACCGACCCGAAGCTGGCGCGGGTGTCCCGGCTGGCGCCTGCCCCGATGTTCGCGGGCGGTGAGCGGATCAGCGCCTGCCAGGGCGGCACCGGAGTGTGGATGCCGCGCGCGGCGCGGAACAAGGACGCCGCGTGGCGGGTCTTCGAGTGGTTCTTCGGCGAGGAGCCGGCGAAGGCACGCGCCTCGGGCGGCTGGGGCATCCCGTCGCTGAGGTCGTTGCGCCCTCTGATGCCCGCGAAGGAGGAGTACCAGAAGCGGGCGCTTGAGGTGCAGGAGAACGAGCTGAGGCATTTCTCGGTCGTCTCCTTCACGCCCTACACCCGTGCCGACGCGATCGACGCCCTCTTCAACCAGATCGCCCCCGCGGCGATGAACGGCCAGATCTCCGTCGACACCCTCGCCGGGCGCCTGAACTCCGCCATCAACGAGCAGCTCAAGCGCGGTAAGGAGCAGGTGGGATGACGGCCGACCAGATGCCCTCCGCCGCGGATCGCCGGTTCACTTCCGCCGCCGACCGTCGGGGGTCGCCTCCGCCGCCGGTCGTCCCCGTACCTCCATGACCGCGCGCAGACACCGCGCGTTCTACCTGTTCACCTCGCCCTGGATCATCGGATTCCTGCTGCTGACCGTGGCGCCGATGGCGTACGCGCTGTGGCTGAGCTTCACCACCTTCGACGGCATCTCGCCCAACTGGCACTACGTCGGCCTCGGCAACTACCGCGAGTTGCTCGACGACCCGGTCACCTGGGACGCGCTGGGCCGCGCCGGTCTGTTCGCCGTGACCTCCGTACCGCTGTCGATCGCCGCCGGTCTCGCCCTCGCCGTCCTGGTCAACCGGCCCCTCAAGGCGCGCGGGGTGTTCCGCACGCTGCTGTATCTGCCCGCCGTGGTGCCGCCGGTCGGCGCGGGTCTCGCCTTCAAGCTGCTCTTCGACCAGAACTCCGGTGCCGCCAACGGCGCGCTGACCTTCTTCGGTATCGACGCCGTGGGCTGGCTCGCCGACCCCTACGCCCGCCACGTCCTGTTGATGACGGTCCTCTGGGCAGCCGGCAACGTCATGATCATCTCGCTGGCCGGGCTCCAGGACGTGCCCCGGGAGCTGCACGAGGCGGCCCGGATCGACGGGGCGAGCGCCTGGCGGACCTTTTGCAGCATCACCGTGCCGCTGCTGTCGCCCGTCCTGCTCTTCCAGACGGTTACGGGGATGATCGCCTCGGTGCAGACCATCATGCCGCTGCTGCTGGCGCCCCTCGGCGACACGAGCGGCATCACCACGGTCCCGCAGTCCAACTACCTCTACATGATGCACGTGTTCGCGCAGTACTTCGCGCTCGGCCGCTACGGCTACGCCTCCGCGCTGCTGTGGGTGCTCTTCGTCCTGATCCTCGTCGTGACCGGCCTCATCTTCAAACTCACGTCCGGCGCGGTGTTCTACAACGTCGACCCGGAGGCGAAGAAGTGACCACCGTGACCGCCACGAGCGGTACGACCACCACGGCCGGCTCCGGCCCGGCACCCGAGGCGTCCCCGGCCGGCACACGTGTACGGGTCCGCGTCCGGCGCCTCGCCCTCTACACCGTCCTCGTCTCCGTCACCGGACTGTTCCTCGGCCCTTTCGGCTGGCTGATCCTCTCCGGCCTCAAGACCCAGGGTGAGCTGGCCGCCTCTCCCGTGCACTGGTTGCCGGAGCTCTTCCAGTGGCACAACTTCGCCGACGCCTTCCAGGAGATCGACTTCCTCGGCTACGCCCGCAACTCCCTGATCATCGCGCTCCTCTACGCCTCGCTCGTCACCCTCAGCTCCGCCTGGGTCGGCTTCGGCTTCGCCCGGCTCGACGCGCCCGGCAAGAAGGTGCTGTTCGGTGTGCTGCTCGGCTCGATGATGCTGCCCCAGATGGTCACCCTGCTGCCCACGTACCTGATCTTCGCCAGGCTCGGCATGGTCGACACGTACTGGCCGTGGGTGCTGTGGGGCCTGTCCGCGGCGCCCTATCTGGTCTTCCTCTTCCGGCAGTTCTTCGCGGGTCTGCCGCGCGAGCTGGAGGAGGCCGCGATCGTAGACGGCTGCGGATACACGTCGATCTTCTGGCGGATCTTCCTGCCGCAGTCCTGGCCCGTGCTGTCCGCGAGCTTCATCATCGCCTTCACCTGGACCTGGGGCGACTACATCGCGCCGCAGCTCCTGCTGTCCACCGACCGCACCACCCTCGCCGTCGCGGTCATGACCGCCTACATCAACGAGGCCGGCACGCCGGTCCCCGAACTCCAGGCCGCCGCCTCCGTGATGTACGTCGTCCCCATCCTGCTGATTTTCCTCGTGGCACAGCGCGGCTTCATCGCCGGGACGTCCACGTCCGGGCTCAAGTAGCCCCTCTTTCCCACCTGTTGATCAAGGAGTCCCGTATGAACACGCCCCTGTCCCGCCGCACCGCCCTCCAGGCCGCGGGCGCCACCGTCCTCGCCGCCGGCCTCACCTCGATGACAGCCACGACGGCCGGCGCCGCGGACGGCGCCGACGCGGCGCCGAAACTGGTGACCTACCCCCGGCCGTCCGCCATGCCGGCCAACACCAGCTTCAAGGTGCGGGTCCGTACCGCCCCGGACGGCGAGTGGCAGACCCTGGACATCTGGCGCCCGCAGCTCTCGGAGATCAACCCGACCACCGGGGGGAGCAAGACGTACAACTCGTCGCTGGCGTACTTCGACTTCCAGGGCTCCGTCGAGATCGAGGTCACCTACCTCAAGGGCGGCACCACCAAGGCCCGGGTCCGACCGGACTCCTACGGCATCAAGCCCGAGGTCCTCGGTGACACCCTGCGGCTCACGCTCGACCAGCCGCGCAACATCGTCGTCCAGATCAACGACGACATCTTCGACTGCCTCCACCTGTTCGCCCGCACGATCGAGAAGAAGGTGCCGAAGCCGGACGACCCGAACGTCCTCTACTACGGCCCCGGTGTCCACACCACCGCCGACGGCTACCTCACCGTCCCCTCCGGCAAAACCGTCTACCTCGACGGCGGCGCCGTCCTCAAGGCCACCGTCCTCTTCCGGAACGTCGAGCACGCCGGGCTCGCCGGCCGTGGGGTGCTCGCCGGGACGGTCGACGGCGGTGTCCTGATCGAGAACTCCAGAAACATCTCCGTCGGCGCCGTCACGGTGCTCAACCCGAACGGCTACGCCGTCAAGCTCGGCGAAGCCACCGGCGTCACCATCAAGGGCCTCGGCTCCTTCAGCTCCAAGGGCTGGGGCGACGGCATCGACGTCTTCTGCAGCAGCAACGTCGTCATCGACGGCGTCTTCATGCGCAACTCCGACGACTGCATAGCCCTCTACACCCACCGCTGGGAGTACTACGGCGACACCACGAACATCACGGTCCGCAACTCCACCCTCTGGGCGGACGTGGCCCACCCCATCAACGTCGGCACCCACGGCAACACCGACAACCCCGAGGCCCTGAAGAACCTCACCTTCAAGAACCTCGACATCTGCGACCACCGCGAACCCCAGATGGGCTACCAGGGCTGCATCGCCCTCAACCCCGGCGACAGCAACTTGATCAAGAACGTGAAGGTCGACGACGTACGCGTCGAGGACTTCCGCTGGGGCCAGCTCGTCCACATGCGGATCGCCTACAACACGAAGTACAACACCTCGGTCGGCCGCGGCATCCAGAACGTCTACATCAAGGACCTCTCCTACACCGGCAAGCCGCTCGCCACCTGCCTGCTGCTCGGGTACGACGCCAAGCACCCCATCAAGGACGTCACCTTCGAGAACCTCGTGATCAACGGCAAGGTGATCGCCGACTCGATGAAGAAGCCGGGCTGGTACCTCACCACCGACACCATCCCGATGCACGCCAACGAGCACGTGCTGAACCTGAAGTTCCTCACCACCGCCGAGGCCGAGGCGGCCGCCGCGTCATGAGCACCCTGGACACCACCCCCGCCCCGAGCCGCCGGGGCTTCCTCGGCGTCGCCGCGACCCTGCTGCTGGCGTCGGGCACGAGCGGACTGCTCCTGCCCGGCACGGCCAGGGCGGCGGCGCAGGGCACGACCGACTCCAGCCCGTTCACCCACCCTGGGCTGCTGCACACCGCCGACGACCTCGCCCGGATGAAGGCCGCGGTCGCCGCTCAGGAGTCCCCGGTCCACGACGGCTACCTCGCGTTCGCGGCCCACGCCCGCTCGAAGGCGACGTACGCCGTGAAGAACACCGGCCAGATCACCTCCTGGGGCCGCGGCCCAAGCAACTTCCAGAACCAGGCCGTCGCCGACTCGGCCGCCGCCTACCAGAACGCCCTCATGTGGTGCGTCACCGGCGAGCGCGCCCACGCCGACAAGGCACGGGACATCCTGAACGCCTGGTCGGCCTCGCTGACCATGGTCACGGGGGCCGACGGTCCGCTGGGTGCCGGCCTTCAGGTCTTCAAGTTCGTCAACGCGGCCGAGCTGCTCCGCCACGGCGGCTACGACGGGTGGGCGGACGCGGACATCGCCCGCTGCGAGCGGTCCTTCCTCGACGTCTGGTATCCGGCGATCTCCGGCTACATGCTCTACGCCAACGGCAATTGGGACCTGACGTCCCTTCAGTCCATCCTGGCCATCGGCGTGTTCTGCGAGGAACGCACCCTCTTCGAGGACGCCCTGCGCTTCGCCGCGGCCGGCGCAGGCAACGGCAGTGTGCGCAGCCGCGTGGTCACCGACGCCGGCCAGGGGCAGGAGAGCGGCCGCGACCAGGGACACGAGCAGCTCGCCGTCGGCCTGATGGGCGACGCCGCCCAGGTCGCCTGGAACCAGGGCGTCGACCTGTGGGGCTTCGACAAAAGCCGCATCCTCGCGAACGCCGAGTACGCCGCCCGCTACAACCTCGGCGGCGACGTCCCCTTCACCCCCGACCTCGACCGCACCGGCAAGTACATCAAGACGACCGTCTCCGACAAGGTCCGCGGCAGCCTGCCGCCGGTCTACGAGATGTACTACGCCCACTACGCCGGCGTCCGCGGCCTCGACACCCCGTACACCAAGGCGGCCGTCTTCCGCGGCGCCGGCGGTGCCCGCCTCGTCGAGGGCGGCAACGACGACCTGCCGGGCTTCGGCACCTTCGCCTACGCCGGGACCAGGGCCCCTTCACCGACCGCGCCGACGGCCCCGGCGGGCGTCACCGCCCTCGGCGACTCGGACGCCGTGACGGTGTCCTGGCTGCCGTCCGCGTGGGCGACGACGTACACCGTCCGCCGGGCGAGCCGCCCCGAAGGACCGTACGAGAAGATCGCCGCCCAGAACGCCGAGCCGGAGTACACGGACACCGACGTACACGCGGGACGGACGTACCACTACACCGTCACCGCCGCCAACTCACATGGCAGCAGCGCCGGTTCGGGTTCGGTGGCCGCCACCGCCGGTCTTCCTCACCCCTGGTCCACCCGGGACGTCGGCGACGTGCGGATCCCCGGTTCCGCCGCCTTCGACGGCGAGCGGTTCCTGCTGGAGGCGTCCGGCACCGCCCACACCTACCGCTGCGTCCATCTCCCGTTGCGTGGCGACGGCACGATCACCGCACGGGTCGTGTTCCCGCTCAGCTCGCAGTACGCCAAGATCGGCGTCACCCTGCGCGACTCCCTCGACGCGGACGCCGCCCACGCCTCGATGCTGATCCAGGGGCTGCCGCTGCACACCTTCAGCGGCGTGTGGACCGTACGCCCCGAGGCGGGCGCGACCGTCTCCGCCACCGGCAGCACGCCCGTCCCGCCCACCCAGCGGCAGGCCATCACCACGTCCGCCGCCTTCCCGATCTCCGACCTCGGCGAACTGCCCGAGTCGGCGACCCCGCTGCAGGCGCGGTACGTCGAGGGCGCGGGCGACGGCTACCGGCTGCGGGCGCCCTACTGGGTACGGGTGACCCGCAGGGGCCGCCGGTGCACGGGCGCGATCTCCCCGGACGGCATCCGCTGGACCCAAGTCGGCGCCAGTGACGTCGAGTTGGGCCGTACGGCGTACGCGGGTCTCGTCCTCACCTCCTGCCTGGGCGTCGACGCGGACTACGCCGAGACCGGAACGGGCGCCTTCGACAACGTCAGCGTGACGTCCGCGAGCTCCGGCGAGGTCTGGTCCGCGCCCCGCCCCACCCGCACCGCCACCGGCCTGACGGCGTCCCCCGGCGCCGACGCCGTGGAGCTGGCCTGGACCGACCAGGATCTCTCCGCCCGCTACAAAGTGCTGCGCTCCACGACCGCCGACGGCCGCTACGAGACGATCGCGAGCGGCATCGGCCCGATCGGCTTCGGCACCCGGATCCGGTACGCGGACGCCACGGGGATCCCCGGGCGGACGTACCACTACGTCGTCGCGAAGACCAGCCACGGCGGCCGCGGACCGCTCTCCACGCCTGTGTCCGCCCGGATGCCGACTCCGGGCCTACCCCGACTCACCTCCGCCACCCAGGCGTTCGCGAACAAGGGTGTTGCCTTCCGTCATCTCCTGCGTGGCTCGCATGAGCCCGTACGGTTCGGCGCGGCCGGGCTGCCCGACGGTCTCCGCCTCGACAAGCGCACCGGCCTGGTGTCCGGAACGCCCACCGAGAGCGGGGTGTTCACGGTCACCACCACCGCGGGCAACGCCTCCGGCGACGGCACCGACACGCTCACCCTCACGGTCGGCACACCCCCGCCGGCCCCCTGGACATACGGCGACCTCGGTGACCCGGTGCTCGACGAGCGCGCCTTCGGGACGCTCGGTGTGGTCGCGATCCGTACCCCGGGCAGCACGTCGTACGACGGCGGGACCTTCACCGTGCGCGGTGCCGGTGTCGATCTGAGCGTCAACAACCAGGCGATGACGGGGCAGTTCGTACGACACACCGTCACCGGCGACTGTGAGATCACCGCCCGGCTCGGCTCCCGCACGGGCGCGAGTGCCGACCAGGTGGGACTGCTGATGGCCAAGTCGCTGTCGCCGTTCGACCAGGCCGCCGGAGTCGTCGTCACCGGCGGGACCACCGCGCAGCTCATGCTGCGCACGACCGTCGCCGGAAAGTCGGCCTTCACCGGAAACGCCACCGCCACCCTCCCCGGCCTGCTGCGGCTGAAGCGCGTCGGGACCGCCTTCACCGCAGCCCTCTCCACCGATGACGGCACCACCTGGACCACTCTCGCCACCGGCGAGATCCCAGGGTTCGGTGACGCCCCCTACCACGTGGGCCTCGTGGTCTGCTCCCGCAACCAACTGGCCCGCTGCACCACCGAGTTCAACGAGGTGAGCATCACCACCGACTGATCCCCCCACGGATTGGAGTCGCACCAATGAGCCGCACTTCCCCCCACCAGCACCTCCCCACAGGTCGGTTGAGCCGTCGCGGTCTGTTCAAGACAGCGGGCGGTCTCACCGCGGCCGTCGCCCTGGGCACCGCATCCGTCGCCTCCACGGCGGACGCGGCGCCCGCGGCCTTCACACACCCCGGCATGCTGCACAACGCCGGTGACATCAACCGGGCCAAGGTCAGGGTCGCCGCGGGCAACGACCCCTGGCTGTCCGGCTGGAAGCGGCTGACCGCCAACTCCCACTCCCAGTCCACCTGGACCAACCGGGCCACCGAAACGATCATCCGGGGAGGTACCGGACAGAACTACCCCGTGCTTTACAACGACATCGCCGCCGCCTACCAGAACGCCCTGCGCTGGCGGGTCGGCGGCACCGAGGCCAACGCCCAGTGCGCGGCCACCATCCTCAACGCGTGGTCGAGGACCCTGAAGACGGTCACCGGCAACGCGGACCGGTTCCTCGCCGCCGGCATCTACGGCTGGCAGTTCGCCAACGCCTGCGAACTCATGCGCGGCTACGGCGGGTTCGACCTCGCCGCTGCCCGGGAGATGATGGTCAGGGTCTTCTACCCGCTCAACAACCAGTTCCTCACCGACCACAACGGCGCCTGCATCACCAACTACTGGGCCAACTGGGACCTGTGCAACATCGCCTCGGTGATGGCCATCGGGATCCTCACCGACAATGCGGCCAAGTACGACCAGGCCGTCGACTACTTCAAGAACGGCGCCGGAAACGGTGCCATCCGCAAGGCGGTGCCCTTCCTGTACTCAGGCGTCGAGGGATACGACCTCGGCCAGTGGCAGGAGTCCGGCCGCGACCAGGGCCACAGCCTGATGGGCATGGGCCAGATGGGTGCCATCTGCGAGATGGCCTGGAACCAGGGCGACGACCTCTACTCCTACGACGGCCGCCGCTTCATGAAGGCCGCCCAGTACGTAGCCAAGTACAACCTGGGCAACAACGTCCCGTACACGACCTACAATTGGGGGACCGGCCAGAACTGCGCCCCGCAGTCACAGACCGTGATCAGCGACTCCGGCCGCGGCCAGGTCCGCCCCGTCTGGGCCATGCTCCACTACCACTACAACCGGCGCGTGAACCTCGACGACAAGTACATCGGCCAGATGTGCTTCTCGGTCGCTCCCGAGGGCGGCGGCGGTGACTACGGCACGACCAGCGGAGGCTTTGACCAGCTCGGCTTCGGCACACTTATGTACGCCAAGTAACCGGGTACGCCGAACAGCCCTCTCATCCGCTCGTGCGCCGGAATACCGGGCCACAATGAGTTGCTCTGATCTTCACGGTGCACGAGCGCGGTGAGGAGGGTGGTGGACGTATGACGGCAGTCCAGGCAGACCCCGTGGTGAGCACGCCCTACGGTTCGGTACGGGGCCGGTACGAGAACGGCGTCGCGGTGTTCCGGGGCATCCCCTACGCGGCGCCCCCCTTCGGCCCGCTCCGGTTCCGGCCGCCCGTGCCGCCCGAACCCTGGGACGGTGTGCGCGACGCCGGGGACTTCGGGCCGACGCCGCCGAAACCTCCGTACTCCGAGGCGTTCGCGCAGTATCTGTTCGACCCGGTCGTGCCCGGCGACGACTGCCTCAACCTCAATGTCTGGACGCCCGAACCGGGCCCCGGCGCCCGGCTCCCGGTCATGGTGTGGCTGCACGGCGGCGCCCTGACCCGCGGCTCCTCGGGCATGCCCGTGTACGACGGGCAGGCCTTCGCCCGGGACGGCGTCGTCCTCGTCTCGGTCAACTACCGGCTCGGCGTCGAGGGCTACGGCTACTTCCCGGACGCCCCCGCCAATCCCGGCCTGCGCGACCAGCTCGCCGCCCTGAAGTGGGTCCACGAGTCCATCGCGGCCTTCGGCGGCGACCCGGACCGCGTCACCCTGTTCGGCCAGTCCGCCGGCGCCATCAGCATCGGCGCGCTGCTCGCCGCCCCGCAGGCCCAGGGCCTGGTCCGGCGGGCGATCCTCCAGAGCGGGCCGCCCGAGGTGGCCGAGCGGGACAAGGTACGGCGCATGGTGCGCCGGATGGCGACCCGGCTGAAGATCCCCGCCACCGCCGCGGCCTTCGCCGAGGTCGACCGTGAGGTGCTGCTGCGCACCCAGGCCGAGGTGGGCCGGCTGAGCAGCCCCGTGGTGGGCGGGCCCGCCTTCGGGATCGTCGTCGACGGCGACCTCGTGCCCCGCCACCCGATGGAGGCGCTGACGGCGGGGGACGCCGCGGCCGGCGTCGAGCTGATGCTGGGCTGGACCCGCGACGAGTACCGGCTGTGGCTGGTGCCCGGCGGGCTGCTGGAGCGCGTCGACCGGCTCGGGGCGGTCGCCCTGGCCGGCGCCATGGCCCGCTGCCGCGTCGGCGCCGACGTGCCCCGCGGCTACCGCGCCCTGCACCCGGAGGCCGGCACCGCGGAGATCGTCGGCCAGATGCTCACCGACCACCTGTTGCGCGTCCCCCTGCACCGCCTGGCCGACGCCCGCCCCGGTTCGTCGTACGTGTACGAGTTCGCCTGGCCCTCCACCCTCCCCGACCTCGGCGCCTGCCACGCGCTGGAGCTCGGCTTCGTCTTCGACACCGGGGACGTGCCCGAGTCCCGCAAGCTGGCCGGCGAGGGGGCCCCGGCGGAACTGGCCCACGAGATGCACGGGGCCTGGGTGCGGTTCGCGGTGGACGGCGACCCCGGGTGGCAGGCCTGGGACGACACGCGTCCGGTACGGATCTTCGGCGACGGCGACACCCGCACCGCGCACGGCCCGCACGACGCCGAGCTCGACCTGTGGGCCGCCGCCCAGCCCCGGGAGCCCGGCCCCGCGACGGACCTGGCCGACGGCTCGCCCGCGCGCGGTACCGAGCTGCGGTCGGTCGTACGGCGGCTGCGGCTGCCGGGCGCGGTCCGCCGGAACTGACCGCCGACGCGCTACCCCGGGGCAACCCCGAGCGGGGAACTACGTCGTTGCCCCCAGTGTCCGTGCGATGGATCCGATCGCCTCGGGACCCACCCGGCAGCACCCGCCGATCAGCCGTGCCCCGGACGCCCGCCACCCCTGGACCTCCGCGGGCGTGAAGGTGGACCGGCCGTCCCAGGCGCGCGCCTCGGCGTTCCAGGACTCGCCGCTGTTGGGGTAGACGACGACGGGCTTGCCCGTGACGCGGGCGGCGGTTTCCACGGCGGCCTCGACGTCCTCGGGCGCACAGCAGTTCACGCCGACCGCGATCACCTCGTCGGCCTCGGCGGCCAGGGCGAACGCCGCCTCCAGCGGCTGCCCGGCGCGGGTGCGGCCACCGGCCACGGAGTACGACAGCCAGGCCGGGACCCCGAGCCCGCGCACCGCCCGCAGCAGCGCCTCGGCCTCGTCGGCGTCCGGGACCGTCTCCAGCGCCAGCACGTCGGGGCGAGCCCCGGCCAGCACCTCCAGACGGGGCCGGTGGAAGCGCTCCAGCTCCGCCACGCTCAGCCCGTACCTTCCCCGGTACTCGGAGCCGTCCGCCAGCATCGCCCCGTACGGTCCGACCGACGCGGCCACCCACAGTGGCCGGGTGACGCCTCCGGCGTGCGCCCTTCGTGCCGCCTCACGCGCCAACTCCACGCTCAGGGTGAGGAGTTCGGCCGCCCGCTCGGGTCCGATGCCGCGCTTGGCGAAGCCCTCGAAGGTGGCCTGGTAGCTGGACGTGATCGCCACGTCCGCGCCCGCCTCGAAGTACCCGAGATGCGCCTCGGTGATCGCCTCCGGCAGCTCGGCGAGCAGCCGTGCCGACCACAGCTCGTCACTCAGGTCGTGCCCGGCCGACTCCAGCTGGTTGGACATGCCGCCGTCGAGCACGACGGTCCCGGCGGTGAGGGCTTCGGCGAGGGTGATGGTGCTGGTCATGGGAACGACGGTAGTCGAGGCCGGAGCCGCCCGCCGGAGCGGCTCCGGCCCTACGCCGCGTGCCGCCCGCCCCGTCGTCGCCCTCGCGAACGCCCACGCCTCGTCACCGGCACCACGAGCCCCACGAGCAGCCCGGCGGCCAGCACGTAGGGCCACCAGCCCAGCCCGTTGCCGGCGGCGCTCGCGGCGCGGGTGCCGGGGGAGGCGACCGGGTCGGCTGCCGTGCGAGGGGTGACCGAGCCGGGGGAGGGGGTCGTGGTGACGGCGGTCAGGACCACGTCGTTGCCGTCGCCGCCCCGGTAGGAGATGCGGTAGGCGGTGTCGCCGAGCTGGAGCTTCCCGCCCTCCTCGAGGCCGGTGAAGGTGCCGGTCGTCCTCGCCCGGCCCCGGTGGTCCAGGACCGTGATCCGCCGGGCGGGTGCCTTCGCCTGGGCGACGGACGCGAGGTCCAGGTCCCCGGCCAGACGGACCGCGCCCGTCACCTTCAACGGGCCGTCGCGCAGGACCAGTTCACCCTTCGCCGACTGCGTGTAGCCGCCGGAGACGGTGAGGCCGCCCGCGACCACGCCGTCGTTCGTCACCGTGCCCTTCACGGTGCCCCTGCCGGACAGGGCCGTCACCACGCGCAGTCCCGAAGTGCCCGCGTCCAGACGGGAGTCGGCGGAGCCGAGCGTGATGGCCTTGCTGCGGGCGAGTGCGGCGCCGCCGCGCAGGGCCAGTGTGCCCCTCTTGACCGTCGTCCTGCCGGTGTACGTCACCGCCGCGCCCGTCAGCGTCGTCGTAGCGGACCCCGTCTGGGTGAGCGACCCGCTGCCGCCGATCCGGGACAGGACCAGCGGCCTGCCGACGTTGTTCAGTACCAGCGAGCCGTTGTTCACGACCTTGTGGAGCGCACCCCGTGTGTACAGCCCGCCGTCGCCGCCCGGCTTGCCGCTGCCCAGCCGCAGCACCGCGCCCTTCTCGACCGTCGTCGAGCCGTCGTAGTACTGCACGGCGGCGAAGGTGACGTCGTTGCCCCGTGTGCCCTTGATGACGATGTCGCCGGCGCCGGGCGCGGACAGTGTGTCGTGGAATCTGCCGCCGCCGATGGGCGCGCCCAGTGTCACGGGGCCGTTGTAGTCGAAGGTGAGCCGCGAACGGGAGCGTGCCGCCAGCAAATTGATGTAGACGGTCTCGGCGGTCCCTGGCATGAAGATCTCGTTCGTCGTGCCGTCGCCCCACTGGACGTCTGCGCCCTTGATGTTGGTGCCGCGCTTGTTGACGTTCTTCCGCGCGGGCGTCCAGTTCAGGGCGGGGTCGCTGAGCGAGGGGTCGGTGTCGCCGCCCTGGTCGGACCAGCTGTACCGGCCGGTGAGCACGACCTTGCCGCCGGGCCGGGACTGGACGTTGATGTCGCTGCCGTACTCGCGCTGGTAGAAGTCCATGCCCAGGGTGACGGTGCGGCTGAGCGGGGTGTCCACGGTCCAGGTGCCCTGGTTGAGGACCTTGCGCGCGTTCGGCAGCGAGGTCGCGAACTCCGGCCGCCCGGCGTTCGCCTGGGTGCCGTTGTCGATCACCCCGGAGAAGGGGCCGGACGTGAGGTCCCAGGTGCCCCACAGGAACCGCGGCTGGGTGATGAGCCCGGAGCCGCTGATCGTGCCCAGGTTGTAGGCGCTTCTCAGCGACAGCCGCAGGGTGCCGTCGACCCGGATGTTGTCCTGGTTGAGCCGGAACGCCGGGGTGTTGTACGGGAAGTGGCCGATCAGCCCGGTCGTACCGCCGTCGCCGTACTGGAGGGTCGCCCCGCGCTCGACCGTGATCGCGGGCGGGTCGGGGTCTGTCGTGGTGACGTACGGGTGGTTGCCGCCGAGGACGTTCACCTTCTGCCGCTGCCGGGACCCGGGCAGCGTGAAGTCACTGTCCCTGGTCAGGATCAGCGTCCCGGTGCCCCGCACGGTGAGCGTGCCCTCGCCGCGGAGGACGCCGTCGTACGTCGTCGTCCCGGACGGCACGGACACCACCGTGTCGCCGCCGAGCGTCACGTCCCGGCCCGCGAGAACGTCGGCGGTGACGTCTCGCGGGCCGGCGGCCACCGCGGGGGGAGCGGTGACGGTGAGGGCGGCGGCCGTCGCGAGGGCGCCGAGGGCCGCTGCTGTCTTGTGGGTGAGGCTGCGCACGTCATGGGAGACGGAGAAGTAGGGGGCCGATAACAAAAAAATCGCGCGTCGGGAGAAAGCGCTCTCCCCCGTCCCGTCGAACCCGTTGACCTCCCGGTTGCACACCCTTACCTTTTCGGCGTTCGTAATGACAGATCATGTCCGCTATTTCGAACACTTCCCCCATGAGAACCCCGAGAGGCAGTCCGTATGAGCCGCGAAGACGACCTGCCCGAAGCCCCCAGCCGCAGACTGCTGTTGAAGGGCGCCGCGGCCGCCGGCGCCTTGACCGCCGCCTCGGCCGTCCCCGGTGTCGCCCACGCCGCACTCCCGAGGACGGCCCCCTTCGTGAACCCCCTCGTCCAGCAGCGCGCCGACCCCCACATCCACCGCCACACCGACGGCCGCTACTACTTCACGGCCACCGCCCCCGAGTACGACCGCATCGTCCTGCGCCGCTCCCGCACCCTGAACGGCCTGTCCACGGCGGCCGAGTCGGTCGTCTGGCGGGCCCACCCCACCGGTGACATGGCCGCGCACATCTGGGCGCCGGAACTCCATCGCATCGGCGGCAAGTGGTACCTCTACTTCGCCGCGGCGCCCGCCGAGGACATCTGGCGCATCCGCATCTGGGTCCTGGAGAACGCCCACCCCGACCCGTTCAAGGGCACCTGGGTGGAGAAGGGCCAGATCAGAACCGCCTGGGAGACCTTCTCCTTGGACGCCACCACCTTCACCCACCGAGGCACCCGCTACCTCTGCTGGGCGCAGCACGAACCCGGAATGGACAACAACACCGGCCTGTTCCTGTCCGAGATGGCGAACCCATGGACC
This sequence comes from Streptomyces sp. NPDC056479, assembly GCF_042795335.1. Taxonomy (NCBI): domain Bacteria; kingdom Bacillati; phylum Actinomycetota; class Actinomycetes; order Kitasatosporales; family Streptomycetaceae; genus Streptomyces; species Streptomyces sp. NPDC056479. Next base: position 654,973 of record NZ_JBHTRZ010000003.1, on the reverse strand, counting down.
CTGACGGGACCTCAGATCCGGCTGTCCACACCGGAGTACGACTGGGAGTGCGTCGGCTACAAGGTCAACGAGGGTCCGTACGTCCTCAAGCGCAACGGCCGGATCTTCCTCACCTATTCGGCCTCCGCCACCGACCACCACTACTGCGTGGGCATGCTCACCGCCGACGCCGACGGCAATCTCATGGACCCGGCCGGCTGGTCCAAATCCCCGACCCCGGTCTTCACCGGCAACGACACCACGAAGCAGTACGGCCCCGGCCACAACTGCTTCACCGTCGCCGAGGACGGCCGCACCGACGTCCTCGTCTACCACGCCCGCCAGTACAAGGAGATCGCCGGCGACCCCCTGAACGACCCGAACCGCCACACCCGCGTCCAGCGGCTCGGCTGGAACCCGGACGGCACCCCGAACTTCGGCATACCCGTGGCAGACACGGCGGCGGACACTACCGCCGCAACCGTGAAGGAGAGTGCGTGAGATGAGACGTGCGTACGCGGCCCTGCTCGCCCTCTGTCTGGCCCTGGCCGGCGCGCTGGTCACCGCGGGACCCGCCCAGGCGGCACCCCAGACCGTCACCACCGGCACACGGTTCACCGACACCTCGGGCAACCCGGTGCACGCCCACGGCGGCGGTGTCCTCAAGGTCGGCTCGTACTACTACTGGTTCGGCGAGCACCGCAACGCCGACAACACCTTCCGCTATGTGGACGCCTACCGCTCCACCGACCTGAAGAGCTGGGAGTTCAGGAACCACGTCCTGACCCAGTCCAGCGCCGCCGAGCTGGCCACCGCCAACATCGAGCGCCCGAAGGTCATGTACAACGCCGCCACCGGCAAGTTCGTCATGTGGATGCACAAGGAGAACGGCACCGACTACAGCGAGGCCCGCGCCGCCGTCGCCGTCTCCGACACCGTGGATGGGAACTACACCTGGCAGGGCAGCTTCCGCCCGCTCGGCGAGCACATGTCCCGCGACATCACGGTGTTCGTCGACACCGACGGCACCGGCTACATGATCTCCGCCGCCCGTGAGAACTACGACCTCCAGATCTACCGCCTGACCAGCGACTACACGGGCATCGCCGCCCTGGTCGCGGACCCCTGGCACGGCGGCCACCGCGAAGCTCCGGCCCTGTTCAAGCGGGGCGGCGTCTACTTCATGCTGACCTCGGGCGCCACCGGCTGGAGCCCCAACCAGCAGCAGTACGCCACCGCCACGAACATCGCCGGCCCCTGGACCGCGATGACGAACGTCGGCGACTCCACGACCTACGGCTCGCAGACCGCGTACGTCCTTCCCGTGCAGGGCACTTCGACCACGTCGTACCTCTACCTGGGCGACCGCTGGGGCAACTCCTTCGGCGGCACCGTCAACGACTCCCGCTACGTCTGGCTGCCGCTGACCTTCCCCTCCTCGACGTCGATGTCGATGTCCTGGTCCCCGGAGGTCACCCTCGACACGGCCACCGGCTCGATCACCGGCACCGGCGCCACCTACAACACCCTCGTCGCCCGGCACAGCGGCCGCTGCGCCGATGTCACCGGCCAGTCGCAGTGGGCGGGCGCCCAGCTCAAGCAGTACGACTGCAACGGCGGCGCCAACCAGAAGTACTGGTTCAAGTCCGTAGGAAGCGGCTACTACCAGCTGATGACCCGGCACAGCTCCCTGTGCGTCCAGGAGAACGCGAGCACGGTGACCCAGGAGAACTGCAACTCCTCCGCCACCGCCCAGCAGTGGTCGCTCAGCACCACCGGCTCCTACGTCAACGTCGTCTCCCGCGCGAGCGGCGAGTGCCTGGACGTGAACGGCGCGTCCACCGCCAACTCCGCCGCGATCATCACCTACACCTGCAACGGCGGAACCAACCAGCAGTGGTCGCGCGGTACATGAGGTGCCGTCAGGTGAGCAGGTCGATCGCGTCGATCGCCGTGCCCGCGCTGAGATAGCCGGTCGTCCCCGAACCGCTCACCACATCGATCCGCAGCACGTTGTACTGGCCGGTGTCCGTCTTCCAGGCGGACGCCGGCACGCTGTACGTGAACGTGTGGTTGTTGCCCCGGTACGAGCCGTTGGTCAGCGACCGGGTGCCCGGCTGGGTCGGCGGGGAGGGGATGGCCGACGTCCAGGTGTCGTTGACGGTCACCTGGGGGCGACCGTTGGCGTACGCCGTCGTCACCCCGATCCGCAGGGTGTGCGCGGCCGCGGCCTGGGCCGCCGTCAGCTTGAAGTACACCAGGATCCCGCTGTTGACGTCCTTCCAGAGGTAGCAGGGGAAGGATGCCGTCTCGTTGTTGCCGACGACCACGTTGCCGGTCCAGGCGGCGGCCCGGACGTCGGAAGGATGCGCGTACGTCATCAGATCGGCGTTCTTGAAGCCGCTCGGGGTGCCGTTCCAGTCGCCGATCCGCCAGATCGCGCTCGCGTTGCCCGGGTCGTTCGAGGACGGGATCGCGATCGTGTTGAGGGTGGTCGTGCCCCCGGCCGTGACCGTCACCGACCCCGTGTACACGGCGAGTTCGCCCTTGAAGACGGTCAGGGTGTACGTCCCCGGCAGCACACCCCCGATCGAGAAGTAGCCGTCCGACGCGCGCGCCGAACCCCAGTACTGTGCCGCCGAGTTGGCGAGCCCGACCGTGTACGGATACGCCGTGTTCCGCCCGGAGATCCCGACCCCGGCCACCTTGCCGCGCCCGTTCGCGCCGACGTACCCGGACATGCCGAGCGAGTCCGCCCACGAGGTGGTGAGGGTGCCCGGGAACAGCGACGAGGAGGGCGCTCCGCCGTCCGTGAGGGCGATGACGTATGGGCCCTGGAGGCCGAAGCGCTGGGCCTCGGTCTGGTTCTGGCCGTAGTACAGAATCTCGTACAGACCGCCGCCGTCCGCGCTCTGGTGGCGCAGCAGCGAGCGGTAGAACGGGCCGCCGGACGCCTTCTCGTGGTTGCTGCGCACGATCCACAGGCCGACGCCGCCGGCCGACCAGCCGACGTAGTCGTAGTCCGTCACCCGGCGCTTCGCGTAGTGCTTCGAGCGGGTCTGGCCGTCGGACTTCGCGAAGACGTCCGAGGCCTCGATGGTGCTGTTCGTGTACGTGTAGGAGTCGGGCTCGTCGTTGAGGAACAGGCCCTTCTTCACACGCAGGATGTAGCGGGTCGCCGAGACGGACGTGTCGGCCTTGTCGGTCCACAGGTAGATGTTGTTCTCGCCGCTGCGGGCCGCGTAGTAGTGCCGCAGCGTGCCGTAGGCCACCGAGATCAGGATCGTCGAACCCGACTGCCTGACGGTCACGGTGGAGGTGCCGAGGCCGGACTCGATGTGCGAGTTCATGCCGCCGTAGCCCTGGTACTCCGTGCCGCGGTAGACGAGCGAGGTCAGGTCGCCGTTGGTCTTGCTGACCTTGAAGACGAGGTTGGCGCCGGTGTCGACGACATAGTTCGAGCCGTCGTCGCTCCAGCCGAAGGCCGCGGCGCGCGCCGTGCCGGCGAGGGCCGCGGTGCCGGCGGCGGCCGTGGCGCCGAGGACGAAGGTGCGGCGGGGAACGGATCTGCCGTGGGATCTGGACATGGGGGGTGCCTCCTTCGGAGTGTGGGGTGCGGGTGTTGTGCAGAGTGACAGTTGAATCGATTTCGCGAAAGGGCTTGCGCCAGCTCGGTGCTGGGGCATTCATGAAGCGGTGGCGAACCATCTAGAAAGCGCTTGTCGAAACGGGTACGGTCCAGGCGCACGCCGGGTCCATCCGAGCGAGGAGTCGCGTATGAGACGTTTCAGCGTCGCCGTACTGGTGGCGGCCACCCTGGGCACCGTGCTGACGGCGGTACCGGCCCAGGCCCAGGCCCAGGCCCAGGCCCATGCGCAGGCCCAGGCACACGGCAACTGCACCGCCACCGCCTGCCACTTCGACGTCCCGCCCGGCACCTACGACGTCAAGGTCCTCCTGGGCGGCGATGCGGCGTCGAGCACGAGCGTCACCGGCGAGACCCGGCGCGCCCTGCTCCCCGAGACGGCCGTCCCGGCAGGTGAGCGGGTCGCGCGTGGCTTCACCGTGAATGTCCGCACGCCGGAGGGCGAGCCGACGGGCGCCGAAGGCACCCCGGGCCTCAACGTGCAACTCGGCGGTATCGCACCCGCATTGGCCGACATCGAGGTCACCCCGGCCCGACGCGCCCGCCAGATCTTCCTCGTCGGCGACTCCACGGTCTGCGACCAGCCCGGCGACCCCTACTCCGGCTGGGGCCAGCAGCTCCCCCAGTACCTGCGCAAGGGCCTGTCCGTCGCCAACTACGCCGACTCCGGCGAGAGCACGGTCAGCTATCTCGCCGACTCGCGTCTGTGGGCCACCGTCCGGCCGCGGATCCGCCGTGGCGACCTGGTCCTGATCCAGCTCGCCCACAACGACAAGACGACCGACGGGGCGACGTATCGAGCGAATCTGGAGACACTGGTGGCGGGCGTGCGCGAGAAGGGAGGCGAGCCGGTCCTCGTCACCCCGATCGTCCGCCGCTGGTTCAACTCCGACGGCACGCTGAACAACAACACCGCTCTGCTCGTGAACGGCCTGGGCGTGGACCACCCCGCGGTCGTCCGGTCGGTCGCCGCCGCCCAGGACGTCCCCCTGATCGACCTGACGGCGAAGACCAAGTCCCTGGTGGAGTCGCTCGGCGTCGAGGCCTCCAAAGCGCTGTACCTGTACAACGAGAAGCGGGACAACACCCACACCTCCGTGCACGGCGCCACGGTGTACGCGAGTCTGGTCCGCGACGAACTCGTCGCCCGGCATCTGGTGCCCCAGGGCCTGGTGCGGGTGAGATGAACCCCTGGGGCGCCTCGACCGGAACCGGGGCGCCCCAGGCCTGACCTTCCCAGAGCAGAGCAGAGCAGAGCAGAGCAGAGCAGAGCAGAGCAGAGCAGAGCAGAGCACAGCAGGAAAGAGCCCCGATGCAGCTCCCTCCCGAGGACCGCACCCTCAGCCCGCGCACCGGCTACACCCGTGCCCACTGGGAGGCCGCCGCCGACGCCCTGCTCGCCGCCGTGGAGCCGTACGCCACCGAGGACCGCGCCCTCTACCACTTCCCCGGCGGCCACCAGAGCTGGTCGGGCCGCCTCTCCGACGGCCTGGAGGGCTACGCCCGTACGCTCCTGCTGGCGGGGTTCCGCCGGGACGAGACGGCGTTGGAGCGCTACGCCGACGGACTCGCGGCGGGTACGTCCGGTGTCTGGCCCCGTATCCAGGACCGCGGCCAGCCCCTGGTCGAGGCGGCGTCGATCGCGCTCGCGCTGCGACTGACCCGGCCACTGCTGTGGGACCGGCTGGACGACGCGGTACGGCAGCGGGCCGCGGCCTGGCTGGGGGACGCGCTGACCGCCGAAGCCTGGCCCTGCAACTGGGAGTTGTTCCCGGTGACGGTGGGCGGCTTCCTCCAGGAGATCGGTCACCAGACCGAGGAGTCCCGCAAGGCGATCGACCGCGGTCTGGAGCGCATCGAGGACTGGTACGTCGGCGACGGCTGGTACACGGACGGCGACGGCCGGAAGTACGACTACTACAACGGCTGGGCGATGCACCTGTACCCGGTGCTGCACGCCTGGCTGGCGCAGGACGAACGGCTCCTGGACCTGTACGGCGGCAGGCTCTCCCGCCATCTGGAGGACTACGCCCGCCTGTTCGGCGGCGACGGCGCCCCCATGCACCAGGGCCGCTCCCTGACCTACCGCTTCGCGACCACGGCCCCCCTGTGGCTGGGCGCGCTGACCGGCCGCACGCCCTTGTCGCCGGGCGAGACCAGACGGCTGGCCTCCGGCGCGCTGAAGTACTTCCTGGAGCGCGGCGCCGTGGACGCGAACGGCCTGCTCACCCTCGGCTGGCACGGCCCCGACGAGACGGTCCTGCAGGGCTATTCGGGCCCCGCGTCCCCGTACTGGGCGAGCAAGGCCTTCCTCGCCCTGCTCCTGCCGGCCGGGCACGAGGTCTGGACGTCCGCCGAGGAGGCCGCCCCGGCCGAGCGCACGGACGCGGTGACCGCGGTGGCGGCCCCCAACTGGCTGCTGCAGTCCACGAGTTCGGACGGCATGGTCCGCCTCCACAACCACGGCAGCGAGGACGTCCGCTACGACCCGTACTACACGCGCCTGGCCTACTCGACGGCGACGGCGCCCTCACCGTGGTACGACAACAGCGTGATCGTCGGCCACGACCCGGGCCGTAGGGACATCGTGCCGCTGGGCGTGGGGGAGGGCTGGGTGGCGTCGCGGCACTCGGCGGGCGGGGGAGCGCGGGTGACCAGTCTCGTGCTCGCGCAGGGGGCCGTGGAGGTGCGGGCTCATGTGGTGGCGGGGGCGGAGCCGGGGACGCCGGTGCGGATCACCGGCTGGGCCTGCCGGGACGGTGTGCGTGCGGAGATCCGACCGGTCGCCGGCCTGGGCCACGATCTCTTAGGCGCCACCGGGGACGGGGCCACGCTCTTCGTCGCCCTCGCCCGGCTCACCGCCGAACGGGACCCCGTACCGCTGGACGAGCTGGTGACGGTACGCGTGGACGGCGAAGACGCGATCCACGTGCGCTGGAGCGACGGTCGGGAGGTCCGCGCGCGGCTGGTGGACGGTGAGGGCGTCAGCGTGGGGGCCTGAGCGACCGACGGAGTCCGCGCCGGGGAAGATGGGGATCATGGGTGGGAGAGCCGAGTCGGCACAAGCGCTGGCAAGATCCGGGCTGTTGATCGTGGGGGACCAGCAGGTCGAGGAGGTGCTGCCGCCGTTCCTCGCCCGGTGCCATGTCGTCGCGGGGGAGGCCGGGCCGACCATGGCCGTCGCGACGGACCGGCCGGACCTCGTGACCGAGGTCAATGAGCAGTGGCACCGGCTGGCTTCCGGGACGGGGATCTTCGGCGAGGACGGGGAGTTCCTCATCGACTTCTCCGGCAACCACACCGGGCGCTGGTTCAGGGTCCGGCTCGCCGACGGCTGGGATCTGGCCGGAGTGCTGGGGGAGCGGCCCGGGCGGCCGGAGTTCGTCACGCTGTCGCCGGCCGGGGACGCCCTGGTGGGGGCCGCGACGGAGGAGTACGAGGTCCGGCTCGTCGCCGTCGACCGGCTGTGCGAGCGGCAGGAGGAAGCCGCGCGGGCGGCGGCCGAGGAGACGCCCCAGGAGCGGGCGGCCGCCTGGGAGTCGCTGCTCGAGGGGCCGAAGCCCACGCACAGGCTGCTGGATGCCTGGGCACGCGGACTGTCGCTCAACGCGTCCACCCCGGCGGACCTGCGGCCCATGCTGCTGGAGAGATCCCACTACGCCATGTACCAGCCCATGCCTCCGGAGATCGTGGACGCGATGCTGGTCCACCCGAACTGGAAACTGCGGGCGATGGCGGCCGAGGTCCAGCCGAACATCACCTCCGAGCAGTGGTCCCGGGTGATCCTCGGCGAGCAGGACGAGCGCCACCGCTGGATCTTCACCCTGCTGGCCGCGGAGCGCCGGGCGGAACTGGACGAGGCCACCTGCCGAAAGGTCGCCGCCGATCCGTCCCCGCGGATCCGCGCCGAGGCCGCCGGTCTTATGGACCTGCCCACCCCCGTGGCGGTCGAACTGGCCGCCGACCCCGACGCCGGAGTGCGGTACGCGGCCTGCCATGCCGCCTGGCCGTATCTCGACGCCGACGCTCGCGAGGCGCTGATGGCCGACGCCGACGGCAAGGTGCGTACGGCGGCCCGGCTGCTCCATCACCGGGAACACCCGATGCCCCGCTCGGTGTACGAGACGCTGGAGGTCAAGGCCCGCGCGCTGGAGTCCTGCCGACTGGAGCGCGACCTCGCCGCGTACCTGGTACGCCACGGGGACCACGACGAGCGCCGCGCCCTCGCCGGCAACCCGCGACTCGACGCCGACCTGGTCGCCCTCCTCGGCGCCGATCCCGACGCCGGCGTCCGCTTCGCGGTGTCGACGCGCGCCGATCTGACGGAAAATCAACGTGCGGGCGTCCGGATCGACTTCGACCCCGGCGTCCACTACCACGAGCTCGACTGGATCGTCGCGCTGCACGACGACCAGGACGCGATGCGCCGCCTGGCCGCCTCCACCCACCCTCTCGTCCGCAGAAGCGTGGCCCGCGCCCGGCACCTCCCGCCGGACGTCGTCGAACGCCTCGCCCGGGACGAGGACCGGGTCGTCCAGCTCTTCCTCGCCGAGTCCTGCGACGACGCGCCCGCCGACATGCTCATGCGGGTGTGGCAGTGGTGGACCGGCAGCCTGAGCACCCCCGACCGCCCGCGCAGCCACCCGAACTTCCCCCGCCAGAACCTCGTGCGGTACGCCGATGACCCGACCCCGCGCCTGCGCAGACTCGCCCTGGACGACCCGGAGTCCACGCCCGAACTGGTGGAGCGGCTCAGCAGGGACCCGAGCAAGGAGGTGCGGTACCGGGCCGCCACCGACCCGCGCCTGTCACCGGTGGCCGCCGCACTGCTGCTGGAGGACCCGCACGACAGCGTCCGTCACGCCGCCGCCCTGCAACCCGGGCTGCCGGTCCGGTTCCTGACAAGGCTGCTGCAAGACGCCGACAGGGCGGAGACCGCCGCCCGGAATCCGACGCTGCCCGTCGAGGTCGTGCGCCGCATGGTCGAGCGGATCAGCGTTCCCGTCGCGGAAGACGGGTGAGAGCGACGAAGGTCGCCAAGGCCGCCAGAGTCGTCGACGCGAAAACGGCATACTCGCCCCACGACCCGTCCGGGGCGTGCAACGAGGCATGCGCGAGTCTGTTGACGGCCCAGCCCACCGCCAGTCCGGCCGCGAAGGCGGGCCAGCGGTGCCGTACGCCGTCGATCACGTCGTCGAGCATGGACCACACCGTGGCGAGCGTCATCACGATCGGTCCTTCGTCCCGGCCGGCCCAGGCGGCAAGGGCTCCGACGGCCAGGCAGAACCCCCAGATCCGCAGCGTCGGCACCACCGGTGAGGGGTGGCGCGGCGTCCCCCGGGGCAGCCGGAAGAACCGCCGTACGCTCTGCTCGACGCCGTGCAGCATCTTGCCGGACATCGCACCGACCTCCCCCGTCCGCGCTTGCATCGCACCCGTGAGACGCGTCGGACAGGTCGGTGGTTGTACGTCCCGTACGCCGTCAGGGCGTCAGCCGAGCGATCCTCAGCGTCGTCGTGGTCGGGGACGCGCCCGTGAGCGGAGTTGTGTACGACGGGGTGCCGGGCACGGACGCCCAGGCCAGGGTGCCGTCCTTCTGGACCGCGATGTCGCCGGTGATGCGGGTGCTCACGACCTTCGTGGCGCTCTGGAACTTGCCGTTCCAGTCGATGAGGCGGAAGTTCGTGCCCGTGAAGGTGCCGGTGCAGGTGCCGTTCTTGCACTTGGCGTTCGTCAGGGACTCCCAGGACAGCAGCAGCCGGTCCTTGCCGTAGGGGGCGAGGCGGACGTTGACGTGTTCCGTGCCGTTGCCGGCGGAGAGGCGGATCGCCTTGCCGGGCGCGGAGTTGCGGTTCCTGAGGAAGGCGACGGCCACCTGGTGGGTGCTGGTCCTCGGGGTGACGGTCCAGCCGCGGCCGGACGCGTCGGCCGGGTTCTTCTTCGCCGACGCGGCGCCGCGTGAGGCGAAGGCGGTGGCGTAGCGGCCCGTCGACGACTTGACGAGGTCGCCGGTACGGCCCGCGAACGTGCCGCCGCAGTAGCCCGCCCAGCACTGCTCACGCTGGACGACCGGTGCGTTGTCGGGCGCACCGATTCCCGTCGACACGAACAGGCCCGAGCGCCAGTCGTCGAAGCAGAGGGAGGTGAAGGACCCGGTCGGCTCGGCGTGCAGGGCGATGCCCTCGTTGTGGCTGCAACCCCAGCCCCAACCACCGCTCAGCTTGCCGCCCTTGGCGCTCACGTACGACAGCTTGTCGCCGAAGTGTCCGTCGGCGAAGCCGCCCGCGCCGTGCACGACGAAGTAGGCCCCGTACTTGGTGCCGTTCCAGCTGAGCTGCCCGTCAAGGGTCGGGGACGTGTCGTGGGAGGACGTGCCGGTCAGCTTTGTGCGGAAGGTCTGCCTGCCGTTCGTGTAGCGGATCAGCGCGGCCGCCGTCTCCTTCCACTTGTTGGTGTCCGCGACCCGGGTCAGCAGTGCGAAGCCGTCGTTGTGCGCGACGAGGCCGCCGACCTCCTTGGCGCCCTTGACGACGGTGTCCGCGCCCGAGCGCTTGCCCCCGCCGGTCAGCGGGGTGACATGGATGCCGTCGGAGGCGGGCCAGGCCACGCGCAGGGTGCCGTTCGGGGCCACCGCGGTCGCCGTGCGCGTCCACTCGCGGGTGTTGTTGTAGCCGGCGGACAGGTAGGGGAACTTGGCCGACAGGGTGACCGCGCTGGTCGTGGGGGTGAGGTTCGGTGCGGTGGACGGGGCCGCGCCCGCGCTGGCGTACCACGCGCCGACCAGCGCCGCCGTGGCGGCGAGGCCCGCGATGACGGGCCTGCGGGCGGCGCGGACCCGGCGGTGGCCGCCCGTGCCCGCGGCGGAGGAAGAGCGCCTCGACGTGCGTCTTGCGGAAGTCATGTCCCCCGGTCGCCGCCCTGGGATGGGAAGGTTGCCGGAGACAGGGGAGTGTGCGCTGGATCACTTCGGTCCGGACCGAAGCGACCCGGGCCTAGCCTTCCTCGTGGGACGGATACCGCCCGGAGGACCGTCACCCGACGCCGTAGGGAGACTGCCGTGACCACCGCCTTCGCCGAACTCCACCACGGCGACGAGCCGCTCCTCCTGCCCAACGCCTGGGACCACGCCTCCGCACGGGCCCTGGCCGCCGAGGGCTTCCCCGCGATCGGCACGACCAGCCTCGGTGTCGCGGCGGCCGTCGGCCTGCCCGACGGGGCCTCGGAAACCCGCGACGAGACCCTTCGCCTCGCCCTCGCCCTCGGCTCGGGACCGTACCTCCTCTCGATCGACGCGGAGGACGGCTACAGCGACGACCCGGAAGAGGTGGGTGAGTTCGCCCAGCAGCTCGCGGCCGTCGGAGCCGTCGGCATCAATCTGGAGGACCGGATCGGGTCACCGGCGCTGCACGCCGCGAAGATCGCCGCCGTCAAGGCCGCGGCGCCGGGCCTCTTCGTCAACGCCCGCACCGACACGTACTGGCTGGGCGGCGCGGAGGCGGACACCCTGGACCGGCTCGACGTCTACCAACGGGCGGGCGCCGACGGCGTGTTCGTGCCGGGGCTCACCGAACCCCGGGACATCGCCGCCCTGGTGAAGCACCTCGATGTCCCCCTCAACATCCTCTACACCCCGGCCGGCCCCACCCTCCCCCACCTCGCCGACCTCGGTGTCCGCCGCGTCAGCCTCGGCTCACTGCTCTACCGGCGGGCGCTGGGCGCGGCACTGGAGACGGTCGGGGAGATCCGGGCGGGACGGACGCCGGGCGGGGCCGCCCCGTCGTACGGCGAGGTGGACGCGCTCAGCCGGGGGAGCGACGCGACTCACAGCGACGGGGCATAGGTTCCTGTTAGCCTTGACTCTTTCCCGGGTATCAGACTCTTTGGACTCATCACCGGCGAGGGACCGAGGAACCATGGCCATGGACATCCCCGGCGACAGGCGACTGGCTGCCGCCGTCGTGATGGACGACAGTCAGCGGGTGCTTCTGGTGCGCCGCAGCGAGAAGGAGCGGTTCCTGCCCCGGGTGTGGGGCGTTCCCTGCGGAAAGCTCGAGCCCGGTGAGAGTCCCGAGGACGGTGCCCTGCGCGAGCTGAAGGAGGAGACCGGGCTGCTCGGCGAGATCGTGCGCAAGGTCGGTGAGTCCTCCTTCCTCAGCGACTACCGCGGGCACGAGATCAAGAACTGGCAGGAGAACTTCCTGGTCAGGCCGTTGACCGGGGCGATCACCCTGCCCGAGCCCGATCAGGACTCCGCCTGGCTCGCGTGGGCCGAGCTGACCACCGTCGACATCGACGAGTACAACCTCGACATCGTCCGGCAGGCCTTCACAGAGTTCTGAGCCGCTCCGCCAGCTTCCGCAGCGCCTGCAGATACTCCTCCACCGTCAAGGGCACCTTCGCCACCGCGCCCGGATGCGGGCCCGCCGCCGTGAACACATCGGTGTGGCGGCGCCGTTCGGCACCCGTCTCCAGGAACAGCGTCACCGTCGGCTCATCCGTGTCGCACCAGGCCCGGTGCAGGGTGTGCGCGGGCAGGGCGTAGGAGCTGCCCGCCGCGTACTGCCCCACATGCGTCAGCCGCAGCCGCGCCGGACCGGCCGGTTTCAGCACCCAGTCGGCCGAGCGCTCGGCCAGCGACTCGGCGTAGCGCGCCGCCGCGATACCGTCGCCGCCCGTCTCGGCGACCTCGTACAGCTCCATGGCCAGCCTGCCCTGGACGACATAGGAGGCCAGCGGCGAACGGTGGTTGTGGATGTCCTCCTCGCCGATCGCGCTCGCGCCCGGATGCCACACATGCGCGCGTAGCATCCGGCGCGGGCCGCCGTCGATCAGCAGCAGTTTGTCGAAGCCGAGGACATGCCGGTACGACAGCCGCGCACACGCCTCGGGATCCCCTTCGCCCGACGCGAGTTCGCAGACCAGCTCCAACAGCCGCTCGGGGGTGCCCAGTTCGGTGACGGCCGAGCGGGCCGCGTTCACCAGCTGGTGCTCGGGCGGTTCACCGTCCAGCGATCCGGCCAGCAGCCGCCGTGCCGCCAGGACCTGCCGACCGCCCATGCACTCCACTCATCCTCCAACGCCCGCTCGCCACCGCCGGCTTCAGCCACCCGGCTGGTACATCCATACGGCATGCGCGCGCAGTGCCGAAAGACCTTGATAGGTCATCCACATGGGCCGCCGCAGCTCGGTGCTCTCGCCCCGCCCCCACAGCCAGATGCCGTCCGTCTGCCCCGCCCACACCGCGGCGACGGCCCCCTCCAGCCGTACCCGCAGCTCGTCCTCAAGACCCTCCGCGCGAGCGATCTCCAGGGCGCCCGGTGAGAGCAGGGCACGGGCCAGCCAGGAGGCGGTGAAGTGCCGTACGTTCAGCACCTCGTGGCGGGTGGGGTCGTCCGTACGGGGGCGGCGCACCTCCTCGTGGAGGTTCACCAGGTCCGGGCAGGTGTCGTGCGGGGCGTCCGGGCAGGACAGCAGCCAGCGGATGCCGTCCTCGCGGGCGGCACGGGCGCGTGCGGCGCGCGCGTCGCCCTCCTCGCCCAGGACCCGGGCGGCCCGGTCCAGGGCGACGACCGCCTGCGCGGTGTGCAGCGGGGACGGCCTGCCGTACGGCGGCTGGAGGCGATAGCCCCAGCAGCGCACATGGTCGCGGCGCGGGTCGCTGATCGCGCCGTCCGCGAGGGCCTCGCGCAGCACGGGCAGGATCTCGGAGCGAGGCGCGGCACGCAGCAGCCCGCGCAGCACCGTCGTCACGACATGGGTGGACTCCCGCCCGGCGCGGTCGAGTTGACGGGTGAACCCGTCGGTGCACCGGTCCACCTCGGCCGTCAGCCGCTCGGCGGACGCGCCCGCCCGGGCCAGCGCCCCCAGCACCAGCGCGGTGACCTCGGGACGGGCCTCGGACCCCTGCGAGCGCGCCGACCAGCCGCCGTCCGGCAGGCGCAGCCGCCACAGCGTGTCCACCAGCTCGCCGGTGCTCAGTCTCCCCTCGGGCACGCCGAGGTCGAGCATGATGTGCAGGCCGTACGCGGTGCCGACGGGAGTGGGCCGGGACGGGGTGTCCTCGCCGAGGGAGTGCGGCCAGCCGGTCAGCCGCCCGCGCTCCGGGTCGGAGACGACGGACACCTGGTCCACGAGGGCGTCGTAGGCGGAGGCGAAGACCCCGGGGAGCGGCCCGGGTGCTCCGGGAGCGATGGCGGCCGGCCCGACGGGGGCGACCCGCCCGCGGTCGGGGCCCGCCGCTGTCCGGGCCCGCAGCAGCGCCGCCGCGAGCCAGGCCGCGACGAAGGTGCCGAGCCCGCTGACACCGGAGATCACATACCGGGCGGCGGAGCCGTCGAGGGAGTCGGGCAGCACACTGAACAGGAACTGGAACACGCCGTATCCGGCGGCCGCCGCGCCCAGGCCGCCGAGCCAGCCGACGAAGCGCGCCGGGGGCGAGGTGGCCGGGGGTTCCCCGTCGGGAGCGGGAGGTGCGGGACCGGGCCGACGGGGCCTCAAGGGGCCGCGTCCGAGCTGCTGTTGGGACAAGACGCGCTCCCTCCCCCGTGGTCGCGGCGTGTGACCTCCGCGAAGTTCCCAGTCTAAGTGGTCAGGGTGACAACTGGGGCGGTCGCCCGTCGTGCTCCTTGCGTGGCCAGTTGGCGAGGGCCACGTGCAGGGCGTCGACAGCGCGCTCCCAGGACTCGCGCACATCACGGGGGGCGCCGAAGGCACCGGTGGACTCCAGGGCGCAGTAGCCGTGGAAGGTGCTGCGCAGCAGGCGGACGGCGTCGGTGAGGTCGGGTTCGTCGAGGCCGTAGGCGCGGAGCATGCCGTAGGTGATCTCGGCGGTGCGGCGCATGGCGGGGGAGTCGGCGACGAGGGCCTGGTCGATCTGGATCTGGGTCGCCGCGTACCGTCCCGGGTGCCGCAGGGCGTACTCCCGGTAGGCGTCCGCGAAGGCGGCTAGCGCGTCCTTGCCGGCCCGTCCCGCCACGGCCGCGGCGATCCGGTCGATCATCTCGCCACCGGCCAGCAGGGCGACCCGTGTCCGCAGGTCCTGAAGGTTCTTCACATGCGAGTACAGGCTCGCGTCCTTCACCCCGAAGCGCCGTGCCAGCGCGGACAGGCTCACGTTCTCGAACCCCACCTCGTCGGCGAGCTCGGCGGCGGCCGCGGCGAGCCGGTCGGCGGTGAGTCCTGCGCGGGCCATGGCGGTGTGTCCTCCGACTACGGAAACCTAGGGCATCTAGGCACGATGCTAGTGCTCACCCGCTCGGCCCGGCCGGACCAACCCCGTCTCATACGCCAGTACGACGGCCTGGGCGCGGTCGCGCAGGGACAGCTTGGCGAAGATACGGGCCACATGGGACTTCACCGTGGCCTCGCTCAGGGTGAGCCGGACCGCGAGTTCCGTGTTGGACAGACCTCGTCCCAGCAGGCTCAGGACCTCCAGTTCGCGAGGGGTGAGGGGGGTCAGGTCGGCCGGGACGGTGGCGGCGTGGACCTCGGGGTCGGTGGCGAAGCGCTCCACCAGACGTCGGGTGATGGAGGGGGCGAGCAGGGCGTCGCCCGTGCTGACCAGCCGTACCGCCGCCGCCAGATGCTCGGGGGTGACGTCCTTGAGGAGGAATCCGCTCGCCCCGATCGACAGGGCCGTGTAGACGTAGCGGTCCAGGTCGAACGTCGTCAGCATCAGCACCTGGCAGTGCGGGGCGTGCCGGAGGATGCGACGGGTGGCGTCCAGGCCGTCCAGGTTCGGCATGCGGATGTCCATCAGCACGACGTCCGGGTCGAGTTCGCGGGCCATCGTCACCGCCTCCACGCCGTCCGCGGCCTCGCCGACCACCTCGATGCCGCGCACGGTCAGGATCAGCCGGAAGCCGGTACGGATCAGCGTCTGGTCGTCGACGATGAGGACGCGGGGCGCCGGTTCGGGCACCGGTGTCGTCATGGCCGGTCCAGAGGGATGCGGGCCCGGACGCGGTACCCACCGCCGAGCCGCCGTCGGGCGTCGAGGTCGCCGCCGTACACCGCGACCCGCTCCCGCAGCCCCAGCAGGCCACGGCCGGTTCCTTCCCCGTACCGCACGACCGGGCGCGGCTGCTGCGGTGCCCCGCCGGTCAGCACGCTCGGCCCGGTGCTCAGCACCTCCACCCGCAGCGCGTGGTCCGCGTACCGCACCGTGACCTCGGCCTTTCCTCCGTCGCCGTGCCTGAGCGCGTTCGTCAGCGCCTCCTGCACGATGCGGTACGCCGTCACGGCGATCCCCTGCGGGAGGGGGCGGGGTTCGCCCGAGATCCGGACCTCGACGGGCAGTCCCGCGAAGGAGACACGGTCGACGAGTTGGCCGAGCCGGTCCAGGCCGGGCTGCGGGGCGAGGTCGGCGGCGGTGGTGTCGTGCGCGTCCCGGCCCTCGTCCGTGTCGTCGTCCTCGCCGCTGGGTGACGGTGCCAGCAGCCCGAGCAGATGCCGTAGATCCGTCATCGCGCCCCGCCCCGCGTCCTCCACCGCGCGCAGCGCCGCCGCGGCCTCGTCCGGCATCGTGCCCAGCACCTCGCGGGCGGCGCCGGCCTGGACGACCATGAGGCTGACGTTGTGGCTGACGATGTCGTGCAACTCGCGGGCGATACGGTCCCGTTCGGCCGTGACCGCCGCGCGGGCCGCGCTCTCCCGCTCCCGCTCCAGCAGCCAGCCGCGCTCTCCGACGGCCTGCCGCCAGCGGCGCCGCGTCCGCAGCAGCGCGACGGTCAGCACGAGCACGGCCGCACCCGCCACCGCCGCGGTGACCCAGTCCGGTTCCCAGTCCCCCATGGGGTTCACCCTGGCAGACGATCACCGCGCACGCATCGGCCCGGAGATGCAGGCCCTGCATCCGGAGGATGAGGGGCCCGGCGATGTGCCATCCGGGGAGGGATGTCCGGGCGCGGGCCCGCCTCGTAGCGTCGTGTCCATGAGCGGTGAAGACAGCAGGGGAGAGACCGTCGTTCGGCTCGACGGCGTGCGCAAGGAGTACGGCGAGACGACGGCGCTGGCCGGGGTGTCGCTGGAGATCCGGGCGGGGGAGGCGGTCGCGGTGATGGGTCCCTCGGGGTGCGGGAAGTCCACGCTCCTCAACATGATCGCCGGTCTCGACCGGCCGACCGGCGGCACGGTCGTCGTGCACGGGGAGAACGTGGGGGAGCTGAGCGAGAAGGGGCTCGCCCTGTACCGGCGGCGCCGGATCGGCATGATCTTCCAGTTCTTCAATCTGATCGACGACCTGTCGGCCCTCGACAATGTCGCGCTGGCCGCGCAGTTGACCGGAACCCCGGCCCGGCAGGCCCGCCGCCGCGCCCTGGAGCTCTTCGACGAACTCGGCATCGCCGACCGGCGAGGCGCCTATCCCGCTGTCCTGAGCGGCGGGGAACGCCAACGCGTCGCCGTGGCACGGGCGTTGATGAACCGCCCCGCCCTGCTGCTGGCCGACGAGCCGACCGGGGCCCTGGACAGCCGCTCCGGGGAGCAGGTGATGGATCTGCTGCTCGACCTCAACCAGATCGGCCAGACGCTGATCCTGGTCACCCACGACGAGCATCTCGCCCGCCGCTGCGCCAGCCGGTTGATCGAGTGCGCCGACGGCCGGGTGACCGGCGAGCACGCCCTGGAGCCGTCCGCATGAGGGCCGTGTGGCGCGCCGCCCGTGCGGCGGTACGGCGGCGCAGACTCCAGACCCTCGTCATCGCGCTGGTCACCCTGACGTCCACGGTGGCCATGGTGGTGGCACTCGGGCTGCTCGACGCGGCCTCCGCTCCCTTCGACAAGGCCTTCGGCAAGCAGCGCGGCCCTCATGTGGTCGCCGTGTTCGACCCGGAGAGGGTCTCCGACGCACGGCTCGCCCAGGCCGCCCGGCGGCCCGGCCTCGAGGCCGCCGCGGGCCCCTACGCGCAGGCCACGGTCGAACTGCCGGACGGCAGCATGGGCTTCGGCCTCGGCAGCGAGATCACGGTCGTCGGACGCGCCGACCCCGACGCCCCCGTGGACCGGCTCGACCTGTGGGCGGGCCGCTGGGCCACCCGGCCCGGCGAGGTCGTACTGAACCGGCAGTCCGACTGGACCCCGGACGACCTCGGCAAGCGGCTGCCGATGCCCTCGGGTGGTCCGGCCCTCACCGTCGTCGGGTTCGCCTTCGACCTGAGCCGGACGGCGGACGCCTGGGTCGCTCCCGAGCAGATCGACGCGCTGCGTCCGACGGCCACCCAGATGCTGCTCCGTTTCCCGGACGCGTCCTCGGACGACCGGCTGCGCGCACAGCTGGGCGCCGTCACCGAAGGGCTGCCGGCGGACGCGCTCATCGCCTCCCGGACGTATCTCACCCTCAAGCACCAGGTGAGCAGCTCGGCACGGGCGTACACCCCGTATCTGATGGCCTTCGGCATCCTCGGGATCGCGGTCGCGGTGCTCATCATCGCCAACGTGGTCAGCGGCGCGGTGATCTCCGGGTTCCGGCACATCGGCGTGCTCAAGGCGCTCGGCTTCACCCCGGGGCAGGTGGTCGCCGTCTACCTCCTGATGATCTCCGTGCCGGCGGTGGCCGGGTGCGTGCTCGGGACGGTCCTCGGCAACACGCTGGCGAGCTTCTTCTTCGAGTTCGTGTTCTCGGGGCCCGACGCGGGGGTGTTCCACGGCAGCGTCTCCGTCTCCGCCTGGGTGAACGCGGCCACCCTGCTCGGCATGCCCGCCGTATGTCTCCTCGCCGCTCTGGCCCCGGCACTGCGCGCGCACCGCATGTCGGCGGCACGGGCGATCAGCGCGGGCAGCGCCCCACGCGCCGGACGGGCCCTGAGCATCCAGCGTCGCCTGGCCGGCAGCCGGCTGCCGCGCTCGGTGAGCCTGGGCGTCGGCCTGCCCTTCGCCCGGCCCGGACGCAGTGCGCTGACGCTGGCCGCGGTGGTCCTGGGCGTGACCACGGTGACGTTCGCGACGGGGCTCGCGACGACGATGGACCGGTTCGGGAACGCGGGGCGCGACGCCTATCAAGTGACCGTGTACGCCTCCAACTTCAAGAACGGCAAGGAGATCCGCCCGAAGCACGGCGACGCCGAACTCCAGTCGCTGCTCGGCGGGTTGCCCGGCGCCACCGGAATCACCGCCAGGGCCCCCGCCGACGTACGCCTCGCGGGCAGCGCGCATCCGGTGATCCTCGAAGGACGCCGCGGCGACCGGCTCGCACTGGACGGGGTGCTCACCGGCGGCCGGTGGATGCGCGCGAGCGGCGAGATCGTGGCCGGGTCGGCCTTCCTGCGTCAGAACGGCGTACGCGTCGGCGACCGGGTCGGTCTGGAGAAGGGCGGTCGGACCGAACGGGTTCTGGTCGTGGGGGAGGTCATGGAGAGCAACGCGCGGTTGGTGGTCTCCGACTGGCCGACACTGGTGGCGCTGGCCCCGGACGAGAAGCCCATCGCCTATCACGTCAGGCTCCGGGACGGCACCAACCCGGCCGCCTACGCCCGCGCCGCGCGGGCCGCCGACCCCGGGATCAGTCCGGATGTGCGCGGCTCCAACTCCGTCACGCAGACCGTCGTCGGCTCCGCAACCGCCCTCACCGTCATGCTCGCCGTGGTCGCCTCCCTGGGCGTCTTCAACACGGTCGTCCTCAACACCCGTGACCGCAGGCGGGACTTGGGCATGCTGAAGTCGATCGGCATGACACCGAGGCAGGTCACGGTGATGTCGGTGACGTCGATGGCGGTGCTCGGCGCGATCGGCTCGCTGCTCGGCATCCCGCTGGGCGTGGCCGGCTATGAGCTGGTGGTTCCCCGGATGGCGGACGCGGTGGACATCGCCCTGCCCTCCTACATGACGGACGTCTGGCGGGCCCCCGCCCTGACCGGGCTCGCCTTCGCGGGGCTGCTGATCGCGGTGCTGGGGGCGTATGTGCCGGCGCGCAGGGCCGGGCGGCTGACGATCGGGGAGGTACTGCGCAGCGAGTGAGACGGCGGCGTCAGCAGCGTCGGCCGTCGGCCACCACCAGCTCCACGTCCTCGGCCCGCACCCGCAGGGCGTGGCGCTCGGTGTCGTCGCCCCGGGACGGAGAGGGGTCCCAGAGCCAGACCGTGTCGCCGCTCGGCTGGAAGGACAGGACCGGGTGGCCGGTCGGGACCGGTCCGTTGACCACGGGTGTCCCGTCGCCCAGGGGCCGGACGCAGACGAGTTCGGCCCGCAGGCCGAAGTAGCCGGGCGGCCGGTGGCCCGCGCCGGCCGCCTCCATCGCGCGATCGGCGGCCTTCTCCACGTCGTCGAGCGCGATCTGCACCACGGTCAGGACGGCGATCAGCCCCGTCAGAACCAGCGAGAGGCGGAAGAATCCGCTCACGGGAGCCTGCACATTGAAGTGCCGGGCCCAGCCGGCCACCGCGATGAGCCCCAGGACGAACAGCACGGCCACGGCCAGGGGGCGGAAGGCCACGAGGTACTGCCAGTAGAAGCCGACATGCACCGCGTCGGCCGGGATCCCGAACATGTCCTCCAGATAGACGGCGTGCAGGAACGCCCCGACCCACGGCATGACGAACGGCAGCGGCGCGGCGAGGACGGGCAGGAACCACTGCACGTTGCGGCTGAACCAGGACGCGCTCAGCGCGTACCACAGCCCGAAAGCCGTGAGTCCGAGGCCGAGGGTCATACCCAGCCCGGCGAGCAGCCCGGACAGCCCCGTGTCCTCGGAGCGCCCCCACATCCACCCGGCGAACGTCCCGCTGCCGGTCAGGATCAGGCCGCAGCCCAGCCGGACGAGCTTCGGACGGGGTGCGTTCGAGGTCATCCACACGCCCGTCGGCCACGAGATGGCCGCGGGGACGAGCAGCGCGGTGAAGCGCCACGCGGAGCCGAACGCCCCGAGGGCGCTGCCGCTCGCGACGCAGACCAGCACGATGGCACCGATCACCGCTGCCCGGCCGGCATCTCGACGCCACTGCGTGGACCCTGCCTCGGGCCGGGGCCCGATCGCCCGGCGTATGTCGTGCGCGTCGGGGTCGAACGGCGGGCCGCCGATGTTGCGTGCCCCCAACTCCGCGAGCGCCCGTTCGCGTTGCTCGTCGGAGTACTCGCCGCGCAGCTGGAGCGTGTGGCGTACGTCCAGGCCGCCGACGGCCGCCCAGTGCTCGGCCAGCCACCGCAGGACGGGTCCCGCGTCGTCCGGCACCTTGCGGTGCACGTGGTAGATCGTCTGCGTCTCACCGGACTTGGGCGGGATCAGCTTGCTCTCGCGCACCCACAGGTCGAGCTTGCGCCGCTTGGCGAGCGTGGTGAGCTGCTCGACGGCCGTCGCCCTCGCCGTCCAACGGGAACCATGGACGGGGATCTCGACGATCAGTCCGGCGTACCCGTCGTCGACGGTGACCGAGTCGCCGTCCCGCGCGGGTCGTACTCCCCATCCCTGAGCGTCGAACACCCCGCTCGCCAGCTCCAGTTCGTCCTGGTCGTCGCGGACCTCGACGACCAGGCGAACCCTGCGGTTGTACGGTCCCTGCGGCTCCGGTGTCACCAGGGGAGTTTCGCACCGTCAGCCGATCGGCGCGTACAGCACCCCCAGCTTGTCGATCTCGTCGCCGGAGCGCCCGGTGAACCCGACGATCTGCCACCCGGACGGTGCCGTGAAGGTCTTCGTGTCCGACGTCGCCGTACCGGCGGACAGCGTGCGGCCCCTGTCCGTGGTGAAGGCCGCCGAGAAGATCCGCGTACGCCCGTCCTTCTGGCCCTGCGTCAGCTTTGCGGTGGTGAGGTGCTCGCCGGAGGCGAGGGTCAGGGAGGTCGTCGTGCCGCCCGTGCCGCCGTGGGTGAGGGCCGTACCGCCGTCGTGGGCCAGGGACACCGCGTCCAGGCGGGAGCCGCCGCGCAGGGTCAGGGTGCGGGGCGACGGGGTGGCCGGGAGGTTGTCGGCGTCATTGAAGGCCGTGCCGTGCGGGCCGCCGAAGAAGTCGCTCGCCTTCAGCGACGAGTTGAGGGTGTAGGAGAAGTCGACCGTGTGCGGGAAGTGGTCGGAGAGGTGCTCGCCGTCCTCGCGCAGGAACTTCGCCCAGTCGTTGTTGTAGCGGGTGGCGTTCAGGCTCAGCAGCTCGCTGCCCCGGTACAGGACCTTGTCCACGACCTCGCAGTCGTCGGCCGGGGCCGTCGCGTCGCACAGCAGGGCGTCACTGCCCGCCGCCGGGGGCGTGCCGCCCTTGACCAGCCGCACCCAGGCGTCCGTGAGGCCGTTCTCGTCGACCAGCGTGCGGATGTTGTCGCCGGTGCGGGTGTAGCGGGTGTTGGTGTCGCCCATGACGATCACCGCGTTGCCGGACGAGTTGGCCTGGATGAAGTCCGACAGCTGCTCGACGTTGGCGCGCCGGGCGGCGAGCGCCGCGTCGTCGGAGTCGGCGTTGGTGTGGACGTTGTAGAGGTCCACGAACACGCCCTCGGCGAGCCGCACCCGGGACAGCGTGAAGCCTTTCGGTGTCAGGCAGTTGGTGCCGGTGCAGTCGTTCCACCGCACCCGCTCGAAGTCCTCGAAGGGGTGGTCCGAGAGGGTGTTGAGGCCGTCGCCGAAGGCCGCTCCACCGCTGGTCGCCGTGCGGTAGGGGTGGGTGTCGTTGGCGTACAGCGAGGCGTGGTAGTTGAAGTCCTCCTGGACGTTGGCGATGTCGTAGGGGGCCAGCCGCTGTCCGATGAGCGGGGTGTTGGTCTCGGGATCGCTGTCGCCGAGGCCGAGGGGGAGGCCCGCGATGTTGTACGTCAGGACGTTGAAGGAGCCGGAGGTGGCGGCCGTCGCGGGCGTGGCCGCGGTGGCGGTGAGGCCGGTCAGGGCGAGCGCGGCCGCTGCGAGCGTGCCGATCAGTCTTCTCATGGTGGGGGCGTCTCCGGTCGGTGACGAAGAAGATGAACGTTGAAAGGTGAGCGCTGCTCAGGTTCGGTGTCAACCAGGCCGACGTACAAGGGTCGTTGGGGAAACTGTGAGAGACGGGGCGTTCCGCCGTGTCGGTGGCACCCGGCGGCCACACGTCGCTTGTTCAATGTTCATGTTTCGCCTTGATCCTCCACAGGCGGCGCAACAGCGCCGTAGAAGGCAGCCGCTGGGAGCCAGCGGCATCCCAGGAGGCGTTCATGGGACACGGGCACACGCACGGCCATCACCATCACCACGGACACGACCACGACCACTCGCACGACGCGGCCGCCGCGCTGCCCGCCGCCTTCGACCCCGCCGTGCCCGACGAGGCGCTGTCCCCCGAGCAGCAGTCGCGCCGCACGCTGCTGCGCCGGGCGGGCCTGCTGGGCGCGGGTCTGGCCGCCGCGAGCGTCGTCGCCCCGGCCGCGGCCGCCGCCGCGACGCCCGCGTCCGCCGCCTCCTCCGCCCCGGCCTCCGGCGGCCGCCGGTCGAACGGCTTCCTGTGGCTGTCCGGTGACCACCACATCCACACCCAGTACAGCAGCGACGGCAAGTACCGCGTCGTCGACCAGGTCCGCCAGGGCGCCAGGCACGGCATGGACTGGCTGGTCATCACCGACCACGGCAGCACGACCCACGCCAAGATCGGCGTCGACAAGGTCAACCCGGACATCAAGGCGGCCCGGGCGGCCTACGAGGACACCCTCGTCTTCCAGGGCCTGGAGTGGAACATCCCGGGCGCCGAGCACGGCACCGTCTTCGTGCACCCCGGCAGCAACGAGGTCTCCGTCCTCAAGCAGTTCGAGACCGACTACGACGGCAGCGTCAAGGGTGCCTCCGACTCGACGCCCGCCAACGAGGCCCTCGCCGTCGCCGGCCTGAACTTCCTCGCCGAGCAGGTCGAGCGGCGCAAGGTCAAGGACGCGCTGATGCTCGCCAACCACCCGGCGCGGCGCGGTGTCGACTCCCCGCACGAGATCCGCGGCTGGCGCGACGCGAGCCCCAAGCGGCAGATCGCCATCGGCTTCGAGGGCGCCCCCGGCCACCAGGCCGCCGGCCTGCCCGCGCCCATGGGCCCCGGCCGCGCCCGCGGCATCTACGACAACAACCCCAGCGCCAACTCCTTCGCCGGCTACCCGCTGGAGAGCTACCGCACCTGGGGCGGCTTCGACTGGATGACGGCGACCGTCGGCGGTCTGTGGGACAGCCTCCTCGCCGAGGGCAAGCCGTGGTGGATCACCGCCAACTCCGACTCCCACCAGGTCTACGCCGACACCGCCGCGCGCGGCGGCGGCAACTTCGACGCCAACGGCCGCTACGACGACCCGGTCTACGGCGGCCAGATCGACATCGCCCAGGGCGACTACTGGCCCGGCCAGTACAGCCGTACCCACGTCGGCTCCGACGGTTTCTCCTACGCCGCCGTCATGGAGGGCATCCGCGCCGGCCGCATCTGGGTCGACCACGGCCAGCTGCTCAGCGCCCTCGACGTCCGCGTGAGCGGCGGCCACCGCTGGGCCACGCTCGGCGGCGCGCTGCACGTCCGCAAGGGCACCAACGTCACGCTGACGGTCGACGTGGCGATGGCCGGCGGCGCCAACTGGGCCGGGTTCGTGCCGAAGCTGGCCCGCGTCGACGTCATCCAGGGCGATGTGACCGGCCCGGTCGCGGACAAGGACACCTTCACCGCACCGACGGCCAAGGTGGTCAAGTCCTACGAGGTGAACAAGTTGTCCGGCACGGTCCGCCTCACCTACGACCTCGGCAAGGTCGACCGCCCCGTGTACGTCCGCGTGCGCGGCACCGACGGAAACCGCAACGCGGTCGGCCCGATGGGCGCCGCGGTCGACCCGGCCGGCCCCGCCATCGACGTCGTCGGCGACGCCGACCCGTGGCGCGACCTGTGGTTCTACTCCAACCCGGTGTGGGTCCTGCCCTCGTGACACCGTACGTTCTGACTGTGGACGCGGGTGTCAGGGACCTCCGCAGTGCCGACCACCTGCTCCACGCCCTGGCGGCCGAACTCACCCTCCCCGAGGGCACGTTCGGCTGTACCCACCTGGTGCGGGGAGAGCGCCCACGCGTGGCGCTGTCCCTCACCCTCCCGTCCGAGTCGCTCCTGCGTACCGCCCAGGAGCGGCTCGCGGCCGGGGGACACGAGGTGTCACCAGGGGCGCCGGACGCGGTGGGCCGGGCGGTCCTCTACCCGGGCGTCACGGCACTGACCGGCACACTGACGATCGCCGAGGTGCTGTCCCGCTCGGCCATCGACCGGGTGACGGTCCTGGGCACTCCCGGGCAACCGGCCCCGGACGCCCTGCTGATGACGGGCGATCACATGCGCCCGACCTGGCAGGACAGCGAACTCGTCCTGACCACCATGCCGGCGGTGGGCGGGACGCTCGTGCCGTTCGAGGTACCGGATCCCACGCCGTGCTGCGCTGACCACTGAGGGCGCTGTTCCTCGGTGGCCGCCGCCCCCCGTAGGGTTGCCGTTCGATTCATGTACGGGGCTTCGAATCGACGGGGGGCGGATGACGTACGAGGCAGAACGCGCGAGGGAAGCCGACGACCCACCCATCCCTCCCGCGCCCCCGACGGACCACCCCGAACGACCCCTGTGGCGGCAACGGGACTTCGGGACCTTCTGGGTCGCGCAGACCCTCTCCGTCCTCGGTGACTCCTTCGCGCTGATCGCCCTGCCCCTGCTGGTGCTCCAGGCGACCGGCTCGCTCGCCCGCATGGGGCTGCTCACGGCGGTCGGCGGGGCGGCGGCGGTCGTCGCCGCGGTCTTCGCCGGGGCCGTCGTGGACCGTGTCGACCGGCGCAGACTGCTCATCGTCTGCGATCTCGTGCGCCTGGTCCTGTACGGACTCGTCCCGCTGGTCTGGCTGTTCGGGCCGCAGATCTGGCTGCTGTACGTCGTCCTGCCGCTGTGCGAGGCCGTCGGCATGCTCTTCGCCGTCGGGTACGTCACCGTGGTGCGCGGTCTGGTCGGTACCGAGCGGCTCACCGAGGCCAACGGCCGGCTGAACGCCACCGCCGCCGCGGCCGGCGTGCTCGGGCCGCTGTGCGCCGGACTGGTCGCCGCCTGGTCCGGCCCGGCCACGGCCATCGGTGTGGACGCGGCGAGCTTCGGTGTCTCCGCCGCCTGCCTGGCCTTCGTACGGGTGCGCGGACGGCAGGGGAAGTCCACCGAGCGGTCGGGACTGTGGCGGGATCTGCGCACCGGCATCGACTTTCTCCGCGGTCACCCGGTGCTGCGCGCCCTGACGGCCCTGCTGTTCGTCTTCAGCTTCCTCACCCTCGGCCTGAACGACCTCGTCATCTACCACCTCAAGCACGACCTCGGCCACGACGACGGCACGGTCGGCACCGTCATGGCGATCGGCGCGCTCGGCACGATCGCCGGCGCCCTGCTGGTGGCCGGGGTCCGCAGGCGTCTCGGCTTCGGGCCGACCTGGACCGGCGCGGTCGCGGTGTGCGGGCTCTCCTTCGCCGGGCTCGGCTGGGCGCGGGACGTCCCCGTCGTCGCGGCCCTGGCCGCCGCCTTCCTGGCCTGCGTCGGCATGGCCGGCACCTGCTCCATGTCGCTGCGCCAGGAGGTCACTCCGGAACCGCTCCTCGGCCGGGTCACCTCCGCCTTCTGGACCTTGCAGTACTCCGCGGCCCCGATCGGAGCGGCCGTCCTCACCTGGGCCGCGGAACACCACGGCACCGCCCCGGTCGCCCTGCTGGCGGGAGCGTGCTGCGTACTGATCGCGGTCTGCGCGCTCTTCACGCCGATACGACACTCGGGTCACCGGACCTGACCGGCCGGCCTCGCGTTTCATATCGTCGGAACGGTTACCCCGCAGGGTGGAACTCTGCGGTCCAGTAAGCCGATTCGCTGGCCAGCCGTCGATCGGCGCCGTCTCCGCATCCGGACGCTGGCGCCATGTCCATCATTGATTCCCTACGGGGAGCCTCACGTGCCCTGGCCTTGCTGGCCATGGCGCTGGCGTTCGTCGTCGCCGTACCGCACGGTGCGTTCGCCGCACCCGGTGACCTGGACACCACGTTCGGCACCGGGGGCCGGGTCAGCATCCCCACCGCCACCTACGCCGAGGGCGAGGACGTGGCCGTCCAGCCCGACGGAAAGATCGTTTCGGTCGGGTGGGAGCAGGGCCCGGCCGCTGCCGACTTCGTCCTGACGCGGCACAACCCTGACGGCAGCCTCGACACCTCCTTCGGCGGGGGCGACGGTGAGGTGCTGACCGACTTCGAGAGCGGCGACGACGTGGCCCAGGGGGTGGCGGTCCAGCCCGACGGGAAGATCGTCGTGGTCGGCCGGCACCAGGAGACCGACGACGAGTTCGCGGGCTGCTGCTGGTTCACGGTGGCCCGCTACAACTCCGACGGCAGCGTCGACACGTCGTTCGGCGGCGGTGACGGCTGGGTCAGCCCCGGTCTGGCCGGCGGGGCCGAGGACGCGGCCGGAGTCGCGGTGCAGCCCGACGGGAAGATCGTCGCCGGAGCCTTCGCCGGCGGCTGGTTCGCGGTCGTCCGATACCTGCCCGACGGAAGCCCGGACGGCGCCTTCGGCGGCGGTGACGGTGTGACCCTGACCTCGTTCTCCGAGTCGGGCGGCGCGGTCGCGCACGACCTGGCGCTGCAGCCCGACGGGAAGATCGTCATGGCCGGCTACGCGGGCGAGACCGCCTTCGACTTCGCCGTGGCGCGCTACAACCCCGACGGCAGCCCGGACACCACCTTCAGCGGCGACGGCAAGGTCACCACGGACCTCGGCGGATACAACTGGGCCGAGAGCGTGGCCGTGCAGTCGACCGGCAGGATCATCGTCGGCGGACAGAGCGCGGACCGCTTCGCCCTCGTGCGCTACAACGTCGACGGCAGCCGCGACACCACCTTCGGCACCGGCGGAGTCGCGACCACGGACTTCGGCGGCACAGCCCGGGTGAGCGACCTCGTGGTCCAGCCCGACGACCGGATCGTCGCGGCCGGCAGCGGGTCGCCCGGCGACTTCCTGCTCGCCCGCTTCAACGCCGACGGCACGCTCGACACCGGCTTCGGCACGGGCGGCCGCACCACGACCGACTTCGGCTCCAGTGAGGGGGCGAAAGCCCTTGCCCTCCAGCCCGACGGCAAGGTCATCGCCTTCGGCAACGACATCAACGGCCGACGCCTCATGGCCCGTTACCTCGGCGGCGTCGGCACCCCGCCTCCGCCGCCCGCCGGAGTCGACCTGTCGGTCACCAAGACCGGCACCGGCGCGGTCGGCATCGGCGATCGTGCCACCTTCACCGTGACGGTCGCCAACAACAGCACCACCACCTCGGCGACCGGAGTCACCCTCACCGACACGGTCACCGGACCCGCCGCCACCGTCATCTCGGCCACCCCGGCCCAGGGCACCTGCACCACCTCCGCCACCGGCGCGACCTGCGCCCTCGGCACCCTCGCCGCCGGCGCCCGCACCACCGTGACGGTCGTCGTCGAACCCAGGGCCACGGGAACCCTCACCGACCGGGCCACCGTGAGCGCGGCCCAGTCCGACCCGGACACCGCCAACAACACGGCCACGGCTCCCACCACGGTCAACAACTCCCGCGGCTGCACCCGCATCGGCACCAGCGGCAACGACACCATGACCGGCACCAGCGGCACCGACGTCATGTGCGGCCTCGGCGGCGACGACACGATCAACGCCGGCTCCGGCACCGACACGGTGTACGGCGACTTCGGCAACGACCGCGCCGACGGCGGCCTGAACAACGACACCCTCACCGGCGGACCGGGCAACGACACCCTGCTCGGCAACTCCGGCAACGACCGCCTCGACACCGTCGACAACGTCCCCGCCAACGACACCGCCAACGGCGGCCTGGGCCTGGACATCTGCACGACGGACACGGGGGACGCGCGCATCAGCTGCCCGTAGACACCCCACCGGCCGGCACCCCTCGGGCTGCCGGCCGGCTCCGTCATCCGTTCACCCCCGTGTAGTGCCCGAGCGCCCACCGCCACAGCCCCCGCGCCCCCAGATACGCCACCAGCCCCAGCAGCGGCGACGACGCTGCCAGCCAGTACGGAACGGCGGTGTCGTGGCCCGTGAGGACCGCCGCCGGGAAGTACGCGACGAACGCGAGCGGGAGGGCGAAGGTGAGGAAGCCGCCCACCGCCTTCGGAAGGACGTTCAGGGGGTAGCTGCCGAAGGTGCCGAGGAGTTCCTCCAGCCAGCGGCCCCAGTGGTCGGCGGCCGGGTAGCGCAGGCACGCGGCGGCCACGGCCGTGAACAGGGCCGCCTCCAGGAGCATGCCGCCGATGATCGCGGCGATCAGATACAGGACACGGTCCGCCGACCAGTCCAGCGTGCTGCGGCCGAGCGCGCCCGCCATCAGGCCCGCCGCGACCGTCAGGTCGCCGATCGCGTTGGTGGGGAAGTAGTCGAGCTGGACCTGGCGGTGCACCGGCATCGGGCGCAGCAGATAGATGTCGATCCGCCCTTCCTGGACCTGCCGGCCGATGAAGTGCATGCGGCCCAGGAACAGCACGAACAGACCATGGGCGAGCATCCGGATCGCCGGGATCAGCAGTACGTCCGAGCTGTCCCAGCCGCCCATCCCCGTGAACCGGGCCAGCAGCACCGTCGCGAACACGATCACCGACATCTGCCAGATCGCGCCGATCGCGATGTTCAGCAGGAACTCGGTGCGGTACTCCATCGCGGCACGGATGTTGAGCAGCGAGATGCGCCACACGATGCGCAGGGATTTCACGGTCTTCGACGACATCTCAGCCTCCCTGCGAGATCACGCGCCGCGCCGCCCGCCGCCACACCCACCGGGTGCACAGCGCCAGCACCACCACCCAGGCCGCCTGGACGGCCAACTGCGCCCCCGCGTCGGACACTTCGATCCGGCCGACGTAGATCGACAGCGGCACGCTCAGCGTCGCCTGGAAGGGAAGGAAGCCGCTCACCGTGATGAACCAGTCCGGGAAGAACCACAGCGGCGCGTACACCCCGGACAGCAGGTTCTGCGCGAAGATCAGGATCAGCATCGCGGAGTTGTTGCGGATGGTGAAGAAGCACATCTGGTCCAGGAGAAGCATGACGTAGTACAGGACCCATTGGCCCAGCAGCATGCTCAGCGCGAACACCCCTGCCACCACGGCGGACCGGGGCGGCTCGACCACCCCCGCGGCCAGGCAGATCACATATCCGAACAGCGCCCACGCGAGGCCGTACAGCTGCTCTCCCAGCGCGCGCACGGCGTAGTACCGCTGGGGCGGCAGCGGGCGCAGGTACCAGTAGACGATCGTGCCGAAGTGCATGTGCTGGATGACCGTGTCCCGGCCCGCGTACTGGTCCAACTCGCGCAGCCGGGAGGCCAGTACGGCCAGGACGGCGTACGTGACCGCCTGGTCGCGGGTCAGTCCGGCGGTCGTACCGGTGTGGGCGTACAGGCCGCGCCACAGCGACGCCACCAGGACCACCTGGACGGTCAGTCGCAGCAGGACGGCCGTCATCCGGGGCGGTGTGTGCAACTCGCCGAGCGGGGTGACACGGGCCGCCCGCCAGCCGTGCAGGACGGAGGCCATCAGGCTCCCTCCGCGGCGGGCCCGGCATGGACGTACGCGGCCCGCATCACGTCCTCCAGGTCCGCCTCGTGGAGCGCGAGGTCGGTCACCTCGTACCGCTCGATGACCTGCTTCAGCGCCTGGTGCACGGTCGGGGCGTCGGGGCCGTCCGGTCCGAACACGGCCTCCGGGCCTTCGCGGCGCAGCAGCGCGATGCCCGGCAGCGGGCCGACCTCGGTGTGCGGGTCGGCCAGCGTCACCCGCACCTGCCAGGTCGAGCCGAACTTGCGGCGGATCTCGTCGAGCGTGCCGTCCAGGACGAGCCGCCCGTGGTTGATCAGCACCACCCGCTCGGCGAGCCGCTCGACCTCCGTCATGTCATGGGTGGTGAGCAGGACCGTACGGCCGCGCTCCTCGACCTGGTGCCGCAGGAACTCCCGCACCTGTTCCTTCACCACCACGTCCATGCCGATGGTCGGCTCGTCGAGGAAGACCACCGGCGGGTCGTGCAGCAGGGCGGCGGCCAGGTCGGAGCGCACCCGCTGGCCGAGGGAGAGATGACGGACGCGGGTGTCCCAGAAGGAGGAGAGGTCGAGGATGTCGTCGAACTCCGCCAGTCGCGCCGCGTGTTCGGCCTTCGGCACCTCGTAGATGTCCCGCAGGATCGCGAACGACTCGCGCACCGGCAGGTCCCACCACAGCTGGGTGCGCTGCCCGAACACCGTGCCGATGTTGCGGGCGTTGCGCTCACGCTCCTCGTACGGCACCACGCCCGCGACCCGGGCCTCGCCGGCGGTGGGCGTGAGGATGCCGGTGAGCATCTTGATGGTGGTGGACTTGCCGGCGCCGTTCGGGCCCAGCAGGGCGAGGAGTTCGCCGGGGGCGACGGAGAAGGTCACGTCGCAGACGGCGTGTTTGGCGACCTTCTCCGGGTTGACGAGAGAGCGCAGCGCGCCGGCGAAGCCGGGGCGGCGGACGGTGGTGTGGAAGGTTCGGGACAGACCGCGAACCTCGATATTGCCAATCAAGTGGCATCAACTCCCTTGCCGTGAACGCAAGTCGCGGCCGGTCGGCATGGCTGCCGACCGGCCGCTGGTGACCTTCCGACGGTCCCGGAAAGTCGATCAATCGGTCAATCGATTTACAGCATTCTCACCGAGGTGTCTCACTCGGTGGACTCGGCGGTCGAGAACACGAACGAGAACCTGGCAGGCTCGGCCTTGAGGAAGTACTGCGGCAGCGGACCCGGCCCGCACGACTGCGAGCCGATGCCGTGCTGGCCGTGGTCGAGGTTGACCCAGACCGTGTCGCCCGGCGTGAGGTCGGTCAGATGCCGCGCCGCGTCCAGCTGCTCGCTGGTCCAGGGCCGCGCGCTGAACCAGAACTCCGGGTCGCCGTCGATCCGCAGGCCGCCGAGCTGCGCCCAGCGGACGTCGGACCGGGCACCGTTCTCCTGCGGGCGGACGTACGGCGTCTGGAGTTCGTCGATGCTCGCGTCCCACAGCAGGAGCTGCGCCGCGGCCTTGGTGTCCGGGTACGCCTCGCCGCCACTGCCGAACCAGGACGCGAACCCGACGGAGTCCGCAGGCAGCCCGAACCGTACGCCGAGCCGGGGCAGCGGCACCTTCCAGTCGCCCTCGGGGACGACCGAGACGGTCAGGCGCAGCCGGGTGCCGTCGGACGTCCAGCGGTAGTCCGTGCGCAGGCCCACCTCACGGGCGGCGGGCGCCACCCGGGTGCGTACCGTCAGCGCGTCCGCATCCGTCTCCACGCCGTCCAGCCGGTGCCGCATACGGTGCAGGCCCAGCTTCCGCCACAGCACGCCGTACCGGGTGTCGTCCTGCCAGGACGCGCCCTCGTCGTTGTCGGTGGGGGCGCGCCACACGTCCAGGCGCAGACCGGTGATGTCCACCCCGCCGAGCGACCGCAGGGCGCCCGTGCGGGCGTCGAAGACGGCCGGGCCGAGCAGGATCCGGTCGCCTTCGGCCGAGGGCGCGGCGCCGGTGGCCGGTGCGAGGGGCGCGCGCGGTGCGACGGTCCGCTGCGCCCAGGCCACCTCGTGGCGCTTGTCCGCCCACAGGGTGTCCTCGGCGAGCAGCGCGCGGACCGTCCACTGGACCTCGTCGCCGTTGCCGTCGGGGGCGGGTGCCGGCAGCTTGACCTCCGCCGACTCACCCGGCGCGAGCGGCGGCACGGTGAGCGTGTGTGCGCCCGTGGGCATTCCGTCCACCTGGTACGAGAACTCGAACTCCAGGTGCGAGAGGTCGGCGAAGTCGTACGCGTTGGTCACCCGCACCGTGCCGTCCGCGCCCTCGATGCGGACCGGTTCGATGACCTTCTTGTACTCGACGAGCCCGGGGGAGGGCCGCCGGTCCGGGAAGATCAGCCCGTCGCAGACGAAGTTGCCGTCGTGCAGTTCCTCGCCGAAGTCGCCGCCGTAGGCGAAGCCCAGCTCGGGGTGCTTGACGCCGTGGTCGATCCACTCCCAGATGAAGCCGCCCTGGATCCGGTCGTGGGCCCCGAACAGCCGCTGGTAGTCGGCGAGTCCGCCGGGTCCGTTGCCCATCGCGTGCCCGTACTCGCACTGGATGAAGGGCAGTTCGCGCCGCTTGCCGGGACCGCCGTCCAAGCCCTGCCCGATCCGTTCGACCTCGGCGTGGGAGGCGTACATCCGCGAGTACACGTCGGTGTCGCGGCAGTTCCAGTCGCCCTCGTAGTGCACGAGCCGCGAGGAATCCCGGCCGTGGATCCACTCGGCCATCGCGGTCAGCCCGCGACCGGTGCCGGCTTCGTTGCCGAGCGACCAGAAGACGATCGACGGGTGGTTCTTGTCGCGTTCGACCATGCGGGCCGCGCGGTCCAGCAGGGCCGGTGTCCAGCGGTCGTCGTCGACGGGGTTGTCGCGCCAGCCCTGCTCGGTGAACCCGTGGGTCTCCAGGTCGCACTCGTCGATGACCCACAGGCCGTACTCGTCGCACAGGTCCAGGAAGGCGGGGTGCGGCGGGTAGTGCGAGGTGCGCACCGCGTTGAGGTTGTGCCGCTTCATCAGCAGCACGTCCTCGCGCATGGTCTCCAGATCGAGGGCGCGGCCCTTCTCGGGGTGCCACTCGTGCCGGTTGACGCCCTTGAACAGGATCGCCCTGCCGTTGACCTTGATCAGGCCGTCCTCCAGGACGACCGTACGGAAGCCGATGCGCAGCGGCACGCGCTCACCCGCGGTGATCAGCTCGCCGTCGTACAGCCTCGGCGTCTCCGCCGACCACGGCTCGACCGTGACCGTGACCGGCTCGCCGGTCGCGACATCGATGTCGAGGGCGGGCACGGACACCCGCCCGTCGACGTCGGAGTCGACGCGCAGGGTGCCCTCGCCCGTGTCGTGGTCGTAGGAGGCGTGCACGAAGAAGTCGCCCGCGCCGCCCGCCGGGCGGTGCAGCAGGGTGACATCACGGAAGATGCCGGGCAGCCACCACTGGTCCTGGTCCTCCAGGTAGGAGCCCGCCGACCACTGGTGCACCCGCACGGCGAGCACATTGCCGGACGGCTTCAGCAGCTCCCCGACCGCGAACTCGTGCGGCAGACGCGAGCCCTTGAACTCACCGAGTTCCGTGCCGTTCAGCCAGATACGGGCACAGGACTCCACGCCGTCGAAGCGCAGCACCACGGCGCCGTCGTCCAGGGCGGGCCAGTCGTCCGGCAGGTCGAAGACCCGCAGGTGGTCGCCGGTCGGGTTCTCCGTCGGGACATGCGGCGGGTCCACCGGGAAGGGGTAGAGATGGTTGGTGTAGATGGGTGAGCCGAACGCGCCGTCGCCCTGGAGGACCCAGTGGCCGGGGACCGTGACCTCGGCCCAGTCCCCGGCGTCGTACCCCTGCGCGGCGAAGGAGTCGTCCTCGGCATCGGCGGTCGCCGACAGACGGAAGCGCCAGTCACCGTTCAGCGACAGGGACTTCGCGTCCGAGGTGGCGTACCAGGCGCGGGGCGGGAGGGCCCCGGTGCCGGGCGAGACGTCCTCGACGTATGCGACGGAGCGGGTGGTGCGGAAAGACATCGGTCTCCTTGCTCAGCCCTTGATGCCGGTCTGTGCGATCCCCTGTACCAGCCAGCGCTGAAGGAAGAGGAACACGAACACCAGGGGCAGGATGGAAATGGCCGTGGCCATGAAGATCAGGTGGTAGTTGACGGTCTGGTTCGTCATGTACGACGAGAGCG
This sequence comes from Streptomyces sp. NPDC056479, assembly GCF_042795335.1. Lineage (NCBI taxonomy): Bacteria > Bacillati > Actinomycetota > Actinomycetes > Kitasatosporales > Streptomycetaceae > Streptomyces > Streptomyces sp. NPDC056479. The sequence continues at coordinate 620,675 of NZ_JBHTRZ010000003.1, read as the reverse complement.
CGACCTGGACCGTCCAGGCGCTGGGGTCCTGGCCGATGACCAGCGGCCACAGGAAGGCGTTCCAGCCGTTGATGAACGTGATCGTGGCGATCGCCGCGAAGAAGTTCAGCGAGTTCGGTACGACGACACGCCAGTACGCACCCCAGTAGCCGAGCCCGTCCACGCGTGCCGCCTCCTCCAGCTCCTTGGGGAACCCCAGGAAGTACTGCCGGAACAGGAAGCAGGTGAAACCACTGAAGAGGCCCGGAATGATGAGACCCCGGTAACTGTCCACCCAGCCGAGGGACGACACGAGGACGAAGCTCGGCACGAAGGTGACCGCCGTGGGAACCATCAGGGTCACCAGGACGGCGTAGAAGACCTTGTTGGCGTGCCTGTACGGGATACGGGCCAGGCCGTAGCCGGCCATCGAGCAGATCAGCAGGATGCCCGTGGTGTGCAGGACGGCCACGACCACGGAGTTCCACAGGGACCGGGCGAAGTCGACGGTGACGTCGTCGAACGGCTCGGTGATGTTGCCCCACTGGATGTCCGTGGGGAACCATTTCCAGTTCTCGCCCGTGATCTCCGGGTCCGTCATCAGCGCGTTGCGGACGATCAGATAGAAGGGGATCAGGAAGAGGAGCGCCGCGAGGCCGGCCGCGATGTACAGGCCGGTGTTGCCGATGACGCCGCCGCCGCGCCTGGCCTTGGCCGGCTTCGTCGCCTTCCCGAGGTCGGGTGCCGTGGTGGTCACTTGGACTCCTCACCCCTTCCGAAGCCCATGATCTTGCCCTGGAACAGCGTGACGACGCAGATCAGCAGGGTCAGGACGACCGCGCCCGCGCTGCCCACGCCGTAGTTCTGGTTCTCTCCCAGGGCCATCTTGTACAGCTCGACCAGCGGCGGCTGGCCCCAGGTGGCCTTGGAGAGCAGGTTGAAGAACTCGTCGAACGCCTGGTAGGCGGCGATGAGCAGCAGCAGGATCACCGCGGTCGAGGTCGCCCGCAGCTGCGGCAGCGTGATGTACCGGAAGGTCTGCCAGCCCGGCTTGGCGCCGTCGATGGCGGCCGCCTCGTACAGCTCCCGTGGGATGTTCTGCAGCGCCGCCAGGAACAGGATCATGTAGAAACCCGACTGGAGCCACAGGCGTACGGTCACGATGACCAGCCAGTACCAGGGTGGGTCGGGAACCGCGAGCCAGGCGATGTTGTCGATGCCGAACCAGCTGAGGACGGTGTTCGCCAGGCCGAAGCGGACGCCGTTGAAGAGCGACATCTTCCAGATCAGCGCGGCCGCGACATAGCTGACCGCGGTCGGCAGGAAGAACACCGACCGGAAGAACGCCCGCATGAACCGCAGCCGGTTGACCAGCAGCGCCAGGCCCAGCGACATGGCCCAGGTGGCGGGCACGATGAACGCCGCGAACACGGTGAAGGTGACCAGGGAGTTCAGGAAGTCCGTGTCGGTCAGGATCTGCCGGTAGTTGTCGAGGCCGACGAACTCGCTCGGCGTGACGGTGAAGCGTGCCTCGAAGAAGCTGAGCCAGATGCTCCAGCCGATGGGCACGAAGACGAAGATCACCAGGCCGATCAGGAACGGACCGGTGAAGAGCCAGAAGTTGAGGGTGCTGCTCGCCCTGAGGCCCCGCCGCGGCCGGTCCTTGGAGACCTTGGCCGGGGCGGGGGAGGCGACCCCTTGTTCGGTGGTGGTCGACATGTCGAGATCCGTCCGGTGGTCTATCCGAAGAGCTTCTTGAGCTCGGCGTCGACCTTCTTCTCACACGCGTCGAGCTGGGCCTTCGGGTCGTCGTCCTTGCGGACGGAGTTCGCCATCACGTCGTTCAACGCGGCGATCATGGCCTGGGTCCAGCCGATGTTGTCGAAGTGGCCGAACTCGTTGAACAGCTTCACGCCCTCGGCCGGCAGACCGGACTTCAGCTTGGTCGCGGACTCGGCGAGGGAGGTGCGCGGCGGGATGTGGAAGCCGTAGGAGGTGGCGAAGTCCTCCTGGTACTTCTTCTGGTCGATCCACAGCCACTTCACGTATTCCTTGGCCGCGTCGACGTTCTTGCCCTTGGCGTTGACGAACATCGACCAGCCGCCGTTGTAGACCGATTCCTTGCCGGCCGAACCGACCTTCGGGAAGGGGAAGACGCCGATGTCGTCGCCGAGGGCCTGCTGCATGGCCGGCATGGCCCACATGCCGCACCACTGGATCGCCGTCAGGCCCTGGGTGAAGGCCGAGGGGTCCCACCACTCGGTCGGGGCGCCGAGTAGCAGGTTGCCGCTGGTGAACAGAGAGCGCAGCTGCCCCAGGCCGTCCGCGACGGCGTCGGTGTTGAACGCGGGCTTGTTGTCCGCGGTGAGGGTCTCGGCGCCGGCCGACCAGATCAGGTTGTGCTGGACGGGGGTCAGGTCGCTGCCGAGGAAGGCGCCCTTGACCTTGCTGGTGGTGAGCTTGTCGGCGGCCTCGATCAGCTCTTCCAGCGTGGTCGGCACCTCGACCTTCGCCTTCTCGAAGAGTGATGGCCGGTAGAAGAAGAACTGCGGGTCGTCGATCATCCGGACGCCGTATATCTTGCCGTCGACCGTGTGCGAGGTGATGTCGGCCTGGTTGAAGTCGTCCTTGACCGGGTCGATGATGTCGGTCAGGTCGGCCACCTGACCGCTCTTGATGAGCTGGATCTGCGGGTGGAACTCGAAGACGTCCGGCGCGTTCTTGGTCAGCAGCGCGGCGAAGAGCTTCTGCTCGAAGTTGCTGCCGGTGATCCACTGGGTGGTCACGCCGGCCTTGTCGTAGGCCTTCGCGTACTTCTTGACCGCCTGCTCGACACCCGCCTCGCCGTACGCGTGGAAGTACTGGTTCAGATCGACGCCCGAACCGGAGCCGCCGCCACGGCCGTTGTTGCCGCCGCACGCGGCGAGCCCGCCGGCCGCGGCCAGGCCCATCGCGGCTCGCAGAACGGTTCGGCGGTCCCAGTTGCTGTTGCTCAGTGCCGACATGGTGACGTCCTTGTCTCGAGTACGGCTGCGGCGATGCGCCATGGCTGATGCGGCTCAGCGCCAGATGGCTCAAATGGGGGTGTGGTGCGGGACGTTAACCTTCGACTAAGGCTTCGGCAAGGGGTTGGACGAAGTCTGCACGAAGCGTTGCGCAACGTTCGGGATACCGGACGTGAGGGGGTTGCGAGCCGACGCACCAGTGGCCCGCAACCCCCTTGCGGGAGAGGGGAGTTACTCCCGGAACCAGGCCTGGTTGGTGCCGCCGTTGCAGGTGTGGACGCCCACCTTGCTGCCGTCGGCGGTCGCCTGCCCGCCGACGTCGAGGCACTTGCCCGAAGCCTCGCTGACGATCTGCCCGTTGGAGTTCAGCAGCCACCGCTGCCCGGCGTCACCGGTGAAGTCGGCGGCCGCCGCCAGTCCCGAACTCCCCACGGTCAGATAGCCGTCGGCGCCCTTCAGCGCACCCCGCCGGTCGTACGACCACGACTGCTCGGCCCCGCCCGTGCAGGTGCCGATCACCGCACCCGAGGCGTCCGCGGTCAGGCACTTGCCGGACTGCTCGCCCTGCCAGGCACCGGTCACCGCCGAGGTGCCGCCGAACGGCTTCTGGTCGAGGACGTACGTCGTGATGGAGCGGGCCGGCAGCGCCGCGGACACCGTGCCGCCCTTCACCGAGGGCCTCGCGACGTTCGCCCAGTTCTCGTCGGCCGAGGTGCGGACCGCCTTGGCCGCCCGCATCGGCGACCTGCTGTTGAAGTGCAGGTTCAGGTCGGTGTCGGTGGTGTTGTGGTTGTTGACCACGACCACCCATTTGCCGTTCCGGTCGTACGCCGAGGCCTCTACGCCCTCCGGCAGCCCCGTCACGTCGTGCATGACCGAGCCCGGCTTCACGAACTTGCTGTACTGGCCGAGCGCGTAGTACCGCTTGGTGAAGTACAGCGTCTGGTTGCCGTTGGCGGCGTAGTTCGGGTCGTAGTAGATCAGGCCGTCGTTCCAGCCCTGGTCGTTCTTGGCGAGCGGGTCGGAGCCGATCATCTCCGACAGGGCGACCCACCAGTGGAACGCCGAGTCGTGCGCGGTCGCGAAGTCCTTGTAGATGATCCGCGACAGGCTCAGACCGCCGTCGATGGTCGGGTCGTACTCCTGCGCCCAGCCGGTGCCGCCCTTGCCGAAGCAGCAGATCTCGGTGGACCAGGACGTCTTGCCGACCGACTTCGACGTCTCGTACACCTTCGCGCGGTTGGCGTCGGACGGGTTGTCGTAGGTGTGATGGGCCAGCTTGTCGACGTACTGGGCGGTGCCCGGCTCGTTGATCCAGCGCGGGACCTCGTCGTTGAACTTCACCGTGCTGGTCGACTCGTCGGCGATGATGCCGGTCTTCTGCTTGCGGGCCTGCAGTTCGGCGCCCAGCGTCCGCACGATGTCGTCGCGCTGCGGCACGTCGACGAGCATGCCCTCCTGGCCGCAGGAGTCGAAGCTGTTCGTCGGCTCGTTGAACGGGCTGATGTAGTCGATCTTCACGCCCTGCTTGGCGAAGTGACCGGTGACGTCCGCGACGTACTTCGCGAAGTCCTGCTCGTTCTCCGCCTTCAGGTAGCCGCCACAGCTCTTGCCGTTGGTCTTCCACCGGGCGGGCGCGCTGTTGACGAAGGCGATCAGGTCCTCGACGCCGTACTCGGCGGCGGCGTACAGGAACGCACGGCCCGCCTTGTCCTTGCTCCAGTCGTATGTGCCGTCGGCGCCCAGGAAGTCCTCGGGGGCGCGCGGGGCGTAGGTCACGTCGGTGCCGCCACCGCCGATGTTGTAGCGGTAGGCGCTCAGGTCCAGGCCGCCGGAGGAGAACAGCAGCTTGGCGACCCGGGCCTGGATCTTGGGGTCGAAGTTCTTCAGGTCGTTGACCCACCAGGCGCCGGAGGCCCCGATGTTGTCGATGGCCTGGGCGGCGTGCGGCGAGACCTCGGCCGCCGGGGTGCCGGCGGCGCCCGCGGCCGGGGCGGATATGAGGGGGCCCGCGACGGCCAGCGCGGCCGCGGCCGTCAGCAGGACCGATCTGCGGGGGTGGGGGTGGGGGTTCGTGCGGGGCAGAGTCACGTGCATCCCTTCCGTCGTCATGAAGGCGGTGCGGTACGGCTCCTTGCGGGGGTGGTGCGTTTTGCTGCGGTCCTCTGCCCCACGGACTGCAGTGCGCCCTCCAGCGCGAACGTCGCCGCGCCCAGGCAGACCGGGTCGGTGGGGATGGGGGAGAGGACGATCCGGGTGGCGGCGAGCGGCCGCCTGAGCGCGTGCCGGGCCACGGCCTCGCGCACCTCGTGCAGCAGCGGTTCGCCGAGGGTCGCGGCGACCCAGCTGCTCAGCACGACGACTTCGGGGTTGAAGAGGTTCACCAGATCGGCGATCCCGGCGCCCAGGTAACGGGCGGTGTCCCGGACCACCTTCAGCGCCACCGGATCGTGCGCCGCGACCCCGCGGGCCAGCGCGTCGATCGTCGCCGTCTGGTCCTCCGGGTGCAGCAGGGGGCTGTCGGCGGCCAGCTCGCGCAGGTTCACCATGATCCCGGGCGCGCCGACATACGTCTCGACGCAGCCGTGGTTGCCGCAGTGGCACAGCCGACCGTCCAGCACGAGCGTCGTATGGCCCCACTCGCCGGCGCTGTTGCTCACGCCCCGGTGCAGCCCGCCGCCGAGCACGAGCCCGGCGCCCACACCGGTGCCGAGGTTGACCACCACGGCGTCCCCGCGACCGCGCGCGGCACCGAACCACAGCTCGGCCACCGCGCTGGCGCGCAGCGGGTTGTCCATGTAGAGCGGGTAGGCGACATGCTCGGCGAGCAGATCGAGCAGCGGCACGTCGTGCCAGTCCCAGTTGGGCGCGTACTCGGAGACACCGGTGTCCCGGTCCACCTGACCCGGCACGCTCACGCCCACGCCGAGCACCCGCGCGCCCTCCACGCCGGCCTGCGCGACCACCGAGCCGACGGCGGCGGCTACATGGCCGACGACCTGCTCGGGGCGGCTCTCGCCGGGGCGCATGTCCTCGTCGGCGCGGGCCAGGACGTTCAGCGCGAGATCGAAGAGCTCGACCCGGACGTACGTCTCCGCGATGTCGACGCCGATCAGCGCGCCCCCGGAGGCGTTGACGGCCACGAGCCCGCGCGGGCGGCCGCCGGCCGAGTCCTCGAACCCGACTTCCGTGATCATCCGGAGGTCGAGCAGCTCGCCCACGAGCGTGGCGACCGTGGCGAGGGACAGACCGGTGGAGGCCGCCAGTTCCTGCCGGGAGGTGGGTGACGAGGCGATGATCTGGCGCAGCACCTCGTAGCGGTTCGCGGTGCGGATGTCACGTGAGGTGCGCTTCACCGGAGGTGCCCCCGTCCCTTCACAGTCCAGGCCGGGTCGTCGTAGGCACCGGCGCGGCGCAAGGCTATGGCGTGCGCGGACTTTCTACAAGGGGTTAGGAAAGGGGCTGTAGAAAGTCTTTCCGCTGGAAGCGCCCGGTGTGGGGGTACTGGCGAGTATCAGTCGTCGAGGATATCGCGCACAAACGCGTTGGCGAACTTCCCGGCCGGGTCCAGCTCCCGCGCCAGCGCCCGGAAGTCGGCCAGCCTCGGATACCGCCCGCGCACGACCTGGGCCGGCAGCGCGAACACCTTGCCCCAGTGCGGCCGCGGCGCGAAGGCGTCCAGCGCCTCCTCCAGCCGCCGCACCGCCGGGAGCACGGCGGCGGTGTCCTCGATCCAGGTGAAGTGCAGGGCCACGGTGTCCCGTCCGTGGGCGGGGCTGAGCCACTGCCCGTCGGCCGCGACCAGACGCACCTCGCAGGTCTGGAGCACAGGAGCGAGCGTGCCCCGGATCCCGTCGATCGCACGCAGCGCCGCCACGGCGTGCTCGCGCGGCAGCAGATACTCCGACTGGAGCTCGGCCCCGCTGCTCGGCGTGAACTCCGCACGGAAGTGCGGCAGTCGCTCGTGCCACGGCCCCGGCACCCCGAACTGTTCGGTGCAGTTGACCGCGGGCATCCCCGGCACCGGGTGCAGCTTCTCGGTGGCGGGCGCGGCCCAGGGGAAGTCGGGCAGCGCCTGGTCGGTGCGCCGCTTGAGCCACACCTGCCGGAAGCCCGGCTCGCGCCAGTCGGTGAACAGACTCACGCTGTACGCCGACGACATCACCGTCTCGAACGACGCCGAGTCCAGCCCGTCCAGCGGGAGTTCGGTGAAGACGTGCTGCTCGACGTCGAAGGACGGCTCCAGGTCGAGGGTGAGCGCGGTGACGACGCCGAGGGCGCCCAGTGAGGTGACGGCGCCGCCGAACCGCCGGTCGTCCCGGCCGACGGTCACCACCGAACCGTCCGCCGTGACGAGCTCCACCTCCCGCACGGACGTGGCCAGCGAGCCGTTGCCGATCCCCGACCCATGGGTGCCGGTGGCGACCGAGCCGGCCACCGAGATGTGCGGCAGGGACGCCATGTTGGGCAGCGCGAGGCCGTGCGCGTACACCGTGCGGGCGAGTTCGGCATACCGCACGCCGCCCGCGACCCGTACCGTACGGGCCGCGCGGTCCACGTCGATCACCGGCGGCAGGTCGGCGATCGACAGCAGGACGCCGTCGGGGCCGGGCTCGGCGATCCGGTTGAAGGAATGCCCGCTGCCCAGCACCCGCACCTTCGCGCTGCCCGCCACCAGGGCGCTGATCGCGTCGACCGAGTACGGCCGGTGCAGTTCCTTGGCGGTGTAGGTGATGTTGCCCGCCCAGTTGGTGATCGTGTCGGTCATCCTCGCCGTCCTTCCAGGTGAGTGCCTGTGCGCTGACCCTCTCATCCGCGGCTGCCCACGGTGGAGACCGCTTTCCCAAGTCATCTCCGTCACTTTGCCTGAGGCGCGGGGACGGGAGGCTCAGGGCCGCCCGCCCACCGCCGCCGGGCGGAAGACCGGACCCTTGCCTCCAGCCCCTGGGCAGGCCGCGCGGCCGCGACCCGCCCCGAGGGGGACCCGGCGCCGCGGACGGCCGGGCGGGGGCATACCGTGAGGAGTCGTACGCCTGAGCCGGGAGGAGATTACGGATGGGCAGCCGCACCGCACTGGTCGAGGACCTGATGGAGCGATTCCCGCACGTTCCGCGGGAAGCCGTCTTCAAGGAGGATCTGCTCCGTGGCGGGGTGGCCTTCGACCCGTCCGCCCTCAGCGACAACGAGAACGGCGAGGTCAAGCCGAAGTCGTACTTCATCTTCTCCTTCGACCACGGCACGCTGCCCGAGCTGGGCGAGGCCGCGCTGCGCCGCCCGCCGGAGGAGATCATCCTCACCGGCGGCCCGTACGACCTGCGCCGCACCGTCGTCTCGGTGCGCGTGAACCCGTCGTCGCCGTATCGGGTCGCGGCCGACGAGGACGGCGTGCTCGGGCTCTACCTCGACGGCAAGCGGATCTCCGACGTCGGCGTACCGCCCATGCCGGAGTACTACCGGCACACCCTCGCCAACGGGAAGTCGGTGATGGAGGTCGCCCCCACCATCCAGTGGGGCTACCTGATCTACCTCACGGTCTTCCGGGTCTGCCAGTACTTCGGCGCCAAGGAGGAGTGCCAGTACTGCGACATCAACCACAACTGGCGCCAGCACAAGGCGGCCGGGCGGCCGTACACCGGTGTTAAGGACGTCGACGAGGTCCTGGAGGCGCTGGAGATCATCAACCGGTACGACACCGCCAAGGCGTCGACCGCGTACACGCTCACCGGCGGAGCCATCACTTCCAAGCTGCAGGGCCGCGACGAGGCCGACTTCTACGGCATGTACGCCAAGGCCATCGAGGAGCACTTCCCGGGCCGCTGGATCGGCAAGGTCGTCGCCCAGGCGCTGCCCAAGGACGACGTCCAGCGCTTCAAGGACTACGGCGTGCAGATCTACCACCCCAACTACGAGGTGTGGGACGAGTACCTGTTCAAGATGTACTGCCCCGGCAAGGAGCGCTACGTCGGCCGCGACGAGTGGCACAAGCGCATCCTCGACTCGGCCGAGATCTTCGGCGCCCGCAATGTCATCCCCAACTTCGTGGCCGGCGTGGAGATGGCGCAGCCCTTCGGTTTCAACACCGTCGACGAGGCCATCGCGTCCACCACCGAGGGCCTGCGCTTCTTCATGTCCCACGGCATCACGCCCCGCTTCACCACCTGGTGCCCCGAGCCGACGACCCCGCTCGGCAAGGCCAATCCGCAGGGCGCGCCGCTGGAGTACCACATCCGGCTGCTCCAGGCCTATCGCCAGACGATGGAGGACTTCGGCCTGTCCTCGCCCCCCGGCTACGGTCAGCCCGGCCCCGGCCGCGCGGTGTTCTCCGTGAGCTCCTTCATGGACAGCCTGCCCGCCGAGGAGTCCACGACCGCCTAGGCGGCGGTACGGGTGAGACAGACGGGGCTCGCGTGCGTACAACTGGGTGTGGTTGTGGGGGCGCGACGGTCTGTCATGACATTTGAACACGGCGCTTGTCAGTTGTGTTGAATACGTGAAAGGCTCATGCCCTGCCGCGAGGTTCCCCCCAACTCCATTGCCAATATGGCGAGTTGACCTCGCACGTCATGCAGGAGACTCATGCCTGACCTGCCGACCCCCCAGGACGCCACCGAGGCAGCGCTGTTCTCCGAGTGCTGGGACGCCGTGCTGTCGTACGCCGATCTGTGCACGGCCGGGTCCTCGGCCGCCAACCAGCTGGCCGCGGAGGCGTTTTCCGCCGGTATACGCGAGGCCCGTGAGGCCGAGACCGCAACCCTCCGCAGCGCCGGCCGCCGCCCGGCCCGGCTGCCGCGGATCCCCCTCCTCCTGACCGCCGTACGCACCGCGGCGGCCGCCTGGGAGCAGAACGGCCAGGGCCACGAACTCGACCCCGACCTGCGCCTGTGGCTCAACTCCGACAAGGCCGCCCGCTACACCGGCCTCCCGCTCCAGCGCCCGCTCGCGCTGCGCGGACTGCGCGACATGCAGGAGCCGGACGCCGCGCTGCTGTGGCTGGCCGAGGTGGAGGCGCTGCCGCAGACCGTCGTGGCCCGGCGGCTCGGCCTCGACCCGGCCACCGTCGCCGATGAACTCGCCCAGGTCCGCGGCCTGTTCCGGGACCGCTGCCAGCGCAACCACCTCGACACGCCGATGGACGCGCGGTGCCGCAGCTACGCCCGCCTCCTCGACGCCGTCACCCGCTCGCACGGCGCCGACACTCCCGACGACCTCTCCCGGCACCTCGCCACCTGTGTCCAGTGCGCCGAGGCCGCCGCCTGTCTGCGGCTGCACGGCGGCGGGCTGCCCGGCGCTCTCGCCGGCGGAGTGATCGGCTGGGGCGGCCTCGCCTATCTGGAGCGCCGCCGCCGGGCCGCCGAAGTGCGCCTCGGTGCCGGGCGCCCCGGCTCGGCGGACGCCGACGCGGGCCCGCCGAACCCCGGTGGGAACAAGGCGCGCGTCGTGCGCAGCGGCCTGCTCGTCGCGGCCGTCCTCGTCTCCGCGCTCGCCCTCGCGGTGTCGATGATGCCGGGCGGCTCCACCGGCGACGGCGCCACGGCGGGCGGTGACCCGTCCGACCGCCAGCCGGTCGCCGACCCCGGCTTCACCCTGCCGGTCACCGCCGCCACACAGCCGTCCGCGAACTCCCCGGACCCCTCGGAGAGCGTCACCCGGGACGACTCGCCCGAGCCGAAGAACCCCGAACCGGAACCCCAGGGCACCCAGTCCTCCACGGCCCGTGAGGACGACCCGGAACCCTCCCCGAGCGCCGCGCCGACCTGCGAGGTCGACTACGACCTCGTCAACGAGTGGCCCGACGGTTTCCAGGCCACCGTCACGGTCACCACCGAACAGGCCCTCGACGACTGGCGCGTCGCCTGGACCTTCAGGGACGGCCAGCAGGTCGGCCAGATGTGGGACGCGAGCTTCGCCCAGAACGGCTCCCGGGTCAGCGCCGAGGCCGCCGACTACAACCGGACGGTCCAGGCGAACGGCGCCCTCTCCTTCGGGTTCATCGCCTCCTGGGAGGGTGAGAACTCGGCCGGGGCCGACTTCACGCTGAACGGGCACCACTGCGCGTAAACCGGTTGACGGGCCTTCCGGGGGCCGGGCTAGAGTGACGGAAGATCAGGGCGGTGGCCGATGGCCGCCGCCGTCGAGCGGACGTGTGTGAGGAGGTGTCGACCGATGGCTGTCTTTGCGATGAGCACTGCCCGCATCCAGTTCGTCAAGTCCACCTCCGTGGCCGCCGGCTGACCTCACCTGATCTTTCCGCGTCATGGGTACGCGGCTGCCGGGGCCACCCTTGTGAAGGGTCACCCGTTGACTTCCACCTCTGTTTTCTCCGCGTTGGCTCCCTACGGCTGGGACACCGGCTGGGCCGACGCTTTCACCCCGTACGACGCCGAGGGGCTGCTGCCCGGGCGCGTCGTGCGGGTCGACCGCGGGCAGTGCGACGTCGTCACCGCCGACGGTCTGGTACGCGCCGACACGGCGTTCGTCACCCCGCACGATCCGATGCGGGTCGTGTGCACCGGTGACTGGGTCGCCGTCGAACCCGCGGGCAACCCGCGCTACGTACGGACGTATCTGCCGCGCCGTACCGCCTTCGTGCGCTCCACCTCCTCCAAGCGGTCCGAGGGGCAGATCCTCGCCGCCAACGTCGACCACGCCATCGTCGCCGTGTCGTTGGCGGTCGAACTCGACCTCGGTCGTATCGAGCGCTTCCTCGCCCTCGCGTGGGAGTCGGGCGCACAGCCGGTCGTGGTCCTCACCAAGGCCGACCTCGTGCCCGACGCGGTGACGCTCTCGCACCTGGTCGAGGACGTGGAGACCGCGGCGCCGGGTGTGCCCGTGCTGACCGCCAGCGCGACCCTGGGGGAGGGGCTCGACGTCCTCACCGCGGTCGTCGGCGGCGGTACGTCCGTGCTGCTCGGGCAGTCCGGCGCGGGCAAGTCCACACTGGCCAACGCGCTGCTCGGCGAGGACGTGATGGAGGTCCAGGCCGCGCGCGACGTCGACGGCAAGGGCCGCCACACCACCACCACGCGCAACCTCCTCGCCCTGCCGGGCGGCGGCGTCCTGATCGACACGCCGGGGCTGCGCGGCGTCGGGCTGTGGGACGCCGAGACCGGTGTCGGCCAGGTCTTCTCGGAGATCGAGGAGCTGGGCGGGCGGTGCCGCTTCCACGACTGTGCGCACGAGAGCGAGCCGGGTTGCGCGGTGCTGGCCGCGATCGACGAGGGTTCGCTGCCGCTGCGTCGGCTGGAGAGCTACCGCAAGCTGATGCGGGAGAACCAGTGGATCGTGGCCAAGACGGACGCTCGGCTCAGGGCCGAGATCAAGAAGGACTGGAAGCGGAAGGGGGCGGAAGGGCGCGCGGCGATGGAGGCGAAGCGGGGGCGGGCGCGATGACGGTTCCGGTGCCCGCGGGGCGGGTCGGCTAGATGTCCGTTTTCCGCTAGCCCCGACCCGTGGCACGGCGGACACTGGACAGCATGACGGACGAAGACACCAGGTACGAGGCGGTGCGCAGCCGGGACGGGCGGTTCGACGGCGAGTTCTTCTTCGCCGTCGAAACGACCGGCATCTACTGCCGCCCCAGCTGCCCGGCGGTCACCCCGAAGCGGCACAACGTGCGGTTCTTCCCGACGGCCGCCGCCGCGCAGGGCTCGGGTTTCCGGGCCTGCCGGCGGTGCCGGCCGGACGCCGTGCCCGGGTCGGCCGCGTGGAACGTGCGGGCCGACGTGGTCGGCCGTGCCGTGCGCCTGATCGGCGACGGGATCGTCGACCGGGAGGGCGTCGCCGGGCTCGCGACACGGCTCGGGTACAGCGCCCGCCAGGTGCAGCGCCAGCTCACCGCCGAGCTCGGCGCGGGCCCGGTCGCGCTCGCCCGTGCGCAGCGGGCGCACACCGCGCGCGTGCTGCTCCAGACCACCGACCTGCCGATCACGGAGATCGCGTTCGCGGCCGGGTTCGCCAGTGTGCGGCAGTTCAACGACACGATCCGGGAGGTGTACGCCTCGACGCCGAGCGAGCTGAGGGCGGCCGCCGCACCGAGGGGCGGACGGGACGCTCGGCGCACGGGCACCCCGTCGGCCGGGATACCGCTGCGGCTTGCCCACCGGGGCCCCTACCGGAGCGGCGCCGTCTTCGACCAGCTGGAGCGCGAGTCCGTTCCCGGCGTCGAGGTGGTGTCCGGGCCGCCCGGGCGTCGCACCTACCGGCGCACCCTCCGCCTTCCCCACGGCACCGGAATCGTCGCCGTGGACGAGCGGACGGGAGCCTCCCGGGCATCGGGCGGCGCCCACCCGGGCGGCTGGCTCGACGCCCGCCTCCACCTCACCGACCCCCGCGACCTGACCACCGCCGTCCACCGGCTGCGGCGCCTGTTCGATCTCGACGCCGATCCCTACGCCGTGGACGAGCGGCTCGGCGCCGACCCCCGGCTCGGACCGATGGTCGCCGCCCGGCCGGGGCTGCGGTCACCCGGTGCCGCCGACGCGGAGGAACTGGCCGTTCGGGCACTGGTCGGCCCGGTGGAGGCGGAGCGGCTGGTGGCGCGGTACGGCAAGGCGCTCGACGCGCCCTGCGGCGCCCTCACCCATCTGTTCCCCGAGGCCGGCGTCCTCGCCGAAGCCGAGCCGCACGGCCCCCTCGGCGCGCTCACCGCCGCCCTCGCCGACGGTGCCCTACGGCTGGACCCGGGCGCCGACCGGGACGAGGCACAGGGCGCGCTGCTGGCCCTGCCCGGCATCGACGCCCGTACGGTCGCCGTCATCCGCACCCGTGCCCTCGGCGACCCCGATGTCGCCCCGCCCGGCGTCGACACCCCCGACAGCTGGCGCCCCTGGCGCTCCTACGCTTTGCAACACCTGCGTGCAGCAGGGGAGTTGGAGTAATCATGATGGTCACGACCCCCGTTCACTGGACCGAGCTCGACAGCCCGCTCGGCCCCCTCCTCCTCACCGCCGACCCCGCCACCGGCGCCCTGACCTCCGTCTCCGTGCCCGGCCAGAAGGGCGGCCGGACCGTCCAGGACGGCTGGCGGCGCGACCCCGCACTCTTCGGTGCGGCCGAGGAACAGCTCGCCGCCTACTTCGCCGGTGAACTGAAGGACTTCCAGCTGCGGTTGAGCACGGCCGGCAGTGAGTTCCGGGAGCGGGTCTGGGCCGCCCTCGACGACGTTCCCTACGGGTCCACCACGACATACGGCGAGATCGCCGCGCGTATCGGCGCCTCCCGTCCCGCGGTGCGGGCCGTCGGCGGCGCGATCGGTGCCAACCCGCTGCTGATCGTGCGCCCCTGCCACCGGGTGATCGGGGCCGACGGGTCACTGACCGGATACGCGGGCGGCCTCGAACGGAAGGTGCGGCTGCTCACGCTGGAGGGCACACTCCAGTCCGCACCGTGACGTCAGTCGTCCGTCAGCCCCCAGCTGCGGACCCACCGCGGATGGATGCGGATGACCTCCTCGCTGAAGTACGGGCCCAGCCCGTGCGGGCCGGTGAGGAGCTCCGCGTCCCCGCGGACCTCGATCCCGCGCACCCGCCACGGCCGTACGCTGACGAGGTCGTCGACGACGAGGGCGACCTTGGGGTTTTCGCGCAGGTTGCGCCACTTCTTGGTGGTGCCCATGGCGCGTCCGCCGATCAGGATCGTCCCGTCGTCCTGCGGGAAGAAGCCGACCGGATTCGCCTGGGGCCGGCCCGTCGGGTCCACGGTGGCCAGCCGCCCCAGTCGCTGGGACGTCAGGTATGCGCGTTCGGCCTCGCTGAAACCGGTCATACGGCCAGCGAAGCACGCCCGCACCGGCGGCGCATCGGCCGCTCGCCCTACTGCCCTGGGCCTACTCCGCCGGCAGCCCCCATCGCGGCGCCTCCGCGTTCGGCCGTACCGGCGCGATCGTCAGGTCCGGACGGGTGCCCCGGGGCGTGATCAGCGCCGCGTCGCCCTTGCGCAGGGCGATGCGGATCGCTCCGTCCCCGGCGTCGGAGTACCGCAGCGGTCGGCCTCGCCCGTCCCGCACCTCGACCGGCCCCGTGATGCCGTGCCTTACGACGCAGGGCGCGCCCGCCTCGCTGGCCAGCCGTACCCAGCGCGTGGCCCCGCCCTCGCGGACCGCCGACACCAGGAAGGCGCCCTGGGTGCGGAAGTCGTGCACCGTCACGTCCGCCCAGGCGGCCGGGAGGGCGGGAAAGACGCGGATCGTCCCGCCCCAGGACTGGCAGATCATGTCGTGCAGTGACTGCGCCGCCGACAGCGGTGTCTCGATGACCGGGCCCGACTCCTTGTACATGGTGTTGGGCTGGACGAAGCGGGACATCAGCTCACCCAGGTACTTCAGGGCGTCCTCGCCCTTGCCCAGCAGGGCCGACATCGATGCCGCGCCCGTGAAGGTGTAGCCCTGAAGAGCGCCCTCGAAGCCCACCCAGTGGGCCAACGACCGCTCGATCAGGGCCCGTTCGTCGGCCGTGCGGCCGGTCAGCTCGTACAGCGGGTACACCGCGAGCAGATGCGAGTAGTGCCGGTGCGACTTCGCGAAGGGGATGTCCGCACCGATCATGAAGCCGTTGGAGTCGGTCGGGTAGGCCGCCCTCCGTGCCAGGACCTCCCGCCAGCGCGGTGCCAGCGCGTCGTCGATGCCCAGGACTTCGGCCGAGTCGAGCAGGGTGCGGCAGCCCCAGGTCAGCAGCATCAGGTCGTAGTTGCAGTCCCGTGAGTCGCCGCCGTACTCCGGGGAGAAGGTGGCCGGCAGATGCAGCTTTCCGTCCGGGCCGGGCTCCAGGAAGTGCAGGTAGTAGTTGATCGCCTTGCGCAGCAACGGGTGGAGGACGTCCCTGAGGATCGACTCGTCCATCGTGTGGCGGTAGCTGAGCCAGACGTTGTGCAGCGCCCAGGTGAGATTGCCGACCTCGGGGGTCGGCGGGTCCTGGCCGGGGACGCCGACGCCGTAGCCGGTCAGCGGGTCGGTGGCCCCGTTGATCAGGGTCGGGTCCGTGGTGCGCGGGATACCGAGGGAGTCCGCGCGGTACGGGGCCGGCGTCTCCGTGGCCAGATTGTCGCGGAACACGCTCAACGACCGGGTGATCGCGTCGAGTTCGAGGTGGTTGGAGCCGTGGATCAGCCAGTACTCCAGCTGCGCGTTGAGGTTCCACCAGGTGTTCGGCCACGGGGTGGGCTCCAGCCAGGGGCCGCTCGTCGCCATCACGGGGGCGTCGCGGCGCGCGGCCGAGGCGGTCTTGTAGAGCTGGATCCAGTAGAAACGCTGCATCCGGGCGTCGGGCAGGGACAGGAAGCTCTTGCGGTAGTAGGCGTGCCACCAGGCCCGGTGCGTCACCGCCAGCGCGGAGTAGGGCAGCGGGCTGGTGCGGCGTACGGCCTTCAGCGCCCGGTCCAGCGCCGTCGTCCCGGGGTGGGAGTGCGCGACATGGACGTACAGCGTCCGTGCCCGGCCCGTGCTCCGCTCCCGCCACGCCGTCACATGCTGCCCGCCCGCCAGCAGGGGCTGTACGGCCGCCGACACGCCGTCGTGCTCGGCGACCTCGGCGGGCGGGTTGCCCCGGTAGCCGGCGGGGAGGGGCTTGAAGGCCGCCCGGGGGCTGATCGCCTCCGCCGGGTGGAAGACCCAGCGGAAGCCGCGCTCGCCCGCGCTCGGGGTGACCTCGACGGCCAGCACCGAGCGGTCGTTGTGCACGAGGGCGCGCAGCGCGAGGGTGCCCCGGTCCGTGGTGAGCGTGCCGGTGAGTTCCGCGTCGCGCAGGCCCAGCCGCCAGTCCAGGCCGGTGATCGTGCCCACCGGCTCCAGCGTGAAGTGGCCGATGGGCAGGCGGGCCAGCCCGAAGAGCGAGCCGAATTCGGGACGGTGGTCCTGGACCTCGGAGTGCTGGACGTTGAAGCGCACGGCCCGGGTCCCGGCACCCGGCTCGGCGTAGATGCCGGAACCGAGGAATCCGTTGCCGAGGAAGGGACCCTCGTACCAGGTGGCCGGCATGCGCCGCCAGACGAGGTCGGCGTCGTCGAGGACGGTGCGCCAGGGGTCGGAGCGGGTCGGGGCGTCGGATTCCGGGGTGGTCGCGCTCGCCTGTGCGGGCAGTGCGCCGGCGAGGAGGGTCCCGCCGAGAGCTGGTCCGGTGGCGAGCACGGTACGTCTGGACGGGCTGGGCATGGCGCCTCCCGGCGGCTCGTACAGCTGCGTGGAGATTCATCGGAGCTATCCCGGGACGCAACGTAGGGAATGCGCCATCCGCCGTCAATAGCGAAGCGGCGAGATGAGAGAGACCCGATGTATCAACCCCAGATCACCGCCCCCAACCACGCCCCCGCGATCAACTGGCAGGTGAACAGCTCCGCCAGCACACTCGACCCGCCCGACCGCATCGCCGTCCGCAGCGCGGCCCGCGCCTCGCCGCTGCGGCCGAGGCGGAGCCGTTCCTCCAGGTAGACGCCGGCCATGAAGCCGGGGATCGAGCCGAGCACGGGGATCAGGAAGAAGCCCAGGAACGACCCCACACCGGCGTACACCGTCATACGGCGGTCGGCCCAGTTCGGGCGCAGTCGGCGGGGTGGCAGCGCCCAGCGCACCACCTGGGAGAGGAACAGCACGACGGTGGCCCCCACGAGCACCCACCACGCGACGGGCTGCGGATCCTTCACCGCCCACCACATGACCGCGGCCCACACGAGCCACGACCCCGGCACGCCGGGCACCAGAACTCCGCACAGGCCGAGCAGGAGGACCAGACCGACCAGTAGGAGGTCCCAAAGTCCCATCTGACCAGAGTGCCGGAGCCCGGGAGAACGCGCAGATCAGCGATCACACCGTGGGCGCGGTCCCGTCACCCCTGCCGCCCCCGCGCCACCCATCCACGCTCGTAGACGTGCCACCCCAGCTGCAGCCTCGTCGTCACCCCGGTCAGCTCCATCAGCCGCTTCACCCGGCGCTGCACGGTCCTGAGCCCCAGGTCCAGCTGCTTGGCCACGCTCGCGTCGGTCAGCCCCGCCAGCAGCAGCGAGAGCACCTCCAGATCCGTGTCGTCGGGGCCGTCCGGCTGCTGCTCGGTGAGACCGGAGTGGCCGAAGCTCACCGGCAGCGCCTCCCGCCACACCGACTCGAACAGCCCGAACAGCAGCTCCAGCAGCCCGCTCGCGTGGACCACCAGCGCGGCCGGTTCCGCGGTGTGCGAGGTCAGCGGCACCAGGGCGAGCGTCCGGTCGGCTATCACCAGCTTGGTCGGGACCCGCTCCACCACCCGGACCTGCTCCTCACGGCCGAGGGCGGCGGACAGCTCGGTGATGCCGTGCGGCTGGTCGAGAACCGACCGCTCCAGGACCACGCGGTAGCTCACACCGCGATCGGCGGCCTGCTCCTCCGCGTCGTTCTCGGTCCCGGTGACGGCGACCGGGCTGCCGGTGACCAGCGCACACACCTCCTCGCTCGCGCCGAGCTGCAGCTGGAGGAAGCGCTGGGACACCGCGGCCGCGCCGATCACCACCTCGACCAGGTCGTGCACGGCGGGTTCGGTGGCCCCCGCCCGGTACTCCTCGGCGAGCATCGCCGCCGCCAGCTCCGCCTGCTCCAGCTCGTGCCGCTGCTGGGTGAGCAGCGCGCCCAGCGCCACCCCGGGCGGCGCGGCGACCCAGCGGCCGGGCCGGGCGGAGGACTGCGCCGCGAGCCCGTGCCGCTCGAGCCGGCGCAGGGCACGCTCGGTGTCCTGCTCGCCGAGGGTCAGCCGTCGCGCGAGATCCGGTACGTCGGCGGCGCCCACGGACACCAGGGCCCGGTACGCCGACTCGTGCGTCTCGTCGAGACCGATGGCTCCCAGCATCTGGCCGCGCCCTTCCCCAAGCGAACACCCGCGTCCGGTCCGTGGCGGAAAACGGCCACGGCGCAAAACCGCCTCCGCACATCATCGCGGTACCACCCGTCACTCTGCCAAGGTGTCGCCACCGCAGCATCAACCACCGCCCGCATTGCCCGACTTGGGCCTTCTTGGCCTGTGCTTTCGCGTCTCCGGGCAGGCGGCAGGACGGGAAGAGGCGATCTTGGGGAGAGCGATATCGCGTACGGCACTGGGCGCGGCGACCGCCGCGATCCTGGCCGTGACGCCGGCCGTACCCACGCACGCGGCCGACACCGCACCGAGACCGCTGACCGGCGCCCGGGCCACCCCCGGCGCCGGCTCGGTCGTCACCCTGGTCACCGGCGACCGGGTCCTCGTCACCCGGGACGGGGCCGTCGCCCTGCCGGGCCCGGACGGTACGACCCCCTTCACACAGACCCGCCGCTCCGGCGACGACCTTTACGTCTACCCCGAGCGTGCGGTCGAGGCCCTCGCCGCGGGCCGGGTCGACGAGGAACTGTTCAACGTCACCGGCCTGGTCCGCCAGGGCTACGACGACACGCACCGCGCGACCCTCCCGCTGATCGCCACCTACGACCGCTCCGTCGCCCGCTCCGTCCCGCCCGCCCCGCGCGGCGCCGAACGCGGCATCGTCCTCGACCCGATCGACGGCGTGGCCCTGGAGGCCGACAAGAAGAAGGCAGCCGACTTCTGGTCGGATGTCACCGGCCCCCGCTCCCGCGCGGCCGGCGACCTCGAGAAGCTGTGGCTCGACGCCAAGGTCAAGGCCACCCTCGACCGTTCGACCCGTCAGGTGCACGCCCCCGAGGCGTGGGCCGCCGGCTACGACGGCAAGGGCACGAAGGTCGCCGTCCTGGACACCGGCGTCGACGCCGAACACCCCGACCTCAAGGACCGCGTCACCGCGTCGAGGAACTTCACCGACTCCCCGGACGCCGGCGACCGCCAGGGCCACGGCACCCACACCACCTCCACCGTCGGCGGCACGGGCGCCGCGAGCGACGGCAGCAAGAAGGGCGTCGCCCCCGGCACGGCCCTCCTCAACGGCAAGGTCCTCGACGACTACGGCTACGGCGAGACCTCGTGGATCATCGCCGGCATGCAGTGGGCCGTCGACCAGGGCGCCGACGTCGTCTCGATGAGCCTCGGCAACCCGGCCCGCACCGACTGCACCGACCCGATGGCCCAGGCCACTCAGGAGCTCGCCCGGTCGAGCGAGAACACCCTCTTCGTCATCGCGGCGGGCAACACCGGCCCCGGCAACAACACGGTCTCGTCCCCGGGCTGCGCCCCGAGCGTCCTCACCGTCGGCGCCGTCGACCGCGACGACTCCACGGCCTCCTTCTCCAGCCGCGGCCCGGCGTACGGCTCGCACACCCTCAAGCCGGAGATCACCGCACCCGGCGTCGACATCTCCGCCGCGCAGGCGGGTGGTCGCGGCGTGTACGCGTACCGGTCCATGAGCGGTACGTCGATGGCGACCCCGCATGTCGCGGGCGCGGCGGCCCTCGTCAAGCAGCGTCACCCCGACTGGAGTGCCCGGCGGATCAAGGCGGCCCTCGTCTCCTCCGCTGACGCGGGCATCCCCGGCGACGTGCGCGAGACGGGCGGCGGGCGCCTCGACGTCGGCGCCGCGATCGGCCAGAAGGTGCTGGGCGCACCCGCGCTGCAGGCCGGCACCTTCAACTGGCCGCAGGACACGAGCGACCGCACGAGTGTCGCCGTGCCCTACACCAACACCACGGACAGGGCGGTGGAGTTGAGGCTGACGGTGCCCGCCGTCACCGGCAACGACGGCTCCACCGTCCGCTCACCCCTCGCCCGCCTCGCCGCCCGCACGGTCACCGTCCCGGCGGGCGCGACGGCCGAGGTGCCGCTGCGGATCGACCCGACCGCGACCCTCACACGGGCGCAGTACGGCGACGTCACCGGCCGGGTCCTCGCCACGGCGAACGGCGTCACCGTCTCCACCCCCTTCGCGCTGTACGTCCAGCCGGAGACCGTCACCTTGCGCGTGAAGCTGATCGACCGGCTCGGCGAGCCCGCCGCCGGCGCCTCCTCCGTCGACCTCATCGGCACCGACGACGCGACCGGCCAGCGCCGCTTCAACGAAGGGGCCACGGACCAGACGTACGAGATCCGCCCAGGCGCCTACTTCCTGTCCAGCTTCATCACGACCCCCGAGACCGAGGGCACGCTCCTGGACTCCCTCACCCACCTCGGCCGTCCCCAGCTGGAGATCCGCGACGACACGACCGTCGTCCTCGACGCGCGCAGGGCCCACCGCCTCACCATCAAGGCCGACCGGCCGACCGAACTGCGGGGCGCCACCCTCGGGTTCGCCCGCAGCTGGGACGGTACCTGGCTGCACGCGGGCACGGCGGCGGGCGGACGCGCACTGCGCGGCTACTACGCCGCCGTCACCGGTCGGGCCTTGGACGGGGACTTCGAGTTCGACAGCTTCTGGCGTGCGACGGCCCCGCAGATCGGCGAACTCGCCGTCGTCGGCGGCAAGTCGCTGCATCCGACCACCGCGTCCTACAGCTCAGCCAACCTCGACGGCACCGGCCGCGCCTCCCTG
Organism: Streptomyces sp. NPDC056479; assembly: GCF_042795335.1. Taxonomy (NCBI): domain Bacteria; kingdom Bacillati; phylum Actinomycetota; class Actinomycetes; order Kitasatosporales; family Streptomycetaceae; genus Streptomyces; species Streptomyces sp. NPDC056479. Next base: position 599,271 of record NZ_JBHTRZ010000003.1, on the reverse strand, counting down.
TTCGACGCCAAGTCCGGTACGGAGGAGGAGCTTTCGGGGGCCGCGGGAAAGATCGCGCTGGTCGGGATCCCGGACGGCGGCAGCGCCTACGAGGTCGCGACGCGCGCCAAGCAGGCAGGTGCGCTGGCCGTCCTCGTCCACCGGGACGCCCCGGGCCGCTGGTACCCGTCGGCCGGCTTCACCGGCGGCCCGCTGCCGGTCCTCGCCATCCCGGCCGAGGAGGCGAGGGCCCTGCTCTCGGACGGGGACGTCACCCTGCGCTGGACGGCCACCGCCAAGAGCCCGTACGTCTACAACCTGGCCTTCCCGGAGCAGGGCCCGATCGACGGCGATCGCACCTACCGCGTCCGGGACCGGGAGCTGGCGGCGACCACCGCGACGTACAACTCGATGGCGGGCGGCGCCACCGACCACGTCGACCTGACGTCCATGTCCCGCCCGAACGGACTGACCGGCTACTTCAGCGGGTTGGAGACGGTGCCCGCCCCCTTCCGGCGCACCGAGTACCACTCGCCGGGGACGACCGGCTGGGAGCACGAGGTGTCCAGCAGCTTCCCCTGGGGCGAGTTCATGATCGACCCGATGCGGACGTACGCGAAGGGGGAGCGGCGCACCGAGGAGTGGTACGGCGGCGTCCTCGCCCCCGCCACCCCGCGCGACGACAACGGCCGGCCGGCCCTCGCCGCCGAACGGCAGGGCGATCTGATCGGCGTGGCGCCCGGCTTCTGGGGAGACGGGCAGCACCAGGGCGTGCGGGGCAGCTTCGGCGACATCGGCAGCATGACGCTGAGCCGGGGCGGCGAGACGATCGGCGAAAGCCCCTACCCCTTCGGGGTGTTCACCGTCCCGGCCGAGGAGTCCACGTACGAACTCACCCTCACCACAGCGAAGATCGGACCCCCGGCCCGCGCCTGGAACCGTTCGACGAGCACGAGGACGACCTGGACCTTCCGCTCCGCACTGGACGAGGACGCGTACTCGCAGGGCATACCGCTGCTGTTCCCGCGGTACACGCTGCCGGAGGACGGCCTGAAGACGCTCCCCGCCGAGGACGGTCAGACGATCACTCTCACGGCGACCGGCCACGCGGGCTACGAGCCCGGTGAGCTGACGCGGGCCGAGCTCGCGTACTCGTACGACGAGGGCGAGACCTGGACCGAGGCGCGGACCGCGCCGAAGGACGACGGGAACTGGACGGCGGTGGTGAACCACAGAGGAACGACAGGAAGGGCGGTCACACTCAAGGCCGTCCTGACCGACGCCGACGGCGCCTCGGTCACCCAGATCGTGACCCGGGCCTACGACGTGCGCTGACGCGCGCGAAGGGGATCTGGGCCCGGGTCACCCGGCAGTCGCCGGGCGGTTCTCCCGTGGGGGGTGGGGCCGCCCGGCGACCTGTTTTCGCCCGGCGTTCCTCCGGTGTTTCGCAAGCCTGTTCAAGGCCTCACCCGACGAGCCGTCAGAGGTGGCCCGGCGGGGCCGGATTTTCCTGATGCCCCGTTTTCATCCGGGCCGAGCGGTGGACAATTGGGGGCATGAACCAGCAGGGGGGTAGGCCCACCGGCCGCGAGGACGACTGGTGGGGGCAGCTGTATGGAGACCTCACCGAGGACACGGGCCCGACGGCGGCCCCCGACTCACTGGACGACCGCTTCGCCTCGGCCGCGGGGGCGGTGAACCAGCGGTCGGGGACGGGCGCCCCGGTCCCGTCACCGAGGGCGGGGGCGGATCCCGTGGAGCGTCCGCCGGCGTTTCCGCCCGGTCTGCCGAAACCGCCGGGATTCACGGTCGAGACACCTCCGGCCGATGCCGGACCGCCCCCGGCCCGGGTCCCCGAGCAGCCGACACCGGCATTGCCCGCACCCACCACACCTCCAGCCCGCTCCCTCGACTACGTGGGCGACGGTCCTCCCACCTACGCCGCCGAGCCCACCGCCCTGCCGCCCGCAGACCCGGACGACCTCGACGACCTGGTCGCCGACACCGTGCTCGACGGCGCCCACTACGGCACCTGCACCCTGCGGGCCGTCTCCCTGCGCGGCGACTCCGCCCGCTACCGGGGCGAACCCCGCCGCGACTCCCTGCTCACCGCCCGCTTCGGCACCGGCGACCACGCCCTGCTCCTGGTGGCCATGGCGACCGGCGCCCGAGCCACCCCGGGCGCGCACCGCGCCGCCGCCGAGGCCTGCCACTGGATCGGCCGTGCCGTCGGCCGCAGTCACGCGAGGCTCGCGGAGGACATAAGGGCCGCGCGGCGCGGTGACCTCAAGTCGGGCCTGCACCGGCTCACCGACCGCAGCCTCGGCAAACTCCGCGCCAGCGCCGCCGAACAGGGCATCGAACCCGAGGAGTACGCGGCGACCCTGCGCTGTCTCCTGCTCCCCGCCGACCCCGAGTGCCGTACGCGCGTCTTCTTCGGCGTCGGCGAGGGCGGACTCTTCCGGCTGCGGAACGGCGAATGGCAGGACATCGAGCCCCGCGTCACCGATGCCAGCGGCGAACCCGTCGTCGGCTTCGGCTCGCTGCCCGCCGAGACCCCCGAGGGCGACCGCCTCACCATGGACCTCGGCATCACCACCCCGCCGAGTCCCTACGAGCCGGCCCCCGAGCCGCTCCGCGAACCCTTCCGCTTCCGCGCCTCCGTCGCCCGCGCCGGTGACACCCTGCTGATGTGCACCGGCGGCCTCGCCGACCCGCTGCGCGGCGAACCCGAACTCGCCGCCCACCTGACCGGACGGTGGTCCGGCCTCGAACCGCCCGGACTCGCCGAGTTCCTCGCCGACACCCAGGTCCGGGTGAAGGGCTACGCCGACGACCGTACGGCGGCCGCCGTGTGGGAGGCGCAGTGAGCCCCGGGCCCTCCTACTCCTCCCACGGCACCCAGGCGCGGGCCGAGGTGTCGTACGCGTAGTTCGCCAGCCCCTTGGTGCTCGTCGTACGGAACGGGCGGCCGTGGTCGTCGATGCGGACCGTGCCGCTGCGGCCCTGGGACGACCAGTCCAGTTCCAGGTACCAGCTGCAGTCGCAGGTCACCGTCCGCGCGTCGACCAGCAGCACCTCGGGGTCCTCGGCGGACACGCGGTACGGCAGGCGCATCGCCGGGATGGTGACGCCCGTGTCGTTGCCGTCGGCCGGGCGGGCGATGGGCCGGTCCTTGTCCAGGTCGACCTCGAAGTAGCGCGGCGTCAGCGCTCCGCCACAGCCTTGGTCCATGGCGTAGTTGGTGCCCTCCATGGGCGCCGAACGGCCGACGACACGGACGCGCAGTGCGTCCAGGACGACGGCCGTGGACGACCGGCCCTGCACCGTGATCTCCACCAGGGTCTGCCGGCCGTGCACGGCGTTCTGCGTCGCCGCCCAGGTCGCGGCGTCCTGCGGGGCCGGGGGCGGCGGGACCTGCCCCGGCGGCTTGGCGATGACGTAGTCGTGACCGCAGCCGGCCTGCCAGACATGGGAGTCGGTGCTCCAGGTGAGGGGCACGCCGGTCGGGGGCTGCTGCTGTCCGGCCTTCTTCTCCAGCCCGTCGGCGGTTTCGCCGGGCTTCGCCGGGGACTCCTTCGACGCGCCGGCCGAGGGTGTGGGCGAGGTGGCGGACGGGCTGGGGGACTCGGCCTGCTTCGGGCGCGAGGTGCCCGGCTCCGTCGTCCGGGGCGGATCGACGGCCTGGACGGAGTCGCTGTCCTTGCGGCGGTCGTGCGGGAGGGCGGTGAGGCTGCCGAGCGTGGCGAGGAGAGCGGTGGCCACGGCCGCGGAGACCAGCAGGCGCCGGCGGCGGTACCAGGGGCGAGGGGGAGGGTCGGCCGATGCCGGGTCCTGGGCGGGTTCCCGGGCCGGGTGCGAGAGGGCCCTGTCCGAGGGGGCCTTGTCCGCCGAGTCGGCAGCAGCCGCGCCGGCAACCGCCGTACGCGAACGTTGTCGTGCCGCCACCGCCAGGATCCAGCGGCGGTGCAGCTCCAGTCGCTCCTCCGGCGTCGCCCCGCACAGCGCGGCGAAGCGCTCCACGCGGGCGAAGTCCACGGGCACCGCATCGCCGGTGCAGTAGCGGTGCAACGTGGAGGTGTTCATGTTCAGGCGGCGGGCCAGCTGACCGTAGCTGCGGTCGGTGCGTTCCTTCAGGCGTCTGAGTAAGCCGGCGAACTCCTGGACGTCGGCGTCCTGTGCTTCCGACACTGTTCTCCCGTGTCCTCCCCGTCCCGGGACGGCATCCCAGGGACTCCATATACCTGCACGTCAGAAGGGCTGGGATGGTTCCACCGTCGCGGATCGGGCGAGGACGCTTGCGACCGCCCGCTGTGACGGCTGATGCTTCTGGTGTCGCACCGACCGGGGGCCGGACGGACCAACCGGCGTCGGTGACGACCCACTTCCGCACGTTCACGCACTGATGCGTTCAGCACTCATCTCATCCACGGGGGGATACCCATGTCCAAGCGCACCCGAGCCGGCGTGCTCGCCGCACTCGCCGTCGCCGGCCTCACCGCAGGCACCGCGCTGTCCGCCGCACCGGCGGGCGCCGCTACGAGGGCGCCCGCGCCGAAGTTCCTCGCGGCGTCCGAACTGCCGCCGCACTCCTCCTCCGCCTGGACCGCCGGCAAGGTCACCGACGGCGTCCCGGAGGAGATGCAGTACTGCTTCGGCGACGCGCTGCTCGCCTACGACTCCCGCTACCGCACCTTCCGCACCGACCTCGACACCGGCGCCGAGCAGCTGAACATCGTCGTCGGTGACAGCGCGAAGGCCAAGGCCCTCGCCAACCGGCTCGACAAGGAGGTCAAGCGCTGCGTCACGCGGATGGACGCCGCCCCGGACGTCGAGGCCGACTACAAGAGCTACGGCAGCCTGTCCGTCGAGGAGGGCGCCCGTGTCCACGGCTTCGCGACGCGCGCTTCGTGGGGCGCCATGGACATCCACCTCGTCTCGGTCGGCCGGGACGGCGGCACCGTCACCGTCGTGCAGTGGGGGCAGATGGGCGACTTCGCGGACGCGCCGGTGAAGGCATTCAAGAAGACGACCACCACCGCGGTCGACAAGCTCTACTGACCGACGCGTCACGCGACCACCACACCAGCGGGGCCGCCCTTCCGGACGGGGGTCGGGCGGGCGGCCCCGCATTCATCGAGCGCGAATTCCGGCCAGATTCCCAGGTTGCGGGAAAGTGGCCGGAGGCGTGCCGTCGCCTCACCGCGGGACACGCCGGTGTCCACTGAACGCACCGCCCCACCGCCGCGCCGGGTACGACCGGATCGGCAGCGCGCGATGAGCGGTCGATACGATCCGCTGCGGTACAGGCGCCCGCAGGGCAGTCGGCCCGTTGCCGTGCGGGACCGCACTGGTCGGCGGTCTCCCTCCGGGATCGGATGCATCGCCCCGCCTCCCCTCGCCGCGAACGGCCCATCGCTCCGGAAGCCGGGCCGTGGCCGGTGACGGACGCGGCCCGGCCGCCGCGTAGGGCGGTCTCCGGGCGGCCGACGAGTGACGTTCCAGGTTTCATCCAACGGTGTGGACCGCCCCAACCGTGGCCGAACACCTGGTCGTTGACGATTCGACATGACTGCCGCCGGTTCGACTGGGAATGGTTCCCGTGAACGTGTTCGAGCCAGGAGGGGAACCGACATCGGCACGCGGGCGGGGGTCATGAAAAGGCATGCGCGAGGAGGCGGTCCCACAGTGGTCGGGGCCTCCTCGGTGGAGACAGTGGAGGACAGGGCCGCGAGCGCCGGGGATCACGCGCAGCCGCCTCAGCTCAGGCGCAGACTCGGTCGGGCGGACCTGCGGGCCGTACCGGAGACACGCCGGGCACTGCGCGAGCTGTTACGGCACTGGGGGAGGCCCGGACGATCGGACATAGCCGAACTGCTCACCAGCGAGCTCGTCACCAACGCGCTCGTGCACACCGACCGGGACGCCGTGTTCACGGCGACCGTCGGACCGGACGGACTCCGGGTGGAGGTACGGGACTTCGTGGCCCGGCTGCCCAGACCGCGCGTACCGAACGCCGACGACGGTACGAACGGCAGGGGCCTGATCCTGGTCCAGTCCCTCGCGGACGCCTGGGGCGTGCGGACGCACGGGGTGGGGAAGGCGGTGTGGTTCGAGCTCGATGGGAACGCCGTGTGACGACCTGCGCGGATGGCGTGTGACGACGGGAAGGGTCGCGACCCGAGTCCCGGGTCGCGCCCCTTCCCGTCGATGAGACGCGGGCTCAGCCGAACTGCTGCTCAAGGTCCTTGAGCTTGCGCTCCAGCGAGTCGAGCCGCGGCAGCGCCATGGTGTCGTCCTCCGCGGTGAGGTCGACCTTCACCGGATCAGAACCGGTGCGTACGGGCTGCAACGAGGGACGCGAACGCACGGGCAGCTGTTCCGGCGTGGATATGGCAGGCTCCGCGGAGACCGACGCGGAGGCGCGCTCCAGGGCCTGCGGCTCCGTCTGCCGTGCGTTGCCGCGGCCGATGAAGCCGCGGTGGCCGCGGCTGATGGCCTTCAGCTGGGCGCGCTCCATGCGCTGCTGGTCGCGCCGGCGCAGCCGGCTCTCGTCCTTCTGCCGCTTGTCCTCCCGGACCTCGTCGACCGCCTCGTCCAGGCTGCGCACGCCCTCCAGGAGCATCAGCGACCAGGCCTTGTAGGTCTCGCGGGGCGCCCGCAGCCAGCGGACGATCCGGATCTGGGGGAGGGGCCTGGGCACCAGACCCTGCTCGCGCAGGGCGGCCCGGCGGGTCTGCTTCAGCGCCCGGTCGAACAGCACGGCCGCGGAGAGGGACATACCTGCGAAGAAGTGCGGGGCGCCGTCATGGCCGAGGCCCCTGGGCGCGTGCACCCAGTTGAACCAGGCCGCGGCGGCCGCGAACGTCCATACGAGTATCCGGGAGCCGAGGGCCGCGTCACCGTGGCTGGCCTCGCGCACCGCGAGGACGGAGCAGAACATCGCGGCGCCGTCCAGACCGAACGGCACGAGGTACTGCCAGCCGTTGTGGAGGTTGAGGTTCTGCTCGCCGAAGCCGACCAGGCCGTGGAAGGAGAGGGCTGCGGCCACGGCCGCACAGCAGAACAGGAGCACATAGGAGGCGGTGCCGTATATGGCCTCCTTGCGCCTACGGCGCTCTTCGCTGCGCTCCCACGAGTCGTCCGCGCCTGCGTCCTTCCCCGAGGTCTTCCCGCGCCGAAGCACCGCTATCGCCGCCAGCAGGCCCAGGAGCAGGACGGCGCCCGGAAGCAGCCAGTTCAGCGATATGTCGGTCAATCTCATCTGGGGTCCCTTGCATTGGGATAGGGCGTAACGCCCGCCATAGTGGCCCAATCCCGCTGGCCCTCAGGGGGTTTCGGGGCAAGAGGCCGCCAAGGAAGTGCAAGGGGATGCCCACGGCGGCGTTCTGCTCGAACTGCCGCTTGAGGGGCAGGAGTTGAGTTCGAACAAGACTACCCGTGCGGGTGGTTCCACGGAAAGTTCCTGCGCTAAGTGAGGAATTTGTGAAACGCCTGTAACCGAAACGAGTGTCCCGCTCTCGGGTGATCTTACGGCACGGAAGGTTACGGCCGTGTCTGACGGAGCCTCAACTCGCCGCGGCCAGAAGCTTGGTGACCCGGTCCGCGTCGCAGGTGCGGGGGCAGGTGGCGCAGGTGTCCTCGGGGCGCACCGTGTAGAACATGCAGCAGCTCGCCCGGTCCCGGGTGGGCAGTGACTCGCCGTTCGGTCCGGTCAGTTCACGGAAGGCGGCAGAGCCCACGTACGGCTTCGTCGCGCCCGGCAGGAGCAGTTCGAGTTCGCGCCGGGCACGGTCCTGCTCCCCGTCGCCGAGCAGATGGGCGACGTACCACAGGCCCTCGACGACCTCGTCGGTCGCCATGCCCCACAGCGCGCGGCCGCGGCGGCGCATGCGCGGGCCGAAGCCGGTGAGCACCGGTTGGAGGTGCTCGGCGACGGCGGTGCGCACCTCGTCGCGCAGTGCCTCCTCGTCGGGGACCACCCTCGCGCCGGGCAGGCCAGCGGCCGGGTCGTCGGGGAGGCAGGCGAAGGTGGTGGGGCGGGCGGCCAGGCGGCCTATGGCGAAACCGGGGGCCGTGCGGTCGTACGAGACATGTGTCACGGGGAAGCGGGGGACGCGGCGGAGCAGGAACCACGGCACGGTGATCAGCAGACAGGCGGGCCAGGCGTAGCGGTGCAGGCCGAAGCTGGCGACTACGTCCGGGCGGGCGGGCTCTCCGTAGTCGCGTCGTACCTGTGCGTCGTCCCAGGACAGGAAGGTGTCGAGGTCGGTGCCGCCCTCTGCCAGGGCGGTCGCGGTGATCCATCCGGCGTGCCGCGGGAGCTGTTCCCGGGTGGGCGGCTGGGTGATGTCGAGCCCCGGGAGGACCTCGGTGAGACGGGTGTAGGCGTCTGCGAGGACCACGGGGGGCACGGACATGGGGACCGCCGATTCGGGAGGCTTCAAAGGTAAGGCTTACCTTACCCAAGATCGCTGCGGTTTGAACTGTCGCGTTCTGGGCCTATGGTGCTTGACGGGTGAGTAACAACCCGCCGTAATGACCCCAAGTACCGACACGTCCGGAGGAGGACCCGTGAGTCAGGGTGCGCAGGGCTCCGCGGTGTCGGGAAGTCAGGGGGGCTCTCAGGTGCGCGCGGATGCGCTGCGGGTGCCGCCGCAAGGGCGTGGTGTGGAGGGGGAGCGGGCCGCCGAAGCCGCCGAGCGTCTTCGGGGTGATTCCTCGGTGCCGACCGCTCGGGGTGAGCACACGCACAGCGAGGTGCCGATTCCGCGGCCGCGGCCGCTGGTGCAGCGGGCCTCGGTGCGGGGGCAGATCCTCGACGCGCTGAGGACCGCGCTGGTCAGCGGTGAGCTGACGCCCGGGGCGGTGTATTCGGCGCCTGCGCTTGGGGAGCGGTTCGGGGTTTCCGCGACGCCCGTGCGTGAGGCGATGCAGCAGCTCGCGTTGGAGGGGGCCGTCGAGGTCGTGCCCAACCGGGGGTTCCGGGTGGTCGAGCGGGGGGCTCGGGAGCTGGCGGAGCTGGTCGAGGTCCGGGCGCTGATCGAGGTGCCGGTGATGTTGCGGCTCGCGCGTACGGTGGCTGCCGAACGGTGGGTGGAGATGCGGCCGTTGGCCGAGGCGACGGTGCGGGCGGCGTCGACCGGGTGCCGGGCTACGTACGCGGAGTCGGACCGTACCTTCCATCGTGCGGTGCTGTCGCTGTGCGGCAACGAACAGCTGGTTCAGATCGCCGACGACCTTCATCGGCGGGCTCAGTGGCCTCTGGTGAGTCCTGTGCGGGGTTCGGGGCGGGGGCATGCCGATCTGATCGCCGACGCGGCTGAGCACACTGCGCTGCTGGATGCGCTGATCGGTCGGGATCTGGATGTGGTGCGGGCGTTGGTGGGGGAGCATTTCGCCGGCGCGCATTGAGTTGCGCGGGGTGCCTGCGGCGCCTGTGCGGGGTCGGTGGGGGTGCGTGTAGCGCCTGCGGTGTGGTGGGTGGGTCGGGGCCGTGCCGGGGGGTGTCCGTCCTCGGTCGGGCGGTTGCCGTCGGGCAGAGAGGTGCTCTTCGTTGACGCCCGCCGCTGCGGGCGGACACCCGCCGGCACGGCCCCTTGCCGCCGTACGCGGGTGCCGGGCCGGTGGGGCAGCCCGCCTACGCGCTTCTACGGTGACTCTCAGCGCCGGTGTGCATCTCTCAGCCCGTCCGGCGTTTGAGGACGAGGCCCCTTCAGGGCCGACGGGGGTCCAGGGGGGCGGAGCCCCCTGGTAGGGCGAGCCGCTACGCCGTTGCCGCTCCTGTTGCCGGTGGTGTCGGGGTCAGTTGGCGGGCCAGCCAGGTGGGGACGCCGCCCAGGAGGCGGAACAGGCGGCGGGCCTCCTCGCGGAGGCGGGCCGCTTCCGGTTCGGTCTCCGCGTCGGCCAGGGACGCCAGCGCGGGGGCCGTGCCCACCAGGTAGCCGAGTTCCTCCCGGATGCGCAGGGACTCGGCGAAACCGTGGCGGGCCTCCGCCAACTCGCCGTCGCGGAGGGCCAGTCCGGCCAGGTGGCGCCAGGTGAAGGAGAGCAGGAGCGGGTCGGCGTGGGCCGTCGCGCCTGCGTGGGCGCGGCGGTAGGCCGCCCGGGCGGACTGCGGAGAGCGGGCCAGGTTCTCTGCCAGGAGGCCTCGGCGGAAGTCGAGGAGGGCCCTGCCCGCCGCTCCCGGAGGGATCAGCGCCGCCGCCCGGCCCAGCGCCGCCCGCGCCTCGTCGGCCCGGTCGCGCACTCCGTGCAGTGTCGCGGCGTAGGCAAGTTGCCCTCTTTCACAAGCGGCCGCGCCCCGCTCGTCGTCACCGTGGGCGAGCGCCTCGGCCGTGCGGAGGGCGTCCTCGGCCTCCTCCCAGCCCTGTTCGGTGTAGAGACAGCGCTCCACCAGCAGTGACGCCCGCTGCAGCGCTGCCGGTGCGGTGACCGGCTGGAGCAGGGCCGCCGCGTCCGCCCAGCAGGCGCGTGAACGCAGCCGCCATACCGCGGTCTGGAGTGGATCGTCACCAGCGGTCGTTCCGTTACCAGACATGGCGGTATACGCCACCTCGCCCTCCCCGAGCACGCCATCGAGCTGTTGAGTGGTTGCGGCATCTCAGCACGAATCTTCGCGCTCGGCCAAGAGGGTGGGTGAAGGATTTCACAAAGTCGTGGGACAGCGACGGCACTTGGTGCCATCGGGCGCGGGGTCCCGATGAGGTCAACTCATCCGCAATGCCAAGAAGAAATCCAGCTTGTCCTCCAGCCGGGAGAGGTCCCGGCTCGTCAACTGCTCGATCCTCCCCACTCGGTAGCGCAGTGTGTTGACGTGCAGGTGGAGCCGGGTCGCGCAGCGGGTCCAGGAGCCGTCGCAGTCCAGGAAGGCTTCGAGGGTGGGGATCAGCTCGGCCCGGTGTCGGCGGTCGTAGTCGCGCAGCGGGTCGAGGAGGCGGGCGGTGAAGGCGCGCCGGACGTCGTCCGGGACGAAGGGCAGGAGCAGGACATGGGACGCCAGCTCCTGGTGACCCGCCGCGCAGACCCTCCCCGGCCGGGCCGCCGCCACCCGGCGGGCGTGCCGGGCCTCCTCCAGGGCGCCGCGCAGCCCCTCCGCCGAGTGCACCGCCGCGCTGACGCCGAGCGTCACCCGGCCGTCGCCGTCGAGGCCCGCGGCGAGCGGGTCGCGGACCGACTCCAGGAGCGCGTCGGCGAGGATGCCGGCCTCCGAGCCGTCGTGCTCCGCGGACACCGCCGGCAGCGGGACCAGCGCGATGGCCTCGTCGCCGGTGTGGGCCACCGCGATGCGGTCGGACGGCTCGGGGCCCGTGGCCAGCGGGTCGACGAGGATCTCCTCGAGCAGGGACTGGGCGACCGGGCCCGCCTCGATGTCACCCTCCTCCCATTCGACCCGGGCCACCACGATCTGCCAGTGCGGGGCCGCGCCCAGACCGGGCAGCAGGACCGGTGCGGCGACCCTCAGACGTGCGGCGATCTCGCCGGGTGCCGCGCCCGTCTGGACCAGTTCGAGGATCTCCTGCGCGAGACGGCGGCGGACGGTGCGTGCCGCGTCCCGGCGGTCCCGTTCCACCGCGATCAGCTGTGTGACGCCCTGGAGGAGGTCGAGCCGCTCCTCGGGCCAGTCGCTCGCGTCCGCCGCCACCGCCAGCAGCCAGTCCGACAGCACCGTCTCGCGCACATCCCGCGAGGCCTGCGGGGAGCGTCCGCTGCTGCGGATCGGGAAGAGGGAGTACGTCGTGCCGCCCAGGCTCAGCCGGTGCGGGCCGCGGCGGCCCGTCCGGGCGGCCGTCAGATGCTCCGCCGCCAGCTTCGCGTACACGTCGGCGGGCAGCGCCGGGCCGGCGACCTTCGAGCCCGCGATGAGCCGGCCCGCCGGCGACAGCACCCACGCGCGCAGGTCCAGGTCGGAGCCCAGGAGGTCCAGGACCACGTCCGGGCCGCCGCCCGCCGGGCCCGAGGTCATCATCCGGCGGTGCCGGTCGACGACGGCCGCGAGGTCCCCGGCCCGCTCGCCGCTCACCTGCCGTACGACATGCTCGGTCACCGTCGCGAACGCCACCGACTCGTGCACCGCGAAGAGCGGCAGACGATGCCGGGCGCAGGCCACGACCAGGTCGTCGGGGATGTCGCCCAGCTCGGCCTCACCGGCCGCCAGGGCCGCCACACCGGCCTGCGCGAGGAGGCGCACGAAAGGGTCGGAGTCCGCGGCGTTCCGACGCCAGGCCAGTCCCGTGAGCACCAGCTCACCGCCCGAGAGATAGCGGCTGGGGTCCCTGAGGTCGGTGGTCATCACACCACGCACGGTGCGGTCCAGCTCATCCTCGCCGCCGAGCAGCTTGAGGCCCAGCGCGTCCGTGTCCAGCAGTGCGCGCAGCCGCATTTCGTCGCCGCCGTTCTTTGTCTCGAAACCTACGATGAATCTTGAAGGGTCTGTCGGGCGGCCCGCTCCGCGGGCCGATGAGCGGCGCCGGGGGCGGTGCTCGTCGTCTTTCGGACGGTGTCCCAGGTCACAGGGCTGTGCCCGAAGTTTCCAGAGGAAGACGTGGAGGTTACTGGTGACCTCCGTTCATACGAATCTACAAGATGCCCACCCTGGCCAGCCAACTCCTTCATGGTTTCCGTGACTGACCCTGGTGGAGCACAGCGCTGTGTACTGACGTCAATGCGCGTTAACAGCACATGAACGAGCCGGGCTCGCCGCACCTGATCTGGCTCAAACCGTACGACCCCACGAGACGAAGAAGAGAGCCGGTCATGGACTTCCTTCGCCCCGCCAGCTGGGAGGAGGCGCTCGCCGCGAAGGCCGAGCACCCCACCGCTGTGCCGATTGCGGGTGGCACCGATGTGATGGTCGAGATCAACTTCGACCACCGTCGGCCCGAGTACCTTCTCGACCTGAACCGCATCGGTGACCTCTACGAGTGGGAGGTCGGCGAGGAGACGGTGCGGCTCGGCGCCTCCGTCCCGTACACCAAGATCATGGAGAGCCTGCGCGCCGAGCTGCCGGGCCTCGCCCTCGCCTCGCACACGGTCGCCTCCCCGCAGATCCGCAACCGCGGCGGCGTCGGCGGCAACCTCGGCACCGCCTCCCCGGCCGGCGACGCCCACCCCGCCCTCCTCGCGGCCGGCGCCGAGGTCGAGGTCGAGTCGGTGCGCGGCAGCCGCCGTATCCCGATCGACGAGTTCTACACCGGCGTGAAGCGCAACGCGCTCGCCGCCGACGAGCTGATCAGGGCCGTGCATGTGAAGAAGGCCGACGGGCCCCAGCAGTACTCCAAGGTCGGCACCCGCAACGCCATGGTCATCGCCGTGTGTGCCTTCGGGCTCGCGCTGCATCCCGAGACGCGGACCGTGCGTACGGGGATCGGCTCGGCCGCCCCCACGCCGGTGCGGGCCAAGGCCGCCGAGGAGTTCCTGAACGCGGCGCTCGAAGAGGGCGGCTTCTGGGACAACGGCAAGATCATCACCCCGTCGGTCGCCAAGCAGTTCGCCGAGCTGTGCTCGGGCGCCTGCAACCCGATCGACGACGTCCGGGGCACGGCGAGCTACCGCCGGCACGCGGTCGGCGTCATGGCCCGCCGCACGCTGACCTGGACCTGGGAGTCGTACCGCGGCGACCGCCGCCTCACGGAGGGAGCCGCGTAATGCGAGTCAACTTCACTGTCAACGGACGTCCGCAGGAAGCCGACGACGTGTGGGAGGGCGAGTCCCTGCTGTACGTGCTGCGCGAGCGGATGGGGCTTCCGGGTTCCAAGAACGCCTGTGAGCAGGGCGAGTGCGGATCCTGCACCGTCCGCCTCGACGGCGTGCCCGTGTGTTCGTGTCTGGTCGCCGCCGGGCAGGTCGAGGGCCGCGAGGTCGTCACCGTCGAGGGCCTGGCGGACTTCGCCAAGCAGCGCGACGAGCACGGCGGCTGCGCCACCGGCGCCTGCGGTACGTCCCTCCAGGACGCCCAGCAGTGGGGGGCCAAGGGGCAGGACTCGCAGACCGGCGAGGGCACCGAACTCTCCACGATCCAGCAGGCGTTCATCGACGCCGGCGCCGTCCAGTGCGGCTTCTGCACGCCGGGTCTGCTGGTCGCCGCCGACGAGATGCTGGAGCACAACCCCAACCCGACCGACGCGGACATCCGCGAGGCGCTGTCGGGCAACCTGTGCCGCTGCACGGGCTACGAGAAGATCATGGACGCGGTCCGCCTCGCGGCCGCCCGGCAGGGAGAGGCGGTCTGAGCAGCATGCCCACCAATGGCGCTCCTACGAAGATCACCCAGGGTTCCCAGACCAAGGGCGGCATCGGCGAGTCCACGCTCCGCCCGGACGGCACCCTCAAGGTCACCGGCGAGTTCGCGTACTCGTCCGACATGTGGCACGAGGACATGCTCTGGGGCCAGATCCTCCGCTCGACCGTCGCGCATGCCGAGATCGTGTCGATCGACACGAGCGAGGCGCTGGCCATGGCGGGTGTCTACGCCGTCATGACGTACGACGACCTGCCGACCGACGTGAAGAACTACGGCCTGGAGATCCAGGACACCCCGGTCCTCGCGCACGGCAAGGTACGTCATCACGGCGAGCCGGTCGCCATCGTCGCCGCCGACCACCCGGAGACCGCGCGTCGTGCCGCGGCGAAGATCAAGGTCGACTACCGCGAGCTGCCCGTCATCACCGACGAGGCCTCAGCGACCGCGCCGGACGCGATCCTCGTCCACGAGGGCCGCGACGACCACCACATCGGTCATGTCCCGCACCCGAACATCGTCCACCGCCAGCCGATCTTCCGCGGTGACGCCGCGACGGCCGCCGAGCGGGCCGACTTCGTGGTCAAGGGCGAGTACACCTTCGGCATGCAGGACCAGGCCTTCCTCGGTCCCGAGTCGGGACTCGCCGTGCCGGACGAGGACGGCGGCGTCCACCTCTACATCGCCACCCAGTGGCTGCACAGCGACCTGAAGCAGATCGCCCCGGTCCTCGGCCTGCCCGAGCGCAAGGTCCGGATGACGCTGTCCGGCGTCGGCGGTGCCTTCGGCGGCCGCGAGGACCTGTCGATGCAGATCCACGCCTGCCTCCTGGCGATGCGCACCGGCAAGCCGGTCAAGATCGTCTACAACCGGTTCGAGTCCTTCTTCGGGCACGTCCACCGCCACCCCGCCAAGCTCCACTACGAGCACGGGGCCACGAAGGACGGCAAGCTCACCCATGTGAAGTGCCGCATCGTGCTGGACGGCGGCGCCTACGCCTCCGCCTCCCCGGCCGTCGTCGGCAACGCCGCCTCGCTGGCGATCGGCCCGTACGTGGTCGAGGACGTCGACATCGAGGCCCTCGCCCTCTACAGCAACAACCCGCCCTGCGGCGCCATGCGCGGCTTCGGCGCGGTCCAGGCGTGCTTCGCCTACGAGGCGCAGATGGACAGGCTGGCCGACGAGGTCGGGATGGACCGGGTGGCGTTCCGGCAGCTGAACGCCATGGAGCAGGGCACGATCATGCCCACCGGCCAGCCGGTCGACTCCCCGGCGCCGGTCGCCGAACTCCTGCGCCGCGTCAAGGCGATGCCCCTGCCGCCGGAGCGCCAGTGGGAGTCCAGCGAGGGCGCGGACGTACGGCAGCTGCCCGGCGGCCTGTCCAACACCACGCACGGCGAAGGCGTCGTACGCGGTGTCGGCTACGCGGTCGGCATCAAGAACGTCGGCTTCTCCGAGGGCTTCGACGACTACTCCACCGCCAAGGTGCGCATGGAGGTCATCGGCGGCGAGCCCGTCGCCACCGTGCACACGGCGATGGCGGAGGTCGGCCAGGGCGGTGTCACCGTCCATGCGCAGATCGCCCGCACCGAGCTGGGCGTCACACAGGTGACCATCCACCCCGCGGACACCCAGGTGGGCAGCGCCGGATCGACGTCCGCGTCGCGTCAGACGTACGTCACGGGCGGCGCCGTCAAGAACTCCTGCGAGCTCGTCCGCGAGAAGGTCCTGGAGATCGGGCGTCGCAAGTTCGGCTCCTACCACCCCGCCTGGGCCACCGCCGAACTGCTCCTGGAGGGCGGCAAGGTCGTCACCGACGGCGGCGAAGTGCTCGCCGACCTGGCGGACGTGCTCGAAGGCGAGACGGTCGAGATCGAGGCCGAGTGGCGGCACCGTCCGACCGAGGCCTTCGACCTGCGCACCGGCCAGGGCAACGGCCACGTCCAGTACTCCTTCGCGGCGCACCGCGCCGTCGTAGAGGTGGACACCGAACTCGGCCTGGTGAAGGTGATCGAGCTGGCCTGCGCCCAGGACGTCGGCAAGGCACTCAATCCGCTGTCCGTCATCGGCCAGATCCAGGGCGGTACCACGCAGGGTCTCGGCGTGGCGGTCATGGAGGAGATCATCGTCGACCCCAAGACCGCGAAGGTGCGCAACCCCTCCTTCACGGACTACCTCATCCCCACGATCCTCGACACACCGACCATCCCCGTCGATGTGCTCGAACTTGCCGACGACCACGCCCCGTACGGGCTGCGGGGCATCGGCGAGGCCCCCACCCTGTCGTCGACCCCGGCCGTCCTCGCGGCGATCCGGAACGCGACCGGGCTGGAGCTGAACCGGACGCCGGTACGGCCGGAACACCTCACCGGCACGGCGTAAGGAAATCAGCGAGGAATCCGCAAGGAATCCAGCAAGGCTCTCCGGGCGGTGCCGGGAACGTCACACTTCGCCGCGCCGCCCGGAGGAACCAAGTACCGCACCGCTCGCGGAACTTGACCAGCAAGTACCAGCACCGCAGATCCTGTTCGTTCGTCTCGGGCCGTCCCCCGGGTCGTGCGGCCGAAGCACCTTCCCAAATCCCGCTGCCGTCAGGGCGGCCGCGCGGGTGCCCCTTTGAACCTTGGGAGTAGGCCCACATGACCCAGCAGTCACTGGAGCCGACGACCACCGCCGAGGACGCGGGTGCAGGAACCCGTATCTCCGCCGGCAGGTCGTGGCTCGACCGGTACTTCCACATATCCCACCGAGGCTCCACGGTCGCGCGCGAGGTGCGCGGCGGCGTCACGACCTTCATGGCGATGGCGTACATCCTTCTGCTCAACCCGTTGATCCTGTCCGGCAAGGACGCGGCCGGGGACACCCTCGCGCAGAAGGCCCTCATCACCGCGACCGCGTTCGCGGCGGCCTTCACCACGCTGCTGATGGGCTTCTTCGGCAAGGTGCCGCTGGCCCTCGCCGCCGGCCTCTCCGTCTCCGGCGTCCTCGCCTCGCAGGTCGCCCCGCAGATGTCCTGGCCGCAGGCCATGGGCATGTGTGTGATGTACGGCGTGGTCATCATGCTGCTGGTCGTCACCGGCCTGCGCGAGATGATCATGAACGCGATCCCGCTCGCGCTGAA
This sequence comes from Streptomyces sp. NPDC056479, assembly GCF_042795335.1. NCBI lineage: Bacteria > Bacillati > Actinomycetota > Actinomycetes > Kitasatosporales > Streptomycetaceae > Streptomyces > Streptomyces sp. NPDC056479. The sequence continues at coordinate 581,932 of NZ_JBHTRZ010000003.1, read as the reverse complement.
GCACGCGATCACCATGGGCATCGGCCTGTTCGTCGCCCTGATCGGCTTCTACAAGGCCGGTTTCGTGCACCAGGGCGAGGCGACCCCGGTCACCCTCGGCCCGGCGGGCGAACTGGCCGGCTGGCCGGTGATGCTCTTCGCGGTCACACTCCTGGCGATCTTCATGCTCCAGGCGCGCGGCGTCCCCGGCGCCATCCTGATCGGCATCGTCGGCGGCACCGTACTCGCCGTCGCCCTCAACGCGTTCGACGTCATCAACCCCAAGCAGTGGGCCAGCGGCGCTCCCGAACTGCACGGCAGCGCGGTGTCCATGCCCGACTTCTCGATCTTCGGCAATGTCGAGTTCGGGGGCTGGGGCGAAGTGGGCGCGATGACGGTCGGAATGATCGTCTTCACCCTCGTGCTCGCCGGGTTCTTCGACGCGATGGCGACGATCATCGGCGTCGGCACCGAGGCCAAGCTCGCCGACGACAAGGGCCGGATGCCGGGCCTGTCCAAGGCGCTGTTCATCGACGGCGCTGGCGGTGCGATCGGCGGCGTGTCCGGCGCGTCGGGCCAGACCGTGTTCGTCGAGTCGGCCACGGGTGTCGGCGAGGGTGCCCGTACGGGTCTCTCCTCGGTCGTCACCGGCCTGTTCTTCGCGGCCTGTCTGTTCTTCACGCCGCTCACGGCGATCGTGCCGGGCGAGGTCGCGGCGGCGGCCCTGGTGGTGATCGGCGCCATGATGATGATGAACGCGCGGCACGTGGACTGGTCCGACCGGGCCACCGCGATCCCGGTGTTCCTCACGGTCGTGATCATGCCGTTCACGTACTCCATCACGGCCGGTGTCGCGGCCGGTGTCATCTCGTACGTCGCGATCAAGGTCGCGCAGGGCAAGGCACGGGAGATCGGGGCGTTCATGTGGGCCCTGACAGGCATCTTCCTGGTCTATTTCGCCCTCAATCCCATTGAGAGCTGGATGGGCGTGCACTAGCAAGTGCGTGAACCGCCCTCCGCACAACCGCTTTAAGGAGACCGACAGATGCTGGACATCGCCGAAGAGCTGCACCGGTGGGTCGAGCAGGGACGCGACTTCGCCGTGGCCACCGTGGTGGCGGTCGGCGGCAGCGCGCCCCGCCAACCCGGTGCCGCGCTCGCGGTGGACGCCGACGGCACGGCGATCGGGTCGGTCTCCGGCGGCTGTGTGGAGGGCGCGGTGTACGAGCTGTGCCAACAGGCGCTGCAGGACGGCGAGACGGTCCTGGAGCGCTTCGGGTACAGCGACGAGGACGCCTTCGCCGTCGGTCTGACGTGCGGGGGCATCATCGACATCCTGGTCACCCCGGTACGTTCCACCGACCCGGCCCGCCCCGTGCTCGCGGCCGCGCTGCGGGCGGCCGCGAGCGGGGAGGCGGCGGCGGTGGCACGGATCGTGTCGGGGCCGCAGGACCTGATGGGCCTCGCCCTTGTGGTCGGCCCCGACGGCACGTACGAGGGCGGCTTCGGCGCCCACCCCGAACTGGACCGCACCGTCGCCGCGGAGGCGGTCGCCTTCCTCGACGTCGGCCGCACCGCGACCCTGGAGATCGGCGAACAGGGCTCGCGCTGCGGAGCGCCGCTCACGGTGCTCGTCGAGTCCTCGGTCCCGCCGCCCCGGATGATCGTCTTCGGCGCGATCGACTTCGCGTCTGCGCTGGTGCGGATCGGCAAGTTCCTGAACTACCGCGTGACCGTGTGCGACGCCCGCCCGGTCTTCGCGACCAGGGCCCGCTTCCCGGAGGCCGACGAGATCGTCGTGGAATGGCCGCACCGGTACCTGGAGCGGACGTCCGTCGACGCCCGGACGGTCCTGTGCGTGCTCACCCACGACGCCAAGTTCGACGTACCCCTGCTCCAGCTGGCGCTGCGGCTGCCGGTGGCGTACGTGGGCGCGATGGGGTCGCGCCGGACCCACCTGGACCGCAACGAGCGGCTCAGGCAGGTCGGCGTCACCGAACTGGAGTTGGCCCGGCTGCGCTCCCCGATCGGCCTGGACCTGGGCGCCCGTACGCCCGAGGAGACGGCCCTGTCGATCGCCTCGGAGATCGTCGCCAACCGGCGGGGCGGGAGCGGGGTCTCACTGACGGGTGCGCACACGCCGATCCATCACGACGCGACGTCGACGTCCTCGCCCGCCGGGCGGATCGGGTCGGTGGCCTGAGCCCTCGGCACCGGCTGGTCGGGCCAGGCGAAGGTGTACCCCGGGTCACCGCCCCGGCCGATCCTGACGTGGCGCAGGAGTTCGCGGACGATGCCCGCGTTGCCCATCGCCCACCCGGTCTGCGGTTCGAGCTCGCTCGGGCTCGCCCGGTGCTCGACGTTGGACCAGCGGGCGCCGTCGGCGTCGCGGGTGGCGTGCGCGGCGATGTCGGCGACGAGGATCCGGGCGAAGCCGGGGGAGTCGCCCTGCTCGGCGATCCGGTCGCCGGCCAGGGCCAGCACGCCCGCCGTGCCGCAGCAGCGGCCGTTGTTGTCCCAGAAGCCGGGGCGCAGCCGGTTCGGCAGGCCGGAGTGCGTGACGCTGTGCCAGCAGCGGTCGGCGAGCGCCGGCCAGACGGGGTCGCCGGTGACGTCCCGCAGCAGACGGAAGACCTGGGCGTCGCCGGCCGGGCCGTGGCACCAGCCGTAGTTGTGGCGGGCCACGATGTCGGGGCGGTGGTGCGGGTCGGAGTGGGGTGCGAGGAAACCGCCGGGCTCGGCCTCGTCACGGGACACGACGTCGGCGGCTCCGGCCAGGGCCAGCTCGACCAGGTCGATGCGATCCGCCGCGTGGCCGACGGCGGCCAGGCCGTACACGATGCCCAGCGTGCCGTGCGAGATGTGGTGCAAACGGCCGGGTGCGCCGGGCCGGTGCTGCCACTGCACACCCGCCGCCGTCCGCTCGGCCGTGCGGACATACGGCTCCACCGCCTGTACGGCGAGGTCGTCCGCCCCGGCCAGGAGCGCACCCAGACCGATCCCGGCGTTGCCGCCCATCAGCTCGAACAGCTCGCCCCAACGCGTCCCGTCGAAGCCCGCCCGCACCAGCTCCAGGGCCCGGCCGGCGGCGGTACCGGCGGCCTTGTCGCCCAGGTCGTCGTGGACGGCCCGCAGCGCGAGGGCCATTCCGGTGCGGCCGAAGTACAGGGAGTCGTCCTCCCAGCTCTCGACGGACTCCGCGAGCCCCTGGGCCGCGCGCAGGGCCGCGTCCGCGTAGGAGTCGTCGCCGAAGTGCCGCCATGCTTCGAGGAGAACCGGGACGACTCCGGCCGTACCGCTGTAGAGCATGGGGTTCAGCTCGTCGTCGGAGGGCCTGGTCGGCCAGCCGAGACCGCCGTCCCCGGTCTCCCGCGCGACGGACAGCAGCCACCGCAGCCCGTCCACCGCCAGCGCCTCGACCTCGTCCGGCTTCCAGTCCGTCGCCTCAGTCTCCGTCATGGCGCCCACTCTGGCAGGTCGTATCCGGGGCCTCACGCCCGCAGCACGAAACACCGCACGCCGCCCCCGTCGAGGCCGTACCACTCGCCACGCCCCCACCCTTCCGTCACGACCGCCACGTCCTCTGCCGTCACCCCGATGTACCGCCGCTCCTGAGGCAGTCGCTCGGCCAGCGGCGTCGTCACCACCCACACCCCGCCGGGCGCCAGCAACTCCCGCACCCGCTCCCCGGCCGCCCGCTTGTCCGCCATGAAGGCGAGGACCAGTCGCATCGCCACGAGGTCGAAACCGGCCCGTGGCAGCGCCGCCCGCACCTGCGCCGCGTCCTCGAAGTCCAGGCGGCCCACGCTCAGCCGGGGCTCCAGATCCGCGTACCGGTCACGGGTCGCAGCCACCGCCGCATCCGACCAGTCGACGGCGAGCGTGTCGTAGCCGAGACCGGCGAGTGCGGCGGCGTAGGTGCCCAGCCCGCAGCCGATGTCCAGGGCCCGGGCGCCCGCGCGGGGCCGCACCGCCTCGCCGAGCAGCCGCAGTTCGCGCTCACGGACGCTCCGAAAGCCGCGCCCCCGCGCGAAGTGGTCCTCCCAGCGGGCCCGTTCGACGGGTGTCACGCCTGCCTCAGCAGCCGGTTCACGGCCCGCCCGAACACAAACCGCCCCGTCCGCTCCACCACCCCGTCCATGCCCCCCGGCACGAACCGCAGCCGCAGCTCCTCCCGCCACAGCACCCGCGCACGCCCGCCAGGACCGGGCCGTACCTCGATCTCGGCCCAGCCCGTGATCACCCGGCCCCGCTTCTCCAACCGGCACAGAGCAGGCGTGTCGTCGTCCCGCGGAGGCTGCCACAGGGTCACCTCCATCGGGTCGTCGAAGGAGAGCGGGCCGAGGCCGGAGCGGGCGACGAAGCGGGTGCCCTCGCGGGTCGGCTCGGGGGTCGTGACGCGGACGCGGGTGAGCGGGACGACCTCGCCATGGCGGGGCCACTCCGTCAGGCGGCGCCACGCCTCGGTGAGGGGGAGCGGAACCGTGCGTTCGAGGAGGAAGTTCGCCACGGAAATGATCCTACGGGCCGGTCCTGTGGGATCCGGGCTGGTCAGGGCGCGGGCGTATACGGGTCGTGCAGTGGGTCCAGCCCCCTGTCGGCGCGCAGACGTACGTGAGGTGAACTCGCCCTCGGCCGCCGCCCCCGCCCCGTACCCTTCCTCCCAAGAGCGGGCAATCCGCCCGCCTCCAGGGGGAGTTGGTCGTCATGCCGCTGAAGGCCTACGGCGTACTGATCGGACGAGCCGTCGACACCCGGCGCGAGGGCGGTGACGACTCGCCGCACTACCAGATCCATCTCGCCGATGATCACGGCACCCACTACCGTGCCGCCGTCAACGTCCTGTCCCAGCATCAGCCCTCCGAGCTGCTCTACTTCGTCGGCGAGGACTTCCGGCACCCGATCACGGCCCGCCTGGAGGGACTCGAGAGCGGCTGGACCTCCCTGCCGCCCGGCCCCGGCGGCCCGAACCTCGACTTCGTGCGCGGCAACCTCTTCGACCCGGCCCTGATGCGGAAGCTGCCCCCGGACCTCGCGGGCCCCGACAACGACCTCGCCGACCTCCTCGACCACTCCGTACGCCGCGCGGTCGCCGACCAGGAGGCCCGTGTATACCTGTTCGGCGAGCGCTGGGGGCCCGAGGCCAGGGTCAAGGACAAGATCTTCGACTTCCTGCCCGGCAACGGCGTCCACGACATCCATATGAACCAGGGCAACAGCGGCCGCTTCCGCGGCGACGACGGCGTCTGGCAGGACGGCGGACTGCTCATCCACTTCCGGGCGCAGTCCCGCTGGGTCGGGATCTTCCTCGCCTTCCAGAGCCAGTCCTGGAAGACGGACGACGCCACCGGTCACACCATCGGGGATGTCGACGGTTCGCGTCCGGTGCCCGGCACCCGGCCCGTCCGTATCGTCGCCGCCCTCGTCAACCCGCGGGGCCCCGCCCCCGAGGCCGAGAGCGTCACCCTGCTCAACGCCTCGCCCGACCCCGTCGACCTGACCGGATGGCAGATCCAGGACCGGCTGGGCCGGCACTCCGCCGTGCCCGCCGGCCCGCTCGCGCCCGGGGTCAGTCTCACCGTGCGCCTCGACGCCGGGGCCCAACTCGGCAACCACGGCGGTGAGATCAGCCTCCTCGACGCGGCGAAACTCAAGGTGGACGGCGTCTCGTACACCGCCGATCAGGCAGGGCGCGAGGGCTGGTCCGTCGTCTTCTGACCGCGGCAGGCCAAGGTGCACGGTCCGCGCGACCGCTCACCCGGTGAGACGGCTCACCGGTACACCTTCCCCGGCTCGGCCTGCCCCGGCGCCAGCAACTGCGGCACGGTCACGAACACGAACCCCCGCTCCTTCAGCTCGTCGATGATCCCGGGCACCGCCGGCACGGTCCCGTCGTAGATGTCGTGCAGCAGGATGATGCCGTCCCGTTCGGTCTGGTCCAGGACACGCTGTTCTATGAGCTTGGAGTCATTGGTCGTGTAGTCCTTGGCCGTCACGCTCCACAGGACCTCCGACATCCCCAGCTCGCGGCAGATGTCGTGCACCGTGTCGTTCGTCCGGCCCTGCGGCGGGCGCATCAGTGTGGGGCGACGCCCGATGAGGCGCTCTATCGCCTTGTTCGGGCGGTCTATCTCCTCGCGTATCTCGTCGGCCTCCAGCTCCGTGAGTCTCTTGTGGTCCCAGGTGTGGTTGGCCACCTCATGGCCCTCGTCGGCCATCCGCTCGACCAGCTCCGGGTACTTCTCGATGTGCCGCTTGCCGAGCAGGAAGAAGGTCGCCGGGACCTTCTCGTCCTTCAGGATGTCGAGCAGCCGCGCGGAGTGCTCGCTGGGCCCGGCGTCGAAGGTCAGCGCGACGCACTTGGCCTCGCGGCAGTCGACGCCGCCGGTGCGGGCCTTGGTGGCGGTGGACGTGGCCTGTGCCCGGGCGTCGCCGGGTGACGTGGTGTCCAGGTGCGTGTACTGCGAGAAGGCCACCAAGGAAGCGGCCACCACGAGAACGGCGGCGGCACACAACCAGACCCACGGCTTTTTCATCTTCTTGATCGGAAAAGGCATGTCGCGACTATACATGGCGAGTATACTCGCCATGTATAGTGGAGTGTTTATAGGGTCTGACCTGCGTTTTCCGCTGTCTTACTGAGCGTAGAACGTGGCGTCCGCCCGATCCGTCGCGGTGCTCGGTGCCTGCACCACCAACAGGTAGTCGTAGTGCCGGACGTATCGCCCGGCGTAGTTGTACGACTCGTACGACACCCCGGCCGAGTCCGACAGCCCGGCCCGCTGGCGGAAGGTGGCGTCGGATGCGAAGGCCGCCGTGCCGTCGTTCTTCTCCAGCCACACCTCGAAGTTCTTGTGCCGCAGGTAGTAGCCGGGGAAGTTGGCCGACTCCAGCGACACCGTGCCGCTGCCTGCCAGGCCGGTGACCACGCGGAACTGCGAGTCCGCGAGCGGGGAGACGGCGGCCTCGATACGGGCCCGGTACTCCCAGTGCCGGATGAAGCGGTCGGCGAAGTTGTACGACGAGAAGCGCTGCGGCGTGACCCCGTCGGCCACCGGGATGCCGAAGTCGGGGGTGCTGTCGGCCTTCCAGTACAGCTTCTGGACGCGGGTGCGGCGGTTGGGGTCGCCCAGCGGATCGCCGGTGATGTCCTTGTAGCCGCGGTCGTGATAGACGAGGATGTCGCTCTTGCCGTCCTCGGAGACGGTGAAGGAGTTGTGGCCCGGACCGTACTGGCTGGTCGAGGCGTTGCTGGTGAACACCGGCGTGGAACTCTTGCTCCAGTTCGCCGCGTTGAGCAGGTCGGCGCCCGCGGAGGCGGTCAGCAGCCCCAGGCAGTAGTTGCTGTCGGTGGCACTGGCGGAGTACGACATGAAGACCTTGCCGCCGTGCTGGATCACCGCAGGGCCCTCGTTGACCTTGTAGCCGACGGTCTCCCAGGAGTAGGTGGGCCGTGACAGCATCACCGGAGTGCCGGTGATGGTCCAGGGGTTGGCCATCCTCGCGAGGTAGATGTCCGTGTTGTTGTTCACGGACGGGTCGCGCTGGGCCCAGGCCAGATATCTGACCCCGTTCACGACGAAGGTCGTGGCGTCCAGGGAGAAGCTCTCCCACTGGGTCTTGATCTGCCCCTTCTCCGCCCAGGTGGCGGTCAGCGGGTTGGCGCCGGTGCCTTCCAGGACGTACATCCGGATCGCCCACACGTCGTCGGTCGCGCCGGCGGCGAAGTAGACGTACCACTTGCCGTCGATGAAGTGGATCTCCGGCGCCCAGATGTGCGCGCCCATCACACCGCTGGAGTGCTTGGTCCAGACGGTGACCTCCTGTGCCGTCGACAGGCCCTGGATGGTGGTCGCCCGGCGCAGCACGATGCGGTCGTACGCGGGGACGGTCGCGGTGAAGTAGTAGTAGCCGTCGGTGTGTTTGAAGATGTGCGGGTCGGCCCGCTTCTCCGCGATCGGGTTGGTGTAGGTCACGGCGGGGGAGTCGGGGACGGCGGCCCGGGCGGCGGGCGCCGGCCCCGTCAGGCAGGCCGCTAGGCCGACGAGGACGGCCATGAGCAGCCGTACGGCTATGCGTCTCAAGGGAGTTCTCCAGGTGCGAGGAGGCCGGTCAGGTCGTGGGGACGAGGCGCCACTGCTGGCAGTTGTTGTTCAGCCAGGTCCACTGGCGCACGTCGGCGCCGTTCGCGGCGGAGCAGTCGGCCACGTCCGCGACCTTGCCGGTGGACTCGTTGACGATCCGGACGTGGTCGCCGGAGGCGGTGAACACCAGGCGGTAGCGCTGGCACTTGTTGTTGAGCCACGACCACTGCCGGATGTCGGCGCCGTCGGTCGCGGAGCAGTCGGAGACGTCCATCACCTTGCCGGTCGCGACGTTGACCAGCCGGTTGGTGTCGTCGCCGAGGTCCTCGACCTTCCACCTCTGGTTGGCCCCGCCGGTGCAGGTCCACTGGAAGATGTCGGTGCCGTCCGCGGTGTTGCCGCCGTTCACGTCAAGGCACTTGCCGCTGTTGCGGTTGACGAGGGCGTACGCCGTCGGCGTCGCCGCCGTCTCGCCGGACGGGCCGGGGAGGGTGGTGCCGAGTGCGACAGGGGTGCCGAAGTCCGGGGTGCCGTCGGCGTTCCAGGTGAACTCCTGGGCGCGCGTGGTCCGTCCGTTGCCGCAGCCGCCGTTCGACGCGGAGTTGGCGTGGTAGACGATCCAGTTCTCGGTGCCGTCGGGCGAGGTGAAGAAGCCGTTGTGGCCGGGGCCGTACACGCCGCCCGCGTCACTGCGCTGGAAGACGGGTGTCTGCTTCTTCGTCCAGGACGCCGGGTTGAGGGGATCCGTGCCGGTCAACTCCAGCTGTCCGAGCTTGTAGTCGGCGGTCTGGCAGGAGCTCGCGGAGTACGTCAGGAAGGTGCGGCCGTCGTGGTACAGCGGCTCGGGGCCCTCGTTGACGGGACTGCCGGAGCGCTCCCAGTCCAGGGTCGGGCTGGAGATGACCGTGAAGGTGCTGCTCGCCAGGGTGTACGGATTGCTCAGCGGGGCGATGACCAGGCTCTGCGTGCTGCTGTTGATGAACCCGCTGCCGACCAGGTACAGCCTGTTGTCCGCCTGGAGCACGCTCGCGTCGATCAGCCAGCCGCCCGGCGTGAGATTGGACCCGGTCAGCGAACCCTTGTAGGTGTAGGGCCCCATCGGATCCGTACCGGCGCTCTCCAGCACATGCGTGCGCTGGGAGTCGCAGCAGGCGACGCCGCTCTGGCCGGCGGAGTAGTACACGTACCAGTGGCCGTTGAAGAGGTGCATCTCCGGCGCCCAGAAGTTGGTGTTGCGCGTCGACGTGGTGTCCGACCACACCTGCACGTTGGGCGCGGTGGCGAGGCCCGCGAGCGTCGGTGACTTGCGGATACCGAGGATGCCGGTGAACGTCGTGGTGATCAGGTAGTAGTTGCCGTCGTGGTACTGGAGCCAGGGGTCGGCGCCCTTGAACGACTTCAGCGGGTTGGTGAACGGGCGGCCGTCCGCCGCGGACGCCGGCTGAGTGGTGGCCACCAGGGCCAGCAGCGCGGCGAGCACACACAGGATCAGTGATCTGCGGCGTTTCCTGAGCGGTGGGTGAGACATCCGAGGCATACGAGACCGTCCCTGTCCGTAAGTCATGTCCGTGATTTCGAACGAAGTTCGTGATTCCGATCGTGATTGGGTCAGAAGATAAAAGTGGGTCATGTCGCCGTCAACGGTTTCGCCATGCGCGCTGCACAAACCCGCGTGCGGACGCACATCCGGCGCCGTCGCGTGATGGTGCGCTTGCCCGTTCAGGTGATGAACCGACGGATGGGCCTCCGTCCGTCCAACTGCCCCCGTATCCAGGGCACATGGACAATCACCGTGCCCCTGTCGGCCCAACTTCCCTCTCCCGGCGGCAGTTCACGACGGCATCCGCCACGACGGCCGCCCTGGCCGCGTTGACCCCCACACCGGCGGCCGCCGCACCCGCCGCCCTCCAGCGGCCGAAGTCCACCGCCGACTGGGACACCTGCCTGGCCGTCGCCCGCGCCCTGCTGCTGGTCGACGACCAGGACCGGCCGCTCGCCCCGGCATACCGGAAGATCCTCGACTCCGGGCTGCCGCGCGCGACGACGAGGACCGCCAGGAAGATCATCGTCGTCGGCGCCGGACCCGCCGGGCTGGTCGCCGCCTGGCTGCTCAAGCGGGCCGGGCATCAGGTCACGCTCGTCGAGGCCAACGGCAACCGCGTCGGCGGCCGCATCAAGACCTTCCGCACCGGCGGGCACGAGCAAGCGGCACAGGCCTTCGCCGACCCGGCCCAGTACGCGGAGGCCGGCGCGATGCGCATCCCCGGCAGCCATCCGCTGGTGATGCAGCTGATCGACCAACTCGGCGTGAAGCGCCGCCCGTTCCACCTCGTCGACGTCGACGCGGCCGGCAAGCCCGTCAACAACGCCTGGCTGCACGTCAACGGCATCCGGGTGCGCCGCTCCGAGTACGCGAAGGCACCCGCTCGGATCAACCGCTCCTTCGGCGTCCCGCGCGCCCACTGGGACACACCGTCCTCGACCATCCTGCGCCGCGCCCTGGACCCCGTACGCGACGAGTTCAGCACCGTCGGCCCGGACGGCAAGCGCGTCGACAAGCCGATGCCCGAGCGGGTCAAGGGCTGGGCGCGGGTCGTGCAGAAGTACGGCGACTGGTCGATGTACCGGTTCCTGACCGAGGAGGCGGGCTTCGACGAGCGGACCCTCGACCTGATCGGCACGCTGGAGAATCTCACCTCGCGGCTGCCGCTCTCCTTCATCCACAGCTTCATCAGCCAGTCGCTGATCAGCCCCGACACCGCGTTCTGGGAGCTGGTCGGCGGCACGGCGACCCTCCCGGACGCGCTGCTGAAGGAGGTCGCCGACGTCCTGCGCCTCGACCGGCGCGCGACCCACATCGAGTACTGGGCCCCCGGCCGGCCCGGCGCCGACGACACCTCGCACGTCCACGCCAAGGGCCCGCACGTCTGGATCGACACCGTCTCCGAGGGGCGCGAGGGCAAGGTCGTGCGCGAGCAGTTCACCGCTGACCTCGCGATCGTCACGGTGCCCTTCTCGGGGCTCAGGCAGGTGCAGGTCAGCCCGCTGATGTCGTACAAGAAGCGGCGCGCGGTGGCCGAGCTGCACTACGACAGCGCCACCAAGGTGCTGCTCGAATTCGGCCTGCGCTGGTGGGAGTTCACCGAGGCCGACTGGAAGCGGGAGCTGGATGCCGTACGGCCCGGGCTCTACGACGACTACCGCAAGGGCAAGGCCCCGGCCGACGGCAGCCTCCTGGGCGCCCACCCCTCCGTCCCGGACGGCCACATCGGCGACGCCCAGCGCGCCCACTACGCCGCCAACCGCTGGGCCACCCGCGACCAGCCCGAGGCGGCGCACATCGTCGGCGGCGGCTCGGTCTCGGACAACTCCAACCGCTTCATGATCAACCCCTCCCACCCGATCGAGGGCAGCAAGGGCGGCGTCGTCCTCGCCTCCTACAGCTGGGCCGACGACGCCTCCCGCTGGGACTCCCTGGACGAGGACGCCCGGTACCCGCACGCGCTGCGGGGCCTGCAACAGGTCTACGGCCAGCGCCTTGAGGTCTTCTACACCGGGGCCGGGCGCACCCAGAGCTGGCTGCGCGATCCGTACGCGTACGGCGAGGCGTCCGTGCTCCTCCCCGGCCAGCACACGGAGCTGCTGGAAGCCATCCGGACCTCTGAGGGGCCGCTGTACTTCGCCGGGGACCACACGTCGGTGAAACCGTCGTGGATCGAGGGCGCACTCGAGTCGGGCGTGCGGGCGGCGCTGGAGGCGCACGGCGACTGAGACGCCGTGGCGCTACGCGGCGTCCGCCTCCGCCCTGGCCCGTACCGCGTCGGCCGGATCCCAGCCCCGGCGCGGTACGGAGGCCAGCAGCAGACGGGTGTACGGGTCCTCGGGCGCGCCGAGGACCCGGTCCGTCGGGCCCTGCTCGACCACCTTGCCGTGCCGCATCACCACCGTCTCCTCGGTGATGTGCCGGACGACGGCCAGGTCATGGCTGACGAAGACCAGCGCCACGCCCGTGTCCCGCCGGATCTCGTCGAGCAGCCGCAGGATCTGCGCCTGGATCGACACATCCAGGGCGGCCACCGCCTCGTCCAGGACGAGGACACGGGGATCGACGGCGAGGGCACGGGCGATGGCCAGGCGCTGGCACTGGCCGCCGGACAGCTCGTGCGGGCGCGCGCCGGCTTCCCGGGTGCCGAGGCCCACCTGGTCCAGGAGGGCGGCGATCCGCCCGTCATCGGCGTCGCGGCCGTGCAGACGCAGGACGGTACGCAGACATTGACGGGCCGTCAGCCGGGGGTCGAGGGAGACGTACGGGTCCTGGAAGACCATCTGGATCTCGCGGGCCCTTGCCAGCCGGTGCGCCGCACGCCCCCGGACCGGGGACGGCGGCCGGGCGGCGCGGTCCCGGCCGTCCACCGTGACCGTGCCCGAGTCCGGCCGCACGAGGCCGACCAGCATCCGGGCGACGGTGCTCTTGCCCGAGCCGGACTCGCCGACGATGCCGAGCGAACCGCCGCGCGGGACGGTGAAGGAGACCTGGCCGGCGGCGGTGAGACGGTCGCCGCCCGGCAGCCGGTACGTCTTGGTGAGGCCGTCGGCCACCAGCAAGGGAGCCTCGGGCCGGGCTTCGAACGCGGTCATGCGGGGCTCCTCTTGGCCGGAACGGTGGTGAGCGGCGGCTCTGTGGACTCCCCGGGCAGCTCGGCCAGCCGTCGGCACGCCGCCGTACCGCCACCCGGGACCGCGACGGGCTCCGGCGTCCAGAGGGCGCACTCGGCATCGGCGTGCGGGCAGCGTGCCGCGAACGGGCAGCCGGTGAACGCGTCGGAGAGGGAGGGCGGCCGCCCCGGAATCGGCTCCAATACGCGGTCGAGATCGCCGAGTTCGGGCGAGCAGGCCAGCAGACCGCGCGTGTACGTGTGCCGGGCGTGGCCGAAGAGGCGGTCCGCGTCCTGCTGTTCGAGCACGCGGCCCGCGTACATGACGTACACGCGGTCGCAGAACGCGGCGGCCAGTTGCAGGTCGTGGGTGATGAACAGCATGCCCAGGCCCCGCTGTTCGCGCAGGGTGCGCAGCAGGGCGAGGATCTCCGCCTGGGTGGTGACGTCCAGCGCGCTGGTGGACTCGTCGGCCAGCAGCAGCCGCGGCTCGGCGGCGAGCGCGCCGGCGATGACCACGCGCTGGAGCATGCCCCCGGACATCTCGTGCGGCCGTTGGTTGAAGCGTCGTTCGGGGTCGGACAGGCCCACGGCACCGAGGAGTCCGACGGCCTTGTCGCGTGCCTCCCGGCGGACGCCCGCGCCGCCGGTGCGGACCAGGCGTTCGACGAGGAAGTCGCCGACGCGGCGCACCGGGTTGAGGGCGGAACGCGGGTCCTGGTGGACCATCGCGACCGTACCCGCCCGGTGCCGGCGCAGCCCGGCCCCGCTCAGCGAGAGCACGTCCGTGCCGTCTACCAGGACACGGCCGGCGACCGACGCCTGATCGGGCAGCAGCCGCAGGACCGACTTCGCGGTGGTGGACTTGCCCGAGCCGGACTCGCCGACGAGACCGACGGTCTCCCCGGAGCCGACGCGCAGACTCACGTCCGCGAGCAGGGGACGGGCCGCACCGGGCAGGCCCAGGGTCAGGTTCTGGATGTCGAGCAGCATCGTGGCTTACCTCCTGGCGCCGAGCCGGTCGGCGGCCCAGACCCCGACCACGTTGAAGGCCACCACCACGGCGGCGATGGCGGTGCCGGGCACCAGCGCGGGCAGCAGGGCACCCTGGACGATGGCGGCCTGGCCCTCCTGCACCATCAACCCCCAGTCGGAGCTCGGCGGCTGGGCACCGAACCCCAGATAGCTGAGGGTGGCCAGGCTCATCAGGGCCTCGCCGAACAGCACGACGAGATACCCGACGATCGACCGGGCGAGGCCCGGCACCAGGTGCCGTACGCAGATCCGCAGACCGCCCATGCCCTGGACGCGATAGGCGTCGACGTACGGCTTGGACCGCTCGGCGAGCGCCACGCTGCGGGTGTACTTGGCGATCGTCGGCGCGAAGGCCAGCCCGAGGCCCAGCACGGACGTGGTGATGCCCGCTCCGAACACGGCGATGATCAGCACGACGAACAGCAGCCCCGGAAAGGCGTACATCACGTCGGTGATCCGGGACACCAGTGTGTCCACCCAGCCGCCGCGCCAGGCGGCGACCGTGCCCAGGGTGACGCCGAGCAGCGCGGCGATCGCGAGCAGCGCGAGCGGGGCGATCAGGCTGGTGCGGGCGCCGTGGAGAACGCGCGAGAGCAGGTCCTGTCCGGAGGCGTCGGTGCCGAGCAGGTGGTCGCCCGTCGTGCCGACCAGGGAGGACGACAGGTCGACGGCGTCGGGTGCGTAGGGCGCGAGCAGCGGGGCGAACGCGGCGGCCAGGACCACCAGGCCGAGGAAGACGGCCCCGATGATGACGAGGACGGGACGGCGGCGGGTGCGTTTGCGGCGGGCCGGGAGCAGCACATCGGCGGATACGGCGGTCATGCGGAGCTCCTCACGGACTTCAGACGCGGGTCGAGCAGCGGGTGCACGAGGTCCACGAGGGTGGTGACGAGGATGTAGCCGGCCACCATCAGCAGCAGCACCGCCTGGGCGACCGGGAAGTCATGGCTGTTGACCGCGCCGACCAGCAGGGAGCCGATGCCGCTGAGCCCGAAGACGGTCTCGATCGCCACCGTGCCGGCCAGCATCCCGGCGGTGACCAGGCCGCACATGGTGACGACCGGGCCGAGCGCGTTGCGCAGGACGTGCCGGCGGATGATCTGCCGCTCCGGCAGCCCGGCCGCGCGGGCCACCTCCACATGGTCGGCCGAGCCCGCCTCGACCACCGCCTGCCGGGTGACCCGGGCGATGACGGCCACCGCGCCGAGCGCCATGGCGAGCGCGGGCAGGGTGAGGTGGTGGAGCGTTCCGGCGAAGCCCGCACCACTGCCGGTCACCGGGAACCAGCCCAGCCGCACGCCGAAGAAGGCGACCAGCGCGATCCCGCCGACGAAGGAGGGGACGGACGCGGTGAGCGTGGTGGTCCCCACGACCGTGGAGTCGACCCAGGTGCCGCGCCGGACCGCGGCGAGCACTCCGGCGCCCACCCCCAGCACGACGAACAGGACCGTGGCGTAGCCGACCAGGGCCAGTGTCGTCGGGAAGCGGGACGCCAGCAGGTCGGAGACCTGGTCGCCGTACTGGAAGGAGCGGCCGAGGTCGAGGTGGACGCTGTCCCACAGCCAGCGGCCGTACTGCACGACCAGCGGTTCGTCGAGGTGGTACTGCTCCCGGACGGCGGCCAGTCGCTCCGGGGTGAGCTTGTCGCGGCCCCCCGCCAGGAAGACGGCGGGGTCGCCGGGAGCTGCGTAGACGGCGGCGAAGATGACGAAGGACGAGGCCACCAGGGTGGCCAGCAGTCCCGCCAGCCGCCGTCCGATCGAGACGAACATCGGTGCTCAGCCCTTCTTCGCGCCGAGCTGCGCGGCCCAGGGGTAGTAGAGGTACGCCATCGAGGCGGGCGGACCGGTCAGCTCGTCGTCGATGACGAGCGCGGTCGGCACCTGTGCGACGGGGATCCACACGGCCGCGTCCGCGAACCGCCGCTGCACGTCGATCGCGAGCTCGGCGCGCTTGGCGTCGTCCAGCGTGCGCAGGCCCTCCTCGACCTTGGCGTCGTACGCCGAACTCTTGAAGCCGACCCAGTTGTTGGAACTGTCCGACAGGCCGTTGTCGTAGAAGCCGAGCGGGTCGCTCTTGGAGATGTACCAGTCGGCCACCAGGACGTCGATGTCGGCACGGGCCTCCTTGTCGCCGTAGAACTCGCCGTACTGGGCGGCCGGCACGGTCTTGATCTGGCCCTTGAGCCCGATCTGCGTCAGCGCGGCACGCACGGCGTTGGCGATGACCATGCGGCCCTGGCTGCTGTCGGTGCCGATGACGATCGGCTCGGTGGGGGCGCTCTTGGCGTTGTTCACCAGTTCCTTGGCCTTGGCGAGGTCCTGGGGGCCGGGGCTGGCCGGTGCGTCGGTGAGCTGCTTCTGGGCGGCGGCGAAGGCGTCCTTCGCGTAGCCCCAGGCGCCGGAGCCGACCGGGGTGGCCCAGGGTTCGACCAGGCCGCCGTAGCCGGACTTGGCGATGCCCGACCGGTCGAGGACCAGGGAGAGGGCCTTGCGGATGGCGGGATCGGCGAGGCCGCCGCGCTCGGTCGGGATGAGCGCGAGGGTGGAGGTGCTGGGGCCGAAGTACTCGGCCAGGCCCTTCTTGCCGCGCAGCGCGGCCGCGGTGCCTATGTTGTCGGCGTAGGTGCCGTCGGCCGCTCCGGTGGCCAGCGCGTTCACCATGGCGCTGTCGTCGGCCCAGCGGAAGACGACCTTGCCGGTGAGCGGCTTCTCGCCCCAGTACGAGTCGGCTCGGGTCAGGGTGATCGAGTCGCCGGACTTCCAGCCGGACAGTTCGTACGGCCCGGAACAGGCATCGCCCTCACCGGGTGTGCCGAACTCCTTGCCGGCCTTCTCGACCTGCTCGCGGTTGTAGACGAGCCCGGCGTCGCCGGCCAGCGCCTTGGTGAACAGGGCGTCGGGCTCCTTGAAGGAGATCGTGATCTCGTGGTCGCCGGTCTTGCGCATCGCCGAGACGTTGCCGAACTCGTCCGACTGCTCCATCTCCGGCGCCGCGTGCCGCTTCAGGCTGAACAGCACGTCGTCCGCCGTCATCGGCGACCCGTCGTGGAAGGTGAC
This sequence comes from Streptomyces sp. NPDC056479, assembly GCF_042795335.1. Lineage (NCBI taxonomy): Bacteria > Bacillati > Actinomycetota > Actinomycetes > Kitasatosporales > Streptomycetaceae > Streptomyces > Streptomyces sp. NPDC056479. The sequence goes on along the minus strand of NZ_JBHTRZ010000003.1, from coordinate 565,120 downwards.
GTCGTCGCGCAGGGTGAGGACCAGGTGGGTCGCGTCGGGGCGGGCCGCCTGCCGGACGAGGGAGGGGCGTACGGACATGTCGGGCTGGAGCTGGTAGAGGCGCTCGCAGACGTTGGTCAGCACGGTGCGGCCCGCGCTGCCGCCCTGGGTGTCGAGGTCCAGGGAGTCCGGCTCGTCCTCCAGCAGCCAATTGACGGCGGTGAGGGATCCGGTGGCCTGCGGGGTGGTGGGCGTGAGTCTGAGGTCGGCGACGTCGGCGGCCTTGGCGCCGCCCGTGGCGGTGCCGGTGGTGGCACCACTGCACGCGGCGACCAGGGCCATCGCCCCGGCGACACCGGCGGCGGTTGTCACGGTCTTGAGCTTCATTGCTGGGGCTCCTGAACGGGAGGGGAGATCGGAGCGGGGGGTGGGTTCGGGTACCGGTGACGGGCCGTCAGTTCGGGGCGTGGGGGCCGTCGTAGAGGTTCCAGGGCGTGTGCTGGTACTCGTGGTCGCAGGGGGTGCCGGCCGTGACGTGGTAGTCGCCGGCGGTGAGGTCGACGCACGAGGAGACGAGGGTGGTCCAGTGCTTGACCTCGGGCTTGCGCGGGTCGGCATGGGTGCACAGCGACTCGGGGTAGCCGAGGTGGTCCGACATCGTGTCCTTGATGAGCTTGCGGGACTCGTCGGCACCGGGGGAGTCGCGCAGCCGGCGCAGACCCGACTCGGCGCGGGGTACGCGCACCAGGGAGTCGGGGGAGATCGGACGGTAGCCGTCGGCGAGGGCGGCGGGGATGCCCGCCTGGTAGTGGTTGCCGTGCACCAGGAGCCCGTCGTCGGGATACAGCCAGCCGTGGCCGGCGGGGGTGGTCTCCAGGTCGATGGCGAAGCCCTCGCGGCAGGTGAGGAGGGCGTTGCTGGCGATGTGCGCCCGGGTGCGGCACAGCACGTCCAGTGCGTCGCTGATGTTCGTCTGGTCGAGGACGCTGCGCCGGACCACGGTCTGCGGAAGGCCGACGGCCTCGCCGAACCGCCCGCCGAGGCCGTTGGCGTTGAGCGCGATGCCGGCCGAGTTGGCGCCCTGGCGGCCGATCTGGCCGGCCTCGACCTGCATGATCAGGGTGGGCTTCGGCGGCTGGACGATCCGCAGCATCACGACGGTGTCGGCGACGCCGGCCCGCCAGTCCCAGTTCTGCCCGGCCCACACATGCCCGTCGCCGCTGGCCGGTCCGTGCGCGGCGAAGGAGGTGCAGCCCTCGGCGGCTTCCTCCTCCTCGCGCATCCGGACGAAGGAGTCGTCGTAGATGACCTCGCCGCGCGCGTTCAGGGCGAGGACGTCGAGCAGGTCCAGGCCGGAGCCGTCCGCGATGCCCTGCATCTCCTCGAGCAGGTGCGGGGCGTATTCGCGGACGGGTTTCAGCCAGCGGGCGGCCCGGCCGGTGACCTGACTCCAGGTCAGCCCCGAGGACGCGCCGAAGGCCTCCGTGTAGTAGCCGAGCGCGACCCCGAGCTGGGGGGCCACGGCCTCGCCGTACTGGCGTCCCCGTTCGAGGGGGGTTCCCGAGATCTCGATGACCGGCAGGGTCTGTTTCATCAGCGGGACTCCTCGGGGGACATGCCAGTGCTGTAATATCCGTTCCGAAAATTCATTGCCTTGGAACGAGATGCTCAGAACGTAATGGCCGAAACGTGAGAGTCAATACTTGTAATGAAGAATCCAGAATCTGGTAGCGCGGGACCCGGGGGACTCACACGGCTGCGGGCCGCCGTCCGTGACATGTGGGACGAGCTGTCCGCTTCGGAGCGGACCGTGGCCCAGTACCTCGCCAGCGCCCCCGCGGAGCAGTTGATGTTCGCGAGCGCGCAGGAGCTGGGCGCGGCCAGCGGCACCAGCAACGCCACCGTCGTACGCGCCCTCCAGCGCCTCGGATACGCCGGACTGCCCGCGCTCAAGCGGGAGCTCGCCGCCGACTTCACCTCCGCGCTCGCCCCCGAGGTACGGCTCCAGCAGCGCATCGCGCATGTGGGCCAGGACCTGGCGGGCATCTGGAACGACGTCTTCGACGAGACCCAGGAGCGCATCGACCAGTGCCGGCGGCTGACCGGCGCCGACGAGCTGAAGCGGGCGGTGGAGGTCCTCGCGGAGGCGCGCGAGGTGTTCTGTTACGGCGTCGCCGCGTGCGAACTCGCCGCCCGGCACCTGGCGTTGGCCCTCGGCCGGATCGGACGCCGGGCCCGTTTCGTCGGCGAGACCGGCTTCGCCCTCGCCGATCCGCTGCTCACGCTGGGACAGGGCGACGCCGTCGTGGTGTTCCAGCCGGGGCGGCGACTGGCCGAGCTGAACGTCATCGTCGAGCGGGCCCGTGCGGTCGGCGCCAGGATCGTCTTCGTCACCGACGAACTGGGGGAGGTCTTCGAGGACCGGATCGACGCCGTCCTCACCGCGCCCCACACCCCGACCGGCAACACCAACGAGGCCCTGACCGGCCTGGTCGTCGCCGACGCCCTCGTCCTCGCCCTGACCACCCTGGACGAGACCCGGGCGGTGGAGCACTCCCACCAGCTGACGGCGTTGCGCGAACAGCTGCTGGCGCAGAAGGAGCCGCGCGGCCGCAGGACGTGAAGGGGCCATCGCGTCCCGTATCGCGCGTTACGGCCGTTACAGCGCCGTCGCCCCGTTGGGCATGCCCGGCAGCGGCTGCTCCGTCCAGATCACCTTGCCGTCCGGCGTGTACCGCGTGCCCCACCGATCGGCGAACTGCGCCACCAGGAACAGGCCCCGGCCGCCCTCGTCCGTCGTGGCCGCGCTGCGCAGGTGCGGGGCGGTGCTGCTGCCGTCGGAGACCTCGCAGATCAGGGCGCGGTCGCGGATCAGACGGACGCCGATCGGGCCGGTGGCGTGCCGCAGGGCGTTGGTGACCAGCTCGCTGAGGATCAGCTCGGTGGTGAACGCCTCCTCCGCCAGCCCCCAGTCCTCCAGCGTCCGCGCTGCCGCCGCCCGCACGCGGGCCACGGCCGAGGGGTCGTCCGGGACGTCCCAGGACTGGGTGCGGTCGGCCGGGAGCAGCCGGGTCCGGGCGACGACGAGGGCGATGTCGTCGCGCGGCCGCTCGGGCAGCAGTTCCTCCAGCACCGCCTTGCACGTCTCCTCCGGCGTCCGGCCCTGGACCGGCGGCGCCGCGGCGAGCGCCTGACGCAGCCGTTCGAGGCCGTCGTCGATGTCCTTGCCCTGGTCCTCGATCAGCCCGTCCGTGTACAGCACCAGTCCGCTGCCCTCCGGCAGCCGCAGCCCGGTCGCCTCGAAGGGCAGGCTGCCGCCCAGGCCCAGCGGCGCGCCGCCGGGGACGGTCAGGAACTCGACGCTGCCGTCGGGGTGCACGACGGCCGGTTCGAGGTGGCCGGCGCGGGAGAGGGCGCACTGCCCGGACGACGGGTCGTACACCGCGTACAGACAGGTCGCCCCGGTGATCGGCGCTGTCTCGCCGTCGCCCTCGTCCTGGTCGATGCGGGCCACCAACTCGTCCAGGTGGCCGAGGAGTTCGTCGGGCGGGAGGTCCAGGGTGGAAAAGTTGTTCACCGCCGTACGCAGCCGTCCCATCGTGGCCGCCGCATGCAGGCCGTGCCCCACCACGTCCCCCACGACCAGCGCCACCCGGGCGCCCGGCAGCGGGATGACGTCGAACCAGTCGCCGCCGACCCCGCCCTGCGCCGCGTGCGCGGGCAGATAGCGGTAGGCGACGTCCAGGGCGCTCTGCTCGGGCAGGGCCCGGGGCAGCAGGCTGCGCTGGAGCGTGACCGACAGGGTGTGCTCGCGGGTGTAGCGGCGGGCGTTGTCGATGCTGACCGCGGCACGCGCCACCAGTTCCTCGGCGAGGGAGATCTCCTCCTGCTCGAACGGCTCGGGCCGCTCGGCGCGCCAGAAGGTGGCCATGCCCATGATGACGCCGCGGGCGCGCAGCGGAACCGTGAGCATCGCGTGGAGCCCGAAGTCGACGAGTCTGCGGGCGCGGTCAGGATCCTGCTGCTGCCAGCCGGAGAAGGCGGGCATGTCGGCCTCGAGCACCGACTCGCCCGTGCCGAAGCCGAAAGCCTGCGGTGTGTCGGGGCCGAAGCGGATCAGCTCGCCGACCGGATAGAGCGGGCTGCCCGCGCGCACGCCCTGGAAGGCGACCCGGCGCATGTCGGCGCGGCCCTCCTTCGGCTCCTCGCCGCGCAGCACCGGATCCGCCAGGTCGACGGAGACGAAGTCGGCGAACCTCGGCACCGCGAAGTCGGCCAGCTCCTGCGAGGTGCGCGCGACGTCGAGGGTGGTGCCGATCTCCAGGCCCGCGTCGTACAGCAGCTTCAGCCGCTCGCGCGCCACGTCCGCCTGGCCGGTCATGGCCCGCAGCTCGGTGGTGTCCCGCAGCGTCGCCACACTGCCGGGCGGCCCGCCGTCCCGGTCGGTGGAGCGCTGGCTGACCGCCAGCAGCCGGCCCTGCGCGAGGTGCACCTCGTCGGTGGCGTCCCGCCCGGAGGCGAACAGCCGGGCGAGGTCGCTGCCGATGCCCAGGGCGAGACAGGGCCGCCCCTCCGCGTCGGCGGACAGGGCGAGCAGCCGGCGCGCCTCGTCGTTGGCCAGCGCCAGCCGGTGCCGGCCGTCCATGATCAGCACGCCTTCCCGTACGGAATGCAGGACGGCGTCGTGATGCTCGTACATCCGGGTCATCTCGGCGGGCCCCAGCCCGTGCGTCTGCCGCAGCAGCCGTCGGCTGACCAGCGCGGTACCGCCGGTGGCGAGGGCGAGCGCGGCGGCCGCCGCGCCGAACACCCACGGCAGCTGGTGGTTCACGACCCCGCCCACGCTGTCCAGCGTCACTCCGGCGGCCACCAGGCCCACCACCGTGCCGTTGGCTTCGTTCACGGGGACCACGGCCCGCACGGACGGCCCCAGGGTTCCGGTGTACGTCTCCCGCACCACCCCGCCCGCCGCGGCCGGGGCGATGGTGCCGACGAAGTGCTTGCCGATCTGCTCGGGGTTGGGATGCGTGTAGCGGATGCCGTCCTTCGTCATCACGACGATGAAGTCCACGTCGGTGGCCTCGCGCGCCGCCTCGGCACGCGGCTGGAGCACCGCGCTCGGATCCTGGCCCCCCAGGGCGTCGAGGACGCCCGGCGCGTTCGCGAAGGACTCGGCGACGGCGAGGGAGCGATTGCCGGCCTCCCGCCTGATGTCGGTGCGCACCTGGAGCACCAGGGCCACCACGGCGGCGACGACGAGGAGCATGACGATCGCCGCCTGGAACACGAAGACCTGCCGGGCGACGGTACGCGCGCTCAACAGGGAGCGCAGGCGGCCGAGGAATCCGGCCATATCTCTTTTCTAGCACGAGGCGTGCCACTCGGGGACCCGGGCGGGAGGCGGGTGGACGGTGGGTCTACGAGGGGCACGAGCCGACGCGGCCGGGCTCGGGCGCCTCGCTGCGCACGGGGGTTTCGGCGGTGGCCGGCATGCGGAGCAGCAGCAGGGCCGCGTCGTCGTGCAGCCGGCCGCCCACATGGGCCTGCAGTTCGGCGTGCAGCGCGGTGACGGTGTCGACCGGTTCGTCGCAGGTGTGCCGGGCGAGCCCCTCCGCCAGCGGGTAGAACTCCCGGTCGTGGTTGCGGGCCTCGGTGACGCCGTCGGTGTACAGCAGTAGCTGGTCCCCGTCGGTGAACGGGAGCACATGCAGCGCCGGGGCGTCGCCGGACAGGCTGCGCAGGCCGAGCGGCGGGGCGGGACGGTCCGGATCCACCGGCACGACCACGGAGTCACGTACCAGCAGCGGTGCCGCGTGACCGCAGTTGACCATCTCCAGCTGCCCCTCCCGCGGATACCCGGCGACCACGGCGGTGACGAAGTCGTCGCTGCCCAGGTTGCGGGCCAGGCTCCGCTCGATGCGGGCGACGACATCGAGCAGATCGGGCTCGTCATGGGCGGCCTCGCGGAACACACCGAGCACCAGGGCCGCGGTCCCCACGGCCGGCAGCCCCTTGCCGCGCACATCGCCGACGATCAGCCGGACCCCGTAGGGCGTGGACACCAGGGCGTACAGGTCGCCGCCGATCCGGGCCTCCGCCGCGGCGGCGCTGTAGCGGACGGCCACCTGGAACGGCCCGATCGTCGCCGGTACGGGCTGCAGCAGCGCGTGCTGGGCGGCCTCGGCGACCGAGCGGACCGCGGCCAGTACCCGCTCACGCCGCATGCGCAGCGCGCTGCCCGCGCCGCACGCCAGGGTGACGACCAGCAGCGCGGCCAGCGCGACCGCCAGCTCGCTGCCCTCGGCGCCGCCACGGATGCCGAGGGACACACCGAGGACGGCGGCCACCAGCCCCACACACAGGACGCCGCGCGGCCCGCCGGTGGTGGCGGCCAGCGCGGGTCCCGTGGCGAGCAGCGGGACCCAGGTGGTGCCGGAACCGCTGACGAGATCGACGAGTACGAAACCGGAGATGATCAGAATGGGCAGTACGGGCATGGCGGCGACCAATCGCCTCGGCCAGTGGTCGGGGTCGTGGTCAGGGGCCTGGCTCATCGCTTGTCCGCTGTCCTCACTTGTGCGTGGGGGCGTACGCGCCCGGGGGAAATGTCTGCTTTATTCAGGAAATCGTTTCTACCCCGGATGGGACAAGGACAGCGATTTCAGATAGTGAGCGACAGGCCCCGGGTCACACGGTTCGCGGTCGGGAGCAACCGTGCCCTGACCTCCTCCAGGCGGGCGCGCGTCTCCTCCAGCCGGGAGCGCCGGTCGGCCCGCAGCGAGACGCCGAGCGAGCCGAGGGTGGTCCCGCTGTAGACGGGCACCGCGACACAGACCGTGCCGAGGGCGTACTCCTCCATGTCCGTGACCGCCGGGGCCATGGGGGAGGAGTCGAGCCGTCGCAGCAGCTCCGGAGGGTCGGTGATGGTCCTGGGGGTGAGGTCGGGGAGCGCGTGCCGGGACAGATAGTCCTTGCGCGCCTCGTCGTCCAGCTCCCGCAGCACGGACTTGCCCAGCGCCGTCGCATGCCCCGCGTCCTCGAACCCGACCCAGAGGTCGACCCGCGGAGTGCGCGGACCGTCGACGATCTCGGCCACCCGGATCTCGCCCTCCTCGTAGAAGGTGAGGTACGCGGCGCTCGACAGCTCGTCCCGCAGCGCGCCGAGGGTGGGCCGGATCCGGCTGAGCAGGGCCTGCGTCCGGCCCGCCGTGTGCAGGGTCTGCAGCCGCTCACCGAGGATGAATCCGCCGTCGTCGAGCTTGCGGACATAGCCGTCGTGCACCAGCGTCCGCAGCAGGTGGTACGCCGTGGCCAGGGGAAGGCCCGTCTCCCGTGCCAGTTGCTTCGCCGGCGCGCCGTTCTCGTGCGCGCTCACCGCCTCCAGCAGGCGGAAGGCACGCTGCACCGAGCCGATGAGCGTAGGGCCGTCGTTGACACCCATAGGAACAGGGTGCTCCGGGCGCACGTCGTGGGCAAGGCGGGTCCGGTACGGCGGCTACAGCACCCGGGCCACCAGGAGCGCGACGTCGTCGTGGTCGTCGGGATGGCGCAGTCCGTAAAGGAGCAGGTCGCAGGTCTCCTCCAGAGGTCTGCGGGGTTCCTCGAGGAAGCTGAGAAGGACGTTCAGACGGTCGTCGATGGGGTGGAGCCGGGTCTCGACGAGGCCGTCGGTGTAGAGGACCAGCAGATCGCCGGGGCCGAGTTCGACCGTGGTGGTCTCGAAGGGGACTCCGCCGACGCCGAGCGGGGCGCACGCGGGCAGGTCGAGCAGTTCCGGTGGCCGGCCGGGGCGGGCCAGGGCGGGCGGCATGTGGCCGGCGTTGGCGATGTGGCACTGCTTGGTGCGGGGGTCGAACACCGCGTACAGGCAGGTGACGATGTAGTGCTCCAGATCGCAGGTGATCTTGTCCAGGTGCTGGAGCACGGAGCCGGGGTCGAGGTCGAGGTCCGCGTAGGCGACGGTGGCGGTGCGCAGCCGGCCCATGGTGGCGGCGGCGTCGATGCCGTTGCCCATGACGTCGCCGACCACCAGCGTGGTCCGGTCGCCCTCCAGCGGGATGACGTCGTACCAGTCGCCGCCGACCTCGCTGGTGGCCTGGGCCGGCTGGTAGCGGGAGGCGACTTCCAGGCCGGTGTGGTGCGGCGGGTGGTCGGGCAGCAGGCTGCGCTGCAGGGTGAGGGCGGTGTTGCGCACGCTCTGGAACCAGCGGGCGTTGTCGATGGCCACGGCGGCCCGGCTGGCCAGCTCACTGGCCAGGACCACGTCGTCCTCGTCGAACGGCAGCGGGTTGCGGGTCCGCTTGAGGTCGAGGGCGCCCAGGATCTCGCCGTGCGCGATCAACGGCACGGCGAGATACGAGTGGACGCCCGCGCGCGCCAGCAGGGAGGTGGCCTCCTCGTCCCGCGCGATGCGCCGCAGATCGTCCTCGCCGACGTGCCGCACGAGAACCGGCCGGCCCGTGTGGACGCACAGGGTGACCAGCCTGTCCCCGTCGTACGCGGCCAGGTCACCGGGCGGGTCGGCGGCGCGCAGGGCCGCGCTCGGGTACGACGCCTTCAGGGCGAGGGCGCGGAACAGCTCCGGGCCGTTGTCCGGCTGCCGCATGCGCCTGCAGGCCAGGGCGGAGTCCAGGATGTCCACGGCGACCACGTCGGCGAGGTCGGGCGTGGCGACCTCCGCCAGCTCGTCCGCGGTGCGCTCCACCTCCAGCGTGGTGCCGACCCGGGTGGAGGCGTCGGCGATCAGCGCCAGGCGCCGGCGGGCCCGGTCGGCCTCGGCGGCCGCGCGGTGCCGTTCGGTGACGTCGACGAAGGAGATGGCCGCGCCCAGGACCCGTCCTCCGGGGTCCTCCAGCCGGTAGAAGGACAGCGACCACGCGCGCTCATGGTCGACGTCGGCCGGCGGGCGGCCCACGTGGTACTGGTCGAGCAGCGGGGTGCCGGTGGTGAGGACCTGGCGCAGGCAGGACTCGATCGTGTCGATGTCCGGCAGCGGCAGGGTCTCCCGCAGTCGACGGCCCACATGCTCCTCCGCCGGGGTGCCGTCGACACGCTCCAGTGCCGGGTTGACCAGCAGAAAGCGCAGGTCGGGGTCGACGAGGGCGAGACCGATCGGGGACTGGTTGATCAACCGCTCGCACAGCGCCAGGTCGGTCTCGACGCGCTGGAGCAGCGAGTGGTCGGCCGCGATGCCCAGGGCGTAGACGTCCCCGAGATCGTCCAGCAACCGCATGTTGCGGAACTCGGTCAGCCGGGTGCTGCCGTCCTTGTGCCGCACCGGGAAGGTACCGGCCCAGCTGCGGCCTGTCTCCAGCACCTCCGTGAACAGCTGCACCACGGCCGGCAGGTGCTCGGGGTGGATGAACAGCCGCGTGGCAGGCGTGCCGAGGGCCTCCTCGGCGGTGTATCCGAACAGCTCCTCGGCCTGCGGGGTCCAGAACACCACGCGCCCGGCGGCGTCGACGACCACGGCGGCCACGCTCAGCACATCGAGCAGGCCGGTCGGCCGGGTCGGCTCAGTGCCGTACCCGCCCCCGTCGGACTTGAAGGACTCTGCTGTCATCCCAGCTCCTCCACCGGCCGGCACCACTACCGGCCGAGTACCACGCCAGGGCCGAACGGCACCTCCATGCTCCCCCCGGGTCTGTTGCAATGCCCAGTCAGCGGGCGGAGCGCTCTTGGGCCATTGCGCCAAGCCGTCGGCCCGTGCACAACCGGCGGACTAGCAGGAACATGGTCGTGTAGAGGACGGGACCCCCAGGGACGCTGCGTGAGGACCCATGGATGCTCCGCGAGAAAGGCCCGACGCGCCCACGTCCGCAGGACCGCGCGCGCTCTTCGACGCGTCCACCGACGCGGCGGCGGTCGTCTCCGGACGCGGTGTGGTGCTCGGCTGGACCCGGGCCGCGGAGGAACTCCTCGGCCTCGCGGCGTCGGAGGCCGTCGGCGCCTCCGCCGCGCGTCTGCTCGCGATGCCCGGTGACCCGGCCCGCGCGACCGGTGTCGCCGAGCGCTGCCGGGCCGGCATGGGATGGAGCGGGCACATCCCGCTGCGCCACCGCGACGGCCGCCGTATCGACGTGGACCTGCGCGTCTCCGCGTCCTTCCGCATCGGCGCCGACGAGTGCTTCCTGGTCTCCGCACGTGAGCAGCGGCAGCAGTGGGAGGTGGGCCAGTCCGTCCTCGACGGCTTTCTGACCCGCTCTCCGGTCGGCATGGCCGTGATGGACACCCAGCTGCGCTACGTCTGGCTCAACGACACCCTGGAACGCTTCGGCGGCGTACCCCGCGAGCAGCGGCTCGGCCGCCGGCTGAGCGAACTGCTGCCCGGGCTCCAGGCGGACACCATCGAGGGCCTGATGCGCAAGGTCCTGGACACGGGCGTCGCCGTCACCGACTACGAGTACGTGGGCTGGAGCTGGGCCGACCCGCGCCGCCAGCACGCCTACTCCACGTCGTTCTTTCCGCTCGTGGACGTCGACAACACGATCACCGGGGTCTGCTACATGGTCTCGGACGTCACCGAACGGTGGAACGCCCGCCAACTGCTCTCGCTGGTCAACGAGGCCGGCACACGCATCGGTACGACGCTGGACGTGCTGTGGACGGCCCAGGAGCTGGCCGACTTCGCCGTGCCCCGGTTCGCGGACTTCGTCGTCGTGGACCTGCTGGAGCCCGTGCTCAGCACCGAGGGGCACGGTACCTGGCTGACCGACGCCGGCCCGGCCCCCGCCAGGCCGGTGATGCGCCGGGCCGGCCTGAGCTCGGTGCGCGACGGCGCCCCGGAAGCCGTGGCGCGGATCGGGGAACGGGTCGACTTCGTCCCCCCGCCGCACGACGCGCATCTGCTCATCGGCGGCGACCCGATCCTCATCCCGGTCCTCGACCCGTCCGACGAGGTGTGGGTCAGCGAACAGCCCGCGCGAGCGGCCAGCATCCGCGAGTTCGGCCTGCACTCCCTGATCTCCGTGCCGATGCGCGCACGCAACACCGTGCTCGGCCTCGCCACGTTCATCCGCTCGCTCAACCCCGTCTCGTTCCAGTCCGACGACGTCCTGGTCGCCCAGGAACTGGTGGCCCGCGCGGCCCTCTGCGTCGACAACGCCCGCCGCTACACCCGGGAACACACCGCGGCGGTCACCCTCCAGCGCAGTCTGCTGCCCCAGGCCCTGAGCGGCGGTACGGCGCTGGAGGTCGCTTCCTCCTACCGGCCGGCGGACCCGACCGGCGGCGTGGGCGGCGACTGGTTCGACGTGATCCCGCTCTCCGGCGCCCGGGTCGGTCTCGTCGTCGGCGACGTGGTCGGCCACGGCATCACCGCGGCGGCGACCATGGGCCGGCTGCGCACCGCCGTACAGACCCTCGCCGACATGGAGATGCCGCCCGACGAACTGCTGGCCCACCTCGACGACCTGGTGCTCCGGCTCAGCGAGGAACGGGACGGCGACGCGGGCGACGTGGCGCAGCGCGGCACGGCGGGCTTCCTCGGCGCGACCTGTCTGTACGCCGTCTACGACCCGGTCACCCGGCACTGCACGATGGCCCGCGCCGGGCACCCGCCCCCGGTCGTCGTCACGCCCGACGGGCAGGTCTCCTTCCCCGAACCCCCGCCCGGGCCACCGCTCGGACTCGGCGGGATCGCGTTCGAGTCCACCGAGATCGAGCTGGCCGAGAACAGCCTGCTGGGCCTCTACACCGACGGCCTCGTGGAGGCGGCCGACCGCGACATGGAGCACGGCATGTCCCGGCTGGGCGAGTTGCTCTCGCAGCGGGACCTCGACCTCGACACCCTGTGCTCGTCGGCGGTGCGACAGCTCGTGCCCGCACCGCAGCCCGACGACATCGCCCTGCTCCTGGCCCGCACCCATGCCCTGGGCGTCGAGCACGTCGTCTCGTGGGAGGTGCCCGTGGACCCGGCCGCCGTCGCCGAAGTCCGGGCCCGGGCGACCCGCCAGGTCGAGGCGTGGGGCTACGGCGAACTGGCCATGACCACCGAGCTGATCGTGAGCGAGCTGGTCACCAACGCCATCCGCTACGCCGAACCCCCCATCCGCCTACGACTGCTCCGCGACTCCCGACTGACCTGCGAGGTCGCCGACGCCAGCAGCACCGCGCCACGGCTGCGCCACGCCCGGAGCACGGACGAGGGCGGCCGCGGCCTGTTCCTGGTCGCCCAGCTCGCCCACCGCTGGGGCGCCCGCTACACCGCCGACGGAAAGATCATCTGGGCCGAACAGGAGATCCCGTAGGCGAGACGCCTCCGGCACCTCGGCGGCTCCCGGCCCCGGTACCGGAGCGGTGGGGTGTCTATGTCTCCGGGCGTCTTGAGCGCCGACGGCTCCTGACGACCGCGCACACCCCAGAGCTGTGCGCCGCGACAGCGGTGATGCCGGGCCCGGATCATCCGGGCCCGGCATCACCTGGGCTGCACCAGCGAGGATCAGGCGCTCCTGGTCACCACTCCTTCTCCTGGTGCTTGGTGTGGGTGGGCTTGCTCGGGTAGTCAGGCTTGTCCGGGTGGACGGGCTTTGAGGGGTAGTCAGGCTTGTCCGGGTGGACGGGCTTTGAGGGGTAGTCGGGCTTGTCCGGGTGGACGGGCTTCGACGGGTAGTCGGGCTTGCTCGGGTAGTCAGGCTTTACGGGCTTGGTCGGGTACGCCGGCTTCGAGGGAAGCTCAGGCTTGGCCGGGTACGCAGGCTTGCTCGGGTAGTCGGGCTTGACCGGCTTGGCCGGGTACGCCGGCTTGGACGGGAGCTCAGGCTTGGCCGGGTAGGCGGGCTTGCTCGGGTAGTCGGGCTTGACGGGCTTGGTCGGGTACGCGGGCTTGGACGGGAGCTCAGGCTTGGCCGGGTAGGCGGGCTTGCTCGGGTAGTCGGGCTTGACGGGCTTGGTCGGGTACGCGGGCTTGGACGGGAGCT
>NZ_JBHTRZ010000003.1:541807-552127 GCF_042795335.1 Streptomyces sp. NPDC056479 | reverse complement strand
GCTCAGGCTTGGCCGGGTAGGCGGGCTTCGACGGGTAGTCGGGCTTGACGGGCTTCGCCGGATACGCAGGCTTCGACGGGAGCTCAGGCTTCACCGGGTAGGCCGGCTTCGACGGGTAGTCGGGCTTTACGGGCTTCGCCGGATACGCAGGCTTCGACGGGAGCTCAGGCTTCACCGGGTAGGCCGGCTTCGCGGGGTACGCGGGCTTGACCGGCTTCGCCGGGTAGGCGGGCTTCGACGGGTAGTCAGGCTTGACGGGCTTCGCCGGGTAGGCGGGCTTGCTCGGGTAGTCAGGCTTGACCGGTTTCACCGGGTACGCGGGCTTCACCGGGTGTGCAGGCTTCTCCGGGTACGCAGGCTTCACCGGGTGTGCAGGCTTCTCCGGATACGCGGGCTTCACCGGGTGTGCCGGGTACTCGGGCTTCACCGGCTTGGCCGGGTACGCCGGCTTCACAGGGTGTGCCGGCTTCTCCGGGTGTGCCGGATACTCCGGCTTCACCGGCTTGGCCGGGTACATCGGCTTCCCCGGGTGGTCCGGATGTGCCGGCTTCGCGGGGTGTTCGGGCTTCGGCGCGTGTGCCGGGTGGGCCGGCGTGTGCGGGTACGGCGTGTGGGGGGTCGTGTGGTCATCGGCGTAGGCGGTGCTCCCGCTCGCCAGGGCGGCTGCGGCGAGCGCGGCGGCCATGGCCGGCGCCAGAACAGATCGCCATCTTGGCGATGTCGTCATCTTCCACTCTCCTCGACTTGGTTCAGGGCCTCGTGACGGCTGGTCAGCACCAAGAGCCGGACAGTGAAATGAATAGGAAATCGGGTGATATGAATAACGCTGCGACGGTCAGAAGCCACCGGATGGGGTAGCGCGGGACGCCAGTTGGCCCGGCGCCGACAGGTGGGGTCCCGGCGCCTGGCCGAGAACTTCCTGAAAGTATCCGGAACCTCCATGCACGCCGACCCGGCCCGCGACACACCGCTGGTGACGGATCGTCAGCAACCGGCCCGGGCGGCGACGCCGCAGCCGCCCGTGCCCTGACGCGTCAGGCCGCAGGCCGGACGAGCCCCGTCTCGTAGGCGAAGGTCACCGCCTGCACGCGGGCGCGGGCGCCGATCTTCGTGAGGATGTTGCTGACGTGCGTCTTGACGGTGGTCGGCGCGATGGACAACCGCTCGGCGATCTCGGCGTTGGACCAGCCGGAGGCGACGGCGACGAGGACATCCCGCTCGCGTCCGGTGAGCGTGTCGAGCCCGGATGAATACGGCCGGGTCCGCGCGGCGCGCTGTTCGCGGACGGCGTCGATGAGCGCACGGGTCAGGGCCGGGGTGACCACGGCGTCCCCGGCGGCCACGACCCGGACGGTCGAGGCGAGTTCGTCCGGCGCGGCGTCCTCGAGGAGGAATCCGTCCGCCCCGGCGCGCAGTGCGGCGTAGGCGTACTCCTCGTGACCGGCGGGGATGAGCACCAGGACTCGGGGGATGGACCGGTCCGTGCCCGCGGGTTCGAGCGAGCGCGGCGGACGCTCCCGTCCGGCGACACGCCGGACGGTGTCGATGCCGTCCGCCCCGGAGAGGCGGCCGGTCAGCAGGACGACGTCGGGACGGAGCGCGGCGCTCATCCGGACCGCCTCGGCGCCGCTCGTCGCCTCCCCGGCGATCTCGATGTCGGGCTCGGCGCCCAGGAGCATGCGCAGGGCGAGGCGCTGGAGAGACTGGTCGTTCACCACGAGTACGGAGACCATGCCTGTCTTCTTCCTGATGGAGGCGGGTGGCGGCCTGCCAAGCAGAACGAAACGGTTTCGTTCACCAATCTAGCGTAGCTCCCGTAAAGGCCGAGTAGGCGATCGGTCAGGACTTCGCCCTGACCAGTCCGGCGTCGTACGCCATGATCACGGCCTGGATGCGATCGCGGGCCCCGATCTTGGCGAGGACCCGGCCGACGTGCTTCTTGACGGTGGACTCGGTGAGGACCAGCCGTTCGGCGATCTCCGAGTTCGTCCAGCCCTGGGCGACGGCGACCAGGACCTCACGCTCACGGTCGCTGAGCGTCCGCAGCCGGGGGTCCTCCTCGGGGGCGGGGCCCGCGGTCGGGGCGAGGACCTGGTGGGCGTATGCGTCCAGCAGCCGGCGGGTCAGACGGGGGGCCACGACGGCGTCACCGGTCGCGACCGCGCGGATTCCGGCGACGAGTTCCTCGGGGCGGGCGTCCTTGAGCAGGAAGCCGCTGGCGCCGGCGCGCAGCCCGTCGTAGGCGTACTCGTCGAGGTCGAAGGTGGTCACGATGAGGACGCGGGTGCGGCCACCGGAGGCGACGATGCGGCGGGTGGCCTCGATCCCGTCCATGCCGGGCATGCGGATGTCCATGAGCACGACGTCGGGACGCAGCTCGGCGGCCATGCGGACCGCCTCGGCGCCGTGCTCCGCCTCGCCGACCGGCTCCAGGCCGGCGGTGCCCTCCAGCAGCATGCGCACGCCCATGCGCTGGAGGGGC
The DNA here is from genome assembly GCF_042795335.1 of Streptomyces sp. NPDC056479. Taxonomy (NCBI): domain Bacteria; kingdom Bacillati; phylum Actinomycetota; class Actinomycetes; order Kitasatosporales; family Streptomycetaceae; genus Streptomyces; species Streptomyces sp. NPDC056479. The sequence goes on along the minus strand of NZ_JBHTRZ010000003.1, from coordinate 549,645 downwards.
TGGTCGTCGGCGATGAGGACGGTGGTCATGGCTGTCGCTCTCCCGGTGGTACGTCGAGCACGACGTCCACGACCCACCCGTGGCCGGTGTCGCGCGGTCCGATGATGACGGTCCCGCCGTACATGGCGGCCCGCTGACGGATGCCGACCAGACCGTGGCCGGGATCGTCGTCCCGAGTCGGCGGCCGCACCCGCGAGGGCTCCTCCGGCGAGGTGCCGGTGTCGGTGACGCGGATGCGTACCTCGCCCGCCTCTACGGCGAGGGTGACCTCGGCGGAGGTGCCGGCCCCGGCGTGCTTGAGCGTGTTGGTCAGCGATTCCTGGACGATGCGATAGACCGTGAGCTGGACGCCGTCGCCCAGGGCGGCGGGATCGCCCGTCGTCCGGTAGTGCACCGGCACGCCCGCCGCGCGCACCCGCGCGAGCAGCGGCTCCAGATCCCCGATGCCGGGCTGCGGGCCGAGCAGCCGCTCGTCGTCCTGCTCCTCGCGCAGGACGCCCAGGACACGGCGGAGTTCGCTCATGGCCTGCCGACCGGTGTCGCCCAGGATGCGCAGGGCCTCGGTGGACTGCTCGCCCCGGCCCGCGGCGAGGGCCGCGGCGCCGTCGGCGACCGTGACCATGACCGAGAGGTTGTGGCCGACGATGTCATGCATCTCGCGGGCGACCCGGGAGCGCTCGGCGGCCGCCGTGAGCCGGAGACGCTGGTCCTGCTCGATCTCCAGGCGCCGGGCGCGGTCCTCCAGCGCCACCAGGTACATCCGGCGGATACGCAGTGTCAGACCGACCGCGACGGCCGCCGTCACCGTGCCCAGCAGGAAGAAGACGCCGAGCAGCGGACGGTCCCCGGGCACCAGCACGAACACCGCCAGCAGCAGCTCCGCCACGGTCACGGCGACCGCCCAGCCCAGCACCCGCAGCGATCCGTTGCGGGCCAGCGTGTACAGGGCGATGAGGGCCGCGAGGCCGGCCGGCAGCCAGACGCCCAGCGACCACTGCACGAGGGACACCGCCGTGATCACGAAGTACGTGACGGCGGGCGCCCGGCGCCGCCACCACAACGGCACGGCGAACGCCGCGACGAGGGCGTACAGGACGGCGGACGGCACCTCGTCACGGGCGTCCGTCTCCCCGATCGGGGAGGTGCCGTCGCCCCACAGCACGTCGGGCAGGCTGATCGCGACGACGAACAGGACCACCGCCGTGTCGAGCAGCCACGGGTGCCGGCGGTCCAGCCGCTGCCGCCGGCTCTGGCCCCGCAGCAACCTGCCCAGCAGGGGATGCGCCCACGCGGCGTCGAACCCGAGGGACGGCGGGAGCACCGTCCCCCGGGTGGTGTCCGCGGCGGCTGCCGGGCGCTCCGGGCTCATGGACACCATTGTCCTCACGCCCTGGTCAGACGTCGGTGCGCACGAGCCGGAGGGCCGCCCCGGCCAGGGCCAGCGCCACCCAGCCGGCGAAGACCGCGAGCCCCGCGCCGGGCGAGAGCGAGCCCGAGGTCTCGTGCAGGGCGTAGACGGCCGACCCCGCGTTGCTGGGGAAGTAGGGGCTGAGCGTGTCGTACCAGGAGTCGGGGAGCAGCGAGGCCAGACCCGGCAGGATCAGCAGCACCCCGACCAGGGCCGCGATGGCCCCGGCGGACGAGCGGATCAGCACGCCCAGGGCCACGCCGAACACGGCCACCAGAGCGAGATAGACCCCGGCGCCGGCCAGCGCGCGCAGGACGCCGTCGTCGCTCAGGGAGAGCGCGATCCGATCACCGTCCAGGCCCGGAGTGCCCAGCTGGAACGCGGCCAGGGCGCCGACCGTGCTGAGGAGCAGGGCGATGGGTCCGAGCACGAGGGCCTTGGACCACAGCACGGGCAGTCGGCGCGGTACGGCGGTGAGGGTCGAACGGATCATGCCGGTGCTGTACTCGCCCGCCGACAGCAGCACCCCGAGCACACCGATCGCCAGCGACGCGAAGGTGACACCGGTGAGGGCCAGGCTCACCGCGGTGCTGTCGCCGTCGGAGCCTCCCGGGCCGGGCGGTCCGCCGGTCGCGACGGCGTCGGGGCTGTAGGTGTACGCGGCGATCGCCCCGAACAGGACCAACAGGAACACGGCGACGCCCAGGGTGATCCAACTGGAGCGCAGCGACCAGAACTTGGCCCACTCGGAGCGCAGGACGCGCACGGCGGTCACCTTGTGGTGCGCCGTGCGGGCGGGGGCGAGGCTGGAGACGGTCATCAGGCGGCCTTTCGCTCGGTGCCGGCCGGAGCACTGCGGTACTCGACGACTTCGCGGGTGAGGTCCATGAACGCCGCCTCCAGGGAGACGGCCTGCGGGGTGAGTTCGTACAGCGCCACCCCGTGCTGAGCGGCGATGGCCCCGATCTCCCGGGCGTCCCGGCCGGTGACCAGCAGTTCCTCCGCGGAGGACGAGCTGATCGTGACGTCCGGGCCGGCCACCAGCGAACGCAGCCGCATGGCCTCGGCCGTGCAGACCCTCACGCCTCCTCCGCTCGCCTCCCGGGTGAAGTCGTCGACGGTGGTGTCGGCGAGCAGCCGCCCCCGCCCGATGATCACCAGATGGTCGGCGATCAGCGCGGTCTCGCTCATCAGATGCGAGGAGAGCATCACCGCCCGGCCCTCGTCGGCGAGCGTGCGCAGCAGATTGCGCACCCACAACACACCCTCCGGATCCAGGCCGTTGACCGGTTCGTCGAGCATCACGATCGCCGGGTCGCCGAGCAGGGCGGAGGCGATGCCGAGCCGCTGTCCCATGCCGAGCGAAAAGGCGCCGACCCGCTTGCCGGCGACACCGGTCAGACCGGCCAGCTCGATGACCTCGTCCACCCGGCGGCGCGAAATGCCGTGCGTGTACGCCAGCGCCATCAGATGGTTGAACGCGCTGCGCCCGGGGTGGACCGACTTGGCCTCCAGCAGCGTGCCGATCTCGTGCAGCGGCGCGGCGTGCCCGGCGTAAGACCTGCCGTTCACCGTGACCGAGCCCTTGGTGGGGGAGTCCAGGCCGACGATCATGCGCATCGTCGTCGACTTGCCCGCGCCGTTGGGACCGAGGAAGCCGGTCACCTCACCGGGCCGGACGGTGAAGCTCAAATGGTCGACGACCGTCTTGTCGCCGTACCGCTTCGTCAGTTCTCGCGCTTCGATCATGGGAGTGGGCCTTCCTGCCACGGACTCGGCCGCGGACGGGCCGCGGTGTCTGTGGCTTCGAAGCTACGAGCGCCGCGGGTCAGGACCTTGGGACCGTGGGGGAATCTTCGGCGGGCGAGTGGTACCCCGGTACCACTCGCCCGCCCCGCGTCACAGCCCGAACAACCGCGCCCCGTTGTCATGGCAGACGGCGCGCAGCCAGTCGTCCCCGAGCTCCAGGCGCTCCAGGGCCGCCAGCTGGTGGACGTAGGGATAAGGGATGTTGGGGAAGTCGCTGCCGAGCAGGATGCGGTCGCCGAGGGCGGTCAGCCGGGGCAGTGCGCGCTTCGGGAACGGTGCGAGGCGTTCGCTGAAGTCGGTGAAGGCCATCGTCGTGTCGAGCCGCACCTCCTCGTACCGTTCGGCGAGGTCGAGGAAGTCCTCGTACTCGGGCAGCCCCATGTGCGCGATGATCAGCCGCAATCGGGGGTGCCGGGCGAGCACACGCGCCACCGGCTCCGGTCCGGTGTGCTTGCCGGGCATGGGTCCCGAGCCGCAGTGGATCACGACGGGCGTCCCGGCCTCGGCCAGCAATCCCCAGGCGGAGTCGAGGAGTTCGTCGGCCGGGTCGTACGCCCCCACCTGCACATGCGCCTTGAAGACCCGCGCGCCCGCCTCGACCGCCCTGCCGACGTAGGCGTCCACTCCCGTCTCCGGGAAGAGCGTCGAGGTGTGCAGACAGTCCGGGGTGCGGACCGCGAAGTCGGCGGCCCAGCCGTTGAGCCACTCGGCCATGCCCGCCTTGTGCGGGTAGAGCATCGAGGTGAAGCTGCGGACGCCGAGGTCCCGGATCACGGCGACCCGCTCGGCCTCCTCCGCGCGATAGGTGATGGGCCACTCCAGCCCGCCGGTCAGCGTGCCGAGCGAGTCGAAGTAGTGCCACACCTTGCGCAGCACACGCTCGGGCATGAAGTGGGTGTGCACGTCGACGAGCCCCGGCAGCCCGAGCCGCCGCCAGAACCGCCGGACCTCGACCGCCTCGTCGGCGGTACTCGCGGCATCGGCGCTCGCTATTCGGTCACTCAAGGCCGCCCCGCCCCTCGCGGATGGCCACTCAAAGCCAGTCCCGCCGCTTGAAGATCACGTACAGTCCGGCACAGATGACCCCCATCAGACCGATCGCGAAGGGGTATCCGAAGCGCCAGCTCAGCTCCGGCATGTGCTCGAAGTTCATGCCGTAGATGGTGCCCACGAGCGTGGGGGCGAAGAGGATCGCCGCCCATGACGAGATGCGCTTGATCTCCTCGTTCTGCTCGAACCCCGCCTCCGCCAACGCCCGCATCTCCGCGTTCTGCTCCTGCGTGACCAGCGTCGCGTTGACCGTGAGGATCTCGGTGAGGGCCTGGCGGAAGCCGTCGACACGCTCGCTGGTGTGGGTCACGTGGTCGGCCACGTCGCGCAGGTACCGCTGGAGTTCCTCGTCCGTGCCGTACTTGGAGAAGCCCGCCATCAGGCCGTGCAGCATGCCGACGAGCGGGCGGGTGGCGCGCTGGAACTCGACCATTTCCCGGGAGAGTTCGTAGATACGGCGGGAGACCTCGGGGTCGCCGCGGAAGACCTCGGTCTCGATCTCGTCGATGTCGATCTGGACGCCCGCGACCACCGGTTCGTAGCCGTCGACCACCGCGTCCAGTATCGCGTAGAGCACCGCCTCTGGGCCCAGCTTGAGCAGCTCCGGCGTCTCCTCCATGCGCCGGCGCACCGCCGACAGGTCGGGGGCGGCGCCATGGCGGACGGTGATCACGAAGTCGGGGCCGACGAACACATGGAGTTCGCCGAAGTCGACCTCCTCGGGCGCGTCCAGATAGCGGGCGGCGCGCAGCACCACGAACAGCGTCTCGCCGTAGCGCTCCAGCTTGGGCCGCTGGTGTGCCTCCATCGCGTCCTCGACCGAGAGGGGGTGCAGGTCGAACTCCGCGGCCAGGGAGAGAAGCTCCGCCTCCGTGGGGCGGGCCAGGCCGATCCATGCCATGCCGGACGGCTGGTCGCGCAGCTCACGGTAGGTCTCGGCGAGGGTGGCGGGGCTGGACACCCGCACCCCGTCCCGGTACAGCGCCGCCTGCACGACACTCGCCACCTCCGACGGCTCCGACGTCTCGGCGGGCGCCGGGGGTGCCGTGGCCGGCGGTTCCGGTGGCTGCGGAGGGGTGAGGGCTCGGCGCCACACGGATTTCATGGAGTTTTTCGAGGCGGGGCGGGCGCGTCGCTCGGACATCGCGGCTGCCTCCCGGTCGAGACGACGAGTGCGTGATCACGGAGCAGGATATACGGGGCGAACGACATGCGGCGGGGTGGGCCGATCCGGGATCCGGTGAGAGATGCGGACGAAAGCTGTCCGCAAGCCCCACTAGCGTGCGGAGCATGACCAAGTGGACCATGGCGAAGACGTCTGAAGCGGGGCAGGCCGCGCAGGCGGCACCGGTGGCGAACACGACCAAGGCGGCCAAGACGAAGGCGGCGACGATGACCGGTACGGACCCCGTACTCAGCACCCGCGCCCTCAACCGCGCCACCCTCGACCGCCAGCTGCTGCTGCGCCGCTCGCCGATGTCCGCCCTCGCGGCCGTGGAGCATCTGGTCGGGCTCCAAGCGCAGGAGGTCAAGCCGCCGTACTACGCGCTCGCCGCCCGCCTCGAGGGCTTCACGCCCGAGGAGCTGTCCGGGCCGCTCGGTGACCGCGCGGCCGTGCGTATGGTCACCATGCGCTCGACGATCCATCTGCACACCGCCGACGACAGCCTCACCCTGCGCCCGCTGGTGCAGCCCGCCAGGGACCGCGAGATCAACTATTTCCGCAAGGGCCTCGTCGGTGTCGACCTGGACCGGCTCGCCGGTATCGCCCGCGAGCTCGTCGAGGCCGAGCCCCGCACCATGAAGCAGCTGCGTGAGGCCCTGAGCGCGGAGTGGCCGGACGCCGACCCGCAGTCCCTGGCCGTCGCCGCCCGCTGCACCCTGCCCCTCGTCCAGGTCACCCCGCGTGGCATGTGGGGCCGCAGTGCCCAGGTCTCCCTCACCACCGCCGAGCACTGGCTCGACCGTCCCAGCGAACCGGCCGCCTCGGCCGACGCCACGGTCCTGCGCTATCTGGCCGCCTTCGGGCCGGCCTCCGTGAAGGACATGCAGACCTGGGCAGGCATGACCCGGATGCGCGCCGCCTTCGAACGGCTCCGCCCCCAGCTGCTCACCTTCCGGGACGAGAACGGCGTCGAACTCTTCGACCTCCCCGACGCCCCGCGCCCCGACCCGGACACCCCGGCGCCGCCCCGCTTCCTGCCCGAGTTCGACAACCTCCTGCTCTCCCACGCCGACCGCACGCGTGTCGTTCCGCCCGCGAACCGTGGCCGTACCTGGCAGGCGAACACCGTCTACTGCCCGTTCCTCGTCGACGGCTTCCTCGCCGGTGTCTGGCGCATCCTCGGCGACGCCCTCGTCATCGAGCCCTTCGGCGAGCTCGGCAGGGCGCAGCGCGCGGACGTGACCGAGGAGGCGGCGCGGACGCTTCAGGTCATGCACCCGCAGGAGTCGTACGACATCCGCTTCGGGACCGTCATCCCCTAGGCCGTGTCCGCAAAGTCCCGCCTGCCCCGCGACGCCTGGCACGCTCCCCCAGAGGGGGACCCCCACTCGCCGCACCGGGCGAAAGCCCGAGTACGTCCAGTACGAGGGCTCCCGCCGGGCACGCCGAGAGCACGCTCCCCCACGCTCGAACAACCTTGCGCGGGGGGACCCCCATCGCCGCCGCGGGGCCCGCCCTCCGGGCGGACGACGGGACTTTGCGGACACGGCCTAGGCCGTGTCCTGGGGCGGGCGAAGGACCTCAGTCCGCCCGGCCCGTCACGGCCACCGTCACTCCGAGCCCGATCATGGTGAATCCGCCCGCCCCGCCGATCATCGACAACCGCCGGTCCGAGCGGGCGAACCAGGTGCGGGTGGCGGACGCGGTCAGGCCCCACAGTGTGTCGGTGACCAGGCCGATCATGATCGGGATGAGGCCCAGCACCAGCATCTGCAGGGGGACCTGGCCCGCCGACTGGTCCACGAACTGGGGGAGTACGGCGGCGAAGAACACGACGCCCTTGGGATTCGTGACGCCGACCAGGGCGCCGTCGAGGACGGTACGCAGATCGCCGCGGGCGGGACGCGCCGAGGCGGGTTCGGCCGCCGACACCCGTAGTTCCCTGCGGTGCCGGAACGCCTGTACGCCCAGGAGGACGAGGTATGCGGCGCCTGCCAGCTTGACTCCGAGGTAGACCGCCGCGGACCGTTCCACCAGCGAGCCGATGCCCACCGCGACCGCGACCACCAGCAGATACGAGCCGAAGACATTGCCGATGGCCGTCGCCACCGCGGTGCGGCGGCCGTGCGCCAGCGCCCGTCCGATGACGAACAGCACGCTGGGTCCCGGGATCAGCACCACCAGGAGCGACATGGCCGCGAAGGCCAGCAGCCGGTCGGCGGACACCATGTCCATCACCTCCGTACGATCCCGGTCATTCAACCCCGGGGCGGACGGACATGGATAGGGGGCGTTGTTGGTCTCTTCTTTGGGCCCCCCACCCCCCCCCCCTTCTCCCCCCCCGCGTTCTCCGGAGAACCCCCTTGCCACACTCCCCCCCCCAACCCCCCCCCCCCTTTCCCCCCC
>NZ_JBHTRZ010000003.1:120872-541797 GCF_042795335.1 Streptomyces sp. NPDC056479 | reverse complement strand
GGGGGGGAAAGAAGGGGGGGGGGGGGGGGGGGGTGTGTGGGGGGGGGGGGGGGGGGGGAGGGGGGGGGGGGGGGGGGGGGGGGTCCCCCCCCCCCCCCCCCCCCCCCCCCGCCCCCTGGTCTCTCACCCGAGGTGTGCTCGGGAGACCTTCTGGACGACGTTCCCGGTCAGGACTCGACCTGCTCGGTCACCTCGTCCGAGAACGTGGTCAGCCGGGTGTAGACACCCGGGTAACCGGCCTGGGCGCACCCCTCGCCCCAGGAAGTGATGCCTGCCAGGACGCCCCCGATGAGCAGGGGACCGCCGCTGTCGCCCTGGCAGGTGTCGACGCCACCGGAGGTTTTTCCGGCGCAGACCATGTCGGACGCGATGAAGTCCGAACCGTAGGAGCTGGAACAGCTGGAGTTGGACACGGTCGGGACGGTCGCCGTGCGCAGCTGGTTGGAGGAGCTGCCGTTGGAGGAGGTGGTGCCCCAGCCGAGGATGCGGGCGGTGGTGCCCGCGGCGTACACGCCCGTGTCCGAGGAGTCGACGTACGAGGCCGGGGTGTACGACATCGACGTGGACAGGGTCAGCACGGCGACGTCGTTGCCCTCGGTGACGTCCTGGTAGTCCGGGTGGATCCAGATGTCGCTGACCCGGCTGACCGTGCCGTTGGTGCCGTTGAGGTAGGTGCGGCCGCCGACGACGCGGACGCTGGACGTGCTCTCGCCGACCATGCAGTGGGCCGCGGTGACGACCTTGGTGGCGGAGACCAGCGTGCCGCCGCAGAACTGGTTCTGCGAGGCGTCGGTGATCTGCATCATGAACGGGTACGCGGTCGTCGTGGTCGTCGAACCGCCCACGATGCGCGAGTCGGCGGCCTCAGCGGTGGGGGCGCTGAGCAGAGCCGCCGCGGCGGCGGCGACCGTGGCCGCCACGGCGGCGGTCTTTCTGGCACGGGTGAGCCCGAACATGAGACTCCTCATTGGGGATTGCCGGTGGGGGGTCGCGCGGGTGTGGGGGGTGTGCACGGGGGTCGCGGGACCGACCCCCGTGTGCCCGGCGAGCGGCACATCCATAAGGTAGGTCCCGGAAGTTCCCCTTCCCAATGAGGGAACCCCCTAAGGGAGTTGGGCAGGGAAAACCCTCGGTCGGGTATCGCCAAACCTGCGCGCACCGACAAGGACGGGTGAACTCACGTCGTGCGGCGCCCCGCTGCCAGTCTGACGATGTCGACCCGCGATCGGATCCCGAGCTTGCGGTACACGCGGGTCAGAGTCGCCTCGACCGTCTTGACGCTGATGAACAGGCGCGCGGCGATCTCCCGGTTGGTCGCCCCCTCCATGACCAGCGCGGCTACCTGACGCTCCATCGAGGCGAGCCCGTCCAGCCCGTCCAGCCCGTCCGGGGTGGCGGCGGGGGCGGGGGCCGCCTCCGCGGGACGCGCGGCGGTCGCCGCCTCGACCCGCCGCAGCCAGGGCAGCGCCCGGCAACGGCGGAAGAGCCGGGCCGCCTCGTCGTACGACGCCGGGCCCGAGCCCGAGGTGCGCAGCCGGGCCAGCGCGAACGCCGCCCGCGCCTCCTCCAGGCCGTAGCCCAGCTTGGCGAGCCGGTCCTGCGCCGACGTCAACTGGGCGAGGGCGGCGTCCTGTTCGCCGTGTGCCGCGCGGACCAGCGCCTCGGCCCGGTCCAGCACGGCCAGCACGCTCTCCCGGTCAAGCCGCTGCGCCAGTTCGCGCGTGACGTCGATGACGTCCTGCGCCTCCGTCAACTCTCCGCAGCGCACCAGGGCCTCGGCGAGGTCGCCGTGCCAGCGGCCGCGCGCCGGATCGGTGATGCCGAGGCTCTGCTCCACCTCGCGCACCCGGCGCAGTGAACGCACCGCCGCCTCCGTGTCCCCGGCCACCAGCTGGGCGTGGCCGAGCGCGGCCAGGGCGCGGGAGACATACATCTGGTCGCCGACCTCCTCGGCGTGCTCCACCGCTTCCCGGGCCAGCGCCAGCGCCCGGTCCACCTCCCCGCCCGCGGCCTCCGCGAGCGAGGTCAGCACGGCGGAGGCCACCTCGCCGATGCCGGTGTCGCGGGCGAGGCGCAGGCTCTCGCGGGCGAGGTCCAGGGCGCGCCCGCAGTGGCCGGAGTGCAGCTCGGTCTCGGCGACCCCGCGCAGGAAGTGCACCTCGCTCTCGACCCACCCGTGCCGGCGCACCTCGCGCAGCAGCGCGGTCACCGCGGCGCGCGCCTCGGGGAGCTGGTCGCTCATGATCAGCCAGCGGAAGCGGGAGTAGCCGGCCCCGTTGTGATGGCACGCCACCCGCGGGTCCTGGGGCTCCTCCAGCGCGCGCCGGATGGTCGCGGGGGCGTCCGGGTGCCCCATGAGGGTCTCGATCTGCGCCTGGAAGGCCAGCGCCATCAGCTCGGTGTACCGGTCGCCGGCCCGCGCGGCAAGCTCCGCCGCGTACCCGGCCTCCCGCCGGGCCTCGTCGAAGTCGCCCTCCACGAGCAGGGCGCGCCAGGTGAGTTGGTAGTGGACCAGGGCGAGCAGCTCGGGGTCGTCGCCCGCGTCGGCGAGGGCCTGCGGGAAGATCGAGTCGACCTCCGTCATGGCGTGGCCCGCCGTCTCGATCACCGCGATCCAGGCCCGCACCCGCTCGGCGGGCACGGCCGTGCGCGCGAGCACCTCACGGGCGATGTCCCGGGCGAGGTCCAGCTCGCCGGCGGTGATCGCGTCCTCGGCGGCCGCCAGCCGCAGGACGTCCGGGCTCGGCGTGCCGACCGCGGGGGTGTGCCGGGCGGCGAGCAGGGAGAGCTGCGCGGCCACCGAGGGCGCTCCCCGGTCCCGGGCCAGGGTCGCGGCCCCGGCGAGACGGGCGGCGACCTCCGGGTCGGTGCCGGTGGTCGCGAGCGCCAGGTGCCGGGCGCGTTCGATGGGATCGGAGGCGGCCGTGGACAGCGCGGCGTGCGCGGCCCGGCGCTCCTGCGCGGGCGCCTCCGCGTACAGCGCGGCGGAGATCATCGGGTGCGCGAACCGTACGGCGGGACCTTCGGGTTCGGTCGCCAGCAGCCCCAGTTCGGCCGCCTGGGCGGTCTCGGCCTCGGCGTTGTCCCGGCCGGCCGCGTGCAGCAGGGCCAGCGTGGGGCGGGCGCCGGCGCTGGCGACGAGGAGGGTGCGGCGGGCCTCCTCGGACAGCATCTCCAGGCGGTTGAGCACCAGGGCGCGCAGCGAGGTGGGCACCGGCAGGGGCTCGCCGGGCCGGGGCGGGGTGGCGTTCTCGGCGAGAGCGCGGCCCAGTTCGAGGGCGAACAGGGCGTTGCCGCCGCTGGTGCGGTGGATGTCCCGGACCGTGGAGCGGGGCAGTCCGGTGTACCCGCGGTGGTCGAGCAGGGCGGACATCTGGGCGCGGGAGAGCGGGCCCAGCCGTACGGCGAGGGTGTCCGGCGGGGACGCGCGTAGATGGCGGTCGTACTCCTCGCCCTCGGTCCGCACCGCGCACAGCATCCGCACCGGGGTGTCGCCCAGGCGGCGGGCGGCGAAGCCGAGCAGTTCGGCGCTGGCCGGATCCAGCCACTGGAGGTCGTCGGCGACGACGAGCACGGGGCCGCTGTCGGCGAGGGCGCGCAGGGCGGACAGCACGGCCAGGCGCAGGGCGAGGCCGTCGCGTTGGAGGGTGGACTCGCCCCGGCCGGTGAGTGCCGACTCCAGGGCGGTGAGCTGGGCGGCGGGGAGCCGGTCGGAGACCTCGTCCAGGACCAGACCGAGGAGGTCGGCCAGGGCCAGGAAGGGAAGATGGGATTCCGACTCCGTGGGCGAGCAGCGCAACACGGTGCGCGCCGCCCCGCCGTATTCACCGGCCAATGCCCGCAGGACCGTCGACTTCCCAATTCCGGCAGGTCCGTGAAGCAGCACGCTGCCGCCCCGCCCGAGCTGCTCACGCGCGGCGGTGAACAGCTCCTCCCTGCCGATGACCTGGTCGGGGCGGCATCTGGCAGGCTCCTTGAAGTCCCGTCGCACGGTCACCGCTCCCCTCCGTGTGTCGTGTCCGGGCCAATATTAGGCAACAGTTCTTTGAAATTCGGACCGAGCGCGTCGTGAGGGAAATAACAGCGCGGCAGCATGGGGAAATTCAAAGCACGGATGAATGAATGAGGGGTTGTCGGGGTGGGCTGGACCACTGCCGCGATCCGCTGCTCAAAGGCGGCAGTTCCACGGCACTTCCACGGGAGCCCGACGGCAGCCCTAGGGCAGCACCCCCGCCCCACGCGCCGCCGCCACCGCCTCACCGCGCGTGTGGGCGCCCAGCTTCCGCATGGCCGACCGCAGATAGCCCTTGACCGTCTCCGCACGCAGCCCCAGCCGCTCGGCCGCGACCGCGTTCGTCGCGCCGGCGGCCACGCAGGCCAGCACGTCCAGTTCGCGCGGGGCCAGCTGCACGCCGTGCCCCGTGGGCCCCTCCGTCAGCAGGCCACAGGCATCCAGCAGCTCCGCCCGGACGGCGGGGTCACCGATGCGCGGGGCCAGGGCACGCAGCGCCGCGTGGGCCTCGCGGACCTGCTCCCACGCGGCACCCCGGTCGGGCGGCGCCGCCGGCGGCCGGGACGCCTCCAGCAGCCCCCGCACCTCCTCCCGCACCACCAGCGCCTGTTCCACGTCCCGCGCGGCCTCCACCGCCGCCGTCAGCGTGCGGTCGCCCAGCGGCTGGGCCGTGCGCAGGGCGCCGTACAGGACACCGCGCACCCGGCGCCGTACGACGACCGGGACCGCGAGCACCGAGCACAGCCCCTCCATCGCGACGGCGGCGTCGTACTCGTGGGTGATCTGCCGTGAGGCGGAGTAGTCCGTGACCGCGCAGGGGCGGGCGAGGGCGACGGCCTTGCCGCCGAGACCGTTGCCTGCGGTGACCGCGAGTCTGCGCAGGGAGTCGGTGGCCGTGCCGTTCAGTTCGCTGATGCGTATCCGCCGGTGGCCGGGCTCCACCAGGCCGCCGAAGGCCACGGGGAGTCCCGTCGCGCGGCGCAGGCGCACCAGCGCGCCTCCTATCTCCACCGATACGGCCGCGTCCACTGCCACGTACTCGCCCTTTCACTGCGGCGTTTGTGGAGCGCACACCCCCGTTCGGGGGTAGTGAGACCCACGTCACGGATTACACGATGACAGAGAGCCGCCCGGCAAGGTCCGGTACCTAGGAGGACAGATGACGACGGGGACGGAGTTGTTCCGCAGTGCGCGGGACTTCCTGCTGCAACATCGCGAGGACTACGCCACCGCGTACGAGGGCTTCGCCTGGCCCCGGCCCGAGCGCTTCAACTGGGCGCTCGACTGGTTCGACGTCGTCGCGGCCGGGAACGACCGCACCGCGCTGCACATCGTCGAGGAGGACGGCGACGAGGTCCGGCTGTCCTTCGCCGAGATGGCCGAGCGGTCGGATCGCGTCGCGAACTGGCTGCGCGCGCGGGGCGTCCGGCCCGAGGACCGCGTCCTCGTCATGCTCGGCAACCAGGCCGAGCTGTGGGAGACCGCCCTCGCCGCCATGAAGCTGCGCGCCGTCGTCATCCCGGCCACCCCGCTGCTCGGACCTGCCGACCTGCGCGACCGGGTGGAGCGCGGACGCGTCCGGCATGTGCTGGTGCGGGCCGAGGACACCGGCAAGTTCGACGACGTGCCGGGCCGCTACACCCGCATCACCGTCGGCGGGGCGCGCGAGGGGTGGCAGACGTACGAGGACGCGTACGGCGCCTCCGCCGAGTTCACGCCCGACGGGCCGACCGCGGCCGACGACCCGCTGATGCTCTACTTCACCTCCGGCACCACCGCCCGCCCCAAGCTGGTCGAGCACACCCACACGTCGTACCCGATCGGGCATCTGGCCACCATGTACTGGATCGGCCTCAAGCCCGGCGACGTGCATCTGAACATCTCCTCGCCCGGCTGGGCCAAGCACGCCTGGTCCAACCTCTTCGCGCCGTGGAACGCCGAGGCGACCGTCTTCATCCACAACTACACACGCTTCGACGCGGCCCGCCTGATGGCCGAGATGGACCGCGCGGGCGTCACCACCTTCTGCGCCCCGCCGACCGTGTGGCGCATGCTCATCCAGGCCGACCTGAGCGCATTGCGGACCCGGCCCCGCGAGGTCGTGGCGGCGGGTGAACCCCTGAACCCCGAGGTCATCGAACAGGTCCGGCGCGCCTGGGGCGTGACCATCCGCGACGGCTTCGGACAGACCGAGACCGCCGTCCAGGTCTCCAACAGCCCCGGCCAGCCCCTGAAGACCGGCTCCATGGGCCGCCCCAGTCCCGGCTTCCGGGTCGAACTCCTCGACCCGGTCTCCGGTGCCCCCGGTGCCGACGAGGGCGAGATCGCACTGGACCTCTCCGAGCGCCCCGTCGGCGTGATGACCGGCTACCACGGCGCCGCCGACCGTACGGCCGAGGCGATGGCCGGCGGCTACTACCGCACCGGCGACATCGGCTCCCGGGACGCCGACGGCTACATCACCTACGTCGGCCGCGCGGACGACGTCTTCAAGGCCTCCGACTACAAGATCTCCCCGTTCGAGCTGGAGAGCGCCCTGCTGGAGCACGAGGCGGTGGCCGAGGCGGCCGTCGTGCCCGCGCCCGACGAGCTGCGGCTCGCGGTGCCGAAGGCGTACGTCGTGCTGGCGGAGGGCTGGGAGCCCGGCGCCGACACGGCCAAGGTGCTCTTCGAGCACTCGCGGGAGGTGCTGGCGCCGTACAAGCGCATCCGCCGACTGGAGTTCGCCCCGCTGCCCAAGACCGTCTCCGGCAAGATCCGCCGCATCGAGCTGCGCGAGGCCACGGCCGCGGGCTCGGACGCCGAGTACCGCGAGGAGGACTTCCGGTGACCGCTGAACCGTCGTACACGCACGGGACGAGCGGGACGGTCCTGCTCGGGGACACGATCGGGGCCAACCTGGACCGGGCCGTCGCGGCCTGGCCGGACCGGGAGGCACTGGTCGACGTGCCCTCGGGACGGCGCTGGACCTACGCCCGGTTCGCCGCCGACGTCGACGAGTTGGCGTACGCCCTGCTCGCGAGCGGCGTCGCCAAGGGCGACCGGGTCGGCATCTGGGCGGTCAACTGCCCCGAGTGGGTGCTGGTCCAGTACGCCACCGCGCGCATCGGCGCGATCATGGTGAACATCAATCCGGCCTACCGCACCCATGAGGTCGAGTACGTCCTCAACCAGGCCGGCATCTCGCTGCTGGTCGCCTCCCTCCGTCACAGGACCAGCGACTACCGGGCGATGGTGGAGCAAGTGCGGGGCAAGTGCCCGCGGTTGCGGGAGACCGTGTTCATCGGGGACCCGAGCTGGGAGGCGCTGATCGCGCGGGCGGTGCCCGTCCCGTTCGAGGACCTGTCCTGCGACGACCCGATCAACATCCAGTACACCTCGGGCACGACGGGTTTCCCCAAGGGGGCCACCCTCTCGCACCACAACATCCTCAACAACGGTTACTTCGTCGGGGAGTTGATCGCGTACGGCGAGCAGGACCGGATCTGCATCCCGGTGCCCTTCTACCACTGCTTCGGCATGGTGATGGGCAATCTGGCCGCCACCTCCCACGGCGCCTGCATGGTGATCCCGGCCCCCTCCTTCGACCCCAAGGCCACGCTGGAGGCCGTCCAGCAGGAGCGCTGCACCTCGCTCTACGGCGTGCCGACCATGTTCATCGCGGAGCTGAACCTCCCCGACTTCGCGTCGTACGACCTGTCCTCCCTGCGCACCGGCATCATGGCGGGCTCGCCCTGCCCGGTCGAGGTGATGAAACGGGTGGTCGCCGAGATGCACATGGCGGAGGTCTCCATCTGCTACGGCATGACCGAGACGTCCCCCGTCTCGCTCCAGACCCGGATGGACGACGACCTGGCGCACCGCACCGGCACGGTCGGCCGCGTCCTGCCGCACATCGAGGTGAAGATCGTCGACCCGGCGACCGGCGTGACCCGGCCGCGCGGCGCGGCGGGCGAGCTGTGCACCCGCGGCTACAGCGTGATGCTCGGCTACTGGAACGAGCCCGAGAAGACCGCCGAGGCCGTGGACGCCGGCCGCTGGATGCACACCGGTGACCTCGCGACGATGCGTGACGACGGCTATGTGGAGATCGTCGGCCGGATCAAGGACATGATCATCCGGGGCGGCGAGAACATCTACCCGCGCGAGATCGAGGAGTTCCTGTACGCCCATCCCAAGATCGCGGACGTCCAGGTCGTCGGGGTGCCGCACGAGCGGTACGGCGAGGAGGTGCTGGCGTGTGTCATCCCGCGCGATCAGGGTGACCCGCCGACACTGGAGGAACTGCGGGCCTTCTGCGAGGGGCGGCTCGCGCACTACAAGATCCCGAGCGGGCTGCGGATCCTCGACTCCTTCCCGATGACGGTGTCCGGGAAGGTGCGGAAGATCGAACTGCGGGAGCGGTACGCCACGGGCGGCTAGGGGCTGTCCGGCGGATCGGGCCGGCTGCAGGAAACAGCACAGACTGGCCGAGCCGAGCGGGGTCATGGGGGAGCGTGCAGCTGCAAGGCGGAGGAGGGCGCCGACGCGGAACGTCGGCAACTGACGACAACGCGGCTGGGGGTCCCCCCTCTGGGGGAGTGCGTGCCAGACCCCGCGACGCCGGCATGATCCGCCGGACAGCCCCTAGTCACGGCGCATACAGACGCGGGGCCATCTGTCGAGGCCGAGTTCCCTCTCATGGGCACGGATCTTCCGCAGTCCCGGGGTGAGCTCGGCCTCTTCCAGTACGCGGAAGCCGAGCCGCTCGTAGTACGGCGCGTTCCAGGGGACCTCGGTGAAGGTGGTCAGGGTGAGACCGGTCAGGCCCTCGTCACGAGCGCGGTCGGCGGCGTATGAGAGGAGACCGCGTCCTATGCGGCGATGGGCGAAGTCCGGGTGGACCGAGACCTGCTCGACGTGGAGGGCGCCGTCGACCGGATCGCAGATCGCATAGGCGACCGGGCGGTCGTCGTCGTCCACCGCGACCCAGTTGCGGCCCGCCAGGCGATAGCCCTCCAGGACCTCCAGCGCGGGCGGCTCGTCCTCGGCGATCCACGCCATGCCCACGTCCCGGAAGGGCGCGCCCGCGGCGCGTTCGATGTCCTGGAGAGCCGGAAGGTCGTCGGCGCCGGCCGGTCGGATGCCCATCCACCGAGTGTCGGGAGGGAACGGCGTGCCGGGCAAGCGCATTACGCGGCGCCCGTGGCGTCCAGGTCGTCGGCGAGGGTGTTGACCGGCTGGGGCGTGCCCGTGAGGTCGAGGACGAAGAGCGGGACGCCCAGGGTGTCGGCGCGGGCGCGGGCGGCGGGGGAGTACCCGGACAGGGTGAAGTAGACGCAGGGGACGGACTCCGTCATGGCCGTCAGCCACAGGCACTCGACATCCCGCAGCGAGGCCGGCTGCACGGTCGGGTCGACCTGGGCGAGCAGGCCGTCGGCGGAGATACCGACGCCGGACGTGGGGCGCTGGCCGGCGCGGCGGATGTCCCGGTAGCCGAGCCAGCGCAGATAGACGGCCGCCGCCGTCACCGCGTCGTGGGCGGTGCGGATCGTGATGGGCTGGAAGACCCGGCGCGCGGCGGGAGCCTGCGGCTGTGCCGCGTCGTCCGCGGCCGACCGCGCCACCGGGACGAGCAGTACCGTCCCGCAGGGGCAGCCCAGCTCCGGACGGGGCCACTCGCCCTCGCGACCGCACTCCGTACACCGCACGCCGACCCATTCGTCGTCCCAGGCGCGATGGGCGACGGCCGTCGCCGTTCCGTGCGGGTCCAGGGGCGGCGCCACGGGCGCCCCGCACTCGCAGGGATAGGCGGGCGCCGCGTAGATGTGCTCGCGTCGGCAGGCCGGACAGCGCACGGACACGCTCTCGGACATGGCCCTCATGGTCCTCCAAGAGACCCTGGCTTGTCTCTCTCTTGACGGCATTCACGGTCCCTCCTACATTACTTCCAGATAGTAGAAATAAATTTCCACAATACGGAAGAGACTCACCCGCGGGGCGCGACGGGAGTGCGAATCCGACAGCCGAAGCAGGAGTACTCAATGGCTCGTATGACCGCTGCCCGAGCGGCAGTCGAGATCCTCAAGCGCGAGGGTGTCAGCAACGCGTTCGGCGTGCCGGGCGCGGCGATCAACCCCTTCTACGCGGCGCTCAAGGCCTCGGGGGGCATCCACCACACCCTCGCCCGCCATGTAGAGGGCGCCTCGCACATGGCGGAGGGCTACACCCGCACGCACCCCGGGAACATCGGCGTCTGCATCGGTACGTCCGGCCCGGCCGGCACCGACATGATCACCGGCCTGTACTCCGCGATCGGCGACTCCATCCCGATCCTGTGCATCACCGGCCAGGCCCCGACCGCCGTGATCCACAAAGAGGACTTCCAGGCCGTCGACATCGCCTCGATCGCCAAGCCGGTCGCCAAGATGGCGGTGACCGTCCTGGAGGCCGCGCAGGTCCCCGGCGTCTTCCAGCAGGCGTTCCACCTGATGCGCTCCGGCCGGCCCGGCCCGGTCCTCATCGACCTGCCGATCGACGTCCAGCTCACGGAGATCGAGTTCGACCCGGAGACCTACGAGCCGCTCCCGGTCTACAAGCCCGCCGCGTCCCGTGCCCAGATCGAGAAGGCGATCGGGATGCTGAACGCGTCCGAGCGGCCGCTGATCGTCGCGGGCGGCGGTGTCATCAACGCGGACGCCGCCGAACTGCTGGTCGAGTTCGCGGAGCTGACGGGCACTCCGGTCGTCCCCACCCTCATGGGCTGGGGCGTCCTCCCCGACGACCACGAGCTGAACGCCGGCATGGTGGGTCTGCAGACCTCGCACCGCTACGGCAACGCGACCTTCCTGGAGTCCGACTTCGTCCTCGGCATCGGCAACCGCTGGGCCAACCGCCACACCGGCAAGCTGGACGTCTACACGGCTGGGCGCAAGTTCGTCCACGTCGACGTCGAGCCCACCCAGATCGGCAAGATCTTCGCCCCGGACTACGGCATCGCGTCCGACGCCAAGGCGGCGCTGCAGCTGTTCGTCGAGGTGGCACGGGAGTTGAAGGCGGCCGGTAAGCTACCCGACCGCTCGGCGTGGGCGGCCACCGCCCAGGAGCGCAAGGCGACCCTCCAGCGCCGTACGCACTTCGACGACATCCCGATCAAGCCGCAGCGCGTCTACGAGGAGATGAACAAGGCCTTCGGACCGGAGACCCGGTACGTCTCCACGATCGGCCTCTCGCAGATCGCGGGCGCCCAGATGCTGCACGTCTTCAAGCCGCGGCACTGGATCAACTGCGGCCAGGCGGGCCCGCTCGGCTGGACCATCCCGGCCGCGCTGGGCGTGGCGACGGCCGACCCGGAGGCACAGGTGGTCGCCCTGTCCGGCGACTACGACTTCCAGTTCATGATCGAGGAGCTGGCGGTCGGTGCCCAGCACAGGATCCCCTACGTCCATGTCCTGGTGAACAACTCCTACCTGGGCCTGATCCGTCAGGCGCAGCGGGCCTTCGAGATCGACTTCCAGGTCAACCTGGAGTTCGAGAACATCAACTCGCCCGAGCTGGGCGTCTACGGCGTCGACCACGTCAAGGTCGCCGAGGGCCTCGGCTGCAAGGCGATCCGGGTGACCGACCCCGCGGAGCTCGGCGCCGCCTTCGAACAGGCGAAGAAGCTCGCCGCCGAGTTCCAGGTCCCGGTGGTCGTCGAGGCCATCCTGGAGCGGGTCACCAACATCTCCATGTCGACGACCAACGACATCAGCAACGTCGTCGAGTTCGAGGAGATCGCGACGGAGCCGGGTCACGCGCCGACGTCGATCAAGACGCTGAAGGTCTGACGCGTCACGTCCGCGTCCACCGAGTCCGCTCGGCGAGGGGCGGTCCGACCGAAAGGTTGGGCCGCCCCTTTCCGTGTGCCCCCGTCGAGGCCCGCCGCCCCCGTGCCGGCGGGCCCCGTGTGAGGAGAATGTGCCCGCGGCGGGGGGCGGTTGAAGCCTCCTGGCGCCTGTTCAGAGGTTGATCTGAGGATTCCGTAGCCGACGTACGCCCGGTGGTGTACGCGCGTCGCCTACTCCTCGTGGTGCTCCGACAGCCCCGGCCAGTCGTCGGGGCCGCCGCCCTGCCAGTCGATGAAGTCGCTCTCCGCCACGTCGGTGACGTACAGGTCGGCGAGCCGCAGGATCTCGCCTACGTCGTCGACATGCGTGGCGATTCCCAGTGTCGCGTCGCCCTCGGTGACCCGCCGGGACCCGTCCAGGGCCGGGGCGTGCACCACGACGTGCGGATGCTCCGTCGGATCTGCTGCCATGCCTTCAGCCTCCTGCGAAAGGACCGCTCGCGCACCCCGGACGCCGAAGAGCGCCGAGTACGGGGACCGTCCGTACCCGGCGCTCTTCAGCCGGTGAGGTATTCGGTTGTGGCCGTCCGACGGTGCGAGGCTGGGCGCGACAGGACGTTCGCGCCGCCGGACGGTGTCTGGGGCTTGGGACCGCGGCGGCAGCGATGGAACCGGGGCTCCTTCCCTCTGGTCGAAGAAGGAGGCCGGGACCTTCACCACCGCACTGGCTCGCACGCCGCCGCGGTCCTCGCGTTGCCCGCGCCCGTTCCGGGCGACCACCCCTCATCCGGGTCGACCGGTGTGGCGCGGGCGGTTGCGTCCGGCTCATGACCTCCCGTCAGGAGACGGACGCAGTCCGGGGGTTCAGTCCTCGCGCAGGGCGCGGACCGCCTCCTCCACGCGCTTGCCGTACTCCGGGTCGGCGGCGTGGAAGTGGGCCAGGTTCTTCTCGATCACATCGTCGCGGGAGACCTGGGAGAGGCCACCGGCGATGTTGGCGATCAGGCGGGACCTCTCCTCGGCCGACATCAGGCGATACAGCTCGCCGGCCTGGAAGAAATGGTCGTCCTTGGTGTGCAGCGGGGCCTCGTGGGTGCCGGTGTGGCCGGTGACCGCCAGCGGGGCCGACAGCGGGCGGCCGGTCTCGACCGGGCCGTCGTAGGAGTTCGGCTCGTAGTTCTTCGCCCCGCGGCCCTGGGCGTTGGCCGCCATCAAGCCGTCACGGCCGTAGTTCTGCGCCGTCGTGGCCCTCGGGGCGTTCACGGCCAGCAGGGTGTGGTTGACGCCCAGACGGTAGCGGTGGGCGTCCGCGTAGGCGAACAGGCGGCCCTGGAGCATCTTGTCGGGGGAGGGGCCGATGCCGGGGACGAAGTTGTTCGGGGAGAACGCGGCCTGCTCGACCTCGGCGAAGACGTTGTCCGGGTTGCGGTCCAGGACCAGCCGGCCCACGCGCCGCAGCGGGTAGTCCTTGTGCGGCCAGACCTTGGTCAGGTCGAACGGGTTGAAGCGGTAGTCCGCCACCTCGGCCGCCGGCATGAGCTGGACGTAGAGCGTCCAGGACGGGTGCACGCCCCGCTCGATGGCCTGGAGCAGGTCCGTCTGGTGCGAGTTGGCGTCCTTGCCGGCGAGCTCGGCGCCCTGCTCGGCGCTCAGGCTGCGGATGCCCTGGTTCGTCTTGAAGTGGTACTTGACGAAGAAGGCCTCGCCGTCGGCGTTCGTCCACTGGTACGTGTGCGAGCCGTAGCCGTTCATGTGGCGGTACGACGCCGGGATGCCGCGGTCGCCCATCAGCCAGGTCACCTGGTGCGTGGCCTCGGGGGCGTGCGCCCAGAAGTCCCAGACGTTGTCCGGCTCCTGGCGGCCGGTGAACGGGTCTCGCTTCTGCGAGTGGATGAAGTCGGGGAACTTGATCGGGTCCTTGATGAAGAACACCGGGGTGTTGTTGCCGACGAGGTCGTAATTGCCCTCCGCCGTATAGAACTTGACCGCGAAGCCGCGCGGGTCGCGGACCGCGTCCGCACCGCCGAGGCTGTCGGCCACGGTCGAGAAGCGCAGGAACACCTCGGTCCGCCTGCCCACCTCGCTCAGGAAGTCGGCGTGGGTGAAGCCGGTGACGTCGTCGGTCACCTCGAAGTGACCGTACGCGCCGCTGCCACGGGCGTGCACCACGCGCTCCGGGATGCGCTCGCGGTTGAAGCGGGCGAGCTTCTCCAGGAGATGCTGGTCCTGGAGGAGGAGCGGGCCGCCGACGCCGGCGGAGGCTGAGTTCTGGTTGTCGGCGACCGGGGCGCCGGACTCGGTCGTGAGCACGCGCTTCGACATCGGGGACCTTCCGTGCGGGTGTCAGCGGAAAGCTGTTTCCGCTTCGTGGAGCCTAGGAGTGGGGTGATCTGAACGTCAACAGTTTGTTGAATTGAATCAACGTTCTGTTGAAGGTGATTCCGGGCCGCGGCGCCGCCTGGGCGCGACAGGACAGTTGTCAGCGGCGCCGCGACCCGGAAGTCTGTGGCAGGGCCAGGCTCAGACCTGGGCGCCGGAGAGGCGCTCCACGGCCCGCAGCAGGGCCGAGTGGTCCAGGCCGCCGTCGCCCTGCGCGCGCAGGGACGCGACCAGCTGCGCGACCACGGCGCCGACCGGCAGCGCGGCGCCGACATTGCGGGCGGCGTCCGTGACGATGCCCATGTCCTTGTGGTGCAGGTCGATACGGAAGCCCGGCTTGAAGTCGCGCTTCAGGAAGTTGTCCTTCTTCCGGGTCAGCACGGTCGACCCGGCCAGGCCGCCGTTGAGGACGTCCAGCGCCGCCTGGAGGTTCACGCCGGACTTCTCCAGGAAGACCACGGCCTCGGCGCACGCCTGGATGTTCACGGCGACGATCAGCTGGTTGGCCGCCTTCACGGTCTGACCCGAACCGTGCGGACCGCACAGCACAATGGTCTTGCCGAGGGCGTCGAAGATCGGCTTGGACTGGTCGAAGTCGGCCTGCTCGCCGCCGACCATGATCGACAGCACGGCCTCGACGGCGCCGGCCTCGCCGCCGGACACCGGGGCGTCCAGGACGCGGATGCCCTTGTCCTTGGCGGCCTTCGCCAGGTCGACCGAGGTCTGCGGGGTGATCGAGGACATGTCGATCAGCAGGGCGCCGGACTTCGCGTTCTCCAGGATGCCGTCGGGGCCGTAGGAGATGGCCTCGACGTGCGGGGAGGCCGGGACCATCGTGATGACGACGTCGGCGTCCTTCACGGCCTCGGCGATCGAACCGGCGACCGTGCCACCGGCGGCGGCCAGCCGGTCGAGCTTGTCCTGCTCCAGAGTGAAGCCGGTGACCTGGTAACCGGCCTTGATCAGGTTCTCGGACATGGGGGAGCCCATGATGCCGAGGCCTATCCAGGCGATCTTGGGGAGGGTGCTCATGTTGGGGTACCTCTCTGAACTGCGGTGGTACGTCTGCGAATTGGCGCCGGTACGGCACTTCTCGGCGTCGGTCGGTGAAATCCGGCCCGTTGGGGGTGCCCCCTCTGGGGGAGTTTGAGGACGAGGCCCGTTCACGGCCGAAGGAGGGGGGCGGCAACCCCGGAGACGGCCGCCTCAGCGGGCGGCGCGCTGCTCCGGCGGCAGCCAGCCGAAGGCCTCCGCGCTCGGGCGGTCGCCGGGCTTGTACTCCAGGCCCACCCAGCCCTCGTAACCGGCCTTCGTCAGCTGGTCGAGCAGCTCCTCCAGCGGCAGTGCCCCCGTGCCCGGCGCGCCACGGCCCGGGTTGTCGGCGATCTGGACGTGGCCGGTCTTCGAGGCGTACTGCTCGATCACCGCCGGCAGGTCCTCGCCGTTCATGGACAGGTGGTACAGGTCCATGAGGAAGCGGGCGTTGTCGAGTCCGGTCGCCTTGTTGACCTGGTCGACGACGCCGACCGCGGCCGGTGCCGAGACCAGCGGGTACAGCGGCGACTCGGGCTTGTTCAGGGCCTCGATCAGCAGGATCGCGCCGATCCGGTCGGCCGCCCGGGCCGCTAGGGCCAGGTTCTCCAGCGCGAGCGCGTCCTGCTCGGCCGGGTCCACGCCCTCGACGCGGTTGCCGTACAGGGCGTTGAGCGCCTTGCAGCCCAGCGAGGCCGCGAAGTCCGCCGCCACGTCGATGTTGGCGCGGAACCGCTCCGACTCCTCGCCGGGGACCGACAGGGCGCCGCGGTCGGGGCCGGGCAGCCGGCCGGCGTAGAAGTTCAGGCCGGTGAGCTGGACATCCGCGTCCTCGATCGCCCGCTTCAGGGCGTCGAGCTCGGACTGCTCGGGGGTGGGGGAGTCGATCCAGGGCCACCACAGCTCGACCGCGGTGAAGCCGGCCGCGGCGGCGGCCGCGGGGCGCTCCAGGAGCGGGAGTTCCGTGAAGAGGATCGACAGGTTGACGTTGAAGCGCTGCTCTGCGGCTGTGTCCCATGTGAAACCTGGCATGTCGCCGGCGCTCCCTTCCGTTTGTCGAGATTCCATATAGCGGAAGTTAGTTTCTGCGTACTGGAAGATTGCCGTCGGGTGTCGTGGCTTGTCAAGGGGGCTCGTAGCGGCGACGAGGGGGCTGCCCGAACATTCGCGCGCGCGTTAGGTTGAGCGCGTGCGATTGAGAGTGGAGTTCACGACCGAACCCTTCGACCTCGACGAGGCGCCCGCGCATGCGGTGGTCGCCCGTGAGGTCGTCGAGGCTGCCGAGCTGGACGCGGTGGATGTCGGCCCGTTCGGCAACACGGCGGAGGGCGGGGCCGACGCCGTGCTCACCGCCGTGGACGCCCTGCTGCGCAAGACCCTGGAGGCCGGTGCCACCCGGATCTCGCTCCAGGTCAATGTGGTCGGGGAGGGCGGGGAGTGACCGGCACCGGGGACGAGACCTTCATCGCGGCCGTGAAGCCGCTGGTCGACGCCATGGGCGGCGAGATACTCCCGCCGGACGAGGCGGGACCCGAGGATGTCGTGCTCTCCTGGGAGGGCACCGACGTCGTCGCCGTGCGCCTGCCCCAGCTCGCCGACTCCCTGGATCACATCCTGGCCGCCATGGAACGCAGGCAGGGCCGGCCGCTGGCCGACCTGGACCGCAAGGACAAGCAGGAGGTCGTGCGGATACTGGAGGCGCGCGGCGCCTTCTCCGTGCGGCACGGTGTGGAGACCGTGGCGAGCGCGCTCGGCGTCAGTCGCTTCACGGTTTACAACTACCTCAACCGTGAGAAGGGTGCCTGAGGCGGCCTGAATCGGGAGCAGGGGCGCCGGCGGCCTCCCATCCGGTTTCGGTACCGCGAATTTTCAACAAAGTGTTGACGTCTCCTCGCCGTAGGGCGTTAGCTATCGGCACGCCCGTTCAGTACGAAGGCCCTTCGCGGCCACGGAGGCTCCCGTGACGTCGAATTCCACGCCCCCGGGCCTGGCCCGGTTCAACGCCCTGGAGGAGCACGCGGCCCACGCCGCTCTCCACGAGGCGTGCGCCTCCACCACCTGGGTGAAGCTGCTGCTCGCCGGCCGCCCCCATGCCTGCGCCGACGACCTCTACGCCGCCAGTGACGCCGCCATGGCCGAGCTGACCGCCGAGGACCTGGCCGAGGCCATGGCCGGGCACCCGCCGATCGGCCGCCCCAAGCCGGGCGACCCGACCTCGGCCCGGGAGCAGCGCGGCATGGCCGGCGCCTCCGAGGAGCTCAAGGCGGAGCTGCTGGACCTCAACCTGGCCTACCAGGACCGGTTCGGCCATGTCTTCCTGATCTGCGCCACCGGCCGGACCGGCGAGCAGATGCGCGACGCGCTCAAGGAGCGGATCGGCAACTCGCCGGAGCAGGAGCGGGAGATCGTCCGCACCGAGCTGGGCAAGATCAACCGTATCCGGCTCGCCCGCATCGTCGAAGAGGACTGACAGCAGCATGAGCACCAGCACCACGGCCTCCGTGTCCACGCACATCCTGGACACCAGCATCGGCCGCCCCGCCGAGGGCGTCGCCGTCCAGCTCACGGCCCGCAGCGGCCGGGATGCGGACTGGCAGGCGCTCGGCGGCTCCGCGACCGACGCGGACGGGCGGTGCAAGGACCTTCCGGCGCTGCCGGAGGGGACCACACACGTACGGCTCGACTTCACGGTGGAGCCGTATTTCGAGAACAAGCAAGCCGATGCGCAGCAGGACGCCCCCGCGAATCGGGACAGCGGGCGTGGTGTGTTCTTCCCGGAGGTGGCGATCACGTTCGCCGTCGTGCCGGGCGAGCACTACCACGTACCGCTGCTGCTCAACCCGTTCGGCTACTCCGTTTACCGAGGGAGCTAGCAGACATGCCCACGATCCTGGGACAGAACCAGTACGGCAAGGCCGAGAACCGAGTCGTAAAGATCACGCGGGACGGCGCCACCCACCACATCAAGGACCTGAACGTCTCCGTCGCCCTCTCCGGCGACATGGACGAGGTCCACTACTCCGGCTCGAACGCCAACGTCCTGCCGACGGACACCACCAAGAACACGGTGTACGCCTTCGCCAAGGAGCACGGCATCGAGTCCGCCGAGCAGTTCGGCATCCACCTCGCCCGGCACTTCGTGACCTCGCAGGAGCCGATCCAGCAGGCCCGGATCCGCATCGAGGAGTACTCCTGGGAGCGGATCGAGGCCTCCGACGCCAACTCGCAGTTCATCGGCGCCGACGAGGTCAAGCACTCCTTCGTCCGCAAGGGCCAGGAGACACGGGTCACCCAGATCACGTACGACGGTGAGAAGTGGGAGGTCATCTCCGGCCTCAAGGACCTCGTCGTGATGAACTCGACCAACTCCGAGTTCTGGGGCTACGTCAAGGACAAGTACACGACCCTCAAGGAAGCGTACGACCGGATCCTCGCGACCCAGGTCTCCGCCCGCTGGCGGTTCAACTGGACCGACGACGAGCAGCGGATGCCCAACTGGGAGAAGTCGTACGAGCAGACCAAGAAGCACATGCTCCACGCCTTCGCCGAGACCTACTCGCTGTCGCTGCAGCAGACGCTGTACCAGATGGGCTCGCGCATCATCAACAACCGCAGCGAGATAGACGAGGTCCGCTTCTCCCTCCCGAACAAGCACCACTTCCTGGTGGACCTGGAGCCGTTCGGGCTGAAGAACGACAACGAGGTGTACTTCGCCGCCGACCGCCCCTACGGCCTGATCGAGGCCACGATCCTGCGGGACGGCTGCGAGCCGAAGATCCCCGTGGACCTCACCAACCTCTGATCCTCCCCCCCTTTCGGCACCCGTGACCGGGGAACCCGCCTCCCCGGTCACGGCACTCAAAACTCCCAGGGCCCTGCCGTGCCCTCTCCCCAGAGTCCACTGAGCGAATAGGACGAATCATGGCAGCAGCCCAGCGCATCGTCATCGAGAACTGTTCGATCGCGACCGTCGACGCGCACGACACCGAGTACGCGACCGGATACGTCGTCATCGCCGGCAACCGCATCGAGGCGCTCGGCGCGGGCAAGGCCCCCGAAGGCCTGGACAACGTCGTACGCCGCATCGATGCCACCGGGCATCTCGTGACCCCCGGCCTGATCAACACCCATCACCACTTCTACCAGTGGATCACCCGGGGTCTGGCCACGGACCACAACCTCTTCAACTGGCTCGTCGCCCTCTACCCGACGTGGGCGCGCATCGACGAGGAGATGGTGCGCTCGGCCGCGCAGGGCTCGCTGGCGATGATGGCCCGGGGCGGCGTCACCACCGCCATGGACCACCACTACGTCTACCCGCAGGGCTCCGGCGACCTGTCCGGGGCGATCATCGGCGCCGCCCGCGACATGGGCGTCCGCTTCACCCTCGCCCGCGGCTCCATGGACCGCAGCGAGAAGGACGGCGGGCTGCCGCCGGACTTCGCCGTCGAGACCCTCGAAGGCGCGCTGGCCGGGACCGAGGAGACCGTCAAGCAGCACCACGACGCCTCCTTCGACGCCATGACCCAGGTCGCCGTCGCCCCCTGCTCCCCCTTCTCCATCTCCACCGAACTGCTCCGGCAGGGCGGCGAGCTGGCCCGCCGCCTCGGCGTGCGCATGCACACCCACGGCTCCGAGACCGTGGAGGAGGAGAAGTTCTGCCACGAGCTGTTCGGCATGGGCCCGACCGACTACTTCGAGTCCACCGGCTGGCTCGGCGAGGACGTGTGGATGGCGCACTGCGTCCACATGAACGACTCCGACATCGCCGCCTTCGCCCGCACGAAGACGGGTGTCGCCCACTGCCCCTCCTCCAACGCCCGTCTGGCGGCCGGCATCGCCCGCGTCCCCGACATGCTGGCGGCCGGCGTCCCGGTCGGCCTCGGCGTGGACGGCACCGCCTCCAACGAGTCCGGCGAACTGCACACCGAACTGCGCAACGCGCTGCTCATCAACCGCCTCGGCGCGCACCGCGAGGCCGCCCTGAACGCCCGGCAGGCGCTGCGGCTCGGGACGTACGGCGGTGCCCAGGTGCTCGGCCGGGCCGCCGAGATCGGCTCGCTGGAGCCGGGCAAGCTGGCCGACCTGGTGCTGTGGAAGCTCGACACGCTCGCGCACGCCTCCATCGCCGACCCGGTGACCGCGCTGGTCTTCGGTGCGGCCGCCCCGATCACGGCGTCGTTCGTGAACGGCCGGCAGATCGTCGAGGACGGGCGGCTGCTCACGGCCGACGAGGACGCGATCGCCCGCTCGACCCGCCAGGAGGCGCAGCGGCTGGCGCGGATCGCCGCGCAGTAGGGCCGTAGCACCGAATCCGTATCGCCAACTCCACTTGCCCGATACGGCACTTGATCTCCGGCCGGGAGGGACGGCTCCCGGTCGGCAGCCGTGGACCCGAGCGGGGTTCATGGCGGCCGTCTCCGGGGCGCGTGTTGGACGCACGTGCCCCGGACCGGTCCCGTCCCCCGGTCCCGCACGACCGCGCACCACCTCCCTGAAACCCACGTCAGAGCCGACGTGTCACCCGACCGGAGGAGCCGCCCGTGTCCGCCCACCCCGTCGACGAGAAACTTCCCGCCCTCAAGATGGCGACCACCGGTCTCCAGCACGTGGCCGCCATGTACGCCGGAGTCGTCGCCCCACCCCTGATCGTCGGTGCGGCCATCGGCCTGACCGCCACCGAACTGACCTTCCTCACCGGTGCCTGCCTCTTCACCGCGGGCATCGCGACCTTCCTCCAGACCCTGGGCATCTGGAAGATCGGCGCCCGGCTGCCCTTCGTCAACGGCGTCACCTTCGCCGGTGTCGCCCCCATGACGGCGATCGTCGCCGCCACCGACGACAAGTCCGACGCCCTGCCCGTCATCTTCGGAGCGGTGATCGTCGCCGGCCTCCTGGGCTTCCTCGCCGCGCCCTTCTTCAGCAAGGCGGTGCGCTTCTTCCCGCCGGTCGTCACCGGCACGGTGATCACGCTCATAGGTGTGTCCCTGCTGCCGGTCGCCTTCGGCTGGGCGCAGGGTCCCGATCCGGCCGCGGACGACTACGGCTCGACGACCTATCTGGGCCTGGCCGGCGCGACGCTGGCGATCGTGCTCCTCCTGCGGCGCTTCACCCGAGGTTTCGTCAAGCAGATCGCCGTGCTGCTCGGTCTGGTGATCGGCACACTGATCGCGATTCCCTTCGGCGTCACGGACTTCGGACCGGTCGCGGACGCGGACGTCGTCGGCTTCCCGACCCCGTTCCACTTCGGCGCCCCGCAGTTCCAGCTCGCCGCGATCATCTCGCTGTGCGTGGTGATGGTGGTGTCGATGACCGAGTCGACGGCCGACATGCTGGCGCTCGGCGAGATCGTCGAGCGCCCGGCCGACGAGAAGACCATCGCGGCCGGTCTGCGCGCCGACACCCTCGGCTCGGCGATCAGCCCGCTCTTCAACGGCTTCATGTGCAGCGCCTTCGCCCAGAACATCGGCCTGGTCGCGATGACGAAGATCCGCAGCCGGTACGTCGTGGCCGTGGGCGGCGGCTTCCTGGTGCTGATGGGCCTGTGCCCGATGGCCGCGTCGCTCATCGCGGTCGTACCGCGCCCGGTGCTGGGCGGTGCGGGCGTGGTCCTGTTCGGTTCCGTCGCGGCGAGCGGCATCCAGACCCTTGTCCGGGCCGGCCTGGAGAAGGACAACAACATCCTGATCGTCGCCGTCTCGCTGGCCGTCGGCATCATCCCGATCACGGCGCCGGAGTTCTACCACGCGTTCCCCGAGACGGTGCGGATCGTCCTCGACTCCGGCATCTCCACGGGCTGTGTGGCGGCGGTGGGGCTGAACCTGGTCTTCAACCACCTGGGCCGGCGGCCCGACGATCAGGACGTGACCCATCCGATGGAGGCCGGCGAGCACATCGCGGCCGCCCGCTGAACCCGGGGCGCGGCACCGGCGGGTGCCGCGCCCCGGCCCTCGCGCGCTTGGCGGCCTAGGAAGTTCCTGTGAGCCGGCCGGGCCACGCCATGAGATTCGCGAACAGCTCGGCCTGCTCGATCGCGTCGTCGAGCGCGTGGTGGGTGTGCCGCCTCCTCGAAAGCAGCTCGCGCGGCATCGTGCCCTTCGCCACCGCCCGCAACGGCAGCCGTGCCTTCGTCGCGTACAGCGTCTTCATGTCGAGACAGCCCGAGTGCCCGAAGGGACTCGAACCGGTGAAGCGGATCAGGTACCAGTACAGGAACGTCCAGTCGTACGACGCCGGGTAGCCGCACATCACCGGCTGGGCACCGGCGCTGGCGCTCACCTCACGCACCCAGTCACCGAACTCGGCGAGAGCGGCCGCCGGTTCGCCGCCCTCCCGCACGAGCCGATCACGGTCCAGCCCGCTCACGGCCAGAGCCTCCGGCACGAACTCCTCGCTGATCGGCCGCAGCTCCCGATAGAAGGTCCGCTCCTGCGGGTCGGCCGGCGTGAAACCGGCACCGTCCTGCACCCCGGCGACGGCCGCGCCGAAGCTCAGCATGGAGTAGGGGCCGGGGATGGGGCCGTCGGCTTCGATGTCGACGGAGATGTAGAGGCTGGGTTTGGTGCGTCGTGCGGCCATGGACCGCGAGCATCCCAGGCGGCAGGGCCTGCCGCACCTCATTTCCCGCCC
Organism: Streptomyces sp. NPDC056479; assembly: GCF_042795335.1. Classification (NCBI taxonomy): domain Bacteria; kingdom Bacillati; phylum Actinomycetota; class Actinomycetes; order Kitasatosporales; family Streptomycetaceae; genus Streptomyces; species Streptomyces sp. NPDC056479. The sequence continues at coordinate 518,938 of NZ_JBHTRZ010000003.1, read as the reverse complement.
GCATAGGCTTCTCCTCTTGATCGGCTCACGGGTCGATCGCACAGGCATGGGTCGAGGGGGGACAGGGGCGATGAGTGACGCGACCGAGGTGTTCCAGCCACTCCAGGTGGACGATCCGCCGATGGTGGCCGGCTACCGCCTCGCGGCGCGGCTCGGTGCGGGTGGCATGGGCCGGGTCTACCTGTCGCACACGCAGGGCGGCAGACCGGTGGCGATCAAGGTCGTACGGCCGGAGCTGGCCGACGACCAGGAGTTCCGGCGGCGGTTCCGCCGGGAGGTGGAGTCGGCCCGGCGGGTCCGGGGCGCGTACACCGCCGAGCTGATCGACGCCGACGCGGACGGCACGCCACCCTGGCTGGCCACGCTGTATGTGCCCGGGCCCTCCCTGACGGAGGCCGTGGCCCGGCGCGGGCCGCTGCCGGTGCCCGCGGTGCTGTGGCTGATGGCGGGCGTGGCCGAAGCGCTGGAGGCCATCCACGGCGCGGGCATCGTGCACCGGGATCTGAAGCCGTCGAACGTGCTGCTGGCCGCCGACGGGCCGCGGGTGATCGACTTCGGTATCTCGCTGGCCGCGGACGCCACTTCGCACACGGCCACGGGCTTCGCCGTCGGCACGCCCCACTTCATGGCCCCCGAGCAGGCGCTCGCCGGTGAGGTCACGGGCGCGACCGATGTCTTCGCACTCGGTCAGACGGCGGCGTTCGCCGCGCTGGGCAGACCGCTGTACGGGGAGGGCCCCGCGGCCACGGTGCTCTACCGGATCGTGCACGAGGCTCCCGATCTGTCCCCGCTGCCCGAGCGGCTCCGTCCGCTCATCGCCCGGTGCCTGGCCGCCGACGCGGCGGACCGGGTCACCCTGGCGGAGATCGTCGAGTGGTGCCGGCAGCGGCTGGACGGGGACGCCGAAGCGGGCGCGGGACCGGTCGTGTGGCGGGAGGTCATGGGGCCAGAGGTGACGGTTCCGTCGCCGGTGCGCACGCCCACCCGAGTGCTGCACTCGGCGCCCTTGGTCGTCTCGCGACCGCAGCCGACCGTGCCGGACGCGCGCCGTACGCGAAGACGGCGGCCCGCGCTGATCACGACCGCGGTCGTGACGGCGGCGGCACTCCTGTTGACGGGCCTGGTGTGGACGCTCCCGGACGCGCGGGACAGGTTCCGCGATTGGGTGGCTGGCGCACCGTCCACTCCCGGCCCGAAGGAGTCCGAAGGGTCGTCGGCGCCGCAATCGCCCTCGGCGACCGCGTCGACGCCGGGAGCCGGTGACGGGACATCGGATGGGTCGCAGACCTCCCCGACCGCGTCCTGGTCGCCGAGTGCCGTCCCCCATCCCCTCCAACGGCTGGACGCGAAGAGCTCGCTGAGCTTCGACGAGCCGGTGCAGCGTGAGGACCGCAAGGGGGACATCCGGTTCGACTGCAAGGATGTCGGCTGCGCGTTGGACAGCGACTCCAGCGTATTCGTTCAGCTGTTCGGCGCGTCGGGGGCCTCCCTCGACGAGTGCCGGCTCCTGCTCGCCAGTGCCGATCGGCACCGCTGGCCGCTCGCCGCAGCGGCGAACGGCAGCCAGATCTGCGTCAAGCACTCCTCCGGAGACATCGCGCTGCTGGTGATCCAGACGAAGTCGACCGCCCTGCCGGAACTCGCGTTCCTGCAACTGGACATGACGATCTGGCGCGCGGCTGCCTAGGAGCGCACGGGCGTCAGCGGCGGGCGGCGGCCTGGCAGGGCTGGGCGTCGGGAAGGCGGCCGCTGAAGTACGAGCGGGGCGGGACGCCCATCAGGGTGCGGAAGTCGGACGTCATATGGGACTGGTCGTAGTAGCCGGAGGCGACGGCGAGCTGCGCCCAGGGGACGTCGTCGGCCCGGGCCAGCACCGCGTGGACCCGGTCGATCCGGGCGTAGTGCTTCGGCGAGAGACCGACGCCCTCGGCGAAGAGGTTGCGCAACTGACGCTCACTGACGGCGAGTTCCCGTGCCACGTCGCGCACCTGTCCGGGGACGCGGCCGGTGCGCATCGACAGCGCGTCGGCACCGGCCTTCAGCAGGGCCGTGCGTGAGCGGTCCGCCGCTGCTGACAGCCGGTCCGGGAGTGTCTGGGCCAGATGGGGCACCACCTGCTCCGGCGTCATGTGCCCCAGCTCGCGGGCCAGTTGGCGCGCCGTCGTGGTGGGCAGCGCCTCCAGCGGCACCGCGGTGCCCACGAGATCGACCGCCGGGACGCCGAGCAGGGGGAGGGCGGTACCGGGCGCCAGCCGCATCTCGAGGCAGGAGGCGAACCGTTTGCCCCGGTGGTACGAGGCGCGAGCACGCGGGCCGACGACCAGGGTGCTCCGGCGGCCGCTCTCATCGACCCGGAAGACCATCTTGGTGGTGGTGTCAGGGAGTTGGGCGTACGGCCCCGCCGGGTCGGCGCCCACCGAAACGGACCCGATGCCCGCGACCCAGGGGCGCAGAGCCTCGGGTGTGGGCAGGATCTGTCGGTACAGGGTGTTCGTCACCCCTCCACCGTAGGCCGGGCACACGGCTCTCCGGGCCCATGAACCGTGCCGGATTTTCCAAGAACCCGGCACCGCCCGCCGCCCATGCTCATGGACATGATCCTTGTGACGGGTGCCACCGGCACCATAGGCAGTGAAGTGGTACGCCGGCTCACGGCGCGCGGCGAGAAGGTGCGTGCCCTGACCCGGGACCCGGCGGTGGCCCGGGTGCCCTCGGGCGTCGAGACCCTACCGGGGCATCACCGTGACCCGGTCTCGGTCCAGGAGGCGATGGCGGGTGCGCAAGCCGCTTTCCTGGTCGGAGTGTTCGGCCCGGACGACGCCGAGCACGATCGGGGCCTGGTCGAGGCGGCGCGGGCGGCCGGGGTACGGCGGATCGTGAAACTCTCCTCGATCGGCACCGGGGACCCCCGGCTCGCCGGGTTCGGCACCTGGCACCTGCCCGGCGAGGAGGCCACCAGGGCGAGCGGCCTGGAGTGGACCGTGCTGCGTCCCTCCTCCTTCGCCTCCAACACGCTTGCCTGGGCCGAGGCGGTCCGGGCGGGCACGGCGGCGCCCAACCTGATGAGCGACGGCAGACAGGGCGTGGTCGACCCGCGGGACGTGTCCGAGGTCGCCGTGAGCGCACTGCTCGACCCGCGCCACGCGGGGCACACCTACACGCTGACCGGACCCGAGGCCCTCAGTGCCAGTGACGAGGCCGCGGTACTCGCCGAGATCCTCGGCCGCCCGGTGGAAGTCCTCCAGCTGACCGCGGACCAGCGCCGCGAACAACTCCTGGGCATGGGCCTCGGTGCCGCCTACGCGGACAGCCTCATGGCGGGCGCCCGCTTCATAGAGGAGGGCGGCAACGCCGTCGTCACCGACGACGTACCGCGGGTACTGGGGCGACCGGCGCGGAGCTACCTGGAGTGGGTGCTGGACCACAAGGCGGCGTTCACCGGAATGAGCTGACCGGGCCGGGGAGGCGGCGGACACGGGCACGCTCCGCTGCCCGCCTCGGCCCGTGCCCGCCCGGCGATTCACCTCGCGGGCGCCCGCAGCACTGCCGCCGCCAGGCCCAGTGCCCCCACCGCGATCCCCGTCGCCACCCGGAATGCCAGCTGATAACCCTCGGCCGTCGCGGCGACCGCCGCCGCACCCTCGTCGAGCAATCCCTCCGTACGGCTCGCCGCCAGTACCGACAGCACCGCCAGACCCAGCGAACCGCCCACCACCTGCGTGGTGTTGAAGAGCCCGGACGCCAGCCCCGCGTCCTCCTCCCGTGCCCCCGACATCGCGAGCCCGGTCAGCGCGGGCATCGCGGCGGCGAAACCGGTGGAGAGCAGGAGCAGGGGCGGGAGTACGTCCGTGACGTACGACCCGTCGACGGGTGCCCGGCTCAGCAGTGCCATGCCGGCGACGATGAGCACCAGCCCCGCCAGCAGCACCCGGTACGCGCCGAACCGGCCGACGGTACGGGCCGACAGGCCCAGCATCAGCACCCCGATGGCGATCGGCGCCGGCAGGAAAGCCGTGCCGGTGAGCAGCTCGCCGTAGCCGAGGACGCGTTGCAGATAGAGCGCGCCGATGAACTGGAAGCCGTACATCGTCGCGATCATCAGGATCTGCACGGCGTTCGCACCGCTCAGCAGCCGGGAGCCGAACAGACGCAGCCGCAGCAGCGGACGCGCCGCCCGGGCCTGGCGGAGGGTGAAGGCGACGAACAGGGTCAGGGACAGGGCCGCCAGCAGCAGCGTGGCGGTGAGCTCGCGGTCGCCGGCGCCGACGATGACGTACACCGTGAGCATCAGAGCGCCGGTCACCAGCGCCGCGCCCGGGTAGTCGGCGCCCTTGCCGAGCCCCGCGCCGCGGTCCGGTGCCAGGACCCGTACGGCCGCGAGCCCGGAGACGATTCCGATCGGCAGGTTGATCAGGAAGATCCAGTGCCAGTTCAGGGCCTGGGTCAACGCCCCGCCGAGGAACGTGCCGAGCGCCCCGCCCGCCGCGCCGACCGCGCTGAACACCGCGATGGCGCGGGCCTGGTCGCGTGGTTCGGGGAACAGCGCGACCAGCATGCCGAGCACCACGGCCGAGGTCATCGCCCCGCCCACGCCCTGCAAGGCGCGCGCCGCGATCAGCATGGCCTGCCCGTTCGCCACCCCGCACAGCACGGAGGCCGCGGTGAACACGGCGAGGCCCGCCGTGAACATCCTTTTGCGGCCGATCAGATCGCCGAGCCTGCCCACCAGCAACAGCAGTCCGCCGAAGGGGATCAGATACGCGTTGACGACCCAGGCCAGGCCCGGCCCCGAGAAGCCGAGGTCGCTCTGGACGGCCGGCATCGCGACGGTGACGATGTTGCCGTCCAGGATGGTCATGAGCGTTCCCGCGCAGAGCACGACGAGGGACGCCCAGCGGGAGTACGTTCGCTGCGTTCGGCGCGGTGTCCGCGTCGGGGACTCGACGATGGCCATGGCGGCGCTGCCTCCGGATTCTCCATAGGTGCACGACTTGTAACGGGGTACATCGTGAGTGACCATGGAGAGCGGCGTAAGGAGGCAGTCCGATGTCCCAGAGGAACACCGGTGTTACCGTCCAGGCAGTGAACGCGGAGGCGTGCCCGGTCCGCGAGGTTCTTGACAGGGTCTCCGGCAAATGGAGCGTCCAGATCCTCGTCGCGGCGGCCCACGGACCCATCCGCTTCACCGAGTTGGAGCGCGGCATCGAGGGCATCAGCCGCCGGATGCTGACCCTGACGCTGCGCAATCTGGAGCGCGACGGCCTCGTCACGCGCACCGTCCATCCGACGGTGCCGCCGAAGGTGGAGTACGAACTCACCCCCGTGGCCCGGGAGTTGCACGAGACCCTGCGACGCCTGACCGACTGGGCCGAGCGCAACAGGGTCCACATCGCCGAGTCGCGTGCGGCCTACGACGCCGAGCACGACACGGAGCAGGAGTGATTACAGCCCGAACAGGCTCGGGTCCGTGGACAGTTCCTTGAAGTAGTCCTGCGGATTCGCCACCAGTTTGCGTTCCTTCAGGTCCAGCAGCCCGCCGACGCCCGTGAGCTCGGCCGCCACCGTGCCGTCGGCCTTGCTGATGGTCTGCCGAACCTTGAACGTCTTGCCGCCCGACCACTCGAAGGCGCACGTCACGTCGACCTCGTCACCGGCTGTCAGCTCGCGTTCGTAACGGATGGTCGTCTCCAGCGCGACGGGTCCCACCCCCTTGCCCATGAGGCCCGTCTGGCTGATGCCCGCGGCCTGGAGCAGCGACCAGCGGGCGTGCTCGGCGTAGTTGATGTACACGCTCTGGTTGACGTGCCCCTGCGTGTCCGTCTCATAGCCGCGGACGGTGACCGGGACGGAAAACGGCTCGCTCACTGCTTCCCCCTCTGACATTCGGTGGACTGTGCACTGATCTTGGCACGCGCCTCATGCCCGGCGTGGGGACGCCAGCAGATAGCGCGCTCTGGTACGAGGCTCGGTGTACTCGCCGACCTGCCAGCCCGCCTCTTCCAGTGTGGCCGCGCAGGCCCGCAGACGCGCGCCGTCGGGCTCGCGCACGGCGACCGCCTCCGGCTGCGGGGTGGCCCGCACCTGGTACCCCTCCTCGGAGTCCGGCCAGGCCGGAGGGTGTCCGGCGGCCTCCAGCGCGAGCGCGGCGGCCTGCACCAGATGCGTACGCTCCCACCCGCACGGCCGGTCCGTCGCCCCGTCCGGATTGGTCATCCGACGCAACTCCAACAGCCCCTGCCAGGCGCCGCGCACCTCACGCAGCCGCGCCGGGCCCGGCTTCGGGGCGTCCTGCTCACCGCCGATCCGCGCGGCGAAGACACCACCGGCCGCGGGAGCCTCGGCTTGCGCGGGTGCCGTCGGCTCGGCCTCCCGTATCCGATGCCCGGTCGGCGTCAGAAAGTGGTCGTGCGGCGGCCGTGGGTGCCGGAAGGCGAGCCCGCGTTTCACCAGCGCCGCGAGTTGTGCCTCCGTGCCCCGCAGCCGCCCGGTGACGGGATCGGCGCTGTCGATGACACGCCGCTGGGCCGCGGTCGGTGGTCTGGTCACGGCGTGCTCCTCCCCGGGCGCTCGGGCGCCGGCCCCGCCCTCGCGGCAGGACACGGGCACCCGAACTGGTGGCAGGGTGCCGGCCGCCCCGCCTCCCGGCGGGGCACCGGCACCATCTGCTGGGAAGGCTACGACCCGGGTCTGACATTCCAGCCGGCGATCACCGGCCGCCCGTGCTCCGTGCTCAGCCGGCACACCGCCCCCGTCGCCAGCTGGAACAAGGCCCCGTCCGCCGGCGGCAGCCCGAGCCGCCGGGCGGTGAGCACCCGCAGGAAGTGCCCGTGCGCCACGAGCACCACACAGCCCTCGTGGTTCGCGAACGCGGCGTCCACCTTGGCCAGGATCCGGTCGGCGCGCTCCCCGACCTGGTCCGGGCTCTCCCCGGGATGCTCGGGCGGCCCCGGCGCGACACCGTCCGTGAACAGGAACCACCCCGGCCGCTCGTGCTGGATCTCGATGGTCGCGATCCCCTCGTACCCGCCGTAGTCCCACTCCCGCAGATCGGTGTCGATCCGCACGTCGTGCAGCCCGATGAGCTCGGCGGTCTCCCGGGCCCGCTCCAGCGGGCTGACGAACGCGGCCCCGATCCGATGCGACCGGATCAACGGCACCAGCCGCCGCGCCTCCTCCCGCCCGCGCTCGGTCAGCGGAACGTCCGTCCATCCCGTGTGCCGTCCGGACCGTGACCACTCGGTCTCACCGTGCCGGACGAGGAAGAGATCAGCCATGAGTCACAGGCTAAGAGCCCAGCGCTCCAACTCCGTGAAGTCACGCTCACGCAGTCCCCTGCGCGCGTCGACCGGCAGCAGCAGCGCGGCGGCGTCGTGATGGGCCGCGACATGCCGTACGTCGAGGTCGGTGATCATGTCGTCGACCCAGACGAACGGCCGCCCCGCCGCCCACGCCAGCACGTGCCGGGTCTTCCAGTACAGCCCGTCGGGATCCCTCTCGAACGGCTCCGGCCACTCGATCACCGGCAGATCGGCGGGCAGTCCGATCACCGGCGCGATCATCTCGTTGGCCTGGTGCTGCCAGGTGGTGGCCCACGCCAGCTCGTAGGGCAGCGCCAGCAGCCGCGCCCCGTGCCCCGGATGCAGCCGCACCCGCAGACCCCGACGCAGCCGCCGGGATCCCGGCGGCTGCCGGGCCGACCAGCTCGCCGGATGCACCCGGCGCGTGACATAGCCGCGATGGCCGAGGTACAGGGCGCGGAACGGGTTGAGGGGGCCGTCCACGTCGAGGAGCAGGAGAGGGCGGGTGCTCATGCACGGGTCCTACCCGCGCAGACGGTCAGTCCTGCCGGTATCCGCTCAGGAACCGCCCGATCCGCCCGATGGCCGCCTCCAGGTCCTCGGCGTACGGCAGGGTCAGGATCCGGAAATGGTCGGGGGTCGGCCAGTTGAAGCCCGTGCCCTGGACCACCTGGATCTTCTCCCGCAACAGCAGGTCCAGGACGAACTTCTCGTCGTCGTGGATCTTGTGCACCTTGGGGTCGAGGCGCGGGAAGGCGTACAGCGCGCCCTTCGGCTTCACGCACGAGACGCCCGGGATCTCGTTGAGCTTCTCCCAGACCACGTCGCGCTGTTCGCGCAGGCGGCCACCGGGCTCGGTCAGCTCCCGGATCGACTGGCGGCCGCCGAGCGCGGCCTGGATGGCGTACTGGGCGGGCGCGTTGGCGCACAGCCGCATGGAGGCCAGCATCGTCAGGCCCTCCAGATAGTCCTTCGCGTGCTGCTTCGGACCGGTGACCACCAGCCAGCCGGAGCGGAAACCTGCCACCCGGTAGGTCTTCGACAGGCCGCAGAAGGTGAGGACCACCAGATCGGGGGCGAGGGCGGCGGCCGAGTGGTGCACGGCGTCGTCGTAGAGGATCTGGTCGTAGATCTCGTCGGCGAAGACCATCAGGCCGTGGCGGCGCGCGAGGTCGAGGATGCCCTCGACGATCTCCTTGGGGTAGACCGCGCCGGTGGGGTTGTTCGGGTTGATGATGACCAGGGCCTTGGTGCGGTCCGTGATCTTCGACGCCATGTCGTCCAGGTCGGGGTACCAGCCGGATTGCTCGTCGCAGAGATAGTGCACCGCCTTGCCGCCGGCGAGGGTCGTCACCGCGGTCCAGAGGGGGAAGTCCGGGGCCGGGATGAGGATCTCGTCGCCGTCCTCGATCAGCGCCTGTACGGCCATGGAGACCAGCTCGGACACACCGTTGCCGAGGAAGACGTCGTCGACGCCGACCTCCAGGCCGAGCGTCTGATAGCGCTGGGCGACGGCCCGGCGGGCGGAGAGGATGCCGCGCGAGTCGGTGTAGCCGTGTGCCTGGGGGAGCATCCGGATCATGTCCTGGAGGATCTCCTCCGGCGCCTCGAAGCCGAAGAGCGCGGGGTTGCCGGTGTTCAGGCGCAGCACGCTGTGGCCCGCCTTCTCCAGTGCGTCGGCGTGCTCGATCACCGGGCCGCGGATCTCGTAACAGACTTCGCTCAGCTTGTTCGACTGCCGGAACTCCATGCGCGCTCGCCCCTCCGGTTTCGTGTGTTGCTTGGTTTTACCAAGTTCGAGCTTGGAAAGTCCAACAACATGTCTAGACTGCGTCGCATGTCACCTCGCCGAAGCTACGACCAGTACTGTTCCGCCGCACGCGCACTCGATGTCGTCGGCGACCGCTGGACCCTGCTGATCGTCCGGGAACTGCTGGCCGGCCCGCGGCGCTACACAGACCTGCACGCCGATCTGCCGGGCGTCAGCACGGACGTACTCGCCTCTCGGCTGAAGGACATGGAGCGGGACGGCATCAGCACGCGGCGCAAGCTGCCGCCGCCCGGAGCGGCGTACGTGTACGAACTCACCGCACGCGGCCGCCAGTTGCTGCCCGTGCTGCAGGCGCTGGGGGAGTGGGGTCAGGCCGAGCTCGGCGCGCGGCGCCCCACCGACGCCGTGCGCGCGCACTGGTTCGCGCTGCCGCTGCTACGGGCGCTGGAAGGGGAGGGCGTCGTCGAAGTCCGGCTGGCGGAGGGGGAGTTCCACCTCCACGTCGGCGCCGAGGACGGGCCGGTCTACGGGGAAGGCACCGCGCCCGTGGAGCCCGACGCACGGCTGGTGCTGGACTCCGGGACGTGCGAGGCGCTGGCGCGGGGGGAGTTGAGTCTGGCGGACGCCGTACGGGACGGCCGGATCGAGGTGACCGGCGAGGGGACCTTGGCCAAGGCCCTGCTCGACCTCTGAGAAGAGCGAGGCCCGCCGCACGATCACGTACGACGGGCCTCGGTGGTCGAGTTGACGGGATGTCAGACGCCGGGCGGCGCCTGTGACGGCCGCCCCGAGCCGCGGGTCAGCGCGTACCCGCCGATCCCCGCGAGCGCGGCCAGCGCCCCGCCGATCGCCGTCCACACCCACCGGTCGGACCACCAGCCGGAGGCCCAGCCGTCCTCGGGCTCGATGCTGGACAGCACCGCCGAGGCCGACGAACTCTCCTCTTCCTCCTGCGACTTCACGGCCACGCCCGGCACCAGCGGCCGGGCCAGCGACCCGTCCACCGCCGCCGAACCGCCGATGTCCTCGGAATCGACCCGGACCTCGGCGCCGACCGGCAGACCGAGGTCGGAGGTGGGCACGTCCACGACCGTCAGCCGGATGTAGTACGTGCCCGGCAGCGGGTCATCGGCCCACTGCTCCGACCAGGCCCGGACGGTACGCAGGACGCAGCTCAGCTCGACCGAGGCCGCGTTCGCCGCGGCGGTGCGCGTCTGTGCCCCGTACTGGCAGGCCTGGCGGCGCCGCAGGCCGTCGTACACATCGATCTGCCAGGTCTCGGCGGCGTGCGTGTCCGGCAGCTTCACCGTCGCCTTGACGGTGGGGCGCTGACCGGCGTCCGCGGGGAAGGACCAGTACAGGTAGTCGCCCGTGGAGGCGCTCGCCGTGGCCGTCTGCCCCTGCTCGATCTCCGTCGCCGTACGGTACGAGGTGCCCGCCTGCGTCGGCGCGCCGGCGTCCTCCGACGCGCTCGGCGACGGCGAGGAGTCGGCCGCGGCGGGACCCGCCGCCAGCCCCAGCGCCAGCAGAGCGCCGCTCAACACACTTGTGATCCGCATCAGTTGGTCCTCCAGACCGCGAGCCGCCAGCGGGACAGCCAGCCCCAGACGAGACCGGCGAGGAAGCCGGTGAGGATCAGCGCGCCGAGCAGCCACCAGCCGCGCCCGAGGCCGAAGGAGGCCACGTCGCTCGACGTCGACGGCCCGTCCACGACGTCGACCGTCAGCTCCAGCGGCAGACCGGGCGTGGTCTGCACACCCGAGCCCGCCGAGAAGGAGTGGGTGACCTGGAGGCACACGGTCTCGGCGGGCGCGCCGTCCTCGTCGTCGTCGATCTCGGCCTTCGGGTAGCGCACGCCGGTGGACACCACGTCCGTACGGCCGTTGCCCGCCGCCTCGCCGCGCACGATCTCCCGGCCGCGCTCGGTCACCGCCCGCAGCAGCACCCCGTAGGAGGGGTTCACCGCACGGTCGGCCGACACGCTCACGGACGCCCGCAGCTCCTGGCCGGGCTCGACGTCCACGCGGTACCAGCGCTGCCGTCCGAACTCCTCGCGGTCGGTGTACAGGCCGGACTTCAGCGTGGGTGCCTTCGCGCACCGGTCGGCGCCCGTCGTCGCGACCGGCGTCACCACCGGATCGGCCGCTCGGTCCACCAACTGGTTGACCTTGTCGGTGAGTTCCTCGGTGTGCTCGACCGAGGTGAAGGTGCCGCCGGTCGCCTCCGCGATGCAGCTCAGCTGCTGCCGCATCTTGGTGTTCGGGACCAGACCGAGCGTGTCGATGGTCAGGCCGATGCCCTTGGCGGCGATCTCCCGGGCCACCTCGCACGGGTCGAGCGGGGCGCAGGTGTCCTCGCCGTCGCTGATCAGCACGATGCGCTTCGAGCCCTCGCCGCCGTCCAAATCGTCGGCAGCCTTCAGCAGCGCCGGGCCGATCGGCGTCCAGCCGGTGGGCGCCAGCGTCGCCACCGCCGCCTTCGCCTCGGTGCGGTCCAGCGGGCCGACCGGGTAAAGCTGCGCGGTGTCCTTGCAGCCCGTCCTGCGGTCGTCGCCCGGGTAGTCGGCGCCGAGCGTGCGGATGCCGAGCTGGACCTCTTCGGGCGTCGCGTCCAGCACCTCGTTGAATGCCTGCTTCGCGGCGGCCATTCGCGACTGGCCGTCGATGTCGCGCGCTCGCATCGAGCCGCTCACATCGAGGACGAGGTCGACCTTCGGTGCGAGCGCACTGGTCTCGTCGGCAATCGCTCCGGCCGGGAACGCCATCCCGGCCGCGAGCGCGGCGAGCAGGGCGCAGACCCCGGTCACCAGCCGTGTTCTTGTGATCATCGGCGGATCTTATTGATCAGAGGTGTCCCGCTTCAAAACGAGGTCAGAACACCTCGGTGACCAGCGGATTGGGCAGCCGCGCCCACTGGTCCCCGGGTGTTCCCGGCGAAAGCCGCATCAAGGTCAGCGCCTTCGTGGGCAGCGCCTCCGCACGCAGTGCGGCCAGATCCACGGTCCCCGGCAGCTCCCCTACGACCGCCTCCAGCGCCCCGCGCAAGGCCGGGCCCGAGCCCGCCGTACCCGCGAGCGCACCGGCCACCAGCGAGCCGAAAAGCTTGCGGCGCAGGGCCGTCACGTCGTCCGTGACGATCCGGCCGGTCAGCTCGGGGACCGGGATGCCGTGCCGGGCCAGGCGCTCGGGACTGACCCGGATGTCGGCGAGGTCCCGATAGACCAGCCGCACCGGGGAGCCGCCGGGCGACACCACCACGAGCAGGTTCTGACCGTGCGCCTCCAGCGCCACCCCCAGCTCCAGCAGCCGCAGCCCCACCGTGAGGGCGAGCAGGGCGAACTCGGCCTGCCAAGCGGGGGATCGGGCCAGCTCGGTGGTGGCCAGCGCGGCCACCGGTACGACCCGCTCACCCGAGGCCGCGTACACCTGCGGCGACTCCCGCACCACCGCCGCCAGATCGGGCGAGTCGGCCGTCGCCGCCCCCAGCGTGCGGGTGACATGCAGCAGCCCGTCCATACGGGCCGCCAGGGTCTCCGCGAAGTCCGACAGCGTGGCCGACAGGCCGATGGAGTACACCGAGATGTCCCGCACCGAGGAGGTCAGCCGGGCGCTCAACGCGGTCTTGACGTGCGGCCCTTCGGGGAGGGCGAGGGTACGCAGGGACATCAGCGGATGCGCGGCGATCCCGCCGTCGTAGGGATCGCGGGGTCGCTTGAGGACATGCTCGGCCTGCCAGGGATGCACCGGGATCAGCAGCCGCTCCCCGTCCCGCATCCCCTCCGGCCACTCGCCCGTCACCAGGCACTCCCGCGCCCGCACCGGAACCCGCGCCAGCGTCACCACCGGACGGTGCTCGGGCCCGTACGCCAGCTGCTCGGCGACCGAGAAACCGGGCCGGGAACGGCAGTTGGGGTGGAACGGATGCCCGTCGACCACCCGCTGCTCCCACTCCCAGTCCCGCGTCGGCCACTCCTTCGAGTGGCCCTGCTGGCCGGCCCGGGACAGCGCCAACGAGGCGACGCTGTGGCCGAGTTCGGCGGCCAGGGAGGTGCCGTGCGGTACGGCGAGGTCGGTCAGCAGCCGGGCCGGATCGTCGTACGGGGTCTCGCCGAGCCGTACGGCGGTGACGTACGCGGTGGTGGCATACGGGTCGGCATGCGGGCCGTGCAGCCGGCGGCCGTCCGAGAGGCCCAGGGCGAGGCCCTCCCGGCCGCGCTCACGCCGGGCCACCCAGGGCAGCGGCTCGTACGCCAGCGCACGCCACAGCCGGGTCAGCACGGCCGCGCGGGCACCGGGGAGTTCGGCCGTGTAGCGCGCTACGAGCTCGGGGCGCACTTCGGCCAGTTCGGCGGCGACCTCGGACTCTGCGCTGAGAGGACGGTGCACGGGCGGGCTCCTCGGGTACGAGTAGAACGTCGGGGCAGGCGCCGACGAGGGACATACTGATCGTCTCCCCGCCTGAACGGACCGTAGAGAACGAGTGGATCGCGTGCATCTCAACCCTCCGCCCGCCGCCGACGTCGCGGAACGCGCCGACGCCCACTCGGTCGCGCCCTTGCTCAACTGTCTGCTGCGCGAGGCGGCCGCACCGCACGGCGGATCCCGCGACGCGGACGGGCGGGCACCGGACGACGGGCGGCGGGTGTACCGGCTGCGCGGCTCGGGCCGCCTGCTGCGCGTCCTCGGCGAGCGACGGCCCGCCGAGCCCGAGATGTACGTGAGCGACGCGTGGCAGCGCATCGGGCACGCCGAGCTCGTCAAACTCGTCGCGGACGAACTGCGCCGCCACACCGGCCTGTCCAACCACGAACTGCCCGCCGAGATCATCGACAGCCGGAACGCGCTGGCCGCGCTGCTCACGGCACGCGCGCGTGCGACAGCGCCGGACGACCTCTACCTGCGCTCCGAACAGTCCCTCCTCACCGGCCACCCCTTCCACCCCGCTCCCAAGGCGCGCGGCGGCGGCCCGGTCGCGACCTGGCTGCCGTACGCCCCGGAGGCACACGCCCGCTTCCCGCTGACGCTGCTCGGCCTGCGCGAGGACACGGTCGTCGAGGAGGGCGACACCTCCGCGCTCGACGCCCTCGGCGAGGCCCCGCCCGGGTACCGGCTGCTGCCCGCGCACCCCTGGCAGCTGGACCTGGTCGGACGGGAGCTCGCGGACGCCTTCGCCGACGGGCGGCTGGTGCGGCTGGGCACGACCGGCTTCGACACCTGGCCGACGGCCGCGATCCGCACGCTGTACGCCCCGGAGCGCGACCTCTTCGTCAAGTTCAGCCTGGACGTGCGCATCACCAACGACATCCGTCGGCTGTGGCGCCACGACCTGCTGAAACTCCGCCGCACGGACACAGCGACGGCGGCCGCCCTCGCGGCGATCGACGGCCCCGCCGCCTGGCTCGGCGACCGCGGCTACCGCACCGCCGACTTCGCCTTCGAGGAGCTCGCGGTCCTGGTCCGCGACGGACTGCGGGGCCGGGTGCTGCCGGGCGCGACTCCGCTGCTCGCCGCCGGGCTCGTCGAGGGCTTCGAGGGAAGCCCGCTGCAGGGCGCCCAGGACCCGGCGGCATGGTGGGAGGCATATCTCGCCCAGGTCGTCCCACCGGCCCTCGCGGCCTTCGCCGACCACGGCGTCGTGCTCGAAGCGCACCTGCAGAACACGCTGGTCGCCGTCGGCACCGACGGCATGCCGGTGCAGGCCCTGTTCCGGGACGCCGAGGGCGTGAAGCTGCTGCCGGACGTGTCCCGGGCGGCCGGCTGGGAGCGGCTGGTGTACTGCCTGGTCGTCAACCATCTCGTCGAGATCGCCGGCGCCCTCGCCGCACACCACCCGACCCTGAACCCCTGGCCTGCCGTCCGCCGCGAACTGGCCCGCCACGACCTCCCCGAGATTCCGGCGCTGCTGTCGTCCCCCACCCTCCCCGGCAAGACCAACCTGCTGCTGCGCTGGACGGGCGCGGACGGCGCGGACGCCCGCTATCTGCCCTTGCCGAACCCGCTGGCAGGCTGAGCGCCGGGAGCCTCGAAGACCGGCGCCGTACCTGCTGGACGGACAGGCCCTCAGTACCGGATCTCCACGGCGCGGCCTTCCGCGTCCAACTCCGGTACCTCCGGGATCCGTTCCGCGACTCCCTGTGCGATCCGGTGTGCCGACCAGGCCGCCGCGGCGGCGTCGAGCACGTCGTCGGCCGGTACGCGGTCCGCCTCGCCGAGCTCGTCCGGCAGTACGACCCCGGCCGCGGCCAGCAGGGAGCGGCGCGTGTGCTGGCCGCGCCAGGTCTTCTTGGCGTGCGCCGGCGGCACCCCGCCGGCCAGGGCACGGAAGGACACCTCGGGGTGCACCTCGTGGATCCGCTCGTCGGCGAGCCAGCACGCCCGAGCCTCCAGCAGCTTCGGAGCGAGCGCCCACGCCTGCCGGCTCAGCCGCTGCCCGGTCAGCTCATGGCACCGGTCACCGGCCGCCACGTACTCCGACTCCTGCCACGCAGGCCGCGGCGCCACGAGGAAGACGGTGCTGCGCCGCTCCCGGAGCAGCACCCTCGCCCCGAGATCCGCGGCCCGCCAGCCCCGCTCGACCAGCCCCAGCGGCATGTCGACCGCGATGGCAAAGACACCTCCGGCCCGCTCGATCAACGCGTCCAGCCGGACATCCACCAGGCTGACGGCATACCCGCCGCCCGTGAGAGCGATCCCCACCCAGCCCTGCTTGCCGCAGGCATCGACACCCAGGACATCCACCGCGTATGCCTGCTTTCTCCTCCGAGGTGCCCCGCCGAACCGCTGGAACCTGGATCACCGGCGGGGATGCCGTCGCCGATGGTGGGAACTCGGACCGGGCTTCTCCCAGCTCTGCGGAAGGCAGTGGCCATGACCGTTCGACATCCTGCCGCGCGCCCGGACGGACGGTACAAGCGTCTGTCCGAATCCGCGGCCCACTTCACCAGCTCGCTGCCCTTCTACATCATCTGCCTGGCGCTGGTGGCCTTCTTCATCGTCACGCACGCGGCCGGGCTCGATGAGACGTGGATGTTTCTGGCCGGGGACATGATGACCGCGGTGACCTTGCTGCTGCTGGCCCTGCTGAAGAACTCCGAGCAGCGGGCCGAGCACGCCATCCAGCGGAAGCTGGACGCCATCGCCGCGGCCCTCCTGGAGGAGCGGGAAGGCAAGACCGGCGAGGCCACCGAGGATCTGCGACGGTCGATCAGGATGGACGAGGACGTCTGAGCGCCCGGATCGGAACTCGAACCACCCCCGGAGGGTGAGGCGGAGCCGCTCCCGTCGCTGTGATCTGTTCGTGCCCGGTGATCGGCGTCGCGGTGACCGACGCCGAGGTGTGTCAGCGGGCCGGACGGAGAAGGGGCGAGCGGGTGATGGTCGACGACAGGGCCGCAGGCATAGCGGCCTTCATCGAGCCCTTGCGGGTCGAGCCCGGCACGAAGGTGCACCTGGCCGAGGACTTCGATCCCGGCTACAAGGCGGGCATCCGGAAGAAGAAGGAGGGTGTGGAGCTGCTGCGCGGCGGCATCGAGCTGCTCGCGGACTACCAGCGGCGACTGGCCGCCCAGGACACCTACGGAGTGCTCGTGTGTCTCCAGGCGCTGGACGCCGGTGGCAAGGACGGCACGATCCGGCACGTCATGAGCGGCGTCAATCCGCAGGGTGTGAGCGTGTCGTCGTTCAAGGTGCCCTCCGACGAGGAACTCGACCACGACTATCTGTGGCGCTATGCCTGCCGCCTGCCCCGACGCGGGGAGATCGGGATCTTCAACCGCTCGCACTACGAAGAGGTCCTGGTGGTGCGGGTGCACCCGGAGAACCTCGAGCGGCAGAAACTGCCGGAGGCGGCACGTGGACCGGACGTGTGGGAGCGGCGCTACCGCGAG
This sequence comes from Streptomyces sp. NPDC056479, assembly GCF_042795335.1. Lineage (NCBI taxonomy): Bacteria > Bacillati > Actinomycetota > Actinomycetes > Kitasatosporales > Streptomycetaceae > Streptomyces > Streptomyces sp. NPDC056479. The sequence goes on along the minus strand of NZ_JBHTRZ010000003.1, from coordinate 501,984 downwards.
ATCAATCAGTGGGAGCGCTATCTGACCGACAACGGCTTCAAGGTCGTGAAGCTGTTTCTGAACCTGTCCAAGGAGGAACAGCGCGCCCGCTTCCTCAAACGCATCGACGTTCCCGAGCGGAACTGGAAGTTCTCCGCGGCGGACGTCCGCGAACGGGCCCGGTGGGACGACTATCAGCGGGCGTTCTCGCAGATGCTGTCCGCCACCAGCACGCAATGGGCGCCCTGGTACGTCATTCCGGCCGACCACAAGTGGTTCGCGCGTGTGTGTGCCGCCGCGGTGCTGGGGCACACCCTGATCGAGATCGATCCTCAGTATCCGCAGGTCAGCGACCGGACCCGGCGCGACCTGGCAAAGGTCAGGCGTGAGCTGGAACGCCAGGCCCCGGAGGGTGCCGCGTCCGACCCTTATGCGGAGTCGGCCGGGAAGCCCAAGAAGCGCGGGCGCTCCGGCGGGAAGGGCTAGCGACCCGGCCCCATCGGTGGGCGACGCCGGATCGGAGGACGTCCATGACCGCGCACAGCGGAGCAACCGACTGCTCGGCACGACCGGACTGGAACTGCGGGAGTTCGCCTGGACCCTCGTCCCGCCGCTGCTGCTTCTCGCCCTGTGGGGGCTCGGTAAGTTCCTCGTGCGGCGAGGCGCCGGGTCGGTGCCGCGTGGGTGACGCCTTCCGGCGCCCCGACCGGGCAGAGGGGAAGGACGGTCATGAAGAGCGGTCATCTCCGGGCGCGGGCGGCGCTGGACCGGCTGCGGGCCGTGCCGGGAGTGCGCGCGGCGCTCTCCTACCGGCGCGAGTGGCTGATGAAGGACGTGATCGCCGGCGTCGTCCTGACGACGCTGCTGGTGCCGCAGGGCATGGCGTACGCGGACCTCGCCGGCCTGCCGCCGATCACCGGCCTGTACACCTCCATCCTGTGCCTGCTCGGCTACGCGGTGTTCGGCCCGTCGCGGATCCTCGTGCTGGGCCCCGACTCCTCACTCGGCCCGATGATCGCCGCCACCGTCCTGCCCCTGGTCGCCGCGGACGGAGACCCGGACCGGGCCGTCGCCCTGGCCTCGATGCTCGCGCTCATGGTCGCCGTCGTGATGATCCTGGCTTCCGTGGCCAGGCTCGGCTTCATCGCCGACCTGCTCTCCAAGCCCACCACGATCGGTTACATGAACGGCCTGGCGCTGACCATCCTGATCGGTCAACTGCCCAAGCTGCTCGGCTTCGACGTCGACGCGGACAGCCTGATCGGCGAGTGCGCGGGCCTGGTGGAGAAGCTCGCCGATGGTGCCGTCGTGCCCTCCGCTGCCGCCGTGGGGATCGGCGGCATCGTGGTGATCCTGCTGCTGCAGCGCTCTCTGCCGAAGGTGCCGGCCGTCCTGGTCATGGTGCTGCTGGCCATCGGCGCCACCACCCTCTTCGGCCTCGGCGAGCACGATGTGGACCTGGTGGGCACGCTGCCCGAGGGCCTTCCGCCCCTCACCGTGCCCGACATCCGGCTCGACGACCTGGCACCGCTGGCCGGCGGCGCGCTCGGCATCGCCCTGGTGTCCCTGGCCGACACGATCTCCAACGCGTCCGCCTTCGCCGCCCGCACCGGACAGGAGGTCCGCGGCAACCAGGAGATGGCGGGGATCGGCGCCGCCAACCTCGCGGCAGGCCTCTTCCAGGGCTTCCCTGTCAGCACGAGCGGTTCACGCACCGCGGTCGCCGAGCGGGCCGGCGCGAAGAGCCAGCTCACCGGGGTCGTCGGTGCCGTACTGATCACGCTCATGCTCGTGCTGCTCCCGGGCCTGTTCCGCAACCTGCCCCAACCCGCCCTCGCCGCGGTCGTCATCACCGCGTCGCTGTCGCTGGCCGATGTGTCCGGAACGGTACGGCTGTGGCGGCAGCGGCGTATCGAGTTCCTGCTGTGCATGGTCGCCTTCGCCGGTGTCGCGCTGCTCGGCGTGCTGCCGGGCATCGCGCTCGCCGTCGCGCTCTCGGTGCTCAATGTCTTCCGGCGCGCCTGGTGGCCGTACGAGACCGTGCTGGGCCGGGTCCCGGGCCTGGACGGCTTCCATGACATCCGCTCCTACCCTCAGGCGGAGCGGCTGCCGGGTCTGGTCATCTACCGCTTTGACGCGCCCCTCTTCTTCGCCAACGCCAAGACCTTCCGGGACCAGGTCCTGCGGCTGGCCCGGACGGACCCCGCGCCGAGCTGGATCGTGCTGGCTGCAGAGCCGATGACAGACGTGGACACCACGGCCTCCGACGTCCTCGAAGACCTCGACGAGACCCTCAACGCCGAACAGGTCCACTTGGTGTTCGCCGAGCTCAAGGACCCGGTCCGGCGCAAGATCGACCGCTACGGGCTGACCCGGACGATCGACCCGGCCCACTTCTTCCCCACCCTGGAGTCCGCCGTCAGCGCATTCCGCCGTCGCACGGGCGCCGAGTGGACCGCCGTCCCGCCCTCCGACGCGGACCACCGGTGACCCCGCCCGACCGCACGCGACGCCGATGTCTCCGGGGCCGATGAATTACACGCTTGATTACTATGCTCATCGTGCAGGCAAACGAGATGCGGGGCCTTGGAAGATGCTGAGAGAGGTCACCGCAACCCGCTACGTCGAACCTCTGCGCTCCGGCGGCTCGGTCCCCGGCGTCGTCGAGGCCGACGACCTGGGCATGTACGTCGTCAAGTTCACCGCCTCCGCGCAGGGCCGCAAGGCGCTGGTCGCCGAGGTGATCGTCGGTGAGCTGGCCCGCGCGCTCGGGCTGCGCTTCCCCGAGCTGGTCCTGGTGCACTTCGACCCCGCCATCGCGGACGGCGAGCCCCACCAGGAGGTGCGCGAGCTGCACGCCGCCAGCGCGGGCGTCAACCTCGGCATGGACTTCCTGCCGGGCGCGCGGGACTTCACCCCGGAGGTCGCGAAGGCCTTCCGCGTGGACCCGTTGGAGGCGGGTCGGATCGTCTGGGTGGACGCCCTGACGGCGAACGTCGACCGTACGGTGCACAGCTCCAACCTGATGATCTGGCCGACGCTCGGCACGGTGCCGCCGCGCCTGTGGCTGATCGACCACGGAGCGGCCCTGATCTTCCACCACCGCTGGGACGGCTCGGACCCCGAGAAGGCCTACGACTTCCGCCATCACGCGCTGGGCCACTACGCCCCCGACGTGCGCGCCGCCGACGCCGAGCTGGCGCCCAGGGTGACCGAGGAACTGCTGCGCGCGATCGTGGCGGAGGTACCGGACGCCTGGCTGGCCGACGAGCCCGGCTTCGAGACGCCCGACGCGGCCCGTGAGGCCTACGTCGCCCACCTCCACGCGCGCGTGAGGGCGTCCGCCGCCTGGCTCCCCACCGACTTCCCCACCCGGGAGGAACTCGCCGCCGAGGAGGCCCTGCGGGCGGCGAGGTCACAGCAAGGCAGGCCCAAGTGGCTGAAGCAGGTGCCCGACCTGCACGGCAAACCGGCCGCGGAACAGGATTGGTCGGTGCACCTCGGATGAGTGGCCGTGTCGAGATCGAGTACTGCACCCAGTGCAAGTGGCTGCCGCGCGCGGCCTGGCTGGCGCAGGAACTGCTCACGACCTTCGAGGCGGAGCTGTCCGAGCTGGCGCTGAAGCCCGGCAAGGGCGGCGTGTTCGTCGTCCGCGTGGACGACGAGGTGGTGTGGGACCGTCGCGGGCAGGGCTTCCCCGAGCCGACGGCGGTCAAGCAGGCCGTACGCGACCGAGTGGCCCCGAGGAAGTCCCTGGGCCACTCGGACAAGGCGTCTCAGGAGTAGGTCAGCCCCTCAGCTGCTCGTACGCCGGCAGCGTCAGGAAGTCCGCGTAGTCCTCGTCGAGGGAGACCTCCAGGAGCAGGTCGTGGGCCTGCTGCCAGTGGCCGGCCGCGAAGGCCTCCTCGCCGATCTCGGCACGGATGTTCGCCAGTTCCTCGGCGGCGACCTTGCGCGCCAGCTCGGGCGTGGCCTGCTCGCCGTTCTCGAACTCGACGCCCGCGTTGATCCACTGCCAGATCTGCGAGCGCGAGATCTCCGCGGTGGCCGCGTCCTCCATGAGGTTGAAGATGGCGACCGCGCCGAGGCCGCGCAGCCAGGCCTCGATGTAACGGATGCCGACCTGGACGGCGTTGACCAGACCCGGGTACGTGGGCTTGGCGTCCAGCGAGTCGATCGCGATCAGGTCGGCCGCCTCGACGTGGACGTCCTCGCGCAGCCGGTCCTTCTGGTTCGGCCGGTCGCCGAGCACCTTGTCGAAGGACTCCATGGCGATCGGCACCAGGTCGGGGTGGGCGACCCAGGAGCCGTCGAAGCCGTCGCCGGCCTCGCGGTCCTTGTCGGCGCGGACCTTCTCGAAGGCGACCTTGTTGACCTCGGCGTCCCGGCGGGACGGGATGAAGGCCGCCATGCCGCCGATCGCGTGCGCGCCGCGCTTGTGGCAGGTGCGGACGAGGAGTTCGGTGTACGCCCGCATGAACGGGGCCGTCATCGTCACCGCGTTGCGGTCCGGCAGCACGAACTTGGCGCCGCCGTCACGGAAGTTCTTGACGATGGAGAACAGGTAGTCCCAGCGGCCGGCGTTCAACCCCGAGGCGTGGTCGCGCAGTTCGTGGAGGATCTCCTCCATCTCGTACGCCGCCGTGATCGTCTCGATGAGGACGGTCGCGCGGATGGTGCCCTGCGGGATGCCGACGTAGTCCTGCGCGAAGACGAACACGTCGTTCCAGAGGCGGGCCTCCAGGTGCGACTCCGTCTTCGGGAGGTAGAAGTACGGGCCCTTGCCGAGGTCGATCAGGCGTTGGGCGTTGTGGAAGAAGTACAGGCCGAAGTCGACGAGGGCGCCGGGGACCGGCTCGCCGTCGACCTGGAGGTGACGCTCGTTCAGGTGCCAGCCGCGCGGGCGCATGACGACGGTCGCGAGCTCGTCGGCGTCCTTGAGGGCGTACGACTTGCCGGACCTCTCGTCGGTGAAGTCGATGTTCCGGGTGTACGCGTCGCTCAGGTTGACCTGGCCGAGGACGACGTTCTCCCAGGTGGGCGCGGAGGCGTCCTCGAAGTCGGCGAGCCAGATCCGCGCGCCCGAGTTGAGGGCGTTGATCGTCATCTTGCGGTCGGTGGGGCCGGTGATCTCGACGCGGCGGTCCTGGAGCGCGGACGGGCACGGGGCCACCCGCCAGGAGTCGTCCGCGCGGATCGCGGCGGTCTCCGGGAGGAAGTCGAGCGTGGACGTCCGCGCGATCTCGGCGCGGCGCTCCGCGCGGCGGGCGAGCAACTCGTCACGCCGGGGCGTGAACCGCCGGTGCAGCTCGGCCACGAAGGCGAGGGCCGCCTCGTTAAGGACCTCCTCCTGCCGGGGCAGGGGCGCGGCGTCGACGATGGCCAGCGGGGACGGCGCTGGTGCGGACATGAGCTGTCACTTCCTTCAGCGAGCTACGAAGACGAGCTGTCGAGCTTTGGCACCGGGTGCCAGTCTTCCCGGATACGTCGGACAACGCCCGTGGACGGGACGGGCGCTTCTGATCAGTGGATACTAGTTTCCTCATGGTGGAAGTTCAATGGTTTGTTGACGTCGAGATTCTCTGAGTCGAGGCAAGATGGCTCCCGGTGCCACCGCACTTACTCAAGGTGCGCGAGATCGGCCTCCGTGTCGATGTCGTACGGCTGTGCCACGTCACCGCACTCGACGAGTCTGATGGCCTCCTGGTGCTCCTTCAGGTAGGCGCGTGCCCCACGGTCGCCGGTCGCGGTCGCCGCGATGCCGGACCAGTGGGCGGCACCGAAGAGAACGGGATGCCCGCGTACCCCGTCGTAGGCGGCCGAGACCAGCGACCACTCGTCCTCGTATGCGGCGAGCACCCGCGTGACCGCCTCCGGCCCGATGCCGGGCTGGTCGACGAGCGAGACGAGCGCCGCGACGGCCCCCGTACCGGCGAGCGAATCGAGTCCGGCGCGCAGCGACGAGCCCATTCCGTCGGCCCAGTCCGGGTTCTCCACCAGGACGCAGTCATCGAGCTCCGCCTGCTCCCGTACGGCGGCGGCACGCGCCCCCAGCACCACGTGCACCCGGGCGCAGCCCGCGGCCCACAGCACTTCGGCCGCGTGCTCCACCAGCGGCCGGCCGCGGTGCAGGAGCAGGGCCTTGGGCCGTCCGCCGAGCCGTCGTCCACCCCCGGCGGCTAGGAGCAGACCGGCGACCGCGGGTGTTTCGTCCTCAGTCATGAACCTCGTCCTTCTCCTGTCTTTCACGGTCATGCGTCCCGTCTTTCTCGGGCCTGCCTCCTGCATACCTGACACCTGCGCGCGTGCCTGACTTCCCACGACTGAAATTCCGTCCGCGTGGTGGCGCTTCGGCATCGGGTGGCGTTTACTGACCCGCGTCCCCGGCGCCCGAGCTACGCCAGGGGTGCTCGGCGGGCGATGCGCGACTACTGGCGCACAACGGCGTGCGAGGGGGAGAGCTTTGTTGCGGAGCTTGGGGCAGAGGCCGGTGACGGGCAGCGACGAGGACCCAAGGGTGGCGGAACTGCGGACGGCCGTGTCCCGTCTGCGCCGCGAACTCGCCGCGCACCCGGCCGAGTTCCCGGACCGGGGGATCGCCGAGGACGAACTCGCGGCGCTGGCCGCGATGGTGATCTCAGGAGCACCGGAGACTCCTCGGCTGCGGAGGTCGCTGCTGCTGATCGCGGGGGCGATCGGGTCGGTCAGCGCGCTGTCCCCGGGGCTCACCCAGGTGCGCGACGCGGTGGAGATGTTCGGCGAGCCGAGGCGCTAGCCCGCTTCAGCGGCGGAACGGGAACTCGCTGCGGTAACCCCAGGTGGACGTCCGGTGCTCGAACTGGTCGCACAGCCAGGTCTCCTGGACGAACTCGGTGTGCTGCGGCCAGATCGTGAGGATGCCGCGCGGGCCCTTCTTGCCGTCGCACTGCCGGTAGACGTCCTTGGCGTCCCGGAAACAGGCCAGCCCGCTCATCATCCCGTGGCCGACCGGGTGGTAGTCGGACCAGGCGCACGCCACGCATGCCTTGAGCCGGGTGTCCGGGGGCAGCGCGAGCGCGATCTCGTGCAGCCCGTCCTCGAAGTCGTACGTGGGGTGCGTGGTGCGGTGGGCGCGCCCGTCGAGGCCCAGGGTGAGGGTCAGGTGCTCCTCGTCCAGGCCGCCGGTGCCGGCCGGGTTGCCGAGCCGCAGCGCGCAGTGCAGCGTGGCCGCCCGCTCGCCCTGTCCCTCGACCTCGACGGGCATCGTCAGCCCCCATTCCAGGAGGCAGGCGCACAGGTCGCCGTCGAGGAAGGTGAACATCGCGTCGAGCGGAGGCTCCCCGGACAGCGCGCCGAGCGTGTCCATCGTCTCGCCCTCGAAGCGGACGCCTCTGATCGTCGTACGGATCGTCTCCCGGCCGTCGGTCTCGAGGACGATCTCCTGCGACCCGTGCCGGTCGGTGTAGCGCCCGGACCAGCGCCGCATCGGCGTCAGGCGTGGTTCTGGGTGGCCAGCGCCTCGGACAGCTCGCCCGCGACCTGCTGGAGCACGGGCACGATCTTCTCGGTCGCCGCCTCGGTGACCCGGCCGGCCGGGCCGGAGATCGAAATCGCGGCCGCGGTGGGGGAGTCGGGGACGGGGACCGCCAGACAGCGCACCCCGACCTCCTGCTCGTTGTCGTCCACCGCGTAGCCGCTGCGCCGCACGTCCTCCAGGGCCGCGAGGAAGCCGTCCGCCGTGGTGATCGTCTTCTCGGTGGCGGCGGGCATCCCGGTACGGGACAGCAGGGCCCGCACCTCCTCCGGCGGGAACGAGGCGAGCAGCGCCTTGCCGACGCCCGTGGAGTGCGGCAGCACCCGTCGGCCGACCTCGGTGAACATGCGCATCGAGTGCTTGGACGGCACCTGGGCGACGTAGACGATCTCGTCGCCGTCGAGCAGGGCCATGTTCGCCGTCTCGCCGGTCTCCTCGACCAGTCGGGCGAGGTAGGGGCGGGCCCAGGTGCCGAGCAGCCGGGAGGCGGACTCGCCGAGCCGGATCAGGCGCGGGCCGAGGGCGTACCGGCGGTTGGGCTGCTGGCGTACGTATCCGCAGGCCACGAGGGTTCGCATGAGGCGGTGGATGGTGGGCAGCGGCAGACCGCTGCTCGCGGACAGCTCGCTCAGGCCGACCTCGCCACCCGCGTCCGCCATCCGCTCGAGCAGATCGAAGGCGCGCTCGAGGGACTGGACCCCGCCGCCGTTGGACTTGGCGGACTCGGTGGTGCTGGCGCTGGACGTCGGCACGGCACGTTCCTTTCGGGACCGGTGGGAGGGCAGAAGCCTACCCGTCGGTCGGTTGACTCCCTGCTTGTACGTAGCTACGTTCTGCTTGCTGGAATTGTAATTCCGCTTTGTGGAAACGTCCAGAGAGTGTCGGACGGGTGCACTGTGGAGAAGTGTGCCCTTGACGGCGCCGGAACGGGAGACAAGACTCCTTCAACAGAACGTTGAATTCCGTGAGAGCGGAAGCAAGAGGCGGCAGAGAGGGGTCCGGGTGTCCGACGCTGAACTGGTGCTGCGCTCGACGCGCGTCATCACCCCGGAAGGGACACGGGCCGCCTCGGTCACCGTGTCCGCCGGCAAGATCACGGCCGTACTCGGGTACGACGCCGAAGTCCCGTCCGGCGCCCGGCTGGAGGACCTCGGCGACGACGTCCTGCTGCCCGGCCTGGTCGACACGCACGTGCACGTCAACGACCCCGGCCGCACCGAGTGGGAGGGCTTCTGGACCGCCACGCGCGCCGCGGCGGCCGGTGGCATCACCACCCTCGTCGACATGCCGCTCAACTCCCTCCCGCCGACGACGACGGTCGACAACCTCCTGACGAAGAAGGCGGTCGCCGCCGAGAAGGCGCACATAGACGTCGGCTTCTGGGGCGGCGCCCTGCCCGACAACCTCAAGGACCTGCGTCCGCTGCACGAGGCAGGCGTCTTCGGCTTCAAGGCCTTCCTCTCGCCCTCGGGCGTGGACGAGTTCCCGCATCTCGACCAGGACCGGCTCGCCCGGTCGCTGGCCGAGATCGGCTCCTTCGGCGGCCTGCTGATCGTGCACGCCGAGGACCCGCACCACCTCGAAGCGGCCCCGCAGCACGGCGGCCCCAAGTACGCCGACTTCCTCGCCTCGCGCCCGCGCGACGCGGAGGACACGGCCATCGCCCAGCTGATCGCCCAGGCGAAACGTCTCCACGCGCGCGTGCACGTACTGCACCTTTCGTCGAGCGACGCGCTGCCGATGATCGCCGAGGCGAAGCGGGAGGGCGTACGGATCACGGTCGAGACGTGCCCGCACTACCTCACCCTCACGGCCGAGGAAGTCCCGGACGGCGCCAGCGAGTTCAAGTGCTGCCCGCCGATCCGCGAGTCCGCCAATCAGGACCTGCTGTGGCAGGCGCTGGCCGACGGCACGATCGACTGCGTCGTCACCGACCACTCGCCCTCCACGGCCGACCTGAAGACCGACGACTTCGCGACCGCCTGGGGCGGGATCTCCGGACTCCAGCTGAGCCTGGCGGCCGTATGGACTCAGGCGCGCAAGCGCGGACACGGCCTGGACGACGTCGTCCGATGGATGTCCGCGCGGACGGCGCAACTCGTCGGACTGGACCAGAAGGGCGCCATCGAGGCGGGCCGCGACGCCGACTTCGCGGTCCTCGCGCCTGAGGCGACCTTCACCGTCGACCCGGCCGCGCTCCAGCACCGCAACCGTGTGACGGCGTACGCGGGCAAGACCCTGTACGGCGTCGTGAAGTCCACCTGGCTGCGCGGCGAACGCATCGTCGCGGACGGAGAGTTCACCGACCCGAAGGGGCGACTCCTCACCCGGACCAGCTGAATCCCACCCATCGACCTCGAAAGGCAGACCTGATCACCGTGACGGCCCAGCATCAATCCGGTTCGGCAGGCTTCACCGGCGACTCGAACCCCTACGGCGGCGGCGACCCGTACGCGGACTACCGCACCGCCGACTTCCCGTTCACCCAGTACGCCAACCTCGCCGACCGCCGGCTGGGCGCAGGGGTCATCGCCGCCAACGACGAGTTCTTCGCCCAGCGCGAGAATCTGCTGGTGCCCGAGCGGGCCGAGTTCGACCCCGAGCACTTCGGGCACAAGGGCAAGATCATGGACGGCTGGGAGACCCGGCGGCGGCGCGGTGCCTCCGCCGAGCACCCGTGGCCGACGGCCGAGGACCACGACTGGGCGCTGGTGCGCCTCGGCGCCCCCGGCGTGATCCGCGGGATCGTCGTCGACACCGCCCACTTCCGCGGCAACTACCCGCAGGCGGTGTCGGTCGAGGGCGCGTCGGTACCCGGCTCCCCGTCTCCCGAGGAACTGCTCGGCGACGACGTGAAGTGGACGACGCTGGTCCCGCGCACACCGGTCGGCGGCCACGCGGCGAACGGTTTCGCGATCTCCGCCGAGCAGCGCTTCACCCACCTCCGGGTCAACCAGCACCCCGATGGCGGCATAGCGCGCCTGCGGGTGCACGGAGAGGTCGTACCCGACCCGAAGTGGCTGGAGGTCCTCGGCACCTTCGACGTGGTCGCCCTGGAGAACGGCGGTCAGGCCGAGGACGCCTCCAACCTCTTCTACTCGCCCGCCACCAACACCATCCAGCCGGGCCGCTCCCGCAAGATGGACGACGGCTGGGAGACCCGCCGGCGCCGCGACCAGGGCAACGACTGGATCCGCTACCGGCTGGCGGCGCAGTCCCAGATCCGGGCGATCGAGATCGACACCGCGTATCTGAAGGGCAACAGCGCGGGCTGGGCCTCGGTGTCGGTGAGGGACGGCGAGGGCGGGGACTGGACGGAGATCCTCCCGCGCACCCGTCTCCAGCCCGACACCAACCACCGCTTCGTCCTGCCGGCCCCCGCCGTCGGCACGCACGCGCGGGTGGACATCTTCCCGGACGGCGGCATCTCCCGACTCCGCCTGCACGGCTCACTCACGGAGCAGGGCGCGGCGGGGCTGGCGGCGCGGCATCAGGAGCTGGGCGGCTGAACCCGTGGGGCGCACCGGCCGGACAGCACCGGTGCGCCACGTCGTCCCACTCCCCACGTCACCTCACGCCGCGTGGCCGCCGTCCACCGCGAACTCGGTCCCGGTGACGTAGTCCGCCGCGGCCAGATACGCCACCGTCGACGCCACCTCCTCCGCCGTGCCGAAGCGGCCCAGCGCCGTCATCTCCGCCTGGCCGGGCGCATAGGGGCCGTTCGCCGGATTCATGTCCGTGTCGATGGGGCCGGGGTGCACGATGTTCGCCGTGATCCCGCGCGGGCCCAGCTCGCGGGCCAGGGCCTTCGTCAGACCGATCAGGGCCGACTTGCTGGTGGCGTAGAGCGTCCCGCCGGGTCCCGGCACGCGCTGGGCCATGCAACTGCCGATCGTGATGATCCTGCCGCCGGTGCCCATCCGGGCGGCCGCCGCCCGTGAGGCCAGGAAGACGCCCCGGACGTTCACGGCGAGGACCCGGTCCACGTCCGCGAGCGCGAGGCCCTCCAGCGGCCCCAGCACACCGATTCCGGCGTTGTTGACCAGCACGTCCAAACCGCCGAGCGTCTCCGCCGTACGGCCCACCGCGCCCACGGCCTCGTCCGGGTCGCCGGAGTCCGCCCGCAGCGCCACGGCCCGCCGCCCCAGCGCCTCAATGGCCCGTACGACCTCATCGGCCGCGTCCTTGCCGTTCACGTACGTCACGGCGACGTCCGCGCCCTCCCGCGCGAGCCGCACGGCCGTGGCCGCGCCGATACCGCGGCTGCCGCCGGTGACCAGGGCGACCTTGCCGCGCAGGGTTGTGTGAGTGCCGGTCGTGGATTCGTCAGTGGTTGTCATGAGTCCATCCCAGCGCCGCGGGGGAGGAAGTGCTGGCGGCGAACGGACACCTAGGTGGCCCAGGGAGCGGAACTCTTTCCTCCGGATCCGTCGTTCACCCCATGTGACCCTTCAGCAAGAGATCGTCGGCAACGCCACGCAGATGGCGGTCGTCAGCCTCCAGCCCGGTCGGACCGTGTACTGCGAGGCGGGAAAGTTCCTGTTCAAGACCACGAACGTCGCCATGGAGACGCGTCTGGCCGGGCCCTCCGGCGGCGGTCAGCAGCCACCGGGCAGCGGCGGCATGGGCGGCATGCTGCGCCAGGCCATGGGCACCGCCATGCAGGTCGGCCAGCGCGTCCTCGCGGGCGAGTCGATGGCCTTCCAGTACTTCACCGCCCAGGGCGGCGAGGGCACCGTCGGCTTCGCGGGTGTGCTGCCCGGTGAGATGCGGGCACTGGAGCTCGACGGCACGCGCGCGTGGTTCGCCGAGAAGGACGCCTTCGTCGCCGCCGAGTCCACGGTCGACTTCGGCATCGCCTTCCAGGGCGGCAGGACCGGCATGAAGGGCGGCGAGGGCTTCGTCCTGGAGAAGTTCACCGGGCACGGCACCGTGATCATCGCCGGGGCGGGCAACTTCATCGACCTCGACCCGGCCGACTTCGGCGGCCGTATCGAGGTCGACACCGGCTGCGTCGTCGCCTTCGAGGAGGGCATCCGCTACGGCGTCCAGCGCGTCGGCGGCCTCAACCGCCAGGGCATGATGAACGCCGTCTTCGGCGGCGAGGGCCTCTCCCTCGCGACCCTGGAGGGCAGTGGCCGCGTCATCCTGCAGTCCCTGACCATCGAGAGCCTCGCCAACGCCCTGAGGAAGGCGCAGGGCGGCGACAAGCAGGGCCCGGCGGGCGGTCTCTTCTCGACGAACGCGGGATGAGGAGGCGCGCGGCCCACCGATGAGTTGCGGGTGCCGGTGGGGTCTGAGGTGATGACAACAGACCCCACCCCGGAAAAGAGGCACTCCTCATGGGCAAGCTCGTTTCCACCCTCTTCGTCACGCTCGACGGTGTCTACCAGGCGCCCGGCGGCAGGGAGGAGGACACCCGCGGCGGCTTCGAACACGGCGGCTGGGTCTTTCCGTACGCCGACGACGACTTCGGTCAGTTCATCAACGAGGTCTTCGCCCGTCCGGCCGCCTTCCTCCTGGGACGCCGTACGTACGACATCTTCGCCTCGTTCTGGCCGAAGGTGACCGACCCCGACGACCCGGTCGCCTCCAGGCTCAACGCACTGCCGAAGTACGTCCCCTCCGCCACGCTGACCGACCCCGACTGGGCCGGCACCACCGTGCTCGGCGGCGATCTCGGCAAGGAGGTCACCGCCCTCAAGGAGCGCACCGACGGCGAGCTCCAGGTGCACGGCAGCGGCGCCCTGGTCAGGTCCCTGCTGGCCCTCGGCCTCGTCGACACCCTCCACCTGCTGACCTTCCCGGTCGTGCTCGGCGCGGGTCAGCGCCTCTTCACGGAGGGTGCGGTGCCCACCCGGTTCACGCACACCGGCGGCCGCAGCACGGGCAAGGGCGTCGCCATCAACTCCTACGACCTCGCGGGCCGCCCGGAGTACGGCACGTTCGGGCTCCCCGAGGGCGCGTGAGCGTCCGCCCCCGGCGTTCTCAGCCGGCCTGATGGAGATCGGGTGAGAACGCCGGGACGCACGTTAACTTCCCGAAAACTCATCGGGCTTGAAGGGAAATTCTCCCGTCTTGACATTGACATGCCACTGTCTACGCGCGTCATCATGAAGCCATGAGATTCCCCCCACGAATCACTCGCATCGGCGCGGCAGCCGCCGTCCTGTCCGCCCTCCTCGTCGGCGGCACCGTCACCGCCACTCCGGCCGCGGCCGCGGTGGGCAGCATCTGCTACAGCGACCTGCCCTCCCAGGCGTACGACACGCTCGAGCTCATCGAGCAGGGCGGCCCCTACCCGTATGAGCAGGATGGCACCGTCTTCCAGAACCGGGAAGGCATCCTGCCGAGCCAGTCGTCCGGGTACTACCACGAGTACACGGTCAAGACGCCTGGCTCCTCCACGCGCGGAGCTCGCCGGATCGTCACCGGCGAGAAGAGCCAGGAGGACTACTACACGGCCGACCACTACGAGTCGTTCGACCTGGTCAACTACGGCTGCTGAACCCGCCGACCACGGTCGACGCCGAGGAACGGTGCGACCAGCCGGGAGTCCGGTCCGCGTTCAGCCGGACTTCCGGCTCTCGGCGGCGGCGAACAGCGCGGCCGCCAGCACGAGCAGGGCGACGCTCGCGTAGATCTCGAAGCCGTCGAGGAAGCCGATCCGCTGTACGAGCCCCCAGTGCCAGTCGGTGAACTCGTGCACCAGACCGGCGATGCCCTGCACCAGGGCGATGAATCCGAGGATCTCCAGCAACTGCTTCATGCCATGACTCTCGCCCCGCGGTGCCCCCCACGCCAAGAGACCGCGGGGCGAGCCATGGCCGACGGAAGTCCACGTTCCGGGCGGCCCGCCGCGACCGAAGTCGGCGGCGGCACGACTTTGGTCGCCGATCGCGCCCGAAGAGACGCGTCGGGGTCCCGCACTGCGTAGATTTGTCGACCGTGAGTGGTGACAGGCAGGGGTACACGCCGCAGGCGTTCGCGGGGCGACGCTGGCTGCTGCCCTCGGCCCTGATCAAGGAGTTCGACCTCGACCCGGACCGCTCCGGGCGGCCCCGGCGCACCGCGCGCGACTGGGTGGTCGACTTCTCCTGCTTCCTGGTGGCCGTGATCATCGGTCTGCTGGCCGCGGACACCATCACGAAGGAGAACCTCCCCGAGGCCTACGCCGCCTTCGACCAGGTGCTGGGCGCACTCTCCTGCGCCGCGGTGTGGCTGCGCCGCCGCTGGCCGGTCGGGCTGGCCGCCGTGATGGTCCCGGTGGGCCTGGTGTCGAGCACCGCGGGCGGCGCGGGCCTGGTCGCCCTGTTCACCCTCGCCGTGCACCGGCCCTTCCGGTACGTCGCCTGGGTGGCCGGCACCTACGCGGTGCTGAACCCGCTGTACTTCCTGTTGCGCCCCGAACCCGACATGTCGTACGGCTGGTCGGTCTTCCTGGCCTCGCTGCTGACGGTCGCCGTGGTCGGCTGGGGCATGCTCGTGCGGTCCAAGCGGCAGCTCATGCTGAGCCTGCGCGACAGCGCCCGGCGCGCCGAGAACGAGGCCCGGCTGCGGGCCGAGCAGGCACAGCGGCTCGCCCGGGAGGCCATCGCCCGCGAGATGCACGACGTCCTCGCCCACCGGCTGACGCTGCTCAGCGTGCACGCGGGCGCGCTGGAGTTCCGGCCGGACGCGCCCCGCGAGGAGATCCAGCGGGCGGCCGGAGTCATCCGGGAGAGCGCCCACGAGGCGCTCCAGGACCTGCGGGAGATCATCGGTGTGCTGCGGGCCGACGAGCCCGACGACACCGGCCGCCCGCAACCGACCCTCGCGGCGCTGGAGGCGCTGGTCACCGAGTCCCGCGAGGCCGGCATGAAGGTCACCCTCGACCAGCGCGTCACCGACCCCGCCGCCGTGCCCGCCTCCGTCGGCCGCACCGCCTACCGCATCGCCCAGGAGGGCCTGACCAACGCCCGCAAGCACGCCCCCGGCACGGAAGTCACGGTCACCGTGACCGGAGCGCCGGGCGAGGGCCTGTCCGTGGCGGTCCGCAATCCCGCCCCCGAGGGCCCCGTCCCGCACGTACCGGGCTCCGGGCAGGGCCTGATCGGCCTGACCGAACGGGCGACGCTGACGGGCGGTCTGCTGGAACACGGCCCGACGGGCGACGGAGGGTTCGAGGTACGGGGCCGGCTGCCGTGGGGATGACGCCGGCCGTCGCGCCGTGCCTGCGGGATACTCCTCCCGATCCGGCACCTGCACGCCGTGCAACCGTGATTACGTGAGCCCCATGACTGCGATCAGACTCCTCCTCGTCGACGACGACCCGTTGGTCAGGGCGGGCCTGTCCTTCATGCTGGGCGGCGCCGACGACATCGAGATCGTCGGCGAGGGGGCCGACGGCGCCGAGGTCGAGGCGCTGGTCGATCGCACCCGGCCGGACGTGGTCCTGATGGACATCCGGATGCCGTCCGTCGACGGCCTCACCGCCACGGAGCGGCTGCGCGGCAGGAAGGACGCCCCGCAGGTCGTCCTGCTGACCACCTTCCACGCCGACGACCAGGTGCTGCGCGCCCTGCGCGCGGGCGCCGCCGGGTTCGTGCTCAAGGACACCCCGCCCGCCGAGATCGTCGCGGCGGTGCGCCGCGTCGCGGCCGGCGACCCGGTCCTGTCGCCCACCGTCACACGCCAGTTGATGGACCACGCGGCCGGCGCCGCCGCCGACACCCGCCGCACGCGCGCACGCGCACGGCTCGCCGATCTCAACGACCGTGAACGCGAGGTCGCCGTCGCGGTGGGCCGGGGCCTGTCCAACGCCGAGATCGCCGCGACGCTCTTCATGAGCGTCGCCACCGTCAAGACGCACGTCTCCCGGGTCCTCGCCAAGCTCGACCTCAACAACCGTGTACAGATCGCCCTGTTGGCGTACGACGCGGGACTTCTGGAGGAACTCGACGACGGCGGGCACTAGTCGGGGCTTTCGTGCGTTCTCGGTGTGGCGGAGGGGGGAGCGTCATGGCGGACGTGATCGACCTGGGGGAGTTCGGAGACGGGTTCCGGGTGAACCCGCATCCTGTTTACGCGCGTCTGCGCGAGCAGGGTCCGATCCACCGGGTTGTGCTGCCCGACTGGCAGTCAGAGGTCTGGCTCGTCGTCGGGCACGAGGAGGCGCGCGCGGCGCTCGCCGATCAGCGGCTGTCCAAGGACGGCGCCAAGATCGGCCTGAAGTCGCTCGAGGAGGCGATGATCGGGAAGAACCTGCTGGCCACCGATCCGCCCCAGCACACCCGACTGCGCGGGCTCATCTCGCGCGCCTTCACCATGCGCCGCGTGGAAGAGCTGCGGCCGAGGGTCCGGCAGATCACCGACGAGCTGCTCGACGCCATGCTGCCGCGGGGCCACGCCGACCTCGTGGAGTCGCTCGCCCACCCCCTGCCGCTCACCGTCATCTGCGAGCTGCTCGGAGTGCCCGAGATGGACCGCTCGGAGTTTCGCAGGATGTCGACGGAGGCGATCGCCCCGACCAGTCCGGGCAGTGAGGTCGACGCCTTCACCCGCCTCGGGGTGTACTTCACCGACCTGATCGAGGACAAGAGGTGCGCCGGGCCCACCGGTGATCTGCTGAGCGACTTGATCCGCACCACGGCCGAGGACGGCGACCGGCTCTCCCCGGACGAACTGCGGGGCATGGCCTTCATCCTGCTGATCGCCGGCCACGAGACGACGGTCAACCTGATCACCGGCGGCGTCCACGCCCTGCTCACCCACCCGGATCAACTGGCCGCCCTGCGCGCCGACATGACCCTCCTGGACGGCGCGGTCGAGGAGATGCTGCGCCACGAGGGTCCGGTGGAGACGGCGACCTTCCGGTATGCCGCCGAGCCCTTGGAGATCGCGGGCAACCACATCGAGAAGGGCGAGCCGGTGATGGTCGGTCTCACGGCGGCCAACCGGGACGCCGGCCGCTATGCCGCTCCCGACGCCTTCGACATCCACCGGGACACCCGGGGCCACCTCGCCTTCGGCCACGGCATCCACTACTGCCTGGGCGCTCCCCTGGCCCGCCTCGAGGCCCGCACGGCCCTGCGCTCCCTCCTGGAGCGCGCACCCGGCCTGGCGCCGGACGGCCCACCGGGGGAGTGGCTGCCCGGGATGCTGATACGGGGGATGCGGAGCCTGCCGGTGCGCTGGTAGCCGCACGAGCGCGGACGCCCATGCGCGTGCCCCGTTCACATTGCCGCGGCCTGGGTCCCGCCCGGAAGCTCCCCGATCGCGACCGGTCTTCGCTCGCGTCTCGACAGCTCGCAAGCCTCCGAGACCCGCAGCGCCTGCAGGGCCTCCCGCCCGTCGCAGGGGTTGGCCCGCTCACCGCGCACGACCTCGACGAACGCGTTCAGCTCCGCCTCGTAGGCGGGCCCGAACCGCTCCAGGAACCCGCCCCACGGCTTGTCCGCCGCGGGTGGCCCGGTCGGCTCGGTGGACGCGATCGGCGTACGGTCGTCCAGGCCGACCACGACCTGGTCCAGCTCCCCGGCCAGCTCCATGCGTACGTCGTACCCGGCGCCGTTCAGCCGGGTCGCCGTGGCCGTGGCGAGCATGCCGTCGTCCAGTGTGAGCACCACCGCCGCCGTGTCCACGTCGCCCGCCTCACGGAAGATCGCGGGGCCGGCGTCGGAGCCGGCCGCGTACACGTCGACGATCTCGCGCCCGGTCACCCAGCGCAGTACGTCGAAGTCGTGGATCAGGGTGTCGCGGTACAGTCCGCCGGACGCCCGCAGCCAGTCGGCCGGCGGAGGCGCCTGGTCGCTGGTCAGCGCCCGCACGGTGTGCAGCCGTCCGAGCCGGCCGGACCGCACCGCCTCGCGCGCGCCCGCATAGCCCGCGTCGAAGCGCCGCTGGAACCCCATCTGAAGCACGGTCCCGGCGGTCTCCACCTCCCCGATCGCGTGCAAGGTGCCCGGCAGATCGAGGGCTATGGGCTTCTCGCAGAAGACGGGGAGCCCGGACCGTGCTGCCCGACCGATCAGTTCGGCGTGGGCCGAGGTCGCGGTGGTGATCACCACCGCGTCCACGCCCCACCTGAAGATCTCGTCCACTCCAGGCGCCGCCGTCTCGCCCAGCCGGTGCGCCAGATCCTGGGCACGCGACGTGTCCGCGTCCGTGAGGATCAGGGACCCGACGTCGCGATGGCGGCTGAGTGTGTTGGCGTGGATCGTGCCGATGCGGCCCGTACCGATGACCCCGATGCGCATGGAAACAAAGTGCGGGTTCAGTGCGTACCCTGTCAATGCAAATGTCCGGACAATCAAACTACACGACTTCCCGTCAACAACGCGTAGAGCTACAGTCGGCCCGTGCCGAAACCAGAAGTGGACCCGACCGTGGAACTCGAGCTCAGTGTGGACCGGAGCAGTCCGGTGCCCTTGTACTTCCAGCTGTCCCAGCAGCTCGAGGCCGCGATCGAGCACGGAGCGCTCACCCCCGGCAGCCTGCTGGGCAACGAGATCGAACTCGCCGGACGCCTCGGCCTGTCCCGGCCGACCGTCCGCCAGGCCATCCAGTCACTGGTCGACAAGGGCCTGCTGGTGCGCCGCCGGGGTGTCGGGACCCAGGTCGTGCACAGTCAGGTCAAGCGCCCGCTGGAGCTCAGCAGCCTCTACGACGACCTGGAGTCGGCCGGCCAGCGCCCGGCGACGAGGGTGATCGTCAACACCCTCGTCCCGGCATCCGCCGAGGTGGCGGCCGCGCTCGGAGTCGCCGAGGACAGTGACGTACACCGGATCGAGCGGCTGCGCCTCGCGCACGGCGAGCCGATGGCGTACCTGTGCAACTTCCTGCCGCCCGGCCTGCTGGGCCTGGACACCGCGCAGTTGGAGGCCACCGGCCTCTACCGCCTGATGCGCACCGCCGGCATCACCCTGCACAGCGCCCGCCAGACGATCGGCGCCCGCGCCGCCACCGCCGCGGAGGCCGAGCGCCTGGCCGAGAAGGAGGGCGCCCCCCTGCTCACGATGCAGCGCGTGACGTTCGACGACACGGGCCGGGCGGTGGAGTACGGCACGCACACGTACCGGCCGAGCCGGTACTCCTTCGAGTTCCAGCTGCTCGTACGTTCATGATTGACCGATTGGTACGTTGCAATGTCAGGACATTGCAACGTGCCGTGGAGTGCATCGCCCCGTGAGGGGCGCGGGGCGGTATCGATGTGCGGCTCCGCCGCGTGGGCGCGATCAGCCACGACGAACGGGCACCCGGCATGTGACGCGCACCCCCTTTGTCACCCCGTTCGGCACCCAGCGTGAGCGTGCGGCAGAATCGGCCCTGATGAGCACCTACCGCGACTTCACCGCCCCCATCGGCTCAAGGCGGGCCCCCGTTCTGAGGACGGTGGGCCCCAGAGAGCGCCGCTCACACCTGTCGGCGCCCAGAGTCCCCACCGTGGGCATCGACATCGGCGGCACCAAGGTGATGGCGGGCGTCGTGGACGCCGACGGCAACATCCTGGAGAAGCTCCGCACGGAGACCCCGGACAAGTCCAAGAGCCCGAAGGTCGTCGAGGACACGATCGTCGAACTGGTCCTGGACCTGTCCGATCGCCACGACGTCCACGCCGTCGGCATCGGCGCGGCCGGCTGGGTCGACGCCGACCGCAACCGCGTCCTGTTCGCGCCCCACCTGTCCTGGCGCAACGAGCCCCTGCGCGACCGTCTGGCCGGCCGGCTCGCCGTGCCCGTGCTGGTCGACAACGACGCCAACTCCGCCGCCTGGGCCGAGTGGCGCTTCGGCGCCGGCCGGGGCGAGGACCACCTCGTCATGATCACGCTGGGCACCGGCATCGGCGGCGCGATCCTGGAGGACGGTCAGGTCAAGCGCGGCAAGTACGGCGTCGCCGGCGAGTTCGGCCATATGCAGGTCGTGCCCGGCGGCCACCGCTGCCCGTGCGGCAACCGCGGCTGCTGGGAGCAGTACAGCTCCGGCAACGCGCTGGTGCGCGAGGCCAAGGAACTGGCCGCCGCCGACTCCCCGGTGGCGTACGGGATCATCGAGCACGTCAAGGGCCAGATCGACGACATCAGCGGCCCGATGATCACCGAGCTGGCCCGCGACGGCGACGCGATGTGCATCGAGCTGCTCCAGGACATCGGCCAGTGGCTCGGCGTCGGCATCGCCAACCTCGCGGCCGCCCTGGACCCGTCCTGCTTCGTGATCGGCGGCGGTGTCTCGGCCGCCGACGACCTGCTGATCGGCCCCGCGCGGGACGCCTTCAAGCGCCATCTCACCGGCCGCGGCTACCGCCCCGAGGCCCGCATCACGCGCGCGCAGCTCGGCCCCGAGGCCGGCATGGTCGGCGCCGCCGACCTCGCCCGCCTGGTCGCCCGCCGCTTCCGCCGCGCCAACCGGCGCCGGGTGGAGCGGTACGAGCGCTACGCGCGGTTCGCCGAGGCCCGTCGAGCATCACAGGGGCCCGCGTAACCATGTCCGTACCCCATCAGGCCGACGCTTCCGGCGAGCCGCAGCAGTCGGCCGAGGACCGTCGCCACATGATCCGGCGCAGGGCGCTCACCCTGCTCATCATCGTGCTGCTCATCGGCGTCCCCGCCGGCTATCTCGTGATCTCCGCCAACCAGAGCCGCGACAGCGGCAAGGACAAGGAGGAGAAGTACTCGGCGACCGGTCTGAGCAAGGGCTGGCCGTCGAGGGTCCAGCGGCGCGTCTACCAGATCCCGATCCCGCATCCGGCGTACAAGGTCGCGTACTACGAGACCAACAACTGGAAGACCAGCCGTCTCTACGTCCAGTTCGAGACGAACGGCGAGAACCTGGACTCATATCTGAAGGCCATGGGCGCCGACCGGGACGATTTGGAGCAGGACGACATCACCATCAACGCCCGCGACCGGAAGGTCACCGGCTGGGACTTCACCGGCCCGGGCCCGTGGTACGGCTTCATCCACAAGCAGAAGAACCCGGCGCCCACCAAGGACGTCGTCGTGAACATGTCCGATCCGGACCGTCCGTTCGTGTACGTCGTCTCGCGCACGGTGCCTTGATCGCCCCGTGAGGTACCGGCCTCGCGGCGGGCGCCGGGGCCGATTGTCAGACCCCGCCCGTAGAGTCGAAGACGGTTGATCCGACTCGAGGGCGGGAGGTGACAGGACGTATGAGCGACAGGGTCGCGGTGGCCGGGCATGCGGGGCAGGCCGTCCCCGTCAGGCTCGCGGCTGTCTTCCTGCCCGCGCCGCTTCCCCGTGAGGGGCGGGTGGCCTTCTGGGACCCGGAGGGCGGACCGCTGCCCGCCGAGGACACCGAGCTCACCGTCGTACGACGCCATGGAGCCGGCGTCCGCCGCCGGACCACCCCCGCGCTGTCCCTGCCGCTGGGCGAGGCCCTGCCGCTGCTCGTGCGGGCCCGTCGCGACCCGGCCGCCCATCCCGCCACCGCCTGCTGGGGCGCCGCCGCGCTGCACGCCCTGCGGCTCACCGCGCGCGGCCGGCTGCTGCCCGGTCTGACCCCCACCGGCCACGACGCCTGGCGGGCCGGCCCCCTCGACCCGGACGACATCGCGCACCTGCGCGCGGTCGCCGCCGCCCTGCCCCACGAGGGCCACGCGGTCCCCCTGCCCGGCTCGGGCCCACTCCGGCTGCCCGAGCCGGAGGCCCTGATGCGCGCCTTCCTGGACGCCGTCGCCGACACCCTGCCCCGCACACCCGCCGCACCGCACACCTCGGGGAAGCCCTTCGCCGCGCGCGAGGCCCAGCACCTGCCCGGCGCCCACGACTGGGCGGCCGAGGTCGCCGCCGGCATGGACGCGGGCGTGCGGATCTCGCTCCGCCTGGACCTGTCGGCGTACGACCTCTTCGACGACCGTGACGAGGGCGTACGCAGCGCGGGCGCGGCGATCGTCCAGGTGCACAGCCTCACCGACCCCACCCTGGTGGCCGACGCGGCGGCCCTGTGGTCGGGCGAGGCGGACGCGGCCTTCGGGCCACGCGCGCGGGTGGACGCGGCACTGGCGGTGCGGCGCGCCGCCCGGGTGTGGGCGCCGCTCGACCGGCTCGCCGAGCAGGACGTGCCCGACGTACTGGCGCTGTCCGACGAGGAGTTGGGCGACCTGCTGGGGGTGGCCGCGACCCGGCTCGCCGCGGCCGGGGTGGCGGTGCACTGGCCCCGGGACCTGGCGCAGGACCTCAGCGCGGCGGCGGTCGTACGGCCCGCGCCGGGCTCGGCCACCGACGGCACCGGCTTCTTCGAGAGCGAGGAACTGCTCCAGTTCCGTTGGCAGTTGGCGATCGGCGGCGACCCGCTCACCGAGGGCGAGATGGACGCGCTCGCCGAGGCGCACCGCCCGGTGGTCCGGCTGCGGGACAGCTGGGTGCTGGTCGACCCCGCCCTCGTCCGCAAGGCACGCAAGCGCGAACTGGGCCTGCTCGACCCGGTCGACGCACTCTCCGTCGCCCTCACCGGCAGCGCGGAGGTCGACGGCGAGATGGTCGAGGCGGTACCGGTGGGCGCCCTGGCCGCGCTGCGGGACCGACTGACGGCGGGCGTACGGCCTGCGGAGCCGCCGCCGGGACTGCGGGCGACCCTGCGGGACTACCAACTCCGGGGCCTGGGCTGGCTGGAGCTGATGACGTCCCTGGGACTGGGCGGCTGCCTGGCCGACGACATGGGGCTCGGCAAGACGATCACGCTCATCGCGCTGCACCTGAAGCGCGCCCGGACGGCCCCGACTCTGGTGATCTGCCCGGCGTCGCTGCTCGGCAACTGGCAGCGCGAGATCAACCGTTTCGCACCCGGCGTCCCCGTCCGCCGCTTCCACGGCCCGGACCGCACCCTGGAGGGCATGGACGGCGGCTTCGTGCTCACCACGTACGGCACGATGCGGTCGACGGCACCGGCCCTGGCGCAGCACACCTGGGGCATGGTCGTCGCCGACGAGGCACAGCACGTCAAGAACCCTTACTCGGCGACGGCGAAGGCCCTGCGCACCATCCCGACGCCCGCACGCGTGGCGCTGACCGGCACACCCGTGGAGAACAACCTCTCCGAGCTCTGGGCCCTGCTCGACTGGACGACGCCGGGACTGCTCGGCCCGCTGAAGTCCTTCCGCGCCCGGCATGCGCGCGCGGTGGAGAACGGGGAGGACGAGGAGGCGGTGTCCAGGCTGGCCCGCCTCGTGCGGCCCTTCCTCCTGCGCCGCAAGAAGTCCGACCCCGGCATCGTCCCGGAACTGCCGCCCAAGACCGAGACGGACCACCCGGTCCCGCTCACCCGTGAACAGGCCTCGCTCTACGAGGCGGTGGTGCGTGAGTCGATGTACGCCATCGAGACGGCGGAGGGCATGGCGCGCCGGGGCCTGGTGCTGAAGCTGCTCACCTCCCTGAAGCAGATCTGCGACCACCCGGCGCTGTATCTGAAGGAGGAGGCAGCGCCGGCGACCGACCGACTGGCCGTCCGCTCGGGCAAGCTGACGCTGCTGGACGAACTGCTGGACACCTTGCTGGCCGAGGACGGTTCGGCGCTGGTCTTCACGCAGTACGTGCGCATGGCCCGCCTGATCGCCTCCCACCTCGCCGGCCGTGCCGTTCCGGTGGACCTGCTCCACGGCGGCACGCCGATCCCGGAGCGCGAACGCATGGTGGACCGCTTCCAGAGCGGCGCGACCCCGGTACTGGTCCTGTCCTTGAAGGCGGCGGGCACCGGTCTGAACCTGACCCGCGCGGGCCACGTCGTCCACTTCGACCGCTGGTGGAACCCCGCCGTCGAGGAACAGGCCACCGACCGCGCCTACCGCATCGGCCAGACCCAGCCCGTCCAGGTCCACCGCCTCATCACCGAGGGCACGGTGGAGGACCGCATCGCAGAGATGCTCGAATCCAAGCGCGCCCTGGCCGACGCGATCCTCGGCTCCGGCGAGTCGGCCCTCACGGAACTGACGGACCGTGAGCTGTCCGACCTTGTGTCGCTGAGGAGGGAGTCGTGACGGGGCCGGAGGAGCGGAGCCGATCGGACGAGCCCGAGCCCCGACCGGCCGACGCGGTCCGCCGGGCACTGCGGGCTGCTCGGGAGCGGCGGGGCGCCGAGCAGGAGGCGTCTGCGGGCGCGGAGTCGGCCAGGGGTGAGGGCGACCGCCGGGCAGCCCGGCCGGGTGATGCCGTCCGTGCCGCGCTGCGGCCCGTCCGGGAGCATGGCAGGGCGGTTGAAGCCTCCACCGACGGCGTGGAGAGGTCGGAGGGGGCCACACGGCCTACGAACCCCCGAACCTCCAGCGGCGACGCGGACCGGCCGGACACGGAAGCGGGCTCCGCCCCCGAGGCACCCGACCCCGCGGCCGACCCCGCGCCCGACCCCGAGTCCGGCCGACGAGGAGCGCGCCCCGGGGATGTCGTGCGTGAAGCCTTGCGCGCTGCCAAGGAGGAGCGGCGGCGGGCCGAGTCTCAGGAAGCCGACCGGACCGTGACTCCGGGCACCCGAAGGCCGCGTCGGCCCGAGACCATGACCCGTTCCCGTGACCGACAGGACGCGGGCGCCGGTGCCGACAAGCGGCGTGCCCGTGACGTACGGAGCCTGCTCGCGGGTGCTTTCCAGATGCCGTCCCTGGACTCGCCCCATGGGGATGGCTCGACGCCGACGGATCCTGCCGAAGGCGGGCGAGGCGAACCGACATCCCCCGCCCCCGACACAACGGCTCCCTTCCCCGCCCCCGACACAACGGCTCCCTCCCTCGAGCCCGCCGATTCCGCGCCCCACCCGCCCCGCCCCGCCACGACCGGCACCCCACCCGGCCCCGCAGCTCCCGCAAGGCCCCAGATCCCCCGCTCCATGGCCGCCCCCGCCCGGGACGGCGAACTCCGCCGTACCTTCCCCGCGTTCGCGCCCCGCCCGTCCGACGACACCCGCTTCGCGGAGAGTTGGTGGGGCAACGCCTGGGTGTCAGCTCTGGAAGAGGGCGCCCTGGACGCCAAGCGGCTCGCCCGCGGACGTGGATACGCGCAGGAGGGGCATGTCGATGCCATCACCGTGACGCCGGGACTCGTGCTGGCGTATGTGCGGGGGAGCCGGCCACGGCCGTATCGCGTGCAGGTGCGGCTGCGGACGCTCGACGACGCCGACTGGGCGCGGTTCCTGGACGTCGTCGCCGAGCGGCCGGGGCACATCGCGGCGTTGCTGGACAAGGAGATGCCGCGGTCCCTGGCCGAGTGCGGGGTGTCGCTGCTGCCGGGAGCGGGCGACCTCGAACCCCGGTGCAGCTGCCCCGACCGGGGTCACCCCTGCAAACACGCCGCGGCCCTCTGCTACCAGACCGCACGTCTGCTGGACGCCGACCCCTTCGTCCTGCTCCTGCTGCGCGGCCGTGGCGAACGCGCGTTGCTCGACGCGCTGTCCCGCCTCAGCGCCGCCCGCGCGGCCCGCGCCGCGCAGGAACAGGATCCGGCGCCCCTGGCGGGCGTGCGGGCCTCCGAAGCGCTGGCCCCGGAGCGCCGACTCCCGCCCCTCCCGGCCCCGTTGCCCACGCCCCCGCATCCCGAGCAGCCGCCCGTATACCCGGCCTCCCCGGGCGGCCCGGACCCCTTCGCGCTGGACCAGCTGGCGACGGACGCGGCCGCCCGCGCGCACGCCCTCCTCGGTACCGGCCGCGACCCGGTCGCCGAACTGACGCTGTGGCAGGACGCCGTCCGGCTCGCGGCCGCCCGCCCCGGTTCCGGCCTCACGGCCGGCACCCGCGCCCTGTATGCGTCCCTCGCCTCCGCCGCGGACCGCACTCCGGCCGACCTCGCCCGCGCGGTCGCCGCCTGGCGTCAGGGCGGCTTCGAAGGGCTCGCCGTCCTCGAAGAACCCTGGGACCCGCCGGCCGGCCGCTTCGACCGGGCCCGCCCCCTGCTCCTCGCCGCCGACCTCCCCGCCTTCCGCCCCTGGCGCAACCGCCTCACCCACCCCCGCGGCCATGTCCAGCTCCGTCTCGGCCGCGACGGCCTCTGGTACCCGTACGAATCGGAACCGGGTCATGACGACTGGTGGCCGCGCGGCACCCCCGACCTCGACCCGGTCGGCGCTCTCACCGGCCTGGGTGCGACGCCGGAGAGCTGATGCGGGCTCAGCCGTCGTGGCCGGCCCGCCCACCCCCTGCCCGATCACGACGGTGGCCTTCGCCCGTTTCCCAGGAGCAACTACACTGCCGCGGTGTCGCCTTGCGGCACACAGCAGCTGGCCGGAAACGAACGGTGGGAGAGAGGCCATGGCTACGGGGGGATGGGTTCCTGGACCCGGCGCGGGGCAACCGGGCGGCAACGGACCGGGCGGTCAGGGCTGGGGCGCCCCGTACGGACCGACGCCCACCGGCCCCAACGGGCCCAACGCGGGCGGCAACCCCTACGGTCCGCCCGTGCCGAACCCGTACCCGAATCAGAACCCGTACCCCCACCCGAACCCGCACCCCTACGGCCCGCCGCCCGGCGCACCCGTTCCCGCGGCGCGCCGCCGCAGCTGTCTGTGGTACTTCTCCCCGCTCTTCCTCGCCGCCGTCATCCTCCGCTCCGCACACCGCATGGCCACGAAGCTCTTCGTGCAGCAGAGCGGGGACCGGATCGTGGACCGCGCGGTGGACCGCGTCCAGGTGGCCCGTACGGTGCTCGGCGTGCTGGCGACCCTCGCGCTGATCCTCGTCTACGGCGTGGAGAAGAACCGCTGGAACAACGCGGCGGAGGCGGGCTTCGCCAACGCGATCGTCACGCCGATCCTGCTGATCTGCACCGGGCCGCTGGTCATCCTCGGTTTCATCCTCTACGCGCCTGCGCACCTGAGGCCCCAGCTGCGTTCCCGGCTGCACGCCCCGCTCAAGGCGGTGGGCTGGTACCTGCTGAGCCTGGTCGTCCTCGCCGCGATCATCTACCTCGCGGGCGGCACCGGATTCAAGGACAATCTGCACGGCTGGCAGGTGGCGCCGTTCGCGCTGGTCGTGCTCGTCGCCATCGTCTGGGGTCTGCCCTTCCTCTTCCTGGCGTCGCTGTACTCGGCCCGCAGCGCCTTCAACACCGCCTATGTCCACCCGATGCTGCCGCCCGTGGTCACCGGCGTACTGGTGTGGGTGCTCGCCCTCTTCAACCTGATCGACAGCGGTATGCCGCAGGGTCCGCCGGTGGCCCAGTTCTGTTCCGTGCTGGGCGGACCGCTGTCGGTGACCGCGGTCTCGGCATGGGAGATGTGGCGACTGCGCACCCGGTTCGGAGTCACCGTCCGAGGCTGACCGGGGCCGCGCGCGTTGCCGCCTTCCTCGGTCGTCGTCCCGGCGAGATGACCTGAAACCGGCCGCGACGGGCCGTCCGACCGGTCCATACCAGTGGCAGTCGCATCGACGAGGTCCAGCGGCCCGTCGGGGCGGTACTGCCCCTGCCACCTGGGCGGCAGAGCCTGAAGCGGCCGCTGATCGGGTGCGTGATCCATCGTCGAGCACACGAACCGGCCGTAGTGACCGAGCGTTCCGCCCCTGCGTTTTTTCGTCAGGTTCCCCAGCAAGAGCACGAAAGCTCCACAGATACCTCACTATTTGACGCGACGGATGCGTCGACGACCGGTCTCTGAGGGGGAATCCGGCGTCACGCGTGGGGGTGCGTCCGCTCTGCGGAGCAGTGCTCACCCCTGCCCGGGGAGGGGACAGCACCGCATGAAGCGGACCTTACGTACGACCCTGCTCACGACGGGTGCGCTGATAGCCGCCTTCGGCCTACCGGCCGCACAGGCGGCGGCCGCGCCGCCGCCCCGCATCGACCTGCGGGTGCTCGTCGTCAGCGACGGCGGGCCGGCCACCGACGCCATCGCCGCCGAACTGGACACAGCGGGAACGCCGTACACGGAGATCGACCTCACCAGGTCCGACCGTCCCGTGATCGACGCCGGCTATCTCGCGGACACCGTGGACGGCCGGGACCGCGCCAAGTTCCAGGCGGTCGTCCTCCCCAACGACAACCCGTTCCCGGCGAACTCGCCGGAGATGGCCGCGCTGGTGACGTACGAGCAGGCCTACGGCATCCCGCAGGTCGACGCGTACACCTACGCCCGACCCGAGGCCGGACTCCAGTACCCGGTCCACGGCGGCTACTCCGGCAGCGTCGACGGGGTGCAGGCCCAGGTGACGGATGCCGGGCGGGCCGGTCCCTTCGGGTACCTCGACGGGCCGGTGCCGTTCGAGGACAACTCGCCCACCGTCGGCGAGAGTTACGCCTTCCTGTCGACTCCGATGGCCGGCGCCGACTTCACACCGTATGTACAGGCGCCGATCCCGGGCACCGCCAAACAGGGCTCCCTGGTGGGGGAGTACCGGCACGACGGACGCCGCGAACTCGTCGTCACGTTCGTCTACAACCAGTACCAGCAGCAGTTCCGGCTGCTCGCCCGCGGCGTCGTCGAGTGGATGACCGGCGGGGTGCACCTCGGCTCCTCCCGCAACTACTTCGCCGTGCACGTCGACGACGTCTTCGCGGCCGACGACCGCTGGAACTCCACCCTCAACTGCACACCCGGCGACGTGGACTGCACCGACCCCGGCGCCACGCCCGACCCGATCAGGATGACCGCCGACGACGTCGACCGCGCCGTCGCCTGGGAGCAGGAGCGGGGCTTCACGCTCGACCTCGCCTACAACGGCGCCGGAAGCGTCGACCACCGTGAGGACAACAACGGAGCCGACCCGCTGGCCGACCGGCTCTTGGCCGAACGGGCCGAGTTCCGGTGGATCAACCACACCTACACGCACGCCTTCCTCGGCTGCGAACAGGACACCACGGTGGTGCCGTGGCGGTGCGCCACCAACGCCGACGGCAGCACCAGGTGGGTCGGCCGCAGCGCCGTCGCCGACGAGATCGCCCACAACACCGTGTGGGGGCAGTCGGCCGGACTGCCGCTGGACGACGACGAGTTGGTGACCGGGGAGCACTCCGGGCTACGGGTGCTGCCGCAGCAGCCGGCCGACAACCCCAACCTGGCGCTCGCCCTCGCCGACAACGGCATCACCTGGCTCGCCTCGGACAACTCCCGCGAGCCCGCCCAGCGGCAGGTCGGCCCCGCCACCACGGTCCCGCGCTACCCGATGAACATCTTCTACAACGCGGGCCGGGCGGCCGAGCAGGTCGACGAGTACAACTGGATCTACACCAGCCGCGCACAGGGCGGCAGCGGCATCTGCGAGGACAACCCGGCCACCACGACCTGTCTGCCCGAGCCGCTCGACACCGCGACCGGCTACGCGCAGCACATCGTGCCCCTGGAACGGCAGATCGCGCTCGGCCACGTCCTCGGCAACGATCCCAAGCCGCACTTCATCCACCAGTCCAACCTGGCCGAGGACCGGATCGCCTACCCGGTCCTGGACGGTGTGCTCGACACCTACGACACGCTGTTCGCGCAGAACACGCCCGTGGTCAACCTGAGAATGAAGGACATCGGCAACGAGCTGAAGCGGCGCGCCTCGTGGCGGACCGCGGAGGCAGACGGGCAGGTCACCGCCTACCGGATCGGCGACACCGTCACGATCGAGAGCCCCGCCGGCGTCGACGTGCCCGCCACGATGCCCGAGGGCACCACACGGGCCGGCGCCGCCTTCGGTGACGCCTACGCGGGCGAACGGTCCGGGTGGACCGCCCCGGCCGCCACGCCGCTCACCCTCACCCTGCCGCAGTCCGCGGCAACCTCCACGGCCGCCGGCCCGAGCGGTTCCGCGCCGGCCACCGACCCGGCACCGGACGCCCGGGTGCCCGAGGGCGTGGCCGAGCCCGTCTCTCCCGCGGGGAGCTGACCGGGCGCACCGGCAGCGAGGTCCCGGCCGCCCGTCGGCGCGCCGGGACCGGCACCCTCACCACACCTCGGCCGTGGAGCACATCAATGCACGTTCACCACGGCGCGCGACGCAACGACGCCGCGCGCGTCACCCTGCTCACCGAAGGCACCTACCCGCACAGTCACGGCGGTGTGAGCGTCTGGTGCGACCAGCTCGTCACCGGCATGCCCGACATCGAGTTCGACGTCATCGCCGTCACCGGCACCGGACGGGAGTCGATCGTGTGGGACCTACCTGACCATGTCCGCGACGTCCTGTCCGTCCCCATGTGGGGCTCCGCTCCTTCAGGCCGCCCACCGCGCGGCCGGTCGCGCAGGCAACTCGCCGCCGCCTACGAGCGGTTCCTGACCGCGCTCGTCGACCCCGGCGCCGAGGACGGCTTCGCACCCGCCCTGCACACCCTGGCGCGAGCGGCGGCGGGCGGCGAGCTCAGCCCTTTTCTGCGGGGCGACACGGCGATCGCGATCCTGACCGCCGTATGGACGCGTCCCGGTCTTGCCGTGTGTGAGGCGCGGCCGACGCTGCATGACGCGCTCACCGCCACCGCTCTGCTCGAACACGCGCTGCGTCCGCTGGCCGCGCCGCCTCCGCAGGCCGGCGTCGCGCACGCCGTCAGCGGAGGCGTCGCCGTCCTGCCGGGGCTGGCCGCACGGGAGCGGTACGGGGTTCCGCTGCTGCTCACCGAGCACGGGGTGTATCTGCGCGAGCGCTACCTCGGCTATCGCACCGCGCCATACCGATGGCCGGTGAAGGCGGTGGTCCTGGGCTTCTTCCGGCTGCTGGCGGAGGAGAGCTACCGCCAGGCGGCCCTCATCACCCCCGGCAACCGTTACAACCGGCTGTGGGAGGAGCAGGGCGGCGCCGACCCGGAGTCGATCCGCACGGTCTACAACGGCGTCGATCCCGCGGCCTTCCCGCCGGCCGGCCCGGAGCCGGAGAGTCTCACCCTGAGCTGGGCCGGGAGGGTCGACCCGATCAAGGATCTGGAGACCCTGATCCGTGCCTTCGCCCTCGTCCGGGAGCAACTTCCGGACGTACGCCTGCGGTTGTTCGGGGGCACGCCCCGGGGCGGTGAGGCGTACCGGGAGCGGTGCGAAGCGCTGGCCGCCGAGCTGGGACACGGGGACGCCGTGACCTTCGAGGGCCGCGTCGAGGACATCAAGGACGCCTATGCCGCGGGGAACGTGGTGATGCTGTCCAGCATCAGTGAGGGCTTCCCGTTCACGCTGATCGAGGCCATGTCGTGCGGGCGGGCGACCGTCTCCACCGACGTCGGCGGCGTGCGCGAGGCCGTCGGGGACACCGGGCTCGTGGTGCCGCCGCGCGACCCGGCCGCCATGGCCGCCGCGGCGCTGGAGCTGCTGGGCGATCCCGTGCGCCGGCGGGCGATGGGCGAGGCGGCGCGGCTGCGGGTGATCGAGCAGTTCACCCTGCGGCAGACCATCGACACCTTCCGCGCGATCTACCACGAACTGGCGGCGGGGAAAGTGGAGTTGCCCGCCAGAATCGTGCTGCCCGCTCCGGCGGTCACCGGCACGGGGAGCCTGACCCGATGAGCGGTCCGATATCCCTCGAACCCGGTGGTGCCGAGCAGGACACCCTCGCCCTGCGGCTGGCCGAACCCCGCCCGCCGCGCCGCCGCCCGCGCTGGGCCCTCGACGACGAGACGCTCGCGATACGGCTGCCCGGGCAAGGGCCCGACGAGGCCGCGGTCAGCACGCTGGCCGCCGAACTCGCCGACGCCGTCGGGCCCGCCGTCCATCCCTACGAGGTCGCGGCACTGCTGGAGGCGGAGGGCCTGTCCGCCTCGGTGATCAAGGAACGGTACGGCCACCCGAACCTCTTCTCCCTGGCGACCGCGCTGTACGAGAGGGTCCCCAGGACGTTCCCCGAGCCGCCGCCCGCGACCGACCCGTGGCGGCCCGACACCCTGCGCTGTCTGCTGCGCGGCGTGCTGTTCGCGCTGCCGGCCCTGGCCTACCTGCTCACCGCGCCGCTCTGGCCGCTCGACCGGCACGCTCCTGTGCTGATCGTGGCGGGCATCGCCTCGTGGGCATGGGGGCAGGCGCTCGGCCACCGTGCGCACCTGAGGCTGGTGGCGGGGCGCCGTGAGGCGTCCGGCACCTTGCTGAGCGGGTCCTTGCTGGGCGCCGTCGTGGCCACGTCGCTCGCCGTGCTGCCCGCCGACAGCCCGGTGGCCGTCGGGGCGGCGGCCGCCCAGTCCCTGTACCTGGCCGCGGCGAGTGTGCTGCTGGTCCTGGCCCGGGAACGGCTGCTGCTGGCCGCGCTCAGCCCCTTGATCGCGGGAGCCGCGGCACTGCCCTGGTGGGAGCCCGGGCCGGAACTGCGGGCCGGATTGCCCCTGCTGGCACTCCTGGCCACGCTGGTGGCCGCCGGTTGGGTTCTGAGGGCGGGCCGCTCCGGCCCGGCAGCGGCCGACGCCGCGCGGCCGAGACTGCTCGCGTCCGTCCCTTACGGCCTGTTCGGGCTGGCCGCGGCGGTGCTCGTCATGCTGGAGGGCCGACGGCAGCCGTACGCGGTGATCGCCCTGACCCTGAGCATGGGCCCGGCCGAGTGGCTGCTGTACCGCTACCGCGGCTGGTCGGTCGCCGCGCTGCGGGTGAGCGCGACCCCCGCCGGATTCCTGCTGCGCTCGGCCGCCGTCCTCGGCCTGTGCCTGTCCGCCTATCTGTTGCTGTTGCTGCCGGCCGCCCTGCTCACCGGCTCCGACCCGGCCACACCACTGCTGCTCGCGGCAACCCTGTGGACCGCCCTGCTCCTACAGGCGTTCGGGGTGGCCTGGCCGCCTGCCCTGCTCTGCCTGGCCGCCGCCGGAACGGCCGGAGCGGTCACATTGCCGGCCCTGCCACCGGAACCGGCCGTGCTGCCGGCGGCCTGCGCTGCCGCCGCCGTCTGCCTTGCGACCTGTGCGATACGCCGGCTCGGCCGGCCCTCTCCGCACGCCTGACCAAGCGAACGATCCCGATCGGACCGCAGACCGGCACTGTCCGCGCCGGGTCTCCCGTCCGGCCACCACTATGAAGGGACCAAGAGTTGACACCCGCACCGCTCGCCGCCGTCACCGGAGCCGAAGGCTTCATCGGCTCCCATCTCACCGAGGCGCTCGTCGCCTCCGGCCACCGCGTCAGGGCCATGGCCCAGTACAACTCGTTCTCCTCGTACGGGTGGCTGGAGACCCTGCCCGCCGAAGTCCTGGACCAGGTGGAGATCGTCCTGGGCGACGTACGCGACCCGGGCTCGGTGCGCGGCCTGCTCGACGGCGCCGACTGCGCCTACCATCTCGCCGCGCTGATCGCGATCCCGTACTCCTACCAGGCCCCGCACAGCTATGTGGACACCAACGTCACCGGCACACTCAACGTGCTGGAGGCGGTGCGCGCGCTGGAGATCCCGCGTCTGGTGCACACCTCGACCAGCGAGACGTACGGCACCGCACAGACCGTGCCGATCACCGAGGACCACCCCATCAACACCCAGTCGCCGTACGCCGCTTCGAAGGCGGGCGGCGACCGGCTGGCGGACAGCTACCACGCCAGTTTCGGCACACCCGTGGTGACGCTCAGGCCGTTCAACACCTTCGGTCCGCGTCAGTCGATGCGCGCGGTGATCCCCACCGTCATCGGCCAGGTGGCGGCCGGGCAGCGCACCATCACGCTCGGCGATCTGCGCCCCGCCCGGGACTTCACCTTCGTCGAGGACACCGCGCGGGCGTTCCTCGCGGTGGGCACCGCCCCGGCGGACCGGGTGGTGGGCCGCACCTTCAACGCCGGGACCGGAGGGGAGATCTCCGTCGGTGACCTGGTCGCGCTGATCGGCAAGGTCATGGACGCCCCGCTCGACGTCCGCGAGGACTCCGCGCGGCTGCGGCCCGCGGCCTCCGAGGTGATGCGGCTCGTCGCCGACGCCACCCGGCTGACCACGGCGACCGGCTGGCTGCCCGGCAGCACGCTGGAGGAAGGACTCGCACGCACCGCGCGGTGGTTCACCGACCCGGCCAACCTGGGCCGCTACAAGACCGGCATCTACAACATCTGACCCGACCGGCACGTATCGCAGGAGGTATGCCATGCACGCAGTGATCCTGGCCGGGGGGAAAGGCGTGAGGCTGCGGCCGTACACGACCGCGCTGCCCAAGCCGCTCGTCCCCATCGGCGACCAGCACGCGATCCTGGAGATCGTGCTGCGCCAGCTGTCCACGGCCGGCTTCACCCGCTGCACCATCGCCATCGGTCACCTGGGCGAGATCATCCGTGCCTACGTGGGTGACGGGACCCAGTGGGGCCTGAGCGTCGACTACGCCACCGAGGAGAGCCCGCTCGGCACCATGGGCCCGCTGCTCACCCTGCGCGACCGGCTGCCCGAGAACTTCCTCGTCATGAACGGCGATGTCCTCACCGACCTCGACTACGCCGACGTACTGCGCACGCACGAGGCGTCGGGCACGCCCCTGACCATCGCCACCTACTCCCGCAAGGTGCACATCGACTTCGGGGTGCTGACCACCGACGCCAGCCGGGTCGTCGCCTTCACCGAGAAGCCCAGCATCGACTACCGGGTGTCCATGGGCGTCTACGGCGTCTCCCGGACCACCCTCGACGACTACACCCCCGGGCTGCCGCTCGGCTTCGACGAACTCGTGATGGACCTGCTCGCCGCGGAACGCCCCCCGCACGCCTACGAGTTCGACGGCTACTGGCTGGACATCGGCCGTCCCGACGACTACGACCGGGCCAACGCGGAGTTCACCAGCCGCAAGTCGATGCTGCTCAAGGGGGCCTGAGGAGCCATGCACATCCTCGTACTCGGCGCCACCGGCTACCTGGGCGCGCATGTCGTCGAGCACCTGCGCACCCTGCCGGACGCGCGGGTCCTCCTCGCCGGCCGCTCGCCGGCCGCCGACGTCGCCGTGGACCTCGCCGCCGACCGCCCGCAGGACCTGGCGGCGGCCCTTGCCGAGGCCGCGCCCGACGCCATCGTCAACTGCGCGGGAGCGACCGGCGGCGACGCCGTCACCCTCGCCGAGGTGAACGCCCGGGGCCCCGCCGTGCTGTGCGCTGCACTGAGGGCCGCGGCGCCCGGGGCCCGCCTGGTCCATCTGGGCTCGGCCGCCGAGTACGGACCCACCGGCCCCGGAGTGCGGGTGGGGGAGTCGGCGGCGACCCGGCCGGCCGGCCCGTACGGCGCGACCAAGCTGGCGGGCACGGTGGTCGTGACCGCGTCCGGGCTGGACGCGGTGGTGCTGCGGGTGGGGAACCCGGTGGGCGCGGGGGCCCCGTCCACCGGGCTGCCCGGCCGGGTCGCGCGGCTGCTCGCGGACGCCGGGGACGACCCGGAGGCGGAGCTGCGGCTCGGCGACCTGTCCGCGCACCGCGACTTCGTGGACGTACGCGATGTGGCGCGGGCGGCCCGGCTGGCGGTCACGGCCGCCGGACCGCTGCCGCCCGTGCTGAACATCGGCGGCGGCGAGGCCCGCCCGGTCCGCGACCTCGTGCACACGCTCGCGGGCACGGCCGGCTTCCGGGGCCGGATCGTCGAGGCCGGGGCCGGCGGATCCGCGCGGTCCGCGCAGGTGTCGTGGCAGTGCTCGGACATCACCGCCGCCCGCGACGCCCTCGGCTGGACACCCACCCACACCCTCGACGCGTCCGTGGCGGCACTGTGGGCGGCCGCCCACCCCGGTCGGCGCACCGCCGAGGAGGTACCGGCGCGGTGAGCCTGCTGATCCCGCTGTACGTGCATCCGGCCGAGGACCCGGCCGCCTGGCACCGGCTCATCACGTGCGCCGCGCGCACCTACGCCGTCGTGCTGAACCCGGCGAACGGACCCGGCCGGGCCCCGGACCCGGCGTTCGTCACGGCGGCCGGGGCACTGCGCACGGCGGGAGCCCGCGTGCTGGGCTACCTCGACACGGACTACGGAGCTCGCGATCCGGCGCTGATCACCGAGGATCTGCGCCGGCACCAGGAGTGGTACGCCGTCGACGGCTGCTTTCTGGACCAGGTGCCGGCGGCTTCGCACGGACTGCCGGACTGCCGGCGCCTGGTCCGCTCCGCCCGCCGGCTCGGGGCGTCGACGGTCGTCCTCAACCCGGGCGTCCACCCCGCTCCCGGCTATGCCCGGCTCGCCGACCTGACGGTCACCTTCGAAGGTCCCTGGTCGAGATACGTGTCGGACTTCAGCCGCCCCTCGTGGACCGAGCGGCTGCCCGCCGAGCGGCTGTGCCACCTGGTCTATGGCGTCCCCGAACCGCTCGTGCCGCTCGCCATGCGGACGGCGAGGGAGAGGGGCGCGGGGGTGAGCGGGCCGGTGACGGGAGATCTGCCCAACCCCTGGTCCAGGCTGACGCCCGCGCTGGCGGAGGCGGGCCGGTGAGGCGGGCCGTCTCGGCCGTCATGGCGACCCTGCTGTCCCTGGCCGCCCTGGCCGCGTGCTCGGACAGTCCCGACTCCACCTCCGCCGCCGTGCGTTGGCAGCCCCGTCCCGGGCTGGCGTGGCAGTGGCAGCTCGACGGCAAGGTCGACCGGTCCGTCGACGTGCCCGTCTACGACATCGACGGATTCGAGAACAGCGCCGACGACGTCGCCCGCCTGCACCGGGACGGCCGCAAGGTGATCTGCTACGTCAACGTCGGCGCCTGGGAGGACTATCGCCCCGACCGCGGCGACTTCCCCCGCTCGGTGCTCGGCAGACCCAACGGCTGGCACGGCGAACGCTGGCTGGACATCCGCCGGTTGGAGGTGCTGCGGCCCATCATGGAACGCCGTTTCGACATGTGCCGGGACAAGGGCTTCGACGCGGTGGAGCCGGACCTGGTCGAGGGCTACGGCAACCACACCGGGTTCCCGCTCACCGCTCACGACCAGCTCCGCTACAACCGCATGATCGCCGCCGCCGCTCGTGAGCGTGGGCTCGCGGTGGGCCTCAAGAACGACCTGCCCCAAATCCCGCAGCTGGTCGCCGACTTCGACTTCGCGGTCAACGAGGAGTGCGCCCAGTACGACGAGTGTGCGCTGCTCGAACCGTTCACCGCGGCGGACAAGGCGGTCTTCCACGTGGAGTACGCCCGGCCCACGTCCCGCTTCTGCCAGGCGTCCCGCAAGCTGCGCCTCTCCTCGATGCTGAAGAGGCTGCAACTGGACGCCTGGCGCAGGCCGTGCTGACGCGGCCCACGGAAGTGTGGTTCAGCGAAGGGGCGGCATGTCCGTGGGGCTGGAGTCGAGTCCGGGCCGCTTGCCGGCCCAGGCGCCCCGGGTGAAGTCCGGGATCTCGACCGGGCGGCCGTCCCTCGCCAGGGACGCGGCGCTCAACGGGACCGCGGCGCACCAGGCGGCCGAGTCGTACACATCGATGTCGGGCACCAGCCCGGCGCGCATCGACTGGACGGTGCGCCACTGCAGGACGTAGTCCATGCCGCCGTGACCGCCGTTGTTCGCGGCGTCGTCGCCGACCTTCTGCCACAGCCAGTGGTCGAACTCCTTGCGGTAGTCGGCGAAGTCGCGCCAGGTGTGGCCGCCGTGGTCCGGCTCGAGGTAGACGCGGGCGCCGGTCGGGGTGGGCCCGGCGTAGTCCTCGACGATCCCGCGGCTGCCGGCGAGGGTGTTGATCCTGCTGTACGGCCGGGGTGAACTCACCTCGTGCTCGGCCCGGATGATCCTGCCCTGCTCGGTCTCGATGAGGCAGGTGACCAGGTCGCCGTTGATGTACGTCTCCTTCCAGGACGGGTGGTCCCGGGGGATGAAGCGCTCGCGGTAGTCGGCGAGCCCCTTCGGCGCGGTCGCCGTGGCGCGCAGGGTGGCCATCCGGTCGCCGCGGTTGATGTCCATGGCCGCCGCGATCGGGGCCAGCCCGTGCATGGGGTAGAGCGACGCGGTGCTGCGGGTGTGCCACAGTCGCCGCCAGGAGTCGGTGTAGTACGTGTCGGAGAACAGGAGTTCACGCAGGTCGTGCTGGTAGCCGCCATGGCCGTTGGTGATGTCTCCGAACAGGCCGGCGTGCGCCATCTTCAGCATGGCCAGTTCGTTGCGGCCGTAGCTGCAGTTCTCGGCGAGGAACAGATGCCTGCGGGTGCGCTCGGAGGTGTCGACCAGGTCCCACAGCTGACGCAGTTCGGTCGCGACGGGGAGTTCCACCACGGCGTGTCTGCCGGTCAGCAGTGCGGCTCTGCCGTGCTCGTGGTGGAACTCCCACGGGGTGGCGACGTACACCAGGTCTATGTCGTCGCGCCGTAGCATCTGGGCGTAGGAGTCGGCTGATCCGCCGTACTCGGCGGGGCGGGGTTCGCCCTTGCTCACCAGCCGGTCGGCGGCGCTTCGCGCGCGGTCGGCCCGGATGTCGCAGACGGCGGTCACGGTGCAGCCGGGGACGGCGGCCCAGCCCATGACCATGCCTCCGCCGCGGTTCCCCAGGCCGATGACACCGACACGGACGGTTCTGTGGACCTCGTACGGCACGCCGATCATCGACTTCTGTCCGGGGCGGCGGCGAGGCACCTGTCCGGTCGCGGCGGACGCGGCCGGCGCCGTGGCGGTCATCCCGGCCGCGAGGGCGCCGGTGGCGACGGCTCCGCCCAGGAGCAGTCGGCGTGAGACAGCGGGGGTTTCGGACATGACGGCAACACTCCTCGGTGGGGTGGCTTGCATCACTGCCGGTGCACTGTCGGGGCTGTGCGGACTGTCGGGGCATGACTCTGCGGGCTTTGCCGGTCCATGTCAATACGTGCTCGATAGGATGCAGTTCCGAGCAGGATCAAGCATTGAGGGGCAGTTGACGAGACGTCAGGACGGTTGATCGAACGTGAAGCCGAATGTGGAGGATCTTCGCGGAGTCGCAATACCGCTTTGACGGGCCAGAAGACGTACCCGTACTGATCTTGGGCCCCTCCCTTGGCACCACTTGGCACAGGTTGTAGGGACCGTCCAGGGGCGTCTACACCAGTCAATCGCGGGCATGAAATCGCAGGTCAGGGCCTACTGGTCCGAGAGGGTCCGCCCAGTTCGTGATAGCTGCGTGATAGCAGGTGATACGGCGAGGCCCGCCAGAAACCGTTC
This sequence comes from Streptomyces sp. NPDC056479, assembly GCF_042795335.1. Classification (NCBI taxonomy): domain Bacteria; kingdom Bacillati; phylum Actinomycetota; class Actinomycetes; order Kitasatosporales; family Streptomycetaceae; genus Streptomyces; species Streptomyces sp. NPDC056479. Next base: position 462,608 of record NZ_JBHTRZ010000003.1, on the reverse strand, counting down.
CGACGGCGACCTCCGCGCGGAGTCGTGAGACGCCGAAGCCGCGCCGGAGCGCTCCGGCGCGGCTTCGGCGTCTGCTGGCACGCACGATGCGGTCGAGTCCTCATGCAGTCCGCTTGTGGAAAGGGCGCGCGGCTTGACCGCACGGATAACGGACCCCGGATAGGGAATCTCGGCTGGCGGTATCAGCCTGATCCCGCCGACCCCGGCGAACACGGCGAGCAGCTGGTGCGCGGGCGCGCGGTTGATCTCGCTGAGGAAGCGCTGGGCGAGGGCGCGGTTGCCGATGGCGCCGCGGATGGACTCGATCGTCCACTGCTGGTCGCTCGACCATCCCTGCGGTCACTGGAGCGCATCGTCCCGGTGCCGCAAGCTTCGTGATCACCTCTCTCAGCGGCCGATCTCCCGGCCGCGCTGCACCGCCGCGACGGTGTCCTTGGCGATGCGCTCCCAGCGGCCAATCGGCAGGCCCAGGGAGAACAGTCGTCGACCACCCCGTTATCCAGCTCCCCGCAGCGGTTCGGGCGTCCAGTTGCTGCTGGCGGGCGGCCCATTCGGCGCAGTGAGTGGTCGATCGGAGCCTGGGCGAGTGGTTCCCGGGAGCGGTGCAGGAACGCCTGCCCGAGCAGCCGACCCGCCGCTGGAAGGCTCTCCCCGGTGCGAGATACTCTCCCTATGAGTTCAGGCACTTCCCCGGTCAGCCAGCCGATCACGATACGGAGGGCAGTCGCGCGGGATGCCAAACGGCTCACGCGGCTCGTGCGTGGCTCGGGCGCCTATGAGGGTAAGTACGCAGCCGCAGTGGCGGGCTACCGGGTCGGTCCTGATTACATCGAAGCCCACCGCGCCTTCGTAGCCGTCGGCGCCGACGAGCGTGGAGGCCGGGTCCTCGGGTTCTACTCGCTCGTCCTCGCTCCACCGGAGCTCGACCTGCTGTTCGTCGCCGACGAAGCCCAAGCACGTGGTATTGGACGGCTGCTCGTCGCGCACATGCAGTCCGAGGCCCGTGCCGCCGGGCTCGACCGTGTCAAGGTCGTGTCGCATCTTCCCGCCGAGGACTTCTACCACCGCGTCGGTGCAGTGCGGACCGGGACCGCGCTCGCGAACCCGCCCGCTGTGCCGTGGGACCGTCCCGAATTCGAGTTTCGCATTCCTTCGGAATGACGCGGTGTGGTGGTTCACGGGGCACCGGCTTCGTCTGCATGGTGGCTGGCAAGCAGGAGCCGCTGGACGCCGCGCGCTCCGTGTGTGCCGTCGTCTCTGCCCTGGCGGGGGGATCGCCTGCGCCAGGGCCTCTCCTGTGACGACACGCGTGTTACGACGCCTAGCACGCGGCACGGAAACTCCCCGCGACGCACCAGGTCGCAGCCCTTCGCCCGAGAGAACCCCAACGCCCTGGAGGCGTCTTCCACGCTCCCCGTTCCGCCCCAAGTGTGCGGATGCGTGCGGGGCTGTACTGGGCGCCTCTGCAACGCGTTGGGCTGTCTGCGCATTCAACTTTGTCTGTCGGTTTCTGAGGTGGCGCTGGGGTGCGCCGTCGACATGAGCTGCTAGACCCCTTGGGGGCGGCGTCTTACGAAAGCCGCGAGTATCTGTGCCCGAGAGATCAGATTTTGATGGACCACGCAGTGGGAATTTTTGCCGCGAAGAGCAGAGTGGAATTATCCAACGTACGCGGGCCGTTCCGGCGTGCTACTGTCGATCTCAGTTGCAGTTGTGGTTCCCAAAACTTCAAGTGCCCCCACCAGGCTTCTGCCGGTCGGGAGCCCTTTTGTATTTCCGGTCATTTCCGGGCGGGGTAATCATCGCGGCGACACGGCGTTCGCACAGTGTGGATGCCGACGCACTGCCCCAAAGGAGATATGACATGGCTACTGGTACCGTGAAGTGGTTCAACGCGGAAAAGGGCTTCGGCTTCATCGAGCAGGACGGTGGCGGCGCCGACGTGTTCGCCCACTACTCGAACATTGCGGCGCAGGGCTTCCGTGAGCTGCTCGAAGGCCAGAAAGTGACCTTCGACATCGCGCAGGGCCAGAAGGGCCCGACGGCCGAGAACATCGTTCCCGCCTGACGCTCACGCACCATCTGTAGCTGGGGCCCGCATCCTTCGGGGTGCGGGCCCCAGCTGCACGCATCTCCCGCAGCGGTTTCCCGCGGGACGACTCTGAGGAATCCGCAGTCTCACCGCACGCGGCTCGTCCTTCAGAGACGCAGGCGCATCCTGAAGAGCTGCACCGCAGCGGACGCCCGGATTTTACATCCCATCGCGTCGATCATTTCGTCACCTGTGCTCCGGAGTTTCCGCCGGCCAGATCTGCTCGATTTGCAACCGGTCCATACTTGTAATTCTCCATGCCGCTCATCGCTGCGGGAATTCCTTGATATGTGCCACATCGAGGAAGGTTCCGCATGAACCGCACGTACACGAACGACCGCTCCGCCCGCACCCGTAATGCCAGCGCCGACGCCGGAAGGGGCGGCCGCCGCTTCGGCTCGCAGGCACCGCGTCGTTCCGGCGGGCCTGCCCGTTCCGGCGGTTACGGCCGCCGACCCGCCGCAGTGCAGGGTGAGTTCGCGCTGCCCAGGACGATCACCCCCGCGCTGCCCGCCGTCGAGGGCTTCGCCGATCTCGACATGCCCGAGCAACTTCTGGCCGAACTCGGCAGGCAGGGTGTGACCGCACCGTTCCCGATCCAGGGAGCGACGCTGCCGAACTCCCTGGCAGGCCGCGACGTGCTGGGCCGCGGACGCACGGGTTCGGGCAAGACCCTCGCCTTCGGCCTCGCCCTGCTCGCCCGCACCGCTGGACAGCGTGCCGAACCCCGTCAGCCGTTGGGACTGATCCTCGTACCGACGCGTGAGCTGGCGCAGCAGGTGACCGACGCGCTCACGCCGTACGCCCGTTCCGTCAAGCTGCGGCTCGCCACGGTGGTGGGCGGGATGCCGATCGGCAAGCAGGCCGGCGCGCTGCGCGGCGGGGCCGAGGCCGTGGTCGCGACGCCCGGCCGGCTCAAGGACCTCATCGACCGTGGCGACTGCCGACTCGACCACGTGGGCATCACGGTGCTGGATGAGGCCGACCAGATGGCCGACATGGGTTTCATGCCGCAGGTCACCGCGCTGCTCGACCAGGTGCGTCCGGAGGGGCAGCGGATGCTGTTCTCCGCCACCCTGGACCGTAACGTCGACCTGCTGGTGCGCCGCTATCTGACCGAGCCTGTCGTGCATTCGGTCGACCCCTCGGCTGGTGCGGTCACGACGATGCAGCACCACGTCCTGCACGTCCACGGCGCCGACAAGCACGCCGCCACGACCGAGATCGCCGCCCGCGACGGCCGCGTGATCATGTTCCTGGACACCAAGCACGCCGTCGACCGGCTGACCCAGGATCTGCTCAACAGCGGGGTACGGGCCGCCGCGCTGCACGGCGGCAAGTCGCAGCCGCAGCGCACCCGCACGCTGGCGCAGTTCAAGACGGGGCACGTTACCGTGCTGGTGGCGACCAACGTCGCGGCGCGCGGCATCCACGTCGACAACCTCGACCTCGTCGTCAACGTCGATCCGCCGACCGACCACAAGGACTACCTCCACCGCGGCGGACGTACCGCCCGCGCCGGCGAGTCCGGCAGCGTCGTCACGCTCGTCACACCGAACCAGCGCCGCGGCATGGTCCGCCTCATGTCGGACGCCGGAATCCGGCCGCAGACCACCCAGGTCCGCTCGGGTGACGAGGCCCTGAGCCGGATCACCGGAGCCCAGGCCCCGTCCGGAACCCCGGTCGTCATCACCGCACCGGCGGTCGAACGCCCCAAGCGCAGCGCCACCTCCCGAGGCCGACGCCGCCCCTCCTCGGCGACCCGCCGCACCCCCGTCGGCCATGCGGCGGCCTAGAACCTTCGTGACCAGGAAGCTGACCCATCTCTGCAGGAGGTACCTTTTGACGCTGATTCAGTTGCCGCCCCGCCCGGCGGACGCCAACGCCAACCCCGTGCACAGGACGGTGGTTGAGGTCATGGACGCGGCCGGACCGCAGGTCTGTGACGACATGAGCGTAGAGGTGGCGCTGGCGGTCATGGCCGCCGCACGCACGGCCCGACTGGCCGTCTGCGACCAGGACGACCAGCGCATCGGTCTGGTGACCCGAACCGACCTCGCCGCCGTTCGCGACAGCGGCGCTCACACGGACCGGGTCCGCCTGCGCGACATCCTCGGCGACCACGGATCGTTCACCTCACCCGTGACCACGATGGCCGAAGCAGAGCACGCGATGCGCACCCGTCGGCTCGGTGCCCTGCGAGTCGTGGACGAGCAAGGCAGCGCCCCGGGCATCCCCGCCCTCTCCCGCTGAAACACCTCGCCCCTGGTCGGACCGTTCTCCCTTTCTCTCTGTGAGGCCACATGCGCTGCGTCATCGCCCGCTTCCCCTTCGAGCTCACCAGGGGCGGCGTGCTGGAATCGATGAAGGGCGTCAAGCCCGAACCGGTCACCGGTGAATCGGTGATCGTCGGCCGCCGCCACTACCCCGTCAAGCAGGTGGGCCAGGTCATCACCCGTCAGGACCGCCGTGACTTCAGTGCCGCCGAAGTCCTGCGGGCCATGACTCAGCTCGGCTTCACCTGCCGCGCCGTCCCCAAGGCCGCGCCCCTGGGCATTCTCAGCCCGATGCAGCACGCCTCCTCGATGCTCGGCACCCCCGTAGCCGTCTGACCGGGAGATCAGGCACGAGCCGATGCCCGAACAGCAGCGTGGGCCCTACCGGTACGCCGGTCGGGCCCACACTGCATGCAGCCGGTTCCCGTCGCCGTCGCTCAGCGGTCGGAACAGCTGAAGTCGCCCACCGTCCAGGCGCTGACGTCCTCGATCGCAACCCGGTACATCCCGCCCGCCTCCGGGATCCCCACCGTGCCCTGCAGGATCCGGGCGACATGGAAGTGCAGATGCGTGGGCGGCCTGCCCTCCTTCACGGGGCGTCGAAGACGGCGGCGAACTCGCCGAAGCGGGCGGAATCCCTCAGCACATCCGAACCCTCTGCCTCCACACCGCTTCGGGAGCCAGGCGGCCGGTGATGACAGTGCCACCGGTGACCACGGTCAGGGACATCTGGTTGCCTGCCCGGACTCCACCAGGGCGGCGACGTCAACGAGCAGCTCGTCAGACTTCGACATGAAGCGGACCTTCAAATCAGGGGTACGTATGCGCGGCACATGCCGGCTGCGGTCGTGAACAACGCATTGGTGACCAGCTCGGACACGACCAGGACCACCGTGTCCGCTGGGTCAGGGGCCGCGGCGAGAGTGACCGCGGGACGAGGAAGCAGATCCCCGTCAAGGCACTGAGGCGGCAGCAGGAGCGTCAACCGGTGGTGTTCTTCACGAGACGCAGTGTTGGCCGGTGCGCTCCGACGGTAGCCGCGGCGCAGTCGGCGACGCCACGATCAGCCCGACGTGCTGCGCGGCGGTGGTCACTGCGAGCGCCGGACGGAGCCTCGGAGCTGCTCGAACCATCCATGGACCGGTCGAGGCATTCTGGTCGAGGCTGATTACATCCTCTTCGAGGGCGCGGAAATCTATGCCAGCCGGAGTAGACATTGGGTGGCGGTGTGGTTATGGTTTCTCTCGTAGCCGAGATCGAGCGAGGCCCGGCAGAGATGAACTGCCGGGCAGTGGTACGCAGTTTGCAGTTTGCAGGGCGGTGCGGTGGTGGAGTTCCGAAGCCAGAGCGGTTGCAGGACGGTGACGGGACTGACGACCGGGCCGGGTGGCCCGCAGTGATCAGGGGCCGCCATGAGTAGTACCGCAGTGGCAGTAACCGTAAGTGAAGGTTCGCAGTACCCAGCAGTGAAGTCAGTGAGCAGTACCTCGGTGAAGGCGTCGGCTGCGGGCGCGCGCACCGGGAGGTTCGGCAGTGGGGTTCTAAGCCAGAGCAGACGCAGGACGGGCGACGGGGCTGGCTGCCGAAGAGTGGCGCTGTTCGCGGCCACCAGTAGTTCGTAGTTTCCGTTGGTGAGTAGTTGATCAAGAGGGAAGAACGGAGGAGCCGAGCGCCATCAGGATCGCCCGGGCGGAAGTGTTGGACCCGGGTACCGCAGGACATCGATAGTGAGGTGGTCTCCGGTCAAGCAACTGCGATCCCCGCGCCCCCGACGTCATCTCGGTCGGGTCTGCGCAAACCGAGGGCCGGTGCAGTATCAGGGCCGGCAGATGGTGTAGTAGTTCCTTCGGGGCCTTGGTGCCAGTACGGCGCCAGGGCCCCTCCAGGCGTTCCACAGAGAGGTGCAATGACAGCAGACGACACGTTCGGCCGTCTCGATGACGACGACTACCCCGCCTACACCATGGGCCGAGCCGCTGAACTGCTCGGCACCGCCCCCGCCTTCCTGCGCGCACTCGGCGAACACCGCCTGATCACCCCGCTGCGCTCCGAAGGCGGCCACCGCCGCTACTCCCGCTACCAGCTGCGCATCGCCGCCCGCGCCCGGGAAATCGTCGACCACGGGACCCCCATCGAGGCCGCCTGCCGGATCGTCATCCTCGAAGACCAGCTCGAGGAAGCCCAGCGCATCAACGCCGAATATCGCCGTGCCGCCGAATCATCGAACCCAACGGCAGCATCATGAGATGAGCGTGCCCGTCAGCGTCGGCGGGCACCGCACGCACGGGCTCCGTGTGCGGCCTGATCATTTCCTATGGTGACGCGGTGTGTGGGCGTGTAGCGTCTGCGTCAGCTGTCGTGGTTCGGAATTCCCTCTTGCCCGCGCCCCTGGTGTGGGCATTTTGCTGTGCTGTGCCGCAGGGACCAGGGCGATCACCTCCGTCTGCCACATGGAGTGGGAGGCGTTCATCGACTGGAAGGCATGAGACATGGCAACGGGAACTGTGAAGTGGTTCAACGCGGAGAAGGGCTTCGGCTTCATCGCCCAGGACGGCGGCGGCCCGGATGTCTTCGCGCACTACTCCGCGATCAACTCCACAGGCTTTCGTGAGCTCCAGGAGGGCCAGGCCGTGACGTTCGACGTCACCCAGGGCCAGAAGGGTCCGCAGGCCGAGAACATCAACCTGGTCTGACCTCCCAGACCTGCTCGAGAGATCGCGCGCGCCGCGTCCGGTGGCCGCCGCCCGTGCGGGCCCGGCCGCCCACCTCGACGAAGGCGCCTGCTCTCGTACCGGGCCGGCACAGGAACAGGGGCCGCGCAGCAATGGCTGCGCGGCCCCTGATCTGTCCAGGCCCTGGGCCGCTGCGACTTCGGCCCGGAACTTCCTGACCTCAGCTGCTGCCAAGCGTCGTCGGACACGGGAGCCGCATGTCCTGCGCGGCTGCCGTGCAGCGTGGAGGAGCCGCGGCTCAGACGCTCGTCCAGGCGTCGGGGAAGGCTTTCCGTCCAGCCGGATCGTCCGACCTGCGGTCTGCGTGCAGGACGCGCCAGGCGGTGAGCTCGAGATCTCGGAGCCACAGTTCTCCGATGACCTGTGTCTGGAGGTCGGGCAGACGGTCGGACTCGACGAGGGCCTGACCGATCACCTCCCCGGCCGCGACGCGCTGGGACGGGGTCATCTCATCGACGGCCGAGAGGACCTGCCGGGCCAGGGCGGTACCCTCTCCTGCCAGCGGCGCCGGCCGGGCCCGCAGTACCAGGGCCTTGATGTTGACGGGCAGCAGGTACGCGGTGCCCGACGACCTCCACAGGTCCGACCAAAAGTTTTCTCCTGCCTTGGTGGGGGCAGGCAGCGCGGCCAGCAACCCGAGGAGATGGCCGGTGGCCGCATAGCCGTCGCAGTGGGCAGCTGTGACGACTGCGATGCCGGCGACGCCCTCCACATCGAGCCGGCCGGCCTCGAGATGCGGAACCAGGTCCAGTTGGTGTCCCAACTGGTCTGCGAGGGCGGACCTCAGGAAGCATCGGCGATCCTTGTGCGTAGGCGAGCGGAGATGCCGTTCGGAAGCCTTGAGCGTTCCCATGACCAGCCGTTCTACTCGGCTTCGGCAGGCCCGATTGGCGGTAGCGCCAACGGGGCTGGAGCTCCCAGGGTGGCGAACCGGCCCGGGGCCCGGCGACGTGGCTCTGGGGTTCCGGACCGACCTCCCGGCATGTGTCCAGGTGAGGTTTCCTGGCATGACCGCATGGTTGCCAGTGACACCCAGGAGCCCGGGGGAGGACGAGAAGCTGTGTCCCGCGACGCCACTGAAGTCGAATGTGGTCACGTCGAGTCAGCTCGTGGAGAGCGTCGTGCAGTCGGGCTCCCCGACGAATCACCGGGCGACCGTGCGGGGGAGGGGGCTCACTCGGTTGCTGCACCGCGTACTGCACCGCCATCTCCCTCGCCAGCTACTGACCCCGCGGCGTACAGGTGGGCGAGGTCCTGCACGCCCTCGCATGGCGTGACCGTGACGCTCCGGACACTTCAGGGACCGTCCTCAAGGTGGGACAACACCCGCTGAACTGTAGGTTTCTCGCCTCCAGTCCTTAGGAAGTATTCCCGATGACTCATCCTGTGCAGTGCGTTGCCACCCCGGTCTCCTGGGGTGGCTGCTGACTCCCGTGCCCGACCTCGAGGCCGGCGGGCCGGAACCGGGAATCGTGCTGCCGGGCGGTGGCTCAGGCGTCGATGATGACGGGGATGATGAGGGGCCTGCGGCGGTGCGTGCGGAACGCCCAGTTCGCCACGGCGCGGGCGACGAGCTGTTCGAGTTGGCGCGCGTCCCCGACGCCTTCCTCGGCCGCGGTGGACAGGGTCTTCTCGATGACGGGGATGACCGGCTCGAAGGTGGTGTCGTCGTGGACGAAGCCGCGGGCCAGGAAGTCGGGGGCCTCGGCGAGGGCGCCGGTGTCCGCGTCGACGATCGCCACCACCGTGACCACACCTTCGGCGGCGAGGGTGAGGCGGTCCTTGAGGGACGCTTCGGTGGCGCCGCCGACTTCCATGCCGTCCACGTAGACGTTGCCGGCGGGGACCTTGCCGGTGATGGACGCGCGCCCGTCGACGAGGTCGACGACGACACCGTCCTCGGCGATGACGACCCGCTCGGGGTCGACGCCGGTACGGATGGCGAGGTCGCCGTTGGCCCGCAGGTGGCGCCATTCGCCGTGCACGGGCATGACATTGCGGGGTTTGACGATGTTGTAGCAGTAGACGAGTTCGCCGGCGCTGGCGTGCCCGGAGACGTGCACCTTGGCGTTGCCCTTGTGGACCACGTGGGCGCCCCACCGGGTGAGTCCGTTGATCACCCGGTAGATGGCGTTCTCGTTGCCGGGAATGAGGGAGCTGGCGAGCAGGACGGTGTCGCCCTTGCCGATGCGGATCATGTGGTCGCGGTTGGCCATCCGTGACAGCGCGGCCATCGGTTCGCCCTGGGAGCCGGTGCACACCAGAGTGATCTTGTGGTCCGGGAGCTTTTCCAGCTCCTTGGTGCTCACGACCAGACCGGACGGGACCTTCAGATAACCCAGGTCACGGGCGATGCCCATGTTGCGGACCATCGACCGGCCGACGAAGGCGACCTTGCGGCCGTGCTGGTGGGCGGCGTCCAGGACCTGCTGAATGCGGTGCACATGACTGGCGAAGCTGGAGACGATGACCCGGCGGGGCGCGGTGCGCATCACCTGCTCGATCGCCGGGTTCAGCTCACGCTCGGAGGTGGTGAAGCCGGGTACTTCGGCGTTGGTGGAGTCGGTGAGGAACAGGTCCACGCCCTCCTCGCCGAGGCGAGCGAAGGCACGCAGGTCGGTGATGCGGTCGTCGAGAGGGAACTGGTCCATCTTGAAGTCGCCCGTGTGCAGCACCATCCCGGCGCCGGTGCGGATCGCGACCGCGAGGCTGTCGGGGATGGAGTGGTTGACCGCCACGAACTCGCAGTCGAAGGGCCCGAAGCCGCGCCGGTCGCCCTCCCGTACCCGTGCCGTGCGCGGCCGGATGCCGTGTTCCTTGAGCTTGGCCTCCAGGAACGCCAGCGTCAGCTTGGAGCCGACGACGGGAATGTCGGACCGCTCGCGCAGCAGATACGGCACGCCGCCGATGTGATCCTCGTGGCCGTGGGTGAGGACCACGGCCACGATGTCGTCCAGCCGGTCCCGGATCGAGGTGAAGTCCGGCAGGATCACGTCCACGCCGGGCTGGGTCTCCTCGGGGAACAGCACGCCGCAGTCGACGATGAGCAGCTTGCCCGCGTGCTCGAAGACGGTCATGTTGCGGCCGATCTCACCCAGGCCGCCCAGGGCGATGACCCGCAGCCCTCCTTCGGGAAGGGGCGGGGCGGCTTTCAACTCGGGGTGCGGATGACTCATACCCTGACGGTACCCGGAGCGCGGGACGACATGATCCACTGCCTGTGTGATCTCTTCTTCCCGACGGAGCGGAGCGTCCGCAGTGGGTGCCCCGGGACGATCGGATCACGCGGGCGGACGGCCCGGGCATGCACGCACGGCCGCTGAAGTATCGAGGTCGCATGTGGTGTCGACCTTCGCGGCCCGTTGTGGTCGGCCGGAGTCGGATTCAGGGTGTTCCAGAGCTGGGATCGTGCATGGAGTGCGGGCTTGAGCGCGGGGGCCGTGAGCATGGGGAGAATTTGCGGGTGCTGTCCTGCGGAGGGGCCTGACTCCTGAGATCTGTGACCGGGGTGCTCACGCTGTGTCGACCTTGGTCGGGGATGGTGCGTTGCTGGTACCGGGCCGGCCGGGTGTGTCTCCATAGGGGCTTGCCGACCAGGCGTCGTCACGGTTCTGACCGTCCGCGCGGTCCGGTGCCGGCTACGCGATGCGCCATCGGGGCGGGAAAGGTGAACGAGCATGACCGGTAAGTCCCCTACCCCGCGTACCTCCGACGCTCCATGGGGGCGCCCGACAAGCCAGTGCGGCCCTGCACCGCATTGTGTTCACCCGGCTGCGCTTCAATCCCCGCACCCAGGCGTACTACGAACGCCGCACCCAGGAGGGCAAGTCCCGCCGTGAGATCATTCGATGCCGCAAGCGATATGCCGCCCGAGAGGTCTTCAACCTGGTCAGGACGGCGTCCAGCGCCCCCCGTTATAGGGGCCTCCGTGAGAGATGAGAGGGTCTGACGGGTGAGCGAGACACCACCGAACACCCTGCAATACCGCTTTGACGGGCCAGAAGACGCCCCGGTCCTGATCCTCGGTCCCTCACTGGGTACCACCTGGCACATGTGGGACCGGCAGGTCCCCGAGCTGACCCAGCAGTGGCGTGTCTTCCGGTTCGACCTGCCCGGACACGGCGGTGCGCCCGCGTACCCGGCCGGCTCCGTCGGCGACCTCTCCGAACGGCTGCTCGCCACCCTCGACAGCCTCGGTGTGCAGCGCTTCGGCTACGCGGGCTGTGCGCTCGGCGGCGCACTCGGCATCGAACTCGCGCTGCGCCACCCGGAGCGCATCGCCTCGCTCGCGCTGATCGCCGCCTCGCCCCGGTTCGGCACTGCCGACGAGTTCCGCCAGCGGGGCGTGATCGTGCGCACCAACGGCCTCGACCCCATCGCCCGTACCTCGCCGGACCGCTGGTTCACCACCGGCTTCGCCGCCGCCCAGCCCGCGATCACCGAGTGGGCGGTGCAGATGGTGCGCACCACCGACCCCGGCTGCTACATCGCCGCCTGCGAGGCGCTGGCCTCGTTCGACGTGCGGTCGCAGCTGGCCGGGGTCGCGGTCCCCACTCTCGTCCTCGTCGGCTCCGACGACCAGGTCACCGGCCCCGCCGAGGCCCGCACCCTGGTCGCCGGGATACCGGACGCCCGGCTCGCCGTCGTCCCCGGCGCCTCCCACCTCGTCCCGGTCGAACAGCCGGCCGCCGTCACCGACCTGCTGGTCCGGCACTTCTCCACCGCCTGGCAGCCCGCCTACGACTCCACCACCGGCCAGATGGCCATCGTGGCCGCCCCCGTCAAGCCGGTGCTGGCCGCCGCGCCGGCGCCGCAGCCCACGCCCATCGCCGAGATCGCGCCGGCCGTCGTACCGATGCAGACGCTGGGACGGCCCGATCCGTACGAGGCCGGGATCAAGGTCCGCCGCGAGGTGCTCGGCGACGCGCATGTCGACCGGGCGCTGGCGCAGGCTGACGACTTCTCGGGGGACTTCCAGGAGTTCATCACCCGGTACGCATGGGGCGAGATCTGGGACAGACCCGGCCTCGACCGGCGCTCCCGCAGCTGTGTGACCCTCACCGCCCTGGTCGCGGGCGGGCACCTGGACGAACTCGCCTTTCACGTACGCGCCGCCCTGCGCAACGGCCTCACCCCGGACGAGATCAAGGAGGTCCTGCTCCAGGCGGCCGTCTACTGCGGCGTCCCGGCGGCGAACAGCGCCTTCCGGGTGGCCCAGAAGGTGATAAGGGAAGAAACCACTCCGCAGGAGTGAGCGTCCCGGACGGGTGCGCGCCAGGACGGGCCGCCAGGATGGAGCCATGAAGCTCACGAAGAAGTCGCACGCCTGCATCCGGCTCGAGAAGGACGGACAGACGCTCGTCCTGGATCCCGGCGGGTTCAGCGAGGAGGACGCCGCGGTCGGCGCGGACGCGATCCTCGTCACACACGAGCACCCCGACCACTTCGACGAGGCACGGCTGCGGGCCGGCATGGAGGCCGACCCGGCCGCGCACATCTGGACGCTGAAGTCCGTCGCGGAGAAGATCTCGGCGGCCTTCCCGGGCCGTGTCCACACCGTCGGCCACGGCGACACCTTCACCGCCGCCGGCTTCGACGTCCAGGTCCACGGCGAACTGCACGCCGTCATCCACCCGGACATCCCGCGCATCACCAACGTCGGCTACCTCGTCGACGGCGGCCGTGTCTTCCACCCGGGCGACGCCCTCACGGTGCCCGACCACCCGGTCGAGACGCTGATGCTCCCGGTCATGGCCCCCTGGAACAAGATCGCGGAGGTCATCGACTACGTCCGCGAGGTCAAGCCGCAGCGCGCCTACGACATCCACGACGCCCTGCTCACCGACCTGGCCCGGCCTATCTACGACCGTCAGATCGGCGGCCTCGGCGGTGCGGAGCACCTGCGTCTGACGCCGGGGGACTCCGCGCAGCTGTGACCGGTCCCACCCCGGGCGGGGCCGGGTTGTCAGTCCCGCCCGGTAGGTTGTCAGGCATGCGCATCGCGACCTGGAACGTGAACTCGATCACCGCCCGCCTGCCCAGGCTCCTGGCCTGGCTGGAGAGCAGCGGCACCGATGTGCTGTGCCTCCAGGAGGCCAAGGTCGCCGAGGACCAGTTCCCGTTCGACCCGCTGCGCGACCTCGGCTACGAGGCGGCGGTCAACGCCACCGGCCGGTGGAACGGCGTGGCGGTGCTCTCCCGCGTAGGCCTCAAGGACGTCGTCAAGGGCCTCCCCGGCGACCCCGGCTACGACGGCGTCCAGGAGCCCCGCGCCATCTCGGCGACCTGCGGCCCGGTCCGTGTCTGGTCGGTCTATGTGCCCAACGGCCGTGAGGTGGACCACCCCCACTACGCGTACAAGCTCCAGTGGTTCGAGGCCCTGAAGGCCGCCGTCGCCGGTGACGCGGGCGGCAGCCGCCCGTTCGCGGTGATGGGCGACTACAACGTGGCGCCGACGGACGACGACGTCTACGACGTGGCCGCCTTCGAGGGCCTCACCCATGTCACCCCCGCCGAGCGCGCCGCCCTCGCCTCCCTGCGCGAGTCCGGCCTGTCCGACGTGGTCCCGCGCCCCCTCAAGTACGACCACCCGTACACGTACTGGGACTACCGCCAGCTCTGCTTCCCCAAGAACCGGGGCATGCGGATCGACCTGGTGTACGGCAACGAGCCGTTCGCCAAGTCCGTCACCGACTCCTACGTGGACCGCGAGGAGCGCAAGGGCAAGGGCGCGTCGGACCATGCGCCGGTGGTCGTGGACCTGGACGTGTAGGGCAGCACCCTTCGGCGGTCACGGCACGAGCGCCCGCAGGTCCACCGACCCGGCCAGCGCGGCGAGTCCCGCGTCCCCGGGATGCAGATGGTCCCCGCTGTCGTAGGCGGGGAGCATCCGCGAGGGCCGCGCCGGGTCCCGTACGACCGCATCGAAGTCGAGCACGCCGTCGAACACCCCGGCGCCGCGGATCCAGGCGTTGATCTCCACCCGCTCGGCATCGGCGGCCGCCGTGCACTGGGTCTCCCCCTCGCACGGCAGGATCGTCGCCGCCAGCATCCGCAGCCCGCGCGCATGCCCCCGGTCCGCGATCTCCCGCAGCCCGGCGATCACCTGCTCCGCGGTCGTGCCCCAGCGCACATCGTTGATGCCCTCGAACACCACCGCCGTACGCGCCGACGTCTGGGCCAGTACATCCCGGTCGAACCGGTACAGCGCGCTCACCCCGGCCGTGTCGGTGGAGACCCCGTCCCCGGGATAGCGGTCGGAGACCACACGGTTGCCCGAGATCCCCTGGTTGAGCACCCCATAGTGCGGGACCACACTCTGGTTCAGCAGCCGTGTGGCCAGCACATTGGGCCACCGCCGGTTGGCGTCCACCGTGGACTTGTCGCCGTCGGTGATCGAGTCCCCCAGCAGGACCACCGACCCCGGCCCGCCGCCCACGTCGACACCGGTCAGCAGCGGCCAGTTGGTCAGGACGGTCGGATAGGCGGAGGCGGAGGTGTCCGCCGTGTGGTCGCCCGGTGCGCTCACATACGACCGCTGCTGTGCGAGCCGGTGCACGGGCGCCGCCGGAACGGTCCCCGGCAGATGGAAGCTCACCAGCAGATTGCCGTCGGCGGGCACGCTGAAGCCGAGCGGGTCGCTGTACGCCTGTGCCCCCGCCGGGATCTCGACGCCCGCCGCACCCCGGAACGACACCCGGACCGGTGCCGCCTTCGCCGCCGCGCCCGACTGCTGCACCGCCACCGTGGCCCTCCCGATCCGCACCGGCCCCGCCGCGAAGGTGTTGTCGAACCGCAGCCGCACCCGCGGCCCGCCGACGGAGGTGTGAACCACCAGGCGCAACGTCCGGTCGGCCCACGGGCCCACGGTCGGATAGCCGCCCGTCGCGCTCGCCCAACTCCCCGTCCAGCCGGCGGCCGGGGCCCGAACCGCCGCCGCGAACACATGCATCCCGGTCGCCTGCGGCAGCCGTACGGACACGACCTCGCGGCCCGTCACGATCGGCACGGTCATGACGTACAGCCGCGCCCGCGCGGTGAGTTGCCCGCCGGGTGTGTTGATGTGCGGCAGGGCGACCGCCTTGGTGGCGAGCGGGCCGGTGCGCCAGTCGGGAGCGGTCAGGTGGTAGGCGGACCGGGTGCCGTCGGCGTACAGCACCGTCCCCGCCGCGCCGATGTCGGCACCGGCCGTACCCGCCACCAGGAAGGCGAGCGCGTCGCCGCGGCCGGTCACGCGCACGTCCTGCCCGGCGGCCCGGACGTTGTCCGGCTCGCCCGGCTGCCGGTTCGGCCAGGTCAGCCGCGCCCCCTGAACCGTGAGCGGGCGGCCGGGCGTCCAGCCGGCGGCCGTGAGGTCCTGAGCCGACAGCGAGGCGCCCTTCCCGTCCAAGTCGGCCTCGGCGGGCCGTGCGTCGTCGCTGACGGCCGTGTTGTCGAAGAGCCGCTCCAACGGGAGCGGCACGGCTCTGCGCTCGGTCGCGGCCTGCGCGGAGACTCCCGGCACGAGGGCGGCGAAGAGGGCAAGGACGACCGCAGAAATCCACACACATCGGCGCACTGCCGACTCCTCCCGTTCACGACCACTCAGGACTGCGTATGACTGCGCATGACAAGTTCGGTTCACATGAGTCGTTCAGACGAGACGCAGGACGCATCGAGAAAGTAGAGAGGCACCCGTGACCCGTCAACGAGCCATGCCAGAAGTCGGCGTGAAGTCGACCGGAATCGACGGCCCGCGCGCCTGTGGTGCGCTCGGCAGTGCGAATGACACGCTGTGCGTATGAAGATCCCTTTTCTGGGCCACCGGCACGAGAAGCGCGGGGCCCCCGACCCCGAGGGCATCGCCGAACTGCTCTCCGAGTGTGAACTTCTGCGTTCGCACGCGTCCCGGGCCGGGATCCAACTCGATGACACCGTGGCCTCGTTGGAGGCCCTGGATCAGCTGCTGCCGCGCTGGCGGGACGACGAGGAGAGCCTGCCCTGGCTGGGCAATGACGCCGGGCTGTACCTCGGCACCGTCATCGTGCGCACCGTGCCCGGTGCCGCCTGGGGGTTCTGGCCGGACGGTCAGCCGGTCGTCCGGCTCGCCTCCGGCCGTGAGTTCGACGTCGTGACCTCGGGGCGGGAGTGGGCCGCGAGCGGCGTGCCCGAGCTGTCGCAGCTGTACGCGGAGGTCGCGGAGGCGTGAGGACCGCGGGACGGTTTCACGTAAGAGCTGCATAAATACGGCTAATGCCCGAAAAGTGCGTGTCGTCCCATAAGTCCTTCGCTGCCCGGATAGTTTGCGGCCATCGCAACGCAGCTGAACCGACCTCGACTACGATGTTCCGTCCGTCCCCAGGACCGTGGCGGTGGCCCCGTCCACGTCCAGGGACGCTGCTGCCGGGTGGGGTTCCCCCCACGGCCCCTGGACGCAGGGGCAGCAGGGGGCAGCAGTCACAGAGCCATACCCGTCCGGCGCCGGCCGGAGATCACTGCTCGCGCAGTGGAATCGACACGTACGACGGGTCGTTCGCCGGCGAGGAGAAGGTCAGCCGCGCGCCGGACGGGTTGTGCTCGATGTAGAGCGGGTCGACCGTGTCGACGACCAGGGCGAGACGGTGCCCGGCCGGAACGTCGTAGGCCGTGGAGTACAGCTCCAGGTCGACGCCGAACGGCTGTCCGGGCGTACGTCCGTGGAAGGTGTACGGCGCGTTGCTGACCAGCTTGCCGAGGCCGAGCGGGCCCACGTCGTACAGGTAGGCGACGAGGGTGCCGCTCTCCTTGGTCGGGGTGACAGTGGTGTGCAACTTCGCGGTGCCGCGCACATGTTGGGCCGTGGCGTACTTCTCCGACTGCCAAACGCCCGCCCACAGCCGCGGGATCAGCGGGATCGAGGCCACCGGGGGCAGTTGGGCCACCTGGTCGAGGATGCTGGACAGGAAGACGACACCGCCGTTCGCTCCCGAGTCGATGTTGGTGCGGATCGTGGTCGAACCCCCGAGGGCGATCTTCCTGTCCGTCGCGCCGACCGACTTCCAGTCCGGGTAGCCCTCGTAGCCGCCGTTGGTGCGGGACTTGAGCCGGACCGGCAGTTCGCGGTTGACGCCGTTGTCCTCGCCCTTGAGGTAGTGGTCGAACCAGCGCTCGGTGTCCGTCCACACATCGTTGGGCAGGCCGAACAGCCCGGTCAGCTCGGCGGTGGCGTGGTCGCCGGGACGGAACTCCAGCCGCTTGGGGCCCGTCAGCTTCTCGTAGAAGTCCGCGTACTGGTTGGGCGGGAAGATCGTGTCGCCCCAGGCGTTGGCCATCATGACCGCGGCACCGCTGTCGTTGAGCTGGTCCACATATGTACCGACCGAACGTTTCTTCCCCCAGTTGATGATGTCCTGTTCCTTGGACAGGTTGGAGGCGTAGAAGTCGTCGAAGATCTGCCTCAGTTCCGCGCTCTGGCGTCCGGTGATCAGGCCCGCGCCGTCCAGCAGCGCGGCGGCCTGGACGTGCTGGGTGCGGCCGGAGTAGATCGAGCCGATGAGGTCCGCCCAGCCGCTCAGGGCGGCGACCGCCCTGACCCGCTTGTCGTGCGCGGCGGCCAGCAGGCTGATGCCGGCGCCGTACGAGACGCCCGCCATGCCGATGTGCTTCGCGTCGGCCGGGGTGTTGGCGAGCGCCCAGTCGATGACCCTGGACGCGTCGGCTATGTCGGGCGGGCCGGCCACTTCTATCTCGCCGCCCGACTGCCAGAATCCGCGCACGTTGTAACTGACCACGATGTAGCCCGAGTCGGCGAGCTTCTGGGCCTGCGCGAAGTACTCGACCTGGGGCAGGCCCCAGCTCGTGGGCAGGACGAGCAGCGGGTAGCGGCCGCCGGCGTCGGCGCCGGCCGGCGTGACGACGTTCGCCTTGAGCTTGGTGCCGCCGTCGCCGGTGATGTCGACGAAACGGACGCTGTTGGAGGCCGCTTGGGCCACGGGGGCGAGCCCGAGGGCGCTACCGGCGACCAGGGTCGCGGAGACGGCGCCCACGGCGGTCGTACGCAGGGCCTTGCGATGGGTTCCCACAGGTCACTCCTCACTCGTGTCAGTGCAAAGTGACCGAACGGTAACCTTGGCCCCTTACCGCAAGTAACCCGTCGGTAAGTTACGTGCCAGTAACGATTACCGGAATGTAACGGACCTCAGGAGGCGCGGTGTGCGTTGCGCGGAGCCGCCGCCGGTGTGGGCAGGGGTGCCTGCGCCGCCCGCGTCACGTCCGCGACGAGCTCCACCACGTCCGGGCCGTACGCCTGCGAGTTGACCACCTTCAGCAGCAGGACGAAGGAGCCGGTGCCGTGCTTGCGGGTGAGTCGCTCATGGTTGCGGGCGAGGTAGCGGGTGGCGGCCTGGTTGGTGATCGCGGTCTGCCCGCAGAAGAGGAAGACGGGACGGGGGCCCTGGCTCTCGCCGACGGTGAGCCGGGCGAGCAGTGCGTACTCCTCCTTGCCGACCTCCACCCGGTAGCGCTCGGAGCCGATCTGGAAGGCGCCCCGGTCCGGGCCGGGTTCGGCGTCGACGTTCACCCGCACACCGGGCAGCAGGGAAGCCAGGTGTGCCGTCATACGGCGGTTCGACGCCGGGCCGCCGACGCAGAACTCGGTGCGCTCGCCGAAGCCCTGGCGGGCCGCGTCGTGCGGGATGATCTGGGCGTGGGCGTTGCAGTCCTTGATCAGGGCGGCGAGTTCCAGGAGCGCGAAGACGTCGTAGCGCATCACCGTCAGCTCGGGCCCGCCCGCCCCGCGGTTGACCACGAGCAAGGACTCCGCGTTGTCGGGCAGCCCGAAGAACGCCTGCTTGCGCCGGAGCTTGCGCTTCCACAAGTAGGTGCGGGCAAGCCAGCCGAGCGCGGCGCTGATGCCGGCCGCGGCCACGCCCAGGACTATGTTGCGCACGTCGTCATTCATGGGCGCGCATGCTAGCGGGCGAATGCAAACCGGCGTTCGACGAGAGCCTGCCGTGGGCGGGCTGACGCGGGCATGTCGATCGCATAGGCTGCGCGAACGGTCCCTGACTGGAGGTGCGGATGCGTCGCCCTGTCGCGCGGAATCTGTCGGTCCTGGCGGTTTCGGCCGCTGTCGTGTCGGTGGGGGCGGCGGCGCCCCCCGGAGCGCAGAGCAGCCCAGCCGAGAAGGTCCCCGTCGCCGTCGGCTACGGCGGTGCGGTGTCCAGCGTCGACGCGGACGCCTCCGCCGCCGGCATCGAGGTACTGCGCAAGGGCGGCAACGCCGTCGACGCGGCCGTCGCCACGGCCGCCGCGCTCGGCGTCACCGAGCCCTACTCCGCCGGCGTCGGCGGGGGCGGCTACTTCGTCTACTACGACGCCAAGTCCCGTACGGTGCGCACCCTCGACGGCCGGGAGACCGCGCCGCTGACCGCCGACTCCGGCCTGTTCACGGAGAACGGCACCGCGATCCCGTTCGCCGAGGCCGTCAGCAGCGGCCTGAGCGTCGGCACCCCGGGCACGCCCGCCACCTGGCAGAAGGCGCTGGACCAGTGGGGGAGCAAGAGCCTCGGGTCGGTGCTGAAGCCCGCCGAGCGCCTCGCCCGCGACGGCTTCACCGTCGATGACACCTTCCGCTCGCAGACCGCGGCCAACGAGACCCGGTTCCGCTACTTCCCGGACACCACGAAGCTGTTCCTGCCGAACGGCGCGCTGCCGGTCGTCGGCTCCACCTTCAAGAACCCCGATCTCGCCCGCACCTACGCCGAGTTGGCGAAGAAGGGCGTCGGCACGCTGTACCGGGGCGAACTCGCCGAGGACATCGTCGACACGGTCAACGAGCCGCCCGTGGACCCGGCCGCCGGCTGGAAGGCCCGCCCCGGCGACCTGTCCGCCAAGGACCTGGCCGCCTACCGCGTCAAATCCCAGGCGCCCAGCCGGACCTCGTACCACGGTCTCGGCGTCTACTCCATGGCGCCCTCCTCCTCCGGCGGCACGACCGTCGGCGAGGCCCTCAACATCCTGGAGAACACGGACCTTTCCAAGGCGAGCGAGATCCAGTACCTGCACCGCTACATCGAGGCCAGCCGCATCGCGTTCGCGGACCGAGGGCGCTGGGTCGGCGACCCCGCCTTCGAGGACGTACCGACGAAGGAGCTGCTGTCGCAGCGGTACGCCGACTCGCGGGCGTGCCTGATCAAGGACGACGCGGTGCTCAAGAGCCCGGTCGCGCCGGGCGACCCGCGCGACCCGGCGGCCTGCGACGCGAGCGGCACAGCCGCCCCGACCACCTACGAGGGCGACAGCACCACCCACCTCACCGTGGCCGACAAGTGGGGCAACGTCGTCTCCTACACGCTCACCATCGAGCAGACCGGCGGCAGCGGCATCACGGTCCCGGGCCGGGGCTTCCTGCTGAACAACGAGCTGACGGACTTCTCCTTCACCCCGGCGAGCCCGGCCGTGCACGACCCGAACCTGCCGGGTCCGGGCAAGCGGCCGCGCTCCTCGATGTCCCCGACGATCGTCCTCGACCAGCACAACCGGGCCGTGGTGGCGCTCGGTTCGCCGGGCGGCGCCACCATCATCACCACCGTGCTCCAGTCGCTGACCGGGTTCCTCGACCGAGGGCTGCCGCTCGTCGACGCCATCGCCGCGCCGCGCGCCAGCCAGCGCAACGCCGCCCAGACCGAGCTGGAACCCGGGCTCTACAACAGCGCGGCGAAGGCTCAGCTGGAGGCCATCGGGCACTCCTTCAAGCTGAACCCCGAGATCGGCGCGGCCACGGGCGTACAGCGGCTGCCCGGCGGCAAGTGGCTCGCCGCCGCCGAGACGGTACGGCGGGGCGGCGGCTCGGCGATGGTGGTGCGGCCGGCGCCGTAGCGCCGCACGGCACTCGTCGGCTCACAACTCCGGGGCGGGCGGCAGCTCTTCCGCGCGGAAGGCCAGCCGCCCGTCCGCCACGTCCACGGTCACCCGGCCGCCCTCGCCGATCCGGCCGTCCAGCAGCAGCCGGGAGAGCTGGTTGTCGACCTCCCGCTGGATGGTGCGGCGCAGCGGACGGGCGCCGTACTCGGGCTGGTAGCCGCGCTCGGAGAGCCAGTCGACGGCCGCGCCGGTGAACTCGACCGAGACTCCCTGGGCGTGCAGCAGCCGGCGGGTCTTGTCCAGCAGCAGGTTGGTGATCTGCTCCAGCTCGACCGGGGTCAGCTGGCGGAAGACGACGATCTCGTCGATGCGGTTGAGGAACTCGGGCCGGAAGTGCTGGCGCAGCGGCCGCAGGATCCGCTCGCTGCGCGCCTCCTCGTCGGCCTGCTCATCGCCCGAGCCGAACCCGATCCCGGTGCCGCCCCGGCTGATCGCCTCCGAACCGAGGTTGCTGGTCATCACGATGACCGCGTTGGTGAAGTCCACCGTCCGGCCCTGCGAGTCGGTCAGCCGGCCGTCGTCCAGGACCTGCAGCAGGATGTTGAAGACGTCCGGGTGGGCCTTCTCGATCTCGTCGAGCAGCAGCAGCGAGTACGGGTGCCGGCGCACCACCTCGGTGAGCTGTCCGGCCTCCTCGTGGCCGACGTATCCGGGCGGGGCGCCGATCAGCCGGCTGACCGTGTGCCGCTCCTGGTACTCGCTCATGTCGAGGCGGACCATGCGCTCCTCGCTGCCGAACAGCGCCTCGGCGAGCGCCCGCGCCAGCTCGGTCTTGCCTACGCCGGTCGGGCCGAGGAAGAGGAAACTGCCGATCGGCCGGTCGGGGCTGGCGAGTCCGGCCCGCGAGCGCAGCACCGCGTCGGAGACCACGCGCACCGCCTCGTCCTGGCCGACGACCCGCTCGTGCAGATGCTCCTCCAGACCGAGCAGCCGGTCCTTCTCCTCCTCGGTGAGGCTGCTCACCGGGATGCCGGTCTGCCGGGACACGACCTCCGCGATGGCTTCGGTCGTGACCTTCAGGTCCATGCCCTCGTCGATCTCCGCGTCACCGCCCTCGGCGATCCGCTGCTTCAGCTCGACGATGCGGTCGCGCAGTTGCGTCGCCTGCTCGTAGCTCTCGTCGGCCACGGCCTGGTCCTTGTCCCGGGTCAGCTGCTCGACCTCGCGCTCCATGGCCCGTACGTCGGTGCCCTTGGTCCGCGCGCGCAGCCGCACCCGGGCACCCGCCTGGTCGATCAGGTCGATCGCCTTGTCCGGCAGACGGCGGTCGGTGAGATAGCGGTCGGACAACTCCACGGCGGCCACGAGCGCCTCGTCGCTGTAGCGGACCTGGTGGTGGGCCTCGTAGCGGTCGCGCAGGCCGCGCAGGATCTCGATCGCGTCGGCGGCGGTGGGCTCGGGGACCAGGATCGGCTGGAAGCGGCGGGAGAGCGCCGCGTCCTTCTCGATCCTGCGGTACTCCTCCAGCGTCGTCGCGCCCACGACGTGCAGTTCGCCGCGGGCGAGGGCCGGCTTGAGGATGTTCCCGGCGTCCATGGACCCGCCCTCGCCGCCGCCTCCGGCGCCCACCACGGTGTGCAGTTCGTCGATGAAGACGATCAGTTGGTCGGAGTGCGCGCGGATCTCGTCCACGATGTTGGTGAGCCGCTCCTCGAAGTCGCCCCGGTAGCGGGTGCCGGCGACCACCCCGGTCAGGTCGAGCGCGATGACCCGGCGGCCGCTGAGCACGTCGGGGACGTCGCCGTCGGCGATCCGCTGGGCCAGGCCCTCCACGATCGCGGTCTTGCCGACGCCCGCGTCACCGATCAGCACCGGGTTGTTCTTGCCGCGCCGGGAGAGCACCTCGACGGTCTGCTCGATCTCCTCGTCGCGGCCGATCACCGGGTCGATCCGGCCCTGGCGGGCGAGATCGGTGAGGTCGCGGCCGTACTTGTCGAGGGTGGGCGTGCCGGTGTCGACGCGCGGGCGCTGGTCGGTGCGCTCCCGGGGCCGGCCCCCGTCCGAGGCCTCGGACGGCATGCCGGAGGGGGCGAAGCGGGCCGCGTTGAGGATGTGCCCGGCCGCCGAGTCGGGGTTCGAGGCGAGGGCACTGAGCACATGCTCCGGGCCGATGTAGCCGGCGCCCCGCGTGCGGGCCAGGTCGTGCGCGTCCAGCAGGGCGCGCTTGGCGGCCGGGGTCAGGGACAGCGACGTGGGTGGCGGGCCCTCGCCCGAGGGGTGCTGTGCCGGGCCCGAGCGCTCGTCGATCTCCGTCGCCAGCGAGTCGGGATCCGCGCCGGCCCGGGTGAGCAGACTCCGGGTCGGCTCGGCGGACAGCGCGGCGCGCAGCAGATGCTGGGTGTCCAGGTCACGGCTGCCGTGTTCGGCGGCGTACTGGGCGGCACCGCGCACCAGCTCCCGGGCCGGCTGGCTGAGCAGACGGCCGATGTCGATCTGGCGGGGGCCGGGACGGGGTCCGCCGAAGAAGCTGGCGAGGAATTCTCCGAAGGGGTCGTAGTCTTCGGGACCACTGAAGCCGCTGGTCATGGCGTTCCCATCCGGCTTCCCTGCGCGGGCAGGGTCGCCCTCGCTCATCGACGTGCCGGAGTCGGGTAACCCGGTTCGGGCTCGCTCATGCCACGATGGCACGTTCTGGCCCAGGGGGCATGTGCAGGAACGCCTCAGCCGTTCGCCCGGCGGCCGCCGTGGTCCGCGGGCGGCCCGTCGCCGGGGCGCAGCATCTGGCTCGTGGCCAGTTCACGGTAGAGGGGATCGCGGGCCAGCAGCTGCTCGTGGCTTCCGCAGGCCGGGCCACGGCCCGGGTGGAGGACGACGATGTGGTCGGCGTGCCGCACGGTGGACAGGCGGTGGGCGATGATCAGCAGGGCGCATTCCTGGGCGACGTCCTTCATCACCGTGGTCAGTGCCGCTTCGTTGATCGCGTCGAGGTGGGCGGTGGGCTCGTCCAGGAGCAGCAGCGCGGGGCGGGCGAGCAAGGCCCGGGCCAGGGCGACGCGTTGACGTTCGCCGCCCGAGAGGGTGTTGCCGCGCTCACCGACGACGGTGTCCAGACCGCAGGGCAGCCGGTCGACGAGCTCCTCCAGCCGGGTCAGCGAGAGGACACGCCGGATTTCCGCCTCCGGGGCGTCGGGCACGGCGTAGGTGATGTTCTCCCGCAGGGTGCCGTGGACGACGTGGGTGTTCTGGTCCACCATCGCGATGCGCCGGCGGCAGGCGTCACGGCCGAGTTCCGCGGCGGGCCGGCCGTCGAACTGCACGGCTCCCGCGTCCGGTTCGTAGAACCCCGCCACCAGCGCGAAGACGGTGCTCTTGCCGGCTCCCGAGGGGCCCACGAGGGCGACCTGCCGACGGTGGGGGACGGCGAAGGACACGCCGGACAGCACCGGCCGGCCCGGGTCGTAGCCGAAGCGGACGTCGTGCAGCGCGAGCGCGGGGCGGCCGGCGGGGGCGGACGGTGCGGGCCGGGCGCGGCGCGGTCGCGCGTCCGACGGCCCGGTGTGCTCGACGGGCAGCCGCAGCGCCTGGTCGACGCGCCGGTGGGCGCCCATGCCGCGCTGGACCAGGCTCACCGCGTGGAACACGGAGGACAGCGGCAGGACGAGGTACGAGGCGTACAGCAGGAACGCGACGAGGTCGCCGAGGGAGCCGGCCTGACCGCCGACGCGCAGGCCCCCGACGACCAGGACGACGAGGAAGGAGCCCTGGACGGCGAGTTCGACGGCGGGGCTCATGACGGACGCGAGTTTCGCGGTGCGTACTCCCGCCTCGTAGGCCTCCTCGACCCGCGCCCCGATCCGGGCCGTCTCGCGATCCTCGGCGCGGTGCACCCGGACCATGGGCAGGGCGCCCAGCGCCCGTTCCAGATCCGCGGCGACGGCTCCGACGGAGTCCTGCATGCGCTCGGAGGCTCTGCGGATGCCCTGGAGCAGCGAGCTGACCACGGCCGTGGCCACGGCCACGGTGAGCGCGACCAGGAGCAGCAGCAGCGGGTCGAGCCAGGCCATCAGGACGAGCGCACCGGCGGCGACGAGGCTTCCGGTCACCAGGTCGACGAGGGCCTGGGAGACGACGTCGCGCAGCAGGGTGGTGTCGGTGGTGACCCGGGAGATGAGGTCGCCGCTGCGGTGGCGGTCGTACTCGCGCATCTCCAGCCGGAGCAGACGCCCCACCAGGTCCATGCGCAGCCGGCGTACGACACCCTCGCCCATCCGCTCCAGCAGGAAGCGTCCCGCCGATCCGATCGCGGCCTCCACCAGGAACAGCGCGCCGAGGAGTGCCAGCAGCGGCCAGACGACTTCTCCCCGGCCGCTCGCGTCCACCGCCTGCCGGGCCACCAGCGGCTGGGCCAGGCCCAGGGCCGAGCCGGCCAGCGTCAGCATGACGGCCACGGCGACGGCGGACCGGTGCCCGGCGGTGAGCCGGTACAGCGTGGCCACGGCCGCGCGGGTCGACCTGTCCTCGCCGGGGGACTCCCGTGCCGCGTCGTCCGCGACCGTGGTGCCGGGGGCCGGCCCGGCGTCCGCCGCCGTGCCGTCGCTCATCGCTCGGTCGGCTCGACGGCGACCAGCGGGGCGAAGTAGCCGTCGGGTACGTCCTCGCCGACGGGCCGGCCCTCCGCCTCGATCCAGGCGTGCGCGGTGAAGGGCGGGACGACACGGACCCCGGCGCACCAGGTCGGCCAGGCGCCCAGGAGCCGGCACAGCAGCGCGACCCCCAGGGACCGCGGCAGGCACCCCTTCGGCCCGGTGCAGCGCAGGCTGACGGCGCACATCGCGTCCCGCGCCCGCCGGGCCTGTGCGGTGGTGGCGGGCGCGGCCCCGTGGCGCAGGACACCGAGGACGGAGCGAATGCGGCGGGGCGGCAGCAGGGCGAGCGCGACGGCGGGCAGCAGGACGAGGCGGGCGGCCAGGCGGCTGCCGAGGGGCACGCCGGTGGGGCGTTCCAGCGCGCTGGGTGTCGTCATGAGGCCAGTCCCGCCTCACGCAGGTGCCCGACGAGCGCCTCGACGTCCCGCCGGGCCTGCTCCCGGTCGATGTCGAACTCGCGGACCAGCGCGGCGGTCGCGTCCGCCTCCTCGCCGCCGTCGAGCAGGGTGCGGACCACGAGGGTGGCGGTCGGGTTCAACTCCCAGTACGTACCGGCTCGTTCGTCCAGCAGGACGGTGCCGTAGTCGGTCTCGGCGGTGGAGATGTGTGCGTCGAACCGCAAGGGCATGTGTTCGCCTTTCTGACGCGGTGCGGGTGCTCAGGGAGTGCGGGCGTGGCCGCGGGACAGTCCCCGCAGCCACACCTCGGCGGCGATCGTGGAGTAGAGGATGGCGTCGGACAGTCCCGGAGAGGTGGGCCGCCGGGCCAGTCGGCGCAGCTCGGCGCCGTCCACCAGGCCGAGCCGCTCCAGCCGGGAGTCCTCCCACAGCGCCAGCAGGTCGGCGCGGTGATCACGCAGTCCGTCGGCGGCGTCCATGGCGGCCGTGGCCTTGGTGGTGCGCCGCAGGCATTCCTCAGGGACCAGGCCGCGCATCGCGGCGGTCAGCACCGGCTTGTACGCCCACGGCGTGACGCGCTCGGCGGGGCGTACGGCCAGACACGCCTCGATGACACGGTCGTCGAGGAAGGGGTGGGCCATCGGCAGACCGGCGCGGGCCGCCATCCGGTCCCACTGGCGGATGATGCGTGTGGTCGAGCGGATCTGTTCCAGGTCCGTGTGCATCCCCCGGTCCGGATGCAGGGGTGTCGCCGTCGGCGCCTCTTCGAGCAGCGCCCGCCGCGCCAGCCGCTCGGTTTCCGTGGTCACCCAGCCGAACAGCCGCGGCTCCATGCCCCAGCCGAGCCCTCCCGCCACCGAGGAGGAGGGGGAGGGATCGCGCAGCCGTCCGGCCGCGTCGGCGAGCCACCCGCCGTACGGCCGGGAGTCCGCCAGGGCGCGGACGGTGCCGCCGAGCGGCCAGTCCCACAGGGCCCGGAACCCGCGCAGCTGCCGTGCGGCGAACAGCGGACGGGTGCGCAGCAGACGGTGGTAGTAGGCCTCGGAGCACCAGGCCACGTGGTCGCCGCCGATGCCGGTCAGATGCAGCCGGCTGCCGCGGGCGGCGAGGGCCGGCAGGTGATGCAGGACCCGGGAGCGGTCCATGACGCCGATGGTGGGCTCGTCGAGGAGGTCATCGATACCGAGCAGGGCCTCGTAGACCAGTGGCGAGGCGTCCGCGTCCCAGATGACGTGCTCGACGTCCGGGAGGTGGCCCGCGGCCCGCTCGGCCCAGTACAGGTCGGTGTCCGCCGGATCGCGGCCCGGCCAGGTGCCGGCCACCACACGGGCGGGGGAGCGATCGGCGAGGAAGCAGACGGACGTGGAGTCCAGGCCGCCGGAGAGGTCGCAGCTGACCACGCCGCCCTGCCGGGTCCGCGCGTCGACGGCCTCCTCCAGCGCCTTCCGGATCAGCGGTGCCGCCTCGGCCAGGGGCCGGACCGGCTCCGGCGGGGTCCACCAGCGGGTGTGCCGTACCGACCGCCCGTCCGCGGCGACGATCACGGCGTCCTGCGGGGGCACGGCGGTGACCGGGCGCCACAGGGAGGTCTCGAACAGGGGGTACGGGGCCGGCCAGAGCAGCCGGACGGCCAGTTCCTGCGGATGGGGGTCGTGGCCGAGGGCGGCGGCGAGGGTGTCGGCGCGGCCGGCGGCCACCCGTACGCCGTCGATCTCCGAGTGGAAGACCAGCCGCAGTCCGGAGGCGGTGCCCTGCACCCGGAGCCGGCCGCCGAGGGTGGCGACGAGATGGAAGCTGCCGGGGAGGGAGCGGGCGAGAGCGTCGAGCTCCGCGAGGTCCCTCAGCCGTGCTGCCGTGCGGCGCAGTTCGCCCGCCCCGACCGGGCAGCAGCCGATGACGGCGAGGGCCGTGTCGCCGGCGCTCGCCGTGACGACCTC
The DNA here is from genome assembly GCF_042795335.1 of Streptomyces sp. NPDC056479. Lineage (NCBI taxonomy): Bacteria > Bacillati > Actinomycetota > Actinomycetes > Kitasatosporales > Streptomycetaceae > Streptomyces > Streptomyces sp. NPDC056479. The sequence continues at coordinate 434,706 of NZ_JBHTRZ010000003.1, read as the reverse complement.
GTCGTCGTGCCAGTGGCCGACCAGCCAGGGCCGGCCCGACGCGTGGGTGAGGGTGCGACAGCCCGGCCGGGCGAAGGAGCGGGCCACGGCGGCCGCGTCCGCACGGTCCGGGAAGACCGTGAAGTCCGCGTCGCCGGGGCCCGTCCCCGCACTTTCGTGCAGTTCAGTCATGACGTCGGGTCAGTGCCGTCGCCCGTCAGTTCTTGCTCAGGATCAGACGGTCGTTGCCGTGGCGTCCCAGGAGCCCCGTCTCCTTGCGGAACTTACCGAGCCGGACGAGCGTCGGTGCCTCGTATGCCTTCTTCATGACTTCTCCTCACTGAGCCGTGGCCCAAGCCCCACGGTGGGGTGGGCGCAGCACACAGCTAGCTGCGGAATGTGAGGTTCCGGCAAGGTGTGGCACGAAAGTATGAACATACGAAAATGCCGGTGAATTTGGTCCGCTTTTACCTGCGTTCGGGCCTGGTGGGAGACCTTTGGCCATCGAAGGTTTGCCGTGCATATGTGCGAAGAATCGTTCCCGGCTGCGGCCCGTCAGTGGTCGCGGCAGCCGTGCACGAAACCCGGCGCGGGAGCCGCCGGAGCGCACTGTGCGGCCGCCGGTGCGCAACGTCTCCGGTGGGGGTGGCTGGTCAGAGGGCTTCCCGGGCCGTGAGAACGCGAGGCCCCGCCTCCGTGATCGCCACCGTGTGCTCCGCGTGGGCCGCGCGGGAGCCGTCGTTCGTGCGCAGGGTCCAGCCGTCCGGAGCCGCGTGGTAGCCGTCCCCGCCGCTCGCGATGAGCATCGGCTCGATGGCGAGGACCATGCCGTGCCGCAGCGGCATGCCCCGGCCCGGACGTCCCTCGTTCGGCACGGACGGGTCCTCGTGCATCTTGCGGCCGATGCCGTGCCCGCCGAAGCCGTCCGGGACGCCGTACCCGGCCGACCGGCACACCGAGCCGATCGCGTGCGCGATGTCGCCGATGCGGTTGCCGACCACGGCCGCCTCGATGCCCGCCGCCAGCGCCCGTTCCGCCGTCTCGATCAGGCGTACGTCCTCCGGGCGCGCCCTGCCCACCGTGAAGCTGATCGCCGAGTCGCCGGCCCAGCCGCCCAGTTGGGCGCCGAAGTCGGCGGAGAGCAGGTCGCCGTCGCGCAGGCGGTAGCCGGTCGGGATGCCGTGCACGATCGCGTCGTTCACCGATGTGCACAGGACGGCGGGGAAGGGGACGGGGGCGAAGGAGGGACGGTAACCGAGGAACGGGGAGGTCGCCCCGGCGCTGCGCAGCACCTCGTGCGCCACCTCGTCCAGTTCCAGCAGGGATACCCCGACGTCGGCGGCCTTGCGTACCGCCGTGAGGGCCTGGCCCACGACCTGTCCGGTCGCGTACATCGCATCGATCGACGTGTCTGTCTTCAGCTCCACCATGCCAATTACTATACCGGTATTTGAATAGGGGTGAGGGATCGGGGGCGGTATTAGAATGGGCGCCATGGTGCGCACCCCTCTCACCCCCGCAGAACGTGAACGTGGCGAGCGGCTCGGCCGGCTGCTCCGCGAAGCCCGAGGCGGCCGCAGCATGTCGGAGGTCGCGGCGAGCGCCGGTATCTCCGCCGAGACGCTGCGCAAGATCGAGACCGGGCGGGCGCCGACCCCGGCCTTCTTCACCGTCGCCGCGCTGGCGGAAGCCCTCGGGCTGTCGATGGACGAACTGTTCGGCCGGTGCGCGCCGGTTGTCGAGGCCGTCGCCTGAGAGGCCGCCGCCCGAGAGGCCCCGGCTGAGGGTCCGCACGTCACTTTCCGGCAGGTGCGGCGTACTCTGCGTTCAGTCGGAAAACTTCCCGTAGCGCGCTCGTAACACAGCTGGTGTTGCCTAACGGACCGGAGTGCTCCGGTCTGGCGGGAGTTGAGATGTCAGTGGATCAACTCCCGGCTCGGGTGCGGGAGTTCATGAACTACCTGGACGGCCTCATGGCGCGCCTGGATCAGGGCGGCGGCTGGTGCGGGGTGTTCTGGCAGCGCGACCCGGAGGGCATGCGGGCCTGTCTCGACGGACGTGAGGTGCCGCCCTGGGACGTCGTGGAGTCCCTGCTGCACGACCTCTCCGCCCAGTACGGCCCCGGCGGCGCCGGCCCCGAGACGGAACGCGCCCGCGCCCTGCACACCGCCGCCCTCGCCGCGTACGACGTCCGTCCCGGCGGCCGTGACGCCCTCGGTGACCGCCTCGACGTCATGCTCCGCGAACAGCGGTACGCCGTCGAACGGCAGGCGGAACTGGGCCGGGCGCTCGCCGCCGCCACCGGCCGGGAGGAGGCCGACTCCATCCGCCTCGACCTCGCCTGGGCCAGCGACGACCACGAACGCGCGACCGCGCGGTGCGCCGAGCTCCGCTCCCGGATGGCCGACCTGGACCGCCGGGCGGCGGGGATGCGGGGGCAGGCCATACCGAGGGCGCGGGTGGACGAGGGTGCTGTGTTCCGCGTCGCCGACGGCGGGTTCGGAGACGACGGGTTCGAAGACGACGGGTTCAGAGGCGGCGGGTTCGGAGACGACGGGTTCAGAGGCCAGGGGGCGGTCGGCGGCGGCGCCTTCCGGGACGACGGATCCACGAGTGACGGGTTCGCGGGCGGCGGCTTCGCGGGCGGCGGGTCGGGAGCGCACCGCACGGCCCCGAGCGACACCCGGCCGGAAGCCCGCCCCGCCCCCGACCCGGCCCCAGCCCCGTCCGCCACCCCCACCTCCACCCCGAAGCAGCGCAAGCGCCGCCGAGGCAGTGCCCGCTTCGCCGGCATCGTCGAGGAGGAGGCCGCCCCCGTCGTCGTACCGCCCACCGCCGAGCCCGTCCTCCCGGCACTCCCTGCCGAGGCCGTCACCGCCCGCCGCACCCCGCGAGGGGCCCGGTTCGCCGGGGCCGCCGAAGAGGCGTCCGGGACCCCGGAACGGCCGTCGCCGGCGGCGGACCCCACGGACCGACGCGAGGTCGGCGGCATCGTCGAGGCGCTGGTGCGGCTGCGGGCCGAAGGGCGCAGCGGTGAGGCGCACGTACTGCTCGTCGACGCCGCGCACTGGCCCGCCGATCGCCTTCCGCTGCTCGCCGCCGAGATGCAGCGCGCCGGGCTCGGGGCGGACTGGGCGACCCTGCTGTGGGAGGCGGCCTCGCTTCCCGCCGAGCGGCTGGTCGCCGCCGCCGACGCGCTGACCGCGGCGGGGCGCGCCGAGGACGGGGAGCAGATCCTGCGGCAGGGCGTGCTGCGGCCGGCGCCCGAGATAGGGCAGGCCGTGCTGGGGCTGGCCGGCGAGGGGCGGGGCCGTGAGGTCCGGGCGCTGCTGGACGCCTACGTCCGCGTGCGCACCCCGGAGGAGGCCGCCCGCAGTGCGGCGCTCGACCCGAGGACGCTCGTACCTCTGCTGCTGGCAGCCGCTCAAGGGGTCTCGGACGAGTGTCAGTGGGATCTCGTGCACGCGCTGCGGGTCGCGGGCTTCACGGCGTGACATCGCCTCGCACCACGCATCACACCCCTCCCACCGGCCCCATCCATCACCCACAGGAGGGTGAAACCTGATCGACTCAGCGGGTTAACGACGATGGTCTTGGCAAGGCTGTCCCAGGGGCTTACTTTCGAGCCTCTACGGCCCCCCTCTACGGGCGTAGAGGCTCTGACGTCCCGTCGAAGGAGCAGCTCATGGCCAACGTCGTACGCGCCGCTCTGGTCCAGGCCACCTGGACCGGCGACACCGAGTCCATGGTGGCGAAACACGAGGAGCACGCACGCGAGGCGGCCCGGCAGGGCGCCAGGATCATCGGCTTCCAGGAAGTCTTCAACGCTCCCTACTTCTGCCAGGTCCAGGACCCCGAGCACTACAGCTGGGCCGAGCCGGTCCCCGACGGGCCCACCACGCGTCGTATGCAGGAGCTGGCCCGTGAGACCGGCATGGTGATCGTCGTGCCCGTCTTCGAGGTCGAGCAGGCGGGCTTCTACTACAACACCGCCGCCGTGATCGACTCCGACGGCACCTTCCTCGGCAAGTACCGCAAGCACCACATCCCGCAGGTCAAGGGCTTCTGGGAGAAGTACTACTTCAAGCCCGGCAACATCGGCTGGCCGGTCTTCGAAACCGCGGTCGGGAAGGTGGGCGTCTACATCTGCTACGACCGCCACTTCCCCGAAGGGTGGCGGCAACTCGGCCTGAACGGCGCTCAGTTGGTCTACAACCCGTCGGCGACCTCGCGCGGCCTGTCCGCCTACCTGTGGCAGCTGGAGCAGCCGGCCGCGGCCGTCGCGAACGAGTACTTCGTCGCCGCCATCAACCGGGTGGGACAGGAGCCGTACGGCGACAACGACTTCTATGGGACGAGCTATTTCGTCGATCCCCGTGGGCAGGTTGTCGGGGAGATCGCCAGCGACAAGAGCGAGGAGCTCGTCGTGCGCGACCTCGACTTCGACCTGATCGACGAAGTGCGGCAGCAGTGGGCCTTCTACCGCGACCGCCGCCCCGACGCCTACGAAGGACTGGTGCAGCCGTGACCAAGGACCTGATGGGACGCCACCGCGCCGTCATGCCGGACTGGCTCGCCCTCTACTACGAGGAGCCGCTGGAGATCACCCACGGCGAGGGCCGCCACGTCTGGGACGCCGAGGGCAATCGGTACCTCGACTTCTTCGGCGGCATCCTCACCACGATGACCGCACACGCGCTGCCCGAGGTCACCAAGGCGGTGAGCGAGCAGGCCGGGCGGATCATCCACTCCTCCACCCTGTACCTCAACCGGCCGATGGTCGAACTCGCCGAGCGCATCGCCCACTTGAGCGGCATCCCGGACGCCCGTGTCTTCTTCACCACCTCCGGCACCGAGGCCAACGACACCGCCCTGCTGCTCGCGACGACACACCGGCAGAGCAACACCGTCCTCGCGATGCGCAACAGCTACCACGGCCGCTCCTTCAGCGCGGTCGGCATCACCGGCAACCGCGGCTGGTCGCCGACCTCGCTGTCGCCGCTGCAGACGCTGTATGTCCACGGCGGTGTCCGCACCCGTGGGCCGTACGCCGATCTCAGCGACGCCGACTTCATCGCGGCCTGCGTGGACGACCTGCAGGACCTCCTCGGCCACACCCGCCCGCCCGCCGCCCTCATCGCCGAGCCCATCCAGGGCGTCGGCGGCTTCACCTCGGGCCCGGACGGGCTGTACGCCGCCTTCCGGGAGGTGCTCGCCGAGCGCGGCATCCTGTGGATCTCCGACGAGGTGCAGACCGGCTGGGGCCGCACCGGCGACCACTTCTGGGGCTGGCAGGCGCACGGCCAGGCCGGACCGCCGGACATACTGACCTTCGCCAAGGGCATCGGCAACGGCATGTCCATCGGCGGGGTCGTCGCCCGCGCCGAGATCATGAACTGTCTGGACTCCAACAGCATCTCGACCTTCGGCGGCACCCAGATCACCATGGCGGCCGGCCTCGCCAACCTCTCCTACCTGCTGGAACACGACCTCCAGGGCAACGCCCGGCGGGTCGGCGGACTGCTCCTGGAGCGGCTGCGGGGCGTCGCCGCGCAGGTGCCGCACGTGCGGGAGGTGCGCGGCCGGGGCCTGATGCTGGGCATCGAGCTGACCCGGCCCGGCACCGACGAGGCCGACCCCGGTGCCGCGTCCGCCGTGCTGGAGGCGGCCCGCGACGGCGGCCTGCTCCTCGGCAAGGGCGGCGGGCACAACACCAGTTCCCTGCGCGTCGCCCCGCCCCTGTCCCTCACCGTCGCGGAGGCCGAGGAGGGCGCCGCGATCCTCGAGAACGCTCTGAGGAGCATCTAGCAGGACCCAAGTGAGCACCTGAGCAAGGGAACGCCGCCATGACCACCACCTCGGAACCCCTGGAACCCGCTCTGTCGGTCCGGCAGGTCCTCACCCTGGAGCGGGTGCAGGCCGGGGAGCCCGAGGTGGTGGCCGGCGCCGGTCAGCTGGACCGGCCGGTGCGCTGGGTGCATGTCGCCGAGGCGCCGGACGTCGGGGTGATGCTCAGCGGCGGCGAGATGGTGCTCACCACCGGGGTGCTGCTCGCCGGGGACGAGGACAAGCAGGCCGAGTACATCCGTTCCCTGCACCGGGCCGAGGCCGCGGCCGTCGTGCTGGGCCTCGGCCGGGCCTTCCCCGCCCCGCCGGAGGTGATGCGCCGGGCGGCCGAGCGGTGCGGGCTGCCCATGGTGGTGCTGCACCGGCCGTTCCCCTTCGCCGAGCTGACCGAGGAGGTCCAGTCCCGGCTCGTACGGCGGAAGTTCGCCGCCGTAAGCCTCTCGGAGTCCGTACGGACCGCCCTCACCGGACTCATCACCGCGGGCGCCCCGCTGCAACGCCTGCTCGACGAGGTCGCCTCGCACAGCGCCTGCCCCGTCGTCGTCACCAACCTCGCCCACCGCGTCCTCGCCACGGCGGGGGAGCGGCCGGCGGTGGACGACGTGCTGCGCGACTGGGAGCGCATCGCCCGGCAGGCAGGCGGCAGCGAGGGCGACGGCTGGATCCGCGCCGAGCTGGGCGGGCGCGGTGAGCGCTGGGGCCAGATCATGCTGTGCGGGCACCGCGGGGACACCGCCACCGGGCGGCTGCTCGCCGAGCGCGCCGCCGAGGCGCTCGTCCTGCACCGCATGCTCGGCGGGAACTCCGGCCACACCTGGGAGGAGCAGTCCGCGCAGAGTCTGCTCACGGACCTGGTCAGCGGGGTCGTACCGGCGAGGCAACTGCTGCCGCGCGCGCGTGCCGCCGGACTGCCCGTCAACCGGCGCACCTTCGTGCCGCTGGTCGTGCGGGACGGCGAGGCGGACCGACTGGAGCGTGTGCTGCGGATGCTGGGGCTCTCCGGGATCGTCGCCGAGCTCGCCGACGGGGCCACCGCGGTGCTGCTCAGCCTCGCCCGGGACCAGGACGCCGCCGTGCTCGCCGCGAACTTCGCCGCGCGGGTGCGCTCGGAGACGGGGGCCGCCCACACCGTCGTGGCCGCCGCCGACGCCCGGACCGTCTGGGACGACGTGCCCGCCGGGCTGCGCGAGGCCCAGCACGTCGCCGACGCCGTCGCCGACTCCTCGGCCGTCCTCGACCTCCCGGCCGTCGTCCGCCTCAAGGACGTGCATCTGCGGGGCCTGATCCGGTTGTTGCGCGACGACCCGTACGTCCAGTCGTTCGCCGAGCGGGAGCTGGACGGGCTGCTGTGCGCGGCCGACGAGGACATGCTGTCCGTGCTGCGGACGTATCTCGCGACCGGCCGGAACAAGTCCCGCACCGCCCAGCTCCACCATGTCTCGCGGCCCGCGCTCTATCGCCGCCTGGAGGCGATACAGACGCGGCTCGGCGTCGACCTCGACGACTTCGAACAGGCCGCATCCGTGCACATCGCACTCCTCGCGCACGACGCGCAACAAAGCTGAAACCTGGCACGACCTGGGAAAACGGCGGTGAAACATGGGACCACGACAGGGTGACACCGTGACACGCCGCACGCCCGCAGACGTGACACCGTGCAACTCAACCCGATGTTGTGGACTTCCTAGGCTCCTCGCACACCGAACGACCGGAGGTCCCGATGAGCCGAGTGATTCGTGCCGCCCTCTTCCAGACCGCCTGGACCGGCGACAAGGAATCGATGATCCAGGTACACGAGCAGGCGGCCCGCGACGCGGCCGCACAGGGTGCTCAAGTGCTGTGCTTCCAGGAGCTGTTCTACGGGCCGTACTTCTGCCAGGTGCAGGACAAGGCGTTCTACGAGTACGCCGAGCAGATCCCCGAGGGCCCGACCGTCCGGCGCTTCCAGGCGCTCGCCAAGGAGCTGGGCCTCGTCCTCGTCCTGCCGATGTACGAGGAGGAGCAGCCGGGCGTCCTGTACAACACCGCCGCCGTGATCGACGCGGACGGCTCCTACCTCGGCAAGTACCGCAAGACCCACATCCCCCAAGTGCAGGGATTCTGGGAGAAGTTCTACTTCCGCCCCGGGAACAGCGGCTGGCCGGTCTTCGAGACGGCCGTCGGGAAGATCGGCGTGTACATCTGCTACGACCGTCACTTCCCGGAGGGCTGGCGGGCCCTGGGCCTCGGCGGCGCCGAGATCGTGTTCAACCCCTCGGCCACCTCCCGCGGGCTCTCCCGCTACCTGTGGCAGCTGGAGCAGCCGGCCGCGGCCGTCGCCAACGAGTACTTCGTGGGCGCGATCAACCGGGTCGGCGTGGAGGACCTCGGCGACAACGACTTCTACGGCACCACGTACTTCGTGGACCCGGAGGCCCAGTTCGTCGGGGAGGTGGCGAGCGACAAGGAGACCGAACTCGTCGTCCGCGACCTGGACCTGGCCAAACTCCGCGAGGTCCGCGACCGCTGGCAGTTCTACCGGGACCGCGCGCCGGGGGCGTACACGCCGCTGACGGCGCCCTGATCGCACCGACCGCACCGTCCACCCTGCGAGGAGAGGGACCATGACCAGCCGTACCGTCATCCGCGGCGGCCTCGTCATCACCGCGTCCGACGAGATGCACGCCGACGTCCTGATCGAGGACGGCCGTATCGCCGCCCTCGCCGCCAGTGGCACCCCGGCCGCCGAGGCCTGGACGGCCGAGCGGACCCTCGACGCCTCCGGGAAGTACGTCATCCCGGGCGGCGTCGACGTCCACACCCATATGGAGCTGCCGTTCGGCGGCACCTTCGCCTCCGACACCTTCGAGACCGGCACCCGGGCCGCCGCCTGGGGCGGTACGACCACCATCGTCGACTTCGCCGTGCAGAGCCAGGGTCACTCGCTGCGCGAGGGCCTCGACGCCTGGCACGCCAAGGCCGAGGGCAACTGCGCGATCGACTACGGCTTCCACATGATCGTCTCCGACGTGAACCAGGAGACCCTCAAGGAGCTGGACCTGCTGGTCGAGGAGGGCGTGACCAGCTTCAAGCAGTTCATGGCCTACCCGGGGGTGTTCTACTCCGACGACGGCCAGATCCTGCGCGCCATGCAGCGCTCCGCCGAGAACGGCGGCCTGATCATGATGCACGCCGAGAACGGCATCGCGATCGATGTGCTGGTCGAGCAGGCGCTGGCGCGCGGTGAGACCGATCCCCGCTATCACGGCGAGGTCCGCAAGGCGCTCCTGGAGGCCGAGGCCACCCACCGGGCCATCAAACTCGCGCAGGTGGCGGGAGCCCCGTTGTACGTCGTGCACGTCTCGGCCACGGAGGCGGTGGCCGAGCTGGCACGCGCGCGTGACGAGGGCCTGAACGTCTTCGGCGAGACCTGCCCGCAGTATCTGTTCCTGTCCACCGACAACCTCGCCGAGCCGAACTTCGAGGGCGCCAAGTACGTGTGCTCGACGCCCCTGCGCCCGCGCGAGCACCAGGCCCAGCTGTGGAAGGGGCTCCGGACGAACGACCTCCAGGTCGTCTCCACCGACCACTGCCCCTTCTGCTTCGTGGGCCAGAAGGAGCTCGGCCGGGGCGACTTCTCCAAGATCCCCAACGGTCTGCCGGGCGTGGAGAACCGGATGGACCTGCTCCATCAGGCCGTGGTGGACGGCCGGATCTCGCGCCGCCGCTGGATCGAGATCGCCTGCGCGACCCCGGCCCGCATGTTCGGCATGTACCCGAAGAAGGGCACCATCGCGCCCGGCGCCGACGCCGACGTCGTGATCTACGACCCGCAGGCCGAGCAGGTCATGTCCGCCGTCACCCACCACATGAACGTCGACTACTCGGCGTACGAGGGCAAGCAGACCACCGGCCGGGTCGAGACGGTCCTCTCGCGCGGCGAACTCGTCATCACCGAGCGGGAGTACACCGGTCGTGCCGGGCACGGCGTCTACACGCCCCGCTCCACCTGCCAGTACCTCAACTAGGAGCGGAGCACATGGACTTCGGACTCGTCCTGCAGACCGACCCGCCGGCCTCGCGGGTCGTCAGCCTGATGAAACGCGCCGAACGGAGCGGGTTCACCCACGGCTGGACCTTCGACTCAGCCGTGCTGTGGCAGGAGCCGTTCGTCATCTACAGCCAGATCCTGTCCAACACGCAGAAGCTGACCGTCGGCCCGATGGTGACCAACCCGGGCACCCGCACCTGGGAGGTCACCGCCTCCACCTTCGCCACCCTGAACGACATGTTCGGCAACCGCACGGTCTGCGGCATCGGCCGCGGCGACTCGGCCATGCGCGTCGCCGGCCGCAAGCCCAACACCCTGGCCCGGATCAGCGAGGCCATGAAGGTCATCCGGGCCCTCGGCAGCGGTCAGGAGGCAGACCTCGGCGGCGGCACGGTCGTCAGGTTCCCGTGGATCAAGCCCGGCGCCGAACTCCCCGTGTGGATGGCGGCGTACGGCCCGAAGGCCCTGAAGATGACCGGTGAGGAGGCCGACGGGTTCATCCTCCAGCTCGCCGACCTCTATCTGACCGAGTACATGGTCAAGGCGGTGAAGGACGCGGCGGCCGCGGCCGGCCGTGACCCGTCCGAGGTGAAGATCTGCGTCGCCGCCCCGGCGTACGTGACCGAGGACGACTCGCCCGAGAAGCTCGCCCACGCCCGTGAGCAGTGCCGCTGGTTCGGCGGGATGGTCGGCAACCACGTGGCCGACCTGGTGTCCAAGTACGGCGCGCACTCCGCCGCCGTACCCGACGAACTCACCGACTACATCAAGGCCCGTGAGGGGTACGACTACTCCCATCACGGACGCGCCGACAACCCCGACACCGCCTTCGTCCCCGACGAGATCGTCGACCGGTTCTGCCTCATCGGACCGGTCGAGAAGCACATCGAGAAGCTGAACGCGCTGCGCGAGCTGGGCGTCGACCAGTTCGCCGTCTACGACATGCACGACGCGCAGGAAGCGGTGATCGACGCGTACGGCACGTCGGTCATCCCCGCGCTCAACTCCTGACACCGTCCACCAGTCCACGCGACACCGCTCCACCGACCCCCCACCCCTTGTCCCCCTCCCCACCGGTCCCGGCCTCCCCGCCGCCCCGGGGAGGGGAGGGGTGGCGGGGCCCGGGGAGGGCCGGTCCGCAACCGCCCGTCCCCGTCGCCCCGCCGGCCCCCGCACGGCCTCTCCCGTCCCGTCCTGATCGATTGGCCTGCTCATGACCGAAACAGTCCCCACGGGGTCGCCGATATCGAAGCCCGCCGACGCCGGCGGCCGGATCGAGCTCGCCCCCGAGGCGTACCCCGCCGACAGCCCCTTCGCCAACGAGGATCTGCGTCCCGTCCCGGTCGCCGAGCGCAAGTGGACGACGTACAACTTCGCCGCCCTGTGGATCTCGATGGCCCACTGCATCCCCAGCTGGACCCTGGCCTCCGGTCTGGTCGCGCTCGGCATGGACTGGAAGCAGGCCGTCTTCACCATCGCCCTGGCCAACGTCATCGTGCTGCTGCCGATGCTGGCCACCGGGCACGCCGGGCCCAAGTACGGCATACCCTTCCCGGTGCTGGCGCGGGCCTCCTTCGGGCTGCGCGGCGCCAACATCCCGGCGATGATCCGGGCGGCCGTGGCCTGCGGCTGGTTCGGCATCCAGACCTGGATCGGCGGCAGCGGCATCTTCGCCCTCGGCTCCAAGCTCACCGGGGGCCACTGGGAGAACGCGGGCAAGATCGCGGGCAACCCCTGGCCGCTGTGGCTCTGCTTCATCCTGTTCTGGGCCGTGCAGATCGCCATCATCTACCGCGGCATGGACTTCCTGCGGCACTTCGAGAACTGGGCCGCGCCCTTCGTGATCGTCGGTGCGGTGGTCCTGCTGGTCTGGATCGCCGTCAAGGCGGACGGCTTCGGTGCGCTGCTCGACCAGCCCTCGAAGCTCGGCTGGGGCCCCGACTTCTGGCCGGTCTTCTTCCCGTCCCTGATGGGAATGATCGGCTTCTGGGCCACGCTGTCCCTCAACATCCCTGACTTCACCCGCTTCGGCGCCAGTCAGAAGGCACAGACCTGGGGGCAGTCCCTCGGTCTGCCCACGACCATGACGCTCTTCGCGATCCTCGCCGTCCTGGTCACCTCCGGCTCCGAGGTCGTCTACGGCGAGGCCATCTGGGACCCGGTCACCCTGGCCGCCAAGACCGACAGCGTCTTCGGTCTGCTCTTCGCCCTCATCGTGGTGCTGGTCGCCACGATCTCCGTGAACATCGCGGCGAACGTCGTCTCCCCGGCGTACGACCTGGCGAATCTGGCGCCGAAGCTCATCAACTTCCGTACCGGCGCGCTGATCACCGGTGTCGTCGGCGTCCTGATCTTCCCCTGGAAGCTGATCTCCACCCCGGAGTTCTACATCTTCACCTGGCTCGGCGTGGTCGGCGGCCTGCTCGGCACGGTCGCGGGCATCCTGATCGCCGACTACTGGATCGTCCGCCGCACGGTCCTGCACCTCGCCGACCTGTACACCCCGGGCGGGCGCTACTGGTACTCGTCCGGCTGGAACTGGCGCGCGATCGCCGCCTTCCTGGTCGGCGGCGTCCTCGCGGTCGGCGGCTCGTACTCGGGTGTGGGGGCCGGCGGCGCGAAGACCGGGCCGTTCCCGGCCGACGGACTGATCCCGTTCCTCAAGCCGCTCGCCGACTACGGCTGGGCGGTGGGTCTGGGCGCCTCGCTGGTGCTGTACGTGGTGCTCATGGGCGGCCGCAAGGAACCCGCGGACGCCTGAGGAAACCGCCGGGGAGGACGGTCAGCCCTTCTGGCCGTCCTCCAGGGCGGCGACCGCCTCCTTGGCGGCCTTGATCGCACCCTTGTTGATCTCGTCGGTGTCGGGGGCCTTCTTCGACTCGAAGTCGCTTCCGCTGTAGGTGATGGAGACCAGCGCGTTGGACGCGCGGATCATCACCGTGCCCTCGCGGGTCTGCTGCTTGTCCTCGGTGGTGAGGTTCACGACCGAGTAGCCGGCGTCGCCGACACCGGGGACCTCGCCACCGCCGCCCTTGTCCGCCACGCGCTCCTTGTAGGACGCCTCCGCGGCCTCGTCCGACGCCGTGATCTCGTAGGACACGTCCAGCCAGCGGTAGTCGAAGTCCTTGAGCGCGTTCCAGGAGCAGGTGCGGCGCAGGTTCGAGTCGGTCGACGGGATCTCCTTGCCGGCCGCCTTGGCGCCGGGCACGAGGCCGCCTATCGTCTTCGAGCTCAGGGCTTTGCACGGCGCGGGAGCGGAGGAGTACGTCTTCGACGCCGCAGCCGTCGCGGGAGCCGAGGGCGAGTCGTCGCCGCCGGTGTTCTGCGTCGCCGTCCGGTCCTCGGCGGCCGGCGTCGCGGCCGGGCCGGACGACAGCGCCCAGCCCGCCGCGGCGAGCACGACGACGGGCGACAGACGCGCGGTGAGGGCGAGCGGCAAGGGAAGAGAACGCACGGCGCACTTCTCGTGGGGGACGGTGCGGAGGGAGTCCGCACTGCGGACGGGACGCCAGTGTCACATGACTCCCTGTGAGGCGAAAGTGCCAACTCGCTCCGTGCTGACGTCATTACGGAAGGGCCGCGATTACGTGGTGTCCTGGGTGACTTACATGGCCTCCTGGATGATTTGTGCGGAAAATGCGCTTTCGATGCGGTCTACGGCGATGAAGGCGCCGTACGCGACCATGCGCACCAGACAGTGGTCGGTGTGCTCAGGCCGGCGCCAGGCCGCCACGTCCTCGTCCGTGATGCGGTACGGCGCGAGGGCGGCCAGCAGCGCGAGCCGCGCCCCGGGACGCTCCCGGCGGTCCGGGAACCCTTCCAGGGCGAGCGGGGGATGGGCGCCGTCCCAGTCCTGGAGCGCCGCCTCCACGAGGTCGTGGTCGTCGGCGTCCAGGAGGTCCGCGCCCCGCATGGCCGCCCTGAGCAGTGCCGCGTACGCGAGGCCGACGGTGTGCCGCCCGCCCAGGCGGGGGCCTCGCCGGGATCGACGGCGTCGAGCAGCGCGAGCGAGTGGCCGGGGCGGGCGGTGCGGCGCACGGTCCGGGAGAGGGCGCGGCCCGCGACGCTCCGTACCGCCCGGAAGCGCTGGGCGCCCGCCGGGAGAAGGTTCTCGGTCAGCAGGGCCGACGCGATCCGGTTGATGAATTGACATCCTCCCCCTCCTAAGGAAGGGGGATTCCAACCTGGGTGGGTTGAGGTTCACGGGCGCTCGATCAGCCCGTTCACGGCGAAGACCCACATCAGCCGGGCGATGACCAAGCTGGCGGCGCGCGACCGGGCTCAACTCGTCGTGTTCGCCTATGAGTCGGGGCTGATGGCGCCGCGGGGTTCCGACACCTCGGTGGGCTGATCCCGCTTGCCCCCGAACGCCGCGAGGATCCGCTCGGCGGCCAGGGTTGCCGTCAACTCGCCCTCCCTGACCTGCTGTTCGAGCGTCGGGGCGACGGTCCGTACCGCCGGGTCGGCGTTCAGGCGGCCCAGGAGTTCGTCGCGGACCATGGTCCAGGTCCAGTCGACCTGCTGGTCACGGCGCTTGGCGGCGAGCCGGCCGGTGGAGTCGAGCAGGGTGCGGTGCTGTTCGAGGCGGTCCCAGAGCGTGTCCAGGCCGATCGACTCGCGCCCGCTGCAGTGCAGCACGGGCGGGGTCCAGGCGGCGTCCTTGCCGTGCATCAGGCGCAGGGCGCCCGCCAGTTCACGGGCGGCGGCACGGGCGTCCCGCTCGTGCGGGCCGTCGGCCTTGTTGACGGCGAGCACGTCGGCCAGTTCCAGGACGCCCTTCTTGATGCCCTGGAGCTGGTCGCCGGTGCGGGCCAGCGTCAGCAGCAGAAAGGAGTCGACCATGTTCGCGACCGCGGTCTCCGACTGGCCGACGCCGACCGTCTCGACCAGGATCACGTCGTAGCCGGCCGCCTCCATCACCACGATCGACTCGCGCGTGGCCTTGGCTACACCGCCCAGCGTGCCGGCCGTGGGGGAGGGGCGGATGAACGCCGCCGGATCCACCGCCAGACGCTCCATCCGCGTCTTGTCGCCCAGGATCGACCCGCCCGTCCGGCTGGACGACGGGTCGACGGCCAGCACCGCGACCCGGTACCCGAGCGCGGTGAGCATCGTCCCGAACGCGTCGATGAACGTCGACTTCCCGACCCCCGGCACCCCGCTGACACCGATCCGGCGCGCCTTCCCGCTGTGCGGCAGCAGCTCGGTCAGCAACTGCTGTGCCAGCACCCGGTGCCCGGGGCGGGTGGACTCGACGAGCGTGATGGCGCGCGCGACGATCGCCCGCTTCCCGTCGAGCACACCCTTCACATACGCGTCGAGATCGATCACAGCTCGTGCCCGAGATCGGCCCCCAGCCGCCGTACGAGGTCGTACGCGGCGTCCGGGATCACCGTCCCGGGCGGGAAGACGGCCGCAGCGCCCATCTCCAGGAGCGTCGGCACGTCCTGCGGTGGGATCACCCCGCCGACGACGATCATGATGTCCTCGCGGCCCTCCTCGGCCAGCTGCTCCTTGAGCGCCGGTACGAGGGTCAGGTGCCCGGCGGCCAGCGACGACACCCCGACGATGTGCACGTCCGCCTCGACGGCCTGACGGGCCACCTCGGCCGGGGTCTGGAACAGCGGGCCGACGTCCACGTCGAAGCCGAGGTCGGCGAAGGCGGTGGCGATCACCTTCTGGCCGCGGTCGTGGCCGTCCTGGCCCATCTTGGCGACCAGGATGCGCGGGCGGCGGCCCTCGGCCTCCTCGAAGTCGGACACGAGGGTGCGGGTGCGGTCCACGGACGGCGACTCTCCGGCTTCGTTGCGGTACACGCCGGTGATGGTACGGATCTGGCTCGCGTGCCGGCCGTACACCTTCTCCAGGGCGTCGGAGATCTCCCCGACGGTGGCCTTCGCGCGGGCGGCGTTCACCGCCAGCTCCAGCAGATTGCCCTCGCCCCCGGCGGCCCGGGTCAGCGCGTCCAGCGCGTCCCGGCACGCGGTCTCGTCCCGCTCCTCGCGCAGCCGCCGCAGCTTGGCGATCTGCTGGGCGCGCACGGAGGAGTTGTCGACCTTGAGCACCTCGATCTGCTCGTCGCTGTCGACGCGGTACTTGTTGACGCCGATGACCGGCTGGCGGCCGGAGTCGATCCGCGCCTGGGTGCGGGCCGCGGCCTCCTCCACGCGCAGCTTCGGGATGCCGGCGTCGATGGCCTGCGCCATGCCGCCCGCCTGCTCGACCTCCTGGATGTGCTGCCAGGCGCGGCGGGCGAGGTCGTACGTCAGCTTCTCGACGTAGGCGCTGCCGCCCCAGGGGTCGATGACCCGGGTCGTGCCCGACTCCTGCTGGAGCAGCAGCTGGGTGTTGCGGGCGATACGCGCGGAGAAGTCGGTGGGCAGCGCGAGCGCCTCGTCGAGGGCGTTGGTGTGCAGCGACTGCGTGTGGCCCTGCGTCGCGGCCATCGCCTCCACGCACGTCCGCGTGACGTTGTTGAACACGTCCTGCGCGGTCAGCGACCAGCCCGAGGTCTGCGAATGGGTGCGCAGCGACAGCGACTTGGAGTTCTTCGGGTCGAACTGCTTCACCAGCTTCGCCCACAGCAGGCGGGCCGCCCGCATCTTGGCGATCTCCATGAAGAAGTTCATGCCGATCGCCCAGAAGAACGACAGCCGCGGCGCGAACGCGTCGACGTCCAGCCCGGCCTCACGGCCAGCGCGGATGTACTCCACGCCGTCCGCGAGCGTGTACGCCAGCTCCAGGTCGGCCGTGGCACCGGCCTCCTGGATGTGATAGCCGGAGATGGAGATCGAGTTGTAGCGGGGCATCCGCTGCGAGGTGAAGGCGAAGATGTCGGAGATGATCCGCATCGACGGCTTCGGCGGATAGATGTAGGTGTTGCGGACCATGAACTCCTTGAGGATGTCGTTCTGGATGGTCCCGGCCAACTTCTCGGGCGCTACGCCCTGTTCCTCCGCCGCCACGATGTACAGCGCGAGCACCGGCAGCACGGCGCCGTTCATCGTCATCGACACGGTCATCTTGTCCAGCGGGATGCCGTCGAAGAGCTGCCGCATGTCGTAGATCGAGTCGATCGCCACGCCCGCCATGCCGACGTCACCCGTCACACGCGGGTGGTCGCTGTCGTACCCCCGGTGCGTGGGCAGGTCGAAGGCGACCGACAGGCCCTTCTGGCCGGCCGCCAGATTGCGCCGGTAGAAGGCGTTGGACTCCTCGGCGGTGGAGAAGCCCGCGTACTGGCGGATGGTCCAGGGCTGGTTGACGTACATCGTCGGGTACGGGCCGCGCAGATACGGCGCCATGCCCGGGTAGGTGCCCAGGAAGTCCAGGCCCTCCAGGTCACGGCCGGTGTACAGCGGCTTGACCGCGATGCCCTCGGGCGTCTCCCACAGCGGCTCCTCCCCGCCCGTGGCCTGCTTGACGGCCGTACGCCACTCGTCGGCACCGCCCACGGCGGCCGGGGTCCCCAGCTCGATCCCGGAGAAGTCGGGGATTCCCATCACGACGCTCCCATGCGGTCGAGGGTGGCGGACAGCACGGCGACGGCGTCACAGCCCGCGAAGACGTAACTGTCGACATCGGAGTACTGCCCGGGGCGGCCCGCGAGGAACACCTGCGTGGCGCCCGCCGACCTGAACTCGGCGGCCACGGTGGCGGCCTGCTCCTCGTAGAGCGCGTCACTGGAGCACAGACACACCTGAGTGGCACCGCTCTCCTCGAAGGTGCCCTCGGTGACCGGCTCGATGCCGCCCGCCTGGAACAGGTTCGAGGCGAAGGTGAGGCGCGCGGTGTGGGCCGCCGCGGGGCCGAGCGCGGCCAGGAAGATCCGGGGCCGGGAACCCGTGGCGGCCAGGTGGGCGTCGGAGCGGGCGCGCAGGGCCTCGTACGTCTCGTCACGCCGGACCCGCGGAAGGCCGCCGGACTCAGGCTCGGGAGCGGGCTCGCGCTGCACGGGCTGCTCGGCGAGGTGCGGGAACTCGCTGACACCGGTGACGGGTTCGCGGCGCCCCGCAAGCTTGCCGGTGCGCGCCTCCCAGGTGTCGGCGAGGTCCTGGCGCAGCCGCCCCGAGCGCAGGGCCGCGGCCTGACCGCCGGCCTGCTCGATCCGCTGGAAGAACTCCCAGCCCGCGTGGGCGAGTTCGTCGGTCAGCCGCTCCACGTACCAGGAACCGCCCGCCGGGTCGATCACCCGGGCCAGATGGGACTCCTCGATGAGGATGGTCGAGGTGTTGCGGGCGATGCGCCGCGCGAACGCGTCCGGCAGGCCGAGCGCGTGGTCGAAGGGCAGCACCGTCACCGATTCGGCGCCGCCGACCCCGGCCGCCAGCGTGGCGATCGTCGTGCGCAGCATGTTCACCCAGGGGTCGCGGCGCGTCATCATCACCGGCGAGGTGACGGCGTGCTGCACCTGAGCGCCCGGCGCCCCGCACACTTCGGTGACCCGCGCCCACAGCCGGCGCGCGGCGCGCAGCTTGGCGACGGTCAGAAACTGGTCGGCGGTGGCGGCGTAACGGAACTCCAGCTGCGCACCGGCCTGTTCGACGGTCAGCCCCGCCTCGGTGAGCTCGCGCAGATACGCGACGCCGGTCGCCAGTGAGCAGCCCAGCTCCTGGGCGGCCGAGCCACCGGCCTCGTGGTACGGCAGCGCGTCCACGGTCAGTGCCCGCAGCCCCGGGTACTCCTCGGCGCACCGCCGCGCCAGCGCGGCGACGGGTGCGAACTCCGAGGACTTGCCGGTACGGGCCTCATGGCCGAGCGGGTCCGCCCCGAGATTGCCGCGCGCCACGTCCTTGGCGACGCCCCGCTCCTCGTACAGCCGCAGCAACTCGCGCGCGGCGGGCTCCAGGTCGCTGCCCGCGTCGAGGACGACGGGGGCCAGGTCCAGGTAGACGCCGTCCAGGGCGCGGCCGAGCTCCGTCACCGGGATGCCGCCCGCGCCGAGCACCAGCCAGAGCGAGGTGACGCCGTTCTCCAGGTCCGCCAGCACCACGCCGTCGGTGAGCGCAGTGTGCCGCTGCCGGACGTCCCAGCCGCCGGCCGTGTTGCCCTCGGCGCGACCGCCGCGGACGAACGGGGCGAACCCGGGCAGGCCGGCATCGGGCGCGGCGTCGCGCGCGCTGTACAGAGGGCGGGTGCGCAACCCGTCCTCCAGGGCGGTGGACAGGGCGTCTTCCGCTGCCGTGCCCGAGACGTCCTTGCCCGCCTTGCGCAGCACACCTTCCACCAGGTGTTGCCACTGCTCATGGGTTGCGTCAGGGAACTCGGCGGCCAGCGAGAGCCCGTCGTCAGGCAGGACCGTCATGCTCGGATGCTAGGTCAGATCGACAAAGGAGCAGCAGAGGGCACGGCTGTGACCTTGCCCTCTTCCGCATTGTGACCTGCGTCTCCGGGCTGTACCGGCCGGTCGGCGAACGGTCGTTCCGCGGCTTTTGCCGTAGGTAAAGGTTCGGTCAGAGCAGGGTCCCGGGGGCCCGTGGGCCATTGGTCATGTCCTGGTCGAGGAGTACGGTCGGGGCGATATCGACGACGGCAGGACGGAAGCCGGTGGGAATCCGGCACGGTCGCGCCACTGTGTGCCTGCCCCTGGGAACGGGGGTGGCGAGTCAGACCCGTAGCCGTCGTCATGTGCACCACCGAGATGGGACGCGAACTCCCAGAGGAGGCCCTGCCATGGCGCAGCATGTCGCCCCGCCGACCGCCACCACCCCCGCTCTCCCCGCCAGACTGCCGATCGGCGCGATCGTCCCCTGGGCGGTCTTCTTCGGCATCCTGATGCTGGTCCTGCTGTACTTCGTCGGCGCCGAGCAGGGCGCCACCTCCGTCGTCTCCGGCGAGGACGTCCACGAGTGGGTGCATGACGCCCGCCACCTGCTCGGCTTCCCCTGCCACTGACTCCGGGGAGCCGCAACCCTCATGAACTCCGCAACCGTGAGAAACCTGCTCGTGCGAGGCATGCTCGCCGGCCTGGGCGCGGGCGTGCTCGCGCTGATCGTGGCCTACGTCCTCGGTGAGCCGAGCGTCGACAAGGCGATCGGCTTCGAGGAGGCGCACGCCTCCGGGCACGAGCACGAGGTCGAACTCGTCTCCCGCAGCCTCCAGTCCACCGCCGGCCTTGCCACCGGTGTCCTGATCTACGGTGTCTCCTTCGGAGGCCTCGCCGCCCTCGCCTACTGCTTCGCCCTGGGCCGCGTGGGCCGCTTCACCCCACGGGCCACCGCGCTGCTGCTGTCCGGCTGCGCGCTGCTCGCCGTCTACGTCGTGCCGTTCCTGAAGTACCCGGCCAACCCGCCGGCGGTCGGCGACCCCGACACCATCGGCAAGCGGACCACCCTGTACTTCCTGATGATGGTGCTCAGCGTCCTCCTCGCGGTGGCCGCGACCATCCTGGGCAAGCGCCTCGCCCCGAAGCTGGGCACCTGGTACGCCACCGTCGTCGCGGTGGCCGCGTTCGCCGTCGTGATCGCACTGGCGTACGCGTTCCTGCCCGTCGTCAACGAGGTGCCGGGCGACTTCCCAGCCACCGTGCTGTGGCGGTTCCGGCTCTCCGCGCTGGCCATGCAGGTCACGCTGTGGACGGGCTTCGGGCTGCTCTTCGGCGAGCTGGCCGAGCGACTGCTGAATCCCAAGCCGGCCGCCGCGGCTTCGGCCCCGGCGGTGGCCGCCCCCGGCTGACCGGAATGCGATCACGTGCGAGGGCCCGCGGAACCATCCGGGGGCCCTCTCGCGTTCCTCGGGCACCGAGTCGATCGGACAGCCATGGCAAGGACAACCGGCCGATCACCCGATGGACGATCCGACGGGGAGCGGAGGAGCCGAGTGGCCAGACATCCACAGCCGCGCCGCATCACGCTCGGCGGCCGCGAGGCGGTGGCGCTCACCGTGGAGGAGTACGAGCAACTGATGGCCAGCCGGCGGCAGATCGGCGGCCAGAGCGCCCGAGTGCGCGTACTCGGCCAGCAGGTCAAGCGGACCGAGCAACTGCTGCAGGATTTGGAGACGCTGGTCGCGGCCCCGCCGGAACGCTGCCGCGAGCAGCCGGGCGCGATGTGCGCCGACGGCGGGACGACGCAGGCGGACGCTGATCGGGGCTGTCTTCGCTGTGCCGTCGCGGCACTGCTGCGCCGCCACCGCGACTCGGCATCCTGAGATCCCGGGCAGGGTCGTTGCTAGTCGGTGTCCGGCGCGGCCAGGGGCCGCCCCAGCCGCAGGTTCCAGCGTCCGGCCCGTCCACTGAGCTCGGTGGCCGTCAGCGGGGCGACGTCGAGACGCCAGAACGCCGCAGTGGGCATGCCGAGCGCGTGGAGGACGGCCGCGCGTACGATCTCGGGCTCGACCACGGCGAGCGTACGACCGTCCAGATCCTGCGCGGTCGTCAGCCAGCGAGCGACCCGATCGCACAGGTCCCGCACCGACTCACCCCCGTGCGGCGCGCAGCCCGGGTCGGTGAGCCAGCGGCCCACCGGCTCCGGCTCGGCGGCACTCACCTCGTCGAGCGAACGGCCCCGCCAGCGGCCCACATCCAGCGCGGCCAGCTCCGGTATCGCCGGACCGAGCAGACCGAGCAGACCGAGCGCCTCGGCCGTCTCTTGGCAGCGCGAGCTCGGCGAGGTGAGCACACGGGCGGGCGAGGGCAGGGTCCCGGCGGCGGCGGCCGCCTGCGCTGCGCCGGTGGTGTCGAGCGGGGTCCGGCCGTCGTCGAAGCGGGCCTGGCGCAGTGCTGCGTTCATCGCGGGTGAGATGAAGGTGACGCGGCTGGTCACGCGGTCGCTCCTCGTGCCGGGGTCATGACGTGCTGCTCGCCCATGGGCCGGGCCCTCACCGCATGAGCGGTGAGGGCCCTTGGCCGGTCGGCCGGGTCAGGACCCGGACAGCTCCTCCCGTACCGTACGGGCCGCCGCCACCAGGTTCTCCAGCGAGGCCCGGGTCTCCGGCCAGCCGCGGGTCTTCAGACCGCAGTCGGGGTTGACCCAGAGCCGCTCGGCCGGGATCGCCTTCAGGCCCGTGCGGAGCAGCCCGGCGGCCTCCTCCGTGCTGGGGACGCGCGGCGAGTGGATGTCGTACACGCCCGGCCCGGCCTCGCGCGGATAGCCGTGGGCGGCCAGCTCGCGCGCGACCTGCATGTGGGAGCGGGCCGCCTCCAGGCTGATGACATCGGCGTCTAGGTCGTCGATGGCCTGGACGATGTCGCCGAACTCGGCGTAGCACATGTGCGTGTGGATCTGCGTGTCCGGCCGCACCCCGCCGGCGGTGAGCCGGAACGCCTCCGTGGCCCAGGCGAGGTAGGTGGTGTGATCGGCCGCGCGCAGCGGCAGCGTCTCGCGCAGCGCTGGCTCGTCCACCTGGATCACCGAAGTGCCGGCCGCTTCAAGGTCGTTCACCTCCTCACGCAGGGCGAGCGCGACCTGGCGGGCCGTCTCGGCGAGCGGCTGGTCATCGCGGACGAAGGACCAGGCGAGCATGGTGACCGGTCCGGTGAGCATGCCCTTGACCGGGCGGGAGGTGAGCGACTGGGCGTACGTCGTCCAGCGCACCGTCATCGGCTCGGGGCGGGAGATGTCGCCGGCCAGGATCGGCGGGCGGACGTACCGGGTGCCGTAGGACTGCACCCAGCCGTGCCGCGTGGCGAGGTAGCCGGTGAGCCGCTCGGCGAAGTACTGGACCATGTCGTTGCGTTCGGCCTCGCCGTGCACCAGGACGTCGATGCCGGTCGTCTCCTGGAAGGAGACGACCTCCTGGATCTCCGCCTTGATGCGCTCCTCGTAGCCGGCCGCGTCGATCCGGCCGGCGCGCAGATCGGCGCGCGCGATGCGCAGTTCGCCGGTCTGTGGGAAGGAGCCGATCGTGGTGGTCGGCAGCAACGGCAGCTTCAGGTGCGCGCGTTGGGCGGCGGCCCGCTCGGCGTACGGCTGCGAGCGGCGGGCGTCCGCCTCGGTGACGGCCGCCGAACGGGACCGGACCGCCGGGTCACCGGTGATCGGGGAGCCGGCGCGGGAGGCCAGGTCGGCCCGGTTGGCGGCCAGTTCGGCGGTGATCGTGCCGGTGCCCTGGGCGAGGCCCTTGGCGAGCGTGACGACCTCGGCGGTCTTCTGCCGCGCGAAGGCGAGCCAGCGCAGGATCTGCGGCTCGATGTCCCGCTCCGCCGCCGCGTCCAGCGGCACATGAAGGAGGGAGCAGGAGGCCGACACGTCCACCCGGTCGGCCAGGCCCAGCAGGGTGCCGAGCGTGGCCAGCGACGCCGACAGGTCGTTGACCCAGATGTTGCGGCCGTTGACGACCCCGGCCACCAGTCGCTTGCCGGGCAGCCCGCCGACGGCCGCGAGCGCGCCCAGGTTGGCGGCGGCGGACCCCGTGAAGTCCAGTGCGAGCCCCTCGACCGGCGCCTTGGCCAGCACGGGCAGCGCCTCGCCCAGCCGGTCGAAGTACGACGCGACCAGCAGCTTCGGCCGGTCGGTGCGGCCGCCGAGGTCGCGGTAGGCACGCGCGGCGGCGTTCAGCTCGGCCGGGGTGCGGTCCTGGACCAGGGCCGGTTCGTCCAGCTGAACCCACTCGGCGCCCGCCGCGCGCAGATCGGCCAGGATCTCCGCGTACACCGGCAGCAGCCGATCGAGCAGGGTCAGCGGCTCGAAGTCCGCGGCGACCCCGGGCGCGGGCTTGGCGAGCAGGAGATAGGTGATCGGGCCGACCAGGACCGGCCGGGCGGTCAGGTCCAGCGCCAAGGCCTCTTTCAGCTCGGCGACCTGCTTCGTCGAGTCGGCCGTGAACACCGTGTCCGGCCCCAACTCCGGCACGAGATAGTGGTAGTTGGTGTCGAACCACTTGGTCATTTCCAGCGGCGCGATGTCCTGGGTGCCGCGCGCCATCGCGAAGTAGCCGTCCAGGGCGTCGGCCTCGACCGAGGAGCGGTGGCGTTCGGGGATCGCGCCGAGCGCGACCGTGGTGTCCAGGACGTGGTCGTAGTACGAGAAGTCACCGGTCGGCACCTCGTGGATGCCGGCGTCGGCGAGCCGTCGCCAGTTCGAGCGGCGCAGTTCGGCGGCGGTGGAGCGGAGGGCGTCAGCGGTGACACGGCCCTTCCAGTAGCCCTCGATGGCCTTCTTCAGTTCCCGGTTCGGGCCCTGGCGGGGGTAGCCGTACACGGTGGCCCGTGCTGCCGCGGCTGCGGACTTGGTGGTCACGGAGATCTCCTTCGCGAGATGAATCCCTGAGATCCCGGCGACGGGACGAGAGCGCGAAGGGGTGACGAACCGATCGGCAACGGCCGTACGGCCGTCCGTTCGGTCATGTTCGCCGACCCGCCCTCGAGGTCACCGGGATGTCCGCGCACGAGTGGTTCGCGCGCGGGCAGTTGGCAGGTCTTCGGACTCGCGGGCACGCCCTCCTGGCCGGAGGACACCTACTGGCCGTCGCTTCCCGGGCCCGGTACGTCGGACCCAGTGCGTATGACGGCGGTCGTTCCCGCTCACCGCTGCGGGGCAGTCCCGGATTCCCACCGGGTTCCCTCTTGCGACGCATCCCGTCTGGCCGACGGGGCGAACCAGCTGCACGGATCAGCCTACCTGGCCGTACACATGGAACCCCCGGCCGCTCTTACGGCCCAGCAACCCCGCCTCCACCATCCGCTGGAGCAGCGGGGGAGGGGCGTGGAGGGGTTCCTTGAACTCCTCGTAGAGCGACTCGGCGATCGAGGCGACCGTGTCGAGGCCGATCAGGTCCGCGAGCTTCAGCGGGCCCATGGGGTGGGCGCAGCCCAGTTCCATGCCGTCGTCGATGTCGGCGGCGGTGGCGAAGCCGGACTCGGCCATGCGGATGGCGGACAGCAGGTAGGGGACGAGCAGCGCGTTGACGACGAAGCCCGCCCGGTCCTGGGAGCGGATCACGGTCCGGCCGAGGGCGCCGGTCGCGAAGTCCTCGACCCTGGCGATCGTCGCCGCCGACGTGTGCAGGGAGCTCACGACCTCCACCAGCGGCAGAACCGGCACGGGGTTGAAGAAGTGCAGGCCCACGACCCGGTCCGCGCGGCCGGTCGCCCGGCCGAGCCGCATGACCGGCAGGGAGGAGGTGTTGGTGGCCAGCACGGCCGCCGGATCCTCGACGATCTTGTCGAGCGCGGAGAACACCTCGATCTTGGCGTCCGGGTTCTCCACGACGGCCTCGACGACGAGCTGCCGGTCGGCCAGTTCCTCCAGACTGCCCGTGAACACCGTCCGGGCGAGCGCGTCCCGCGCGGCGGCCTGCTCCAGCCTGCCGCGTCGCACCGCGCGGTCTAGCGAAGCCCCCACTCGTTCCCGGGTGGCGCGGGCCGCGACCGCGTCCACCTCGCAGACCACGGTGTCGAGTCCGGCCAGCGCGCACACCTCGGCGATCCCGGCCCCCATCTGCCCGCCGCCGACCACGCCGACGCGCCCGATGCCCCCGCTCATGCCCCGGCTTCCGTCCGCCGCACCAGATGGCGGCGGTAGGCGTCCGGCGTGAAGAACCCCGGCAACTCGCCCGCCAGCGCGCTCCGTTCGAACAGCGCGCGGATCTCGTCGACCGGCGCCCACGGATACTCGGCGCCCAGCGCCACGATCTCGTCGTCGACCAGCCGCAGCACGGTCTCCCGGTCGATCACCCGGTGCCGCAGCCACTGCCAGATCTGCACCCGGGCGATCTCGGCGGTGGCCGCGTCCTCCATCAGGCCGTTGATGGCGACCGCGCCCTGTCCGCGCAGCCAGGCCGCGAAGTAGCGCAGCGCCACGGCGATGTTGACGCGCACCCCCTCGGGTGTGGGGGGCCCGCTGATCCGGCGCACCGACAGCAGGTCGGTGGCGCTGACGTCCACGTCGTCACGCATACGGTCGATCTGATGCGACCGGTCGCCGAGGACACCGCCGAACACCTCACGGCAGACCGGGACGAGCCCCGGATGGGCCACCCAGGACCCGTCGAACCCGTCCTCCGCCTCCCGCTCCTTGTCCAGCCGGACGGTGGCCAGCGCGGCCTCATTCCCGGCCGGGTCCCTGCCGGGCACCTGGGCGGCCATGCCTCCGATGGCGTGGGCGCCGCGACGGTGGCACGTGCGCACGAGGAGTTCGGTGTACGCCCGCATGAAGGGAGCAGTCATCGTCACCTTCGCCCGGTCGGGGAGAAGGAAATCGGTGCGGTGACCGAAGGTCTTGATCAGGCTGAACAGGTAGTCCCAACGGCCCGCGTTGAGCCCCGAGCTGTGCTCGCGCAGCTCGTAGAGGATCTCCTCCGTCTCGAACGCGGCGGTGATCGTCTCGATGAGGACCGTGGCCCGGACCGTGCCGCGCGGTATCCCGAGCAGTTCCTGGGCGAGGACGAACACGTCGTTCCACAGCCGGGCCTCGTACCGGTTCTCCAGCTTCGGCAGATAGAAGTACGGGCCGTGGCCGGCGTCGATCTGACGCTGGGCGCAGTGGAAGAAGTACAGCCCGAAGTCGACGAGGGCGGCGGGCACGGGATGGCCCTCGTACGCGAGGTGTTCCTCGTCGAGATGCCAGCCGCGGGGGCGGACCACGATGGTGGCGAGCCGTTCGCCGAGCCGGTAGTCCTTGCCCTCCGGGGTGCTGAAGTCGATACGGCGCTCGATGGCGTCGAGCAGGGTGAGCTGCCCGCCGATGACGTTCTCCCAGGTCGGGGAGGTGGCGTCCTCGAAGTCCGCCATCCACACCTGGGCCCCGGAGTTGAGCGCGTTGACGGCCATACGGCGGTCGGGCGGGCCGGTGATCTCCACGCGCCGGTCGGTCAGCCCGGGGGCGGGCGGCGCCACACGCCAGGTCGGATCGGCGCGCACGGCGGAAGTGACCATGGGGAAGTCGAGCACAGAGCCGCTCGCCAGGCGCAGAGCCTGACGCCGGCGCTCCTTCATCAGATCTTGGCGACGCTCACCGAAGGCGGCGGCGAGGTGGCCCAGGAAATCCAGGGCGGCGGGCGTGACGATCTCGTTGTGCCGGTGACCGGGGGCGCCGAGAACACGGACACGGTGGTTGAGCGCAGTAGTGGACAACGGTTTCTCCTGACTGAAGGCGAGGACACGTCCTCAAGGGGCGCGGGGAACCGCGCGACCAGCCCCCACGCACCCGCGGACGACAACCGGACCTAGTGGAACTGCTCTTCCTCCGTGGAACCGGCCAGCGCAGTCGTGGAGGACGCAGGATTCACCGCCGTGGACACCAGGTCGAAGTACCCCGTACCGACCTCCCGTTGATGCCTGACCGCAGTGAACCCCTGCGCCAGCGCAGCGAACTCCCGCTCCTGAAGGTCCACATACGCCGTCATCCCGTGCTCGGCATAACCCCGCGCAAGATCGAACATCCCGTGGTTCAGCGAGTGGAACCCGGCCAGCGTGATGAACTGGAACCGATACCCCATTGCCCCCAACTCCCGCTGGAACTTGGCGATCTGGTCGTCGTCCAGCGCCGCCTTCCAGTTGAAGGACGGCGAGCAGTTGTACGCCAGCATCTGATCCGGGTACCGGGCGTGGATCGCCTCGGCGAACTCCCGGGCCTGCGCGAGATCCGGCGTACCGGTCTCCACCCAGATCAGATCGGCGTACGGCGCGTACGCCAGCCCGCGTGCGATCACCGGCGCCATGCCGCCCCGCACCCGGTAGAAGCCCTCCGCCGTGCGCTCCCCGGTCACGAACTCGGCGTCACGCTCATCGACATCGCTGGTCAGCAGGTTGGCGGCCAGCGCATCCGTGCGGGCGACGATCAGCGTCGGCACATCGGCGATATCGGCCGCGAGCCGTGCCGCGTTGAGGGTGCGGATGTGCTGCGCGGTCGGCACCAGCACCTTGCCGCCGAGGTGGCCGCACTTCTTCTCGGAGGCCAGCTGGTCCTCGTAGTGGATGCCGGCGGCCCCCGCCGCGATCATCGCCTTGGTCAGTTCGAAGGCGTTCAACGGGCCGCCGAAGCCGGCTTCCGCGTCGGCGACGATCGGTGCGAGCCAGTCCGTGGTGTCGCCCGCGTCCTCGGCGGTGGCGATCTGGTCTGCGCGCAGCAGGGCGTTGTTGATCCGACGGACCACCTGGGGCACGGAGTTGGCCGGGTACAGGCTCTGGTCCGGGTAGGTGTGCCCGGCCTGGTTGGCGTCGGCGGCGACCTGCCAGCCGGACAGGTAGATCGCCTGGAGGCCCGCCTTGACCTGCTGCACGGCCTGGCCGCCGGTGAGCGCGCCCAGCGCGTGGACGTAGTCCCGCTCGTGCAGTTGGCGCCACAGCCGCTCGGCGCCGCGCCGGGCCAGGGTGTGCTCCTCGCGGACGCTGCCGGAGAGCCGTACGACGTCCTCGGCGCCGTAGGTGCGCTCGACGCCCCGCCACCTGGGGTCGTTCGCCCAGCGCCGCGCGAGCTCGTCGGCCGCCTGCGTCCTCGCCTCTGCCATGACTGTCACCGTCTCCTCGGTTGTTGTGTCTGCCAACCCCCCACTGGGAGCGACTGGGTTGGCACTGCGTGTCGTAGGGGTGAAACGCGGCCCGCCGTCGCCAGGGGCGAAGCTGAGCAATGCTGCCGATGCAGGACCTCGCCGATGCCGGGATCTCCGACGTCAGGGCGTGAGTCGCGCCCCGGTTCCGGGCGGTGTCTGCCGGGTCCGGCGGGCCGCACTGGAACTCTGGCACTGGCACTGGGTGCCATCAATGGTGGACGAATGCCAAGTTCTGCGAATCTTCTCGCCGCCGATTGCCAATCTTGCGAAGGGTGCGAGCGGCGCGGGTTCGCATACGCTGACCGGATCCCGTCCCGGATCCGACAGGAGCGCAGGTGAGCAAGACCTACGCGGGCGCGCGGCTGCGGCGGCTGCGCGAGGAGCGCCGGATGAGCCAGGCCGAACTCGCCCGCGTCCTGGCCATCTCGCCGAGCTATCTCAACCAGATGGAGCATGACTCCCGCCCGCTCACCGTGCCCGTTCTGCTCCGGCTCACCGAGACCTTCGGCGTCGACCCGGGCTTCTTCTCCGAGCGCGACACCGCCCGACTGGTGGCCGACCTGCGCGAGGCGCTGACGGGTGAGATCGCCGCCGCCCGGGTCTCCCCGTCCGACCTCGCCGAACTCGCCGCACGGATGCCCGCGGTCGCCCGGGTCCTGCTCGACCTGGGCCGCCGCAACCAGCAGCTGTCCGAGCGGCTCGCGGGGGCCGACGGCCGCGACAGCGCCGACGCCGGGCCGCGCTCACCGCACGAGGAGATCCGCGACTTCTTCTACCGCCGCCAGAACTACCTCCACGACACCGACGTCGCCGCCGAGCAACTGGCCGAGGAGATCGGCATCCGGCCCGGTGAGATCCTCCGGGCCCTGACCGCACGCCTCACCGACGCCCACGGAATCCGCCTGTCCACCGGCTCCGGCGACCATCTGCACCACTACGACGAACCGACCCGCACCCTCCACCTCTCGACCCGGCTGCGCCCCGGCCAGCGCGCGTTCCGTATGGCGACGCAGCTCGCCCTGCTGGAACACGGCAGCGAACTGGACCGGCAGGCCGCCGAGGACTTCCCGGCCGACTCGCCCGCCCGCACCCTGGCCCGCATCGGCGTCGCCAACTACTTCGCCGCCGCGCTGGTGTTGCCGTACACCGCCTTCCACACGGCGGCCGAGGAGGTCCGCTACGACATCGAGCGCCTCACCGACCGCTACGGCCTCGGCTACGAGACCGTCAGCCACCGGCTGAGCACCCTCCAGCGCCCCCGGCTGCGCGGCGTGCCCTTCTCCTTCGTCCGGGTCGACCGCGCCGGCAACATGTCCAAGCGGCAGTCCGCGACCGGGTTCCACTTCTCCCGGGCCGGCGGCACCTGTCCGCTGTGGAACGTCTACGAGGCCTTCGCCGCGCCCGGCCGGATCCTTGTGCAGATCGCCGAAATGCCGGACGGGCAGCGGTACTTGTGGACCGCCCGCGCGGTCACCCGGCACCGTGGCGGCTGGGGCGAGCCCGGCAAGACGTTCGCCATCGGGCTGGGCTGCGAGATCCGCCACGCGCACCGTCTCGTCTACTCCGACGGCCTCGACCTCACCAGCCCCTTCGCCGCCACCCCGATCGGCATGGGCTGCCGCGTCTGCGAACGCCTCGACTGCCCCCAGCGGGCCGCGCCGCCCCTCGGACAGACCCTGCGGATCGATCAGAACACCAGCACGTTCGTGCCGTACCCCGTGACCGATCGCACGAGCTGACCGGCCTAGGCCGTGTCCGCAGAGTCCCGTCGTCCGCCCGGAGGGCGGGCCCCGCGGCGGCGATGGGGGAGCGTGCTCTCGGCGTGCCGGGCGGGAGCCCTCGTGCTGGACGTACTTGGGCGTCGTCCGGTGCGGCGGGTGGGGGTCCCCTCTCTGGGGGAGCGTGTCAGGCGTCGCGGGGCAGGCGGGACTCTGCGGACGCGGCCTACGGACTTGATAGCCTCGTCGGGCCAGTCGAGCCACATCCGAGGCCAGGGAATCCGGTGCGAATCCGGAACTGACGCGCAGCG
The DNA here is from genome assembly GCF_042795335.1 of Streptomyces sp. NPDC056479. NCBI lineage: Bacteria > Bacillati > Actinomycetota > Actinomycetes > Kitasatosporales > Streptomycetaceae > Streptomyces > Streptomyces sp. NPDC056479. The sequence continues at coordinate 404,392 of NZ_JBHTRZ010000003.1, read as the reverse complement.
GTGAGGGGGACGGGCGGGGCACAGCACGCCACTGGGAGACCGGGAAGGCGCCCCGTCCGGACGAACCCGAGTCCGAAGACCTGCTGGCACTCCACGCCGCCCGGCGGGGAGGACGTCCGTAGGCCAGGCTCCGCGTACGAGCCCCGACACCCGAGGCATGCCCGTGCTCCGCTCAGCCCTCCGTCCAGCCGCCCTGCTGCTGGCTCCCGTCCTCCTGCTCACCGCCTGCGGCGGCGGTTCCGGCGCGGACACCGCGAAGCCCGCCGGCGCGGGATACCCCCGCACCATCGACAACTGCGGGCACGAGGTCACCCTGAAGGCGGCCCCGCAGCGCGTCGTCTCCCTCAACCAGGGCACCACGGAGATCCTGCTCTCCCTCGGCCTCGCCGACCGTGTCGCGGGTACGGCGACCTGGACGGACCCGGTGATGAAGGGCCTGGAGAAGGCCAACGCGTCCGTGCCGCGCCTGGCCGACGACAACCCCTCCTTCGAGAAAGTCCTCGACGCCGAACCCGACTTCGTCACCGCCTCGTTCGTCTCCACCCTCGGCAAGGGCGGCGTCGCCACCCGCGAGCGGTTCGAGAAGCTCGGAGTGCCGACGTATGTCTCGCCCTCCGACTGCGCGGCGGGCAAGGACAACGACAGCGGGGGCGACGGATCGCGCAGCGAGCCGCTCACCCTCGATGCCGTGTACGGCGAGATCCGCGACCTGGCCCGCGCGTTCGGCGTCGACGCGCGCGGCGAGAAGCTCGTCGCCGGGCTGAAGGAGCGGGTGCGCAAGGCCACCGACGGGCTGGACGCCTCCGGCGTCTCCCTCATGTACTGGTTCGCCAACTCCCAGTCGCCCTATCTCGCCGGCTGCTGCGGCGCGCCCGGTGCCATCACCCGGGCCGTCGGTGCGCAGAACTCCTTCTCCGACACCCACGACGAGTGGCCCCAGATCAACTGGGAGACCGTCGCCGACCGTGACCCCGACGTCATCGTGATCGGCGACCTCACGCGCAAGCAGCAGACCGCGGAGACCGCCGCTGCCAAGATCCGTTTCCTGGAGACCAACCCCGCCACCCGCAGTCTGACCGCGGTGAAGAAGAGGCGGTACGTCCTGCTGAGCGGGCAGGCGATGAACCCGTCCATCCGCACGGTCGAAGGGATCGAGCAGGTCGCCGCGGGACTGCGCGACTTCGCGCTCGACGGACGCGCCAAGTGAGCGTCCGTACGCTGCTGTTGACCGGCGGCGGGCTGGCCGCGCTGCTCGCGTCGGTCGCCGTCGCGGTGACGATCGGGCCCGCCGACATCTCCACGGGGGACGTGTGGGCCGCCGTCGCCGCCCATCTCGGCCTCGGCGAGAGCGCGTTGGCGCCGCTGCGGGACGGCATCGTGTGGAACCTGCGGATGCCGCGCACCCTGCTCGCCGCCGTGTGCGGCGCCGGGCTCGCGGTGTGCGGGGCGGTGATGCAGTGGCTGCTGCGCAATCCGCTGGCCGATCCGTTCGTGCTCGGGGTGTCCTCCGGCGCGTCCACGGGAGCCGTCGCCGTCGTCGTGCTGGGCGTCGGCGGAGGAGTGGTGTCGCTGTCGGCGGGCGCCTTCCTCGGCGCCCTGCTCTCCTTCGCGATGGTGCTGCTGCTCAGCCACGTCCTCGGCGGCAGCACGGACCGGGTCGTGCTGTCCGGGGTGGCGGCCATGCAGCTGTTCTCCGCACTGACCTCGTTCATCGTGCTGACCTCGGCCGACGCCGAGACCACCCGGGGCGTGCTGTTCTGGCTGCTGGGCTCGCTCTCCGGCGCCGACTGGGGGCAGGTGCTGCTCTGCACCGCCGTACTGGCCGTCGTCCTCGCCGTCTGCCTCGGTCACGCCCGCACCCTGGACGCCTTCGCCTTCGGTGACGACGCCGCCGCCGGACTCGGCGTCCGGGTCGCCCGCACCCGCCTGGTCCTGCTCTGCGCGACCGCGCTGCTCACGGCCGCCCTGGTCAGCTGTGCCGGCGCGATCGGCTTCGTCGGTCTGGTCCTGCCACATGTCACCCGCGCCCTCACCGGCGCCGGCCACGCCCGCCTGCTGCCGGTCACGGCGCTGACCGGAGCCGTCTTCCTGGTGTGGGTGGACACCGCCGCCCGCACCGTCCTCGACCCCCAGGAGGTCCCGGTGGGCGTGGTCACGTCCCTCATCGGCGTGCCGGCGTTCGTGGCGGTGCTCTACCGGGGACGGAGGAAGGCGTGACCAGCCTGCACGCCCAGGGTGTCGTACGCCGCATCGCCGGCCAGGTCATCGTCGACGGTGTCACCCTCACCCTGCGCCCCGGCGAGACCGTCGGCCTGCTCGGCCCCAACGGGTCCGGAAAGTCGACGCTGTTGAGGCTCCTCGCCGGAGTCCTCGCGCCCACCGCCGGAGTCGTCACCCTGGACGGACGCCCGCTCACCGAGGTCGGCCGCCGTGCCACCGCCCGGCGCGTCGCCACCGTCGAACAGCACGCCGACACCCAGACCGAACTGACCGTCCGGGACGTCGTGGCCCTCGGCCGCATCCCGCACCGCCGCGCCTGGACCCCGGCCACGGCGGACGACGCCGAGACGGTGGCCGCGGCACTGGAACGCACCGGACTGACCGCCCGGGCCGGCCAGTCCTGGCACACCCTCTCCGGAGGAGAACGCCAGCGCACCCAGATCGCCCGTGCGCTCGCCCAGGAACCCCGCGAACTCCTCCTCGACGAACCGACCAACCACCTCGACATCCAGCACCAACTCGACCTGCTGGACCTCGTCGCGGACCTCCCGGTCACCACCGTGATCGCCCTGCACGACCTCAACCTCGCCGCGATGTACTGCGACCGCCTGCTCGTGCTGCGCGAGGGCCGCGCGGTCACCGAGGGCACCCCGGCCGAGGTCCTCACCCCCGCCCTCATCGAGCAGGTCTACGGCGTCCGCGCCGAGGTCACCGACGACCCCGGCCACCCGGTGATCCGTTTCCTGCGGCCGACCGCTCCCGTGGAGAGGCACTGACGTGCAGACACCCCCGAAACAGCCGGTGCCCAGCCGGGTCGTCGTGTGCCGGGACTGCTGCTGCGGGACGCCGAAGGTGCCCGGAGTCGATCACGCCCAGCAGTCCGCGCGGCTCGCCGAGAACGTGCCCGTGCGCATCTCCGACTGCCTCGACGTGTGCGAACACGCCAACGTCATCGTCGTCCAGCCCTCCGCCGCAGGCCGCGCCGCGGGCGCCCGTCCCGTCTGGCTCGGCCTCGTCAACGACCCCGACGCGACCGAGGACATCGTCGACTGGGTCCGGGCAGGCGGGCCCGGCGTCGCACCCTGCCCCGACGTGCTCGACCTCTACACCTTCACCCCGCCCCGGCGGAGCACGGCGAAGCCGGACCCCACGGCCGTGTCCCAGCCGGAAGGTTGAAGCCCGAACAGGTGGGACAGGAAGATCGGATGGACCGATCCGCGCCGACAGCGAGGTGACCGACCCGATGTTCACCACCCGTCCCACCCTCCAGGGCACCTTCGGCATGGTGTCCTCCACCCACTGGCTCGCCTCGCAGTCCGCGATGGCGGTGCTGGAGCGCGGCGGCAATGCCTACGACGCCGCCGTGGCGGGCGCGTTCGTGCTGCATGTGGTCGAGCCGCACCTCAACGGTCCGGCCGGTGAGGTGCCGATCCTCATCGCCCCGGCGGGCGGCGAGGTGCGGGTCGTGTGCGGGCAGGGGGTCGCGCCGCGCGGGGCGACCGTCGCTCACTACCGGGAGCTCGGACTGGAGCTGGTGCCGGGGACGGGGCCGCTGGCCGCCGCCGTGCCCGGTGCCTTCGACGCCTGGATGCTTCTGCTGCGGGACCACGGGACCAGGACGCTCGCCGAGGTGCTGGAGTACGCCATCGGGTACGCCGAGCACGGACACGCGCCCGTGGAGCGGGTCGGCGAGACCGTCGAGACCGTGCGGGAGCTGTTCGAGACGGAGTGGACCTCGTCGGCCGAGGTGTATCTGCCGGACGGGGAGCCGCCCCGGCCCGGCGAACTGCTGCGCAACCCCGCCCTCGCCGCCACCTGGAAGCGACTGCTCGCCGAGGTCTCGGGGGCCGGGGACCGGGTCGCGCAGATCGAGGCGGCGCGGGAGGTGTGGCGGTCCGGCTTCATCGCCGAGGCCCTCGTACGGCAGGCCGGGCGCCCGACGACGGACACCAGCGGCCGGCGGCACTCCGGCACGCTCACGGCCGCCGACCTCGCCGACTGGTCCGCGAGCTACGAGGCGCCGGCGACGTACGACTGGAACGGCTGGACCGTGTGCAAGGCCGGCCCCTGGAGCCAGGGCCCGGTCCTCCTCCAGCAGCTCGCGCTGCTCCCGCACGAGCTGCCGCGGTACGGGTCCGCCGAGTACGTCCATCTGCTGGTCGAGGGCTGCAAGCTGGCCATGGCCGACCGGGAGGCCTGGTACGGCGACGCGGCCGAGGTACCGCTGGCCGACCTGCTGTCGGACGGGTACAACGCGGCCCGGCGGGAGCTGGTCGGCGACAAGGCGTCCCACGATCTGCGGCCCGGCAGTCCGGGCGGGCGCACCCCGCGGCTGAGCGCGCACGCGCGCGGGGCGGCCACCGAGGAGCCGGGCTTCGACGCGCTGGGCGCGGGGGAGCCCACGGTCGCCAGGCCGCCGACGTCCCCGGTGCCGGGGGAGCCCGAGGTCTCCGCCGACGGCGGCACCCGGGGCGACACCTGCCATCTCGACATCGTCGACCGCTGGGGCAACATGATCGCGGCCACCCCCAGCGGCGGCTGGCTGCAGTCCAACCCCGTCGTGCCCGAGCTGGGCTTCCCGCTCGGCACCCGGCTCCAGATGACCTGGCTGGAAGCGGGCCTGCCGAACTCCCTGACACCGGGACGGCGCCCGCGGACGACGCTCACCCCCTCGATCGCGCTGCGCGACGGAGTGCCCGTCATGGCCTTCGGCACGCCCGGCGGGGACCAGCAGGACCAGTGGCAGCTGCACTTCCTCCTCGCGGTCGCCCTGCGCGAGCGGGTCCGCGGCGGCCTCGACCTCCAGGGCGCGATCGACGCCCCGAACTGGCACAACGACAGCTTCCCCGGTTCCTTCCATCCGCGCGGGATGCGACCGGGGAGCGTGACCGTGGAGTCCCGGACGCACGCCGCGGTGGTGGACGAGCTGAGGCGGCGTGGTCATGAGGTGACCGTCGGTGACGCGTGGTCGGAGGGCAGGCTGTGCGCGGTGGCGAGGGACCCGGACACCGGGGTCCTCTCGGCGGCGGCGAATCCGCGGGGGATGCAGGGGTACGCGGTGGGGCGCTGAGGACCGGCACTGAGCACCGCCCCTGAGCACCGCCCCTGAGTACGGCGCTGAGAACATGCCTCTGACCTGCCGATTCGCACCCCTGGAGTTCACGCCGATGCCATCCGGCAGCCACCTGGCGGGCGGGGATTGTCAGTGGGGCATGTTCTTATTGACACGTGATCCGAACCAACGAAACCATCGAAGAGTTTCTCGCACAGCACTCCGCCGACGTGGCGGAAGCGGTCCGCAGGGCGGCAGCGGCCGAGGTCATGCCTCGTTTCCGGCAGCTCGCCGAGCACGAGGTCGACCAGAAGAGCGGACCGCACGACCTGGTGACCGACGCCGACCGGCTCGCCGAGAAGTACCTCACCGAGGCACTCGGCGCGCTCCTGCCCGGCTCGGTCGTGGTCGGCGAGGAAGCGGTGCACGCCGACCCGGCGACCTACGAGGCGGTGTGCGGCGACGCCCCGGTCTGGATCGTCGACCCCGTCGACGGCACCCGGCAGTTCGTCAACGGGGACGACGGCTTCTGCACGCTGGTCGCGCTCGCTCAGCGCGGCGTGCTCCTCGCCTCCTGGACCTACGCCCCCGCCCGCGACCAACTGGCCACGGCGATACGGGGCCAGGGCGCCTTCCTCGACGGCGAGCGGCTGATCTCCGGTGCGCCGGAGCCCGGTCGCGACCTCGAAATCGCCACCTCCCACCCGGACTACACCACCGACGAGCAGAAGCGCGCGCTCCTCGGCCTGTGGACCGACGGTGTCGCCCCGCGCCCCTGCGGCTCGGCCGGCCTGGAGTATCTCGCCGTCGCCCGCGGCGAGTTGGACGCGATCGCGTTCAGCTGGGAGGCCGCATGGGACCACGCGGCGGGCATCCTCCTGGTCGAGGAGGCCGGCGGCACGCACCTGACCCTCACGGGCGAGCCCTTCCGCGTCACCGGTGACAATGCCCTGCCGTTCACCGCGGCCCGGGACGAGGCCACGGCTCGGCGGGTGGCGGGACTGCTGTCGGGCGGAGTCTGATCTGCGGGTGGGAGCGGCCGACACGCAGGTCGACCACCTCGAACTCGGCCGGTGTGCCCTCCGCGGGCCACTGGCACCCGGCTTGGAGAAGGATCAGGGCGTCCACGAAGCCCGGGGCGGGCAGGCCGACGTCGACGAACACGCCGGTCATGCCGGGTCCCCAGGGTGAGACGGTGAAAGTGCCGGTCAGGCGGGTGCCGACGGGCAGGGGACCGCTGTCGTGCCGCACCTCGCACTGGCGGTACGCACGGGCACGGCCCCACGCGACGTCGAATGCGCGCCGGTCCACCGTCCGCGCGTCCGCCGGCTCCACGACCGGCTCTCGCGCCGGCACCCCGTACACCACCTCGTACAGCTGAACGCCCCAGTCCCCGCACGCCTGCCGGGTCAGCGCGAGTTCCTCCGCCTCCGCGGCGACCACCGGCACACCGGCGGGTCCCCGGAAGGAGATCTGCCGTACCACCCGGCCCGTGTCCGTCAGCTCGAACCAGTGCCAGGTGTCTTCCTCGGGCACATGGAAGCGGAAGCGGTGCGTCACCCGGCGGACCTTACCCGCGCCCCGGTGTTGTCGGTGCCCAGGCATATCCTGACCTTCAATGGCCATCGGCTGACGAAGGGGTCCGAAGGTGCCGTCGATGCTCGATGCGGTCGTGGTGGGTGCGGGACCGAACGGACTGACCGCTGCCGTGGAGCTGGCCCGCCGCGGCTTCTCCGTGGCAGTGTTCGAGGCGCGTGACACCGTCGGCGGGGGAGCCCGCACGGAGGAGCTGACCCTGCCCGGCTTCCGGCACGACCCGTGCTCCGCCGCGCACCCTCTCGGCATCAACTCACCCGCGTTCCGCGCGATGCCGCTCGAACGCTACGGCCTGGAGTGGCTGCACGCCGACCTGCCGATGGCGCACCCGTTCACCGACGGCACCGCCGCCGTGCTGGCCCGGTCCGTGGCCGAGACGGCCGCCTCCTTCGGACCGCGCGACGCGGGGCCGTACCGCAGGCTGGTCGCGCCGTTCCTGGCGAAGTGGGACACCCTCGCCCGCGACTTCATGTCCCTGCCACTGACGGCGCTGCCCCGCGACCCGGTCACCCTCGCCCGGTTCGGCCTGGTAGGGCTGCCCCCGTCCACATGGCTGATGCGCCGCTTCAAGGACGAGCGGGCCAGGACCCTGTTCTCCGGCCTCGTCGCGCACGTCATGGCCCCGCTCGGCGGCTTCGCCACCGGCGCCATCGGTCTGGTCTTCGCCCTCGCGGCGCACGCCCGCGGCTGGCCCGTGGCCCGCGGCGGCTCGCAGTCCATCTCCGACGCCCTCACCGCGTATCTGGAGGACCTCGGAGGCGGCGTCCACACCGACTACGAGGTCAAGCGGCTCGACGATCTGCCGCCCGCGCGCGCGTACATCTTCGACACCTCACCGACCGCCCTGGCCCGGATCGCCGGCTTCGGCCGTTACTACGAGGGCTATCGCTACGGCCCCGGCGTCTTCAAGATCGACTACGCGCTGGACGGCCCGGTGCCCTGGACCGCGCCGGACGCCCGGCGGGCCGGCACCGTGCAGATCGGCGGGAACAGCGCGGAGATCGACACCGCGCTGCGCGCCGTGTCCCGGGAGGGCCGGGCGCCCGACAAGCCGTTCATGATCACGGTGCAGCCCGGCGTCGCCGACCCCACCCGGGCCCCCGAGGGCAAGCAGGTCTTCTGGGCGTACGGGCATGTGCCCAACGGCTGGACCGGAGACCTCACGGACGCCATGGAGCGTCAACTGGAGCGGTACGCCCCGGGGTTCCGCGACCGCGTCCTCGCCCGCGCGACGGCCGGCCCCGCCGAACTCGTCGCCCGTAACGCCAACTACGTCGGCGGCGACATCGGCTCCGGCGCGGCCTCCGGGCTCCAACTCCTGCTGCGCCCCAAGCTGTCGCTCTTCCCCTACGCCACCCCGCACCCGGCCGTCTTCATCTGCTCGTCGGCGACCCCGCCCGGACCGGGCGTGCACGGCATGTCGGGACACAACGCGGCCAAGGCGGTATGGCGGCGACTGCGCCAGGAACCGTGAGACGGCTCAAACGACCCACCTTTACCGGTAGTTCGGGCCTCGCGGTAAGAGAAATCTGTGTCTTCTTTGTCACTCCGCTTACCGGGGGGTAGGTAGCTGAAGGCTCAACTGCCGCCGAGTAGGGTGCGGCCATGAAAGATCGGAAAGCGGTTGCCCGCTGTGGATCCCGGTCTGCCGTGCGCCTCGCCGACCTCGCCCTGCTCGTCAGAGCGCCGGCCGCGCTGAGTGTCCCCGGTGACGTGATCGCGGGAGCGGCCGCCGCCGGACGCCCCCTGGGCGCCCGTACCCTCGGAGTGATCGGCTCCTCCGTCTGTCTCTACTGGGCCGGCATGGCCCTCAACGACTACGCCGACGCGGCGGTCGACTCCGTCGAGCGGCCCGAACGTCCGGTGCCGTCGGGGCGTGTTCCGCGGCGTACCGCCCTTGCCGTGGCCGGGGGGCTCACGGCGGCGGGGCTGGGGCTGGCCGCGGTGGCGGGTGGTCGGCGGAGTGTGTTCACCGCGCTGCCTTTGGCAGGGCTGGTCTGGGCGTACGACCTGAAGCTCAAGTCCACGGCGGCGGGGGGCTTCGCCATGGCGGGGGCTCGGGTGCTGGATGTTCTGGCGGGGGCGGTGGTGCCTGGGCCGGGTGCGGAATCGGTCGGCGTTGCCCTTCGTCGTGCCGTTGTGCCTGCTGGACTGGTCGGTGTGCATACCGGGACGTTGATGGCTCTCAGCCGGCATGAGGTGGCTGGTGCGCCGGTGCGGGTTCCTGTCGGGACTCTTGCTGTGTCGGCGGCGGTTGCGGTTGCCACGGCGGTTCCGGTGGCCCGGGGCGACGGCGCCGGAAGCGCTGCGAAAGGTTGCTTGCCGGCTTCCGCGCCGTCGTGGCTGGTCGCGCAGTTCCCCGCGCCCCTGAGGGGCGTTGCTGTCGCCGCCCGGTCCAAGAAGGTGCGCACCGCCCTCACCGTCTCCGGAAAGCTCCTGCCCGCCGTCACCGCCGCCGGTGCTCTCGCCTACCTCGGTACCTATGGAACCGCCCAGGTCCGAGCCGTACGGGCGCCCTCGGGCGAGAACGTGCGGCGGGCCGTTGGGGCCGGGATCCTTGGGCTGATGCCCCTTCAGGCGGCGTTGACCGCGCGTGGTGGGGCGCCGGGCGTCGCCGCCGCGCTCGGCGTCGTGCACCCCCTCGCGCGACGGCTGGCCCGGCGCATATCCCCCACCTGAGACCCACCACCTCCGTGTGAGGAACCGGCACCATGAAACCTCCCCCCACCCCACTGAAGTTCGGCTACGGCACCAACGGCTTCACCCATCACCGGCTGAGCGATGTTCTCGTCGTCCTCGCCGACCTGGGCTATGACGGCGTCGCCCTCACGCTCGACCACAATCACCTCGACCCGTACGCCGAGGACCTGCCCCGCCGCGTCGCCGCCGTGGCCCGGCAGTTGGGCCGGCAGGGTCTCGGCATCACGGTCGAGACCGGCGCGCCCTACTTCCTCGACCTCTGGGGCAAGCATCTGCCCACGCTGATGTCGGACGGCTCCGAGCTCAGGGTCGACCTGCTGCGCCGTGCCCTGCGCATCGCCGCCGACCTCGGCTCGCCCACCGTGCATCTGTGCAGCGGCCCGGCGCCGGACGGGCTGCCGGAGCAGGACGCGTGGAAGCGGCTCGCGGAGGGCGTGGAGACGGTGCTGGAGACGGCGGAGAAGTACGGGGTGGCGTTGGCCTTCGAGCCGGAACCGTACATGTTCGTCGACACCGTGGAGCGCTGTCTGCGGCTCGCCCAACTGGTCGACGGGCATGAGCTGTTCGGGGTCACCTTCGATGTCGGCCACGCCCACTGCGTGGAGGAACGGCCGCTGCTGGACTGTCTGCGCCGGGCGGCGCCGATCCTGCGCAACACGCAGATCGAGGACATGCGGCGCGGCGTCCACCGGCATCTCGAATTCGGCGCCGGCGAGATCGACTTCCCGCCCGTGCTGGCCGTCCTGCGCGAGCTCGGACACCCCGGCCTGGTCTCCGTGGAGATCCAGGGCGGCTCGCTCGACGCGCCCGAAGTCGCCCGCCGTTCGATCGAGTTCCTGCGCGCGGCCGAACGGGCCGCCGCGGCCGAATAGCCGCAACCCACCGTTCAGGGGTTGCCCCCCGGCCCTTTCCCCCTCAGCCCCAACTCCTCTCACTTCAGCGGAAGTTGTTCCCCCCCATGGCTGTCACGTCCACCTCCCCCTCCGTTCCACCGCACCCCCACCCCGCCCTGAACGCCGCGCTGGACCCCACGGCACGCGCGTGGCTGGACGGGAGCGCCGCCGAGATCGCCGTCGAACCCGCCGCCGTACGGCGTCTCTTCCCCGCCGCACGACGGCGCTGCGGGCACGGCCGCCTCACCGAGCACTGGTCCGTGGACGAGGCCGCCCGCGCCGTCCTGCTCACCGCGCTGCCCCTGCGCGGCCCTACCCTGGCCGAGGAGGTCACCCGTCTGCATCGGCACGGCGACCCGGCCGAACAGCGTGCGGTCCTTCGGACCCTGCCGCTGCTCGACCTCGGCGACCTCGCCCTCCCCCTCGTACGAGAGGCCCTGCGCGGCAACGACACGACCCTGATCGAGGCCGCCCTCGGCCCGTACGCCGCCGCGCACCTCCCCGACGCCGAGTACCGCCAGGCCGTACTGAAGTGCGTCTTCTGCGAGATCCCGCTCGACCGCGTCAGCGGCCTCGGCACCCGCGCGGACCGTGAACTGGCCCGGATGCTCGCCGACTTCGCCCACGAGCGGATCGTCGCGGGACGTGACGTACCCCAGGACATCCGGTCCGTCGTCCGCGCCTTCCCGGACGTCATCGACGCCGAACTCGCGCCCGAACTCACCGACGCACTCACGGACGTACTCAAGGAAGAGGGCTGACCGTGCGCATCTTCGACCCCCATATCCACATGACCTCCCGGACGACCGACGACTACGAGGCGATGTACGCCGCCGGGGTGCGCGCCGTCGTCGAACCCGCCTTCTGGCTGGGCCAGCCCCGCACCTCGCCGGAGAGCTTCTACGACTACTTCGACGGACTGCTGGGCTGGGAGCCGTACCGCGCCGCCCAGTTCGGCATCCAGCACTTCTGCACGATCGCGCTCAACCCGAAGGAGGCGAACGACCCCCGCTGCGTCCCGGTCCTCGACGAACTGGACCGCTACCTCGCCAAGGACCGGGTCGTCGCCGTCGGCGAGATCGGCTACGACTCGATGACCCCGCAGGAGGACGAGGCGCTCGCCCTTCAGCTACGGCTCGCCATCGAGCACGAGCTGCCCGCCCTCGTGCACACCCCGCACCGCGACAAGGCCGCCGGGACGCGTCGCACTCTGGACGTCGTACGGGAGTCGGGCATCGCCCCCGAACTCGTCGTCCTCGACCACCTCAACGAGCTCACCGTCGGCATGGTCCTCGACAGCGGCTGCTGGGCCGGGTTCTCGGTCTACCCGAGGACCAAGATGAGCGAGGACCGGATGGTCGAGATCCTCAAGGAGCACGGGACGGAGCGGGTACTGGTCAACTCCGCCGCCGACTGGGGGCGTTCGGATCCGCTGAAGACGCGGAAGACCGCCGACGCCATGCTCCCCGCGGGGTTCGACGAGGACGACGTCGACAAGGTGCTGTGGCGCAACCCCGTCGCCTTCTACGGCCAGAGCGGACGCCTGGAGCTGGAGGAGCCCAAGCCGGACGAAGAGGCCACCTTCCAGGGCAACTCCATACGTCGCGGGGGAGCGTGAGGGTCCGATGCGCTTTCTGCACCCCGACGGCACCACCGTCCACCTCGGCTACTGCAGCAACGTCCACCAGGCCGAGGACCTGGAGGGGGTGATCGCCCAGCTCGCCGAGTACGCCGAACCCGTACGCGAGCGCCTCGGGGCCGGCCGGCTCGGTATCGGGCTGTGGCTGGCCCGTCCCGTGGTCACCGAACTCGCCGGCGACGAAGCCGCGTCGGCACGGCTGAAGACCGAGCTGCGGGCGCGCGGCCTGGAGACCGTCACCCTCAACGCCTTCCCCTACGCGGGATTCCACCGCGAGGTCGTCAAGAAGGACGTGTACCTGCCCGACTGGGCCGACGAGGCGCGGCTGCGATACACCCTGGACTGCGCCCGCGTCCTCGCCGTCCTGCTCCCGGACGACGTCGGCCACGGCAGCGTCTCCACCCTGCCGCTCGCCTGGCGCACCCCGTGGCACCGCGCCTGCGCCGACGAGGCCCGCCATGCCCTGGACCGGCTCGCCACCGGGCTCGCCGCGCTCGAATCGTGGACGGGCCGCCGTATCCGCGTCGGCTTCGAACCGGAACCGGGGTGCGTCGTCGAGACCACCACCCAGGCGGTACGGGAACTGGGCGGGCTGGACCCCGACCGGCTCGGCGTCTGCCTCGACGCCTGCCATCTCGCCGTCCAGTTCGAGCAGCCCGCCGAGGCCCTGCGCCGGCTGGCGGAGGCCGGGCTGCCCGTGGTCAAACTCCAGGCGTCCTGCGCCGTGGAGGCCGCGAACCCGGCCGATCCCGCCGCCCGAACGGCCCTGCACCGGCTCGCCGAACCCCGGTTCCTGCACCAGACCCGCACGGTGACCGACGGAGACGTCCTTGGCGTGGACGATCTGCCCGACGCCCTCGACGGCGGCCTCCCCAACGCCGACGGCCCCTGGCGCGTCCACTTCCACGCCCCGCTGCACACCCGGCCCGAACCCCCGCTACGTACGACCGCCGACCAGCTCGACCAGGTCCTCGCGGGGCTGCTGGGCGGCGCGTCGGCCGACTGCGACCACATCGAGGTCGAGACCTACACCTGGTCCGTCCTGCCCGAACCGCCCACCGACCTTCCCGGCGGCATCGCCGCCGAACTCGCCTGGGCCCGCGACCGGTTGACCGGCCTCGGCCTCAAGGAGGACCCCTCATGAACCGCGTGGTCGTACTCGACATCGTCGGCCTGACCCCGAAGCTCCTGAAGCACATGCCGGCCGTCGCCGCCCTCGGCGAACGCGGCTTCCAGGCCCGGCTCGACACCGTGCTGCCCGCCGTGACCTGCACCGTCCAGTCCACCCTTCTCACCGGCGAACCGCCCTCCACCCATGGCGCGGTGGCCAACGGCTGGTACTTCCGCGACCTCGGCGAAGTGATGCTGTGGCGCCAGCACAACGCGCTCGTCGGCGGCGAGAAGATCTGGGAGACGGCCCGCAGGACGAACCCGGACTACAAGGTCGCCAACATCTGCTGGTGGTACGCGATGGGCGCCGACGTCGACTGGACGGTCACCCCGCGCCCCGTCTACTACTCCGACGGCCGCAAGGAACCCGACTGCTACACCTGGCCGCCCTCCCTGCACGACGAACTCACCGACCGGCTCGGCCCGTTCCCCCTCTTCACCTACTGGGGCCCGAACGCGGGCATGCCCTCCACCCAGTGGATCCTCGCCGCCTCCCGCCAGATCTTCGACGAGCACCGCCCCGACCTCACCCTCGTCTACATCCCGCAGATGGACTACGAGCCCCAGCGCTCCGGCCCCGACTCGGACGCCACCCTCCGGGCCGCCCGCCGACTCGACGACGCCCTGCGCCCGTTGCTCGACCACTTCCTGCGCGAGGGCGCGACCGTCGTGGCACTCAGCGAGTACGGCATCGCGCCCGCCTCCCGCCCCGTCGACATCAACCGGGCGCTGCGCCGGGCGGGCCTGCTGGAGGTGTACACACAGGACGGCATGGAGTACCTCGACCCGTGGACCTCCCGCGCCTTCGCGGTGGCCGACCACCAGATCGCCCATGTGTACGTACGCGACCCGGCCGACACCGAGGCGGTCGCGAAGATCGTCACCGAACTGGGCGGCGTGGAGCGGGTGTTGGACGCCGACGGCAAGGCGGCGCACGGCCTGGACCACGAGCGCTCGGGCGAACTCGTCGCCGTGGCCGACCCCGACGCCTGGTTCACGTACTACTACTGGCTGGACGACGACCGCGCCCCCGACTTCGCCCGCCAGGTCGAGATCCACCGCAAGCCCGGCTACGACCCCGCCGAACTCCTCTACGACGACACGGTCCCGGGCGTGAAGCTGCGCGCCGTCGGCCAGGTCGCCCGCAAGAAGCTCGGCTTGCGCTACCGCCTCAGGACCGTCCCGCTCAACCCGTCCGGCGTCCGGGGCAGCCACGGCCGTCTGCCCGCCGACCCCGCCGACGGCCCCGTACTGCTGTGTTCGCAGCCGGACCCGGCACGGGAGGCCTACGCGGCCACGCAGGTCAAGTCCCTGCTGCTGGGCCTCGCGGGCCTGTCCACCGAAGGAACCGAGAAATGACGACCCACCCGCCGCTCCCCACGATCCGCCCCCTGCTCGACCCGGCACCCGAATACGCCAAGTGGCAGTCCGAGGAGCCGATCCGCCGGGTGACGATCTGGGGCGACAACAGCCCCTGGCTGATCACCGGCCACGAGGACGCCCGCACGGTCCTCGCGGACCCCCGCTTCAGCGCCGACGCCAACCACCCGGACTTCCCCCACACCCGCCCGGGCGCACCCCCGCAGGCCCCGGGCCTCTTCCACCAGATGGATCCGCCGGACCACACCCGGCTGCGGCGCATGCTCATCCCCGACTTCACCTTCCGGCGCATCGAGCAGATGGAGGGCGCGATCCAGCGGATCTGCGACGACCTGCTGGACGCGATGACGGACGGCGGCACGACGGAAGCCGACCTGGTGGCGTCGTACGCACTCCCGCTGCCCACCCTGGCCATCTGCGAACTGCTCGGCGTCCCCTACGACGACCACGGCTTCTTCCGCGAGAAGTCCAACGCCCTCACCAGCGTCGCCGGCGACCCGGCCGAGGCGATGAGCGCCCGCATGGCGCTCTACGGCTATCTGCGCGCCCTCATCGAGCGACGCGCCGAGGAACCCGCCGACGACCTGATCTCCCGGCTGGCCACGGAGCGGGTGGCGACCCGGCGAGGCCGGCCTCGACGAGGCCACCGGCATGGTCTCCCTGCTGCTGCTGGCGGGTCATGAGACGACGGCGAACATGTTCCCGCTGGCCGTGATCGCCCTGCTGCACAACCCCGCCCAACTCGACGCCCTGCGCGCCGACGACTCCCTGTGGCCCGGGGCGGTGGAGGAACTCCTGCGCCATCTGACCGTCATCCACTCGGGGATACGGCGGATCGCCATGGAGGACGTGGAGCTGTCCGGGGTCCGCATCCGCGCCGGGGAGGGCGTGGTGGTGGCGTTGCAGTCGGCCAACCGCGACCCCTCGACGTACTCCGACCCCGACTCCCTGGACGTCCGCCGCGATGCGTCCGGCCACCTGGCCTTCGGCCACGGACTGCACCAGTGCCTCGGCCAGTCCCTGGCCCGCGCAGAGCTCCGGCTGGGCCTGGCCGCCCTGTTCCGCAGGCTGCCGACCCTGCGCCTGACGGTGCCGCCCGAGTCGCTCGCCCTCTCGACCAGCACGGTCCACGGAGTGCGCTCGCTGCCGGTCGCCTGGCGGTGACCTGCGGCGGCCCCCACCGCCTGCTATAGAGACAGTCATGACCACCATCAGACTCGTCCAGGGCGACATCACACGAGAGTCCGTGGACGCGATCGTGAACGCCGCCAACTCCTCCCTCCTCGGCGGGGGAGGAGTCGACGGCGCCATCCACCGCCGCGGCGGCTCCGCGATCCTCTCCGAGTGCCGTGAGCTGCGCGCCTCCCGGTACGGCAAGGGCCTGCCGACGGGGCAGGCGGTGGCCACGACGGCGGGGGACCTGGACGCGCGATGGGTGATCCATACGGTGGGCCCGGTCTGGTCCGCCTCCGAGGACCGCTCGGATCTGCTGGCCTCCTGCTACCGCGAGTCGCTGCGGATCGCCGACGAACTGGGCGCGCGGTCCGTCGCCTTCCCGGCCATCTCCACCGGCATCTACGGCTGGCCGATGGACGACGGCGCCCGGATCGCGGTGGCGACGGTACGGGCGGCGCGGACGTCGGTCGAGGAGGTCAGGTTCGTCCTCTTCGACCAGAGGGCGTACGAGGTGTTCGAGGAACAGGTCGGGTAGGGCTCAGCCGGAACAGGCCGTCAGGAACTCGACGAGCGCCGCGTTCACCTCGTCCGGGCGTTCCTGCTGGGTCCAGTGTCCGCAGCCGGCCAGCTCGACGGGCCTGCGCCACAGGTTGGGCATCAGGTCCGGGAGCCTCTCGATGAGTTCGGGAGTGCCGGGGAAGGCGGGGACGAGGTCCCGGTCGCCGTAGACGTACAGGGCGGGCGGGGTGACGACCGCGTTGTGCCAGGGCGCGGTCAGTTCCCAGTTGCGGTCGAGGTTGCGATACCAGTTGAGGGCCCCGGTGAAGCCCTGGGAGAAGCTCTCGGTGAGTGCGTCGAGGTCGTCCTCGGTGAACCAGTCGGGCAGCACCTCGGGGTCCGGCAGGGTGGCGAGCCAGCCGTGCTCGGGATCGATCAGCGGCTGCACGCCGGAGCCGGCGCCGGGGGCGTCGCCGGACGCCGCGTAGAAGAACTTCCGCAAGGTGGTGCGTGTGTTCTTCGCGAACTCGGCGTCGGCGACGCCGCGGCGGGCGAAGTAGTTCCAGTAGAACCGGCCGTCGAAGCGCTCCTCCATGGCGGCCAGCGGAGGCCGCGTCCCCCGGAACGGGGGCGGCACGCTCAGGCCCGCCACGCCACGCACCACGTCCGGTCGCAGCAGCGCGGTGTGCCAGGCGACCGGCGCACCCCAGTCGTGGCCGACGACGAATGCCTTCTCCTCGCCCAGGGCCTGGATGAGGCCGACGACATCGCCGACCAGATGGAGGATGGTGTACGCGTCGACGGCGTCGGGGCGGTCACTGCTTCCGTATCCGCGCTGGTCGGGGGCGACCACCCGGAAGCCCGCGTCGGCCAGCGGGCCGAACTGGCGGTGCCAGGAGTGCCATGACTCGGGGAAGCCGTGCAGGAGCAGCACCAGGGGGCCGTCGCCCTGCTCGGCGATGTGCAGCCGGACGCCGTTCGCCTCGACCGTTCGATGCTCAACCATGCCGACGAGCCTACGTGCCGTGATCCCCGGGCCGCGGCGCAGGTCCTGGTCGGTGCACCGCGGCGGGAACCGATCACCGCCCAGTGCCTACGGTGGATCCATGACACCACCCCTGGACGTGCTGATCGTGGGCGCCGGCCCCACCGGGCTCGCGCTCGCCGCTCAACTGCGGGCCTACGGAACCCGGTTCCGGATCGTCGACCGCTCCCTCGACCGGGTGCGCGAGTCCCGGGCGCTCGGCATCCAGCCCCGCACCCTGGAGGCACTCGCCGGATTCGGTGTGACCGAGGAGCTCCTGGCGCGCGGCAACCCCGCGGTGGGACTGCGGCTGCACTTGAGGCGGCGCACGGTGTCGGTGCCGCTGTTCGACATCGGCGCGACCGACACTCCGTACCCCTTCCTGCTGTTCCTCTCGCAGGCGGAGACGGAGAGCGTGCTCGGTGAGCACCTGGCCGCCCGGGACGTTACGGTCGAGCGCGGCACCGAGCTGGTGCGGCTGGAGCGGCAGGGGCCGTACGTCGACTGTCTGCTGCGGAGCCGTGACGGTGTGGAGGAGAGCGTGACGGCCCGTCATGTCGTGGGCTGCGACGGCGCGCACAGCACGGTGCGCACCCAGGCCGGTATCGGTTTCGAGGGGTACGCCTACCCGCAGACGTACCTGCTCGCCGACCTGGAGGTGGACGGGCTGGAGCCCGGTGCCGTGCACTCGTACATGACCGGGGGCGGGATGGTGTTCTTCTTCCCGCTCGGCTCGCCCGCCCCCTGGCGCATGCTCGCGATGCGGCCCTCCCGCGCCCCCGAGGAAAAGGTGACGGTGCCGATGCTGCAAGGGATCGCCGAACGGTACGGCGCGGAAGGCCTGGTCCTGCGGGATCCCGTCTGGATGACCGAGTTCCGGCTCCACAACCGGGGCGCCGCCCGCTATCGCTCCGGCCCCTTCTTCCTCGCCGGCGACGCGGCCCACATCCACAGCCCGGCCGGGGCACAGGGCATGAACACCGGTATCCAGGACGCCCTCAACCTGGGCTGGAAGCTCGCCCTCGTGTGCCGGGACGCCGCGCCGGAGGAGCTGCTGGAGACGTACGGGGCCGAGCGGGCCCCGGTCGGCCGCGCCGTACGGCGTTTCACCGACCGTGCCTTCGTCATCGGCACGAGCCCGAATCCCGTCCTCCGGTTCGCCCGCGAGCGCCTCGTTCCGCGTGTCGCCCCGCTGGTGAAGCATGCGACGACGCTCCGCCGCCGGGTCTTCCGCACCGTCTCCGAACTCGGCATCCACTACCGCCGCAGCCCCGCCTCCACGACGGGCACCCGCCCGCCCCGCCGCGGCCCACGCGCCGGCGACCGGCTGCCCGACCTGCCCCGCGGCCTCCAGGCACGGACCGCCGCCCCCGGCTGGCATCTGCTGCTCGCGGGCCCGCCGCACCTCTGGCCGGACGAGCGGCTCGCCCCGGTCCTGACCGGCCGGGCCGGTCTGATCACCGTGCACCGCCTCGGCGACCGGAGCCCCTGGCCGGGCGTCGCCCAGGGACTCGTACGGCCCGACGGCCACCTCGGCTATGTCGCCCGCGGCGCCGGACTCGACGGACTGCGGGCCTACACCGCCCGCTGGCTGCCGACCGGGCCCACCCGACACCCCGAGGTGAACGTCGACCGGCCTTGATCCGTACCTCCTTCGTGCAGCTACACCGAGGAAGCAGAGCAAGCACCGCTCTCGTCGCGCCGGCCTGTGGTCTGGTTCTCCTGCTCACCGCCACCGCGTGCGGCGGCGGTGACGACAAGGGAACCTCCGCGCAGAGCAGCCCGACGAACGTCTCCGCCACCGTGGCCGGCGTCGTGGCACCGGCGAAGGTCGAGGTGATCGCCGATCTGACCGGTTGCAAGGTCAAGATCAGGACCGACGCGGACGAACTGCGCGAGGGGGTCTGCCACACCAAGGAGGGCGACTACCTCATCACCACGTTCCCGGCGGAGAAGTACAAGCTGACCTGGCTGGACGCGGCCGCCGTCTACGGGGGCAAGTACCTCGTCGGCACCCGCTGGGTGGTCAGCGCCAAACCGGCCCTGCTGGAGAGGCTCCGGCCCGAACTGGGCGGGAACGTCCAGCAGTTGCGGGGTGTGGGGCCGACTCCGGGTCCGGACGCGTCGTGACGCAGGCGCCGCCGAGCCGGCGGCGCGGGCTCACTCGGTCGCGTCGCTGATGCCCAGCCGCAGATGCTCCACGTGGTAGACGGCCTGGTCGAGCAGCTCGGCGACATGGTGGTCGTGCAGCGCGTACACCACCGACCGGCCGCGCCGCTCGCCCACCACCAGGCCCAGATTGCGCAGCAGCCGCAGCTGGTGCGAGCAGGCGGACTGCTCCATGCCCACCTCGGCCGCCAACTCCGTGGCCGGCAGCGGCCCCTCGCGGAGCCGCGCCAGGATCAGCAGGCGGGAGGGCGTGGAGAGGGCCTGGAGGGTGGTGGCCACCTTGGCCGCGTTGGCCGCGTC
Organism: Streptomyces sp. NPDC056479; assembly: GCF_042795335.1. Classification (NCBI taxonomy): domain Bacteria; kingdom Bacillati; phylum Actinomycetota; class Actinomycetes; order Kitasatosporales; family Streptomycetaceae; genus Streptomyces; species Streptomyces sp. NPDC056479. Next base: position 384,575 of record NZ_JBHTRZ010000003.1, on the reverse strand, counting down.
CAGACGTACGCGCTCGGGGGCGTCCTGCGCGGCGGTGACGGCTCCATGACCCATGAGGGGTATCTTACCCATCGTACATGAACGCATGAATGATTGTTCATGTGAACGGTTTTCGTCCAGGGTGATCCGGCAGCTCCCAGGACAGACGAGGTTGATGTCGGATTCTCGCCAGCCCTTGCCGCTCCCGTGGCCGATGCTGGACGTATGCAGAAGGGGATGCACACCGACACGGAGCGCTGCGTGCGCGCCGTCCAGTCCAAGGACGCCCGCTTCGACGGATGGTTCTTCACGGCGGTCGTCACCACCGGGATCTACTGCCGGCCCAGCTGCCCGGTGGTCCCGCCCAAGCCGGAGAACATGCGGTTCCTCCCGAGCGCGGCCGCCTGCCAGCAGGCCGGATTCCGGGCCTGCAAGCGCTGCCGCCCGGACACCAGCCCCGGCTCCCCGGAGTGGAACCAGCGCGCCGACCTCGTCGCCCGCGCGATGCGGCTGATCGCCGACGGCGTCGTCGACCGCGAGGGCGTGCCCGGCCTCGCCGCCCGGCTCGGCTACAGCACCCGGCAGGTCGAACGCCAGCTCCTCGCCGAACTCGGCGCGGGCCCGCTGGCCCTGGCCCGCGCCCAGCGCGCCCAGGCGGCCCGCCTCCTCATCGAGACGACACCCCTGCCCATGGCCGACATCGCCTTCGCGGCCGGCTTCGCCTCCATCCGCACCTTCAACGACACCGTCCGCGAGGTCTTCGCCCTCGCGCCGACCGACCTGCGCTCCCGCGCACCCCGCATCACCCCGGGCAACACCGCCGGCGCGCTCACCCTGCGCCTGCCGTTCCGCGCCCCCCTCAACCCCGACAACCTCTTCGGCCACCTCGCGGCGACCGCCGTGCCCGGGGTCGAGGAGTGGCGGGACGGTGCGTACCGGCGCACGCTCAGGCTGCCGTACGGCCACGGCATCGTGAACCTGACCCCGCAGCCCGACCACATCGGCTGCCGGCTCACCCTCTCCGACCTGCGCGACCTGACCGTGGCGATCAGCCGGTGCCGACGGATGCTCGACCTGGACGCCGATCCGGTCGCGATCGACGACCAGTTGCGTACCGATCCGCTGCTCGCGCCGCTGGTCGACAAGGCGCCCGGCCGACGGGTGCCGCGCACGGTCGACGAGGCGGAGTTCGCCGTACGGGCCGTGCTCGGCCAGCAGGTCTCCACCGCCGCCGCGCGCACCCACGCGGCCCGACTGGTCACCGCCCACGGCGAGCGGATCGACGACCCCGAGGGCGGCCTCACCCACCTCTTCCCGTCCCCCGAGGCGCTGGCCTCGGTGGACCCGGAGTCACTGGCGATGCCCAGGACCCGCCGTACGACGTTCACGACGCTGGTCGGCCGGCTCGCCGACGGCGAGGTGCGCCTGGGACCCGACAGTGACTGGCCGGAAACCCGGGCCCGCCTCCTGACCCTCCCCGGCTTCGGCCCCTGGACGGTCGACGTCATCGCGATGCGCGCCCTCGGCGACCCCGACGCCTTCCTCCCCACCGACCTCGGAATCCGCCGCGCCGCCCAGGAGTTGGGCCTGCCGTCCACTCCGGCGGCCCTCACGGCCCGCGCGGCGGCCTGGCGCCCCTGGCGGGCGTACGCCGTGCAGTACCTGTGGGCGACGGACAGCCACCCGATCAACTTCCTCCCCGTGTAGCCCGTGTAACGCGTGCAACCGTGTTACCCATGTAAGGAAATCCAGTGAAGCAGCACACCGTCATCGACAGCCCGTACGGCCCGCTCACCCTCGTCGCCGAGGGCGGCGTCCTGAGCGGCCTCTACATGACCGATCAACGCCACCGTCCACCCGAGGAATCCTTCGGCACCCGCGACGAGTCCCTCTTCGGAGCGGCCGAGGAGCAGCTGAAGGCCTATTTCGCGGGTGAGTTGAAGGAGTTCACGCTCGAACTGAGCCTGGGCGGAACGCCCTTCCAGCGCCGCGTCTGGGAACAGCTGCGCAAGATCCCGTACGGCGAGACCCGCTCCTACGGCCAACTCGCCGACGCCCTGGGCAACTCCGGCGCCTCACGCGCGGTCGGCCTCGCCAACGGCAAGAACCCGATCGGCATCATCGTCCCCTGCCATCGCGTGGTCGGCGCGAGCGGAAGCCTCACCGGCTACGGCGGCGGCCTGGACCGCAAACAGCGGCTGCTGGACTTCGAGAGCGGAACGGCGCTGTTCTGAGACCGGCCGGCTCAGCCGGCCGCCCGCTCCGCCGCGCCGCGCTCCACACAGAACTCGTTGCCCTCCGGATCGGCCAGGACCGCCCAGCCCGTGCCGTCCGCGTTGCGGCGGTCGTCGACCAGGGTGGCGCCGAGGGCGAGAACCCGCTCGACCTCCTGGTCCCGGGTGAGGTCCTGCGGCTGAAGGTCCAGATGCACGCGGTTCTTGACGGTCTTCGCCTCCGGGACGGTGACGAACAGCAGCCCCGCTGCCTCGATCAGCACCTCCTCGTCGCCCGGCTCGTCGTCCTCGTGCACGGGCAAGTCGAGCACCTGGGACCAGAAGCCGGCGAGGCGGTAGGCGTCGGAGGAGTCGATCGTCGTATGGCGTATCCGAGAGGTCATGATCGTATTCTGGGTCACCCGCCGAGCCCGCGCAGCGGCTTTTTCGGCGCGGCCGTGACCTGTATGGCCCACGCGGCGCTTCCTCCCGAGTGACCCCGGTGGCGTGGGTCCCGCGCACGCTGGTGTCTGTACGAAGGAGAAGCAGGCAGAAGGCGAGGGCCCATGGCGCGGAAGTACAAGCACCTCGCGACACCCTGGGCCGCCGGGGTGGCCGGGGTGGTGTTCGCGGTCCTGATGGCCACGGCGATCGTTCTGGTGCGGATCGCTCTGCCCGACGGCGCCGGCGCGGACGACGTGACCCTCGACGCCGGACAGCGGAGCGCCGTGCGGACCGCGCTGGAACTGCTCCCGTTCGCCGGGATCGCGTTCCTGTGGTTCATGGGCGCCCTGCGCGAGCAGGTCGGCGAGGGCGAGGACCGGTTCGTCTCCACCGTGTTCCTGGGCAGCGGCCTGGTCTTCGTGGCCACCCTGTTCGGCGCCGCCGCGGCAGCGGGAACCGTGCTCGACGAGAGCCGGCAGCAGGGCGCTCCCTTCGGCCGCGACTTCGCCTACGCCCTGCTGACCACGTACGCCATGCGGATGGCGGCGGTGTTCATCATCACGACCTCGACCATCGGCCGCCGGCTCGGCGCCCTGCCGCGCCCGCTCGTCGTCCTCGGCTATCTGGCCGGCCTGACGCTGCTCGTGGTGGGAGCGGACGTGCCCTGGTCCGAACTGGTCTTCCCGGCCTGGGCGCTGCTCCTCAGCCTGCACATCCTGTGGGCACGCCGTCGTGCCGCGGCACGGCCCGCCGCCCCGGCCTGATCCGGCCGCACCGCTCACCCGAACGGTCTCCCTCTCGTCGTCGCATCCCCTCCGGCCACCGAGAGTGGTCGATGGAGGGTTGACCGGGCCATTGGAAGGACCGATCCCGTGGTGAGGATTGCCGTCGATCTCAACCGCTGCCAGGGATATGCGCAGTGCGCGTTCCTCGCCCCGGAGGTCTTCGCCATGCACGGCGAGGAGGCGCTGCTGTACGACCCCGAGGTCGACGAGACACAGCGCGAGAAGCTGGCCCAGGCGGCCGCGGCCTGCCCCGTCCAGGCCATCCTCGTCGATGCCGTGGACGTACCGGCCGAGGCGGTGTCCGGTGCCCGGTGACGGATCCTTGGAACGGCTCAGGCGCGAGGGCCGCATCGTCGTCGTCGGCGCCTCGCTGGCCGGCCTGCGGGCCGCCGAGACCCTGCGGGCCAAGGGCTTCGCGGGGTCACTGACCATGATCGGCGACGAGCCCAGCGAGCCGTACGACCGGCCCCCGCTGTCCAAGCAGGTGCTGCTGGGCCGGGCGAGCGCCGAGCGCACCGCACTGCCCAGGCTCCGATCCGTCGACGCGACCTGGCGGCTCGGTGTCGCGGCCACCGGACTGGACATGGCCGCCCGGCGGGTGCGGCTGGCCGACGGCGACGAGGTGCCGTACGACAGGCTGCTGATCGCCACCGGGGTCAGGGCGCGACCGTGGCCGCAGGAGGCTGAGGCGGAACTCGACGGCGTCTTCTGCCTGCGCACCTGCGACGACAGCGCCGCGCTCGCCCGGCGTCTCGCGGCGGGACCCAGGCGGGTCCTGGTCATCGGGGCCGGGTTCACCGGGTCGGAGATCGCCTCCGCCTGCCGAGAGCGCGGCCTGCCCGTCACGGTCGCGGAACGCGGTGGGGCGCCACTCGTCGGGGCGCTCGGTGGCGTGGTCGGGGCGGTCGCCGCCGAGATGCAGCGCGAGCACGGTGTGGACCTGCTGTGCGGGGTCACGGTCACCGCTCTGGAGGGCGACGCCTCGGGGCGGGTACGCGCGGCGCATCTGTCCGACGGCTCCACCGTGGAGAGCGACGTGGTGATCGTTTCACTCGGCGCCACCCGCAACACCGAATGGCTCGCCGGGTCCGGACTCGGGGCCGGCCCCCGCGGCATCGCCTGCGACGCCGGCTGCCGCGCCTTCGACATCCGCGGAATCGTCACCGATGACATCTACGCGGCCGGCGATGTCGCCCGCTGTCCGCACCCCCTGTTCGGCTACCAGTTCCTGGCCCTGGAGCACTGGGGCAACGCCGTCACCCAGGCCGGGATCGCGGCGCACAACATGCTCAGCCGGAGCACCGACCGGATCCCTCACATGGAGGTGCCGTCGTTCTGGTCCGCGCAGTTCGGAGTCAACATCAAGTCGGTCGGGGTGCCGTCGATGGGGACGGAGATCCTCATCTCGCAGGGCTCACTCGAGCGCCGCCGGTTCATCGGCGTCTACGGATACCAGGGGCGCGTCATCGGCGCGGTCGCCTTCGACCAGGGCCGGTGGCTGCCGTTCTACCAGGAGCTGATCGAGCGCACCACGCCGTTCCCGCTGCCGTTCCCCACGGTGGACCGGCCACCCGACGGACAGCGGCCCGTCGACGCGGACTTCCCCGACCCGTCGATTCCCACCCACGGCCCCACCGTGACCCTCAGCGGCTACTCGCCGGCCGACCGCCGGACGACGTTCACCCCCGCCCTCTGACCCGCACGGCCACGAGGACCCGCCATGAAGCCATCCCTGCTCCACCAGATCCTGGACCACGCCAACCGTGCCAACCCCTACCCGCTCTACGAGGAGCTGCGGAAGACGCCGGTCCACCACGAGAGCGACGGGCCCTACGTCGTCAGCACGTACTACGAGATCCGCAGTCTCCTGCACGATCCCCGGATCAGCTCCGACGCCCGCAACCTCGCCTCGAACGCCGCCGACCCGCTGGCCGAGGCGCCCCAGGAGGAGAGCGCCCTGCCGCCGGGCTTCCTGAAGCTCGACCCGCCGGAACACGACCGGCTGCGCCGCATGACGAACCGGCCCTTCGGCCCGCCGCACTCCCCTCACCGCATCGACGGGATGCGCCCCGAGCTTCACGACATCGTCGCCGGCCTCATCGACGGCATCGGCGACCCGGGCCGGATCGACCTCGTGGAGCAGTTCTCCTACCCCTTCCCGGTGACGGTGATCTGCCGGCTGCTCGGTGTACCGCGTGAGGACGAGCCGCGCTTCCACTCCTGGGCGGACACCCTCGCCGCGAGCCTGGACCCCGACCCGGACGCGGATTCCGCCGAGCGGGGCAAGGGTGCGCACGACGCCCGGATGCAGCTGGGCATGTACCTGGCCGGCCTGATCGAGGAGCGCCGCAAGAACCCCGCGGGCGACATGCTCTCCCAGCTGGCGACGGCCGAGGGCGAGGACGGCCCGATGACCACGATGGAACTGCTCAGCACCGCGGCGCTGCTGCTGATCGCGGGGCACGAGACCACGGTCAACCTCATCACCAACGGGATGCTGACCCTGCTGCGCAATCCCGACGTCCTTGAGCGGCTGCGGACCGAGCCGCGGCTGGCCGTCCCCGTCGTCGAGGAACTGCTGCGCTTCGAGCCGCCGGTGCAACTGGTGCCGCAGCGCACCACCCTCGCCGACATCGAGGTCCACGGCGTCACCATCCCCAAGGGCGCCACCCTGTGGCTGGTCCTGGCGTCGGGCAACCGCGATCCCCGGCGCTTCCAGAACCCGGACCGCTTCGACCCGGACCGCCCGGACATCCAGCACCTCGGCCTGGGCAGCGGCATCCACAGCTGCTTCGGCGCCCCGCTCGCCCGGCTGGAGGCCCAGCTCGCCCTGGCGGAGCTGGCCCGGAGACTGGACAACCCACGTCTGCTGGCGGACCCGCCCCCGTACCGGCAGAACGCCGTGCTGCGCGGTCCACGCCAGCTGCACATCGCCTGCGACGGCATCCGCCCCTAACCATGGCGGTGCCGGGTCAGTCCACTTGGCCGCTCATCATGCCGAGCCCCCGCAGCAGCTCCGGCAGTGCGGTGCCGATCGGTTCGCGGATCACCTCGTCGGCGCGTTCGTCGTACGGCGTCGGCTCGGCGTTGACGATGACGAGCCGGGCGCCGTGGTCGGCGGCGACGCCCGCGAGGCCGGCGGCGGGCTGCACCTGGAGGCTGCTGCCGACGGCGATGAACACCTGGCAGGCCTTGGTGATCGCGACCGCCTCGCCGAGGACCATCGGGTCGAGCCGCTCGCCGAACATGACCGTCGCCGACTTCAGGATCCCGCCGCACTCCAGGCACGGCGGATCGGCCTCGCCCGCCTCGACCCGGGCCAGGGCGTCCTCCATCGGACCGCGCGCATGGCACTTCGTGCACAGCACGCTCCGTGCGCTGCCGTGCAGTTCGAGGACCTTGCGTGCGGGCATCCCGGCGAGCTGGTGCAGCCCGTCCACGTTCTGCGTGATCACCCGCACCGGCACCCCGGAGCGCTCCAGCTCGGCCACCGCGCGGTGCGCCGCGTTCGGCTCGGCCTTGAGCGTGCGGTTATTGCGGCGCATCTGCCACGAGCGTCGCCGGATCTCCGGATCGCCCATGTAGTACTCGTACGTCACGAGCTTCTCGGCCTCCGGGTCCCGGCGCCACAGCCCGTTCGGCCCGCGGTAGTCGGGGATCCCGGAGTCCGTGCTGATACCGGCGCCGCTGAGGAGGGCGACGAGGGGCGGCTTGGTCATGGCACCGAGGGTAGGACGGGCGTGGTGGGAGCTGCGAACGGATATCCGAGCGCCGTGCCCGGCGGTTCGTCGCCTCAGCTCTCGTGGTCGTCGCCGTGGTCCGGCCGAGGCGGGCCGCACTCCCGCCCGTTCCGGAAACACCACGGTGCCCGGGAATTCCCGGCGCACCAAGGGGGACTCACACGCCGCCGGAGTTCACCCGGTGCCCGTTCTCCAGCTCCACCGTCCCGCCGCCGGCCGCGAGGACGTCCAGCGCGGCCAGGACACGGCGGCCCAGGGAGCCCGGCAGATGAGCGGTGAGCTCCTCGCGGGCGGCGAGCCGCCAGGACAGCAGCTCCTCCTCCTGCAACCGGATCGCCTTGAAGTCGTCCTCGCCGAGGACGCCACCGTCGTACAGATACGCCACCAGCGGCGGCCGCCCCGTCCCGTGCACCCAGTCCACGGCGAGCAGCGGGCCCAACTCCCGGTCCAGCCCGATCTCCTCGGCCGTCTCACGACGCGCGCCCTGCCGGGGCGTCTCACCGTCGTCCGACTCGACCGTACCGCCCGGCAGCGCCCACCCCTCACGGTAGTTGGGCTCCACGAGCAGCACCCGGCCCGCGCCGTCACGGAAGAGGGCGGCGGCACCGGCGAGGACGCGGGGGAGACCCGCGATGTACGCGGCGAAGTCTGGCGTGGAGGTCATGGAGTGAAGGGTAGCCAGAGTCCGTGACCGCCCCCTCGGTCAGACCTCGGCCTCCGCCAGCCGCACCGTCCGCTGCGCCAGCTCGCTGATCCGCACCCCGTCGAACCCGAACACCGCGCTGCGGACCGTGTCCTCCAGCGGCGCGGTCCACTGGTCCGGGATCGCCTCCGCCCCGGTCAGCACCCCGGCCACCGAACCGGCCGTCGCCCCGTTGGAGTCGGTGTCCAGGCCGCCGCGGACGGTGAGCGTGATGGTGCGGGTGAAGTCGCCGTCGCCGTAGAGCAGCCCGGCGGTGAGCACGGCCGCGTTCGGGATGGTGTGGATCCAGCCGAGCCCGGCGGTCTCCTCGGCGACCGTGGTGAGCGTGTCCTCCCAGGTCATCCGGGTGTCGTGGAGCGAGACGACGCGGCGTACGGTGCGGGCGAGGCGGCTGCTCGCCGGAATGACCGCGAGCGCCTCGTCGACCGCCTTGCGGATCGTGGGCGCCGTGAACGCCGCCGCGATCAGCGCCGCCGCCCACATCGCGCCGTACACACCGTTGCCGGTGTGCGTCAGCACCGCGTCCCGGCGGGCGAGGGAGGAGGCGCGGCGCGGGTGGCCCGGACAGGTCCAGCCGTAGATGTCGGCACGGATGAGAGCGCCGATCCACTCCTGGTACGGGTTGTCGTACGTGGCCGTGAGCGGCGGCTTCAGACCATTGGCGAGGTTGCGGTACGCCGCCCGCTCCGCGGTGAAGGTCTGCAGATACGGCAGCCGCAGCAGCCACAGGTCGCCGACCTGCTCGGTGCTGAAGCCGAAGCCGTGGGTCTCCAGCAGGTCGAGGCCGAGGATCGCGTAGTCGACGTCGTCGTCGCGGCAGCTGCCGTGGATGCGGCCCCGTACGCACTGGCGCCACTCGGGCCGCAGCTCGAAGCCGTCGGTCTCGTCCACGGGCTCCGGCAGATAGTCGGTGAGGGGCAGGGCCGCGGCCTGCCGCAGATAGCGGTCGATACGGTCCCGCGTCCACAGGTCGCCCTGCTCGACCGGCTTGCCGAGCATGTTGCCCGCGATCCGGCCCAGCCAGCCCCCGAGGACGCGGTCGGCGAGCTCTGGCTCAGTGCCCACAGGGGTCATAGGACCGGTTTACCCAATTCCGGGGGCTTCCGCTCGGGGTTCGGGAACCGGCCACAGGGAGTTCGCAGGGCACGCCCACGGGGTTCCTGCGGAGTTCTCAAGCACCGGTCAGCGCATGACGGCGGGGGTGGACTCCGGTTATGGTCGCAGCGGCGCGACTGGCCTTGACGTGCGCGAGGCCCGGAGAGCAAGGGGAAAACAGGTGACACAGCGCGTGCTCATCGCCGCGGACAAGTTCAAGGGGTCGCTGACGGCCGTGCAGGTCGCCGAGCGCGTGACCGCCGGTCTGCGCCGGGTCGTGCCGGGCCTCGAGGTGGAGGCCATGCCCGTGGCCGACGGCGGCGACGGGACGGTGGACGCGGCGGTCGCGGCCGGGTTCGAGCGGCGGGAGATCCGGGTCGCCGGGCCCCTCGGGCACGAGGTGACGGCGGCGTTCGCGCTGCGCGGCGACGCGGCGGTCGTGGAGATGGCGGAGGCGAGCGGCCTCCAGCGGCTGCCCGCGGGCGTCTTCGCGCCGCTCACGGCGTCCACCCACGGCTCCGGGGAGCTGCTGCGGGCCGCGTTGGACGCGGGTGCCCGCACGATCGTGTTCGGAGTCGGCGGCAGCGCGACGACGGACGGCGGCGCCGGCATGCTGACCGCGCTGGGCGCGCGCTTCCTGGACACGGACGGGGAGCCGGTGGCGCCGGGCGGCGGCGGCCTGGGCGACCTGGCCACGGCCGACCTCTCCGGCCTGGACCCGAGGCTGGCCTCCGTCGACCTGGTGCTCGCCAGCGACGTCGACAACCCGCTGACCGGGCCCCAGGGCGCGCCGGCGGTGTACGGCCCGCAGAAGGGGGCCTCGCCGGACGACGTGGAGACGCTGGACGCGGCGCTCGGGCACTTCGCGAAGGTGCTGGAGGAGTCGGTCGGCGCCGGTGCCGCCGAGCACGCCGCGGCACCCGGCGCGGGCGCGGCGGGCGGAATCGGCTACGGCGCCCTTCTCCTCGGTGCCCGCTTCCGCCCCGGCATCGAGGTCATGCTGGACGTCCTGGGCTTCGCGCCGGCACTGGAGCGGGCCACGCTGGTGATCACCGGCGAGGGCTCCCTCGACGAGCAGACCCTCCACGGCAAGGCTCCCGCGGGTGTCGCGGCGGCGGCCCGCGCGGCGGACAAGGAGGTCGTCGCGGTCTGCGGCCGCCTCGCCCTGGCACCGGAGGCGCTGGGCCGGGCCGGGATCCGTCGGGCGTATCCCCTGACGGAGGCCGAGCCGGATGTGGCGAAGTGCATCGCGGAGGCGGGCCCGATCCTGGAACGGGTGGCGGAGCGGATCGGCCGGGACTTCCTGACGTAGGGCCGGATTCTCCCGCCCCCGCCGCCCCTACCCGTCTCATCTTCCAGGGGCGCTGCCCCTTCGACCCCGCCAGGGGCTCCGCACCCTGGACCCCCGCTCCTCAAACGCCGGAAGGGCTGCATTTCAGCAGACGCCGGAGGGGCCGGTTTCATCTCACGCCGGGCAGGTTGATCTCTCAGCCCGTCCGGCGTTCGAGGACGAGGCCCCTTCAGGGCCGACAGCGGGGGTCTGGGGGCGGCAGCCCCCAGGGAGCGCCCGCCAAAGCGCCGAGTGCGGACAAAGCGAAGGGCCCCGAACCAACCCGGTCCGGGGCCCAAGCAAAGCGCAGCGTCACGGCTGGGCCGCCCGCGCCTCCCGCCGGTTGTCGCGGAAGTTGTTCACCCGGCGAGCCGTGGCGAACAGCGGGATCACCGCGCCCGTGACCAGCTGGAGCGCACAGCCCGTCTGGAGCAGCAGCTGACCGCTCGGGGCGTCGAACGCCCAGGCGGCGAGGAGGCCCATGCTGACCACGATCCAGCCGAGCATCGCCACCGCGAGACGGCCCCGGGGCTTGGGGTATTCGACGCGGCTCACCATCAGCCAAGCGGTACCGAGGATCGCCAGCAGCGTCGCCACGAAGGGCAGCTCCAGCAGAACGATCGAGACCACCGTCAGCGCGCCGAACGGCGAGGGCATGCCCTGGAACATGCCGTTCGGCGGCGTCACGCAGGAGAAGCGGGCCAGTCTCAGCACCACCGCCAGCAGAACCACGATCGCGCCGACCGCCGCCACCCGCTGGTGCGCGTCGTCGGCGACCATGCCGTAGACCAGGACGAAGTACGCCGGCGCCAGGCCGAAGCTGATCAGGTCGGACAGGTTGTCCAGCTCCGCGCCCATCGGGGAGGAGCGCAGCTTGCGCGCGACCAGGCCGTCGAACAGGTCGAAGACCGCCGCGCACAGCATCAGAATGACCGCCGTGGCCGCGCTGTGGCGGGCCATGCCGGTCTCCTGGCTACCGGTGAGGTGCGGGATCAGGATGCCGGTGGTGGTGAAGTACACCGCCATGAAGCCGCAGGTGGCGTTGCCGAGAGTGAGGGTGTCCGCTATCGACAGGCGGAGAGAGAGGGGCATCTCCTCCTCTTCGTCCACCTCTTCGGCCTCGGGCACCCAGCCCGGCTGAGTCTCAGGATCAATCACGGTCAATGCGAGTCACCCCAGCCACGGTCTTCTGCCCGACCTCGACCGCGACCTCCACGCCCTCGGGCAGGTAGATGTCGACACGCGAGCCGAAGCGGATCAGACCGATACGGTCGCCCTGCTCGACCTTCGTGCCCTGCGGGATGTAGGGGACGATGCGACGAGCCACCGCGCCCGCGATCTGGATCATCTCGATGTCACCGAGTTCGGTGTCGAAATGCCAGACTACGCGCTCGTTGTTCTCGCTCTCCTTGTTGAACGCCGGAACGAACCCGCCCGGGATGTGCTCCACGGAGGTCACCGTGCCGGACAGCGGCGCACGGTTGACGTGGACGTTCAGCGGGCTCATGAAGATCGCGACGCGGGTGCGGCCGTCCTTCCACGGCATGATGCTCTGCACCACACCGTCGGCGGGCGAGATGACCCGGCCCTGGGCGATCTCGCGCTCGGGGTCGCGGAAGAACCACAGCATGCCCGCCGCGAGAGCGGTGGCGGGCACGGCGACTGCCTTGGCGACGCCGGAGCGGCGAGCGCGCAGCAGGCTGACGGCTGCGGTGGCGACGGTCGGGAGAAGCCACGGCGATGCTCCGCGCGCGAGGCGTACGCCGCCGACCTGGCTGTCGCGTGGTGCAGAGGTTTGGCTGTGGGGCATGGATGACCTTCGTAGCGGATGATGCCGCGCGGTATCAGGGGACGGCGGCTTTCCCGGGATCGTACCGGTCGCGGGCCACAACTGGGCAAGCCAGGAAGACGAGTCGGCGGCTGAAGAGTGCTGACGGGGTGTGATCTTCTTCTCCAAGAAAACACCCCGTATCCGGATATTCAGCCCTGGAACCGATACTCTTCGAGCAGCCTGCGACCAATGATCATTTTTTGGATCTCGGCGGTACCTTCACCGATCAGCAGCATCGGAGCCTCACGGTAGAGGCGCTCGATCTCGTACTCCTTGGAGAAGCCGTAGCCGCCGTGGATCCGGAAGGCATCCTCCACGACCTCCTTGCAGTACTCGGAGGCGAGGTACTTCGCCATCCCAGCCTCAAGGTCGTTTCGTTCCCCGGAGTCCTTTTTGCGTGCCGCGTTCACCATCATGGCATGCGCGGCCTCGACCTTGGTAGCCATCTCGGCCAGCTTGAACTGGATGGCCTGGTGCTGGGCGATCGGCTTGCCGAAGGTGTGTCGCTGCTGGGCGTACTGGACACCGAGCTCGAAGGCACGCTGAGCGACGCCACAGCCACGCGCCGCCACATTGACGCGGCCGACCTCGACGCCGTCCATCATCTGGTAAAAACCTCGGCCGGTGACGCCGCCGAGCACCCGATTGGCCGGAATGCGCAGGCCGTCCATGATGAGCTCGGTCGTGTCGACGCCCTTGTAGCCCATCTTGTCGATCTTGCCGGGGATGGTGAGGCCGGGGCGGACCTCTCCGAAGCCGGGCTCCTTCTCGACGAGGAAGGTCGTCATCGACTTGTGGGGGGCGGTGCCCTCGGGGTGTCCTTCGTCACTTCGGACGAGAACGGCGACCAGACTTGACGTTCCACCGTTCGTCAGCCACATCTTCTGGCCGTTGAGGACGTACTCCTCGCCGTCCTTGACCGCCTTCGACGTGATGGCCGACACATCGGAGCCCAGGGCCGGCTCCGACATCGAGAAGGCGCCGCGAATGTCGCCGGCCGCCATCCTCGGCAGGAAGTGGTCCTTCTGCTCCTGCGTGCCGTGCTGCTTGAGCATGTACGCCACGATGAAGTGCGTGTTGATGATGCCGGACACCGACATCCAGCCGCGGGCGATCTCCTCGACGCACAGGGCGTAGGTGAGGAGCGACTCGCCCAGACCGCCGTACTCCTCGGGAATCATCAGGCCGAACAGGCCCAGTTCCTTGAGACCGTCGACGATCTGCTGCGGGTACTCGTCGCGGTGCTCCAGCTCGGTCGCGACCGGGATGATCTCCTTGTCCACGAAGTCGCGGACGGTGGAGAGGATCTCCTGCTGAATGTCGGTCAGACCTGCGGTCTGGGCGAGACGGGCCATGGCTTACTTCTCCTGCGACTTGAGCTCAGGGCGGCCGGGCTGCTCGCCGCCGCGCTCCTTGATGTACGTCTCGGTCGGCACCATCACCTTGCGGCGGAACACGCAGACCAGCGTGCCGTCCTGCTTGTAGCCCTTGGTCTCGACGTAGACGATCCCGCGGTCGTTCTTCGACTTCGACGGCCACTTGTCCAGCACGGTCGTCTGGCCGTAGATCGTGTCGCCGTGGAAGGTCGGCGCCACGTGCTTGAGCGACTCGATCTCCAGGTTGGCGATCGCCTTGCCGGAGATGTCCGGCACGGACATGCCGAGCAACAGGGAGTAGATGTAGTTCCCGACGACGACGTTCTTGCCGAAGTCCGTCGTCTTCTCCGCATAGTTCGTGTCCATGTGGAGCGGGTGGTGGTTCATGGTGAGGAGACAGAACAGGTGGTCGTCGTACTCGGTGACCGTCTTGCCGGGCCAGTGCTTGTACGTCGCCCCGACCTCGAACTCCTCGTAGGTGCGTCCGAACTGCATCGCGCTCAGGCCTCCGGGATCTCGAACTTCGACGTGCGCTGCATACCGGCGGCGCGTCCCTTGCCGGAGATGACCAGGGCCATCTTGCGGCTGGCCTCGTCGATCATCTCGTCGCCGATCATCGCGGAGCCCTTCATGCCGCCCGCCTCGGACGTGTAGTAGTCGTACGCGTCCAGGATCAGCTCGGCGTGGTCGTAGTCCTCCTGCGACGGCGAGAAGATCTCGTTGGACGCCTCGACCTGGCCCGGGTGCAGCACCCACTTGCCGTCGAAGCCGAGCGCCGCGGCGCGCTGGGCGACCTCGCGGTAGCCGTCGACGTTGCGGATCTGGAGGTAGGGGCCGTCGATCGCCTGGAGGTTGTTGGCGCGGGCCGCCATCAGGATCTTCATCAGGATGTAGTGGTAGGCGTCCGCCGGGTAGCCGGGCGGCTGCTCGCCCACGACCAGCGACTTCATGTTGATGGACGCCATGAAGTCGGCCGGGCCGAAGATGATGGTCTCGACGCGCTGGGACGCCGTCGCGATCTCGTTGACGTTGTTCAGGCCCTGGGCGTTCTCGATCTGCGCCTCGATGCCGATCTTGCCGACCTCGAAGCCCATCGTCTTCTCGATCTGGGTCAGCAGGAGGTCGAGGGCCACGACCTGCTGGGCCGTCTGCACCTTCGGCAGCATGATGCAGTCGAGGTTCTGGCCGGCACCCTCGACGACGGTCACGACGTCGCGGTACGTCCACTCGGTCGTCCAGTCGTTGACGCGCACGACCCTCGTCTTGCCCGTCCAGTCGCCCTCGTTGAGGAACTTGACGATGGTGTGCCGCGCCTCGGGCTTGGCCAGCGGCGCGCACGCGTCCTCAAGGTCGAGGAAGACCTGGTCAGCCGGCAGACCCTGCGCCTTTTCGAGGAAGCGCGGGTTCGAGCCCGGTACAGCCAGGCAGGAGCGCCGCGGGCGAAGGCGGTTGACGGTCGTCATGCGGGGACCTCCAGGGGGTCGAGCTTGTTCGCTTTCCGGATCTCGTCGACGATGCGGCCGATGATTCCGGTGATGTCGAAGTCCTTCGGGGTGAAGACGGCGGCCACTCCGGCGGCCCGGAGCTGCTCGGCGTCCCCATTCGGGATGATGCCACCGGCGATCACGGGTATATCTGTGGCACCGGCCACACGGAGCCGCTCCAGGACGTCCGGCACCAGCTGGGCGTGCGAACCGGAGAGGATCGACAGGCCCACCGCGTGCACGTCCTCCGCGAGGGCCGCGTCCACGATCTGCTCCGGCGTCAGCCGGATGCCCTGGTAGACCACCTCGAAGCCGGCGTCACGGGCCCGCACCGCTATCTGCTCGGCGCCGTTGGAGTGCCCGTCCAGGCCGGGCTTGCCGACCAGGAAGCGCAGCTTGCCGACGCCCATGTCCCTGGCGGTCAGGTCGACCTTGCGGCGGACGTCGGCCATGGCCGAGCCCTCCTCCGCCGGGACCGCCACCGGTGCCGAGGAGACACCGGTCGGCGCCCGGAACTCCCCGAACACCTCGCGCAGCGCCCCGGACCACTCGCCGGTCGTGACACCGGCGCGGGCGCACTCCAGGGTGGCCTCCATGAGGTTTCCGGTGCCCTTGGCGGCCTCCTTCAGCTTCTCCAGCGCCTTGCAGGGGCGAGGGTGGTTGAAGGGCGGCTGGTAGCGGGTGTCGCGCCAGTTCTCCAGGCCCGCGATCACCCGGGCCTCGACGGCCGGGTCCACCGTCTGGATCGCGGTGTCCAGGTCCGCCGTCAGCGGGTTGGGCTCGGTCGTCTCGAAGATGTTGACGCCGATGATCTTCTCCTGGCCGGACTCGATCCGGGCCCGGCGCTCGGCGTGCGAGGAGACGAGCTGCGACTTGAGGTAGCCCGACTCGACGGCGGCCATCGCGCCGCCCATCTCCTGGATCCGCTCGATCTCGGCGAGCGACTCCTCGACCAGCCCCGCGACCTTCGCCTCGATGACGTGCGAGCCGTCGAAGATGTCCGCGTACTCCAGCAGGTCGCTCTCGTGCGCCAGGACCTGCTGGATGCGCAGCGACCACTGCTGGTCCCAGGGCCGGGGCAGGCCCAGCGCCTCGTTCCAGGCCGGCAGCTGCACGGCACGCGCGCGTGCGTCCTTCGACAGGGTCACGGCCAGCATCTCGAGCACGATCCGCTGGACGTTGTTCTCCGGCTGCGCCTCGGTCAGACCGAGGGAGTTGACCTGGACGCCGTACCGGAAGCGGCGCTGCTTGGGGTTCTCGATGCCGTACCGCTCGCGCGTGACCTGGTCCCAGATCCGCCCGAACGCCCGCATCTTGCACATCTCCTCGATGAAGCGGACACCCGCGTTCACGAAGAAGGAGATACGGGCCACGACGTCCCCGAACTTCTCGGCGGGGACCTGCCCTGAGTCGCGTACGGCATCGAGAACCGCGATCGCGGTGGACATCGCGTACGCGATCTCCTGGACCGGCGTGGCGCCCGCCTCCTGCAGGTGGTAGCTGCAGATGTTGATCGGGTTCCACTTCGGGATGTGGGAGACCGTGTACGCGATCATGTCCGTCGTCAGCCGGAGTGAGGGCTCCGGCGGGAAGACATGGGTTCCCCGCGACAGGTATTCCTTGACGATGTCGTTCTGGGTCGTGCCCTGGAGCTTGGTGATGTCCGCACCCTGCTCCTCGGCGACGACCTGATAGAGCGCCAGCAGCCACATGGCGGTGGCGTTGATCGTCATCGAGGTGTTCATCTGCTCCAGGGGGATGTCCTGGAACAGCCGGCGCATGTCACCGAGATGGGCCACCGGTACGCCGACCCGGCCGACCTCGCCGCGGGCGAGGATGTGGTCGGAGTCGTAGCCGGTCTGCGTGGGCAGGTCGAACGCGACCGACAGGCCGGTCTGCCCCTTGGCGAGGTTGCGCCGGTACAGCTCGTTGGACGCCTCGGCCGTGGAGTGACCGGCATACGTGCGCATGAGCCACGGCCGGTCCTTCTCCCTTGCCCCGTCGGCGTTCTGACGCTCAGTCATCTATGACCCCGGGTGTCTCAGACGTTGCGGAAGCGGTTGATGCCGTCGATGTGCTTGGCGCGCATCTCCTCGTCGCGCACGCCGAGGCCTTCCTCGGGGGCGAGGCAGAGAACGCCGACCTTGCCCTGGTGGAGGTTGCGGTGCACGTCGAACGCGGCCTGGCCGGTCTCCTCCAGGGAGTAGACCTTGGACAGGGTGGGGTGGATCTTGCCCTTCGCGATGAGCCGGTTGGCCTCCCAGGCCTCGCGGTAGTTGGCGAAGTGCGAGCCGATGATCCGCTTCAGGGACATCCACAGGTAGCGGTTGTCGTACTCGTGCATGTAGCCCGAGGTCGAGGCGCAGGTGGTGATGGTGCCGCCCTTGCGGGTGACGAAGACGCTCGCGCCGAAGGTCTCGCGGCCGGGGTGCTCGAAGACGATGTCGATGTCCTCGCCGCCGGTGAATTCGCGGATGCGCTTGCCGAAGCGCTTCCACTCCTTCGGGTCCTGGGTGGTCTCGTCCTTCCAGAACTTGTAGCCCTCGGCGTTGCGGTCGATGATCGCCTCGGCGCCCATCGCCCGGCAGATGTCCGCCTTCTGCGGTGAGGACACGACGCAGATCGGGTTGGCGCCGCCGGCCAGCGCGAACTGCGTGGCGTACGAGCCCAGGCCACCGCTCGCGCCCCAGATCAGGACGTTGTCGCCCTGCTTCATGCCGGCGCCGTTGCGGGACACCAGCTGGCGGTACGCGGTGGAGTTGACCAGGCCCGGGGCGGCGGCCTCCTCCCAGCTGAGGTGACCCGGCTTGGGCATCAGCTGGTTGGACTTGACCAGCGCGATCTCCGCGAGACCGCCGAAGTTGGTCTCGAAGCCCCAGATGCGCTGCTCGGGGTCGAGCATGGTGTCGTTGTGGCCGTCGCTGGACTCCAGCTCGACGGACAGACAGTGCGCGACGACCTCGTCACCGGGCTTCCAGGAGTTGACACCCGGGCCGGTGCGCAGGACGACGCCCGCGAGGTCGGAGCCGATGATGTGGTACGGCAGGTCGTGCCGCTTGGTGAGCTCGCTGACGCGGCCGTAGCGCTCCAGGAAGCCGAAGGTCGACAGCGGCTCGAAGATCGAGGTCCACACCGAGTTGTAGTTGACCGAGGAGGCCATGACGGCCACCAGGGCCTCACCCGGGCCCAGTTCGGGCAGGGGCACCTCGTCGAGGTGGATCGACTTGCGCGGGTCCTTGTCGCGGGTCTCCAGACCCGCGAACATCTCCGTCTCGTCCTTGTGCACGGTGATCGCGCGATACGACTCGGGGAGCGGCAGAGCGGCGAAGTCGGCCGGCGTCGAGTCCGGCGACTGGATCGCGTCCAGGATGTCCTTCACGGTCACGGTGTTGCCTCCGGCGGTACGCACCCTGAGGGAGGGGTGCTGAGGGTTACGTCGGTGCTGCTGAGGGTTTTTGAGGGTTGCCGTCGGTTCGGCGATCTGTGCTGTTCGGCAGCGCTTTGTGGCGCGGGAGGTTGCCTGTGACGCAGGCGTCCGGGCGCGCAGGCCCCGGGAGGAGCTTGCGGGGACAGCCGACGTACGAAAGGTCTCTGCACGCCGGCCGCCCGGACACTTTCAACGTATGGCACGGCGTGTCATCCGGCAAGGCACCGAGTGCCAGAACTTGCTCTCAGATGAAATCTTTACGTAACAAATGAGCGATGATCGATCAAAGCTACCGGCGAGTAGGTGCTAATCGGGCGCTATCGGTCGCCTGCGGTCATCCAGAAGACGGCAGGGGTGCGCCTCGCTCGGAGTGCGGATCGAGATGGCCGCCGGAAGGGCTACGGCTTCACGGCGGCGGGATGCTCACAGGAGAGGTGGACCCGGGGCCGCGGCACAGTTCGCGGCGGGTGGATCGGGCCGGCGGCGTGGCCGGGCCCCTGGCGCCGGCAGCGCGACCTCCGGCGGCGCCCCCGTCCAGGGGCCCCGGACCGGTTGCCCTAAGCCCGCTCCTTCAGCGCCTGCTCGATGGTGCGCATCACCTCGTCCAGCGGCGCGTCCGTCCTGGCCACCGTCACCAGCACCTCGCCCTGCGCCGCCATGGACGCCGGCGCCGTGCGCGGGGTGGTGTCCCGGCCCGCCCCGATCCCGGTCCCGAACGTCCTGCGCACGATCGCGAAGGCGTGGTCGAGCTGCGACTCCACGTCGCCCTGGCCGCCCGCGCGCAGCCAGCGCCGCAGGACGTGGTTGTGCGCGGTGACCACGGCGGACGCGGCGACCTCCGCCAGCAGCGGGTCGTCATTGGCGTCGTCGTCGTGCGCGTGCTCGTCGAAGTGGCCGAGGAGGTAGCGGGTGAACAGGCGCTCGTAGCGGGCCACCGAAGCGATCTCCGCCTCGCGCAGGGTGGGCACCTCGCGCGTGAGCTTGTAGCGGGCGACCGAGATCTCCGGCCGGGCCGCGTACATCTTCATGACTTCCTTGATGCCCCGGCACACGGTGTCGAGCGGGTGCTCGTGCGCGGGGGCCGCGTTGAGCACCGCCTCCGCGCGGATCAAGGTGTCGTCGTGGTCGGGGAAGATCGCCTCTTCCTTGGAGCGGAAGTGGCGGAAGAAGGTGCGGCGGGCGACCCCGGCCGCGGCCGCGATCTCGTCGACGGTGGTCGCCTCGTACCCCTTGGTCGCGAACAGCTCCATCGCCGCGGCCGCCAGTTCGCGGCGCATCTTGAGCCGTTGGGCGGCCGCGCGACTGCCGGCGGCACTTTCCGGCGCGTCGGGCGTGGCTGAGGTACGTGAGGACTTGGCGGGCTGGGACATGACCCGAACGTACTGCATGTGCGCAGCTTGATGCGCATGTACGGGGTTTCCCCCGCCCTGGGCGGGCGGGGGAGCGCCGGGTTCGGCGGGTGGGACCGGGCCGCGCCGGGAGGCCGGGGGAGAGCTGCCGGGGTCCAGCAGCCCGCCCCACTCCTGACCGTCTCTGAACCAGTCGCCGGGACGCCCCTTAGCGCCGGGCATATTCGCGGAAGCCGCGGCCCGTCTTGCGGCCGAGGCAGCCCGCGGCCACCAGGTGCTCCAGGAGCGGCGCCGGAGCGAGGCCCGGGTCGCGGAACTCGCGGTGCAGGACCTTCTCGATGGCGAGGGAGACATCGAGTCCGACGACGTCCAGCAGCTCGAACGGGCCCATCGGGTAGCCGCCGCCCAGCTTCATCGCCGCGTCGATGTCGTCGAGCGTGGCGTAGTGCTCCTGCACCATCTTGATCGCGTTGTTCAGGTACGGGAACAGCAGCGCGTTCACGATGAATCCGGCCCGGTCACCGCAGTCCACGGCGTGCTTGCGGATCTTGCCGCAGACCTCGCGGACGGTCGCGTGGACGTCGTCGGCCGTCAGGACCGTACGGACGACCTCGACCAGCTTCATCGCCGGCGCCGGGTTGAAGAAGTGCATGCCGATCACGTCCTGGGGACGCGAGGTGGCGCGGGCACAGGCGACGACGGGCAGCGACGAGGTGGTGGTGGCGAGCACCGCGCCCGGCTTGCAGACCTTGTCCAGCGTCGCGAACAGCTGCTGCTTGATCTCCAGGTCCTCGGCGACCGCCTCGACGGCCAGATCGACGTCGGCGAACGCGTCGTAGGTGCCCGCCGCGGTGATCCGGTCCAGGGTCTGCGCGGCGGCCTCGGCGGTCATCCGCCCCTTGTCGACGGAGCGCGAGAGCGACTTGCCGATCCGGGCCTTCGCGGTCTGCGCCTTCTCCTCGCTGCGGGCGGCCAGCACGACCTCGTACCCGGCCTTGGCGAAGACCTCCGCGATACCGGACGCCATGGTGCCGGAGCCCGCGACGCCGACCGAGCGGACCTCGCGGCCCGGCGTGAGGGCGGCGCCCTCCAGCGGCGACAGCGCGTCCCGCACGACGGTGGCGCTGCCGGGAGCCTCGTAGGTGTAGAAGCCGCGGCCCGACTTACGGCCCGTCAGGCCCGCCTCGCTGAGCTGCTTGAGGATCGGCGCCGGGGCGTGCAGCCGGTCGCGGGACTCGGTGTACATGGCGTCCAGGACCGTGCGCGCCGTGTCGATGCCGATCAGGTCGAGCAGGGCCAGCGGGCCCATCGGCAGTCCGCAGCCCAGCCGCATCGCCGCGTCGATGTCCTCGCGGGAGGCGTACTTGGCCTCGTACATCGCGGCCGCCTGGTTGAGGTAGCCGAAGAGCAGCCCGTCGGCGACGAATCCGGGCCGGTCGCCGACCGCGACGGGCTCCTTGCCGAGGTCCAGGGCGAGGTTGGTGACCGCGGAGACGGCCGCCGGCGCGGTCAGCACCGAGGAGACGACCTCGACCAGCCGCATCGCCGGAGCCGGGTTGAAGAAGTGCAGCCCGAGCACCCGCTCCGGGCGGGACGAGTCGGCGGCCAGCCGCGTCACCGACAGGGCGTTGGTGCCGGTCGCCAGGATCGTCTCGGGGCGCACGATCCCGTCCAGCTCGCGGAAGATCTGCTGCTTGATCTCGTACGACTCCGGAGCCACCTCGATGACCAGGTCCGCGTCGGCGGCGGCCCGCAGGTCGGTGAAGGTACGGACGCGGGCGAGGGCGTCCGCGCGCTCGTCCTCGGTGATCTTGCCGCGCTCCACGGCACGGGCGGTCGAGGACTCCAGGGCGGCGACGGCGTTGGCGGTCGCGGCCTCGCTGATGTCGATGCCGATCACCTCGCGACCGGCCTTGGCCAGGACCTCGGCGATGCCGGTGCCCATGGTGCCGAGGCCGACGACGGCAACGGTCTTGAGCGGGGACAGAGGGGTGTCGGACAGGGGAGTGGCCATCGCGGGACTCCAGAAATGAGGGTGACGACTGGGAGCGCGCCCGGGTGCGCCGAAGAGGCGCACCGGGTGCGGAGAGAAGTGAGTGCGGGTGTTGCCGGGCTACTGGCGCACACGCCCGGTCCGTCGCCGAGAACGCGCACACGCCTCGGGGAACGGTGGATCCGACCGGCTCTGTCCCGGAGCCGGGTCGTACTGCGGTACATGAGGTACCGAACCGACCTGCACTCGCGGCGGCTGCGTCACCAGGCCGCTGCAAGCAGATGTGCGAGTGGGTAACTCGCTCGTATGAGCTTAACCGGTGGGTAACGAGCGCGCCAGCCCTCGTCTTTGTGATGTAGGTCCCGTGCCGCGGGCCGCTTGCATACGCTCGGCATCATGGACGAAGAGTTGCGATCACTCACGGAGCGCTTACGGCAGGAGTCGGGAGCGTCGGCCGCGTACGACCGCCTCGTGGCGACCGAGGACCTCGACGAACTCGCGGGCGTGCTCACCGCGCCGGGACAGCCGCTGTGGGCCAGGGAGTTGGTCGCGTTCCGGCTGGGCCTCGCCCGGGACCGCCGGGCCTTCGAGTCCCTCGTCCTCCTGCTCAACCACCGCGATCCGGAGCGCTGTGTCTCCGCCGCCCACGCCCTCGCCCGCCTCGGCGACCCGCGCACGGCTCGCGCGGCGGCCGCCCTCGCCACCAATGAACTACGCGTCGCCTACGCGCTGCACCCGGTCCGCCTCCTGGTCGAACTGCGCGCCCCCGAGGCCGTCCCCGCCCTCATCACCACCCTGGAGCGACGCCTGCGCCCGCACGACCCCTACCGCCGGGTGGCCCTGGCCTGTGTGGAGGGCCTGGGCGCACTGGGCGACATCCGCGCCAGACAGGTCCTCAACGAGGCCCTGGCCCACCCGTCCCTGGCGGAGGCGGCGGTACGTGCGCTGGCGCGGATCCCCCATCAGCGGTGAGTCGTCTCAGTGGCCGGGCGTCAGCTCCCGCGCATACCGCACCTCCGGCACCTCGACCCCGTCCACCTCGAAGGGCTCCTCGGCGCCGTCCGCCCGGAAGCCCGCCCGCTCATAGAAGCGCCGCGCGCCGGTGTTGCCCTTGAGGACCCACAGCAGCATCCGAGCGTGACCGGCGGCCCTGCAGCGGCGCACCGACTCCTGGAGCAGGGTGTGCCCGATGCCGGCGCCGTACCGCCCGGGGTCGATGTAGATGGCGTACAACTCGGCGTCCTCGGTCCGCACTTCACCGTCGCGGTACGGCCCGTGGCAGGCCCAGCCGACGATCTCGCCGTCCTGCTCGGCGACCAGGTCCACCACGCCCCCGTCACCCTGCGAGAAATGTCCGCGCCTACGCTCGGCATCCCGCGCCACGTCCAGTCCATCCAGGTGGGACTGCGGTATCAGGCCCCGGTAGGCGCTCCGCCAGCCGCCGACCCGGATCTCGGCGACCCGGTCGCAGTCGGCCAGGGTCATGGGGCAAATCCGTATGCGCTCGTCGTCCATGAGGGGACCCTAGGCGTGGCACCAGGCGGCCGGCGTCCCATTAACCCGGCAACACCGCGTACGCCTCCACCTCCATCAGGAACTCCGGCCGCACCAGCCCTGCCACCTGCACGGCCGACGAGGCCGGAAGACGGTCGTCGGAGATGTGCTGTGCGCGGGCCGCGCGGATCGCCGGCAGATGGGTCATGTCCGTGAGGAAGTAGGTGAGTTTGACGACGTCTTCGAAGGTCGCCCCGGCCGCGGCCAGGCAGCGTCCGAGGTTCTCGAAGACCTGGCGGGCCTGGGCCGCCGGGTCGCCCTCGCCGACGAGCTCGCCCGCCTCGTCCAGGGCGAGCTGGCCGGAGACGGCGACGAAACGGCCCGTGCCGAGCACGACATGCGAGTACTGCGCGGCGGGGGCGACGCCGTCGGGGGCGGGAATCCTGGTCAGCTCACTCATGCCTCCATCGTGGACCATGGCACTGACAACGCCCCCGACGGGCGGTCCGGCCGCTCAGGCACTCAAGGACGGAACCCGAGCAGCTCATGCAGTTCCGCACCGCGTGCCGCCGTCGCCGTGGACTTGGAGCTCTTCGGCTTCGGATCGGGCTGTGCCTCGCACACCGCGTCGACCGTTCCCGTGCCGCGCGGCACCGTGCCGTCGGCCAGGTAGGCGGCGAGATGTCTGTCCAGGCAGGTGTTCCCGCCCAGCGTGACGGCGTGATTGCCGCCGCCCCGCTCGACCACGAGGCTGGAGCGGGCCAGCTGCCGGTGGACCGTGACGGCGCCCTGGTACGGGGTGGCGGCGTCGTCGGTCGCCTGGAACAGCAGGACCGGCGGCAGCTTCTTGTTGGCGATGTCCACCGAACGCAGCGAGTCCGTCGGCCAGTACGCGCACGGTGCGTTGTACCAGGCGTTGTTCCAGGTCATGAAGGGCGCCTTCCGGTACACCGCCCGGTTGTCCGCCCGCCACCGGTCCCAGTCACGCGGCCAGGCGGCGTCCCGGCACTGCACGGTGGCGTAGATGCTGTAGCTGTTGTCGTCGGACGCGTCGGAGGCACCGAACCTCTTGTACGCCTCGACCAGCGGATCGGCCTTCCTGTCGTTCACGTACGCCGCGAAGGCCTCCGCGAGATAGGGCCAGAAGCCGTTGTAGTAGCCGCCGGGAACGAAGGTGTCCTCCAGCTCGGAGGCCCCGACCTTCCCGCCGGCCGGCTTCTTGGCCAGCGCCGCGCGCATCGCGTACCACTTGGCCTCGATCCTCGCCGGATCGGTGCCGAGCCGGTAGGTCGCGTCGTGCTTGGCGACCCAGGCCAGGAAGGCGCGGTGCCGGTCGTCGAAGGCGACGTCCTGCGCGAGATTGTCCTCGTACCAGACACCGGTCGGATCGACGACCGAGTCCAGGGCCGCGCGCCGCACCCGCTCCGGGAAGAGCTTGGCGTAGACCGCGCCGAGGTAGGTGCCGTACGAGTAGCCGAAGTAGTTGATCTGCCGCGCGCCGAGCGCCTTGCGGATCCGGTCCATGTCCCGCACCGCGCTGATCGTGTCGATGTACGGCAGCACATCCGGGTACTTCTCCGCGCAGGCCCGCGCGAAGGACTCGGCACGCAGGAGGTTGGCCTGCTCCGTGCGCGCCGTGCTCGGCACGGAGTCGGGGCGCACCGGGGCGAAGTGGCCGGGCCTGCAGTTCAGGGCCGGCTTGCTCTTGCCGACCCCGCGCGGGTCGAAGCCGATGACGTCGTACTGGGCCGCCACCGCCTTGGGCAGCGCGGAGGCGACGTAGCCGGCGAGCACAAGCCCGCTCCCGCCGGGGCCGCCGGGGTTGACCAGCAGGGGGCCCTGGTACTTCTTCGCGGTGTGCGGGACGCGGGACAGCGCGAGGCTGATCTGCCGCCCGCGCGGATCGGTGTGGTCGAGCGGCACCTTCAAGGACGTGCACTGGAGCGTCGGGTACTTCTCGGTGCCGCACTGCTTCCAGGTGAGGGGCGCGGCGGGTGCGGATTCCGCGGGGTGCGTGGCGCGGGCTTGGGCGGGGACGACCGTCACCGTCCCGGCCACGAGGACGGCGGCGCCGCACAGTACGGCTGCGCGTTTTCCCATGGGTCCTCCCAGGACGGAGGGTTCGGACCGCGAGTGTCGAGGTCCTCGCCGCATAGTCCCGGAGAGGGTGTCCGAAGGAACTCGTTCCCTCCAGACTTGACCCGATTGGGTCGAGGGATGCGCTCCAATGCGCTCAGATCAATTGCGCTCAGATCAGTTGCGCTCAGATCAGCGAAAGCTGGGTCGGTTCGGTCGCCGTGGACTCGGCCGGCTCGGGTTCGGCGATCCGCCGGGGCATCCCCGCGCGCTTGGGGCCGATGCCGTACTCCTGCGCCAGATCGTGGACCTGGCGGGTGATCCGGCGCTGGTACCACTTCGGGGCGTAGGCGCCGTCCGCGTACAGCCGCTCGTAGCGGCGCACCAGGTAGGGGTGCTGACGGCCCAGCCAGGCCATGAACCACTCGCGGGCCCCGGGCCGCAGATGGAGCACCAGCGGGGTCACGGACGTGGCCCCGGAGGCGGCGATCGCCCGCACGGTGGCCCGCAGTTGGGCCGGGTGGTCGCTCAGGAACGGAATCACCGGCGCCATCAGCACACCGCACCCGAGCCCGTGCTCGCTCAGGGTCCGTACGACGTCCAGCCGCCGCTCGGGGGCGGGCGTGCCAGGTTCCACGGTGCGCCACAGCTCGGTGTCGGTGAAGCCGACCGAGACGGAGATGCCGACGTCCGTCACCTCGGCGGACTGCTTCAGCAGCTCCAGGTCGCGCAGGATCAGCGTGCCCTTGGTCAGGATCGAGTAGGGATTGGCGTGGTCGCGCAGGGCGGCGAGGATGCCCGGCATCAGACGGTAGCGGCCCTCCGCGCGCTGGTAGCAGTCGACGTTCGTGCCCATCGCTATGTGATCGCCCTGCCAGCGGCGTGAGGAGAGCTGGCGGCGCAGCAGCTCCGGCGCGTTCACCTTGACCACGATCTGGGAGTCGAAGCCGAGACCGGTGTCGAGGTCCAGATAGCTGTGGGTCTTGCGGGCGAAGCAGTACACGCACGCGTGCGAGCAGCCCCGATAGGGGTTGACCGTCCACTCGAAGGGCATCCGCGAGGCGCCCGGAACCCGGTTGATGATCGAACGGGACCGGATCTCGTGAAACGTGATCCCGGCGAACTCGGGCGTGTCGAAGGTGCGGGTGACCACGGCGTCCGCGCCGAACAGCGCGGAGTCGGCCCGGCTGTGGTCGGACTCCAGGGTGAGGTTCTCCCAGCGCATGACGCCTCCTCGTTGGCACTGACCCTAGAATAGAACACATGTTCCCTTGATCGTGCGACCTATCTGCCGGCTTCGTTTTCGATCACTGTGCGACCGCTTCGGGGAACAGTTCGGGACCCCGATTTGGGCGGGCCGGGAGCGGGGTGGTTGGCTTGCCCCAACCCCGAGAACTCTGGTCCTGGAGGAAGTCAATGGCGCAGGTCGAGGCCACTACGGAGCGTGTCGTCGCGGCGGACGCGGAGAAGGTGTTCGACGCCCTCGCCGACTACAGCGGCACCCGGCAGCAGTTGCTGCCCGAGCACTTCAGCGAGTACGAGGTGCGCGAGGGCGGCGACGGCGAGGGCACCCTCGTCCACTGGAAGCTCCAGGCCACCAGCAAGCGCGTGCGCGACTGCCTTCTGGAGGTCACCGAGCCCACCGACGGCGAACTCGTCGAGAAGGACCGCAACTCCTCCATGGTCACCGTCTGGCGGGTCACCCCGGCCGGTGAGGGCAAGTCCCGGGTCGTCGTCACCACCACCTGGCAGGGCGCCGGCGGCATCGGCGGCTTCTTCGAGAAGACCTTCGCGCCCAAGGGTCTCGGCCGTATCTACGACGAGATGCTCACCAATCTCGCGACCGAGGTCGAGAAGTAACCCGGAGATCTTTTCAACCCGCTGATCACGGGCGGTCGTTGGCCGCCTCACCGGATCGAGTGGATCTCTTCGTCGTCCGACCCTGTTCCGTAACTCGTCGCGCTTGCTCGTAGTTGTTCGCTTACGCGGGAATTGTGCAGCAGCGCGACGAGGGGAGCGGTACGTGGGCGGAAGCACTCTGGTAGAGGACGAACCGGCCGCGGCACCCCCGGAGGTCCCTCCTCCCGTACCGGCACGGGCGACCGAACTCGGCCCGCGCCGGGTCCGGTTGATCTTCTTCGCGCTCATGCTCGCGCTGCTGCTGGCAGCGCTGGAGCAGATGATCGTCGCCACCGCGCTGCCGAAGATCGTCGGCGAGCTGCACGGCCTGGACAAGATGTCCTGGGCGATCACCGCCTACCTGCTCACCGCCACCATCGGCCTGCCGGTCTACGGCAAACTCGGCGACCTCCTCGGCCGCAAGGGCGTCTTCCAGTTCGCGATCGTCGTCTTCGTCGTCGGCTCCGCGCTCGCCGGACGGGCCGAGACCATGGACCAGCTGATCGCCTATCGCGCGATCCAGGGCGTCGGCGCGGGCGGGCTCATGATCGGCGTCCAGGCGATCATCGCGGACATCGTGCCGCCCCGCGAGCGCGGCCGCTACATGGGCCTGATCGGTGCCGCCTTCGGCCTTGCCTCGGTCGCGGGACCGCTGCTGGGCGGCTACTTCACCGACCACCTCTCCTGGCGGTGGTGCTTCTACGTCAACGTCCCCTTCGGCCTCGTCACCCTGGCCGTCGTCGCCGCCGTACTGAAACTCCCGAAGCCCGGGACCAGGGCCCGGCTCGACATCCTCGGCTCGCTGCTGCTCGCCGTCGCCTCCACCTGCCTCGTCCTGCTGACCAGCTGGGGCGGGACCGAGTACGCCTGGGACGACCACGTCATCCTCGGCCTCGGCGCGGGGGCCGCCGTCGCCACCGTGCTCTTCCTCGTCGCCGAGCACTTCGCCGCCGAACCCCTCATCCCGCTCAGGCTGTTCCGGGACGCCGTCTTCAACGTCACCGGCCTGGTGGGCCTCGTGATCGGTGTCGCGCTGTTCGGCGCCGCCAGCTATCTGCCGACCTACCTGCAGATGGTCGACGGGGCCACGGCCACCGAGTCGGGACTGCTGATGCTGCCGATGATGGGCGGCATCGTCGGCGCCTCGATCGTCTGCGGTCAGCTCATCAGCCACACCGGCCGGTACAAGATCTATCCCGTGCTGGGCAGCGCCCTCTCGGTCGTCGGCATGTGGCTGCTGTCCCGCCTGGAGATCGACACGCCCCGGCTGCACTACAGCCTCTGGATGGCCGTACTCGGCGCGGGCATCGGCATGGTGATGCCGGTCCTGATCCTCGCCGTGCAGAACTCGGTGCGCCCCGCCGACCTCGGCACCGCCACCAGCGCCAACAACTACTTCCGGCAGATCGGCGGCAGCGTCGGCGCGGCCGTCTTCGGCACCCTGTTCGCCGACCGGCTCGCCGACGCCCTGGCCGAACGCCTCCCCGCGCACACGGGCGGCGAGCTGCCCGACGCCGAGTCCATCACCCCGCAGCTCGTCCACGCCCTGCCCCCGGCGCTGCGCGACGACTACATCCGGGCCTACGCCGACGCCATGCCGAGGATCTTCCTCTACCTCGTGCCGGTGCTCGTCCTCGGCCTGCTCATCGCCTTCTTCCTCAAGGAGAAACCGCTGGTGTCCCACAACGCCCCGGCCCCGGAGACGGAATCGGCGCCGGTGAACACCCAGATCCCCCCGGCCCGTTCACCCCACACGGCCGGCGTCCCCGTCCACGGCACCGTGCAGCACCCCGACGGGACCATCGTCCCGCGCGCGGCGCTCACACTCATCGACATCGCCGGGCAGCAGGTCGGCCGCGGCGCGAGCGGCGAGGACGGGGGGTACGCGCTGGCCACGTCCGGCCCGGGCACGTACGTCATGATCGCCGCGGCGGGCGGCCACCAGCCGCAGGCCGTCACCGTGACCGTCGGCGAGCGCCCCGTCGAACTGGACATCGTCCTCGGCGGCGCCGGACGCCTGGCCGGGAGGGTGCTCACCCCGGACGGCACACCCGTCGACGCCACCGTCACGCTCACCAACGTCCAGGGCGAGGTCGTCGCCACCACCCGCGGCGGCCGCGAGGGCGGCTACGTCATCACCGAACTGGTCGCCGGCGAGTACACCCTCGCCGCCAGCGCGCCCGCCTTCCGCCCCGCCGCGGTCCCCGTCACCGTCAAGGCGGCCCGCGAGACCCGCCAGGACATCGAACTCGCCGGCGGCGCCCTGCTGCGCGGCACCGTGCGGGCGGGCGGCGGACGGCCCGTCGAGGACGCGCGCGTGACGCTCCTCGACGCGGCCGGCAACGTGATGGACACGCTCACCACGGGCCCCGACGGCACCTTCCGGTTCGTCGACCTGTCCACCGGGGAGTACACCGTCATCGCCGCGGGTTACCCGCCGGTTGCAACGGTGCTCCAGGTCGCCGGTGGAGGCCGAACGGAACGCGATCTTCAGCTGGGGCACGAGGACTGAGGCCGGTGCACGCGCACCGGGGCTGTGCTGCGCGGACGCCGCGCGGACGGGAACTTCGCGCCCCCCGCGCGTCGTTGTGATCCCGTCACATCAATTCCCGTATTGCCTCACATCATCACGGCAGGGAGCCGTACGGTGGTGTGGGCGCGCAGATCTTGCGGAGCCTTGGGGAGAGAGGGCCTGGGCCATGGACCGTGGCACCGAGAGCGACGGCGCGGTGACGGAACACGCCGTGTCCGGACGCATCCCGCTGGCCGTGGTCGTCGTGGACCGCGAGGGCCTCGTCTCCCACTGGAGCTCCGGCGCACGACGCCTGTTCGGCGCCGCCAAGGAGGAGGCGATCGGACGCCCGGCGGTCGATCTGCTGCCCGTCTCCGGCGCGCTGCCCGAGGACGACGACGTCTCGCTGTACGGGGCCTACTCGGCGTACGACGGGCTCGGCCACGATCTCGAAACCTCCCTCGACGGACGGCTCTACTACCCCGCCGCGGGCCGGGCCCGCCTCACGGTGCCCGAGCGAGACCGGGTGGACGTGCTGTGGTGGGCCTACCCGCTGGTGGGACCCGGCCCGGAGCGGATGCTCGTGCTCGGCGCCGACGTGGGCCGGCTCCAGGAGGAGGACCGCGACGACGACCCCGGTTACGAGCGCGTCGCACCCGGCTTCGCCCTGCACACCGACTTCCCCGGCGCCGAGGAACTGGCCCGCAGACTCCCCGAGATCCTGCCCAGCATGAGCGTGGAGGAGGGTGCCCGCATCGTCGGGCAGATCCTCGAACTGGGCTATCCCGTCCTGGAGTTCAGCCAGAACGACCGGGTGCCCGTCACCCCCGACTGGGGCGTGCCACGGCGAGTGGAGCGCAGGGCCCGGCGCGAGCGGGCCGCCCGCGCCGCCGCCCAGGGCTTACCCCTGGCGCAGGAGCACACCGACGAGGTCGAGGACCTCGAGTACGCCGCCGTACGCGAGCGCCTGGAGTTCCTCAACGAGGTCAGCGGCCGCATCGGCACCTCCCTCGACCTGGCGCGGACCGTCATCGAGGTCAGCAGAGCGGTCGTGCCCCGCTTCACCGACGTGGCCGGCACCTATCTGCGCGAACAGGTCGTCGCCGGTGAGGGGTTCGCCGAGGGCGTGCCGGACACGACCACCATGTGGCACCGGGTCGCCATCGAGCACACCGACGAACCCGGCCGCTGGGACGACGTCGTACCGGTCGGCGAGGCCATGCCCTTTCCGGCGCACACACCCTTCTTCCAGTGCATGACCACCGGCGAGCCGGTGCTCGTGCCGCGCATCAGCGAGCAGATGGGCCATGCCATCGCCTCGCAGTTCGAGAAGCGCGACATCCGGCCGCTGATCACCCACCGCTCCATGCTGGTCGTACCGCTCAAGGCCCGCAATGTCGTGCTCGGCTTCATGATCCTGCTGCGTCACCCGGAGCGGGTCGAGTTCAACGACATGGACCGCGTCACCGGGGCCGAACTCGCCGCCCGCGCAGGCCTCGTGCTCGACAACGCGCGCATGTACACCTACCAGGAGAGCGTCGCAGAAACCCTCCAGGACAGCATGCTGCCGCACATCCCGCCGCGCATGGCGGGCTGCGACATCGCGACCCGCTATCTGCCGGGTACCTTGCTGGGCCGCGTCGGCGGTGACTGGTTCGACTCCGTCAAACTGCCCGGCGCCCGTACCGCCCTCGTCGTCGGCGACGTCATGGGGCACGGCCTCAACTCGGCCGCCATGATGGGCCAGTTGCGTACGGCCGTACAGACCATGGCCGCCCTCGACCTGCCGCCCGCGCAGCTTCTGCGCAACCTCGACGACCTCGCCCAGCGCCTCGGCGACACCTACCTCGCGACCTGCCTGTACGCCGTCTACGACCCCATCGCCGGCGAACTGCAGATCGCCAACGCCGGTCACATCCCGCCCGTACTGGTCCGCGCCGACGACGGGCGCAGCGAGCTGCTCGACCTGCCCACGGGCGCGCCGATCGGCGTCGGCGGGGTGCCCTTCGAGGCGGTCCGCGTGCGCGTGGAGCCCGGCGACCGGATCGTGATGTGCACCGACGGCCTGGTCGAAGTGCGGGGCGAAGACATCGGTGTCGGGCTCGCGACCCTCTGCGAGTCCGCCGCCCACCCGGCCGCGTCCATGGACGACGCCTGCGACATGATCATCCGCGCCCTCAACACCCGCGGCGGCCGCAAGGACGACGTCGCCCTGCTGATGGCCCGCTTGAACGGCATCGAGCCGCAGGACGTCGCCGCATGGCGGATCGCCCTCGACCCGGCGGAGGCCGGCCGTGCCCGCGCCGTCGTCCGCGAGCAGCTGCACGCATGGGGCCTGGCCCGCCTCGGGGACACCGCCGAACTCCTGGTCAGCGAGCTCGTCACCAACGCGGTACGGCACTCCCACAGCCGCCCGGTCGAACTGCGCCTCGTCCGCGGCGACACACTGCTGTGCGAGGTGGACGACGACGCCCACGATCTGCCCAACCTGCTCCACGCCGGCCCCCTCGACGAGACCGGGCGCGGGCTGCGCGTGGTGAGCACGCTCGCGCGGGAATGGGGCGCCAGCCGGACGAACGCCGGCAAGACCGTCTGGTTCGAACTCACGCTCCCGCGCCGCTGACCACGCGCGCCCCAACAGGCGTACGACGGCGCGCGGTTGTCGAATGCGGAGTGAAGGTATGCGCCGCGCGCTTGTGGCTGAAACCAGGCCGCGATAGACCGTACTCGCCCGTCACTTCACGATGGGCCGCCGTCGCTACCTGGGGAGTCGGTCATGAGTGTGACGCATCGGTACCGGGAGGCCTGGGAGGGTTTCTGGCGTGAAGCCCCCGCAGAACAGGGGGCGGTGTTCTGGGACGCGGAGCCGGCCCTGACCGCCGGACGCCATCTGGCCCTCTTCGAGCCGCACCTGACCGATCCGGGCCTGCCGATGGTGGATCTGGGCTGCGGCAACGGCACCCAGACCCGTTTCCTCGCCGACCGCTTCCCGCGCGTGGTCGGCGCCGACCTGTCCGTCGAGGCCGTCGAGCACGCCCGCCGCGCCGACCCCGCGGGCCAGGCGACGTACCGGGTGTTCGACGCGGTGGAGAAGACCGACGCGGAGACGCTGCACGCCGAGCTCGCTGACGCCAACATCTATATGCGGGGTGTGCTGCACCAGGCCGAGCCGGACGACCGGCAGCTGATGGTGAACGGGATCGCCACGCTGGTCGGCGAGCGCGGCCGGGCCTTCCTGGTGGAACTCTCGGAGGCGGCGAAGCCCGTCCTCGTCGGCCTCGCGCAGAGCCCTTCGGGACCGCCGCCCAAGCTGGCGCCCATCTTCCGGCACGGCATCGCCCCCGGTGAGGTCGCCGACGCCGCCGTGCCCGAGTTCTTGCGCGCGGCCGGTCTCACGGTCCTCGCGAGCGGCGAACTGCCCCTGATCACCACGGAGTACGGGCCCGACGGCACACGCATCGAGCTGCCGTCGAAGTGGCTGGTGGCGGGCCGGACGGCCTGACGGCGAAGGCCCTCCGGGTGGTCGTTGCCCACCCGGAGGGCCGACTCCGCACATCCGCCGATCAGTTGGCGTCACGGGCCTTGCGGTAGGCCACCCAGCCCGCGGCGAGCAGCGCGGCGACGGAGAGCACGCTCATGCCGGTCGAGGCGGGAGCGCCGCCGGATCCGCCCCCGGTGGGAGGCCGTACCGGTGCCCCCGTTGCCGCCGCCCGTCGTGCCCTGTTCTTCGTCGACTCCGCCGAGCAGCGGCCGATGGGCGTCAAGGACTCGCACGACCTGGCCTGGCAGGACTGGCTGAGCACGGGCGGCTGCGACCGGGGGATCGACGACCCCTTTCCTCGGCGGCTGCCTCTTCTCGGGCCGCACGGCGGGGCGGGCCGCACGGCGGGGCGGACGGAGGGCGCGGCCACGGCGACCTGAAACCGGCGCCTCACGGTTCGGTGGGCACACACAGGACCGGGGTCCGCGACAGATGCAGCAGCTTGTGGGGTGTGGCGCCCAGCAGGGCCCCGCGCAAGGGGCTCTCACCCCAGCTGCCGACCACGATGACCCTGGCGGCATGGCGCGTCGCCGCGTCGATCAGCGCCTCCGCCGGTTTCTGGTCGATGACCTCCACGGCGGTCGGCACGCCGGCCTCGTCCGCCACCGTGACGGCGTGCGACAGGGCGGTGCGGCCGACCTCCTGGACGGCGTCGCGGTGCGCGGCGGCCTCCTCGCCGAGGGCGCCGGGCGCCGCCGCGCCGTAGACCAGCACGAGCGGCTCGCCGAACGCGGCCGACACCTCGATGGCGACGTGCAGCGCGCGGACCGCGCCCGGGGACTCGTCGTAGCCGAGAACGACCGACATCTTCAGTGCTCCTTGTCGCCGTGCACGAGATCGGGGTCGGCCACCTCCGGGCGTTCCGACCAGAAGGCCGGGGCCATCAGACGCCACACGATCATGAGGACCACGCCCGCGAGGGTGATGCCGATGCCGATGACCAGCGGCGGGCCGAGCCCGAACCACGAGACGCCGCTGTAGGAGTTGGCCGGATCGGCCATGTCACTGATCGACTCGACCAGCAGCCAGACCAGCAGCCCGGCGCCGACCACCGGGCCGAGGCCGATGAGCAGGAAGTTGTGCACGCTCTCGGTGAGATGACGCCGGTAGTAGACCGCGCAGGCGATGCCGGTGAGCGCGTAGTAGAACGCGATCAGCAGGGACAGCGCGGTCAGCGAGTCGAACAGGGCGTTCTCGCTGATCTGGCGGACGACGAGGTACCAGGCGATGGCGATGCCCGCGACCCACCAGGTGCTCACGTCGGGTGTGCGGAACCGGGGGCTGATGTGCCCGAAGTGGCCCGGCAGCGCGTGCCGCCGCGCCATGGACAGGGCCGTGCGCGAGGCCGGGATGATCGTCGTCTGCGTCGAGGCCAGACCCGAGGTCGAGACCGCAAGCAGTACGACCCAGTCCCAGCCGCCCATCGCCTCGTCGGCGAGCAGGGCGAAGATGAACTCCTCCTCCGCGGCGTTCTCGGACAGGAAGGCCGGACCGGCGTAGGCCACGACCGCGTAGGCGACCGACACATAGGTCACCAGCAGGATGACCGTCGACCACACGGCCGCCTCGCCGGGCGCGGTGGCGGAGTTCTCGACCTCCTCGGTGAGGTTGACCGCGGACTCCCAGCCCCAGTAGATGAACACGCCCAGCAGCAGACCCGCGGTCAGATCGGCGCCTCCCGCGCCGAAGGGATTCAGCCAGCTGAACGCCGGATCCACGGAGTCGAGCGTGCCGGTGTCGGCGTAGACCCGGTAGAGCGCCACCACGGCGAAGGCGAGCAGACAGGCGACCTGAGCGAGGATCAGGACGTTCTGCACGCGCGCCGACACCTCGGTGCCGATGACGCACACGGCCGTCATCACCAGGATGAGCACCACCGTGAGCGTCTGGCGGACGACCTCGTTGTCGGCCCAGCTGTCGAGACCGACGGCGAGCAGCGCGAACGTCACCGCGACGTCCGCCAGCGATCCGACCACCAGGACCCCGGTCATCGTGATGGCCCAGCCGCCGAGCCAGCCGGCCCACGGGCCCATCGCCCGGGTGACCCAGGAGAAGGTCGTCCCGCAGTCCTGGTCGACCTTGTTGAGGTAATAGAAGGCCGACGCGATCAGCAGCATCGGGACGAACGACGCGAGCATGACGCCCGGGGCGTAGACACCCACGAGAGCCACGACCGGGCCGATGGCCGCGGCGAGTGAGTAGGCGGGCGAGGTGGCGTTGAGGCCGATGACGAGTGCGTCGAGAAACCCGATCGCGTTGGCTTTCAGCCCCTCGGGCGGGTGGGTGTCCATGGTGCCGTCGGCCATGCTGCCTCACTTCGGTCGCGCGTGACCTCATGAAACAGGGAACCGTAGGGCCCACCCCGCCTTTCGTGCGCGGTCGCGGAAGCTATCACCCATGTGCCCACCATGACCTGTGTCAGCCGTCGGTCGGCAGTGCCGGCGTGGTCTGTGCCGCCGCCAGGGCCGCCAGTTCGTCCGCGTCGCGCGGACCGGGTGCCGTCTCGTCCAGCAGCCCCTGCGCGCGGAGCAACCGGGCCGCCGCGACGCCCCAGGGCAGCCGCAGTCCGGCCTGCCGCAGGAGGTCGGTGCGGGCCAGCATCGCCGGCGCGGGGCCGGTGCGGACGCCGGACGGGGTCAGCAGTGCCGCGTCGTCGGCCCAGCGCAGGGCGAGGTCGACGTCGTGGGTGGCCATGACCACCGTGGTGCCGCTCGCGCGCAGCCCGTCGAGTGTGGCGAGCAGCCGCTCCTGGCCGTCGGGGTCGAGCCCGGCGGTCGGCTCGTCGAGGATCAGCACGCGCGGCCGCATCGCGACCGCCCCGGCGATGGCGGTGCGCTTGCGCTGCCCGTACGACAGCAGGTGCGTGGGCCGGTCGGCCAGCGCGGTGATGTCGAGGGCGGCCAGCGACTCGTCCACCCGCGCCCGCACCTCGGGGTCGGACAGGCCCAGGTTCAGCGGACCGAAGGAGACGTCCTGGGCGACGGACGCGGCGAAGAGCTGGTCGTCGGGGTCCTGCACCACCAGCTGCACGGTCGTCCGCAGCCGGGTCAGCCCCTTGCGGTCGTACCGGACCGCCGTACCCTCCACCGTCAACCTGCCGTCGCGCGGCTCGAGTCCGCCGCTGAGCAGCCGCATCAGGGTGGTCTTTCCGCTGCCGTTACGGCCCAGCAGCGCCAGCGCGCGCCCCTCGCACACGTCGAAGTCGAGGCCGCTGAGCACGACGGGACCGTCCTCGTAGGCGTAGGACGCGCCCCGCAGGGCGACCAGGGCGGTGGGCTCGCTCATGGCAGGGCCTTCTCCAGTACGAGGGTGAGGGCGGCCAGCGCTGCGAGCAGGGCGCAACTCGCGGCCGTGAAGCGGACGGAGACCCGGGCCTCGGGCACCAGGACCCGCAGTGTGCCGTCGTAGCCGCGCCCGGCGAGCCCGGCCTGGAGCCGGGTGGCCCGGTCGAAGGCCCGCACGAACGCGGTGGCACCGAGCCCGGATAGCGAGCGCCACTCCGCGGCCCGGCTGGTGTGGCCGAGCCGGGCGGCCTGTGCGTCCCGGATACGCCGCACCGAGTCCAGAAGCAGGAAGCTCATGCGGTACGTGACCAGGGCGACATCGACGACCGGCGCGGGCACCCCGGCCTTCACCAGACGGGGCAGCAGATCGGACATCGGCGTGGTGAAGGCGAACAGCAGCACGCCGAGAGAGGCGGCCGAGGTGCGCAGCAGCAGCTCCCCGGCACGCAGCCCCCCGTCGTCGGCGAGGGACACGAAGCCCTCCGGGCCGCCCACTTGGACCAGCAGCGTCACCGCGCCGGTCACACAGAAACCGAGCGGTACGCGATAGGCGCGCCACAGCCGCCGCGCGGGCACGCCCGCCGGACCCATCAGCGCGGCGAGCGCGGTGACCAGGACCAGCGCGGCGCCCGGCCAGGGCGGCAGCGAGATCGCGAGCACGGTGAGGCCGAGCCCGAGCACGGCCTTGTCCACGGGATGACGGCGGCGCCAGCGACTGCTGTGCGCCGCCGCGTCGATCGGCAGCACCCGTCAGACCTTGTCGGCCTTCGGTTCCTCGCCGGCGGGCTCTCGCACCAGCGCCCGCTGTTCGCCCTGCCGCCGGCCCCGGTGCAGGCCGAAGTAGTAGGCGAGAACACCGGCGCCGAGGGCCGCCTGGAGGCTGAACAGGGCCGACTCGATCTCACCCGACGGCGGCTCGTACAGCGGCGAGAACCAGGGCTCGTAATCCGGCTTGATCTCGGTGATCGCCGTCTCCGCCTCGCCGTCGGCGCCGGTGAACGGCTCCTCCTTGTGGTCGCCCAGGCCGAGCGCGAGCGGCAGCACGGCGAGCGCGGCCACGACGAGCAGCAGCAGGACATTGATCTTCGTGTTCTTGCTCATCGGGCCACCGCCTCCGTCTCGGTCCGCGACTGCTTCTTGGCGAGGAACACGCCCAGCCGGGTCAGTTCGCCCTTGCTGGACTGCACCAGCAGCCGCATCACGAGCACCGTGAGCAGGCCCTCGCTCACCGCGAGCGGGATCTGGGTGACGGCGAAGATGGAGCCGAACTTGCCGAGCGCGCCCAGGAATCCGCTGCTCGGGTCGGGGAAGGCGAGCGCCAGCTGGACGCTGGTCACACAGTAGGTGGACAGATCGGCGACGAACGCCCCGAAGAACACGGCGACCATCAACGGCACGTCATAGCGCCGCAGCAGCTTGTAGATCGCGTACCCGGCCCAGGGCCCGACGATCGCCATCGAGAAGACGTTGGCGCCGAGCGTGGTCAGGCCGCCGTGCGCGAGCAGCAGCGCCTGGAAGAGCAGGGTGATGGTGCCCAGGACCGCCATGATCGGCGGCCGGAACAGGATGGCGCCCAGTCCGGTGCCGGTGGGATGCGAGCAGCTGCCGGTCACCGAGGGCAGCTTCAGCGCGGACAGGACGAAGGTGAAGGCTCCGGAGGCGCCGAGGAGCAGTGTGCTCTCGGGATGCTCCCTGACCTCACGGGTGAGTGACCGTACTCCGTGGACGACGAACGGCGCGGACGCGACGCCCCAGGCGACCGCGTGCGCCGGCGGGAGGAAACCCTCGGCTATGTGCATGGCTCAGCAGACCCTCTCCAGCACCTCGTGGATGGTTGACGCGCCTTGGCCGGTCTCCTGGCTGACGGGTACCACACGCCCGTGCTCCGCCTTCCCGGGTTCCGAAGAACCCAGTGGCTGCCCGTGAGGGCCGGAGCCGGACTTCCCGATTCACAGTGGCGAGGGCCGCACCGGCATCACACCGGATTTCCCGTTCACCAAGGCGTGGTGACAGTAGTGCCCGGACACGGTGGCTGACAAGCAGGCCTCGGGGGCGCGAAAGCGGCGTTCGTCCGCTTCGTGGCGGGTTCACGCGCGGGCGCGTAACGTGACGGAGCATGAAGATCCTCATCAGCGCCGACATGGAGGGCGCCACCGGCGTGACCTGGCCGGGCGACGTGCTCCCCGGGACGCCGCAGTGGGAGCGCTGCCGGGGGATGTTCACCTCGGACGTCAACGCCGCGGTGCTGGGGTTCTTCGACGGCGGCGCCGACGACGTCGTCATCAACGAGGCGCACTGGTCCATGCGCAATCTGCTGCTCGAACGGCTCGACGAGCGGGCCGAGATGCTCACCGGCCGGCACAAGTCGCTGTCCATGGTCGAGGGCGTCCAGCACGGCGACGTGGACGGCATCGCCTTCGTCGGCTACCACGCGGGCGCCGGCATGGAAGGTGTCCTCGCCCACACCTACCTCGCGAACTCCGTCACAGGGGTGTGGCTGAACGACGTACGCGCCAGCGAGGGGCTGCTCAACGCACACGTCGTCGCCGAGTACGGCGTGCCCGTCGTGCTCGTCACCGGCGACGACGTGGCCTGCGAGGACGCGCTCGGGTACGCGCCCGGGGCGCTGAAGGTCGCCGTCAAGGACCACGTCTCGCGGTACGCCGCCGTGTGCCGTACGCCCGCCAGGACCGCCGCCGACATCCGCGCGGCGGCGAAGGAGGCGGCCGCGCTGGCGGTCCGTCAGCAGCCGGTGACCGGCGGCCCGTTCACGGTCGCCGTCGAGTTCGACGCCGAGCACCTCGCGATGGCCGCCACCGTCGTCCCGGGCGTCGAACGTATCGGCGAGCGAAAGGTGGCGTACACCAGCGAGCGCATGTACGAGGGAATCCGTACCTTCAAGGCGGTCACCACGATCGTCTCGGCCGCGGTGGAGGAGCAGTATGGCTGACGGGCAGGCACTGGAGGAGGTCGTGACGTTCACGTCCGACCTCATCCGCATCGACACCACCAATCGCGGGGGCGGGGACTGCCAGGAGCGTCCCGCTGCCGAGTACGCCGCCGCGCGGCTGGCCGAGGCGGGCCTGGAGCCCACTCTGCTGGAGCGCGTCAAGGGCCGTACAAACGTCGTCGCGCGCATCGAGGGCAGCGACCCCTCGGCGGACGCGTTGCTCGTCCACGGTCATCTGGACGTGGTGCCCGCGCAGGCCGACGAGTGGAGCGTGCACCCGTTCTCCGGGGAGATCCGCGACGGGGTGGTGTGGGGGCGGGGCGCGGTCGACATGAAGAACATGGACGCGATGATCCTCGCCGTCGTCCGGGCCTGGGCGCGGGAGGGCGTACGGCCCCGCCGGGACGTCGTGATCGCGTTCACCGCGGACGAGGAGGCGAGCGCCGCGGACGGCTCCGGCTTCCTCGCGGACCGGCACGCCGGACTGTTCGAGGGCTGCACCGAGGGGATCGGCGAGTCGGGCGCGTTCACCGTCCATGACGGCAGCGGCCGGCAGATCTACCCGCTCGCGGCCGGCGAGCGTGGCACCGGCTGGCTCAAGCTCACGGCACGCGGCAGGGCCGCGCACGGCTCCCGGCCGAACCGGGAGAACGCGGTGACCCGCCTCGCCGCCGCCGTCACCCGCATCGGCGCCCACGAGTGGCCGATCCGACTGACCCCGACGGTGCGCGCCGCCCTCACCGAACTGGCCGCGCTGTACGGTCTCGACGCCGACATGGACGACGTGGACGGGCTGCTGGCCAAGCTCGGCAATGCGGCCAAGCTCGTGGAGGCGACCGTCCGCAACAGCGCCAACCCGACGATGCTGGAAGCCGGTTACAAGGTCAATGTGATCCCGGGGGAGGCCGTGGCCTATGTCGACGGCCGGTATCTCCCGGGCTTCGAGGACGAGTTCCGGGCGACCATCGACGAACTCACCGGCCCGGACGTGGACTGGGAGTTCCACCATCACGAGGTGGCCCTCCAGTCGCCGATCGCCTCGCCGACCTACGCCCGGATGCGCGCCGCCGTCCAGGAGTTCGCGCCCGAGGGGCACATGGTGCCGTACTGCATGCCCGGCGGCACGGACGCCAAGCAGTTCTCGCGGCTCGGCATCACCGGCTACGGCTTCTCGCCGCTGCGGCTGCCGGAGGGCTACGACTACGGGGCCATGTTCCACGGCGTCGACGAAAGGGTGCCGGTCGAGGCACTGCACTTCGGTGTGCGGGTACTCGACCGCTTTCTGCGCACGGCCTAGACGAAGCAGGGGAGACAGTGCGGACGCTGGCGTACGGTTCCTGGCCCTCGCCCATCGACGCCGCCGTCGCCGCGGCGCACGAGGGGCGGCCCGAGTACGTGGGCCTCGTCGGTGACGAGGCGTGGTGGATCGAGCCACGGCCCACGGAGGGCGGGCGGCGCACGTTGGTGCGGCGGAGCGCCGACGGCACCGAGGAGTCGGTGCTGCCCGAGCCGTGGAACGTGCGCAGCCGGGTCGTCGAGTACGGCGGACAGCCGTGGGCGGGCGAGGTGGTCGACGGCCGGCCGCTCGTCGTCTTCGTCGACTTCGCCGATCAGCGGCTGTACCGGTACGAGGAGGGCGACGAGCCGCGTCCGCTGACCCCGGTGTCCGGCCTCGGCGGTGGACTGCGCTGGGTGGAACCGCAGTTGCGGCTCGACCTGGGTGAAGTGTGGTGCGTGCTGGAGGAGTTCACGGGGGAGGGGCCGACGGATGTGCGGCGCGTCCTGGCCGCGGTCCCGCTGGACGGCTCGGCGGCCGAGGACCGGGACGCCGTACGCGAACTCACCGACGGGCGGCACCGGTTCGTGACCGGAGCGCGGATCTCGCCCGACGCGGGGCGCGCGGCGTGGCTCGCCTGGGATCACCCGCGGATGCCGTGGGACGGCACAGAACTGCTGGTCGCGGACATCGGAGCCGACGGCACGCTCGGCGGCCCGCGGATCGTCGCGGGTGGGCCCGAGGAGTCGATCGCCCAGGTCGACTGGTCGGCCGACGGCAGGCTGCTGTACTCCAGCGACCGCAGCGGCTGGTGGAACCTCTACCGCGACGCGGAGCCGCTGTGCCCGCGCGAGGAGGAGTTCGGCGGTCCGCTGTGGAAGCTGGGACTGCGCTGGTTCGCCCCGCTGGCGAGCGGGCTCGTCGCCGTGGTGCACGGCCGTGGCTCGACGGCCCTCGGGGTTCTCGACCCCGAGACCGGCGAGATCGTCGACGCGGCGGGCCCCTGGAGCGAGTTCGCGCCCACGCTCGCGGTGCACGGCGATCGGGTGATCGCCGTCGGCGCCAG
This sequence comes from Streptomyces sp. NPDC056479, assembly GCF_042795335.1. Taxonomy (NCBI): domain Bacteria; kingdom Bacillati; phylum Actinomycetota; class Actinomycetes; order Kitasatosporales; family Streptomycetaceae; genus Streptomyces; species Streptomyces sp. NPDC056479. Next base: position 342,728 of record NZ_JBHTRZ010000003.1, on the reverse strand, counting down.
CCCGCGCAGCGCGTACGAGGTGGTCGAGCTGGACACCTGCACCGGCCGGTCCCGGGTGATCGGGGCCGCGCACGACGACGCCGTGGACCCCTCCCACTACCCCGAGCCGCAGATCCGCACCTTCACCGGCCCCGCCGGGAACGACATCCACGCGCACATCTACCCGCCCCACAACCCCGGCTGCGTCGCCCCCGCCGACACGCCGCCGCCCTACGTCGTCTGGGCGCACGGCGGCCCCACCGACCGGGCGCCCCTGGTGCTCGACCTGGCCATCGCCTACTTCACCTCGCGCGGCATCGGCGTCGCCGAGGTCGACTACGGCGGCTCCAGCGGGTACGGGCGGGAGTACCGCAACCGGCTGCGCGAGCAGTGGGGCGTGGTGGACGTCGAGGACTGCGCGACCGTCGCGCTCGCCCTCGCCGACGAGGGCACCGCCGACCGCGACCGGCTCGCCGTCCGGGGCGGCAGCGCGGGCGGCTGGACCACCGCCGCGTCGCTCACCATGACCGACGTCTACGCCTGCGGCACGATCCTCTACCCGATCCTCGACCTGGCCGGCTGGGGCACGGGCGAGACCCATGACCTCGAGTCGCAGTACCTGGAGTCGCTGGTCGGCCCGCTCGACGAGGTGCCGGCGCGGTACGCGGAGCGCTCGCCCGTCGCGCACGCCGACCGTCTCACCGTGCCGTTCCTGCTGTTGCAGGGCCTGGACGACGTGATCTGCCCGCCCGCCCAGTGCGAGCGGTTTCTGGCCCGGATGGTGGGACGCCGGGTGCCGCACGCCTACCTCGCCTTCGAGGGGGAGGGACACGGGTTCAAGCGGGCGGAGACGATGATCCGTGTCCTGGAATCCGAACTCTCCCTGTATGCCCAGGTGTTCGGACTGAACCCGCCCGGGATCCCGAAACTGGAGCTCGCCAAGTGACCGGGCCGGTACGGCCCTTGCTACGGCCCTCCCGGCTCGCCCCCGGCGCCCGTGTGGCCGTCGTCGCGCCCAGTGGACCTGTGCCCGAGGAGCGGCTGCAGGCAGGGCTCGATGTGCTGCGCGGCTGGGACCTCGACCCCGTGGTGGCGCCCCATGTGCTGGACCGGCACGGCGAGTTCGGCTATCTCGCGGGGACGGACGCCGACCGCGCCGCCGATCTGCAGGGCGCCTGGTGCGATCCGTCCGTGGACGCCGTGCTGTGTGCCCGGGGCGGATACGGCGTGCAGCGGATGATCGACCTGCTGGACTGGGACGCGATGGGCGCGGCCGGGCCGAAGGTGTTCGTCGGCTTCAGCGACATCACGGTGCTGCACGAGGCCTTCGCCACCCGGCTGGGCCTGGCCACGCTGTACGGGCCGATGGCGGCGGGCGTCGACTTCGTCAAGAACACGCGGGCGCAGGAGCATCTGAAGGCCACGCTGTTCGAGCCGGAGTCGGTGCGCACCCTCACCTCCGCCGGATCCGCGCTGGTCCCGGGCCGGGCGCGCGGTGTCACGCTCGGCGGCTGCCTCTGCCTGCTCGCCGCCGAGGCGGGCACCCCGCACGCCCGGACCTCCGCGAACGGCGGCCTGCTGTGCCTGGAGGACGTGGGCGAGGAGACATACCGGCTCGACCGCTACCTCACTCAGCTCCTGCGTGCCGGTCTGTTCGACGGCGTGCGCGGCGTGCTGCTCGGCTCGTGGCAGGAGTGCGAGCCGTACGAGCGGGTGCGTGCGCTGCTTCTGGACCGTCTGGGTGGCCTCGGTGTGCCCGTTGTGGAGGAGTTCGGGTTCGGGCACTGTGAGGGTGCGCTGACGATTCCGTTCGGGGCGAGTGCCGAACTCGACGCCGAGGCGGGGACGTTGACCCTCGACGAGCCCGCGCTGTGCTGAGCGCCGTTCACTGAATCTCCGTCAAGAAACCTCCGTCATGGCGATTGACCTCGCCTGACACGTGTCACACCATGACAACCGGCCAGTACTTACTGGTCGGTAAGCAGGGCATTCCCCAGCGCGCCTCAGTGTGGAGGTCTCCGTGTCCCGTCGTGTGCCCAGATTTCGAGCCCCGCTCGCTCTCGTCCTCGGCGCCACCCTCACCGCACCCCTCGCACTCACCGCACCGGACGCCGCAGCGGCGACCGGCCAGTACACCGTCACCGCCCTGAAGTTCACCGTCCAGGCGGGCGGTCGCACCTGCACCGTCGACGCCGATCTGTACCGGCCCGCGGGCGTGGACCGCGCCCACCCCGCGCCCGCCGTCGTCGCCACCAACGGCTTCGGCGGCAGCAAGTCCGACGGCTCCACCGATGTCGTCGGCAAGGCCTTCGCCGAGCGCGGATATGTCTCCCTCGTCTACTCCGGGCTCGGCTTCGGCAGGTCCGGCTGTCTGATCTCGCTCGACGACCCCACCCTCGACGGCGTCGCCGCCTCCCGGCTGATCGACTTCCTGGGCGGCGGACGCGCCGCCGACGACGGCACCAGGGCCGACTTCGTCACCCTCGACGCCCCCGGCGATCCACGCGTCGGCATGGTGGGCGGCTCCTACGGCGGGGCCGTCCAGCTGGCCACGGCCGCCGTCGACCGGCGCCTGGACGCACTGGTGCCGATGATCACCTGGAACGACCTGGCGTACTCCCTCGACCCGAACAACGCCGCAGGCAGCGGCAGCGTCCCCGGCGCCTTCAAATGGCAGTGGGCCAACGGCTTTTACCTCATCGGCGAGGGCCAGCCCCTGCTGGAGCCGAACCTGGACCCGTCCCGCATCAACTCCATGGCCTGTCTGCACTTCGTCACCCAGGCCTGCGACACGATCCGCACCCTCAACTCCGGCCGCTACCCGGCGGAGCGGACGGCCGAGCTGCTCGCCTACGCCCGCAGCGTCTCGCCGGTGTCGTACCTGCACCGCGTCAAGTCGCCCACCCTCCTGGTCCAGGGCCAGGCCGACAGCCTCTTCAACCTCAACGAGGCCACGGCGACGTACAAGACGCTCAAGGCCCAGGGGACCACGACAAAGCTGATCTGGCAGTCCTGGGGCCACAGCGGCGGAATCAGCGATCCCGCCTCCGGTGAACTCAACCTCGGCCAGGGCAACCTGGAGACCAGCTACGTCGGCCGGCGCATCCTCGCCTGGTTCGACCGCTATCTGCGCAAGAACCACGTCGACACCGGACCGGCCTTCGCCTACTACCGCGACTGGATCACCGACCCGAACCACACCTACGCCACCGCCGACCGCGTCCCCGCGCTCAGCGAGACCCTCTACCTCTCCGGCGACGGCAAGCTCGTCGACAACCGGGGCAAGGTGAAGCGCGGCAGCCGTACGTACACCAACTGGCTCGTCCCCACCAGCCACTCGGAGAGCTCGCTCGCCGGAGTCATCGGCCTCCCGGACCCGGCGCCGTACGACACTCCGGGCACCCATCTCGCCTGGACCAGCGAGCCGCTCGCGCGCACCACCGAAGTCGTCGGCGCGCCCCGGGCCACGCTGCGGGTCCTCTCCCCCAAGGCCGAGCGGACCCAGCACTCCGGGGACGCCGCCGACAAGCTCGTCCTGTTCGCCAAGCTCTACGACGTCGCGCCGGACGGCACGCGGACACTGGTGCACCGGCTGGTCGCACCGGTGCGGGTCCGGGACGTGACCAGGAGGTTCACCGTGACCCTGCCCGGGATCGTGCACCGGTACGAGAAGGGGCACCGGCTGCGCTTCGTGATCGCGGCGAGTGACGACGCGTACTTCGGGAACCGGGGGATCAAGCCGGTGACCGTGGTCAGCACACCGCAGGACACGGGGGTGATCGAGCTTCCGGTGCTCGACTGAGCGCACCGAGGTCCGCTCACCGTGCGTGATCGCGTCTTCGGGAGCATCCTTGGTGGTATGAGCGCGAAGACGTCGGAGAGCGGCACGAGGGCCGGCGGGAGGCGGGGTGGCCTGGCCGGGGCGATGACCCCTGCCAGGATCACCGTGCTGGTGCTCGCCGTCCTCGCGCTGATCTTCATCTTCGAGAACACCGGCGAGACCGAGATCCGGTTGCTGATCCCCTTGGTGACGATGCCGCTGTGGCTGGCGCTGCTCGCCGTGGGCCTCATCGGCGGGCTGTTCGGGGCGTTCTTCATGCGACGGCGCCGCTAGCGGGTCGTACGCTGGCCGAATGCCGCACCCCGTGTCCCGCTACCTCGCCGAAGGCCCCCGCGTGGGTATACGTCACTTCAGCTACGAGGACGCCGCCGAGTTCACCACGCGTGCCCGGGAGAGCAAGGGGCTGCACCAGCCGTGGCTCTTCCCGCCGGACAGCGCCGCCGCCTACGCCGCCTACGCCGGGCGGCTGATCGAGGATCCGACCAAGGCGGGGTTCCTGGTCTGCGCGAAGGACGACCACGGGGGGATCGGCGGGTTCATCAACATCAACAACATCGTCCAGGGCGCCTTCCAGAGCGGCGCCCTCGGCTACGGCGCCTTCGCCCACGCGGCCGGCCGGGGCCTGATGCGCCAGGCCCTCGACCTGGTGGTGGGGTACGCCTTCGGGCCGATGCGGCTGCACCGCCTGGAGATCAACGTCCAGCCCGCCAACACGGCCTCCATCGCCCTCGCCCGCACCTGCGGCTTCCGCCTGGAGGGCTTCTCGCCGGACCTGCTCTTCATCGACGGGGCGTGGCGCGACCATGAGCGGTGGGCGATCACCGCCGAGATGCGGCCTTGAAGTTGATCTTCATGGTGTCGAGGTCGGTGACCGTCGACCTCAGATCGCGGAAGCCGTGGCCCAGCTCCCGGAGCGCGGTCTCCGCCCGGTCCTCGGCGATGGCGCCGGCCATCTCCTCGCCGTCCGCCGCGTCGGAGACCACGACGTAGCGCATCGAGAAGTGCTTGAGCGGGGACGGCTCGTAGGACAGTGACCCGTCCTCGGTGAACCGCATGCTGCTCAGACCGTGCTCGGCGGCCTCGGCGAGCAGCCGCGTCCGGGCCTCGTCGGTGAGGCCGTCCCAGGTTCCCCGGACGATCACCCGGTAGGTGTGCCGCTCACTCATGCTCCCGCTCCCGTGCGTTGGCGTCGAGCGTCGAGCGTACGTCGAGGAGGACGAATCGCATGCGGAATATCCTCCGGCACCCGGGGAAGGGCCTCATGCCCGACGAACTCGTCGCGCTCCTACGGCCGTTGTCCCGCTCGGGCGCGACCGTCAGGCCTGACGGTCCGCGTACTCGTAGATCGACCCGTCCGGGTGCATCGCGATCAGGTTGCGCCCCACCGGCGTCGGCACCGGACCCGCGATGATCCGGGCACCCAGCTCGCTGAGCACCTGGTGCGTCTCCTCTACGTCCTTGACGGCGATCGTCGCCGCGACCTTGCGCAGCACCTCCAGCTCGGCCTCCGGGCCGCTCATCAGCAGGAAGCACCCGATCGCCGCCACCTGCACACCGCCGCGTTCGAAACGGAGGGCGGTGCCGCCGGCGAGGCGTTCGTAGAAGGGGACCGCGGCCTCCAGGTCGTCGACGCACACGCGCAGCGTGGCTCCCAGAATGTCCATGCGGAAACCCTAGTTGGCAGTGCCCGGGTGGGGAGATCGTTTCACGCGATCCCCTCACTCCCTGTTATGCGTACGCCTGTACGGGTACTCGGCGACCATGGACCGCTTGGATCATCTTGAGCATCTGGACAAGCACCTGGTCGACGAACTGGCGCAGGTGGCGCGCGAGACCATACGGGACGAACTGCGCGAGCAGACGCGCAGGCAGCGCCGCCGGGCCACGCTCTACGCCGCGTCCGGCGCCGTCGCCCTGTACGCGGGCGCGGCCCTCGCGCTCGCCCTGGGACTCGGCCTCGCCGCCGGGCTGCCCGACTGGGCCGCCGCCCTGATCACCGCGGCGATCCTCGGCGTGCTGGCCTACGTACTGCGCGGCATGGCCCGCCCGTCGGCGTCCCGGCCCACGGGCGTGACCACCGACGCCGCGCACGGTGGCACCCCCCTCGGCGGCACGGCCCCCTCCACCCCGCCGAGCGGGCTGGGCATGCCGTACCCGCCGATGCCGCCCGCACCGCCGACGGGCGCGCCGGACCCGACCGAGGCGCGGAAGCCGCATCCCGACGACATCGACCCCGAGCAGCCGCACCACCGGGCGTGAACAGGCTCTAGGCGACCCGGTACTCCTCGACCTCCTCCCCCCGCAGCGTCAGCCCGTGCCCCAGGCCCTGAACCGGGGCGACCGTGCCGCCCGTGGGGTCCAGGGCGCCGTCGAAGAACATGTCCTCGACCCGGACGTGGTCGTGGAACCACTCGATGTGGCGGAGGTTGGGGAGCGCGGCGGCCGCGGCCGCGTGCGCGTGCGGGGCGCCGTGGGCCGAGACCTCAAGGCCGTGGGCCTGGGCGAGGGCGGCGGCGCGGAGGAACTCCGTGAGGCCGCCGCAGCGGGTGGCGTCGATCTGCAGACAGTCGACGGCGCCCGCCGCGATCATGCGGGCGAAGTACGGCAGGGCGTAGCCGTACTCGCCCGCCGTCACGTCGCACGGCAGGGCGTCGCGGATCAGCCGCAGACCGGTGAGGTCGTCCGAGGACACCGGCTCCTCGAACCAGCCGACACCGTGCCCGGCGAGTGCGTGACCGACACGGATCGCCTGTTTGCGGGTGTAGGCGCCGTCGGCGTCCACATACAACTCGGCCTCGGAGCCGATCACCTGGCGTGCGGCCCGGACCCGGGCCACATCGCGCAGCACCGCCCCGCCCCGGTCCTGCCCGATCTTGATCTTCACGCGCGGGATGTGCTGACCGTGCACCCAGCCGTTCAACTGCGCGGCCAGGTGCTTGTCGTGGTACGTCGTGAAGCCGCCGCTGCCGTAGACCGGAACGCGTTCGCGGCAGGTGCCCAGCAGCCGGGCCAGGGGCAGTTCCAGCAGGCGGGCCTTGAGATCCCACAGGGCGATGTCCAGCGCCGAGACCGCGCACCCGGCGACACCCGGCCGGCCGGCGTTGCGGACCGCGCGGCACATCGCCTCGTGCATGGCCGGGACGTCCAGGGCGTTACGGCCCTCGACCAGCGGGGCGAGGTGGTAGCGCAGGAAGTCGCCGACCGCCGCCGGGCCGTACGTCCAGCCGGTGCCGGTCGCCTCGCCCGCCGCGACCTCGGCGATCACCACGGTCGTGGAGCTCCAGGTCAGGGTGCCGTCCGCCTCGGGGCCATCGGTGGGCACCGTATAGACGGAGACGACGGGGAGATGGAGCTTCATGGCGTCCGCCCGCCCTTCGTCACCGCCGAGGCCCGCCGATCACCGGCGACGCGAAGGAAGCAGCCGTACTGGGGCATGGGGGACACCTCCGAAAGGGCCGCGTCGGCGGCGGTGGCGGGTCGTTGCACCGGGTACCCGGAGGTCCGGACGGAAACCGGTGGCGGGCGTGGACCACGTTTGGGTGCCCTGGCCAGGGGGACGCGGAAGGCTCCCGAGGTACGCGACAGCGTCGGAGGCCCAACGTGAGTCGACCCCGCATCGTGATCGTCGGCGCCGGATTCGCCGGATTCCGGGCAGCGCGCGCCCTGTCCCGGCTCACCCGGCACAAGGCCGACATCACCCTGCTGAACCCGACCGACTACTTCCTGTATCTGCCCCTGCTGCCCCAGGTCGCCGCCGGCATCCTGGAACCGCGCAGGGTCACCATCTCGCTCTCCGGCACTCTGCCGCATGTACGGCTCGTGCTGGGCGAGGCCGGCGCCATCGACCTCGACGGGCAGACCGTGCACTACACCGGCCCCGAGGGCGACGCCGGCACCCTGCCCTTCGACCGGTTGATCCTCGCCGCGGGCAGCGTCAACAAGCTGCTGCCCATCCCCGGCGTGGCCGAGCACGCACATGGCTTCCGGAGCCTGCCCGAGGCGCTGTACGCGCGGGACCACGCGACCCGGCAGATGGAGCTGGCCGCCGTGGACGGCGACCCCGAGAGCCGCGCGGCGCGCTGCACGTTCGTCGTGGTCGGCGCCGGATACACCGGGACCGAGGTCGCCGCGCAGGGCAAGCTCTTCACCGACGCCCAGGTGCGCAAGCACCCCCTGCGGGCGGGCCTGCGGCCACGCTGGCTGCTGCTCGACATCGCCGATCGCGTCCTGCCCGAGCTGGACGAGAGGCTGTCGCGGACGGCCGACCGAGTGCTGCGGCAACGGGGCGTCGAGGTGCGGATGGGGACCTCCGTGAAGGAGGCCACGCACCGGGGGGTGCTGCTGACCGACGGCGAGTTCGTCGAGACCCGCACGCTGGTGTGGTGCGTCGGCGTACGGCCCGATCCGCTCGCCGAGTCCCTGGAACTGCCCCTGGAGCGGGGCCGTCTGCTCGTCGACCCGTACCTCCAGGTGCCGGGCCGGCCGGTGCTGTACGCCGCCGGGGACGCGGCCGCCGTGCCCGACCTGGAGAAGCCCGGCGAGTACACCCCGATGACCGCCCAGCACGCCTGGCGGCAGGGCAAGGCCGTGGCGCAGAACGTCGCCGCCTCCCTGGGCATGGGGGAGCGGCGGGCCTACCGCCACCGCGACATGGGCTTCGTGGTCGACCTGGGCGGCGTCAAGGCGGCCGCCAACCCGCTCGGCGTCCACCTGTCCGGTGTGGCGGCGGGCGCGGTCACCCGCGGCTACCACCTCGCCGCGATGCCCGGCAACCGCGTCCGCGTCGCCGCCGACTGGTTCCTGGACGCCGTACTGCCGCGGCAGGCCGTGCAGCTGGGCCTCGTACGGTCGTGGTCGGTGCCGCTCGACACGACCTCGCCCGAGCTCGTGCGGATGCCGGGCGGGCCGGAGGCGGACCAGATGGGTGACGAGCCCGCCGAGGACCAGCCCGCCGAGGACCAGCCCGCCGAGAGCCGGCCCGACCCCGTCCAGGACCCCGACGCCGCCAAGCACCACGAGCCCCCGGGGCCCGTGATGCGCCCCGGCCGCCCGGCGCCCTCCGGACCGCCCTCCGACGCCCCGGCGGTGCACAAGCCGCGCCCGGGAACTGCGGCACACCCCGAGACCGGCTCGCACAAGCCCTCGCAAGGAGAGACATGAACACAGCCGAACTCACCGAGCTCGCCCAGCAGTTGCGGGTGGACAGTGTGCGGGCCTCCGCTGCCGCCGGGTCGGGGCATCCGACATCGTCGATGTCCGCCGCCGATCTCATGGCCGTACTCCTCGCCAACCACCTTCGCTACGACTTCGAGCGCCCCGCCCACCCGGGCAACGACCGTTTCGTCCTGTCCAAGGGACACGCCACGCCGCTGCTGTACTCCGCCTACAAGGCCGTCGGTGCCATCGAGGACGGCGAGCTGCTCACCTTCCGCAAACTCGGCAGCCGGCTCGAAGGGCATCCCACCCCGCGCCGGGTGCCGTGGGTGGAGACCGCGTCCGGCTCGCTCGGGCAGGGGCTGCCCATCGGGGTCGGGATCGCGCTCGCCGGGCAGCGGCTGGACCGGACCGGGTACCGGGTGTGGGTGCTGTGCGGGGACAGCGAGCTCGCCGAGGGCTCCGTGTGGGAGGCCGCCGAGCACGCGGCGTACGAGCACCTGGACAACCTCACCGCCATCGTGGACGTGAACCGGCTGGGCCAGCGTGGCCCGACCCGGCACGGGCACGATCTCGACGCCTACGCCCGCCGCTTCCAGGCGTTCGGCTGGCACACCGTCGAGGTCGACGGGCATGACGTCGACGCCGTCGACCGGGCGTACGGAGAGGCCCGGTCCACCACCGGGCAGCCCACCGTCATCCTCGCCCGCACCCTCAAGGGCAAGGGCGTCGAGAGCGTGCAGGACCGGGAGGGACTGCACGGCAAGCCGCTGCCCGACGCCGACGAGGCGATCGCGGAGCTCGGCGGACCGCGCGAGCAGCGCATCCAGGTCCACGAGCCGCACGCGACCCGCATGCTGCACGCCGTACCGTCCGGGCACCTCCAACTGCCCCGCTGGGACAAGGGAGAAGAGGTCGCCACCCGGGACGCCTACGGCAAGGCGCTCGCCGCGCTGGGTGGCGGTCGCGGCGACGTCGTCGCCCTCGACGGCGAGGTCAGCGACTCCACGCGCGCGGAGTTCTTCGCCAAGGAACACCCCGAGCGGTTCTTCGAGTGCTACATCGCCGAGCAGCAGATGGTCGCCGCCGCGGTGGGGCTCGCCACGCGCGGCTGGCTGCCGTACGCCTCCACCTTCGCCGCCTTCCTGACCCGTGCCTACGACTTCGTGCGCATGGCGTCGGTCAGCGGTGCGGGCATCAACCTCGTCGGCTCGCACGCCGGCGTCGCCATCGGACAGGACGGGCCGAGCCAGATGGGCCTGGAGGACCTGGCGATGATGCGCGCCGTGTACGGCTCGACCGTGCTGTACCCGTGCGACGCCAATCAGACCGCGCACCTCGTCGCCCGCATGGCAGGCCTCGACGGCGTCCGCTATCTGCGGACCTCGCGCGGCGCCGGCCCGGTGATCTACGGCCCCGACGAGGAGTTCCCGATCGGCGGCAGCAAGGTGCTGCGCTCCAGTGACCGCGACCGGCTGACCGTCGTCGCGGCCGGTGTCACCGTGCACGAGGCGCTCGCCGCCGCCGACGTCCTGGACCGCGAGGGCATCCGGATCAGGGTCGTCGACCTGTACTCCGTCAAGCCCGTCGACCGGGACACCCTGCGCCGGGCCGCCGAGGAGACCGGCTGCCTGCTCACCGTCGAGGACCACCACGAGGAGGGCGGCATCGGCGACGCCGTGCTCGACGCGTTCACCGACGGGCGTCCGGTGCCGCGACTGGTACGGCTCGCCGTGCGCATGATGCCGGGCTCGGCCTCCCCGGACGAGCAGCTGCACGCCGCCGGCATCGACGCCATGGGCATCGCCGCCGCGGGCAACCTGCTGGTGGAGGAGGCGGTCGTACGGTGACCGACGGCGGCGCCACGAAACAGGTGCGGGCAGGCCGCCGTACCGTCGAGGTCAAGCGGGCCGACAAGGTGCTCTTTCCCGGCGATGGGGGTGCGAAGGAGTACACCAAGGGCGACCTCCTCGACTACCACCGGTCAGTCGCCCCGTTCATGCTGCCGCATCTGCGGGGCCGCCCGCTGATGCTGGAGCGGCACCCCGACGGACTCGACGGGCCCCTGTTCATGCAGAAGAACACCCCTGAGCACTACCCGGACTGGATCACCCGCGTCGAGGTGCCCAAAGAGAACGGCACCGTCTGCCACACGGTCTGCGACGACACCGCGACCCTCGTCTACCTCACCGACCAGGCCAGCCTCACCCTGCACCGCTGGCTCTCCCGCACCAGCGGCATCGACCGTCCCGACCGGCTGGTCTTCGACCTCGACCCGGCCGAGGACGATTTCGCGCAGGTCCGTGAGGCGGCGCGCCTGCTCGGCGAACTCCTCGACGCACTGAGGCTTCCGTCGGCCCTGATGACCACCGGCTCGCGCGGCCTGCATGTCGTCGTACCGCTGAAGGGGCAGGACGACTTCGACCAGGTGCGCGGGTTCGCGCGGGACGTCGCCGACACGCTCGCCGACGCCCACCCGGACCGGCTCACCACCGCCACCCGCAAGAAGGAGCGCGGCGGCCGGCTCTACCTCGATGTGCAGCGCAACGCCTACGCCCAGACCGCGGTCGTGCCCTACAGCGTGCGCGCCCGGCCCGGAGCCCCCGTCGCCACGCCTCTCACCTGGGACGAGCTGGATGATCCGGACCTCGACGCCGCCCGCTGGACGATCGCCGACGCCGTGGAACAGGCGCGTACCGACCCCTGGGCCGGGCTGATGGGCCGCAGCCGCTCCCTGGGACCGGCCCGGCGCAGGCTCGAAGCGCTGCGCGGCTGAGGAACTCGGCCCACCCGGCCCGAAGAAGCCGAGCGGGGGGTTTGATCGGCGCCTTCCAGGCCACTCGGCGTAGGAGGCGCCCATGAATGATTCACAGAACACACCCAAATCGTCCAGACGACAGACGGGCGGGGCGGAAGAACGGCCGGCCCTTATGGAGGTCCTGCGTCAGGCACGGGCCCAGCTGGCCGAGCTCACCGGCATGAACGCGGAATCGGTGTCGTCCTTCGAGCAGACGGAGGACGGCTGGACGCTCGAGATAGAGGTCCTGGAACTGACCCGCGTCCCCGACACGATGAGCCTGCTGGCGAGCTACCAGGTCGAGCTCGACCCACAGGGACAGCTCACCGGCTACCGGCGCGTCCGCCGTTACGAACGAGGACGGTCCGACGCACATCGGCCTGGCGGCCGCTAGGCCGCCCGCCCACGCCCGGAACACCAACCCCAGACAAGGAGGGACGTCCGGCATGACCGTTGTCCCGGCACAGCAGACCGGCGGCGGAGGCGGCAGCAGCGGCCTCTACGACGTGCTCGAGCTGGTACTCGACAGGGGACTCGTCATCGACGCGTTCATACGGGTCTCCCTGGTCGGCATCGAGATCCTCAAGATCGACATCCGCGTCGTCGTGGCCAGCGTCGACACCTATCTCCGCTTCGCCGAGGCGTGCAACCGGCTCGACCTGGAGGCCGGGCCGCGCAAGGACCCGGGTCTGCCCGACCTGGTCGGTGAGATCACCGAGTCCGGCGCGCGCGGCAAGTCCAAGGGCGCGCTGTCCGGCGCCGCCGAGACCGTCTCGGACGCCTTCAAGCAGGCACGCGAGGAAGGCGAGCGCGAGCCCAAGCCGCGCCCCCGTAGGTCCACGTCGACGCGCAGGAAGGAGGAGCAGGAGTGAGCACATATGTGTACGGCATCACCGCGAGCTCCCATCCCGAGCTTCCGAAGGACCTGGGCGGTGTCGGCGACCCGTCCCGCCCGGTCCGCGTACTGAAGCAGGGCGAACTGGCCGCCCTCGTCAGCGAGGCACCCGAAGGGCTGCGCCCCAAGCGCAGGGAACTGCTCGCCCACTCCAATGTGCTCGCCGAGGTGGGCGCGACCGGCTGCGTGCTGCCCATGCGGTTCGGCAGCGTCGCCCCCGACGAGGACACGGTGACATCCGTCCTCGCCGAGCGCGCCGAGCACTACAAGGAGCGCCTGGCGGCCCTGGACGGCAGGGTCGAGTACAACGTCAAGGCGACCCACGCCGAGGAGGCCGTGCTGCACCGCGTCCTGGCCGAGAACCCGGATCTCCGCGCGATGACGGAGGCCAACCGGCAGGCGGGCGGCGGCAGTTACGATGAGCGGCTCCGACTCGGCGAGATGGTGGTCGCCGCCATCCAGGCCCAGGAGGCCGAGGACGCGACCGACGTGCAGCACACCCTGGAACCGGCCGCGGACGCCATCAGCGTCGGCCCCGAATCCAGCGGCTGGCTCGCCAATGTGTCCTTCCTGGTGGACCGCGACGGAGCCGAGACCTTCCTCACCGCGGTCGAACAGCTCCGCAACGGCCATCCGCATCTCGAACTGCGCGTCAACGGCCCGCTGCCGCCGTACAGCTTCGTCGAGCCCGGCCCGGCCGAGCCCGCCGGCACCACCAGCGGCATGGAGAGCGTGGAGGAGTAAGACCGTGGGACTGCTCGGAGAGGTACTGCTGCTGCCGTTCGCCCCGGTGCGCGGCAGCGGATGGGTGATGAGACAGGTACTCCAGGAAGCGGAACGCATCTACTACGACCCGAGCGCCGTGCGCGCCGAACTGGCACGGCTCGAGGAGCGGTTGACCGCCGGCGAGATCGACGAGGAGGAGTTCGACCGCCAGGAGGACGAACTCCTCGACCGGCTCGAGATCGGCCTGCGCGCAGGCTACGGGAACAGTGACGGGACGGCATGATGAACCGAGTGGGACTGGGCCTCGCGGTAGGGGCCGGATACGTCCTCGGACGTACGAAGAAGATGAAACTGGCCTTCGCCCTGGGCACGTTGGTGGCGGGTAAACGCCTGCATCTGAGCCCTCGGGCCGTCGCGGATCTGCTGTCCCAACAGCTGCAGAACAACCCGCAGTTCAAGGAGATCGGGGACCAGCTGCGCGAGGACCTGCGCGGTGTGGGCCAGGCGGCGTCGGGCGCGATGGTCGAGCGGCAGCTCGACGCGTTCGCCGACCGGCTGCACGGACGCACCGCAGAGGTGCGCGACCAGTTGGAGGGTGTGGTTCCCGACGCGCCGGATCTCGGATCGGAGGACGAGGAGTCGGAGGAGCCCGAGGACTCGGAGCGGTCCGACGAGGAGCGGTCCGACGAGGAGCGGTCCGACGAAGGGCAGTCCGACGAAGGGCAGTCCGACGAGCCGGAGGCCGAGGAGGAGCCGCGTCGCAAGGCGGCGCAGAAGGCCCCGGCGAAGAAGGCTCCCGCGAAGAAGGCCGCGGCCAAGAAGCCGACGGCCAAGAAGGCGGCGGCGAAGAAGTCCACGGGCAAGCCGCCCGCCAGGAAGACGTCCGCCGCGCGGGGAGCCGCCCGCAGCGATCGGGCCCGCCAGTCGAAGGGCGGTGGTGAGCGATGACCGACACAGTCGGATCCGCAGCGGGTTCCGCGACCTCCGCGGCCAATGGAGCGAAAGGATCACTCAGCGGCGTGGCCCAGAGCGAGGCCGCCGAGCGACTGAAGGCCGAACTGCAGGAGTACCTCGCCGTGCAGGCCACGCGGCTGCTCACCGGCGCGGGACGCAAGCTCGGCGAGACCACGGTCAAACTGAACGACATCGCCGAGGGCAACAGCCCCGGCTTCGCCAAGCTCGCCCTCGACGGCGGGCGCAAGCTCGCCGAGGGCAAGGGGCCGCTGCGCAGCGCGCTGGAACTCGGCGCAACCCGCGCAAAGGACAATGTCGTGAACGCGTTCAAGAACCTCGGCGGGGGCGGCAAGGGCAAGAAGAAGGGCAAGGCGGGCAACAAGCCCACGGTCATCATGGAGTACGTCGACGTGGGTGTGCCACTGCGCACCGCGTACGACCAGTGGACCCAGTACCAGGACTTCAGCACCTTCGCGAAGGGCGTGAAGAGCGCGAACCGCGCCGACGACACGAACTCCGACTGGCAGCTGAAGGTCTTCTGGTCCAACCGCAGCTGGAAGGCGCACACCACCGAGCAGGTGCCCGACGAGCGGATCTCCTGGACCTCTGAGGGGGCCAAGGGCACCACGAAGGGTGTCGTCTCCTTCCACCGGCTCGCCGACAACCTCACCCGCGTCCTGCTGGTGATCGAGTACTACCCCGCGGGCCTGTTCGAGAAGACCGGCAACATCTGGCGCGCCCAGGGCCGTCGCGCCCGGCTCGACCTCAAGAACTACGTCCGCTTCATCACCTTCAAGGGAGAGGCCGAGGACGGCTGGCGCGGCGAGATCCGCGACGGCGAGGTGGTCCGCAGCCACGAGGACGCGGTCGCGGAGGAGGACGAGCAGGAGTACGAAGAGAACGAGGCGGAGAACGAGGCGGAGAACGAGGAAGACGGCGAGAGCGCCGAGTACGCCGAGGACGAGGAGCCCGAGGACGAGTACGAAGAGGAGGAGGACGAGGAGAGCGAGGGCGAGGAAGAGCCCGAGGGTGAGTACGAGGAAGAGCCCGAGGACGAGGACGAAGCCGAGTACGCGAGCGGCGGGAGCCGGCGATGACCATGTCCAGCAGGCTCCCCGAGCCCTATAGCCAGGGCAGCGGAGCCAACCTCGCGGACATCCTGGAGCGGGTGCTCGACAAGGGCATCATCATCGCGGGCGACATCCGGATCAACCTGCTCGACATCGAACTCCTCACGATCAAGCTCCGTCTCATCGTCTGCTCCGTCGACAAGGCGAAGGAGATGGGCATCGACTGGTGGGAGGACGACCCGTCGTTGTCCTCCCGCGCCCGCCGCAACGAACTCGCCAAGGAGAACGCCGAGTTGCGCGAGCGCCTGGCCCAGCTGGAGCCCGCCAGGGAAGCCGCCCGGGAACAGGAGGAGGCCCCATGACCGGACTGCGCTACGTCTACGCCGTGTGCCGTCCCTTTCGCTCAGCCCTCCAGGCCCAGCTCACGGGCGTCGCCGGCGCGCCGCCGAAACAGCTGACGCACCACGGCCTGGTCGCCGTCGTCAGTACGGTGCCCGAGGCGGACTTCGCCGAGGCCCCGCTGCGGGCCCATCTGGAGGACCTCGACTGGCTCACCGTGACCGCCCGCGCCCATCAGCAGGTCATCGACGCGCTCACCGCCGTCACGACCCCGCTGCCGCTGCGGCTCGCGACCGTCTTCCGGGACGACAGCGGCCTGCGGACCATGATGGAGGCCCGCGAGGAGGACTTCCGGCGCGTCCTCGACCGGCTGGAGGGTCGGGTGGAGTGGGGCGTCAAGGTGTACGTCGAGAGAGCGCCCACGGAAGCCACCGAGCCCACCGAGCCCGGCCCGTCCGATCGCAAGGCGGAGTCGGGCCGTGACTATCTGCGCCGGCGCCGTACGCAGACGCGCGCTCACGAGGACGTGTGGCAGCGGGCCACGGAATTCTCCGGCCGGCTGCACGAAACGCTTTCCGCGTTCGCCGAGGACCGCCGACTGCACGCCCCGCAGAGCGCCACGCTTTCCGCCGCGTCCGGCCAGAATGTGCTCAACGCCGCCTATCTGGTGCCGCGCGCGGATTCCGAGGAATTCGTGGAACTGGTGGACCGGGAAAAGGACGACGTACCCGGAATCCGGGTCGAACTCACCGGCCCCTGGGCGGCGTATTCCTTCACCGGGGAGTTCGGTCAGAATTCGGAGGTGGAGCAGTGACCGTCGTCGAACGCCGTGAGATCGCCCTCGTGGACCTGCTCGACCGGCTGCTCGCCGGCGGCGTCGTCGTCACGGGGGACATCACCCTGCGCATCGCCGACGTCGACCTCGTCCGTATCGACCTGAACGCGCTGATCAGCTCCGTCAACGAGCAGGTCCCGTCCCCTTGGGGTGAGTTGACGTGACATCACATCCCGACCCTGCCTCGCATCGCGACCCGGAACCGCATCGCGGCCGGGCTTCGCGTCGCAACCGGATGGACCTCGACCCCGACACCGTGGAACGCGACCTCGTGAAACTCGTCCTGACGGTCGTGGAGTTGCTTCGCCAGCTCATGGAGCGCCAGGCGGTGCGCCGCTTCGACGAGGGCGACCTGAGCGAGGAGCAGGAGGAACGGATCGGGTTGACGCTGATGCTGCTCGACGACCGTATGACCGAACTGCGGGAGCGCTACGGGCTGCGGCCCGAGGACCTGAATCTGGACCTCGGGCCGCTGGGACCACTACTTCCCCGGGAGTGAAATCAATTCACCACCGATACCAGCGGCCCCTGCCGCCGGCCGTGGTCGTGCCACGCATCACGAAACCCAATAGCCATACGACAAGGACCACGATCGCGATCCACCACAGGGCCTTCAGCGCGAATCCGGCACCGAAGAGAATCAGAGCCAGTAGCAGCACGAGCAGAATAGGAATCATCATCAACCTCCTGCTCGTCGGGTTTCCAGAAGTCCGTGATTCAGGCTTCTTTACGGCACAGAATCTCTCCGTGCAGCACGCTGAACCAGCCGTCGTCCCGCCGCCCCCACTCCCGCCAGGCCGCCGAGACGGCCCGCAGCTGGTCCTGTGTCGCGTGCCCGCCCCGCGTGGCACGCCCGGCATACGCGGAGGCCAGTGTGCGATCCGCCCACAGTCCGCTCCACCAGGCCCGCTCGTCGGGCGTCGAGAAGGTCCAGGTGCTCGACGTCGCCGCGATGTCCGTGAGCCCCGCCCCGAGCGCCCAGGACTTCAGCCGGCGCCCTGCGTCCGGCTCGCCGCCGTTGGCGCGGGCGACCCGGCGGTACAGGTCCAGCCAGTCGTCCATCCCGCGGGACGCCGGATACCAGGTCATGGCCGCGTAGTCCGAGTCGCGGACCGCGATGAAGCCGCCCGGCCTGGTGACCCGCACCATCTCGCGCAGCGCGGCCACCGGGTCGCCGACGTGCTGGAGCACCTGGTGGGCGTGGACCACGCAGAAGGTGTCGTCCGGGAAGTCCAGGGCGTGCACGTCCGCCACCGCGAAGTCGACGTTCGTCAGACCGCGCCCGGCGGCGGTGGCCCGGGCCTGCTCCAGCACCTCGGGCGCCGCGTCGACGCCGCTGACCTGCCCGTCGGGGACCAGGGCCGCCAGGTCGGCGGTGATCGTGCCCGGCCCGCAGCCGACATCCAGGATCCTCATGTGCGGCTTGAGTGAGTCCAGCAGGTAGGCCGCCGAGTTGGCGGCGGTGCGCCAGGTGTGCGAACGCAGCACGGACTCGTGGTGCCCATGGGTGTAGACGGCGGTCTCCTGGGCCTTCGACATGGCTGTTCCCCTCGTCTCGTCGTACCGCCCGACGGAGCGCACGGCCCCGCCGGCGGTACTCGACACCGTACGCCCGCATGTCGAATGATGAGACCCACGTTTTACTATCTGGACCGACGGTTGATCAGAAGCCGCCGGGCAGCGGGCGATAGACCGTCAGCGCCTCCGGCAGCTTCTCCAGCGTGACCTCGCCGCCCACCTCGGTGACCTCACCGTCGTACGCGAGCAGCGCGCCCTGGGTGACGCCGGACAGCCGCAGCCGGCCGATCTGCACCGCCGCATGGGCCGGGGAGCGGGTCAGCGGGCCGGCGACGGCCGCCGCGAGCAGGCGCAGCGCGGGCCGCCGGCCGCCGTGCACGACCCGTACGTCGAGCACGCCGTCCGCGAGATTCAGCCGGCGGGCGGGGGCGAGACCCAGCCGGTGGTAGGTGCCGTTCCCGGCGAACAGCATCCACAACGGGTGCGCGCGGCCCGCGACTTCGGCGTGCAGCGGGTGGCGGTCGCTGCGCAGGACGCGCAGCGCCGCGAGCACCCCGGCGGGCCAGGCCCCGAGCTTGGACGAGAAGCGGTCGCGCTCACGCACCAGCTCCGGATACACGCCCAGGCTGCAGGTGTTGAGGAACAGGCCCTGCTGTCCGTCGCAGCTGAACCGGCCCACGTCCACCCGCACGGCCTCGCCGCGCTGGACGGCCCGGCTCAGATCACGCTCGTTCTCCACGCCCAGGTCGTAGGCGAAGTGGTTCAGCGTGCCACCGGGCAGCACCGCCAGCGGCAGGCCGTGCCGCAACGCGATCTCGGCGGCCGCGTTCACCGTGCCGTCGCCGCCGCACACCCCGAGCACCCGGGCGCGGGCCGCCGCCTTGCGCAACTCGGTCCGCAGATCGTCCGGTTCGCACTCGACCAGCTCGGCGCGCGGCAGCAGGTCGAGCAGGGCGTGCACCCGCTCGGCCGTGCCCGACCGCTTGTTGGCCACCATGATCAGGCCGTCCCCCTCCGTCAGCGCCGGAACATCCGTACGCGGCCGGGCCGGCGGGACCTGCCGGTCACGCGTGGGCACCATCCCCCGCACGGCGAACGCGGCACCCGCGCCCAGTGCCGCGCCCGCCAGCACGTCGCTCGGGAAGTGGACGCCGGTGTACACCCGCGACAGCGCGACCGACCAGGCGATCGGCGCCACCACCAGGCCCCAGCCGGGCGACTCCAGGGCGACACCGGTGGCGAACGCGGCCGCCGACGCGGCGTGGCCGGACGGGAACGAGGTCGTGATCGGCTGCCGCTTCAGCTGCCGGACCAGCGGCACGGGATCCAGTACCGGGCGGGGGCGGCGCACCGACCGCTTGCCCAGGGTGTTGATGGTCAGCGAGGCCAGGCTCAGCGAGGCCAGGCCCCGCGCGGCGGCCCGGCGGGCCCGTGGCGTCCGGCTGACGGCGATCGCCGCGGCCGCGGTGAACCACAGCACGCCGTGGTTCGCGCTCCGGCTCAGCCGCGGCAGGACCCGCTCGGCATACGGCCAGTGCTGTTCGGCGGCGAACTCGAACAGCCGGGAGTCGAGGGCGAGGAACCGGTCGCGCAGGGCGTGCCGGCCGGGCTTGAGGACGGTGAGGTCGACGTCTGGGCTCATACAGCCCTGGGTACCCTGAAGTCGCCGATTGCTGTCCGGCAGGCGGTGAGCGACACACGGAGGAACCTCCAGCACATGCGCCTGCTCCTCATACGCCACGGCCAGACCCCGTCCAACGTGGCCCATCTGCTGGACACGGCCGTACCCGGCCCGGGCCTGACCGCGCTCGGCGAACAGCAGGCGGCCGCGCTGCCTGCGGCGCTGGCGGACGAGGACATCGATGCGATCTACGTCTCCACGCTGACCCGCACCCAGCTCACCGCCGCCCCGCTGGCCGCCGACCGGGGCCTCGATGTGATCGTCCGCGACGGCCTCCGCGAGGTGAGCGCGGGCGACCTGGAGATGCTGCCCGGTGACACCGAGCAGGGTGCGCTGTACATGAAGACGGTGTTCGCCTGGTCGGCCGGCGACACGGAGCTGCGCATGCCGGGCGGCGAGAGCGGGGCGGAGGCGCTGGCGCGCTACGACGCCGTGGTCTCGGAGGCCGCGGACAGCGGTGCCCGTGCCGTGGCCATGGTCAGCCACGGTGCCGCGATCCGGATGTGGACGGCGGCACGGGCGGTCAACGTGGACGTACCGTTCTCGGCCGCGCATCCCCTGGACAACACGGGAGTGGTGATCCTCGAGGGGTCGCCTGCGGATGGCTGGAAAGCGCTGGCGTGGGCCGGGGCGGTCGTGGCTCCCGCTGGGGACAGCGGTCCGGCCGGCGAGGTCGTGGACGGGGACGTGCCCTAGGTCTGCCTGTCGCGCGTCTCGTCGCCCGGCGTCCGGATAACGGTTTGCCCGTGCTCCGCGGCGCCCCGCAGAATTCGCCCCATGGGACATCTGGAAGCCGCGCATCTCGAGTACTACCTCCCCGACGGGAGGGCGTTGCTCGGCGACGTGTCCTTCCGGGTGGGAGAAGGGGCCGTCGTGGCGCTGGTCGGCCCCAACGGTGCCGGCAAGACGACCCTGCTGCGGCTGATCTCCGGAGAGCTGAAGCCGCACGGCGGCACCGTCACCGTCAGTGGCGGGCTCGGCGTGATGCGGCAGTTCGTGGGGTCCGTACGGGACGAGACGACCGTACGCGACCTGCTGGTGTCGGTCGCGCCGCCCCGGATCCGCGAGGCCGCGAAGGCGGTCGACGCCGCCGAGCACGGGATCATGACCGTCGACGACGAGGCCGCCCAGCTGAAGTACGCGCAGGCCCTCGCCGACTGGGCCGAGGCGCGCGGCTACGAGGCCGAGACACTGTGGGACATGTGCACCACGGCCGCGCTCGGCGTGCCGTACGAGAAGGCGCAGTGGCGGCAGGTGAGCACGTTGTCCGGCGGTGAGCAGAAGCGGCTCGTGCTGGAGGCGCTCCTGCGGGGCACCGACGAGGTGCTGCTGCTCGACGAGCCCGACAACTACCTCGACGTACCCGGCAAGCGCTGGCTGGAGGAGCGGCTGAAGGAGACCCGTAAGACGGTCCTCTTCGTCTCCCACGACCGCGAACTCCTCGCCCGCGCCGCCGAGAAGATCGTCTCCGTCGAGCCCTCGCCGGCCGGCGCGGACGCCTGGGTGCACGGGGGCGGCTTCGCCACCTATCACGAGGCCCGGCGCGCCCGCTTCGCCCGCTTCGAAGAGCTGCGCAAACGCTGGGACGAGAAACACGCCCAGCTGAAGAAGCTGGTGCTGGCACTGCGTCAGGCCGCCGAGAACAGCCCCGACATGGCCTCCCGCTACCGCGCCGCCCAGACCCGGCTGCGCAAGTTCGAGGAGGCCGGGCCGCCGCCGGAGCCGCCGCGCGAGCAGGACATCAGGATGCGGTTGAAGGGCGGGCGTACCGGGGTGCGTGCCGTCACCTGCGAGGCGCTTGAGCTCACGGGTCTGATGAAGCCGTTCTCCCTGGAGGTCTTCTACGGCGAACGTGTCGCCGTCCTCGGCTCCAATGGTTCCGGCAAGTCGCACTTCCTGCGGCTGCTGGCCGGGGACGACGTGGCGCACACGGGGGCGTGGAAGCTGGGCGCGCGCGTCGTGCCCGGCCACTTCGCCCAGACGCACGCACACCCCGAGCTGATCGGCCGCACCCTCCTGGACATCCTGTGGAAGGAGCACGCCCAGGACCGGGGCGCCGCGATGTCCCGGCTGCGCCGCTACGAGCTGACCAACCAGGCCGAGCAGGGCTTCGACCGCCTCTCCGGCGGCCAGCAGGCCCGCTTCCAGATCCTTCTGCTGGAGCTGGAGGGCGTCACCGCCCTCCTCCTCGACGAGCCGACCGACAACCTCGACCTGGAGTCCGCCGAGGCCCTCCAGGAGGGCCTGGAGGCCTTCGAGGGCACGGTGCTGGCCGTCACCCACGACCGCTGGTTCGCCCGCTCCTTCGACCGCTATCTGGTCTTCGGCAGCGACGGCCGTGTGCGGGAGACGGCGGAGCCGGTGTGGGACGAGCGGAGGGTGGAGCGGGCCCGCTGACTCGACCGGGTGCGCGCGCGAGGCTCAGGGCCCGAGGTGTTCGTACAGTGGAGGCAGCAAGGCGAGATCCAAGGCTGTCTCCCGTACACCGTTCGGAGGCATTGCGCTCCCTGGGCGGGTACCCGGACCGCATGGTTGAACACGACGAGCGGGGCACCACCATGACCGGAGTCGACCCCAGCCGGCTGGACGACACGCAGCTCATGAAGGAGCTGGAGACCATCCACCGGACGCGCCACGACACGCTGCTCTACGGCTCGAACGACGCGCTGCGGGCCCACAACGAACGGATGGCGCAGCTGGAGGGCGAGTATCTGCGCCGCAACCCGCGCCGCACCGTGGCCGCGGGCCGGACCCGCGACGGCGCCCGCGACCGCACGACGGGCAACCCGGCACCGACGGCTCCGCCCGGGGTGACCTGAGCGGCGCCGACGCGTTCCCGCTTCAGGCCGCTTCCTTCGACGCCCTGGCGAACACCTCGAGGAACGTCTGGCAGAACGCCTTCAGATCGTCCGGCTTACGGCTGGTGACCAGCAGGTTGGGGCCGTGGTCACAGATCCGCACCTGCTCGTCGACCCAGGTGCCGCCGGCGTTGCGGATGTCGGTCCGCAGGCTGGGCCAGGAGGTCAGCACCCGGTCGCGTACGACGTCCGCCTCCACCAGCGTCCATGCGGCGTGGCAGATCGCCGCGACGGGGCGGCCCTGGTCGAAGAAGTCCCGTACGAAGGCGACGGCCTTGCGGTTCGTCCGCAGATAGTCCGGGTTGGCGACCCCGCCCGGCAGGACCAGCCCGCCGAAGGAGTCGGCCGACGTCTCGCCCACGACCGCCTGCACGGGGAACTTCTCCGCCTTGTCGAGATGGTGGAACGCCTGAATGGTGCCCGGCTTCGTCGACACGAGCACCGGCTCGTGGCCGGCCTCCACCGCCGCCTGCCAGGGATCGGTCAGCTCGATCTGCTCGACGCCCTCGGGGGCGGTCAGAAAAGCGATACGCATGATGTGTCCACGTCCTTCCATGGCCCGTGGCGGGCCTCGTGACTGGGTCGGGTCGTGCACACCGGCAGCCCCGCGCGCCTCACTCGTCCGGGGCGGCGCGGCCGATCTCGGCCAGCGCCGAGCCGCGGTCCTGGTTCTCGGCCAGATCCCCGAGGCTGACGACGCCGACCGGCAGGCCGTCCTCGACGACCGGCAGCCGTCGTACGGCGTGCGCGCGCATCTGAGCGACGGCGACGGACACCCGCTCTCCCGGGCCGATCACCACGGGGTTGCGGGTGCACACCGCCCCGGCGCCCACCGTCAGCGGACCGGCGCCGTCCGCGACCGCCCGCACCGCAATGTCACGATCGGTGAGCACACCCAGGCCCGCATCGGCTGCGCCGCCTCGACGAGCGAGGCGCCGGGCGGACGGCGACCACTCCCGGGGGCATGCCGTCCTTCACGAATTCAGCCATCGACAGCCTTTCCCGGGTCGACCCGGCCGGTATGCGTACCGGCCGCTAGGCCCCGCGCCGAGGCGGCCGCCCGCCCCCGGTGAGGGCTTCGGCCAGCTCCTGGACATTGGCGTAGCGCGCCGAGCGCGGAAGCCGGTCCACCGACTCGACGAGGGCATCGGGCGCGTACCCGCGGCGTAGCTCACCCACCAGCTCTCGGGGGCTCGCCGGGAACGCGCCACGGCCCAGAATCCGCGCCAGCTCCAGCCGGACCGTCGCCAGGGAGGCCGCCCCCGGCGCCACCGGCCCGCCTGCGACCTGCGGATCGTCCTCGGCGGACGGCTCCGGATCGTGCCACTCCTCGGTCCGCGTGGGATGCCCGGACCGCAACAGCCCCTGTAGCTCGTGCTTCATCTCGTCGTCGCGGTGAACGCTCAGCCGGTCACTGCCTCGCTGCATGACTCCCTCCAGATCTTCGGAACTGGGCACCGCGTACCCGATGAGAGGGGGCCGACACAGGGTTTGCACTCCGGAACCGTGGTGACTCGAACGGGCACCCCCCGCGAAAGTTCTGGGGAAGGACGAGTCCCATGGCACTGCTCGCTGTGCTTCTCCCGCTCGTGATGCTCGGTGTGGTGCTGGCACTGGGGCGATACGAGGACCTGCTGCTGCCCAGGGAGCAGGACGAGGACCGGCCGGAGGGGGCGGCGCTGGGGCACTGAGGCCGGACACGCACCCCAACGCCGGATTCCCGGTGATTTCCCCTGCGCCGACGCGGGCACTTCGGTGCAGTTCCCGGAGATCCACGCGGAGCGCCTCTCGGCCGCGCCGCCGGACATGCCCTCGTGCTCCACCGCATGCCCGAGGGCACGCCCGACCCCTGTCGGCCCGGCCACCCGACGGTCCGCGTCGGACGACGATCCCGCGATCCACTCGCCGTCGCCGGTGCCACCCGTATCCGGCGTGGCCGCTACGCGCTCGAGCCGACGGGTGCCCGACGGCTGTGGACCCTGTCGGAAAAGATCCTCGCGAACGCCGGCTGACGGCCGGTCACCGGTCAGTCAAGCCCGTCCGGGCTCCGGGAGAAGGCCGTGTCGCCGGCCGTCGCCACGATCGCGTCCTTGACGAGCAGCACGCGCGGAGGGGTGCCTTGCGCCTTGTCCCCGGGGTCGTCCAGTGCGGAGGTACGCCATACCTCCGCTCCGGTGCGGCTGTTCAGCGCCAGCAGACGGCCGAAGCGGTTGGAGAAATAGACCCGCTTGTACGTCGCCGACACCACGGGCGCGGACAGACTCTCCATGTCCGTCGCCTTCTGCCAGAGTTGTCTGCCGCTGTCCGCCGACACCGCGGTGACCGACCCGTCGGACCGGACGAAGTAGACGACGCCGTCCACCAGGGTGGCCGCGCCGGTCAGCGGACGTGCCAGCGGTATCCGCCTGACCTTCCGGGTCTCCGGGTCCACTCGCAACAGCGCGTTGTACGGCCGTTCGTACCCGGCTTCGTACACGTCCTTCGCGGTCTGAGGGGCGAGGAACAAGGGTTGCCCGCCGACGGCGCCGAGCGCTTCCGTCTTCCGGGGCAGTACGGCCGATTCGGTCAGGCCGCCGGGTTCGATCTTCATCAGGTCGACCGGGGTCTGGCCGGGCTCGGTGCCGGCCGAGCACAGGGCGTAGGGGGCGCCTCCCAGCGCCGACGGAGCGCAGTACTCGTCCAGCGAGGGCGCCTGCCACAGTTCCTTGCCGGAAGGCCCGTAGGCGACGAACGATGAGGCGTCGGGAGACAGGGTCAGCAGTCCGCCGTCGTACAGGACCGGGTCCGCGGCCTTGTCGATGTCGCGCTGCCAACGCCGCTGCCCGGTACCGGCGTCCAGGGCCACCACGCGCCGGGTCGTGTCGTCCGGATCCTCGTACACGTAGACCAGCCCGTCGCGCACGCCGATCGGCCGTACCCCCTGAGGACGGGTGCCGGAACGCCACAGGGTGCGGCCGGAGGCCGGGTCGATCCTGGCCACCGTGAAGCCCGTGCCGCCGCAGAACAGGGCGCTTCCGTCCGCCACGCATCCG
The DNA here is from genome assembly GCF_042795335.1 of Streptomyces sp. NPDC056479. NCBI lineage: Bacteria > Bacillati > Actinomycetota > Actinomycetes > Kitasatosporales > Streptomycetaceae > Streptomyces > Streptomyces sp. NPDC056479. Next base: position 317,049 of record NZ_JBHTRZ010000003.1, on the reverse strand, counting down.
GGGGTCTGGTAGTCGAGGGGGACACCCTTCACCTCCTGCCGCAGGGCCGTGCGCCACGGCCGCCAGCCGTTGGGCAGTGACGCGGCAGGGGTGGTGGCGGTGGTGTCAGCGGCGGTGGTCGTGTCCTGGCCCGACACGAAGACACCCGCCCCGATACTCAGCCCCGTGACGGCCAGTGCCGCGGCGAGGCCGGTGAGCAGCATCCGGGATCGCCGTCCCTTGCCGGTGCCGGTTCCCACGGAGGTGGTGGCCGAGCTCAGGGGAGTGGGCCGGGGCCGGGGTGCGGCGGACTCCCTGGCCTTCGGGGGCGCGGCGGCATCGGATTCCGGCAGCGTCTGGAGCATGCGATGCAGATCCGCCAGGTCCGGCCGTGCGGCCGGGTCCTTGTCGAGGCAGCGCTCGACGATGCGCCGGAGAGCTTCGGGCACCCCGTCGAGGTCCGGGGCCTCATGCATCACCTGATAGCCGGTCATGTAGGGGCTGTCGGCGTCGAACGGTCCCGTGCCGACGGCCGCGAACACCATCAGTGACCCCAGCGAGAACACGTCCGACGCCGGGGTGACGTCTCGGGGAGAGGCGAGTTGCTCCGGCGACATGAAGGGCGGAGTGCCGATCACCCGTCCGGTCACGGTGAGGCTCTGGCTGTCGGCAGCGCGCGATATCCCGAAGTCGATGACGCGCGGCCCGTCCTCGGTCATCAGGACGTTGGCCGGTTTGAGGTCCCGGTGCACCAGGCCCGCCCGGTGGATGTCGCGCAGCGCCTCGGTGAGCCCCAGTCCCAGCGCGCGAAGTTCCCGCTGGCTCAGCGGGCCGTCCTTCCTCACGACTTGGGCGAGGCTGAGCCCCGGCACGTAGAGCGTCGCCATCCACGGTCGGTCGGCGTCCGGGTCGGCGTCCACGACAGGTGCGGTGAAGGCACCGCTCACCCTGCGCGCAGCGGCGATCTCCTGCCGGAAGCGCGTGCGGAACTCTTCTTCCTGGGCGTACGACCCATGCACGAGCTTGACCGCGACCTGCCGTCCGGAGGCGGAGACTCCCAGATAGACGACCCCCATGCCGCCCGCCCCGAGCCGACCGAGAAGGGTGTACTCGCCTATGGTCTCCGGGTCCCCCGTGCTCAGGGACGTCATAGCCGATCACCCTTCTCAGCGCCTGCCTGCCTCACGGGGATCAGCGTAGGGCCTGCCGCCCCGGAAGCGGAGCCGCGTCTGGTGTCCGGCCTGGTGAGGGCTCAACTCGGGGGAACACGTGGGGAGTTGTACCGAGCCCCGCGGGGCGTCAGACGGGGCGGAGGGCTTCGTGCTCGTCCCCTGCGCCGAGCGGTTGGTCGCGCTTGTCGCTCTTGTCGCCCTCAGCTCCCCGATGGGCGCGGTGGCGTTGGCGGAACAGCGCGAGGGCCCGGGCGGTGATGACCGAGGTGGAGGCGAGACAGCCGGCCGCCGCGCAGACGACGAGCGCCGGCCAGGCGTAGGTGGTCTGTGCCAGGGTTCCGGAACGGTTCATCAGCAGGCCCAGAAGCGAGGCGAGTTGGGTGAGGAGGAGGACGGGGAGTGCTTGGGGCAGCAGGCGCAGGGCAGTACGCCACCACGGCCGCCGCGCGCTGTGCCGCGCCCATCGCCGCGCCCGCAGGACGCCTCGGATGCCGAGGCCCGTCGCCAGCAGGGTCAGCGCCGCCAGGACCCAGTCGGCCGTCATCGAGAAGGGCTTCACCACCTCGGGGCTCTTGCCCCGCGCGAGGTCGACGAGCCCCAGCGAGATCTGGGCGGCGTCGTCTCCGGAGATCAGGCCGGTGTTGGTGACGACCGCGATGCCGACCTTGCTGTCGGGCAGCAGGGTGGCCATGGCGTTGTGGGTCAGGAGCTGGCCGCTGTGCTGGACCTCCTCGGTACCGTCGTGCCGGTATCGCCCCCAGCCCATCGCGTAGTCCGTGTCGCCCGGCACCTTGGGTGGGGTGTGCGTGAGCCGGATGGTGCGTGCGGTGGCGATCCGGCGGCCGTCGGCGGACAGGCCCTGGTTGTTCTGGGCGATCAGCCACTGGGAGAGGTCGTCCGCGGTGGTGACGACACCGTGGCCGCCGGCGGTGAACCAGCGGGGGTGGGCACGGGCGAACGTCGTGCCGTAGGCGCGCACGTAACCGCGTGCCTGGTCCGGCATCTCGGTGGTCGTGTCGACGGATGCGGTGTCTGTCATGCGCAGCGGGTTGAAGAGCCTGGCGGACAGGTAGTCGGCGAAGGGCTGTCCGCCGACGACCTCGACCAGGCGTGCCGCGACGAAGTAGTTGGGGTTGTGGTAGCGGTGCCGCGTGCCCGGCGCGGTGGCGAGGGGCGCCTCGCGCATCGCGGCCACTGCCTCCTTGAGGGTGTGCGGTTGGGCGCGGGTCAGATCCGGATAGGCGGAGTCGGCCATGCCGGAGGTCTGGGTCAGGATCTGCCGGACGGTGATCTCTTGGGAGCGTCGGTCGGCCATGGTGAACTCGGGCAGGTAGCGGTGCACGGGCTGGTCCAGGTCGACCTTGCCGGCCTCGACCAGTTGCATGACGGCGAGTGCGGTCATCGACTTCGACAGTGACGCCACGGGCAGGCGCGTCCGCTCCGTCATGGCCTGTCCGGCCGCGGTGTGTCCGTACCCGGCGGTGTGGACGACCTGGTCGCCCTTGGTCACGGCGACCACCGCGCCTGGCAGGCGGGTCTGCTCCAGGTAGTCGCGTACGAATCGGTCGATCGAGGCCGGATCCAGAGTGCGGGTGGCGGGGGTGGACCGCGTGGCCGGGGAGGCCGGTACGGCGGTCGCCGCGATCGCGATACCGAGCGCGGCCATCACGGTGCCGAGTCGGCGACGCGTACCGGCTTGAATGGTGAACAGCTTCATGGAACCCAGTGCACCGGTCCGCCCCTCGTCGGCACACTGGCGCACACACGAGTTCAGGGGGTAGTGCTTGCACTACTGCTTCAAGATCTCCGGCTCGCTAGGGTCGACGGATGCGACATCGGACCGCGTGGCAGGCGCTCGGCCAGAACCCGCTGAAGGTGCTCGGCTCCAGCTGGCCCTGGCGCTCCCTGGCATACCTGCTGTCCGGTGTCGTCTTCGGTGCCGTGACCAGCGTCGTCCTCGTGGTCGCGCTTGTCGCGGGAGTCGTCTCGCTGGTGGTGTTGGTCGGCGCGCCGATCCTGCTCGCTGTGGCACTGTCCGGCGTCGCCGTCACCCGCTTCGAGCGGTGGCGCCTGCGTCTGGTGGACCTGGACCCGGTGCCTGACCCCCATCAGGCCCCGGAACGAGCCGGGCCCGCCGGATGGGTGCGGACCCGGCTGCGGGAGCCGGCGACCTGGCGTGAGCTGGGCTTCACGGCGGTGTCGGCGACCGCCTTGTGGTGGATGGACCTCCTCGTTCTGGGCTTCGCTCTGGTCGTACCCGTACTGGTGATCACGTCGCCGATCGACGATCCCGGGGCCTGGCCGCTGGTGATCGTGGGCCTGTGTCTGCTCGCCGCCGCGCCGTACACCATCACCGCATGGGCCGGCGCGAGGGCCGCGGTCACGCGTCTCATGCTGGCGCCGCGCGACAGCGAACTGGGCCGGGAGCTCACCGACGTACGGGCCTCCAGGGCGCGGCTGGTCGACGCCTTCGACGCGGAGCGGCGGCGGATCGAGCGGGACTTGCACGACGGGGCGCAGCAGCGGCTGGTCTCCCTCAACGTGCTGCTCGGCCTGGCCGCCCTCGACACATCGCCGGACTCACCTCTGGCCGGGCAGCTCGCCAAGGCGCAGGAGCAGGTCGGGCTCGCCGTCGACGAGTTGCGTGAACTCAGTCGTGGCGTCCACCCGAAGGCCCTCACCGACCACGGCCTGGCCGCCGCGGTCGAGAACCTGGCGGGCCGCTCCGCTCTCCCCGTCACGGTCGACATCCGCTTGCCGCGTCGTCTGCCGCTCTCCGTGGAGACCACGGCGTACTTCGTGACCGCCGAGGCTCTGACCAACGCGGTCAAGCACAGTGAGGCGACCCGAGCCGAGGTGCATGCCCGCCTGCACGCCGACACTCTCGCCCTGTCCATCAGCGACGACGGCATCGGCGGTGCCGACCCCGAGGCGGGCACCGGACTCATCGGCCTGGCCGACCGCGTCGCCGTGGCGGACGGCAGGTTCCGCATATCCAGCCCTCAGGGCGGGCCTACCCTGCTGTATGTGGAGCTGCCGTGCCGCTGACCGTCGTACTCGCCGAGGACTCCCCGCTGATGCGGGACGGTCTGGTCGGCGTACTCACCCGCTTCGGCCATGAGGTGCCCGCCGCCGTCGGCGACGCGGACGCCCTGATCACCGCGGTGCGGGAACACCATCCCGACATCGTCGTCACCGACGTCCGCATGCCGCCGGACAACTCCGACGACGGTCTGCGCGCCGCCGTCGCCCTGCGCCATGAGCACCCCACCCTGCCGGTCCTGGTGCTCAGCCAGTACATCGAGCAGTCCTACGCCGCCCGCCTGCTCGACCTGGGGAGCGACACCGGCGTCGGCTACCTCCTCAAGGACCGCGTCAGCGCCGTCGGCGAGTTCGTCGACGCCGTCACCCAGGTCGCCGCGGGCGCGACGGTCGTGGACCCCGAAGTGGTCCGCCAACTCCTCAACCGCCGCCGCGATCCCCTGCAACGCCTCACCCCGCGAGAACGCGAGGTCCTCGCGCTGATGGCCGAGGGACGCACCAACGCCGCCATCGCGCGCGAGCTTTACGTCACCGAAGCGGCGGTCAACAAGCACGTCAGCAACATCCTCCAGAAACTGGAACTGCACCTCGACGGCCAGGTCCACCGGCGGGTCCTCGCGGTGCTCACCTACCTCCGTGCATGATCGACGGCGAGTGTTCGTCTGTCGGACGATGCGAAAGTGTTCAGTAGGCCAGGGTCCTCACCTGGGAACTGAATTGTTTTCCGCGCACCTGTTGTGGCCGATCTGCGCACTGAACTGTTCAGTGCGCAGCGTGCAACGCGGGTGGGCCGTGTGGCGCTAGCGGGGATATTCGAACATGCCATCCGCCGGCTCCAGGAGGGCAGCGAAGATGGATCGGTCCAGGGCCTCGGCGGGGGCTTGGTCGATAGTGATGCCGGTGTGGGTTCGGGTGCTGCCCGGCCCAGGTGCCGGCGGTGCCGCGGCCGGTGAAGAAGTTCAGGGCGCCGCAGGCGACTTCGGCGGCGGGGCCGGTGCAGGAGGAGCGCTGGCCGGCAAAGACCACGGCCGTCGCGGGCTGCCAGGTCATGTGCCCGCCGGTGGAGGTGACGGTGACGGCCTCGCCGGTGACCGGGTCGGCCGAGGTGATCACGGCGTCGGTGCCGAGCATGTCCGGGATGCCGAGTGCGTCGATCGCGCACATGGCCCACACCTCGGGGCCGTCGGCGAGCCGGAGGCGGTGGACGGTGGGGGTGACGGAGAAGGGGTATGCGGCCTGGATGCCGCCCTGCGCGTCGAGGGTGAGGAAGTCCTCGGAGGCCAGTTCGGCCAGAATCTCGCCGGGTTGGCGGCCGTAGTCGCACGTCACCTCTTTCAGATCGGCGGCCGCAGGTGCCCGGCCGGTACGCGCGAAGGACCGCAGGACGGCCTGCTGCACGGCGCGCAGCCCTCCGGCCACCGGCGCCGGCCGACCGCGGCCACTTCGCCCCGCCGCGTCCAGGGGCAGGCAGTCGCAGTCTTCGTCGGCCTGCGCCAGGTCCAGGACGCGGCGCAGGTCGGCCACGCTCGGCGCCCCCTCGGTCCGCCCGTCCCGGGTGCGGTACAGCCGGCAGGAGACAGAGGCGGCCGCAGCACCGGGCACCGCGAAGGGGTCGGCGCCATTGGTGAGGACGGTGGGGGAACCGGCCATACCCACCCTGGCGGCCTGCGCCTCATCGGCGACTTCGACCACGTCCACCACGGCGGCCCTGCCGTCCAGCGCCCGGTCGATCCGCTTTTGGGCCAGCGGTGCGCTGGGGCAGTCGGGCACTGTCAGAAGCGCCTTGATGTGTTCGGGCCGCAGCGGCTCCCGTAGCAGCACGTTGCCGCGCAGGAAGATCACTGATGCGGCCACATAGTCGGCCGCTCGCCGGTACGCCGCACCTACCTGGTGTGCCGAGCCCATCCGGTGGACCTCCGTTTCCTACGAGGTCAGGCGGGTACCCGGCTGCCTCGGCACACACGCCGAGCCGTTGCGGGCACAGCCGTGCGAACCGGGTCCGGGACCGCAGGGAAGGAGCACCGTGTCGGCTGGAAACATCGGCCCAGTCCTGGTGGCCGACGCAGGCTCGTCCAGCCTGAGGCTGACCGTGTTCGGCGACGACGGGCAGGTCCTGGCCGAACACCACAGCGCCTCCCCACCCGGCGAAGACGTGTCCGGCCCTCTGCGGCAACTGCTGGCCCAAACGCCATCGCCCACTGCCGTGGGTCACCGCATCGTCCACGGCGGACCCGGACTGCGCAGCCACGTCCTGGTCGACGACGAGGTCCGGGCCGCCCTCGGGAATGTGGCCGACCTGGCACCGCTGCACGTCCCGCCGGCCCTCACTGTCCTGGATACCGCCCGGAACTTGCTACCCGACGTCCCGCACGCCGTCTGCTTCGACACCGTCTTCCACGCCGGCCTGCCCGCCGCCGCCCGCGAGTACGCGGTGCCCGCCACCTGGCGCGAGGAGTACGGGATGCGCCGCTACGGCTTCCACGGGCTGTCCTACGCCTGGGCACTCGGCCGGACGGCCGAGCTGCTCGGTCAGCGCCCCCAGCAGCTCCACCTGGTGATCGCCCACCTCGGCGGCGGCTGCTCCGCCTGTGCGGTGCGCAACGGGACCAGCGTCGACACCACCATGGGCTTCACACCGCTGGAGGGGCTGGTGATGAGCCACCGCAGCGGAAGCGTGGACCCCGGCGCCCTGACCTGGCTGCAGACGCGGCACCGTCTGTCCGCCGACGACATCGAGGACGTACTGAATCGCCATTCCGGTCTGCTCGGCCTCTCCGGCACCTCCGACGACACCCGAGACCTCGTCCGCAGCCGGGCAGCGGGCGACGAGCGCGCCGCTCTCGCCCTGGACGTCTTCACTCATCACTCTCGCCGCGGCATCGCTGCGATGGCCGCGTCCCTCGACCGGCTCGACGCCCTGGTCTTCACCGGGGAGATCGGCGAAGACCAGCCCGAGGTCCGCGAAGAGGTATGCACCCGGCTCACCGCCCTCGGCCTGACCGGCGGCCTGCGCACGCCCGACGACGAGAGCCGTCCGGCAATCGTCAGCGGGCCGGGGGCGGAAATACCGATCGTGGTCGTACCCACCGGAGAGGCCCAGCAGATCGACCACGAGACCCGAACCCTTCTCCGCGGCCCGTGAGGCGCATGGGCGCCTTCCGCCCCGCCTCGTCGCGTTCGTAGGAGAAGTGCGAGAAGGTCGTGACCGGTCGGCACCGCACCGCTACCACTCCTGCTGGCCCGGCGCGCAGTGGCGCCGTTCTCATCCCGTCAGCCCACGTGCACAGGGTGACGTCGGCGGAAGGCCGCGAATGCATGGGTAGCAGCGTTCCAAGACATGTGTCGGCGGGCTCCGGCAGCCAGGCTGACCCGCCGCCGGCCCCCCCCGGGTCTCTGCGGTCAGCGCCCCCGCCCGCCCAGGATGATCTTCCAGACGCGGGTTGCCACCTGCAGATTGAGCCGGGTGTCCACATCCACCAGGTCCCGGTCGCTGATCTCACGAATGCGCTGCAGCCGGTAGCGCAGGGTGCTGCGGTGGACGGTCAGCGTGGCGGCCGCATCGTCGTAGTTGCCTCCGCAGTCGAAGTAGCGCGAGAGCGTCTCCACCAACTCCGTGTCGTGCCTTGCGTCGTAGTCGATCAGCTGGCCGAGCCACTCTCGCACGAAGCCTTCGAGCTCCCGGAGATCGTTTCCGGGCCCCAGGATCCGGTACAGCCCGAGGTCGTCGAAGAACGTCGTCCCGCTGCGCTGGCGGGAGTTCTGCCGCACCTCCAAGGCCCGCAGTGCCTCCTGATAACAGCGGGGAATGCCGTCCGGGGAGTCGCAGCGTGTGCTCACCCCGATCGCTCCGTCGGGCGTCCCCAGCTCATGGGCCAGCGCCGCGTACACGGCGTCGTCGTCGGGCCTCGCTTCGGTCAGCAGGACCATCCGGTCGCCGCGACGGGTGATCAGCGGCCGGGTCGCCGTGGTGGCCGTCGCTTGCTCGACGGCACGGGTGAAGGAGCTGTTCGCGGCGTTGCCCGGCCAGTGCACCACGACCACGTAGTGAGTACGTTGCAGGTCGTGGCCGACGGCTTCGGCCCGGGCATTGGCGCTCGTCTCGTCAGTGCCCTCCAACAGGTCGTCGATCAGCTGGCGGCGCAGCCGCAGTTCGACCTCGGTGAGTTCGCGCATATGCACGAGCTCCTGGGCAAGCGACCGCTGGGCGTGATCCAAGGCGAACATGGTGTGCTCGTTGGCCGTCGCCTCGGGGTCCTCGATGGCGAGTACGCCGAGGACGTCGCCGCGCGGCCGGGCCAGGGCGATCAGCCGGTCTTTGACTCTGACCGGGCCCGCCTCGCGCGCGACCTGGCTCAGCATCTCTTCCTGGGAGGTCGAGGACCGCACCGGATAGGGGTCGGGCCGGTCGGGGCCGGCCCAGGACCTCAGGTTGCCGAACCGGTCCTCGATGAGCGCCGACAGCCCGGTGAGCTCGTACAGCGCTCGGGTGATGGCGTCCTCGCCGCCGCCCCGGGCAGCGACACGGTCGAGGGTCTCGTGCACGGTCTTCTGAAGCTGCAGCTCGGAGCGCACTGTGTCCAACTGCCGCAGTGCGGTGTCCCGTTCGGTGCGGAGGCGGCTCAGTTCCCCGGCGTCGTCGTGCTGCGCGGCGCGCGCGACCGTCAGTGACAGGGCCGCCGATGTGAGCCCCACGAGGGTCGAGAGGAGGAATTGCCCCTGCTCATCGGGGCCGGAGTGGGAGGAGACCACGAGGTAGCCCAGCAGACGGTCGGCCCCGCGCAGGCCGAACGCCCAGGTCCAGGACCCTGGAAGAGGTACGGAGCCGTCAGCCTCGCCCAACTCCTTCATGCCCGCGTCGTCGACCGTTGGCGCTCCCACGTCGTGGCCGGGGATGCGGGACAAACCGTCGTCCGTCGCGAGGTATCCGGCCTCGGCGTGGTAGGGACCGAGGGCACTGACGTGCCGCATGGCCAACCGCACGATCTCACTCTGCTCCGCGCAGTTGAACAGGGTGTGGGACAGCATCAGCAGCCCGTGTGGGTCCAGCGCCGCGAGCGGACGGAGGTCGTGCCGTTCGGCGCCCGCGGTGTTGCTCGGGTGGCGGGTCACCTTCTGGTCGGAGACATGAGGGGAAAGCCTCCGTGACGGATGGGAGGCCATGGTCACTCCGTTCTCCTCCGGTCATCGGAGGCGATCGAGCGAGTCGTGGGATCCACTCCTGGGCGTGCCCTAGGCACCCAGCCTAGGCAAGGACATCCGCCTTGTCCGAATTTGAGCCTTGTTCTCGTGGACCGACCGACCGCGTCGATTTCTGACCTGCCGGGTGCAGGCGAAGCGCGCTGCTCTCTTGCAACTCTGGGCTTGTCAGGGATCACCGGGCGCACCGGTGGCCGTGGCAGGAAGGACTGGCTGATGAACGAGCAGGTCCGCAGGACCATCGCCTCGTACACGACCTACCAGGAGGCGGAACGAGCCGTCGATCACCTGTCCGATCACGGTTTTCCCGTCGAGAGGGTGGCCATCATCGGGCAGGACGTGCGCCTGGTCGAGCAGGTGACCGGCCGCATGGGACATGGCGGGGCCGCGCTGCAGGGCGCGGCGAGCGGTGCCCTGCCCGGCGCACTGATCGGGTGGATCTTCGGGCTCCTGAACTGGCTGGACCCGGTCGTGTCGGGACTGCTCCTCGCCTTGTACGGGCTGGTTTTCGGAGCACTCGTCGGCGCTCTGCTCGGCCTGCTGGTGCACGCGGCCCAGCGTGGCCGCCGGGACTTCGCCTCGGTGAGCTTCATGCAGCCCAGCCGGTACGACGTCGTCGCCGACGAAGCGGTCGCCGACGAGGCGGTGCAGATGCTGGCCGAGCTGCCCAGCGGGACCGGCACCAGCACAAGCAGCGGCGCTTGGAAGAGCAGCCGCCCGTGGAGCGGTCCCGCCGTCACCTGAGCGAGTGCGGAAGACCGGGCGCGACTCCGAGGCGAACGGGGGCCGCCCGTCGCGGAAGGAGTTCCTCATGGCCAAGGCAGTAGGCATCGACCTGGGCACCACGAACTCGGTGATCGCCGTCTGGGAGGGCGGCGAGTCAGCGGTCGTTCCCAACAGCGAGGGCAACCGCACGACGCCGTCCGTGGTGGCCTTCACCGACACCGGCGAGCGCCTGGTGGGCCAACTGGCCCGACGCCAGGCGATCCTCAACCCCAAGGGCACCATCTACTCGGCCAAGCGGTTCATCGGCCGGCACTTCGACGAGATCTCCGAAGAGGCCAAGGCCGTCGCGTACGACGTGGTCGAGGGAGACGGCGGCGCCGCCCGCTTCAAGGTGCGCGACAAGCTCTACGCGCCTGAGGAGATCAGCGCGCAGGTGCTGCGCAAGCTCGCCGACGACGCCTCCAAGCAGCTGGGAGAACGCGTCACAGAGGCGGTCATCACGGTGCCCGCCTACTTCAACGACGCCCAGCGCACCGCCACCAAGGACGCCGGACGGATCGCCGGCCTGGAAGTGCTGCGGATCATCAACGAGCCGACCGCGGCCGCCCTCGCCTACGGCATGGACAAGAAGCAGCACGAGACGGTGCTCGTCTTCGACCTGGGCGGCGGCACCTTCGACGTCAGCATCCTCGACGTCGGCGACGGCGTGGTGGAGGTACGGTCCACGGCGGGCGACAGCCATCTGGGCGGCGACGACTTCGACCGCCGGCTGGTCGACCAGCTCGCCGACGGCTTCCAGAAGGAGAACGGCATCGACCTGCGCCAGGACCCACAGGCCCTGCAACGCCTGTTCGAGGCCGCCGAGAAGGCCAAGACCGAGCTCAGCTCGGTGACCCAGACGCAGGTCAGCCTGCCGTTCATCACGGCCGACGCATCCGGTCCCAAGCATCTGACCACGACGATCATGCGGTCCACGTTCGAGCAGATCACCGGCGACCTGGTGGAGCGCTGCCTGGGCCCGGTGCGGCAGGCCATGGACGACGCCAAGGTCAGTGACAGCGACATCGACGAGGTCATCCTCGTAGGCGGCTCCACCCGCATCCCCGCCGTCCAGGCCCTGGTGCGGAGGCTGACCGGCGGCAAGGAACCCAACATGAGCGTCAACCCCGACGAGGTCGTGGCGATGGGCGCCGCGATCCAGGCCGGGGTCCTCAAAGGCGAGGTCAAGGACGTCCTGCTGCTCGATGTCACTCCGCTGTCGCTGGGCGTGGAGACACGCGGCGGCGTGATGACGAAGATCATCGAGCGGAACACCACCATCCCGGTGCGACGCTCCGAGACCTTCTCCACCGCCGAGGACAACCAGCCCGCCGTCGATGTCGTCGTCCTGCAGGGCGAGCGTGAGAGCGCCGCCGACAACCGGGTCCTGGGTCGCTTCCAGCTCACCGACATCCGCCCCGCGCCGCGCGGCGAGCCGCAGATCGAGGTCATCTTCGACATCGACGCCAACGGCATCCTCAACGTCACCGCGCGGGACAAGGACACCGGCAAGGAGCAGGGCATCACCATCAGCGAGAGCTCCAACCTCGACCGTACCGAGGTCGAGCGGATGGTCCAGGAGGCCGAACGCAACCGCGGCGAGGACCAGGCCCTGCGCGAGGCGGTCGACGCCCGCAACGAACTGGACGCCATCGCCTACCAGGTCGAGAAGCGCCTCAGCGAGCTCGGCGACGCCGCGCCCGCACACGAGAAGGCCCGCGCCGAGATGCTGGTGTCCGAGGCCCGCGAGGCGGTCAAGAACGAGGTCGGGGCGGACAAGGCCCGGCCGCTGGCGTCCGAACTCCAGCAGGTCTTCGCGGGGCTCGCAGCCCACCAGGCGGGAGCCGCCGCGGGCGGTCCGGCGGGCACCGGCTCACCGGACGGGTCCGGTCCCGGCGAGGCCGAGCCGGGCGGCGCCGGGGACGACGACGATGTGATCGACGCCGAGTTCGACAAGGGCTGAGGTGGCCCGCCATGCCCAAGCCACACCGGGGCCGAGAGCCCGACCCGCCGCCCAAAGGCGCCGTACAGCCGCCGCGCGGGGACCTTGAGCAGTCCGGACCGCCGGCCGAGGAGGCCGAGCCGGGGCCCGACGCCGCAACCGCCACCGCCGCACCCGAGGACGAATACGCGGCCGCGCTGCGAGAAGCCGAGGACCGCTGGCGCCGCGCCCTGGCCGACCTCGACAACCTGCGCAAACGCCACGCCAGGGAGCTGGAGCGGGAGGCCTCGGCCGAACGCGCCCGTACGGCAGCGGCCTTCCTGCCCGTCATCGACAACCTGGAACTTGCTCTGAGCCACGCGACCGCCGACCCCGACGCGATTGTCGAAGGTGTCCGGGCCGTGCGCGACCAGGCCGTGAACGTCCTGGAGCGGCTGGGCTACCCGCGCCACGCAGAGAGGGGCGTGTCGTTCGACCCGGCCCGGCACGAGGTGGTCGGCGTGGTCCAGGATTCCGACGCCGATCCGAACACCGTGGTCCAGGTGCTGCGACCCGGTTACGGGGAGGCCGAGCGGCAGCTGCGGCCTGCCGCCGTGACCGTCGCCAAGCGGGAGTGACCCTCCATGGCACGCGACTTCTACGAGGTGCTCGGCGTCGCCCGAACCGCCGACCCGGACGAGATCCAGCGGGCCTACCGCACCCTGGCCCGCAGGTACCACCCCGACGTCAACAAGGACCCCCAGGCGGAGGAGCGGTTCAAGGAGATCAATGAGGCCTTCAGCGTCCTGTCCGATCCGGAGCAGCGAGCCCGGTACGACCGCTTCGGCGAGGACTTCCGGAAGATCCCGGAGGACTGGGAGGAGCGAGTCGCCGCCGGCGCCGGAGCCGGCAGCGGCTTCTGGGGGACCACCGGCGGCGGTCCCCGGGTGCGGTACTCCACCGCAGGCTTCGGGGGAGAGGGGGTCGACGTCGAGGATCTGTTCGGCTCGCTCTTCGGCGGCGCAGGGCGGATGCGTGTGCCCGGCGCCGACCAGGAGGCCGAACTGCCGCTCACCGTCGAGGAGGCATACCGGGGCGGCCGCCGTACGGTCACCCTCGCCGGGCCGGCCGGGCAGCGGCGCTACCAGGTCGACGTGCCGCCCGGCGCCACCGACGGGCAGCGCATCCGGCTGGCCGGGGAGGGCGGGCGCGGGAGCGGCGACGACGCTCCCGCCGGGGACCTGTACCTGAGGGTGCGGATCCAGCCCCACCCCGAGTTCCGCCTCGAGGGCCGGGACGTCCACGTGCGGCTTCCGGTCACCCCGTGGGAGGCGGCGCTGGGCGCGACCGTGCCGGTGCGCACGCCGAGCGGTGCCACGGCGAAGGTGACCGTGCCCGCCGGGTCCTCCAGCGGACGGCGCCTGCGGCTGCGCGGCGAGGGCATGCCGGGCCCGCGCGGCGCGAACGGAGACCTGTACGCGGAGCTGCGGATCATGGTGCCGCCCCGGCTGAGCGACCGGGAGCGCGAGTTGCTGGAGGAACTTGCGGCAACATCCTCGTTCGACCCCAGGAGGACCTGATGAGCGACCGACCGGCCGAGGCCCGCCCGTCCCGCGCACGCACGCACGAGGTAGGCGTGCAGTACGCGATCGTGCCCGTGCCCAAGCTCTCCCTGGAGACCGTGGCCCGCCGCTCAGGCCTCCATCCCGACCTGATCCGTCGGTTCGTCGCCCTCGGACTGGTGGACGCCGACCGTGACGCCTCCGGACGGCTGGTGTTCGCCCCCACCGCCCCGGCCGCCCTGGCCCGCGTCCAGCGGTTGCGCACCGGGCTGTGCCTGAACTACGCATCAGTCGGTCTGGTGCTCGACCTGCTCGACCGCATCAGCTTGCTCGAAGCCGCGCTGCGGCGTGCAGGCGTGAGGAGTGATCTACCACCATGGACATGAACCGCCTGACCCAGAAGTCCCAGGAAGCCCTGCAGGAGGCCCAGAGCGCCGCCGGCCGCCTGGGCCACACCGAGGTCGACGGCGAGCATCTGCTGCTCGCCCTCCTCGACCAGGACGAGGGCCTGATCCCGCGGCTGCTGCAGCAGGCGGGCACCGAGCCCGAGGAGTTGCGCGCGGCCGTACGCGAGGAGCTCTCCCGTCGGCCCAAGGTGACCGGCCCGGGCGCGGCACCGGGTCAGGTCTTCGTCACCCAGCGCCTGGCCCGGCTGCTGGACGCGGCGGAGCGGGAGGCCAAACGCCTCAAGGACGAGTACGTGTCCGTGGAACACCTGCTGCTGGCCCTGGCCGAGGAGGGCTCGGCGACCGCCGCCGGGCGCCTGCTGAAGGAGCACGGCGTGACCCGGGATTCCTTCCTCGGCGCGCTCACCCAGGTCCGCGGCAACCAGCGCGTGACCTCCGCCAACCCCGAGGTGGCCTATGAGGCCCTGGAGAAGTACGGCCGTGACCTGGTCGCCGAGGCCAGGACGGGGCGCCTCGACCCCGTCATCGGCCGGGATGCCGAGATCCGCCGCGTCACCCAGATCCTCAGCCGCAAGAGCAAGAACAACCCTGTCCTGATCGGCGACCCCGGCGTCGGCAAGACCGCCATAGTAGAGGGGCTCGCCCAGCGCATCGTGCGCGGTGACGTGCCCGAAGGACTGCGCGACAGGACGGTGTTCGCCCTCGACATGGGCTCGCTCGTGGCAGGCGCCAAGTACCGCGGCGAGTTCGAGGAACGCCTCAAGGCCGTACTGAGCGAGGTCAAAGCCGCCGAGGGGCGGATCCTGCTCTTCGTCGACGAGTTGCACACGGTCGTCGGCGCGGGCGCCGCCGAGGGCGCCATGGACGCGGGCAACATGCTCAAGCCCATGCTGGCACGCGGCGAACTGCACATGATCGGCGCGACCACCCTGGACGAGTACCGCAAGCACATCGAGAAGGACGCCGCCCTCGAACGCCGCTTCCAGCAGGTACTGGTCGACGAACCCAGTCTGGAGGACACCATCTCCATCCTGCGCGGACTGCGTGAACGCCTGGAGGTCTTCCACGGTGTCAAGATCCAGGACACCGCTCTGGTCGCGGCGGCGACGCTCTCCCACCGCTACATCACCGACCGTTTCCTGCCCGACAAGGCCATCGACCTCGTCGACGAGGCCTGCGCTCGGCTGCGTACGGAGATCGACTCCATGCCGGCCGAGCTCGACGAGATCACCCGCCGCGTCACCCGCCTGGAGATCGAGGAAGCCGCCCTGTCCAAGGAGACCGACCCCGCCAGCAAGGCCCGCCTGGAGGAACTGCGCAAGGAACTGGCCGACCTGCGCGGCGAGGCCGACGCCAAGCACGCACAGTGGGAGGCCGAACGGCAGGCGATCCGCCGCGTGCAGGAACTGCGCCAGGAACTGGAGCAGGTCCGCCACGAGGCGGAGGAGGCCGAACGCGCTTACGACCTCAACCGCGCCGCCGAACTCCGCTACGGCCGCCTCCAGGACCTGGAGCGCCGACTCGCCGCAGAGGAGGACCAACTGGCCGCCAAACAAGGGCAGAACCGGCTACTGCGCGAGGTCGTCACCGAAGAGGAGATCGCCGACATCGTCGCCGCCTGGACCGGCATCCCCGTCGCCCGCCTCCAGGAGGGCGAACGCGAGAAACTGCTGCGCCTCGACGAGATCCTGCGCGAGCGCGTCATCGGCCAGGACGAGGCCGTCAAGCTCGTCGCCGACGCCATCATCCGCGCCCGCTCCGGCATCCGCGACCCGCGCCGCCCCATCGGCTCGTTCATCTTCCTCGGCCCGACCGGCGTCGGGAAGACCGAGCTGGCCAAGACCCTCGCCCGGGCCCTGTTCGACTCCGAGGAGAACATGGTCCGCCTCGACATGAGCGAGTACCAGGAGCGGCACACCGTCAGCCGGCTCATGGGGGCCCCGCCCGGATACGTCGGCTACGAGGAGGGCGGCCAACTCACCGAGGCCGTACGCCGCAAGCCGTACTCGGTCGTGCTGTTCGACGAGATCGAGAAGGCGCACACCGATGTGTTCAACACCCTGCTGCAGATCCTCGATGACGGCCGCATCACCGATGCCCAGGGCCGCACGGTCGACTTCCGCAACACCGTGATCATCATGACGTCCAACATCGGCTCCGAGCACCTCCTCGACGGCGCCACCGCCGAGGGTGAGATCAAGCCGGACGCCCGCGCCCTGGTGATGGGCGAGCTGCGCGGGCACTTCCGCCCGGAGTTCCTCAACCGCGTCGACGACATCGTGCTGTTCAAGCCGCTCGGTGAGCTGCAGATCGAGCGGATCGTGGAGCTGCAGTTCGACGAGCTGCGGCAGCGGCTCGCCGAACGCCGCATCACCGTCGAACTCACCGACGCCGCCCGGGAGGTGATCGCCCACCAGGGCTACGACCCGGTGTACGGGGCCCGGCCGCTGCGGCGCTACATCTCCCACGAGGTCGAAACCCTCGTCGGGCGCGCCCTGCTGCGGGGCGACGTCCAGGACGGCGCCACGGTCCGCGTCGACGCCCAGCACGGAGAGCTGGTGGTCACCTACGACCAGCCCGAGGACGTGACGGGAGCGAGGGCGGCATGAGTACCGTCCAAGCCACCAACGTCACCTGCCCGCACTGCGGGCGCACCAACCGGGTACCCGTGGCCGCCGAGGGCCGCCCCAGGTGCGGCCACTGCAAGCAGCCTCTGCCGTGGATGGCCGACGCGGGCGACGACGACTTCACCGAGGTCGTCGAGCAGGCCACCGTGCCCGTCGTCGTCGACCTGTGGGCCACCTGGTGCGGCCCCTGCCGCATGGTGAGCCCCGCGCTGGAGAAGGTCGCCGCCGATCTCGCGGGAAAGATCAAGCTGGTCAAGGTCGACATCGACAAGAACCCGCGCCTGGCGCAGCGGTTCGAGGTCCAGGCGGTACCGACGCTGCTGGTCCTCGACAAAGGACAGACCATCGCCCGACAGGCGGGTGCCGCACCTGCCCCTGCCCTGCGGCAGTGGGTGGAGCACTCGATCGCGGGCCACGAACCGGCCGGGAAAGGGTGATCGGCCATGACCGTAGGAACAGACCCACACCTCGCCCTCGTACGCCCCGTCACTCCGCGCGCCCCTGGGTGCGAGGAATGCCTGGCCGCACGTTCCCCCTGGGTCCACCTCAGGCTCTGCCTGACCTGCGGCCACGTCGGCTGCTGCGATTCCTCGCCGAACCGGCACGCCCGCCGTCACGCCGCCGCCGACGGCCATCCGATCGTGGCCTCGCTGGAGCCCGGCGAGGACTGGCGGTGGTGCTTCGTCCACGAGGCGTTCGTGTGATGCCCGGCGACGAGACGCGGCCGGGCACAGCGCCGGTGCCGGACGAGGCGGAGGAGAGCGTCCCCTTCGAGACACCCGACATCTATGGCGCCTATCCCCGTCTGTCGGACGACCAGATGGCCCGCCTGGCGCAGCACGGCCAGAGGCGCGCGGTTGACGTTGGTGACGTGCTGATCCGGGAGGGGGAGCGGTGTGAGGCGTTCTACGTCGTCCTCAGTGGCTCGGTCACCATCGTCGAGGGTTACGGCACACCCGGCGAAC
Source organism: Streptomyces sp. NPDC056479 (assembly GCF_042795335.1). Taxonomy (NCBI): domain Bacteria; kingdom Bacillati; phylum Actinomycetota; class Actinomycetes; order Kitasatosporales; family Streptomycetaceae; genus Streptomyces; species Streptomyces sp. NPDC056479. The sequence continues at coordinate 299,413 of NZ_JBHTRZ010000003.1, read as the reverse complement.
GCCTGCTGCGTGTCCACGGTCCTGGCCGCTTCATCGGCGAACTCGGCCTCCTGAACGGACAGGTGGCTTTCTACACCGCCGTGGTCAGGGACCCCGGCGAGATCCTCGCTCTGTCCATGGATCAGCTGCGTGACCTGGTGACCCGGGACTCCATCCTCGGTGATGTGGTGCTGCGCGCCTGCCTGGGCCGCCGTGCTCTGCTCGTCGGGCAGGGCGCCGGCTTCCGCATCATCGGCTCGCGCTACTCGCCCGACACCCGGCGGCTGCGCGAGTTCGCCGCCCGCAACCGGCTGCCGCACCGCTGGATCGATCTGGAGACGGACGAGGAGGCCGAGGCGCTGCTGCGCCGCTTCGCGGTCGGTCCGGAGCAGACGCCGCTGGTGATCTGGCGGGACACGACACTGCTGCGCAATCCGAGCAACGCCGAACTGGCCCGGTTGATCGGCTTGCCGCCCCTGCCATCGGGCAACGGACGCGGCGATCTCCTCATCGTCGGCTCCGGTCCGGCCGGTCTCGCCGCCGCGGTGAACGCCGCCTCGGAGGGCCTCGGCACGACCGTGGTCGAGGCGATGGCCACCGGCGGCCAGGCCGGAACCTCGTCCCGCATCGACAACTGCTTCGGCTTCCCCTCCGGCATATCCGGCGCCGAACTCACCGAGCGCGGGGTGCTCCAGGCGGGCAAGTTCGGCGCTCGGATCAGCGTCCCGGCGGAGGCGGCCCGGCTCGAACGGCGGGAGGACCATTATGCCGTTGGGTTCGCCGACGGCAGCGAGATCACCGCCCGTACCGTCGTTCTGGCCACCGGCGCCCACTACCGCCGCCTCCATGTGCCCGGCATCGAGCCGTTGGAGGGCGCGAGCGTCCACTACTCGGCGACCGTCTACGAGGCCCAGCAGTGCCGTACCGACCCGGTGGCGGTCGTCGGCGGCGGCAACTCCGCGGGGCAGGCGGTGCTCTTCCTGGCCGGGTACGCACCGCAGGTGTATCTGCTCGTCCGTGGGCCGAGCCTCGAGGCGCACATGTCCCGCTACCTGATCGATCAGATCGAGCGCCACCCGCGGGTGCACGTGCTGCTGCACACCGAGATGACCGAGGCACTCGGCGACAAGGCGCTGGAGGCGGTCACCGTGGTCGACCACCGCACGGGCGAGCACCGCCACCTGGCGGTGCGGGCCCTGTTCGTCTTCACCGGCGCCGACCCCCACACCGAGTGGCTGTCCGGCGCGCTCGCCCTCGACGAGCGCGGCTTCGTGCTCACCGGCGCGGAGGCGCAGGCCTGCTCCGTTCCCGAACTGTGGCAGAGCCAGGGCCGCGACTGCCTGACGTTGGAGACCAGCCTGCCTGGCGTCTTCGCCGCCGGCGACGTCCGCAGCGGCTCGGTGAAGCGCGTGGCCTCCGCGGTCGGCGAAGGCGCGATGAGCATCCACTTCGTGCACCGCTACCTGGACCACACGGCCGCGCCCGGCGGCACCGACAGCTCCTCGCGCACCCGTCCGAAGGAGTCCGCTTGGCTCGCATGACACTCAGCGGGCGACGAGATCACGAGAAGGAGAAGGAGAAGGAGGCGATGGGAATGACCACGCCCGTCCGGCGTCACCGCGGTGGCGCAATGCAGGGCAGCCCCGTCGGCTGGGCACGCAATCCGCTGACGGAGTTCGACCAACTGCTCAGCGAGATGAGCGGACTGATCGAATCCACGGTGGGCGGCACTGCGCCCGCAGTCGCGTGGACACCTTTGGCGGATGTCACGGAGTCCGACGACGCCTTCCACGTCGAGATCGAACTCCCCGGCGTCAAGAGCAAGGACGTCAACGTCGAAGCGAACGGCCAGGAGCTGGTGGTCACCGGAGAGATCAAGGAGAAGGAACGCAAAGGCGTCCTGCGCCGGAGCACCCGCCGCACCGGATCCTTCGAGTACCGGCTGCGGCTGCCCGGGGAGGTCGACACCGAAAAGATCAATGCGCAGATGTCGGACGGGGTGCTCGACATCACCGTCCCCAAGGCCGAGGTCGCAAAGCCCCGGCACATCGAGATCAGCGAGACGAGTGAAAGCACCGAGAACAAGGGTTGAGACGCGAACGCCGCGGTTCCGGGCACCCATCCGGCACCGCGGCCGGCCGGCGAGGCTCGACACCCGGGGTGACTCATGAACCACGTCCCCTGTCAGAACCCCTCACGGCGGCGGCGACTCGGCACGCGGCTCGCCACCGGCTTCCTTTCGGCGCCGCAGACGCCAGGCACGCAGCAGCCGAAGGGGGAGCAGACCCAGCGGTGCTCGCCGGCCCATGTCCGCCTGGTCCTCGCGGTCGAATGCCTGTGCGTAACGCTCGGCGTCCTGGGCCGTCGGGTATCGCTTGCTGCCCTCCGCTCCGCACCCACGCGCGCAGTGCCAGAGCATCGTGTCGCCCTCATGGAGAAAGCGAAAACGGTGTCCCAGAAGGTGGCAGCGCAGCACAGAAGACCACCCTATGCGGACCAGTCCATACCGGCCTGTTCTACCGGCGACAGCCCGTGGCCCTGAACGAGGAGGCACGGCATGACCACCACAGCCGAGCTCGGTGTCGTCACGACCAAGGTCCCCGCCCGGCTTGACCGGCTACCGTGGTCCCGATTCCATTGGCGCATCGTCATCGGTCTGGGAACCGTCTGGATTCTGGACGGACTCGAAGTGACGATCGTCGGGGCCGTCGCCGCCCGTATGACCGAGCCGGGCAGCGGCATCAACCTGACCAGCTCCGACATAGGCACTGCCGCCGCCATTTACGTGGCAGGCGCATGTGCGGGCGCTCTCCTGTTCGGGAGACTCACCGACCGCTACGGGCGCAAGAAGCTGTTCATGCTCACGCTCGGCATCTATATCCTCGCCACCGTCGCGACCGCGTTCGCCCACGACGCCTGGTACCTCTACCTCGCCCGCTTCATCACCGGTATGGGCATCGGCGGAGAGTATGCCGCGATCAACTCGGCCATCGACGAGCTGATTCCGGCCCGAAACCGCGGCCAGGTGGATCTGGCCATCAACGGCAGCTACTGGGTCGGTGCGGCGCTCGGCAGCCTGGTCGCCGTGCTGCTTCTCAACGAGAGTCTGCTGGCAGCCGACCTCGGCTGGCGGCTGGCCTTCGGCCTCGGCGGCATTCTGGGCCTGGGCATCATGCTGGTACGCCGCCACGTGCCGGAGAGTCCGCGCTGGCTGTTCATCCACGGGCATGAAGACGAGGCTGAACGCATCGTCGACCGGATCGAGGCCGAGGTGCAACAAGAGACCGGCCGCGAGCTGCCGGAACCAGGCGCGGCGGTCACCGTACGGCAGCGCGACGTCATCCCGTTCAAGGAGATCGCCGGCGCGGCTCTGCGGCGGTACCCGCGTCGCGCCGTTCTCGGTCTGGCGCTCTTCGTAGGACAGGCGTTCCTGTACAACGCGATCGTCTTCGACCTGGGCACGATCCTGAACGGCTTCTTCGACATCGGCTCCGGCTCGATCCCCTACTTCCTTGCCCTCTTCGCGATCGCCAACTTCCTCGGCCCACTCCTTCTCGGCCGACTGTTCGACACCGTCGGCAGGAAGCCGATGATCGCGGGCACCTACTTCGGCTCGGCAGTCGTGGCCGTCGTCCTCGCCGTCCTGCTGATCAACGGCTCCCTCACCGCATGGTCGTTCTTCCTACTGGTCTCGCTGACCTTCTTCGTGGCGTCCGCGGGAGCGAGCTCGGCCTACCTGACGGTGAGCGAGGTCTTCCCCATGGAGACCCGAGCCCTGTCCATCTCGCTGTTCTTCGCGATCGGCACGGCCGTGGGCGGAATCACCGGCCCGCTGCTGTTCGGCCACTTGATTCACAGTGGCGATGCCAACCTGGTGGCCATCGGCTTCCTCGTCGGAGCGGCAGCCATGGGGCTGGGCGGACTGGCCGAGGCCTTCTTCGGTGTCCGGGCCGAACAACAGTCCCTGGAGAACATCGCCCGGCCGCTCACCGCTGAGGAAGCCGAGGCAGCCTGGCGCAACGAGCCCGCGCCACAGGACGCACGAGACCGCCGCCGGCCCGCGCACGTCCGCCAGGCCGAGCACGACCGGGAATTGCGGATCGCCGACCGCACCGCCCGCCGCCGGGAGCGGGAGCGCGCCGGAGCCCGCCGCTACCGCCCGGGCACCGGACCGGGCAGCACGCTGTACTCGCCGGGGATGGCTGGCACCGCGGGCACGGCAAGCCGTACGTCCGCCATGGCCGAACAACGCCTCGACGACGAGATCGAACAGATCACCCACGCGCTCCAAGAAGCCGGCCCGACGAGCGGCGACCGACTCGAACAGGCCGTGGGCGGCCGCTCCTGGGGCCCCGGTCGCTTCCGCCGTGCCTTGCGTGAATCCGTGCGGGAGTCCCGGGCCAAGGGCCTTGGGAACGGCAGCTACGCGTCGGCCGACGGACCCGGACGGCCCGACAGCGCACCGGGCGACCCCGATGACCAGCGGTGACCGGGACAGAAGGAGGCAGCGATGAAATACGACGGATTCCTCGCCCGTGTACGCGAGCGAGGCGAATACGACGACCAGGACGAAGCCGCGGGCGTCACCAACGCCGTGCTGGAAGTGCTGGCCCAACGGATCAGCCCGGGAGAGGTCAAGGACCTCGCATCCCAGCTGCCCGGCCCACTGGGACGAGTTCTGGAACATGCCACGCCGCAGCAGGCGCAGAGCTTCGGGATCGAAGAGTTCTACCGCCGGGTCGCCGAGCGCACCAATGCCCGGCCGCGTACGGCGCAGTGGGACGCCAGCGCGGTCCTGACCACCGTTGCCGACGCTGTCACCGGCGGAGAACTGAATCAGATCATCAGCCAACTCCCCTCCAGTTACGCGGTCCTGTTCGGCAAGGCCGACCTCGCGGACTGAGCCCGTGAGGCGCCCAGAACGAAAGGCCCACGAAAATGGTTGATACAGGTTTCTCCTCGTTCGACACCATGGTGGACAAGGCCAATCGGCTCCTCAAAGACGTCGAGGAGGCCTTCGAATGGCCCAAAGACCGCCGCAAGCAGTCGTACGCGGCACTTCGGGCCGTGCTGCACCCACTCCGGGATCGTCTCCCGGTCGAGACGGCCGTACAGTTCGGCGCCCAGCTGCCGACCATCGTCAGGGGCGTCTACTACGACGGCTGGAAGCCGGCCGAGACGCCCGTGAAGATGAGCAACGAGGAGTTCTTCGCACGGGTCCGGAGCGAATTCCCGTATGCGGTCGAGGGCGGCAGCGAAGAGCTGGTGCGCACCGTACTGAAATCTCTGGAGCGCCATGTGAGCGCCGGCGAATGGGAGCACCTCAAATCCCGGGTGCCGAACTCGTTCGCGACGTTCCTGCCGTGATCCGGCCCGAGGAGATAACCCATCCTCCGGCAGCATCCGCCAAGGAACAGGGCGCCGCTGCGGCCAAGGACCTGCAGCCCATCGCCTGAGGCATCTGCCTGCGCGGGTATGGCGCTGCAGATGTTGCGGTCACGGTTCAGGGGGCTGCCACTCGACCATCAAAATCGTGGCGTCGTCGCTGAGTTTGTCGTGCCGATGCTCGAGGATGGCATGGATGAGCAGGCGCAGCGCTTCCGGGGCGCTCTGCCCCGCTGCGGTCGACCGGATGATGTAGTCGGTGAAGCGCTCCAGGCCGAACTCTTCGCCTGCATCATCGCGTGACTCCACGACGCCGTCTGAGTAGAGCAGCATTCGGTCACCGGGTTCGAGGCTGGCGTCGTGCACCTGACGGGCGGTCCCGGCGAGACTGGCGGGCAGACCCAAAGGAGGCTCAGGTGGCCGCTCCAAGGCCCTATGGAGCAGGCGGTGGCGACGGATGAGCAACGGAGGAGGGTGGCCGCAGTTGCACCAGCGCAGCACTCCGGTGGGCATGTGCAACTGGGTGAAGATACCCGTGCAGAACTGCTCCGGAAGCCACTTCGCCAGCGCCTCGTCCACGGTGCCCGCGAGTTCGTTCAGGTCTGCCCCGCTGCGCCGGGCGTTACGGCAGCCTGCCATGGCGACAGAGGTGGCAAGTCCGGACGCCAGGTTGTGCCCCATGCCGTCAAGGATTGTGGCGTGCAGAACGTCGTCGGTGAACGCATGGTCGAAAGCATCGCCGCCCAGTTCGTACGCAGGCTCCAGAACCGCCGTCGAAACGACCCGCCCGGTCCCGATCGACCGGGGAGGGAGAAAAGCCCTCGCCATCTCCGTGGGCAGGTGCATCGGCCTGGTACGCATGCGTTGCGCGATGGTGTCGCTGTAGGTGCGCTTGGATGTGATGATCAATGCGAGGAGCAGCGCCGTCGTTCGACAGCGCCGCAGCTTGAGCGCGTCCAGGGTGCTCATGTTCAGCTCAACGACGCCCAGCCGCTCCGCTCCGTCGGCCAGGGGCAGCCAGACGTTCATCCCGCCGGAGGGGCCTTCTTCCACTCGGAGTGAGTCGGTGCGGTAGGCCCATCCGGCCAGCGAAGTGTCGAGGTCCAGTTCCGGCTCGCCGTCGACAAGCGGCACCAGCAGTCTTTGCTGGATGTCGACCAGATAGATAGCGGCACTGCCCAGACCCATGGCCTCGGCATACCGGTTCAGGACCACGGGCAGTTCCGCAGGTGATGCCAGCTGGGCTGCTCTGACCAGTTCCTCCAGCAGCCGCTCCCCGGACCCGTCGGACATGCTCCTGCCCATGCCTTCGATGATCCCTGCGAGGTGGAACCGACACAATCTGAGCCCTCCGACACTCGAGATGTGGGCCGATCAGCCTGGCGTGTTAGAGCCCCCCGGCGGATCGGTCGGGAATCGGGATCGAGTTCGGCTGACACCAGAAGGTCGGGGATCGTGCGGATCCCCACAAGCCGCACAGCGGCGGCTTCAGCAGCCGACGGGACGGGTGCCCGCCGCGGTCTAGGTCGGCTCACCGACCAGATGCGTCAGGCGACCTAGGCTGGTTGCCCCTCGCCCGTCGGGCGTTGCGCTCCACCGCAACCGCAGGACGAGCTCGACGTGGACGCGGGGCTGCAGCGGCTCTGGACCTCCTGCCGCTGCTGGCTGGCGGAGGTACGCGACCGGTCTCAGCAACACTGGACGTGGACGAGGCCCTGCGGCGGCTGAGCAGGATCGTTGCGGCAGCCGCGGAAGCAGAGCGCGCTGAAGCTGTTTGGCCCATGGCCTGCTCCGCCTGGTCCAATCGCCACTCACAGCAGGAGGTCAAAGACGGCTCGAGCCTCGCCCCAGTGCTGGGTCTGGGGGTTCTTCAGGTCGGGGTGGAGGATCTTGAAGCTCTGGGCAAGGGCCAGGCTGAGTCCGCCGATGATGTCCGGATAGGCCGCCTCGGTCTCCTCGTCGGGCGTGCGGTCCAGAGCGGGGTGGGTGGCGAGCTGTTCCAGGATCGGCTTGAGTTCTACTTCCTGGTCGATCTTCCGGAAGTGGTGAATGCTCTCCTGCAGGCCTTTAGTGATCGGTAGGTCACAGGTCCGGATGACGTCGCGCCCGTTGGCCTTGGCCGTGGCCTGGGCGACGGTCAGCAGATCGTAGAGCTTGGCGTCGACGAAGTCGCTGTAGCGCTTGAGATCGTTCTTGTCGACGTCCAGCCCCCCGGCCGCGCGGAAGAACCTTTCGAACCTGGCGATGGACATCACGGTCATGACGGCAACCTCCGGCTGCGGGCGTCGGGTGGCTCCCGGCCCCCTGGGGCTTCCCCGTCAGCCTGGCCGACGGGGGTGCGCGAACGCATGCGCATACCGGGCCCAATTAGCCTCCCTGTATTGCCCTGCCAGGCCCAGGCGTCCGACTGCCCGGGGAGTCGGACCGGCGTGCGGATCGACAGCAGGGTGAACACCGCGTCGCCGAGCGGCCGCGTAAGGGGTGACCCCCAGATATCGCTGCTGATGAGGCCGAAGCCGCGGTGGTGAACACGCCAGGGACCGCTCGGGAGAGGCCGGTGGACAGCGCCCGCGCCCGGTAGACGCGGACCATTCCGCCTACCAGCCGCTCCGACGCCGGCGAGACGTAGTGCTGTGCCTCGCAGCCGTTCTCCCGAGTGCAGGGCTTCCGGCTCCCGGGCGGACACCGAAGCCGGGTGGCCTGGTGGCGCGGAGTGCGGTGCGTGCCGGGGTGATGCCTGAGCGGGTCTTCGCGCTGGCGAACGCGATCGCGGCCCGGTGCTGGGAGCAGGCTCTGTGCTGGGAAGACGAGGAGATCCGGCCGTACCGCCTGCGCCTGCAGGCGGAGGTCAGCGTGTCACGCGGCGTCGACGTTACCTGGGCGGCGCCTGTGGGCACCTGGGATCGCGGGGCAGCCGACGAGGAGGGTCCAGTCATGCGGGTGTCGCAGGGCGTTACGGTCGTGGCTCTCCTGGCGGATCCGGACGCGCCGACGGAGATCGCGCAGCGCATGGCCCGGACACTTTCTGCTCGGCTCGCCGACAAGTCGGGCCAGGGGCGACGGTTCGACGTCGAGGTGGTCAGTGAGCCCTTCACTTCGGGGACGGAGGACCCGTCCACCTTGATGCGCCGGATCATGGACCGTGGAAGTGCGGAGAACTGGGACATCGTCGTGGCCCTCACTGACCTTCCGCTGCACTCACATGGGCGCAAGCTCGCTGTGAATCTGAATCACGAACACGGCTTGGCGCTGCTCTCTCTTCCTTCACTGGGGGGCCTGCGGCTGCAGACGAGGGCTCGGCGGGCCGTTGAAGAAGCCGTGCTTGGCTTGGCGGGTCCGCAAACCGCTGGGGCTGAAGGACCTCCGCGATTCGGTGAGAAGGAGACCGACGAACTTCGGTACGTCGTCAGCGGGCCGCGCGGTTACCTGCGGGTGCTCGTCGGTATGGTCCGCGCCAACCGGCCGTGGCGGTTGGTGCCGGGCTTGTCGAAAGCCCTGGCGGCCGCACTCGCCACGGGAGCAGTTGCCACCGTGAACTCCACTGTCTGGAGCCTGGCCGCGTCCCTGAGCACGCCACGCCTCGTGATCGCCATGGTCGGGTCTGTCGCGATCATGATCGGCTGGCTGATCGTGGACGCGGAGCTGTGGCATCGATCAGCAGAGAGCTCGCCGGAGGCGAGGCAGAGGGCGCGGCTCTACAACGCCTCGACGGTCGTGACCGTGGGTATCGGGGTGCTCGTCTGCTACGTGGGTTTGATGGTCATCAACTGGGTGTGGGCGCTGTTCATCCTCAACGACCAACTCTTCGCTTCCGTGACACGAAACCCACTGCACGCCGAGGAGTACTGGACGTTGGCCTGGTTCGTCGCTTCGGTCGCCACCGTGGGCGGCGCCCTTGGATCGGGCTTGGAGAGCGACGAGGCGATCCGGGCGGCCGCCTACTCCAAGCGTGAACAGGAACGTCGCCACGCCCTCCAAGGCGACCAAGGTGACCAGCGCTCGAAGTGAACCGCTACCGGCGCAAATGGCGCCTACGGGCGGCGGCCCCTCGGAACACCCCACGTCCGCTGAACTTGGGCCGCTTCCCTCAGCCGGCGGGCGACTCGCATCAGGCTGAGCATGGGCGGCAACAGCAGCGCGATGTGCCCCGGCGGGCTGATCATGGCGATGATGGGGCGGGTGTGGCCCCCGGCGGGCAGGTCCGTCACCCTTCTTCAGCCGCTTCGCGACCCCCGCCGGCCATTCCCGATCGGGTGCCGGTTTGTGGGTGTAGGTCAGCCGGGGTCGCGTGCCCGCCGAGCGCGGTGCCGTCAGGAGGTGGCGGCGCGGCCGGCGCGACCCGGCAGGGCGTTCCGGCTAGGCTCACGTCCGTGACGTGGCTGCGGGCCTTCGGGGAGGTCGTGCGATCCGGGCTCACGATCGAGGAGACGCGGCTGGAGCCCTTGCTGGCGCTGCGCACGGCCGCTGGGGTGGCGATCGTCATCGGGCCGACGCTGTGGCTGGTCTCCCCTGCGTATGCCGCATCGGCCGCCCTCGGTGCCTACTCCGCGGGTGGGGCCACCTTCCAGCGCACCTGGCGTCCACGCAAGGTGATCGCGCTCGGCGCGGGTGCGGGGCTCGCGCTCAGCACCTTCGTGGGCTACCTGGCGGCGGGGCGACTCGTGACGTTCCTCCCATTGCTGGCCGTATGGGCCTTTGCCGCGGGGATGGCGTGGGCCGTCGGATCGACCGCTGGGATCGTCGCAGCGACGACCGTCGGCAGCATGCTGGTGACCATCACCCTGCCTACGAGCGTCGAGCGAGCCTTGGAGCACGCCGGGATCATCGCGCTCGGAGGCGTGGCCCAGGCCGTGCTGATCTTGCTGTTCCCGATCCGCCGTTGGGGGGCGCACCGTGACGCGCTTGCCGACGCCCTGGCAGCCATGGCGGACTACGCCCGCCGACTGCGGCACGACCCGACCGCCCCGTTCGACCCGGAGCCGTTGATGACGGCCCGGGACGCGGCGGCCGTGACGCCATCACAGGCCCGCACCCGTCCCCCCGTCCTCCATGGCCCCCGGGGCATCGCCGAGCGCATTCGGCCGGTCGTCGCCGCGCTCGCCGACCCGGACATCGGCGCCCCGGCGCAGGGACCCGGGCGGGACCGCGCACGGGAGTTGCTCGACGCGGCCGCCGACGTCCTGGACGCGACTGCCCGTTCGATCCGCCGCGGTACTCCCGCCGAGGTGCCCCCCGGGAGCGCAGACGTCCTGCGCGTCGACGAGGAGCATGAGGTGCTGGAGGGCCCCGCGCGGCAGACCGCCGAACGGCTCGTGGAACTGCTCGGCGAGGCGCTGGAAATCGCCGGGAGCGGCGGCGCACGCGGGAAGACGCCCACGCCACCCGGCCCCGCGAGCGCCCAGTTCCTGGTGCGCCCGACAATGTTCCGGCTGGTCCCGGTCGTCGTCCGGGCGGTCCGCCGTGAGCTCCGCCGGGACTCGCCCGTATTCCGGCACGCCGTCCGCCTGGCGGCGGTGGCCACGCTCGGCTATCTGATCGCCGCCCGGCTACCCCTCGGCCATGGCTATTGGGCGCCCATCGCCTCAGTGATGGTGATGCGGCCGGACTTCCACCGGACGTATGCGCGTGCGGTGGCCCGTCTCGCCGGGACCCTGGTGGGGGTCGCGTTCGCGACGGCAATGGTGCGGGCCCTGGGCCCGGACGCCCATGTGTTCGGCCTGCTGGCGGTGGTCTCGGCAGGCCTGTCGTACACGCTGATCCGTACCGGCTACGCCTACTCCCAGTGCTTCACTGCCGCGTACGTCGTCTTCCTGCTCGGCATGGGCGGCCAGGCGTTGGAGCAGACGGTCCCGGAGCGGGTGGCGCTCACCTTGCTCGGCGGGGCTCTGGCAATGCTGGCGTACGTGGTGTTCCCCGCATGGGAGACACCCCGGCTGCCGGGCCGGCTTGCGGACTGGCTCGCCGCCAACGGCCGCTACGCGGCCGCCGTGCTCCGCAGCTATGCCGAACCGACCCGGGAGCATCGCGCCGAAATGCGCAGGGCACTGCTGGCAAGCAGGGAGGCACGCGCCGCCTGGCAGGGTGCCTACGACCAGGCAAAGCGTGAGCCGGTCCGTCCCAGGGGTCTGACGTCACGCGAGGCGGAGGAGGCGCAGGAGGCGCTTCAGGGATTCGGCCGGGCGGCGATGCTCATGGAGGGCCATGTCCCGCCGCCCGACAGCCGTTTCGTCCCCGAGGCGGAGCGGTTCGCCGAGGCCGTGGAGGCGGACACCGCGCAGGCGGCAGTCGACGTGCGCGAGCACAGGAATCCGGACTGGGGGCGCGTGGAGGAGGCGCTCCACGCGTGGGAGGGCGTCGCCGCCCGGGAACGGAGCCCGGTGCTACGGCGCGGGGCGGAACTGCAGAAACGGGCCCTGGAGGACCTCGCGGCAGCAGTAAACCGCACACCCCTGGAACGGGACGTCGGCTCCGCTCGCGAGGAGCAACGGATCCGGGCGGCCGTGGCTGGGGAAGGTGACGGATCAGGACCCGCGCACCGGGGTGGGTGACGGCTCCGGCGACGGGGAGCGCCGCGCCTCCTGAAGCCGCAAGTAGTCTCCCGGCCGCGTCGAGCGCCGCCACACGTACACCGCTGTCGCCATGACGAGGATCAGCCCCGCCAGGATGAGCAGTTCGATCCCCTCGGGGTTCCAGCGGAAGGACTTCTCCGCCTCGGCCGTCACGATGAGCACCTTGCGGATGCCGGCAATCAGGCCGACGACGAGGAACGGTTCCGCGTCGAGGGTCTGGTTCCTGATGGTGAGGCGGACGGTGTGGAGCAGCTCGGCCACGATGAACAGCACAAGGCCGTTGTCCAGGGCGGAGAGAACGACCGTCTCCTCGCGGTACGGCCCCTGGATCGACCTGATGACGTCTCGGACGACCCCGACGGTCAGAAGCCCCGCGAGCAGTACGAGAAGCGCCGCGACGACGAGGTGGATGCCGTCCTCGATGAGCTGCAGGAGGCCCTGTACCCGGCCGCCTTCGATCTTCGGGAGAATGGGTCGCACAGTCAGCATGCTAGGCGTGCCCCGGCCCGCAGGCGCGGCGTGCTGCCGATCGGGTGGACGAGCGGATAGCTCCCTGTGGCGGCAGCCTGGGGGAAGCAGTGAGGTGGTCGGCGATCTTGGGGTCTAATCCTCGGAGTGGTACTGAACAGTTCACTGCGCTAGTGAACTGACTACTGAATTCTTTCGTGCGCAACTGAACTCTTCAGTGCCGTTCAACAGGCGAGTGTTCGTCAGTCCCGCCTCTTCTCCCGCCCCGGCAGAAACTCCTGCATCTTCGCCTTGAACCCCTGCCTGACCATCGACCCCCGATCCGCGTCCCCCTTCAGGATCGACGCGGCCGTCGCCTCCAGCTGGTCCCAGGTGGCGTGCGGGGGGATCGGTGGTACCGCCGGGTCCGTGACGAACTCGATCACCGCGGGGCCGTTCGCCTCCAGGCCCGCGCGCCAGGCCGCCTCGACGTCCTCGGGCTTGTCCACCCGGATCCCGGTCAGGCCGAGGGAGCGGGCGAAGGCGGCGTACTGGACGTCGGGGAGTTCCTGGGAGGGCAGGAAGGAGGGAGCGCCCTCCATGGCGCGCATCTCCCAGGTGACCTGGTTGAGGTCGTGATTGTTGAACACGGCCACGACCAGCCGCGGGTCCTCCCACAGGTCCTGGTACTTCGCCGCCGTGATCAGCTCCGTCAGCCCGTTCATCTGCATCGCCCCGTCCCCGACCAGCGCGATCGCCGGACGGTTCGGGTGGGCGAACTTGGCGCCGATGGCGTACGGCACTCCGCAGCCCATCGTCGCCAGCGTCCCGGACAGCGAGGCGCGCATACCGGGGCGCATCGTGAGGTGGCGGGCGTACCAGTTGGCCGCCGAGCCCGAGTCGGAGGAGACGATCGCGTTGTCCGGGAGCAGCGGGTCCAGGGCGCGGGTGACGTACTCCGGGTTGATCGGGTCGGCCGACAGTCCGGCGCGTCGCTCCATGATCTCGCGCCAGTACGTCACGTTGTCGCACACCGTGTCGTACCACTCGCGGCCCCGCTCCTCCGACTTGATCAGCGGGATCAGCCGCTCCAGCGTCGCCTTCGCGTCGCCGACGAGGTTCACCTCGTACGGGTACCGCATCCCGACCATGTGCGGATCGATGTCGATCTGCACGCCCCGCGCCTTGCCGAACGAGGGCAGGAACTGGGTGTACGGGAAGGAGGAGCCGATCGTCAGCAAGGTGTCGCAGTCCCGCATGAGTTCGTACGACGGGCGGGTGCCCAGCAGGCCGATCGAGCCGGTGACATACGGCAGTTCGTCGCTCAGGACGTCCTTGCCGAGCAGCGCCTTGGCCACGCCGGCGCCCAGCAGTTCCGCGATCCGCTCCACCTCGGCACGCGCCCCGGACGCGCCCTGGCCCACCAGGATCGCCACCTTGTCACCGGCGTTGAGGATCTCCGCGGCCCTGTGGACCGAGTCGTCCGAGGGGACCGCCGTCCAGGAGCCGCGGTCCAGGCTGGAGGGCACCATCTTGAACTCGTGCGTGGGCGGCGAGTAGTCCAGTTCCTGCACATCCCCGGGGATGATGATCGCCGTCGGCGCGCGGCGGGCGTACGCGGTGCGGATCGCCCGGTCCAGGACGTTCGGCAGCTGCTCGGGGACCGTCACCGTCTCCACGAAGTCCGAGGCCACGTCCTTGAAGAGGGTGTGCAGGTCCACCTCCTGCTGGTACGAGCCGCCCATCGCGGAGCGGTGTGTCTGGCCGACGATCGCGAGGACCGGGACGTGGTCGAGCTTGGCGTCGTACAGGCCGTTGAGCAGGTGGATCGCGCCGGGTCCCGAGGTCGCCGCGCACACGCCGATACGGCCGCTGAACTTGGCGTAGCCGACCGCCTGGAACGCGGACATCTCCTCGTGCCGGGACTGGATGAAACGCGGCTCGTTCTCGGCCCGGCCCCACGCGGCCAGGAGCCCGTTGATGCCGTCACCCGGATAGCCGAAGACATGCTCCACACCCCACTCGCGCAGACGCTGCAGGACATGGTCGGCGACCTTGGTGCTCATGCGGGACCTCCAGGGCTCCGGGGGATGGCGCGGCACCGCCACGAGTGACCCCGCGGGCGTGTGGAAAACCTGCGCCCGGGTTTGAGGAGCGGGAGCAGGGGCAGGCGGACGAACAGTGCTTCGGACAGGAGGCACGTCCGTGGAAGTGGCGTCTTCTTCCCACCACGGGTGTGTCCGACTCCGGTGCGCGCCCGCACTCCCACGGTGACCTACCAACCCAGAGCACGACCAAGGGAGTTGCGACGCACCATGCCCACCACAGTGAGCGCGAAGCACCACCCGCACGACGACGCCCCCGACACCGCCGCAGACTTCCGCAGGCTCGCCGAGCTGCCCGACGGACCGCAGCGCGACGCCCTCCGCGGGCGGATCATCGAGGCCTGGCTGCCCATGGCCGACCGGCTCGCGGGGCGATTCCGCAGCCGCGGCGAGAGCTTCGAGGACCTGCGGCAGGTCGCCGCCCTCGGGCTGGTCAAGGCCGTCGACCGGTACGACCCCGAGCGCGGCAACGCCTTCGAGAGCTACGCCGTGCCCACCATCACCGGCGAGATCAAGCGGCACTTCCGCGATCACATGTGGACGCTGCACGTGCCGCGCCGGGTACAGGACCTGCGCAACCGCGTACGGTTCGCCGTCCACGACCTCCAGACCGTCTCCGGCCGCCGGCCGACCCTCGCCGAGATCGCCGAGCACGCGGACATGAGCGAGGCCGATGTGAAGGTGGGTCTCGAGGCGCTGGAGAGTTTCACCGCCCTGTCACTCGACGCGGAACTGCCCGGCAGCGACGACGGGTACTCCCTCAGCGACGCGCTCGGACTGGCCGACCCCGCGCTGGACACCGTGGTGGACCGTGAGGCCGTCAAGCCCCGGCTCGCCGCGCTGCCCGAGCGGGAGCGGGCGATTTTGTACATGCGCTTCTTCGGGGACATGACGCAGAGCCGGATCGCCGAGCAGCTGGGGATCTCGCAGATGCATGTCTCCCGGCTCATCAGCCGGTGCTGCCATCGGGTACGGGAGCAGGTCCTGAGTGACGTGGTCTGAGGGCCGGCCTCCGCCGCGACCCTTCAGGGCGTCCGCGCCATCGCCAGTGCCATGTGACGGGACATGGTGTCCGTCGCCTGTGCCTCCGCCATCGAGAACGCCGGGCGGGCTCCGCATCTGAACAGCGTCAGGACGCCTTCGACGGTGCCTTCGACCACGAGCGGCACGCACAGCAGCGACGTCACGTTCGCCTGTACGAGGACGGGGGCGCCCTCGGCGTCCTTGCCGAAGGCGTCCGGGTTCTCGGTGCGTACCTGAAGGATCGGGGATCCGGTCCGCGCCGTCTCCGTGACCAGGGGACACGTGGCCGGATCCTGTGCCGCGAGCGAGACCGCCTCCCGCGCCGAGGGGGCCAGCACTGCCGTACGGGACACCCGCGCGGCGACCGTGTCGACGATCGCCCAGTCGGCGAAGCGGCCGTGCAGCACCTGGGCCGCCTGCCGCAAGGCCGTGTCGCGGTCGCCGCGCGGTGCGGTCAGCAGAGTCGTGGTCATCGCGTCCAGCAGATCCAGCAGCGCGGCGTGCCGGGTCGTCTCGGCGAGGTCGGGGACCTCGGACGGCGGCGTCGCGGCCGGAGCAGGCGCGCCGGATGCGGTGAGATCTCCGGGCTGCATCACCACCAGCACCGTGGTGTGCGGCTCCCCACTCGGGCGTACGGCGGTCAGGGTGGCGTGGACCGGGACCGACGGCTGCTGCTGGAGGTGCACGGTGAGAGTGCGGTCGCCCTCGCCGCGAGCCACCGCGGCGGCCTGCGAGCGGAACGCCGCCCGGTCGGCGTGGGCGAGGAGACCGGTCAGCGGGCGGCCCGTCGCATGGCCCGCCCGGACCCCGGTGAAGGCCGTCGCGGCGAAGTTCAGCCGGCGCACCACCGCCTCGCGGTCCACCAGCGCCACCGGGAGCGGAAAGCGCTGGAACACCGCCCGCAGCAGATGCTGCTCCTGACGGTCGGCGGAGGCCGTACGGGCCGGGCCGCTCGAGTACAGCCGCTCATACCAAGGCCACAACTGGTCGGCCACATGGTCGAGTTCGAAGATGGCCGCGTCCAGGACCGTCGGGAGGTCTTCACCGGACACGGATCGCGCCGCCTTGAGTTCCGCGACGCGGCGCACGAAATCCGCGAGCTCCTCACCGAATCCGTCCGTCTTCTCCATGGGGATGAACCTAGCTGGCGGCGATGTGGTCCGGGGCGACCGGGGCCCAACCGGTTCCCCTTGTTCGCCAGTCGTTTTCCCCGACCGGAACCGGGAACGCGCAGAGAAGAGCGAGGAGTTGAGGATGCCCGTTGACGATCGTCTGGGTCACTGGGGAGACGAGTCCGCCGAAGCGGCCCTTCCCGGGCGCAGGCTGTCCGCGCTCGCCGAGCAGGCCGTGCGCTGCACCGTCGACTGCTGCGGAGCCAGCAGCATGGTCGCCGAGGAGGGGGCCGAGCGGCCCGCCTCCGTCACCCACCCCGACCTCGCCGGACTCGTCGCCGTACAGCTCCGCTCCGGGGACGGGCCCATCCCCGCCGCCCTGGAGCGTGGCGAACCGGTCGACTCGGCCGACCTGCTGCACGACGAGCGCTGGCCGCAGTACCGCGCCATGGCACTCGACTCGGGCGTGCGCTCCAGCGTCACGCTCCCGTTCCGCCGGTCCGGGCTGACCGTGACGCTCAGTCTCTACAGCTTCCGGCCCGGCGCCCTGGAGGACGTGCGGCACGGTCCCGTGCACGCGCTCGGCGAATTCGCCGCGAGCTGTCTCGTCCGCGACCGCTCCTACCGCGCCGCGCTCACCGAGCTCGACCATCTGGGCACCGCCCTGCGCTCCCGGCCCGTCGTCGACCAGGCGTGCGGCATCGTCATGCACGTCCTCGGCTGCGACGCCGACGCCGCCTTCGGCGTACTGCGCCGTATCTCGCAGGGCACCAACCGCAAGCTGTCGGACGTCGCGGCCGGCGTGGTGAAGAGGCGGGGGCGCGGGCTGGAGCGGGATCTGGCGGCGCTGATGAACTGACGGGAGGGAGTGCCGGGGGGACCGGACTCGCCAGGTCGGCCGACTTCGCCCACCCGAGCCCTGTCACCCGATCGGCGGTCACCCGTCGCGCGAATGGTGCCCGGCCGCGCGCGCCGGGGCGCCGGGCGGGCTGTCATGGCTGCGGGGGCACGACCGCCGTTCCCCCGCAGTCGTCGGCCGAAGGAGCTCGCCCCATGAGCCGCACCGTCCGTGCCCTGTCCGTCGCCGCTCTGGCCGGTGCCGTCCTGGGCACCACAGCCTCGGCCGCCTCCGCGGACCCGGCCGCGGAGGTCAGCCCGGGCAGCGTCGCGCCGGGCGGCAGTGTCACCGTCTCGGTCTCCTGCGAGCCCGTCGACGGGTCCGCGCCCGCCACCATCGAGGCCGTCTCACAGGCGTTCGAGGACGGCATCGTCGAACTGAAGCGGGTCTCCGGCAACGACGAGAAGGCCGCGGGGCCCGCCTACAGCGGCAGCGCCCGCGTTCCCCCGGCCGAGAACTTCGAGGGTGATCCGGACGCGGCCGGCCCGGAGTCCGAGTGGACGGTCGACGGGACCTGCCCGGCGGCCGGCGGCAAGGGCAAGGAGGGCAAGGAGTGGAGCGCGAAGTTCACGGTGGCCACTGAGAGCGGCGGCGACGAGGGCGGCTCAGGCGGGGGCAAGGGCGGCAGCGAGGTCGGCGCGGACGGCGGCACGGGCGACGTCGGCGGCGGTCAGGGCGGCAGCGGTGGTGGCGGGGGCTGGACCGGGGGCGGCACGGGCGGTACCGAGGGCGGCGGGGGCCGTACGCAAGGAGGCGGCCGCACCTGCGCCGAGCCCCAGTCGGACTGGACGGAATCCGACAAGTCCAAGCCTCAATCGGGCAAGTCCGAAGGCGACAAGACCGAGTCCGACTGGAATACGACCGAATCCGAAACGGGAGCCGAAACCGAAGGCGCTGCCGAAGCCGACGAGACCGAGCCCGACCTCGGCACGACCGAAGCAGAGCAGGCCGAACCCGACGCGGACGCCACCCAGCCCTACTGGTACGGGAGCGGGCCCGGATCCGGCAACGGCGGGTCCCACTCGGAGGACTGCGACGGCGCGGCCCACCAGCACGGTGTGCAGGCCGGCACGGGCGGTGCCTTCACCGACTCCGTCCCCGCACTGGTCGCCGGCGGCCTCTTCATCGCGGGCGCGTTCGGCGGTGCGGTGTACCGGCTGAGGCGTAGGACGCCCAACGTGGAGGACTGATCCGTGCGGGGCGCCTGTGACGGGCGCAAGCCCGGCGGGCGCCCATGGAGTTGCGTCACGATGGGTACGCAGAGCGCCGGGGTACCCGACGCACCGTGTGGCCCCCTCGCCGTAGCAATCCCAGAGCGCCCGTCTCGGAACGACAGCCACGGAACGACAGCCACGGAGCGGCGGAACACCGGACGACGAACCACGAACCACCACGGCACCAGGCACAGCGGAGGCACGGATGCGGCGGACGGATCCCGAAGGCCATGGCCCCGTCCGTTTCGGGCCGCCGCTCCCCGACGACGGACTGCCCGTGCTGCCCGAGCTCGCGGCCGTGCTCGCCGCGGCCGCGGGCCGGGCCGAGAGCGAGCCGGTGGGTGGCGGCACCGCCCTGCTCGAGGCGGCGTGCGGCTACTGGGCCCGGCGCGGACTGCCGACCGAGCCCGAACAGGCGGTGGCCGGCCCCGGCGCCCCCGCCCTGCTGCTCGGGCTGACCTTCGCCCTCGGTGGCGACGTTTTGGTGCCGCGGCCCTGCGCGGCCTGGTGGGCGCCGTACGCCCGCCTCCTGGGCCGGCCCGTCTTCCATGTGGCGACCCCGGCCGAGTGCGGGGGTGTCCCGGATCCGTACGCCCTTCTGGAGACCGTCCGGAGGGTCCGTGCCGAGGGCGGTGACCCCCGGCTGCTCGTGCTGTCCGTCGCCGACGACCCCACCGCCACCGTGGCCCCGCCCGAGGTGCTGCACGAGACCGTGGAGGCCGCGACCGGTGAGGGACTGCACCTGGTCAGCGACGAGACCTGGCGCGACACCGTGCACGCCCCGCACGACACCGTGCTGGTCAGTCCCGCCGAGATGCTGCCCGAGCAGGTCACCGTGGTCACCGACCTGGCCGGCGCCCACCTCCCGCCGGGATGGCCGGCCGCGGTCGCCCGGTTCCCCGCGCACGACGCCGGGAACGGCCTGCACGCGCGCGTGCTCGACGTGCTGACCGCGCTGGGCGCCGGCGTCGCGGGTCCGGTCGCCCTCGCGGCCGGGTACGCGCTCGCGGAGCCCGACCCGGTCACCGCGCGGGTCGAGGCCGCCGTACGCCTGCACGGGCGCCTGGCCGCCGCCGCGCACGCCGCCGCCGCCGGGGCGGGCGCCCTCGCGCGGCCCCCGCAGGCCGGGCGGCACCTCTACATCGACCTCGGTCCGCTGCGCGCCGGGCTGTCCTCGCACGGAGTGGGGGACGCACAGGACCTGGAGGACTTCCTCGCCGCCCGGCTCGGCATGCCCGCGCCGGGCGGGCACCGCTTCGGCGACGACCTGGCCGCGTTGCGCGTGCGGCTGTCCACCGGACCGCTGCTGGCGGGCACCGACGAGGAGCGCGCGGAATGCCTCAGTTCACCCGCGCCGCTGGAACTACCACATGTGCAACGCGCGTTGATCCATTTGAAGTCGGTCTTCGACGATCTCCGTGACGACGCTCAGCGATGGGAGCCTCCTCGATGACGCAGCAGTCCGAGTCAGCCACGTCGACAACACCGCGTACGCCCACCCCGGAAGCCGACGCCCCGGCGGACCTGTCGCCCTTCGCGCCCCCGATCCCGCCGCTCGCCGCACCCCGCCCGCTGGGCGAACGCCGGGTGTGGCCGCGTACCTTCCACGACCGCCTCACCGCCCCGCTGCCCGGCATGAAGGCCCTCGCCCGCTTCGCGCGCGAGGGCGCTGTACGCCCGGGCCGGGACGGCCTGGCCGACATTCCCCGGCTGCCCTTCGAACCGGGCCCGCTGCCCCGCGTGGACGCGCGCACGGTCGCCGTCTCCTGGGCGGGGCACGCCAGTTGGGTCGTCCGGATCGGCGGGCTGACCGTCCTCACCGACCCGGTCTGGTCGCGCCGCATCCTCGGCACCCCGGCCCGCATCACCCCCGTCGGCGTCGCCTGGAGCGCCCTGCCCCGCGTAGACGCGGTCGTCATCAGCCACAACCACTACGACCACCTGGACGCCCCCACCCTGCGTCGACTCCCGCGCGACACCCCCGTCTTCGTGCCGGCCGGTCTCGCCCCCTGGTTCCGCCGCCGCAGGTTCACCCAGGTCACCGAGCTGGACTGGTGGGAGGCGGCCGAACTGTCCGGTGTCCGCTTCGACTTCGTGCCCGCCCACCACTGGTCCAAGCGCACCCTCCTCGACACCTGCCGCAGCCTGTGGGGCGGATGGGTGCTCACCGCCCCCGACGGACAGCGCGTGTACTTCGCCGGCGACACCGGCTACGGCCACTGGTTCGCCCGCATCGGCGAGCGCTACCCCGGCATCGACCTCGCCCTGCTCCCCATCGGCGCCTACGACCCCCGCTGGTGGCTCAGCGACGTCCACTGCGATCCGGAGGAGGCGGTGCGGGCGGCTGAAGATCTGGGGGCGCGGAGGATGGCGCCGATGCACTGGGCCACGTTCGTGCTGTCGGCGGAGCCGGTCCTGGAGCCCCTCACGCGCGTGCGAGCGGCGTGGGAGAAGGCGGGGCTGGACCGGGAGGACCTGTGGGATCTGCCGGTGGGAGGGTCACGGGTCTTGAAGTAGCCGACGCTCAGGGGACGCCCTCAGGGCGCGGGGAACTGCGTGATCAGCCACCGCGGCCCCGCAGCCCGCGACGAAACCTCACTTGGCAGATCGCATCCGCTTCCAGACACTCGGCACCGCGCTGATCAGCACGGTCAGCACGATCGCCGCGACAACCCCCTCCCAAGGCTCGTCGAACAACGACCCGCCCAGGATCCCGATCAACTGATACGTCACCGCCCAGGCCAGGCACGCCGGAAAGTTGCCACGGGCAAACCGCCGCATCGGCCACTCCGCCAGCAGACACGCCAGCATCACCGGCAGCCGCCCCGCCGGCACCAGCCGGGACAGCACCAGCACCGCCACCCCGTGGTCCGCGAGCTTTCCCTGCGCCTGTGTGAGCCGCTCCTCCGGCGCGTGCGAGCGGATCGCCTCCAGCCAGCGCGAGCCGTTCTTCGAGCCCATGCCGCGCCGACCCAGCCAGTACAGCGTGATGTCGCCCAGGAACGCCGCCGCCGACGCCGTCACGAAGACCAGCGCCAGCGCGAACGGGGCGGTCTGGTGGAACGCCACCACCGCCGCCGAACTCACCAGCGCCCCCGTCGGCACGATCGGCACCAGCGCACCGATCAGCACCAGCAGGAACAGCGACGGATAGCCGATCGCCTGCTGTGTGGACTCGACCGGCACCACCGACGTGGTGGCGGCCAGTATCGTCACCGGGCCACCTCCAGGCGCACGCTCTGCCCGTGCGCGAGCCGATGCACCGATACGCCTGGCGTGCGCTCGGCAGCGAGCCGCGCGAACTCATCGCCCGGCGCATGGAATTCATGCGGGCGCACACCGTCCATGCCGATCGGCCAGTACGTGCCGTAGTGCACCGGCACGGCGCTGCGCGGCGCGAGCCGGGCCAGCGCCTCCGCGGCCCGCCCGGCATCGAGATGGCCCTCCCCGAGATACGGTCCCCAGCCGCCCACCGGCAGCAGGGCCACGTCCACCGGGCCGACCTCCTTCGCCATGCCGTCGAACAGCCCGGTGTCCCCGGCGAAGTACGTGCGTGCCTCGCCCTCGATGACATAGCCGAGGGCGGGGGAGCGGTGCCGCCCGATCGGCAGCCGCCGTCCGTCGTGCCGCGCGGGCACGGCGCGTACGGCCACGTCGCCCACCGTCGTCACGTCCCCCGGCGCCATCTCCGTCACCTGGAGATGCGTGAGCCGGCGCAGGCCCGGCACGCCCCGGGGCGCGCCCCGGGGCACGAGCAGGCGGGTGCCCCGGGGCAGCCCGGCCAGAGACGGAACGTGCAGGTGGTCGGCGTGGAGGTGGGAGACCGCGGCGATGTCCGCGCGCCGGGCGTCGGCTGCGGGCAATGCGCCCCGGCGGCGGCGCAGGTGTGCGAGCCGGCGTGCGAACAGAGGGTCGGTGAGAACGCGCACGTTCGAATCCTCGACCGTGCAGGTGGCGTGACCCCACCAGGTGATCTCCACCGGCACCTCTTTGCCTCCTTCGCGCGACTCCCCGAAGCGTACGGGCTGGAGTAGGGTCGGCGGCGAAACCCGGAGGTGAGGGGGACGCCATGGGGTCATCCATTGTGCGCGTCACGGCGATCGCCAGTCTGACGCCGCTCGAAGAGCTGGACGCCGACCCCTTCCTGGTGGACTCCCGCAGCCAGCACGCCATGTGCGCGCGCTGGGCCGCCGAGCACGGGTACGTCGTCGCGCGCGAGCTTCTCGTACGGGCGCTGCGGGCGGACCACAGCGTCCTGTGGGAGGGCGTCCGGCCCGGCCTCGACCTGTTCGTCGCGCCCAGTCGCAGAGTGCTGGAGAGCGCGCTGTCGTCGGTCGAGGAGTTCACCGCGGAGTGCGCTCGGCGCGGGGTGCGGGTGGAGACGGTGGGGCGCGCGGAGCCGTTGTACGACGCGCAGATGAAGGCACGGGTGCACCGGAGGCTGTCCATGCCGACGGCGGGGTACGACGGTCGCTAGACGCAAGGCGCTCCGCTGGGTGGGGGGCGGGAGGGTGGGTTTTCGTCTGCCGCGCCGTTGTGGCTGGTCGCGCAGTTTCCCCGCGCCCCTTTGGCGCGCTACCGGATCGTGGGTGACAAGGGGAACCGGCGGGGTCGAAGGGGCGTTGTGTCAGGCTGGGGGCGTAAAGGCCCGTTTCGGGACGTGAGGTGGGCTGGGACGTGCGTGGGCGTTGGCGGCGGGTTGCCAGTCAGGTCGGGCGGAGCATCGCCGTGTGGGCCGTCTGTACCGTCACCATGCTCGTGCTCGCCGGGCTCCTCCCGGACTTCCAGCTGCAGTCGGCGGACGACGACAGCGCCACCCGGCTCGCCATCACCGCGGCCCTCGGAGCCGGCGCCTTCGGTCTGCTCTCCGCGCTCGTCTGGCCCCTCCTCGTACGGCTTCTGCTCCTCGTCCCCGCGCTGGTGCTCGGCCTGCTGGTGTTCTTCCTGAACGGCTCGCTGCTCATCGTCGCCCTGCGCCTGGTCCCCTCCGGAGACAGCGAGGCCGCCCCCGAGACCGCCGTCATCGTCGCCGCGGTGATGTCCGCCGTCGCCTCCGCCACCGGCGCCGCCCTCGCCGTACGGGACGACGACGCCTACCGCCGCAGGCTGTACCGCCTCGCCGACCGCCGCCGCAGGGCCCTGCCACCCGGCCCGTCCAGCCCCGGCACGGTCTTCATGCAGCTCGACGGCGTCGGCCACGACGTGCTGCGCACCGCGGTCGGCAAGGGCCTGATGCCCACCGTCGCCCGGTGGCTGGGGGAGGGCGACGGCATTCGCCCCACCCACCGGCTCAGCCCCTGGCGCACCGACTGGTCCAGCCAGACCGGCGCCAGCCAGCTCGGCATCCTGCACGGCAGCAACCACGACGTCCCCGCCTTCCGCTGGTACGAGAAGGCCGGCCACGAGGTCATGGTCTGCAACCGCCCCACCAGCGCCGCCGAACTGCAACGCCGCGCCATCGACCGCACCGGCGACGGCGGACTGCTCACCGCCGACGGCGCCAGCCGCGGCAACCTCTTCAGCGGCGGCGCCGACGAACAGGCCCTCGTGCTGTCCATCGCCACCCGACGGCGCGGGCGCCGCAACCGCTCCCGCGCGGGCTACTTCGCCTACTTCTCCGACCCGGCCAACGCGGTGCGCACCGCCCTGTCCTTCATCGCCGAGGTCGGCCGTGAGATCGGCCAGTCCACTCGGGCCCGCGCGCGCAAGGTCCGGCCGAGAGTCGGCCGCGGCGGCCTCTACCCGCTGGTCCGCGCCTTCGCGACCGTCGTCGAACGGGATGTCGTCGTCGCCGCGGTGATGGGCGACATGCTCGCCGGACGCACCGCCGTCTACGCCGACCTCGTGGCGTACGACGAGGTGGCACACCACTCCGGGCCGGGCGGCCGCGACGCCGAGAAGGTCCTCGAACGCCTGGACAGGGCACTGGCGTTGATCGAGAACGTCGCCGAGCACGCGCCACGGCCGTACCGGATCGTCGTGCTGTCGGACCACGGCCAGAGCCCCGGCGAGACCTTCCGGTCGCGCTACGGCCTCGGCCTGGGCGACCTGGTGCGGGCCGGCTGCGGGCTGCCCGTGCCGCGCAAGGCGCAGCGCACGCACAGTGGCGCCGAGGCCCGCGCGGCGGTGCGCGCGGCGCTGCGCCGGCCCGTGGAGGAGGGCAGCGAGCAACACCGCCTCGCGCGCCGCCGCTCCGAGCCGATCGTGCTGGCCTCGGGCAACCTCGGTCTGGTCTCCTTCCCGGATGTGCCGCACCGGATGACCAGGGAGGAGATCGACGCCCGCCACCCGGCGCTGCTCACCACCCTCGCCAACCATCCCGGCGTCGGCTTTCTGCTCGTCCGCAGCGAGGAGCACGGCGGGGTCGTGCTAGGCGCGCACGGCGCCGAGACAGCGCTGGACCAACTCGACGACAAGCCTGGCCCGTTGGAGGCCTTCGGGCCGGGCGCCGCCGACGCGGTGCGCCGTACGCACTCCTTCCCGAACGCCGCCGACATCATGGTCAACTCCGCCTACGACGAGGCCGACGGAGAGGTCCTCGCCTTCGAGGAGCAGATCGGGTCGCATGGCGGACTAGGCGGGGCGCAGGGCAAGCCGTTCCTGCTGTCGCCGCTCGCCTTCTCCGCGCCGGCCGGCGACGGGGAGGACCTCGTGGGTGCCGAGCACGTCCACCGCGTACTGCGCCGCTGGCTGCGGGAGGTGAGCGGCCCGCAGGTGCCGGTGGAGGCGAAGCCGGAGGAGCGGGCGGCCTGATAATCGGATGACGGCCGCAACCATCAATTGAGAACCTCGATGGCGAGCAACCACATCCGCGAGAGCGGCGCCGGTTCAGGCGCAAAGAGGGGAGCCCCTGCCTTGCAGGCAGCCGTTACTGTCACGCCCGCCCGTATACCCGACCTGCTTCTCGGCCTCGCCACCGTGCGGCCGGTCTTCATCTGGGGCGCCCCCGGCATCGGAAAGTCCTCCCTCGTCAGGAACTTCGCCGAGTCGCTGGGCCTGGAGTGCGTGAGTCTGCTCGGCACCCAGCTCGCGCCGGAGGACCTGATCGGCGTGCCGCAGATCCGGGACGGGCGCTCGGTGTTCTGCCCGCCGGAGGCGATCGCCCGCGACGAGCCGTACTGCCTGTTCCTGGACGAGCTCAACGCTGCCACGCCGGATGTGCAGAAGGCGTTCTACTCGCTGATCCTGGACCGCCGGATCGGCAACTACGAGCTGCCCAAGGGTTCCATCGTCATCGGCGCCGGGAACCGGGCCACCGACAACGCGCTCGCCCGGCCCATCGCCTCCGCCCTCGTCAACCGCCTCACCCACGTCCATCTGGAGGCGTCCGCCACGGACTGGCTGACCTGGGCCGCGAGCAACGGCATCCACCCGTGGATCCTGGACCACCTCACCGACCGGCCCGACCACCTGTGGTCCAAGCCGCCGAAGACCGAGGAGCCGTTCTCCACACCCCGCTCCTGGCACATGCTGTCCGACGCGCTGCACTCCTTCGGCCGGGACCTCGACGAGGAGACGCTGAAGGTCGTCGCGCACGGCACGCTGACGCCGACGCATGCCACCGCGTTCTGCGGCTACGTCAAGATCGTGCGCAGCCAGTACGGCATCGAGGCCATCGTCAAGGGCGACGCCCGCTGGCCGCACCGCATGCAGGACCGCGACCTGCTCTACTACCTCGCCGAGTCCTTCCGTGGCCGTCTCATCAAGGAGCTGCCGGTCAGCAAGGACCACATGTCCGCGACCGGCCGCCAGACCGCGTACCGCGCGAAGTCGCTGCTGGTGCAGCTCGCCGAGATCTCCGTCGAGGTCGCCCAGAGCGTCATCGCCTCCGATGCCGACGGCAACCCGGTGCTGCCGTCCTGGTTCCTGGTGGAGGCCGCGCGGGACATGCCCCGGCTGGTGGAGGCGCGGCGATGAGCCGCACTTCCGACAAGGGCAAGGGGAAGAAGAAGCGGGACCTCGCGGCGGAGGCGTTCGCCGAGGGCATGCGGCTGGTGCGGGCCAACCCCGCGCTCGCCGCCGTCGAGTTCGATGTCTGCCGACAGGAGAAGTGCGAACGGGCACCCCGCGACGGACTCGTCCTCGTCGACTCCCAGGGCGATTTGCACGTTCACCCCGACCTCCGCCACGCTCGAACTGACTCGCGCGGGGGCACCCCCACCGCCGAACCCGCCACCTGGGCCTGGGCCATCGCGCACGCCGTCCTGCACCTGGGCTTCGGCCACGTCCCTTCCCGGAAGGGCACGCCCGTACAGCCCGACCGCGCCGAACTCGCCGCCCGCTGCGTCGTCGTCAACCGCTTCCTGCTCACCTTCCCGGTCGGCACGGCCCCCGACCACCTGCCCCTGACCTACCCGGACGGCGACGAGGAACAGCTCGCCGCCCACTGGCGGCGCGACGGCGTCCCGGCCGCGTACGAGCGCTGCGGCACCGCGGGGGCGGAGCCCGACCTGCTGCTCGTGGAGTGGATGGGCTGGCTCGGCTCGCCCCCGGACCATCAGCTGGCTTTCGCGACCGCGCTGACCCGGACCGTGTCCACCGCGATGGACATGGCGGGCGGCCGGCGCGACTCCATGCTCGGCGAACCGGTCAAGAAGCGGCCCTGGCAGTGGGCCCTTGAATGGTTCATCACCTCCTACCCGCTGCTCGGCGGCATCGCGGCCGGCATCAAGCTGGTCGCCGACGCCGAACTGGCCCGCGCCCACGGCATCGCCGTCGCCGCCGTCAACACCGAGGCCGGCGAGATCTACATCAACCCGCTGCGTCACTTCGAGGCCGAGGAATGGCGGTTCATCCTCGCCCACGAGATGCTGCACGCCGCCCTGCGCCACGGTGACCGCTGCGGTCCACGCGACCCCTATCTGTTCAACGTCGCCTGCGACTACGTCATCAACGGCTGGCTGCGCGAGATGCAGGTCGGGGAGATGCCCCAGGGACTGCTGTACGACGCCCAGTTCACCGGCCTGTCCGCCGAGGAGGTCTACGACCGGATCACCGGCGACCTGCGCCGGATGCGCCGGCTGGCCACCCTGCGCGGCAAGGGCGTCGGTGACGTACTGGGTGCCCCGCTCGGCCCGCCCGGCGACTGTGTCGACCTCGACGAGTTCTACCGCCGGGGCCTCAGCCAGGGCCTCGACCTGCACCAGCAGCAGGAGCGCGGCTTCCTGCCCGGCGACCTGGTCCAGGAGATCCGCGCGCTCAGCCATCCGCCGCTGCCCTGGGACGCCCGACTGGCCCGCTGGTTCGACGAGTTCGTGCCGCGTCCGGAACCGGTGCGGACGTACGCACGTCCCGCGCGCCGCCAGGCGTCGACGCCCGACATTCCGCGCGCCGGCCGCTACTTCCCGCCCGAGGAGATCGCCCGCTGCACCTTCGGCGTGGTCCTGGACACCTCCGGCTCCATGGGCGCCGGCATGCTCGGCAAGGCGCTCGGCGCGATCGCCTCGTACGCCGAGGCGCGGGACGTACCGGCAGCGCGGGTGGTGTTCTGCGACGCGGGTCCGTACGACGCCGGGTATGTGCCGGTGACGGACATCGCGGGGCGGGTGCGGGTGCGCGGCCGTGGCGGTACGGTCCTGCAGCCCGGGATCGACCTGCTGCAGCGCGCGGACGACTTCCCGCCGGGCGCGCCCGTGCTCGTCATCACGGACGGCTGGTGCGACGTTCTGCGGGTGCGGCGCGAGCACGCGTATCTGATTCCCCCGGGCCGTCGTCTGCCGTTCACCCCGCGTGGGCCGGTCTTCCGGGTGAGTTGAGCCGGAGTGTGATCGGATGGAGGCACGGACCCCAGCAAACGGGCCCCCACGCGAAAGGAAGAACCGTGGCTACCACGCGCTCCGCACACACCGTCTGGGAAGGCAACCTGCTCGAGGGCAACGGTGTCGTCAACTTCGACTCTTCCGGTGCCATCGCCGCGCAGCCGGTCACGTGGGCCTCGCGCTCCCAGGACGCGAACGGCAAGACCAGCCCGGAGGAGCTGATCGCCGCCGCGCACTCCAGCTGCTTCTCCATGGCGCTCTCGCACGCCCTGAACGGCGCCGGCACCCCGCCCACCAAGCTCGTCACCTCGGCCGACGTGAATTTCCAGCCGGGTGAGGGGATCACCGGGATTCACCTCACGGTGGAGGGGACGGTTCCCGGTATCGACAGCGACGCGTTTGTCGCTGCCGCGGAGGACGCCAAGAAGAACTGTCCGGTCAGTCAGGCGCTGACGGGCACGACGATCACGCTGTCGGCGAAGTTGGCCTAGCGGGTCGCCTACGGGGGTGCCGCGGTTCGGTCGTCCGGCGTCCGCGGCGCCGCGGCGGCCGGTCGCGCACACGCGGCGGAGCCGCATATCGATACAGCCCCGCGCCCCTCGGGGGGCGGCCCTTCGGGCCGGCCCCCCGAACCCTGAGCGAGCGCTCAGGGCCGTTTGGTGCCCGTCCCCTCGGTCACCCGTCCCATTGACAAGAGCCCACTCAAGTTTTGTGCTGTAGTTCAAGAGGTGCCCTGGCGGAAGGGGACAACGATGGCACGCGCGGTCGGGATCGATCTCGGGACCACGAACTCGGTGGTCGCCGTCCTGGAGGGCGGCGAACCCACTGTCGTCGCCAATGCGGAGGGGGCCAGGACCACCCCGTCGGTCGTGGCCTTCGCCAAGAACGGCGAGGTGCTCGTGGGGGAGGTGGCCAAACGGCAGGCGGTGACGAACGTGGACCGCACCGCCCGCTCCGTGAAGCGGTACATGGGCGATGGGAACTGGCGGTTTCCCGACCAGGGCGACATCGACGGCACCCGCTACCGGGCACAGGAGCTGTCCGCCCGGGTCCTGCAGAAGCTGAAGCGGGACGCCGAGTCCTATCTCGGCGAGGACGTCACCGACGCGGTGATCACCGTCCCCGCCTACTTCGACGACGCCCAGCGGCAGGCCACCAAGGAGGCCGGCGAGATCGCGGGCCTGAAGGTCCTCAGGATCATCAACGAACCCACGGCCGCCGCCCTCGCCTACGGTCTGGACCGGGGCGAGGAGCAGACGGTGCTCGTCTTCGACCTGGGCGGCGGCACCTTCGACGTCTCGCTGCTGGAGATCGGTGACGGTGTCATCGAGGTCAAGGCCACCAACGGCGACACACACCTGGGCGGCGACGACTGGGACCAGCGGATCGTCGAGTACCTGGTGAAGAAGTTCAAGGGGCAGAACGGCATCGACCTCGGCAACGACAAGATGGCGCTGCAGAGGCTGCGCGAGGGCGCCGAGAAGGCCAAGATCGAGCTGTCCAGCTCCTCCGAGACGACGATCAACCTGCCTTACATCACCGCCTCCGCCGAGGGCCCCCTCCACCTCGACGAGAAGCTGACCCGCGCCCAGTTCCAGGAGCTCACCGCCGACCTCCTCGACCGCTGCAAGACCCCCTTCCACCAGGCCGTCAAGGACGCCGGCATCAAGCTCTCCGCGGTCGACCACGTCATCCTCGTCGGCGGCTCCACCCGGATGCCCGCCGTCACCGACCTGGTGAAGGAACTCACCGGCAAGGACCCGCACAAGGGCGTCAACCCCGACGAGGTCGTGGCCGTGGGCGCGGCCCTCCAGGCCGGCGTCATCCGCGGCGACGTCAAGGACGTCCTGCTGCTCGACGTCACACCGCTGTCCCTCGGCATCGAGACCAAGGGCGGCATCATGACCAAGCTCATCGAACGCAACACGACGATCCCCACCCGGCGTTCGGAGATCTTCACTACGGCCGCCGACAATCAGCCCTCGGTCGGCATCCAGGTCTACCAGGGCGAACGCGAGATCGCAGCGTACAACAAGAAGCTGGGCGTCTTCGACCTGACCGGTCTGCCCCCGGCACCGCGCGGCGTCCCGCAGATCGAGGTCGCCTTTGACATCGACGCCAACGGGATCATGCACGTCTCCGCGAAGGACCTGGCGACCGGCCGCGAGCAGAAGATGACGGTGACGGGCGGCTCGGCCCTGCCGAAGGACGACATCGACCGCATGATGCGGGAGGCCGAGCAGTACGCCGAGGAGGACCACAAGCGCCGCGAGGCGGCGGAGACCCGCAACCAGGCCGAGCAGCTCGTCTACCAGACCGAGAAGTTCGTCCGCGACAACGAGGACAAGGTCCCGGCGGACACCAGGGCCGAGGTCGAGTCGGCGATCACGGACCTCAAGCAGCAGCTCGAGCAGAACGCCGAGACGAACGCCCTGCGCACCGGCATCGAGAAACTCGCCACCGTCAGCCAGCAGATGGGCCAGGCCATGTACGCCCAGTCCCAGCAGGCACCGTCGGACGGCTCGGCAGAGTCAGGCACCGGCACTGAGCAGGGCGCGGCACAGGACGACGACGTGGTCGACGCCGAGATCGTCGACGACGAGAAGGACCAGAGGGACCAGAAGGGCGGGGCGGCCTAGGAGTCAGCCTTCTCCCAGCCGCGCCTCTCCGGCCGCGGCCCCAGCTGCTCGGGGTCGCGGCTGCGGTACACCAGGTACGGCCGGAACAGGTACTGCACCGGCGCGCTGAACATGTGCACCAGCCGGGTGTACGGCACCAGCGCGATCAGCGCCATGCCGACCACCGCGTGGATCTGGTACAGCACCGGCACGCCCGCCATCCGGTCGAGGTCGGGCTGGAGGGTGAACAGGCTGCGGGCCCACGGGGCGATGGACTGGCGGTAGTTGTAGCCGTCGCCGGAGGCGTGCGTCAGCTTGGCGGCCATGCCGAGCACGATCGCGCCGAGCAGTACGACGTACATGACCTTGTCGTTGGCCGTGGTCGCCCGGAACACCGGTGCGCTGGTGCGGCGGCGGTAGACCAGCAGGACGATCCCGGCGACCGTCAGCACCCCGGCCGCCGTACCGCCGTAGAGGGAGAACAGGTGGTACGTGTGCTCGCCGACGCCGAGCGAGTCCGTCCAGGACTCCGGGACGAACAGGCCCACCAGATGGCCGACCAGCACGAACAGGATGCCGTAGTGGAAGGCGGGCGAGGCGATGTTCAGCAGCCTCGACTCGTAGACCTGGGAGGAGCGTGTGGTCCAGCCGAAGCGGTCGTAGCGGTGGCGCCAGACCAGGCCGGCGACGAGCAGGGCGAAGGTGACATAGGGCAGGACGCCCCAGAGCAGTGTGGTCATGGGCGCATCCCCGGGTGTGCGGTCGGCAGTGCGGCGCACACGGCGTCCAGGACGGACGCGTACGGTGTGCCGAAATCGGTGAGCCGGGAGCGCAGCTGCTCCAGGCAGTCCCGGTGGTCCAGCAGGAGATCGGTGTCGCCGGTGCGGGCCGCGAACTCCAGTACCGCGGGGAGGAAGTCGGGCAGCTCCTCGCCGGAGAACTCCAGGCCGTGGGCGCGGTAGACGTCCTTGAAGCGGAGCAGCGACATCCCGCGCCGCCGGGTGTCCCCGTCGCGCCACCAGGTCAGATACAGGCAGTGGCGGTTCTTGAGGTCGAAGACCTCGACATAGTGCGCGGCCAGTTCCTCCGGTGGCGTGAGCGCCGCGTGGTCGGTGAACTCCCGTAGCTGCGGGGCCGCTTCACGCAGCAGGGGCAGCCGGGCGCGGAAGTCGTCGTCGGGGTAGGTCAGGCAGAGCGCGGCCGCCTGGTAGAGGACCTCGAAGGACGGCATCAGGCCTCCTCGGGGTCGACGTCGGCGGTGTCGTCGGAGGTCTGCCGTCCGCGCAGGGCGTGGAAGTTCTGCACCGACACCAGCGGCAGCAGCTTGCGGCCGGAGTCCTGGCCGAAGGGTCCGTCCCCGCCCATTCCGGGCCCGCCGTCGTAGTCGAGGCTGCACCCCTGCGGGAGCGCCGACTCCTCAAGACGGCGGGCATCCGCGACGGCCGCCGTCGGAATCACGTACCGGTCCTCGTACTTGGCGATCGCCAGCAGCCGGTACATGGCCTCGATCTCCCCGGCCGCCATGCCCACCGCGGCCGGCACCGAGGGATCCGGCTCTTCCCCGAGGTTGATCGCCCGCATGTGGGAGCGCATCGCGGCGAGCTTCTCGAGCGAGGAGCGGACCGGGCCGATCGCCCCTGCCGTGAACATCTCCGCCAGGTACTCCAGCGGGATGCGCAGGCTGTCGATCGCACCGAACAGGTTCCCCGCGTCCTCGCCGTCGTGCCCGGTCTCCGCCAGCACGTCCACCACCGGGGAGAGCGGCGGGATGTACCAGACCATCGGCATCGTCCGGTACTCCGGGTGCAGCGGCAGCGCGACCCGGTACTTGCTGATCAGCGCGTGCACGGGGGAGCGGCGAGCCGCCTCCAGCCAGTCGTAGGGGATCCCCGCGGCCTGGCACACCCGCCGCACCTCGGGGTCCTCGGGGTCGAGGAAGATGCCCAACTGCGCCTCGTACAGGTCCCGTTCGCGCGGGACGGAGGCCGCGGCCGTCACCCGGTCGGCGTCGTACAGCACCACCCCGAGGTAGCGCAGCCGCCCCACGCACGTCTCCGAGCAGACCGTCGGCAGACCCACCTCGACGCGCGGATAGCACATCGTGCACTTCTCGGCCTTGCCGGTGGCGTGGTTGAAGTACACCTTCTTGTACGGGCATCCCGTCACGCACATCCGCCAGCCCCGGCACCGGTCCTGGTCGACCAGGACGATGCCGTCCTCCGCCCGCTTGTACATCGCCCCCGACGGGCACGACGCCACACAGGACGGGTTGAGGCAGTGCTCGCAGATGCGCGGCAGATAGAACATGAAGCTCTGCTCGAACTCGAACCGCACCTTGTCGGAGGCCTGCTCACGGGCCTGCTCGACCATCGGGTCGAGGTCGCCGTAGGCGGGGGCGCCGGCGAGGTTGTCGTCCCAGTTCGCCGACCACTCGATCTTCATCGGCTTGCCGTCGAGCTGGGAGACCGGCTGTGCCACCGGGTAGTCGTCGCCGAGCGGTGCGTCGGTGAGGTTCTTGTAGTCGTACGTCCAGGGCTCGTAGTAGTCCTTGATCTCCGGCAGTTCGGGGTTGGAGAAGATCCCGGCGAGTTTGCGCAGCCGCCCGCCCGCCTTCAGTTTCAGCGCGCCCCGCCGGTTCAGCTCCCAGCCGCCGCGCCAGCGTTCCTGGTCCTCGTAGCGGCGCGGATAGCCCTGGCCGGGGCGGGTCTCCACGTTGTTGAACCAGACGTACTCCATGCCGCGCCGGTTGGTCCACGCCTGCTTGCAGGTGACCGAGCAGGTGTGGCAGCCGATGCACTTGTCGAGGTTCATCACCATCGCGATCTGGGCCATCGGACGCATCAGTACTCGACCTCCTGGCTGCGACGGCGGATCACCGTCACCTCGTCACGCTGGTTGCCCGTCGGGCCCAGGTAGTTGAACGCCCAGGAGAGCTGGGCGTAGCCGCCGACGAGATGGGACGGCTTGAGGATCAGCCGGGTCAGCGAGTTGTGGATGCCGCCGCGCTTGCCGGTGGTCTCCGTCTTCGGGACGGCGACGGTGCGTTCCTGCGCGTGGTGCATGTAGACGGTGCCGTGCGGCATCCGGTGGGAGACCACCGTTCGGGCGACCACCACGCCGTTGCGGTTGACGGCCTCCACCCAGTCGTTGTCCACGACGCCGATCGCTTCCGCGTCCTGCGGCGACATCCAGATGTTCTGGCCGCCTCGGGAGAGGGCCAGCATGAACAGGTTGTCCTGGTACTCGGAGTGGATGGACCACTTGTTGTGCGGGGTGAGGAAGCGGACCGTCACCTCCCGCTGCCCGTCCGGGCCGAGCCGTGGTTCGCCGAACAGCCGGTTCATGTCCAGCGGCGGCCGGTAGACGGGGAGTGCCTCGCCCAGTTCGTGGATCCAGTCGTGGTCGAGGAAGAAGTGCTGGCGGCCGGTGAGGGTGTGCCAGGGCTTGAGGTGCTCGGTGTTGAGGGTGAAGGCGGTGTAGCGCCGTCCGCCGGACTCGCTGCCCGACCACTCCGGCGAGGTGATCACCGGCACGGGCGCGGCCTGGGTGTCCGCGTAGGTGATGCGCTTGCCCTCGTGCTCTGCGGCCAGGTGCGCCATCTTCTGCCCGGTGCGGGCCTCCAGCGTGCGAAAGCCCTGGGTGGCCAGGCGGCCGTTCGTGGTGCCGGAGAGGGCGAGGATGGTGTTCGCCGCCTTCACGGCCGTGTCCAGCAGGGGGCGCCCGTCGCCCGTCATGCCGTTCAGGTGCCGGAGGTCCTCGACCTCCTCGTCCGGCCTGAGCATGATGCCCTTGGCGGGCAGCCCGAGTTGCTCCGCCAGCGGACCCAGCGAGGCGAACTTGGCACCGATCGCCGTGTAGTCCCGCTCCACGACGGTCAGCTGCGGCATGGTCCTGCCGGGCACCGGATCGCACTCCCCGCGCCGCCAGTCCAGGACGGTCCCGCCCGGCTGGGCGATCTCGCCCGGGGTGTCGTGCTGGAGCGGGGTCGCCACCAGGTCCTTGCGTACGCCGAGATGGCCGACGGCCAGCTCACTGAGCCGCTCGGCCAGCGCCTTGAACGTGTCGAAGTCGGTGCGCGCCTGCCAGGGCGGATCCACGGCCGGGGTGAAGGAGTGGACGAAGGGGTGCATGTCCGTGCTGGACAGGTCGTGCTTCTCGTACCAGGTCGCGGCGGGCAGCACGACGTCCGACAGCAGTGTGGACGACGTCTGCCGGAAATCCAGCGACAGCAGCAGATCGAGCTTGCCCTCGGGCGCCTCGTCGTGCCAGGTCACCTCACGCGGCCGTACGTCCTCGGGAGCCTCCTCGGCCCGCAGCGAGGAGTGCGTGCCCAGCAGGTGCCGGGTGAAGTACTCGGCGCCCTTCGCCGACGAGCCCAGCAGATTGGCCCGCCACAGCGTCACTATGCGCGGCCAGTTCTCCGGTGCGTCCGGATCCTCGCAGGCGAACTTCAGGGTGCCGGTGCGCAGTTCGGCCACCACCCGCGACACCGGGTCGCCGAACACATCGCCCAGCTCCAGCGGATTGCGGTCGAAGGTCGGATACGACGGCATCCACCCCACACGCGCCGACAGCGCCAGACAGTCCGCGCCCGTCATCCCCCGGAACCGGCCCGAGCCAAGTGGCGAGGCGAGCACGTCGGCGCTGAACCGGTCGTAGCGCCACTGGTCGGTGTTGAGGAACCAGTACGCCGTGCCGATCATCTGGCGCGGCGGGCGCGACCAGTCCGACGCGGACGCGAGCGTCGCCCAGCCCGTCACCGGACGGCACTTCTCCTGGCCCACGTAGTGCGCCCAGCCGCCGCCGTTGCGGCCCTGGCAGCCGGTGAGCTGGAGAAGGGCGAGGAAGGCCCGGTAGATCGTCTCGGAGTGGAACCAGTGGTTGGTGCCGGCGCCCATCAGGATCATGCAGCGGCCCTTCGACCGCTCCGCCGTCCGGGCGAACTCCCGCGCGATCCGCACGCACTTGGCCGCCGGCACCGAGGTGTGCGTCTCCTGCCAGGCCGGGGTGCCGGGCGTGTCGGCGTCGTCGTACGACGTGGGCCAGCGGCCCGGCAGCCCGCGCCGGCCGACCCCGTACTGCGCCAGCAGCAGATCGAAGACCGTCGTCACCAGCGGCCCGTTCGTACCCCCGAGCTTCGTCGCCGGCACACCACGCCGTACGACGTCCCCGCGCCCCTGTCCGTGCGGCCCGCCCTCGGTGTCGAAGCGGGGCAGAAGCACCTCGACACCGGCGGCGACCGCACTGCCGTACAGGCTCAACTTCGGGCGTATCTCGCCCAGTTCGAGATTCCACCGGCCCTTGCCCGACTCGGTCCAGCGAAAGCCGAGGGAACCGTTCGGGGCGACGGCGCGGCCCGACACCTCGTCCAGCACGACCGTCTTCCACTGGGCGCCCTCGTCCTCCTGGCCCAGGTCCGAGGCACGCAGGAACTTCCCGGGGACGTGGCTGCCACCCCGCTCCTCCAGGGTGACCAGGAAGGGCAGGTCGGTGAACTGCCGTACGTAGTCGGCGAAGAACGGTGTCTCGCGGTCGACGAAGAACTCCTTGAGGACGACGTGCCCCATGGCCAGGGCCAGCGCGCCGTCCGTGCCCGGGTGCGGGTGCAGCCACTCGTCGGCGAACTTGGCGTTGTCGGCGTAGTCGGGGGCGACGACCACGACCTTCTGGCCCCGGTAGCGGGCCTCCGCCATCCAGTGCGCGTCGGGCGTGCGGGTCACCGGGACGTTCG
Source organism: Streptomyces sp. NPDC056479 (assembly GCF_042795335.1). Classification (NCBI taxonomy): domain Bacteria; kingdom Bacillati; phylum Actinomycetota; class Actinomycetes; order Kitasatosporales; family Streptomycetaceae; genus Streptomyces; species Streptomyces sp. NPDC056479. The sequence continues at coordinate 262,574 of NZ_JBHTRZ010000003.1, read as the reverse complement.
AGCCCCACATCATCAGATACGCCGCGTCCCACCAGTCGCCCGACTCCGGTACGTCGGTCTGGTCGCCGAAGACCTGCGGGGAGGCGACGGGCAGGTCGGCGTACCAGTCGTAGAAGGAGAGCATCGGGGCGCCGATGAGGGAGTGGAAGCGGGCACCGGCCGCGTGCGACACCATCGACATCGCGGGGATGGGGGAGAAGCCGGCGATGCGGTCCGGGCCGTACGTCCTGATCGTGTGGACGTGGGCCGCCGCGACGATCTCGACCGCCTCGTCCCAACTCGCCCGCACCAGGCCGCCCTTGCCGCGGGCCCGCTGGTAGCGGCGGCGGCGTTCGGGGTCGTTCTGGACGTCCGCCCACGCCAGGACGGGGTCCTGGAGGCGTTCCTTCGCCTCGCGGTACATCTGGAGGAGCACCCCGCGGACGTACGGGTAGCGGACCCGGGTGGGGGAGTAGGTGTACCAGGAGAACGCGGCGCCCCGCGGGCAGCCGCGGGGCTCGTACTCGGGCCGGTCGGGGCCGACGCTCGGATAGTCGGTCTGCTGGGTCTCCCAGGTGATGATGCCGTCCTTGACGTACACCTTCCAGCGGCAGGAGCCCGTGCAGTTCACGCCGTGCGTCGAGTTCACGACCTTGTCGTGGCTCCACCGGTCCCGGTAGAACGCGTCCGCTTCCCGCCCGCCGGTCAGCGCGACGCTGTGCAGATCGGGCGCGGGCGTGCCGGGCCGGAAGTACCTGCCGGCCTTCAGCAGTGCCGCGCCCGGCTCGGCGGGCGGGCTGGGCGGTATCCGGGTGTCGGTCACAGGCGCTCCCTTGCTTGCCCCTAGGGCCTGGTCACGAACCTAGGGCGGGGCGGGGGAGCGCACCTGTTCACGGCGCCCGTACGGGTCAGACCTTGCGGGCGACCCCCGCGTACACGGGCACGATGCCCTCGGTCTGGGACGCCACATCCGCCGGCTCCGGGCGCCAGCCGTAGACCGGGATGATGCCGGGGCCGAGTAGTTCCAGGCCGTCGAAGAAGCGGGAGAACTCGGGGAGCGAGCGGGGGAAGAACGGGGTGCCGCTGCGCCGGAAGTGGTTGGCCGCCTTCTCGATGGCGTCCGGGCTGAGGTCCGGGGTGACCTGGGAGAGGATCAGATGGCTGCCGGGGGCCAGCGCGGCGACGTACCTCTCCAGCAGGCCGTACACGTCGTCGCCGGCGGGGTCGTCACTCAGATAGTGGGTCAGCGCGACCAGCGACAGCGCGACCGGCTCGGCGAAGTCCAGGGACTCGCCGGCCCGCCCCAGCAGGGCGTCGACGTCCCGCACGTCGGCGTGCACGTAGTCGGTGCCGCCCGCCGCGGAACCGTGCAGCAGGGCCTCCGCGTGCCGCAGCACGATCGGGTCGTTGTCCGCGTACACGACCTTGGCCTCGGGGGCGACGCCCTGCGCGACCTGGTGCAGATTGGGCTCGGTGGGGATGCCGGTGCCGATGTCCAGGAACTGGCGGATCCCGGCCTCGGCGACCGTGCGCACGGCCCGGTGCATGAACCGGCGGTTCGCGCGCGCCCCGCGCAGCACCGTGCCGTCCACGGCGAGGATCCTCCGGGCCAGCTCCTCGTCCACCGGGTAGTTGTCCTTGCCGCCCAGCCACCAGTCGTAGACCCGGGCCGGATGCGGCCGGCTGGTGTCGACGCGGGCGGGCACGGACTCGGATCCGGTCATGCGGGGTCTTCTCCTCGGGGTCGATTGCCTGGACGGTGCTCTGCCTCAGCAGTCCTCTGCCTCAGCAGTTCTCGCGGTACTCCCGCAGGATCTTCTTCGTGCGCCCGGCCGACGCGGCGGCCGTCGACATGTGGTCCAGGACCTCCAGATGCGCGGCGACCTCCTTGCGGGAGTCGAGATACAGGGCGCCGCTGAGGTACTCGGTGTAGACCATGTCGGGCAGTTCCGGCTCGGTGAACCGGAACAGTGTGAAGGGCGCGTACGTCCCCGGGTGCGGGCCGGAGGCGAACTCGGCGATCTGGAGCGTGACGCGGTCGCGCTCGGCGTACTCCAGCAGCTTGTCCACCTGGTCGCGCATCACCCGGCCGCCGCCGCTCACCGGGCGCCGCAGCACCGTCTCGTCCATGATCACCCACAGATGGGGCGGATCCGGGCGCTCCAGCAGCCGCTGCCGCTCCATGCGCAGGGACACATGCCGCTCGATCGTCTCCGGGCCGGTCTGACCGATCGTCCCGGCCCGCATGACGGCACGGGCGTACTCCTCGGTCTGGAGCAGTCCTGGCACGAAGTGCGGCTCGTAGGACCGCATGATCCCGGCGGCGCCCTCCAGGCTCACATACAGGCTGAACCAGTCCGGCAGCACGTCGTGGAACCGCTGCCACCAGCCCGGCTGGTTGGCCTCCTCGGCCAGCGAGACGAACGCCGCCGCCTCGTCCTCCGGTACGCCGTACGTCTCCAGCAGCACCTGTACGTACGGGATCTTCAGCGCGACTTCGGCCGTCTCCATCCGCCGTATCGTCGCCGCGGCGACGCGCAGGATCCGTGCGGCCTCTTCACGGCCCAGACCGGCTGTTTCCCGGAGCTCCTGCAAGCGTTTGCCGAGCACCACCTGGCCGACGGTGGGCGCGGGTCGCCGCTCACTCACGCCACGCCTCCCCTACGCGCCGAAAGTACGTCGAGCAGTGTGTCATGTTCCGGTTAACGGTGGGGGACCGGTGCTGCGTCCCTGGGGGCGTTGCCATTACCCCGCAGGTAATCGACCGTCCGCTCCGGACGCGAGACCGTGAGGTCACCGGATTCCGGGCCGGCGCACTCCGTTCCGGAATCCGGGTCCCGGCACACCTCGACCCGACCTCGACGGAGGGTGATCCACCATGTCCGCCACCTCGCTCGCCGCGCTCGCCCGGACCTCCGACCCGCAGACCGTGCTCCGCCGCTTTCTGGCCCTGGACGCCGTGGTGACCGGGGCGAACGCGCTCGCCTATCTGGCGGTGTCCGGCCCGCTCGGCCGCCTCCTCGGCGTCGACTCCATGCTGCTGCTCGCCCTCGGCGGATTCCTCGCGGTGTACGCCGGTGCCGTCGCGCTGCTCGCCTCCCGTGCCCGCCCGGCCGAGTTCCCGGTGCGTGCCGTGATCGAGGCCAATCTCGCCTGGGCCGTGCTGAGCCTGCTCGCCCTGGCGCTGTGGCTGTCGCCGACCACGGCGGGCTCGGTGTGGACCGTGCTGCAGGCGCTCGTCGTCGCCGGGTTCGCCGCCCTTCAGCACTTCGCCCTGAAAGCCCGTCAGGGCAGCAGCGACTGAAGGTACTTGACCGTCGCCGGGTCGGCCGGGAGCAGAGTCTCGATGGCCCAGCTCGGCGACCGTCACGTCCATGGGCGTGTTGAAGGTGGAGATGGAGGAGATGAAGGACAGGACGCGGCCCTCGTGCTCGATCTGCATCGGCAGCGCGAAGTACGGGACGGGTTCGGCCGGTTCGGCGCCGGGCGCGTTCTCCGGCACCGGGTACGCAGCGACGTCCTCGTACAGCTCACGCAGCGGCTCGGAGCGGTACAGGGCGATCTGCCGCTGCATCTGCTCGAGGAGATGGCCGCGCCATTCGCGCAGGTTGCGGATGCGCGGTGCGAGGCCCTCCGGGTGCAGGGTCAGGCGCATCGCGTTGAGCGGGGGCTCCAGCAGGTGCTCGGGAATGTCGTCGAGGAGCATGAGGATGCCCCGATTGGCCGCGTGCACGTTGTACATCGCGTCGACCACGAGTGCCGGGTAGGGCTCGTAGCCCTGGATCAGCTGCTCCATGCCCGCGCGCAGCGCGTCCAGCGCCGGGTCGTCCAGCGGGGTCTCCGGGTAGTGCGGGGCGTAGCCGGCGGCCAGCAGCAGCGCGTTGCGCTCGCGCACCGGCACCTCCAGGTGCTCGGCCAGCCGCAGCACCATCTCCTCGCTCGGCCGGGAGCGGCCCGTCTCGATGAAGCTCACGTGCCGCGCCGAGGAGTCCGCCCGCAACGCCAACTCCAGCTGGCTGACCCGTCGTTGCTCACGCCAGGCCCGCAGCAACGGGCCGACGCCCTGGCCGGAGGGGGCGACGGGGGGCTGGGCGGCACTGGACGGGACAGTGGTCATGAGTACGACCGTAATCGAGGAGCGCGGGGGAATGAGCGGGCCGAGGACGTCGTCTCCTCCACCCGGATGGCCCCGCTTGACCCCGTTCGGCCCGGGTCTGACCAGGGCCGTCGCGCCCGGCCTGTGGCAGGCTGAAGACGTACCCTCCCGCGCTGGAAGGAGCGAGGCCATGCCCCTGGAACCGCTGTCGCAGAAGGAGATCGAGGACCGGCTCGCGGAGCTGCCGGGCTGGTCGCAGGACGGCGACCGGATCGCCCGCTCCTACCGGCTCCCCTCGCACTTCGCGGCCACGGCGATGGTCGTCCACATCGCCCAGGTCCAGGAGGAGCTCGACCACCATTCCGATCTCACCCTGGGCTACAACACCGTGTCCCTCACCGTGAACACACACACCGTGGGCGGCGTGACCAAGCGGGACTTCGCCCTCGCCCGGCGGATCGAGGAGCTCGCCCCGGGGCACGGGGCCCAGTGACGGGCGTGCTGGACTACGACAAGGAAGCAGAGCGGTACGACGCCTCACGCGGCGGTGAACCGCGCGCCGCCGCCGCGGCCCAGGCCGTGCTGGGCTTCCTGCCGGACGGGACGCGACGCCTGCTCGACGTCGCCTGCGGCACCGGAATCGTCACGCGACGGTTCGCCGCCGACCGGGACGGCCTGTCCGTGACCGGCGTCGATCTCGCGCCCGCGATGGCCAGGCGGGCCGCCGCGCGTCTGCCGGGCGCCGTGGTGCTCGCCGACAGCCGCCGATTACCCTTCCCGGGCGGCCGGTTCGACGCGGTCAGCAGTGTGTGGCTGCTGCACCTGGCCGGGACGGACGAGGACGTCCGGACCATCGTCGGCGAATGCGCCCGAGTCCTGCGGCCCGGCGGTATCTACGTCACCACGGTCGACAAGGCCGCCGCCCACAACGTGGGCAGTGACATCGACGCCGTGATGTCCTCCCGCCCGCACCGCCCGGCCTGCGACGCGGCGGACCTCGTCGCGTCGTACGCCCTCGGCCACGGCCTGGTCCCGGCGGGCGGGGCCCGCTTCACCGGTCACGGCCAGGGCCGCAGTCCCCGCCGGACCGTCGCCGATCTGCGCCGGGGCTGGTTCGTCACCCTGCCGCCCGGCGGCGCGCTCGCCGACGGGTTCGCCGCCCGCCTGGCGGCACTGCCGGACCAGGACCGTCCCCGGCCGGACCCGGTGTTCACGGTGCGGGCGTTCCGGAAGCCCGAGTGAAGTCCATGACCCAGTTGGTCAGCCAGGTCTCCCCGCCGTCCAGTGAGAAAGCCTGCTCCCAGCGAGCTGTGCCGGCCCAGACACCGGACCAGAAGAACCGCACTCGCACGTCCTTGCCGTCGTGGATGTCGTCGCCGTAGAACTCGCCGCGCCGCCCCTCGAAACGTCCCATCAGGTTCGAACGCCCCGGCGACTTCGACCTGGCCGCCTACTGGACGGCCTATCAGCGCGACTTCCATGACCGCCTGTACCGCGGGGAGGCGTTGGTACGGCTGTCACCGGGAGCCGAGCTCACCGGGCCGCTGGCCGTCGCCGTGGCGGCGAGCGGCCGTACCGATGACGACGGCTGGATCCACGCCACCGTCCCCATCGAGTCCGTCGACCACGCGCACGGCGAGTTCCTGCGGCTGGGCACGGACGTCGAGGTGCTGGAGCCACCGGAGCTGCGCGAGCGGATCGCCCGTACCGCCGCCGAACCGGCCGCAAAATACGGCAACTTCGCGGTGCGCGGCGACCACTGAGGATTCGGAATCCGTCCGTCCCTCAGGAGGTACGTCTCGTGCAGCACCCGCACAGGCACCGCAGACGAAGGGTCGTCCTCTCCGCGCTGGGCGCCACCGCCGCGCTCGTCGCCGCAGGACTCACCGCGCTGAACGGCGCCGGCACCTCCCCCACGCTCGAACTGACTCGCGCGGGAGAGGCCGCCCCCCTGGCCGCCACTGCCCGCCAGGTCGAGAAGCTGGACCGTGGGGTGGTCAGCGTCCACACGGCCGACGGCAACCTGGTCGGCTGGCGCTGGCTCGGCACCGACCCGAACGACGTCTCCTTCAACGTCTACCGCGCCGGCACCAAGGTCAACTCGACCCCGGTCACCGGCTCCACGAACTACTTCCACTCCGGCGCCCCCGAACAGGCCGACTACACCGTCCGCGCCGTAGTGAACGGCGTCGAGCAGGAGGACTCGGTCCACGCCGTCCAGTTCCGGCCGGGCTACAAGGACGTCCCCATCAGCCCGCCCGCCGGCGGCACGACCCCCGACGGAGTGGCGTACACCTACGAGGCCAACGACGCCTCGGTCGGCGACCTCGACGGCGACGGCGCCCTCGACTTCGTCCTCAAGTGGCAGCCCACCAACGCCAAGGACAACTCCCAGTCCGGCTACACCGGCAACACGATCGTCGACGGCATCAAGCTCGACGGCACCCGGCTGTGGCGGGTCGACCTGGGTCGCAACATCCGCTCCGGCGCCCACTACACGCAGTTCCAGGTGTACGACTACGACGGCGACGGCACGGCCGAGGTCGCCATGAAGACCGCCGACGGCACGGTCGACGGGACGGGCGCGGTGATCGGCAGTTCAGCGGCCGACCACCGGAACTCCTCCGGCTACATCCTCTCGGGGCCCGAGTACCTGACCATGTTCAACGGCCGGACCGGCAAGGCGATGGGCACGGTCGACTACGTCCCGGCGCGGGGCACGGTCTCGTCCTGGGGCGACTCGTACGGTAACCGGGTCGACCGGTTCCTCGCCGGTACCGCCTACTTGGACGGCTCGAGGCCCTCGCTCGTCATGGCGCGCGGCTACTACACGCGTACGGTCATCGCCGCCTGGGACTGGCGGGGCGGCGCCTTCACCCGACGCTGGACCTTCGACACCAACTCCTCCACCAACACCGGCAAGGGATTCGACGGCCAGGGCTCGCACAGTCTGTCCGTCGGGGACGTCGACGGTGACGGCAGGGACGAGATCGTGTACAGCGCGATGGCCGTCGACGACAACGGCAACGGGCTGTGGACCACGAAGACCGGCCACGGCGACGCCCAGCACCTCGGCGACCTCGACCCCGCGCACGCGGGTCTGGAGTAATTCAAGGTCTCGGAGTCGACGAGCCGGCCCGCCGAGCTGTACATCAACCCGGCCAACGGCACGGTCGACTGGAACCTGGCCGCCTGCTGCGACAACGGCCGGGGAGTGGCGGGGGACATCTACGCCGGGAACGACGGCGCCGAGGTGTGGTCCGCCTCCGACACCTCCATCCGCGACGAGGCCGGCGCCATCAAGGGCCGCGAGCCGTCCTCGGTGAACTTCCTGTCCTGGTGGGACGGCGACACCGTACGCGAACTCCTCGACGGCACCCGTATCGACAAGTACGGCACGTCGTCCGACACCCGCCTGCTGACCGGATCCGGCGTCTCCTCCAACAACGGCACCAAGGCCACGCCCGTGCTCTCCGGCGACATCCTCGGCGACTGGCGCGAGGAGGTCGTCTGGCGCACCGGCGGCAACACGGCCCTGCGGATCTACTCCACGCCGTACGAGACGAACACGAGGATCACGACGCTGCTGCACGACACGATGTACCGCACGGGCCTCGCCTGGCAGAACACCGCATACAACCAGCCCCCGCACCCGAGCTTCTTCCTCGGCAACGGGATGGCCACGGCTCCTCGGCCCACCGTGTACACGCCCTGACCTGATCGCCGGCCACCGCCATCGAGGAGTCCGGGACCGGTCCTCGATGGCGGCGTCCCGGCCGACTCCGGCTACCGTCCGCTGCCGGCCTGACGGCCCGGCCTCACTTCAGGTGCCGGCCGAAGAACCGGTTCGCGTCCTCCCCCTCGAACCACGGGGTGCCGGTGTGCCCGCCCATATTGGCGTGCAGCGTCTTCTCCTTGGTGCCGAAGGCGTCGAACAGCTCCAGGGCGCGCTGCCGGGGGTTCCCTTCGTCGTCCCACTGCAGCAGCATCAGCAGCGGAACGGTGACCTGCCGTGCCTCCTCGTGTTGGGCGCGGGGCACGAAACCCCCGGCGAAGAAACCGGCGGCCGCGATGCGCGGCTCGACCACCGCGAGCCGGATGCCGAGGGCCATCCACCCCGAGTACCCGACCGGGCCGCCGATCTCGGGCTGCGCAAGGAGGGCGTCCAGAGTGGTCTGCCATTCCGGGACCGCGTTCTCCACCAGCGGGCCGACGAGGGACTCGAAGATCTCGTCGACCGGCTCGCCGGCCTGCATCGCCCGGCGGAGATCGGCGCGGGCCTGCTCGTCGGCGGTGGAACGGGGCCGGTCACCGCACCCGGCGGCGTCGATGGTGGCCACCGCGTAGCCGTTCGCCGCGGTGTGCCGGCCCCGGGCCACCAGCCGGGCCTGGCTCTTGGGCAGGCCGTTGTTGTGGGCCATCAGGATCAGCGGGACCGGTGCGGCCCCAGAAGATCCGGCAGAGCCAGGCGTCCACAGGGTGCCGGGGATCTCGCCGAGGGTGAATTCGCGTTCGAGGACGCCGTCGTCGAGGCGCTGCTCGGAAGTGAAGTGCATGGTCGTGCCTTTCGGGAGTGCGCTGGAACGGCGCTCCCGGACGACCTATCGCCCGACCGTGACCCCGGAGGGGAGCACCCATGTCAGTACTGTGTTCACGGGTACCACCTCCTCGTTCTCTCGCACGGCCTCCGGAAAGCTAGCAGCGGTCGCCGTGTTCCTCCAACGGGTTTTCGCGGAGCGCTCAGGCCGCTGGGCCGGGCGTCTGCCCCGGAGCGCGATTCCTCGTGCACGGCTATGGGAAGTTTTGGGGTGCATCGTTACCCTCCGCCCATGATTCCCACGGTGGTTTGGGGCACAGGCAATGTCGGGCGCGCGGCCGTTCGGGCTGTCGCGGCGCATCCGATGCTCAGTCTGGTGGCCGTGCTGGTGTCGAGTCCCGCCAAGATCGGAAAGGACGCGGGCGAGCTCAGCGATCTCGGCCGGCGCCTCGGGGTCGCGGCGACGGACGATGTGGACAGGGTGTTCTCCGCCGGCCCCCGCGCGGTCGTGTACGCGGCCTCCGGTGACGTCCGCCCGGACGGCGCGATAGAGGACATCAGCCGTGCGCTCCGCGCGGGCGCGGTCGTCGTCACACCCTCCGTGTACGGCATGTACGACTGCACGAACGCGCCGGAGGAGATCCGCGGTGTGCTGGCCGAGTCCGCCGAGGCCGGGGGCGGCTCGCTGTTCGTGTCGGGGGTGGATCCGGGTTGGGCCAACGACGTGCTCCCGCTGCTGGTGAGCGGCCTCGGCTCCGACATCGACGTCGTCCGCTGTCAGGAGATCTTCGACTACTCGACGTATGACCAGGAGGAAGCCGTACGCCATCTGATCGGTATGGGGCATCCGCTGGACTATCAGCCGCTGATGCTCGCCGAGGGCATTCCGACGATGATCTGGGGCGGACAGCTGCGGATGATGGCACGGGCCCTGGGCGTCGAACTCGACGGCATCGAGGAGACCTTGGAACGCCGTCGCCTCGACTCGACCGTCGCCACCGACACCATGGGGGAGTTCTCGGCCGGTACCCAGGGTGCGGTGCGCCTGGAGGTGCAGGGCGTGGTGGACGGCGAGCCCCGCATCGTCATCGAGCACGTCACCCGTATTCACGCCACCTGTGCCCCGGACTGGCCCGCGCCGCCCGACGGCGGAGCGGGCGCGCACCGCGTGATCATCGAAGGCCGCCCCCGCATCGAGGTCACGGTCGAGGCCACGGACGAGGGGGAGAACAGAGCCGCCGGCGGCAACGCGACGGCGGCCGGCCGTCTGGTCAACGCCATCGACTGGCTGGTCGAGGCCGAACCGGGTCTCTACGACGCACTCGACGTCCCGCTGCGCCCCGCGGTGGGCAGACTGGGAAAGAAGTGATCATGCAGATCGACATCCCCGAGGGCGCCGAGCCCATCCCGTACGTCTGGGGCGAACTGGTGCCCAAGATCGGCCAGGCGGCCAGCACCTTCTCCCTGTCCGTCTACGAGTACACGACCCTGGGACTGCGCGAGTTCGAGGCCGCCCGGCTGCGCATCGCGCAGATCAACGGATGCCTGTTCTGCCTGGACTGGCGCACCGAACGCGACGGCGAGAAGGTCGAGGAGGGCTTCCTGGACGCGGTCACGCAGTGGCGTACGACGGACGCCTTCGACGTACGGACGCGGCTTGCCGCCGAGTACGCGGAGCGCTACGCACTCGACCATCACCACCTGGACGACGAGTTCTGGGACCGGATGAAGGCGCACTACAGCCAGGCGGAGATCGTGGAGTTGAGCATGAGCATCGGCTCATGGCTGGCGTTCGGGCGCCTCAACCATGTGCTGGGCCTCGACAGCGTCTGCGTGCTGCCGTCGGCACAGCCGTCCTGATGAGGCAGTACGGCCTGTGGGCCGGGGCACAGCGACCCCGACCCACAGCCGAAACGGTCAGAAGTCCTCGGCGATGATCTTCTCGATGTTGCGCTCCGCGAGCGCGGTGATGGTGACGAAGGGGTTGACGCTGGTGTTGCCGGGAATCAGCGCACCGTCCATCACATACAGACCCGGATGGCCGTGCAGACGGCCGTAGTTGTCGGTGGCCTTGTCGAGCACCGCACCACCGAGCGGGTGGTACGTGAGATGGTCGCCCCAGATCTTGTAGACGCCGAAGAGGTCCGTGCGGTAGATCGTCCCCTCGGTGGCGTTGATCTTGTCAAAGATCGATTTCGCCATGGTGATCGACGGCTGCTTCCACGCGGTCTGCCAGTTCAGCTCCACCTTCCCCGTAGACGCGTTCCAGGTGAACCGGCCGCGGTGCGGGTTGTTCGTGATCGACAGATAGAACGACGCCCAGGTCTCGATACCGGTCGGCAGCGGCGCCACCTCGGCGAACGCGCCGCCCGCGGCCCAGTTGTCGATGCCCGCCGTCGGGATCGACGACTGGAGCGCTCCGGTCGGATCCCACAGATGGTTGGCCCGGCCGCACATGACGTTGCCGTTCTCGCCCCATCCGTTGCCGACCTCGCCGTTGAGGCCGGGTAGCGCGCCGGTCGCCTTCAGACGGACCAACAGCTTGCTGGTGCCGACGCTTCCCGCCGCGAAGAACACCCGTTGCGCCCGGACGGTCTTGGTGGTGGTGACGGCTCCGCCCGTGTCGAGTTGCTCGATGGTCACGGAGAAGCCGCCGGTGACGGGCGTCACCGAGGTGACCCGGTGCAGCGGCGAGATGCCGACCCGGCCGGTCGCGCGTGCCTGCGCGAGATAGGTCTTCGGCAGGGATTTCTTGCCGTGGTTGTTGCCGTACAGGATCTCGCCGGCCAGGGCCGACTTGGTCGCCGCCCCCGTGGCCTCCTGCTTCATGTAGTCCCAGTCGTAGACGTTGGGGACGAACGTGAAGCGGAAACCGGAGCGCTGGGCGTGTTTGCGGCCGACGCGTGCGTACCGGTAGGCCTCCGTCGTGTCGAACCAGGCCGGGTCGATGGCGCTGACGCCGAGCGTGCCGTTGGCCCGGGGGTAGTACACGTCGTACATCTCGTCTGCGTCGACCGACGGCAGCACGCCGGGGAAGCGGCTCCGCTCGGGTGTCACCGCCATACCGCCGTTGACGAGAGAGCCGCCCCCCACTCCCCGCCCCTGGTACACCACGATGCCGCCCATCTCCTCGGCGTCCAGGATGCCCGTGTACCGCGGCACGTCCCGGTCGAGCGGGAAGCCGAGGAAGTTGCTCAAGGGCTGCTTGGTCCGTGTGCGAAGCCAGAAGGACCGGTAGTCGGGGGTGGTGGTGTTCGCGAAGACCTTGCCGTCCGTCCCCGGGGTGTCCCAGGCCATGCCCATTTCGACCATGTGGACGTCCACGCCCGCCTGAGCGAGCCGGAGTGCGGTGACGGACCCGCCGTATCCGGTGCCGATCACGAGTGCCGTGACCTGCGCTCCGGGTTCGATCGGACCGGCGTCCAGGGGGAGTGCCGCGGCGGTCGGCAGATCGAATGCGCCCACAGCGGCCGCACCTAAAATAGAACCTGTTCTACCAAGGAAGCGACGGCGGGAGGGACCTCTTCCTTCCAGTGTGCTGGGTGGTCTGGAGTCCATGTAGATCCCCTTTCTTCTGCATAATCGAAACGGGTTCTACTAATGAACGTGAAATAAGTCACGAGAAACCTATGGGTAACTTGACTGCTGACCTCGGGTTTTCCGCATCAGGAATGGTCCGATAACTCACCCGTCTCTCAGGTATCGATTCAAACGCAGAAAACCCCCGGGTCACCGACCCGGGGGTTTCGCCGACGTTCTTCACACGGTCAATGCACTGTGCAGTTCTGATCTCCCATCCTGAACGCACTCGGTTTCGCGTTCGCCCCCGACCGGCTCCCCGTGAACCCGAAGCTCACGGACGACCCGGCGGCCACGTTCCCGTTCCGGCCGGCGTTCCTCGCGGTCACCGCCGAACCCGACTGCGTGTACTCGGCGTTCCACACCTGCCGCCGACCGCGGTGTCCCCGTAGATGACGCCGCGTCCGTTGGTCGCCACGTACACCCGCCCGTACACCCGAGGATCACCAGTGATCGCCGCACCCGTCCAACCCCACTGGCGGGACTCGTCGTTGACGCGGGTCCAGCTCTCCCCCTTGTCGGTGGAGCGGAAGATGCCCCGCACTCCGCCGATCTTCGCGCTGATGTAGAGCGTCTGGTACGACGCTCCCGGCGCCGCCTTGCCGAAGCCGATGGTGTCGGCCTGCTCGACGCCCGAGAGTTTCGTGAAGCTCGCGCCGCCGCCGGTCGAGTGCCACAGACCGTACGCCCCGTCCGTCGCGCCGCCCGCCAGCCACACGTCCCCCCGCACCCCGGGCAGCGCCTTGAAGCGGACGCTGTCCCCGCTCGGCAACCCGCTCGCCGAGGACGCGGCGAACGACGCGCCGCCGTCCGAACTGACGTAGAACTTCCCGGACTTGAAGCCGTAGAAGACCTTCGGGTCCACCCGGTCGGACTCCACGATCGCCCCGGCCGGAATCCCGCTCGACGCCTGCCACGACGAGCCGAAGCCCGTCGTGTACTGCACGCCCGCCCCCGCCGGGCTCCACACGAACCGGCTCCCGTCCGACGCCGCCGCGACCGTACCGCCGCCGCTGACCCCCGAAGGGTCGGTCCCCGCGAACCAGTTGGCGCCGTTGTCCGTCGAGAACGCGATGTGCGGGCCGGAGTCGAGATTGCCGACCCGTACGACGGTGCCGGCGTTGGACTCGGCGTAGTCCAGACTCGTCGTCGTGGTGAAGTTCGGCTGGGTGAACATCGTCGACGGCACCTTGGTGAGGTCGGTGTGCCGGAAGCCGCCGACATCGCCGAGCGCGCTCAGCAGCGGGGCGCCCGACGGGGGAGAGGCGAGATCGTTGACCGCCGTCTCCTCCAGGCCCCGCACCATCGGCTTGATGGTGAACTGACCTCCGCCGTCCCACTTCGTCAGATCCTCGGTGCCGTAGACCGTCGCACCCGTCCCGTACAGCATCCGGTTCGAGTCGAACGGGTCGATCTCCAGCGCCTCCGTCATCCACCCCAGCTTCGGCGTCTGCTCGGGCGGCGACGGGTTCGCCCCCCAGGTCAGCCACGGCGACGACGAGACGTCCATGGCGTAGCGGTTGGCGCGGTTGGGATACGACGTGTAGTCCCATGCCTTCGTCCAGGTGCCGCCGCTGTCCGTGGAGCGGAAGATCTGGGTGTCCGGCCACCAGGAGCTGTACGCGGTCGCCATCACCGTGCCGGGCCTCTGCCGGTCGACGGTCAGACCGCTGAAGCCGTAATAGGTGTCTGCCTCGGCGACCGGGCTGATGTCGGTCCAGGTGTCGCTCGCCGTCGCGTACCGCCACAGCCGGCCCTTGCCTCCGTCGTACGGCCCGCCCTTGTCGCTGTAGGCGAGATAGAGGTAGCCGTTCGTGGCGTCCAGGACACCCTTGTGCGCCAGGTACCCCGTCGGCTGCCCGGCGACCCGCGACCAGCTCACCCCCGCGTCCGTCGACCGGTACACGGCGTTGTCCTTGTCGGCGACCCCGACGTAGATCGTCCTGGTCGCGTTCCCGGCCGTTCCCGTGGACTCGTCGAAGGTGACCCAGACGATGCCCTGGTTGTCACTGGCGTACCCGCTGGTGTCGCTCGGATCCTGCACGTAGTTGCCGACGTTGGGGAAGCTCGCCACCCGCGACCAGGTCACCCCGGAGTCGGTCGACCGCCACAGCCCCTTGCCGCTGGGCGCCCCCAGGTACAGCACACTGTTCCGGTTCGGGTCGACCGCCAGCCGCTCACCCATGCCGCGGCCGGGCATATTGCCGCCCAGCTTGAACGGCAGGCCGGTCTTCTGCCAGCTCGCGCCCCGGTCCGCGGAGCGCATGACGGCGCCGTTGCCCGGGTCCCAGCTGTTGGTGTACGTCCCGACCGCCGCGTACACCTTGTCCGGGTCGACGGAGTCGGACGCCAGGCTCACCACACCCGTGTGCCCCCAGTCGTCCCAGCCGACCGAGTCCAGAAGAGGCGTCCAGGTCTGCGCCGACTCCTGCCGGCGATAGGCGCCGCCGATGTCGGTGCGGGCGTAGGCGAGGTTCTTCTCGGCGCGGTTGAAGACGATGCCGGGGACGAATCCGCCGCCGTCGATGCGGGCGTTCTTCCAGGTGTAGGTGTCGGCGGTGATCGACACCTGCCTCGAGGTATCGGAGGCGGCAAGCGCGGGCGGGGTGCCCGCCAGCAGTCCGGCCGCGAGCGCGAGCACGGCCGTGAGGATGCGAGTTCTTTGCACGTGTCCCTCCTTGGATGTGGGGAAGGCACAAACGCCGGGCAGGGCCGCGCCCCGGGGGCGCGGGGAACTCCGCGACCGGCCACAGACGGCCTGTAGTCGCCGGACAGCCCCGTGCCCCCCGAGACGCTCCGCGCCCCTTACTCGAGCAACTCCGCATACGAACCCATGGCCAACGCAATGTCCGCCTGTGCCCAGAACCGGTGATACGTGAACGACGGCGCCGCCCCGCCCGCCAGATACGCCTCGATCTTCGACCACGCCGGATCGTCCTCGTAGAACGAGCGGATCGAGTCGAAGGCCGACGACGAGTTGACCGCGTCACCGTTCGGCATCGTGCCGGTCCAGCCGCTCGGGACGTAGATGGCGTCGTCGAAGCGGTTGTAATCGGCCCGGGTCTCCGGGACGGCGACCCCCAGGGCGTCCTGGTGGTTGTCCCACATGCCGTCCAGCAGCGCCTTCGCCGTCGTCGCGGCCGCCGTGTCACCCGAGCGGTCGGCGTAGTACGTCAGCGTCTTGGCGTACGCGGCCGCCACACCGACATCGTCGGTGTAGTCGGCGACCGTGACATGAAGTCCGGTGTTCCCAGCCGGACTTGACGGGTTCCAGGTGTCGGGCTGCCCCGACCACTGAAGCGTGGACGGGATCCGGTACGTACCGTCCGGATTGACGGTCGTCTCGGACAGCGCCCAGTCGACCCACTTGTCGAGCACGGCCTTCGCGGTCGCGTTCCCCGTCTGCTGGTAGTACTCGGCGACCCGCTCCATCGACCACGCCTGGAAGCCGAACCACTGGTTGGACGGCGGGTCGTGATAGACGGGCTGCTGGTCGTAGTACATGCCGTAGAAGGTCGACTTCCCGGCGGGCGGCGTCGCGTACCTGCCCGCCCAGCTGTTCGTCGCCCCACCCGCGATCGCGCCCTCGCTGGACTGCAGCCAACGGTAGAACTCGACCTGCCGCTCCAGCGACTTGGCCCAGTCCGCCCGCCCCGTCGCCGACTTGGGCTTCAGATCGGCGTACGCGCTGAGCGCATACGCGGCCATCGGGTTCTGGTAGCCGCCGTGCGCGTGGCTGGAGCCGATGCGCCAGGCCCAGCCCGCCGAGGTGTCGGTGGCGCCGCCCCAGGCGTAGTACCAGGAGAGCAGGTAGTGCGAGGCGTCCTTGCCGGTGCCGGCGGGGCAGCCGGTGGGCCCCACGCAGTTGCCGATCTTCTTGAAGTACTTGTCGTACATCGCGTAGCGCAGGTAGTCGCCCATCTTCGCGGCCTTCGCCACGGTCGCGGAGATGTCACCGCCCTTGCCCTGCTCGTCGGCCCACTTGTCGGCCCAGTACGCGGCCTGCACCGCACGGGCGTCGGCGTCCGGGGCGTTGGTGAACTTCCACTGCCTGGCATACGAGGCGTCACCGGTGAAGAGGTCCAAGTACCCGTTCCTTCCACCGTACTTGAACTGATCACAGGTCGGCTGAGGCACCGTCTCCCACACCGACTCCTGCGCGCCGCGCTGGAAGGTGTTGATGTACGACGGCCCGGTGTCCGCCGGCCCCGCCTCGCACTTGCCCGGCGAGTTGCCGTAGCCGTAGGTGTTGTCGACGTCCTGGAGCCAGTGCATGCCGTAGACGTCGTCCGTGCCGTACGCGCTCTTCAGCTCACCGGCGATCGGGTCCGAGCCGACCGAGACCGACGAGTCGAGCTTCGCCGGGTACTCGTTCGGGGTGTCCAGCTCGGGCGCGTAGGTCGCCGGCTTCGAGGCGTTGTAGAAGGAGTTGGTCGGCTGGTCGGCGTGGGGCGGGATCATGTACTTCTCCATGATCTCCCAGGCCCCGTTGAACTTGGACCAGTCGCCCGTGACCTTGCCGTACATCGCCTGCAGCCAGAGAAGGTAGCTGTAGGCCTCGGACGTGGTCTCGTGACCGTGGTCCGGCGCCTCGACGATCAGCGTCTCGACCGAGTGGTAGGGGATGCCCTCGGGCGAGAAGTAGCCGTTCGCCGGGTTGGTGATCTTGCCGTACAACTCCAGGAAGCGGGCGTCGTACGCCTTCGTCGCCGCGATCTGGGTCACCGTGACCGACGCCTTCGCGTGCCCGTTGGCCGTCGACTCGAAAGTCGCCGCACCGGTACCGGAGTTGTCGGCGGTGATGGTGACCCGCTGTGCGGTGCTCCAGTTCGATGGCGTGAAGGTGAGCGAGGCGCCGCCGGTCACCGACAGACCCGAATTGCCGCCCGTGCGGACGGTGGTGACCGTCACGTCGGCCGACGGCCGGGTCGACAGCTTGATGTCGTAGGAGGCCGTCTTGCCCTGCGGGACGGGGAGTTGGGCCTGCGAGGCCACCACGGCCGGACCCGAGGCGACCGTGATGCCGACCGGCGTCGACTCACCGGACGCGCCCAGGCTGTCGTAGGCCTTCGCGAGCAGCGAATGACTGCCCACGGTCAAGCTTGAGACCGAGAGCGAGTACGGCGCCGTCGTGTCCGTGCCCAGCAGCGTGGTGTCGTCGTAGAACTCCATCTTGCTGATGGTGGCGTTGTCCGCGGCGGCCGCGGTCGCCGCGAGCGGGACGGCGTCGCCCTGCGAGTAGACCGCGCCCGCGGCCGGGCTGGTCAGTACCGTGATCGGGGGCTGATGGGCGCCGGCACAACTCGTGCCGTTGACCGCGAAGTTCGCGGGGGCGGCGTTGCTGCCGCTGTAGGTGAACTGCGCGCCGGTCGTGACGGCGGACCCGGCCGCGATGCGGCCGTTGTAGCCGGCGTCCGTCACGGTGACCGTCTGGCCGGACTGGGACCAGGTGCCGTTCCAGCCGTTGCTGAGCTTCTGGTTGCCCGCGTAGCTGTACGTCAGCGTCCAGCCGTTGATGACATCCGTGCCGCGGTTGGTGATGGTCAGATCCGCGGTGAAGCCGGAGCCCCAGTCATTGGTCTTGTAGTCGACACCGCACTGAACTGCCGCCGCCTGAGCGGGAGTCGACCCGGTGCTGAGCATCGTCAGGGGGAGCGCCAGGGCCGCCAGAGCGGCCGTCCACAACCGTCGTAAGGCTCTGCGTCTGCGTGGGGGATGCACGTGCTGGTTCCTCCTTGTGGCTCGGAGAAGTCAAGGCCTGAACCAGTGGGAGCGCTCCCATAGTGGGGACGGGGGTGCGAGGGGTCAAGGTGCTTGAAGAGTCGAAAAGATTCGACGAGTTCAGTTGAGCGAAAGTCAGTAACTCCTCTGTCCTTTACCGTCACTTGGCGCTAGCTTCATGGGCACCAGTGGGAGCGATTCCATCAGTCGACGCGTCCGTCACGACGCGCTTGATCTGCAAGGAGTCGCTCATGCGACACCCCCCGCGTTCAGTACTTTTAGCCGTCACCGGCGCGGTCGCCCTTGTCGCGGCCATGACGGTGCCGGTCGTCACGGCGCAGGGAGCCACACCCGCGTGCACGGTGACGTACTCCGTCACCGGCCAGTGGGACAGCGGCTTCCAGGGCGCCGTCGAGATCACCAACAACTCGGCGCCCGTGAGCAGTTGGAGCCTCGGCTTCGAGTTCGCAGGCGGCCAGAAGGTCACCCAGGGCTGGAACGCCAAGTGGTCCCAGTCCGGTACGACGGTGACCGCGGCCAACGAGAGCTGGAACGGCTCGCTGGCCACCGGCGCGAGCGTCAGCGCCGGGTTCATCGCGTCCTGGTCGGGGAGCAACGCCGTACCGACCGCCTTCAAGCTCAACGGCACTACCTGCAATGCCGTCGCCGAACCGTCGCCGCCCGATCCGACCGACCCGACGGATCCGACCGATCCGCCGGACCCCGGTGACGGCACGGTGCCGGCCCTGCACGTCTCCGGGAACAAGCTCGTGGACGCCGACGGCACCACCCGTCGACTGCTCGGCGTCAACCGTTCCGGCGGCGAGTTCATGTGCGTCCAGGGCTACGGCATCTGGGACGGCCCCGTCGACGACGCCGCCATCGAGGCGATCGCCGACTGGAACGCCAACACGGTCCGCATTCCGCTGAACGAGGAGTGCTGGCTGGGCCTGTCCAACATCAAGCCCGAGTACGGCGGAGCGAACTACATCGGCGCCGTGAAGGAGCTGGTGGCGAGGGTCAAGGCGCACGGCATGACGCCGATGCTCGAACTCCACTGGTCCTGGGGCCAGTACACCGGCAACTCGGCGGGCTGCTCCGACGTGCGCGCCACCTGCCAGAAGCCGATGCCGAACATGCAGTACACGCCCGCCTTCTGGACGTCGGTCGCGAGCACTTTCAAGGACGACCCGACCGTCGTCTTCGACCTGTTCAACGAGCCCTACCCGGACCGCGCGACCGCCACGACCACCCAGGCGTGGCAGTGCTGGCGGGACGGCGGCACCTGCCCCGGCATCGGGTACGAGGTCGCCGGCATGCAGGACCTCGTCGACGCCGTACGGGACACGGGCGCCGGCAACCCGATCCTGCTCGGCGGGCTCGCGTACTCCAACGACCTGAGTCAGTGGCTGACGTACAGGCCCACCGACCCGGCGGGCAGTCTCGCCGCCGCCTGGCACGTCTACAACTTCAACACCTGCGCGAACGAGAGCTGCTGGAACTCCACGCTCGCCCCCGTCGCGGCCCAAGTGCCGCTGGTGGCGGGGGAGATCGGAGAGAACACCTGCTCGCACGCCTTCGTCGACCAGGTCATGAAGTGGTTCGACGACCGGGATCTGTCCTACCTCGGCTGGACCTGGAACACCTGGAACTGCTCCTCCGGTCCCGCGCTGATCTCCAGCTACGACGGTACGCCCACGGCGTACGGCATCGGGCTGCGCGACCACCTGCGCTCCCTCGACGGATAACCCCCGCAACCGAGAAGGAAACCCGCACTCATGAGTCGTACCAGAACAGCGATGCTCGCTGCCCTGACGCTGGTCGCCGGTGCCTCGGGAACCGCGCTCGCCGCGGATCCGGGCGGAATCGGCACGGCCGCCGTCCCCTGCACCGTCGACTACAAGGTGCAGAACCAGTGGGACACCGGCTTCACCGCGGCCGTGACGGTCACCAACCAGGGCGCCGCCAAGTCGAACTGGTCGGTGCAGTGGTCGTACGCCGGGAACCAGAAGGTCACGAGCGGCTGGAACGCGAGGATCAGCCAGAGCGGTGCCGCCGTCACCGCTGCCAACGAGACCTACAACGGCACACTCGCGACCGGCGGTTCGGTCGGCTTCGGCTTCCAGGGCACCTACAGCGGCACCAACGCCATCCCGGCCACCTTCACCCTCGACGGCGTGACCTGCAACGTCGACGACGGCGGCGGCCCCACCGATCCGACCGACCCCGGTCCGACCGGTCCCAAGGTCGACAACCCGTACTCCGGCGCCAAGGTGTACGTGAACCCGGAGTGGTCCGCGAAGGCCGCCGCCGAGTCGGGCGGCAGCCGGATCGCCGATCAGCCGACCGGTGTGTGGCTGGACCGGATCGCGGCCATCAACGGCGTGAACGGCGGCATGGGCCTGCGCGACCACCTGGACGAGGCCCTGACGCAGAAGGGCTCCGGCGAACTCGTCGTCCAGCTGGTCATCTACAACCTGCCGGGCCGTGACTGCGCCGCCCTCGCCTCCAACGGCGAGCTCGGCCCGACGGAGCTCGGCCGGTACAAGGCCGAGTACATCGACCCGATAGCCGCGATCCTCGCCGACCCCAAGTACGCCTCGCTGCGGATCGTCACCACGATCGAGATCGACTCGCTGCCGAACCTGGTCACCAACACCGGCAGCCGTCCGACGGCCACCCCGCAGTGCGATGTGATGAAGGCCAACGGCAACTACCAGAAGGGCGTCGGCTACGCCCTCAACAAGCTCGGCGACGCGGCCAACGTCTACAACTACATCGACGCCGGCCACCACGGCTGGATCGGCTGGGACGACAACTTCGCCGCCAGCGCCACCGTGATGAAGGAGGCCGCCACCTCGGAGGGCGCCACCGTCAACGACGTACACGGCTTCATCGCCAACACGGCCAACTACAGCGCTCTGAAGGAGAACAACTTCACCATCGACGACTCCGTCGGCGGCAAGTCCGTCCGCGAGTCCAAGTGGGTCGACTGGAACCGCTACACCGACGAGCTGTCCTTCGCACAGGGCTTCCGCAACCAGCTGGTCACCACCGGCTTCAACTCCGGCATCGGCATGCTGATCGACACGTCCCGGAACGGCTGGGGTGGCTCGGCACGGCCCGCCGGTCCGGGGGCGACGACCGACGTCGACACCTACGTCAACGGCGGCCGCTACGACCGTCGCATCCACGTCGGCAACTGGTGCAACCAGTCCGGCGCCGGCCTCGGTGAGCGGCCGCAGGCCAGTCCGGCGGCCGGGATCGACGCGTACGTCTGGATCAAGCCGCCGGGTGAGTCGGACGGGGCCAGCCAGGAGATCCCGAACGACGAGGGCAAGGGGTTCGACCGGATGTGCGACCCGACCTATACGGGCAATCCGCGCAACGGCAACAACCTGTCCGGTGCGCTGCCCAACGCTCCGCTGTCGGGGCACTGGTTCTCGGCGCAGTTCCAACAGCTGATGCAGAACGCCTACCCGCCGCTGTCGTAGTGCGCTGAATGGGACTGCGGGTCCGTTGTGGCTGGTCGCGCCCGCGCGGCGGAGCCGCATATTGGATAGAGCCCCGCGCCCCTGAAGGGGCGCGGTGGTCGCCGGGGACTGGTCAGTGCTCCTGGGCCAGGCCCCGGCGGATCGCGAACTCCACCGCTGAGTAGTCCCCGTCGGCCCGGTCCAGGTCCAGCGGCACCGCCGTGTGCAGCGGCGGCTGGGCCATGAAGCGGGGGCGCGTGCCGTGATTCGGCTGGGCGGAGTGGACCAGGAACGGGTGGCAGAGGTAGACGTCGCCCGGGCGGCCGGTGGCGTGGGCGAGCGGGCGGTGCGCGGAGGCCTCCGCGACCTTCGGGCCCAGCTCCAGGAAGGAGGCGCCGGTCTCGGCGTACGGTGCCAGGACGGGTGGTACGTCGAGATGTGAGCCGACTCGGATGCGGGTCGGGGCGTTGTCCTCGGTGACCTCGCTGAACAGGAACAGCATGAGCAGCGCCCGGTCCTTCGAGTGCACGTTCGTGTGGGCGTGCTCGGCGCCCTCGGGCAGATAGCTGCCCTCGATGTGCCAGCCCGCGTCGTCCGGCTCCTCCTCGTGCGGGAACCGCAGGGGGAAGCTGCCCAGCGAGTAGCGCGACTGCCAGCGGTCCTCACCCACCAGCACATCGAAGGCCTC
The DNA here is from genome assembly GCF_042795335.1 of Streptomyces sp. NPDC056479. Classification (NCBI taxonomy): domain Bacteria; kingdom Bacillati; phylum Actinomycetota; class Actinomycetes; order Kitasatosporales; family Streptomycetaceae; genus Streptomyces; species Streptomyces sp. NPDC056479. The sequence continues at coordinate 240,501 of NZ_JBHTRZ010000003.1, read as the reverse complement.
GTGCAGGACGGGCGTGTTGACGGCGGCCGCGAAAGGGCCCTGCGCCATGTCGTACACCCAGTGCACGGGGTCCTTCCAGGTGCCCGGGTCCTCCGGGTCGTACCCCGTCTCCCGCCACAGCAGCCGCGCGCAGTGCTCGGCGACGCGCGGCGGAAAGGCGCCCTCGATCCTCACGAACCCGTCCTCGAGGAAGCGCTCCACCATCTCGTCGTCCATCGGGCCATCGTGAGTGACCGCAGGCCGCCACCGCACCCCATTTTTCTTTGCCCCGTTTTTGCCGCTACGGCAAGGACAGTGGCCCGGAGGCGGTGCGGCGGAGCACGCTGGCGGCAACCCGACGAGAGGCCGGCCACCATGGCGCACGAGAACCACCCGCACCACCAGCACCAGCACCCGCGACTCCGGCACCACCACGACCACACCGACGTCGACTGGGCCGAGATGGGCCCGCTGCTGGAGGCGCAGGCCGAGCTCTTCACGCCCCTGTACGAACACGCCATGGCCTGGCTGGCCAAACGGCAGACCGAACCAGGGCTGATCGTGGACGCGGGCAGCGGTCCCGGAGTCGTGTCCTGTCTGCTCGCCGACACCTTCCCCGGCGCCCGGATCGTCGCCGTCGACGCATCCGAGCCGCTTCTGGACCGGGCCCGGGCACGGGCGGAGCGCCTCGGCGTCGCCGACCGCTTCGGCACCCTCGCCGGCGAACTCCCCGGCGTTCTCGATGAGTTGGACTACCCCGCCGATCTGCTGTGGGCCGGCCGCAGCCTGCATCACCTCGGCGATCAGCGCGCCGCGCTCGTCGCGTTCGCCGACCGTCTCGCGTCCGGCGGCACGCTGGCCCTCCAGGAGGGCGGACTGCCGTCACGGTTCCTGCCGCGGGACATCGGGTTCGGACGGCCCGGACTGCAGGCCCGGCTCGATGTGCTGGAGGTGGAGTGGTTCACGCAGATGAGGGCCGACCTCCCCGGCTCCGTCGCCGAGACGGAGGACTGGCCGGCGCTGCTCGCCGCCGCGGGACTCAGGCCCAGCGGCACCCGCACCTTCCTCCTCGACCTGCCGGCCCCGACCACGGACCGCGCCCGTGCCTACGCCGTCGCCTCCCTCACCCGCACGCGCGAGGGACTCGGTGATCGTCTCGACGCCGACGACCGCGCGGCCCTCGACCGGCTCCTCGACCCCGACGACAAGGCGAGCGTGCACCACCGCCCCGATGTGTTCGTGCTGGCGGCGCAGACGGTGTACACGGCGGTGCGCACGAGGTGACGCCGGGGACGCCGGCCGGCGGCGGGACTTGACTTCGAGAGCTCTCCAAGTGATGGACTCCCCGTCGTCCGAACCGAGACACAGGGGGAAACACCATGACCGACTCTCCGGTCGCACTCATCACGGGCGGCGGCAGCGGCATCGGCGCCGCGGTCGCGCGGCAGTTGCTGGACACCGGGTACCGGGTCGCCGTCACCGGCCGCGGTGCGGCGCGGCTGCGCGGGTTCGCCGAGGAACTCGGTGAACCGGAAGGGCTGTTGACGGTCGTCGGGAACGCGGCCGAGTACGCCGACGTACAGGCGGCGGTCGGCGCGACGCTCAAGGCGTTCGGCCGGCTGGACACGGTCGTGGCCAATGCCGGCTTCGCCACCCATGACTCCGTCGCCGAGGGCGACCCCGAGGGGTGGAAGGAGATGGTGCTGACCAACGTCCTCGGCCCGGCCCTGCTGATCCGCGCCTCCATCGACGCCCTCAAGGAGACCCGCGGCCGGATCGTGCTGGTCGGCAGCGTCGCCGGGTTCGTGCCGGGGCCGGGCAACATCTACGGGGCGACGAAGTGGGCGGTCACCGGGCTGGCCGAGAACACCCGGCGCCAGGTGACCGACTGGGGCGTGGGCGTCACCCACATCGCGCCGGGCCGGGTCGAGACCCCGTTCTGGGACAGCTACGGCAGCCTGCCGCCGGGGCATCTGCTGACCGCCGACCAGATCGCCGACTCGGTGGTGTGGGCCGTCCGGCAGCCCGACGGAGTGGACGTCAACACCGTCGTCGTACGGCCGATCGGACAGCCCAACTGACGTATCACCGCGCTCAGTTGCTCTGAAGGAACTCCTTCGCCAGCCTCTCGCCCAGCGTGACCGCCGCGCCGTGGCTCTCGATGGGCGAGACCTTGGAGTTCTTGAAGAGGATGTACGTCACGCCCGAATCGGTGCCGCCGGTCTCCGGGTCGGGGTCGATGCCGAGCCGCTCGGCGGCCGAGTAGGAGGCCTCGCCGATGATCTGCTGGGGCCCGGTGTCGCCGACGACGGCGTACAGGACCTGGTTGCCGTGGATGACGGCGACCACTCCGCCGCCTTTGATGCCCGCGGCCGAGTAGTCCCAGGTGCCGCTGATGCTGGGGACGACGACGTAGGGCAGGGTGTCGGAGCGCAGCGGTTTGCCGTCGGACTGGTGGAAGGCGGTGTCGGGCTGGAACCAGGGGTCGGTGTCCTCATTGCATTTGCCGGTGCGCTGGCCGTCGCAGTCGATGTCCATGTCGGCCTTCCAGAAGACGGCGCCGTTCTTGCCGCAGACGGGGATCGTGGCCGAGGTCTCCTCGTCGGTGCGGTACTTGCCGTTCGAGATCTGCGAGCAGGACGTCACCTTGGCGAGCAGGTCGGCCGCGCTGACCGAGCCCTCCCGGAGGGACGTCGGTCCTGAGGTGCCGGAGGCGCTCGTGGGGAGCAGTCCGGCGGCGAGCAGAGCGGCCCCGGAGGCCGCGGCGAGGGTCAGTGTTCGGATGCGCACTGTGGGGGGACCCTTCTGTTAGGAAAGTTTCCTGACCGGGTGTCGTACAAGGTGACTTCTTTGCGTGACCCCGTCAACCCCCTGGGCGCGACCCGGGGTCCGCTGCGCTGATTGCGGCGTCATGGCCCCGGTAGAACACTGGACATGCCGAAGATTTCGGATGTGCGCCCGGCTTTCCGGGAGGTGCCATGTTCGTACGCGCCATCTACACGACCGGCGATCCGACGAAGATCGACACGGCCATCAGGGCCATGAACACGGAGGGACGGGACCTTCTGGAGGACCGTCCCGGGTACCGCGGCGCGAGCGTGTTCGTGGACCGTACGCTCGGCAAACTGCTCGCGGCGAGCTGGTGGGAGACGGAGCGGGCCCGGCAGAACAGCGACGAGGTGCTGCGGGAGCGGCGGGCGGCGATGCTGGATCCGTTCGCGGGCACGCTGGCGGTCGACAACTACGAGGCGCTGGTCTTCCATCGGGTACGGCAGCCGCAGGCGGGCGGCGGGCTGCGCCTCACGCGGCTGGAGTTCGACCCGAGGGACACGGATCTGCTCGCCGACACGTTCCGGGCGACGGTGGTCCCCAGGCTCGACACGCTTCCCGGGCTGGCCAGGGCGTCCCTGCTGGTCGACCGGGAGCGCGGACGCGGCATGGTCGGGGCGATCTTCGTCGACCAGACGTCCCTGGCGGCGTCCCGCTCGGGTCAGGCGGGGGCCCGGCACGAGGGCGCCGCGAAGGCGCATGTGAGCGTGATCGGGCTGGAGGAGTTCGAGGTCGTCTTCACCGACGTGCGCGGCGACTGAGGCTCCCCGCACGGGAGCCGGTCACCGGGCCCTGCGTACACGTCCGCCCGCCGCTCAGACGACTGAGCGGCGGGCGGAGTGCTGTCTCGATACGGTGGCGGATGGGCCGCGGCGGGTGTCAGCCGCCGAACGTCGCCGGGTCCGGGCCGATGCGCCGGTCCTCGTTGAGCGCGCTGATCGCGGCCAGGTCCTCGTCGTCCAGGCTGAAGTCGAAGACCTCGATGTTCTCCTTGATCCGCGAGGGCGTCACGGACTTCGGGATCACGACATTGCCGGTCTGGAGGTGCCAGCGGAGCACGATCTGGGCCGGGGTGCGGCCGTGCTTCTGCGCGATGGCGACGATCGCCGGGACCTCCAGCAGACCCTTGCCCTGACCGAGCGGCGACCAGGCCTCGGTGGCGATGCCGTGCTCGGCGTGGAACTCGCGGGAGGCGCGCTGCTGAAGGTGCGGGTGCAGCTCGATCTGGTTGACCGCCGGGATCACCGAGGTCTCGCCGATCAGGCGCTCCAGGTGCTCCGGAAGGAAGTTGGAGACGCCGATCGCGCGGGCACGGCCGTCGGCGTGCAGCTTCTCGAAGGCCTTGTAGGTGTCGACGTAGGTGCCGCGGGCCGGCATCGGCCAGTGGATGAGGTACAGGTCGATGTACTCCAGGCCCAGCTTGGCCAGCGACTCGTCGAAGGCGCGGAGGGTGGCGTCGTACCCCTGGTCGCCGTTCCAGAGCTTGGTGGTGACGAAGATGTCCTCGCGGGGGAGGGCGGAGGCGGCGATGGCCTTGCCGGTGCCCTCTTCGTTGCCGTAGATCGCCGCTGTGTCGATGCTGCGGTACCCGGCCTCAAGCGCGGTGCCGACCGCCTCCTCCGCCTCGTCGTCCGGCACCTGCCAGACGCCGAAGCCCAGCTGGGGCATCTCCACGCCGTTGTTGAGGTTGATCGGGGGGACCTTGCTGCTCACGAGCTCTTGATCCTTACGGTTGTCGTCAGGTGGTACTCATATCGTCAACGATCACGGGGAGCCGTGCATTCCTGACGGCGGAATCCGATGCGCAAAACCGCCGTAACTGACCGGCGAGTCAGCAGTCGCCGCGAGATTGGCCGGAAACGCATCCGGCGTTATGGGTCCGGACCATTGACCGTGGCCCGTCATGCCGAGACTCTGTATCGCGCCACCGAACGCGTTGATGAACTCGGTGCATGCATGTGAACAGCAAGCGCCTGTCTGGGCTCTGAGACCCCCACTTCCTCAGGAAAGCAGGTATGCGCACATGGACGAGAGGCTGCTCGACACCCTCCAGGCGGAACAGGTCATTCAGGAAGCATCGGATGAAGAGGTGTGGCAAAGCCCTGGTCACTCCGTTGTGGAGACCGCCCTCGAAGTGACCGCCTACGCCCTCGCCGACCGCTAGCCGGCCGCACCGCGAGAGCACCGTGACCGCGACACGCGTGCACGCCGACGGCGCCGCAGCCCCCTGGACGGCCACCGAGTTCACCGGGCGGCTGCGGGCCGTCACCGCGGCCCGCTACCACGACCGGCACCCCTTCAACCTCCGTATGCACAAAGGCGAGTTGACGCCCGCCGAGCTGCGTCGCTGGATCGCCAACCGCTTCCACTACCAACGCCACATCCCGGTCAAGGACGCCCTGATCCTCGCCAAGCTGGAACGGCCCGCACTGCGCCGCGCCTGGCTGCGCCGCATCCGCGACCACGACGGCGCGGCCGAGGGCGAGGGCGGCATCGAGCGCTGGCTGCGGCTCGGCGAGGCGGCCGGCCTCGGCCGGGACGAACTCTGGGACGCCTCCCGGGTGCTGCCCGGGGTACGGCTCGCCGTCGAGGGATACGTCAACTTCTGCCGGCTGAGTCCGGTCCTGGACGCCGTGGCCGCGTCGCTGACCGAACTGTCCGCACCGGATCTGATGCGCACCCGCATCGCCGCCTTCGAACGCCACTACCCGTGGATCGACCCCGAGGGCCTCGCCTACTTCCGCACCCGCATCGACCAGGGCGCCCGGGACGGCGACGAGGCCCTCGCCCTGGTCCTGGACCGGGCCCGCACCCGGGAGCGGCAGGAGCGGGCGGTGGCCGCGCTGGCCTTCAAGTGCGATGTGCTGTGGGCCCTGCTGGACGCCGTGGACGGCGGTGGCCCATGACCTGGCGCCCCGCCCTCGCCCGCTCCGTCCTGCTGCGCCACGACCGGGTGCGCGGCACCGACCTCCTGCTGCTGCCCGAGCGCGTGGTCGTGCTGCACGGCAGCGCGGGCGGCGTGCTGCGGCTGTGCGACGGCAGCAGGGGAGTGGACGACATCGTCGCCGAACTCGGAGCACGCTTCCCCGGCGCCCCGGTCGCCGCCGAAGTGCCCGGATTCCTCGAGACCTTGCGAAAGGAGGGCTGGCTGCGGTGACCGCCGATCCCCCGTGGGCCCTGCTCGCGGAGCTCACCCACCGCTGCCCGCTGCGTTGCGGGTACTGCTCCAACCCCGTCGAACTGGCCGGTCGGTCAGTAGAGTTGACCGCCGAACAGTGGGCCGGAGTGTTCCGGCAGGCCGCCGACCTGGGCGTCGTACAGACTCATCTGTCGGGCGGCGAACCACTGCTGAGACGCGATCTGCCGGACCTCGTCGCCGCCGCCGAGACCGCGGGCCTGCACACCCAGCTCGTCACCAGCGGCGTCGGCCTGGACCGGCTGCGGCTCGACGGGCTCGTCGCGGCCGGACTGCACAGCGTCCAGCTGTCGGTGCAGCACGCCGATCCGGCCGCCTCCGAACGCATCGCGGGCGCTCGCTCGTTCGCCGCGAAGGAGCGGGCCGCCCGGCTGATCCGCGCCACCGGTCTGCCGTTCGGCCTGAACGTCGTCCTGCACCGCGGCAACATCGACGCGCTGGACGACCTGATCGCGCTCGGCGTGGCCTGGGGCGCCGACCGGATCGAGCTCGCCCACACCCAGTTCCACGGCTGGGCCCTGCGCAACCGCGCCGCCCTGCTGCCCACCCGCGAGCAGGTGGACCGCGCCCGCGCCCGGCTCGCCCACTGGCGCGAACGCCCCGGCAGCACACCGGAGTTGGTCTGGGTCGCCCCCGACCACATCGACGGCACCGCGAAGCCCTGCATGGGCGGCTGGGGCGCGATCTCGCTCACCGTCGCCCCGGACGGCACGGTCCTGCCGTGCCCGGCGGCGGCCGCCCTGCCCGGACTCGACCCACCCAACGTCAAGGACCGCCGACTCGACTGGATCTGGCGGGAGTCGCATGCGTTCAACGCCTACCGCGGCGAGAGCTGGATGCGTGAACCGTGCCGCGGCTGCGCCCTGCGCTCCACCGACCACGGCGGCTGCCGCTGCCAGGCGTACGCACTCACCGCAGACGCCACCCGCACCGACCCGGCCTGCCGGCTCTCACCCGACCACTCCCTCGTCCGGGACCTGGTCGACACTCCCCGTCCCCTGCCCGGCGATCCGGCCTTCGTCCCCGCCTACCGCGAAGGAGCACCATGAGACGTCTGCACGCGCTGCTCACGGCCGCTGTGCTCGCCGCCGGGACCCTGACCGCGGCACCCGCGGCCGCCGGAAAGACACGACCCGTGTCCGCCGCCGAGCCCCCACGCGCCGTCACGGACTGGTCGGTCGCCCTGGTCGACTCCACCACGGCCCGCTTCTCGCCGAGCACGATCGGCGGCTGGTCGTACCCCGTCGGCCTCTACCTCTACGGCCAGTACCTCGTCCACCGCCGCACCCACGACCCGGACCAACTGGCGTACATCAAGAGCTACGTCGACCGGTTCGTCGCCGCCGACGGCTCCATCGACCGCGGCTTCGACAACCTCGACAGCATGCAGACCGGGCGGCTGCTGACGATCCTGCACCACGAGACCGGCGACGACCGCTACCGCATCGCGGCGAAGCGGATCCGCGACCGCCTCGACACCTACCCGCGCACCGAGGACGGCGGCCTCTGGCACGCCGACACCGCGAGCCGGGCCCACCAACTGTGGGCCGACGGCGTCTACATGGTCGCCCCGTTCCTGGTGGAGTACGGCAAGGAGTTCCACGACTCCGCCTACGCCAACGACGAGGCCGCCGAGCAGCTCCAGGTCTACGGCGGCCATCTCCAGGTCCCGGGCGGCCTGCTGCGCCACGCCTACGACGAGTCGCGCACCACCACCTGGTCCGACCCGGTCACCGGCCTCGCCCCCGAGCACTGGTGCCGTGCCGTCGGCTGGTACTCGATGGCGATCGTGAACGTCCTGGACGCCCTCCCCGCCACCCATCCGCGCCGCCCGGCCCTGCTGAGCATCCTGCGGAAGCTGGCCGCGGGCCTGGAGCGGTACCAGGACCCGGCCACCGGACGCTGGTTCCAGGTCATCGACAAGGGCGACCGCGCCGACAACTGGACCGAGACCTCCTGCTCCAGCATGTTCACCTACGCCCTCTCCCGAGGCGCCCGGCAGGGCCACCTCGACCCGCACTACGCGAAGGTCGCCGAACGCGGCTACCGGGGCGTCCTGCGGAAGATCTCGCTCGGCCCGGACGGCCGCACCGACCTCACCGACATCTCCGTCGGCACCAACGTCGGCGACTACGCGTACTACGCCGCCCGCACCCGGGCGACCAACGACCTCCACGGCCTGGGCGCCTTCCTGATCATGAACGAGCAGCTGCGCGCCGGGCCCCGCACCCCCACCACCGAGAGGGAGCAGTCATGAGAACCAGCCGCAGAACCCTGCTCGGCGCGGCCCTGGGCGGCGCGGCCGTCGCCGCCGTCGGCCTGCCCGCCACCCCCGCCACAGCCGCCTCCTGGCAGCTGAAGTGGTCCCCGTCCGCGCGCTCCGACGGCCTACGCGCCTTCGAGACCATCGAGGACGACCGAGCCGACTCGCATCCGGCGGGCGCGCCCCACATCCGTCCGGACGGCGACAACTGGCGCTTCACCATGCACAAGGCCGACCGGGACACCTCGACCGACCGCCAGCGTCACGAGGTCACCGGTCTGCGCACCTCCTCCGGCTTTCTGAAGTGGCTGCCGGGCCAGACCTGGCGGATCACCTACTCGATGTACATACCGAGCTCGCTGAAGGCCACGACCACCTTCACGCACATCATGCAGATGAAGCAGCCCGGCGCCGGCTCCTCGCCGATCGTCGTGCAGTCGCTGCGGCGGGTGAACGGTGCTCAGACCATCGAGCTCCAACTCCCCATCTCCGGGACCCTCATCGGCCGCACCTCCCTGGACCCGCTGCACGACACCTGGACCGACGTCGACTTCCAGATCAAGGTCGGCGACGGCTCGTCCGGCTCGGTCCGCTGGATCCTCAAGAGCGGCGGCAGCACGCTGATCGACAAGTCACGCAGCGGCGTCGACACCTTCCTGGCCGACCGGGTGCGCCCCAAGTGGGGCATCTACCGCAGCCTCGGCGACGCCTCCGGCTCCCTCCAGGACTGCCACCTGCTGCTCACGAACCTTCGCGGCTACCAACTCCTCTGAACCCGCGCACTCCCGACCTCCCCCTCACCCCCCACCACCGGAGGTGGCCCCCGTGCACGTCATCGCCGCCAGACACCGACACCGCACCGGCGTACTCCTCGCCGCCCTGTGCGGCCTGCTGCTGTCCCTCCTCAGCGCCTCCCCACCCTCCAGAGCCGCCGTCGCGGTCACCGACCACCAGGCCGAGGCCGCGACCATCTCCCAGGGCACGGTGGCGGCCAACCACACCGGCTACACGGGCTCCGGCTTCGTCGACTACACCAATGTCACCGGCTCGTACGTCGAGTTCACGGTGAGCGCGGACACGGCCGGCCGCGCCTCGCTCGCCTTCCGCTACGCCAACGGCACCACCACCGACCGGCCCATGGACATCGCGGTGGGCGGACAGGTCGTCGCGTCGAAGGTGCCCTTCCCGCCCACCGCGAACTGGGACACCTGGGCGGTCAAGTCGATCACCGCCGACCTGCCCGCGGGCACTCACAAGATCCGCGCGACGGCGACCACCTCCGGCGGCGGCCCCAACCTCGACAAGCTGACCGCGGGTCCGGCGGCGGACACCCAGGCCCCGACCCGCCCCGGCACACCGAACTGCTCGGCGATCACCGAGAACACCCTGACCCTCACCTGGGGCGCCTCGACGGACGACGTGGGGGTGGTGGCGTACGACGTCTACGAGCACGGCAACAAGATCGGTGAGGCCACGGGCGGCACGACCACCCAGAACCTCACCGGGCTTACCCCCAACACCACCTACGACCTCACCGTCATCGCCCGGGACGCGGCCGGCAACGCCTCCCCGGCCAGCCCCGCCGTGGACTGCAGGACCGCCGCCGGCTCCGACACCACCCCGCCGACCAAGCCCGGCACACTGGCGTACGCCGACGTCACCGCGAACAGCGCCACGCTGAACTGGGGCGCCGCGACGGACGACAAGGCGGTCACGGCGTACGACATCCGCAGCGGCGCCACCGTCTACAAGACCGTCACCGGCACCCCGCCCGCCACCTCGGCCACGCTCACCGGGCTCGCCTGCGACAGCCCCTACAGCCTGAACGTCGTGGCGCGCGACGCCTCGGGGAACGTCTCCCCGCAGAGCAACACCGTCACCTTCACCACCCGGGCCTGCGCGACGGACGGCGGCGTCCCCTCGTCCATCGGCACGCTGTCGTCCGGCTGGAGCATCCCCTGGGGCACCTACTGGATGCCCGACGGCAACAGCGCCCTGGTCACCGAACGGGACAGCTTCAAGGTGTTCAAGCTGACCAAGGACGGCACCAGGACCCAGGTCGGCAGTGTCCCGAACGCGGTCACCACGGACGGCGAGGGCGGATTGCTCGGCGTGGCCGTCGACCCCGGCTGGGCCACCAACCACCGCGTGTACTTCATGCACACCGCCGCCGAGGGCAACCGCATCGCGCGGATGACCTACGACGGCAGCTCACTGAGCGGCTACACGGTCCTGCTGCAGGGCATCAAGAAGAACCGCTACCACAATGGCGGGCGGCTCGCCTTCGGCCCGGACGGGCTGCTGTACGCCTCCACCGGAGACGCCCAGACCTCCTCGCTCGCCCAGGACAAGAACTCCCTCAACGGCAAGATCCTGCGCCTGACGACGGACGGCCGACCGGCCCCCGGCAACCCCTTCGGCACCTACGTCTACTCCCTCGGCCACCGCAACCCGCAGGGCCTCGCCTTCGACCGGAGCGGCCGTCTGTGGGAGGCGGAGTTCGGCAACAGCGCCTACGACGAGCTCAACCTGATCAAGCCGGGCGCCAACTACGGCTGGCCGACCTGCGAAGGCACCTGCTCGGTCTCCGGCATGACCAACCCGAAGAAGACGTGGCCCGTCTCCGAGGCGTCCCCGAGCGGCATCGCCATCGTCCGCAACGTCATCTACATGGCGGCCCTGCGCGGCGAACGGCTGTGGCGCATCCCCATCAACGGCGACACCGAGAACGTCGGCTCGGCGACCGCGTACTACGTCGGTACCTACGGCAGGCTGCGCACGGTCACCAAGGTGCCGGGCGCCGACCAGCTGTGGCTGTCCACCACCAACAGCGACAACAACGGAGGCGAGCCGGACGGAGCGGACAAGGTCTTCCGCGTGAACATCAGCTGACCCGGCACGGACTCACGCCTGGTACAGCGCCTCCACCTCGCCCGAGTACGCGTTCTCGATCGCCTTGCGCTTCAGCTTCAGCGACGGCGTGAGCAGTCCGTGCTCCTCGGTGAAGGGCTGGGCGAGGATCCGGAAGGTGCGGATCGACTCGGCCTGCGAGACCAGGGTGTTGGCGGCGACGACCGCGCGCCGCACCTCGGTCTCCAGGTCGGGGTCGCGCACCAGCTGGGCCGGGGTCATCTGCGGCTTGTCGCGCATCATCAGCCAGTGCTCCACGGCCTCCTGGTCGAGCGTGACCAGGGCCGCGATGTACGGGCGGTCGTTGCCGACGACGATGCACTGCGAGACCAGCGGATGGTCCCGGACCCGTTCCTCCAGCACGCCCGGCGAGACGCTCTTGCCACCGGAGGTGACCAGGATCTCCTTCTTGCGGCCGGTGATGGTGAGAAAGCCGTCCTCGTCGAGGGAGCCCAGGTCACCGGTGGCCAGCCAGCCGTCGTGCAGTGACTCGTCGGTGGCCTTCGGGTTGTTGAGGTAGCCCTGGAAGATGTTGTCACCGTGCAGCCAGATCTCGCCGTCGTCCGCGATGTGCACGGTCATGCCGGGGATGGGGCGGCCGACGGTGCCGTAGCGGGTGCGCTCGGGCGGGTTCGCGGTCGCGGCCGCCGTCGACTCGGTGAGGCCGTAGCCCTCGTAGATGTGCACACCGGCGCCCGCGAAGAACAGCCCGAGCCGCCGGTCCATCGCCGAACCGCCGGACATCGCGTGCCGGATGCGGCCGCCCATCGCCGCCCGCATCTTGGAGTAGACGAGCTTGTCGAAGAGCTGGTGCTGCATGCGCAGCCCCGCCGACGGGCCGGGCCCGATGCCCCACGCCTTGGCCTCCACGGCGTCCGCGTACTTCACGGCGACCTCGACGGCCTTCTCGAAGGGGCCGGATTTGCCCTCTTTCTCGGCCTTGCGGCGGGCGGCGTTGAAGACCTTCTCGAAGATGTACGGCACGGCGAGGAAGAACGTCGGCTTGAAGGCGGCGAGGTCCGGCAGCAGGGCCGCCGCGTTCATCTGCGGCTGGTGGCCGAAGCGGACCCTGCCGCGGATCGCGGCCACCTGCACCATCCGCCCGAAGACATGCGCGAGCGGCAGGAACAGCAGGGTCGCCGCCTCGTCGCCCTTCTTGGAGTGGAACACCGGCTCCCAGCGCTCGATGACGGTGTCCGCCTCGTACATGAAGTTGCCGTGCGAGATGACACAGCCCTTGGGGCGGCCGGTCGTACCCGAGGTGTAGATGATCGTGGCGATCGAGTCCGGTGTGACCGCCTGCCGGTGGCGGTGGACCACCTCGTCGTCGAGATGGGCGCCCGCGTCGTACAGCTCCTGCACGGCGCCCGAGTCCAGCTGCAACAGCTGGTGCAGCCGCGGCAGCCGGCCGATGACGGTCGCGATCGTCATCGCGTGGTCCTCGTGCTCCACGATCGCCGCCGAGCACTCGGCGTCGTACAGCATCCAGAAGCACTGCTCGGCCGAGGAGGTGGGGTAGATCGGCACCACCTGCGCGCCGATGGTCCACAGCGCGAAGTCGAAGAGCGTCCACTCGTAGCGGGTGCGCGACATGATCGCGACCCGGTCGCCGAAGCGGATGCCCCGGGCGAGCAGGCCCTTGGCGAGGGCCAGGACCTCGTCCCGGAACTCGGCGGCGGTGACGTCACGCCACTGGTCGCCCTCGTCCTTGCGGCCCAGCACGACGTACGACGGATCCTCCTGGGCATGCTGGAAGACGACATCGGCCAGGCCGCCCACCGGCGGTGCCAACGCCAACGGAGGGTTGGTGAACTCGCGCAAACCCCGCTCCCCGCTCCGAACACTTCGGCTGACGCTCCGCACAGCGCCGTGAAAGCTACCCCACCCGCCTTTCGGACGGGAGGGGGCCGAAAATCGACCAGTGCTCAGGTATCCACTGGTCAGCGGTGGAAAATGCGCTCACATGGGGAAGGGTCGGACAGAAAACTGACGGTTGAGTAAGTTTCGGGGCCGTAATCTCCACCAAATCTGTACGACCCGATTGCCGGGTACGGGCCCTGTCGATCTTGTTTTCCCCGCGCTGCCGCAGTCGTCTCCTCTGTCAGCGTGCGCGAGGCCGAACCTGTCACTCCGGTTTCCTTTCGGCGCCGGTGCCCCGCCCCGCTAACGGCGGTGCAGCCGATCCCCGCCCGCCAGAATCGCCCCCGCCAGAGCGTCCGCCGCCCCCTGGGCCGCCGGGTGCCGCCGGCCGTGCACCAGCACGAAGTCGACGCGCCCGAGCGCGGGCAGCCCGAACCGGTCCGGCACGCGCACGAGGCCCGGCGGAATCAGTCCCCGCGAGTGCGCCATCACCCCGAGCCCGGCCCGCGCCGCCGCGATCAGCCCGTTGAGGCTGCCGCTGGTGCACACGATCCGCCAGTCACGCCCCTGCCGTTCCAGCGCCTCCAGTGCGAGCGCCCGGGTGATGCCCGGCGGTGGATAGACGATCAACGGCACGGGGCGGTCCGCCTCCAGCCGGAGCCGCTCCGCGCCGATCCACACCAGCCGGTCGTGCCAGACCGGTTCGCCGTGTGGATCCTCGGGACGCCGCTTGGCCAGCACCAGGTCGAGCTTTCCGGCGGCCAGCTGCTCGTGCAGGGTGCCCGAGAGCTCGACCGTCAGCTCCAGGTCGACCTCGGGATGCTCGTACCGGAAGCCCTCCAGGATCTCCGGCAGCCGGGTCAGGACGAAGTCCTCGGACGCGCCGAATCGCAGCCGGCCGCGCAGCCGGGTGCCGGTGAAGAACGACGTCGCCTGCTCGTGCACCTCCAGGATCCGGCGGGCGAAGCCCAGCATCGCCTCGCCGTCCTCGGTCAGCTCCACGGAGTGGGTGTCCCGGGTGAACAGCGGCCGCCCGGTGACGTCCTCCAGCCGCCGTACATGCTGGCTGACGGTCGACTGGCGCAGGCCGAGGCGCCGGGCGGCCTGTGTGAAGCTCAGGGTCTGGGCCACCGCGAGGAACGTACGCAGATGTGAGGGGTCGTACACGCCACCAGGTTACCCACTGCTATCGCGGAACGTGATGACAGTCAGAGTGGTATGCGGGATTCCCGATCGCTGACCCTCAGAGGACGATGGAGAGGGCACGTCCGTGCCCGGAGCCGGAAGTTCAGCGAAGCGACAGCGAAGTAGTGGAGCACAGTGAAACGCCTGCAATGGCCGCGTTGGATGCCGATCGACCCGTACATCCTGCTGCTGCTCGGAACCGTGGGGCTCGCGGCCCTCTTCCCGGCGCGCGGGGCGGCCTCCGACGTGGCGTCCGGTGCCTCCACGGCCGCGATCGCCTTCCTGTTCTTCCTCTACGGCGCCCGGCTGTCCACCCGTGAGGCGCTGGACGGCGTCAAGCACTGGCGGCTTCACGTCACCGTCCTCGCCTGCACCTTCGTCGCCTTCCCGCTGCTCGGCCTGGCCGCCCGGGGCTTCGTCCCGGTGATCCTGAGCCACCCCCTCTACCAGGGTCTGCTCTTCCTCACCCTCGTCCCGTCGACCATCCAGTCGTCGATCGCCTTCACCTCGATGGCCCGCGGCAACGTGCCCGCCGCGATCTGCGCGGGCTCCTTCTCCTCCCTCGTCGGCATCGTCGCCACCCCGCTCCTCGCGGCGGCCGTGCTCGGCGGCAGCGCGGGTGGCTTCTCCGCCGACTCGGTGGTCGGGATCGTGCTGCAGCTGCTGGTGCCGTTCGTCGCCGGGCAGTTGCTGCGCTGCTGCGGAGTCAGGAGGGGCCGCGCGAAGCGCGTCGAGCAGGGTGGTGGCGGGCGACGGGTGGGCGGCTTCGTCGCCCGGCACAAGAGTGTCCTCGGGCTCGTCGATCGGGGCTCGATCCTGCTGGTCGTCTACACCGCGTTCAGCGAGGGCATGGTCCAGGGCATCTGGCACCAGGTGAGCCCGATCCGGCTCGGCGGCCTGCTCGCCGTCGAGGCGGTGCTGCTGGCCGTGATGCTCGCCCTGACCTGGTACGGCGCCAAGGCGCTGCGCTTCGGCCGGGAGGACCGCATCGTGATCCAGTTCGCCGGCTCGAAGAAGTCGCTCGCCGCCGGGCTGCCCATGGCGAGCGTCCTGTTCGGCGCGCACGCCTCACTGGCCGTGCTCCCGCTCATGCTCTTCCACCAGATGCAGTTGATGGTGTGCGCGGTCATCGCCAAGCGGCGCGCCCATGACGCCCAGGAGACGATCACCGTGTCGGCGCAGCCCGCAGCGTCACGAACCGTGGTCGGTACAGGGACACGTTCCGGCTGAGCTGCGCCGCCGCTCCGCCGGTGTCCAGCCAGTTGACGTCGTAGCTCAGCACCAGATGTCCGTCGCCGCTCAGCTCGGGGTGCACCTGCGGGTTGTAGGCGGCGACCTGCCCGCCCGGCGGCAGCGACGGGGTGAAGTCCTTCGTCGGCCCGCGCCACGGCCCGGCGGGGGAGCAGGCCCAGTACGACGTGACGGTCGTCAGCCCCTCGGCGCCGGGGGCCATCGTGAACAGCACGTACGTCCCCCGCACCCGCGCCACCGAGAACGCGCTGCCCACTCCGGTGCGCTGCCCGTCCCCCAGCACGGCCCGCGGCCGCGCACCCGCCTTCCCCCACGCGGAGCCGTTCCAGTACCGCCAGGCTCCCGGTTCGGCGAGCCGGCCGTCCGGCACACGGGCGACGTAGGCGTGCGAGACGGGTCGGGACGCGGCCTGACCGTCGTCACCCCCGAAGACGTACGTCCAGCCGCCCTCCTCGACGAGCGTCGTCCCGAACAGGACCCGCCGTGAGGCATCCGGCACCCGTTGCTGGTCGAGGACCTTGGTGACCGACTCGACCCGCAGATCGGGCAGCGAGAGCGTGGCCACCTCGGTGGCGGTCGGCACACCGTAGATCCAGGGGGACTGCCCGGCCGTGCGCACCCACAGCAGTACCCGCAGCACCTGTTTCGACGATCCGGGGGAGCGGGGCTCGACGCGGGCCGCGACCGGCCAGCGCCACTGGTTGGGGGCGGGATCGGGGAACAGCGGGGCGGGAAGCGTGCGCTCCAGGCGTCCCTCGCGCATGACGACCGCCGAATTGCGCACCAGCGGAGCGGTCGCCTCCCGCCAGGTGAACGACTCGCCGAACGGGTTGGGCGGGGCGTGCACCTGCCCGAGATAGGTGTCGGAGAACAGCCACAGCACCCGCCCGTCCGGCAGCCGCACCGAGTGCGTCCCGTCGCCCCCGGTCCAGTCGTCGGTGCGGGAGGGGTCGTCGCCGTAGCGGGCGAACTCGGCGGTCAGATCCTCGTCGGCCGACCAGGACGCGACCGAGTGCGCCACGCACGCGTCACCGCCCTCCCGTTCGCCGTCGTCCGGGAGGGCGGTGAGCAGTACTGCGGCGAGAACCAGGACCAGCAGGAGTCCGAGGCCGGTTCCCGTGCGCTGCCGTGCTCGTGTGTCGTCGGGCACGCCCGGGACGTTAGTGGCCTCAGCCCACGTGGTCCATGGGCAGCCACAGCACGGTGTCGCGGGTGTTCACCTTCTTGCGGGTGTTCGACTGTGCCGCCGAGGCGCTGAGCTCCTCCTCGCCGAGTGCCCGGTTCCACACCCGGACGTCGTCGATCGTGCCGGTGAGGAAGGCCCGGCTGTCCATGCGCTGGCCGACGTGCACACCGAACGGCGAGTTGCGGCTGACCGAACCGGGCACGTCCGTGGTGCTGATCGCCCGGCCGTCGAGGAAGAGCGTCAGCCGGCCGCCGCCGCGCCGCAGCGCCAGATGGTGCCACTCGCCGTCATTGGCGGCACCACCGGCCCACACGGACGAGGTGTGCACGGTCCCGAACCCCTCGCGCGTGGTGATCAGGGCGCGCACCCGGTTGTTGTCGGGCTCCCCGCGCAGCCAGATCTGGGGCTGGGTGCTGCCGATCCCGCCCATCCACAGGAACGGCTGCTCGCCGGACATGGCGGAGTAGCGGAAGAACAGCGACACCGTGAACTCACCCGTCCCGAGCGGGAGGCTGCTCCGGTACGGCAGCCGTACGGCGTCGTCCTTGCCGTCGAACTCCAGGGCCCTGCCCAGCACGCCGTCCGTCGTCCCGGCGCCGCCCAGGACGGTCGCGCGCGGTGCTCCGATGGCCAGGTCGGCGGTGGTCGGGTCCGGGCCGCGCCGGGCCCCGAGCCAGTCCTCGTTGAACCGCGCGAACCGGATCTCGTCCCGCGCGTCGACGGCGCCGCCCTCGTACATCAGACCCACCGTGGACGTATCGACGTCCACCATGTCGGAGTATCCCGACCAGTCCGTGGTGACGACCTTGCCGCGGTCCACGCTGTCCCAGGTGTCGCCGCCGTCGTAGGAGCTGCGGATCATCATGGTCCGGCGACGGTCCGGGTCGCCCGGGGCCGACAGCAGTATGCGGTTGCCCAACCGCAGTGTGGCGCCCTGGACTTGGGGCGTGTAGAGGTCCGGCATGTCGTGGAACGGCCCGGTGAAGCTGTCGCCGCCGTCGCTGCTGTAGGTCTGGCTGCGGTGCCCGAGGTCGGTACCGTCCTGTTCCCGGCCGCTGATGAGGATCTTGCCGTCCGTGCGCTCGGTGAGGGTCACTTCGGACGGCTTCTGCCGGAAGGTGCCGTCGGCCGCGGAGATGGGCCAGGAGTCGGTGGCGCCGATCCTCCAGTTGTCGCCGCCGTCGTCGCTGACGATGAGGGCCGCGTGGTTGGCGGTGACCCGACTGCCGTCCCAGGTCTCGGTGTTGACGCCGAAGACCAGCCGCCCGGCGTGCTTGCCCTTGGTGAGCTGGATGCCGTGCACGGGGCCGGTGGCGTACCAGGAGTTCCAGTTCGCGGGCAGTATCCGGTCGCTCAGATCGCGAGGCTCGGACCAGGTCTGCCCGTCGTCGTCGCTGTATTGCAGATGGGGAATGCGATTACAGGGAACCGAGCAACTGCCGCTGTCGGTACGCCCCGTGTTGTACGTCTCGGCCAGCAGGATGCGGCCGGTCTCACGGTCCACGATCGGTGCCGGGTTGCCGTGCGTGTCGCCGTTGCCCTCGTTGACGACCTGGAGCGGTCCCCAGGTGCGCCCGCCGTCGGTCGACCGCTTGAGCACGATGTCGATGTCGGCGGCGTCGCCGCAGTTGAGCACCCGGCCCTCGGCGAAGGCGAGCAGCGTGCCGTCCTTGGTCTTCACGATCGCGGGGATGCGGAAGCAGGCGTACCCGGGATCCTGGGACGCCTTGAACAGGATCTGTTGCTCGAACGACGGGACGGTCGTGGCCGGTTGGGACTCAGCGGGACCTAACGTCGCGGGGGGGGGGGCAGGGGGGGGGGGACAAAAGACGCGAGGGGGGGGGGCGGGACCCTTGAAGCCACCGCCCCCACGGCGCGTTCACGGGGCCACGGCCGCACGCCGGCCGGACCGAAGGCTTAAGGAGGCCCCATGAGCGCTGCCGACGAGTCACGCATCGAACTCGCGGACGCCGTGCAGACCATCCGTGACGAACTGCTGACCGCGGCCCGGCGTTCGGCGGGGCAGGACCTCGTCTTCGAACTCGGCGACATCCAGATGGAGTTCACCGTCGAGATACGCAAGGAGGTCAAGGCCGGCGCGAAGCTGAGAGCCTTGGTCGTCGATGCGGGCGCGGACACCGCACGGGCCGACAGCCGTACTCACAAGGTCTCGTTCACGCTGCAGGCCAAGGACGCCCGCACCGGCGCTCCGCTCAAGGTCGGCAACGACACGGAGGGAAGCGTCGGCGCATTCGGGCGCGGCACCCCTTCGTCGCGGTGATGCTGCGCTCGGCCGTCGAGCGGTCCGTGGTGGTGCTGGCCGGATCGCAGGGCAGCGGGGTCATGCTGTCGCCCCGCCTCGTGCTGACCAGCGCCCACGTACTGCGGAACAGGGAGTGGATCCGCACGGTCCATCCCGAGAGCGAACAGCCCCTGCCCAGCCGGGCGGTGTGGCAGGACGAGGAGAGCGACGTGGCTCTCCTGCTCACCGGCGAGGAGCTGGTCGATCCGGAGCAGTGGGCGCTGGCCAGGCTGCGCTGGGGAGTCGTCGGGTCGCCCGATCCGCTGCCCGGCTGCCAGGTCGTCGGGTTCCCCGCCGTCCAGCGCTACGGCCCGGACGACCAGTTGGAGTACGACCAGCTCACGGGCACCGTCCTGCCGATGGCGGGGCGGATCAGATCGATGCTGGTGTGCGAGTTCGACCGGGCTCCGGTCACCGCCCCGAGGCCGGGCGAGTCACCGTTCGCCGGACTGTCCGGCGCCCCGCTGTTCGCCGGTTCCGTACTGATCGGGGTGGTCACCCAGGTGCCGGACGGGCGGGACCACCGACGGGTCGAAGCGGTCCCGGTGCAGCGCATCCTGGACGCGCCGGGATTCCCGCACCATGTGATGGGCGCCGAGCCGGGTCATGTCCCGCCGGTGCTGGAGACCGTCGTGCCCGGCCATCACCTCCAGGACGAGCGGTTCGAGCAGCACTACGCCCGGGCCCTGAAGTCCCGGTACCGCAAGATCGAGATATTCGGCATCGACGAGCTGGGCACGACCGAGACCAACTGGGACCTCGACACCGCCTACTTGAGTCTGGAGGCCATAGCGGTCTCGGCCGCGCGGGAGAACGTGCCGGCCTCCCGGGCCGTCTCCGCGCCGCGCCGGATCAACGATCTGCTCGCCGACCGGCCGCGGGCGATGCTGCGCGGTGAGGCCGGCGCGGGCAAGACGACGCTGGTGTGGTGGCTCGCCTCGCACGCCGCCTGCGGCGCCCTGGATCACGAACTCGCCGAGCTGAACGACCTCGTGCCCTTCGTCATCCCGATGCGCAGCCTGCTGGCCCGGGCCATGGCCTTCCCGAAGCCGCACGAGCTGGCGACCGTGGCCGAGCTCCAGATCGACGAGGCACCGGACGGCTGGGCGCGCCGCGTCCTGGAAGCCGGACGGGCTGTGCTGCTGGTCGACGGCATGGACGAAGTACCGGCCGCCGACCGGGAGGAGGCGCGGCGCCGGCTCGCCGACCTGCTGGCGATGTACCCGCACAACCGCTGCCTGGTCACCGTACGGCCGCTGGCCGTCGCCGCCGACTGGCTCAGCTCCGAGAACTTCGAGGAGCTACGGCTGCTGCCCATGCGGGACGAGGACATCCTGGCCTTCTCGAAGGCCTGGCACGCCGCCGCCCGCCTGGAGTGCGCGGGCTTCCGGGACCCTCACCGGGCCGCCGCCGAGGACAAGAACCTCCGAGCCCTGGAGCAGGGCCTGGAGCAGGAGTTGGGCCGCAATCCCACCCTGCTCCATCTGTCCCGCACCCCGCTGCTGGCCGCGGTGGTCTGTGCGTTGCACCGGCGCCGCAGGGGCTTTCTGCCGGAGACCCGCTGGTCGTTGTACAACGCGGCGCTCACCATGCTGCTGGGCAGCCGGGACACACTGCGCCGGGTCGGAGCGCCGGAGGGCATCGCTCTCGGGGTCGAGGAGCACCAGCAGCTACTCCAGCGGATCGCGGCGTGGCTGG
Source organism: Streptomyces sp. NPDC056479 (assembly GCF_042795335.1). Lineage (NCBI taxonomy): Bacteria > Bacillati > Actinomycetota > Actinomycetes > Kitasatosporales > Streptomycetaceae > Streptomyces > Streptomyces sp. NPDC056479. Next base: position 219,842 of record NZ_JBHTRZ010000003.1, on the reverse strand, counting down.
CCCGCGGCGGGTACGCCGAGTTCAACCACAAGCAGGCGGAGCATCAGATCGACCTGGCCATGCGGGGCATGCCCCAGGTGCGGCAGCAGGGCTCCGCCGAGGCCGTACTGACGCATCTGCTCAACCGCAGCGGTCTGCTCCAGGAACGCAACGAGACGGTCATCCAGTTCATCCACCGCACCTTCCAGGACTATCTGGCGGCGAAGGAGCTCCAGGAGAGCGACGGCATGGGCGAGCTGCTGAGCCATGCGGCCGACGAGGAGTGGCAGGACATCATCCTGCTGGCCGTGGGCCACTGCCACCGCGGCGAGGTCCGCCGTCTCATCGGAGGGCTGATCAAGAAGGGCGACGAGACGGCGGACGCCCGGACCCGCGCCGACATCCACCTCCTTGCGGCCCGGTGCGCGCTCAGCGCCGTGGTGCTGAACGAAGAGGTGCGGGAGCGGATCGCCGACCGCATCCGCGCGCTGATCCCGCCGCGCGACGCCACCAGTACGGCCAAGCTGACCTCCCTCGGCCCCTATGTGCTTCCGCTGGTTCCGCGGGCCGAGAGCCTGAGCGGCGAGGAGGCCCAGTCGGTCGTGCACATGATCCGCGACATCGGCGGTCCCGCGTCCCTGCCGCTGCTGCGACGGTTCGCCGCGCACCCCTCGCACGAGGTCCGCAGGGTGCTGATCGCCACATGGCCCCGCTACCCGGCGGACGAGTACGCCCATGAGGTCCTCGCGCACATGCCGCTGGAGGACGACGAAGTCGTCGTCATCAGCCCCGCCATGGCCTCCGCGCTGCGGCACTGCGGCCCCGTCGGACGGGTCTTCCTCAACATGCCGATCACCGGCGCGGACCTGGCGAAGACCCTGCCGGAGCAGGGCATCCGCAGGCTCGACGTGCGCGAGAATCCGCTGCTGAACGATCTGTCGTTCGTCCGCAAGCTGTCCGGTCTGACGTCCCTGTCGCTCAGCGGATGCCCGAGGGCGCGGAAACTGTCCGCGCTCGAAGGACTGCCGCTCAGCTCGCTCCGTCTGGAGCTCTACGAGATGCAGAAGGCGGACCTGGCCCCGCTGCAACGGCTGGAACAGCTCACCAGCCTGTCGCTGGTCGGAACGCTGCTCGACAGCGAGATCCCGCTGCCCGCGGGCCACCCGTCGGTCGAGAGCCTCACGGTGGCCAGCCAGACCACCATGATGATCAATGACCTGTCGCAGTGGCCGGCGCTCAGGAGCCTCGTCGTGCGCGGCGACTGCCACGCCTACGCCCTGCTGCTGGCGGCCTCGCGCGCTCCCGCTCTCACCGGCCTCGACTTCTCCATCAGCTCGCTGAGACTGCCGCGTCAGGTCGTTCCCCCGGCCCTCAACAAGGACGAGGAGGTCAGGCCGCGCAGACCACGCGAGCTCGAACCCCTGCCGGCGATCCGCCGGCTGACGGTCAGGGGCGTGAACCGGGGCGGGTCCACCAGGGACCTGGCGCGGGTGTTCCCGTCCCTCACCCGGCTCAGCATCAAATGCGACGAGGACGCGCCCCTGGACCTTTCCGCGCTGAGCGGGCACGCCGGGCTGGTGATCGAGGTCAACGGGCGGGTACTGACGCCGCGCCGCGGGCCCTGACACCGGGCTGCGGGCAGGCACCACCCGAGTGCCGGACATGCCAAAGGGGCCGGTGCTCGAAAGCACCGGCCCCTTTTCAGCTGGTGAGGCTGGGGAGGCTTACGCCTCCTTGCTCAGGTTCGGCCCGCTACCACCGGCCGCCTGCTCGATCGGCGGGACGTCCGGCAGCGCCGACTTCTCTTCACCGCGGAAGGTGAAGGTCTTGGCCTCGCCCTCGCCCTCGGTGTCCACGACCACGATGTGACCGGGACGCAGCTCGCCGAAGAGGATCTTCTCCGACAGCGAGTCCTCGATCTCGCGCTGGATCGTGCGGCGCAGCGGCCGCGCGCCCAGCACCGGGTCGTAACCCTTCTTGGACAGCAGCTCCTTGGCGGACTGGGAGAGCTCGATGCCCATGTCCCGGTCCTTCAGGCGCTCGTCGACCTTGCCGATCATCAGGTCGACGATCGCGAGGATGTCGTCCTGGGTCAGCTGCGGGAAGACGACCACGTCGTCGACGCGGTTGAGGAACTCGGGCCGGAAGTGCTGCTTGAGCTCGTCCTGGACCTTGTTCTTCATGCGCTCGTAGTTGGACTTCGTGTCACCCGAGGCCGCGAAGCCCAGGTTGAAGCCCTTGGAGATGTCCCGGGTGCCGAGGTTGGTCGTCATGATGATGACCGTGTTCTTGAAGTCCACGACCCGGCCCTGGGAGTCGGTCAGGCGACCGTCCTCCAGGATCTGCAGCAGCGAGTTGAAGATGTCCGGGTGGGCCTTCTCGACCTCGTCGAAGAGGACGACGGAGAACGGCTTGCGGCGGACCTTCTCGGTCAGCTGGCCGCCCTCTTCGTAGCCCACGTAGCCGGGGGGCGAACCGAAGAGACGCGACACCGTGTGCTTCTCGCTGAACTCCGACATGTCGAGGGAGATCAGCGCGTCCTCGTCGCCGAAGAGGAACTCGGCGAGCGCCTTGGACAGCTCGGTCTTACCGACACCGGACGGGCCGGCGAAGATGAACGAGCCACCGGGACGCTTCGGGTCCTTCAGACCGGCGCGCGTACGGCGGATCGCCTTCGACAGCGCCTTGACGGCGTCCTTCTGACCGATGACCCGCTTGTGGAGCTCGTCCTCCATGCGCAGCAGACGCGAGGACTCCTCCTCGGTCAGCTTGAAGACCGGGATGCCGGTGGCGGTGGCGAGGACCTCGGCGATCAGCTCGCCGTCGACCTCGGCGACGACGTCCATGTCGCCGGCCTTCCACTCCTTCTCCCGCTTGGCCTTCGCGGCGAGCAGCTGCTTCTCCTTGTCGCGGAGCGAAGCTGCCTTCTCGAAGTCCTGGGAGTCGATGGCCGACTCCTTGTCGCGGCGCACGCCCGCGATCTTCTCGTCGAACTCGCGCAGGTCCGGCGGCGCGGTCATCCGGCGGATACGCATCCGGGAACCGGCCTCGTCGATCAGGTCGATCGCCTTGTCCGGCAGGAAGCGGTCCGAGATGTACCGGTCGGCCAGGGTGGCGGCCTGGACCAGCGCCTCGTCGGTGATGGAGACGCGGTGGTGCGCCTCGTACCGGTCACGCAGACCCTTGAGGATCTCGATCGTGTGCGGCAGGGACGGCTCGGCGACCTGGATGGGCTGGAAGCGGCGCTCGAGGGCCGCGTCCTTCTCCAGGTGCTTGCGGTACTCGTCCAGCGTCGTCGCACCGATGGTCTGCAGCTCACCGCGGGCCAGCATCGGCTTCAGGATCGAAGCGGCGTCGATGGCGCCCTCGGCGGCACCCGCACCGACCAGCGTGTGCAGCTCGTCGATGAACAGGATGATGTCGCCGCGGGTGCGGATCTCCTTGAGCACCTTCTTCAGGCGCTCCTCGAAGTCACCGCGGTAGCGGGAGCCGGCGACCAGCGCGCCGAGGTCCAGGGTGTAGAGGTGCTTGTCCTTGAGGGTCTCGGGCACCTCGCCCTTGACGATGGCCTGGGCGAGACCCTCGACGACGGCGGTCTTGCCGACGCCGGGCTCACCGATCAGGACCGGGTTGTTCTTGGTACGGCGGGACAGCACCTGCATGACCCGCTCGATCTCCTTCTCGCGCCCGATGACCGGGTCGAGCTTGGACTCACGAGCGGCCTGGGTGAGGTTCCGGCCGAACTGGTCGAGGACCAGGGACGTCGAGGGGGTGCCCTCGGCAGGCCCGCCGGCGGTGGCGGTCTCCTTGCCCTGGTAACCGGAGAGCAGCTGGATCACCTGCTGCCGCACCCGGTTCAGATCTGCGCCCAGCTTGACCAGGACCTGGGCGGCGACGCCCTCGCCCTCACGGATCAGGCCGAGCAGGATGTGCTCCGTGCCGATGTAGTTGTGGCCCAGCTGAAGGGCCTCGCGGAGCGACAGCTCCAGGACCTTCTTGGCACGGGGGGTGAAGGGGATGTGCCCGGACGGGGCCTGCTGCCCCTGCCCGATGATCTCCTCCACCTGCTGGCGGACCGCCTCGAGCGAAATCCCGAGGCTCTCAAGGGCCTTGGCGGCGACACCCTCACCCTCATGGATCAGGCCCAGGAGGATGTGCTCGGTGCCGATGTAGTTGTGGTTGAGCATCCGGGCTTCTTCCTGAGCCAGGACGACAACCCGCCGCGCGCGGTCGGTGAACCTCTCGAACATCGTTAATCGCTCCTCAGAGCGGTCAGGCAGTGGGGGGAACTTCCCCTCCCTGTCCTTCCGCAGCTTAGTCCCGCAAGCGGGGACCGCTCATTCCAACTGCCGACACCGTCGATGGCCTCCTGACCCCGAACGCCGACATCTGCTCCAACCCGATGGTGCGAGACGATGTTCCCGCAGGCCAGGTGGTTACCCTCACCATCAGTACGCCGATGGCGAACGTAAGACTCACTGTCCTGCGTGTCGCCCCCTCCCACTAGGGATGTCTTACCCGCTGGGACAGACACTCCATGCCGCGCCCCCCGGTTCCCTCCGCTACGGGCGAACAACCTTGCGCCACCCCACACCCCCCGCACGCCCCCTTTTCAGCACTCTGTGCATCCGCTAGTACACCCAGCGTAACCTGCATGCTCTTTTGGCGGTTGCACTTGGCATGGTCGGCATCCGCCCCTTGATCACCCCCTCGATCACCCCGGACCTCGCCGCGATCCCCCTCCCCCGTCGGCCGCTCGATCCGAGCGTTCAGCTCCGCCGGTGGTACGAGAACGAACTGGGCTGGCCGGTGGTGCCCGCGCCGCCCGGAACCCCGCCGAGTCTTCGCGTGGGCACGCACTTCGACGTCCTGGACGTCCCGGCCGAGGCGGGCCGCGGGGCCCTGCGCCATCTGAGGCCGGACTCCCCCGTCGCCGTCCAGGGCAACCGGATGCTGCTGCTCATGGCCGCGGGCAGCGCCGAGGAGGTGCCGGGGGTGCTGCTCTGGCTGGAGTGGGGCACGCTGCCCCTGGACCTGCGGGCCCTCGGCGAGGGAGGCCTCATGGAGGCGCCGCTGCCGCCGGAGCGCGGGGCTGTCATGGCCGTACGGCCTCTGGAGGCGATCGGGGCGGCGGCGGTTGCCGCCGGGGCCGCTGTGCCGTGGCCCGTCGACTCAAGGGCGAGGGGGGTCCTACGGCGTTCCGGGCTGCCGGGGCTCGGTGGGATGCGCTCGCTTCCCCTGAGCCGCTCCGGCGCAGTGCAGGGGGCCGCCGTGTGGCTGCGGCCCCCCGAGCCCGGGGGCGAGGTCGAGGCCTCGCTGCCGACGCTGTCGGCCCTCGGGGGCGGTGGGGGCGCCCCCGATCTCGTGCGGGTGCTGGACACGGTGGCAACGCAGAGCCACCGCCTGTGGCTGAGGCGCGGAGGCGCCCAGCCGTCGGCCTGCCCGTAGAGCAGGCGCCGACCCTTGCTCAGCCGTTGGCCTTCTCGTAAGCCTCACGAATGGACGCCGGAACGCGGCCGCGGTCATTCACCTCGTAGCCGTTCTCCTTGGCCCACGCGCGAATCTGCGCGGTGTCCTGGCTGCCACCGGAAGCGGCGCGCGCCTTTCCGCGACCACCCGAAGCGCGGCCTCCGGTACGACGACCGCCCTTCACGTAAGGCTCGAGAAGGCCACGGAGCTTGTCCGCATTGGTAGTCGTGAGATCGATCTCGTACGTCTTGCCGTCCAGCGCGAACGTCACGGTCTCGTCCGCCTCGCCGCCGTCGAGGTCGTCGACAAGAAGGACCTGAACCTTCTGTGCCACCGGATTTCCTTTCATCGAAACTTGAGGGCTGGGGGTCTGCGGCGTCCGCCGTTTCGCCGTCCCCTGTTATATGCAGTACTGCAGTACGTCGGAAAGCAAACCGCTTTTGCTGGAAAAACACAAACCCCCGGGAGAGACCCACAGGCAGACCGCAGTCCGGAAACATGCGCGTTTCGGACATAGGGCACCTGGGCACACCCTGTCGGGCCGAATACGGGTTGTGGAAGCTTGGTGGATGCTGGGCGATCACAGATGCAGAAGCATGCGGCTGTTGCCCAAGGTGTTCGGTTTCACTCGTTCGAGACCGAGGAACTCCGCCACGCCCTCGTCATAGGAACGCAGCAGCTCCGCGTAGACATCGGTGTCGACCGGCGTCTCGCCGATCTCGACGAAGCCGTGCTTGCCGAAGAAGTCCTCTTCGAAGGTCAGACAGAAAACTCGTCGAACACCGAGCCAACGCGCGGTGTGCAGCAACTTCTCCAGCAACTGGTGACCGACGCCGGCGCCCTTCAGGCCCGGCTTCACGGCGAGAGTGCGTACTTCCGCCAGGTCTTCCCACATCACGTGCAGGGCTCCGCAGCCGACGACCTCGCCGTTGTCGTCCCGTTCCGCCACCCAGAACTCCTGGATGTCCTCGTAAAGCGTCACTGTGGCTTTGTCGAGCAGGATGCGTCGGCGGACGTACTCGTCAAGGAGGCGGCGCACCGCCGGGACATCGCTGGTACGGGCCCGCCGGACGGTGATGGCTTTTGCGGTGACTTCTGGGCTCTCCGCCGAGGGGGTCTCGGCCGAGTGGCTCTCTGCTGACATGAGCGGACGCTATCGCCCGTCGGGCCCCTGTGCGGACCCGGGGTTCTCGGGGGCGGTATCCGTGCCGCCGGTATCGGGGGCCACCGTATTGACGCTGTCGCTATCGGTGCTGGTATCGCTGCTGCGGGTATCGGTGACCGTATCCGCGCCGGGGGTATCCGCGGTGCCCGTATCGGCGCCGCGGGTATCGGTGCCGCCGGTATCGGTGCTCGTAACGCGGGGTGTATCGGGCTGTTCCGTGGGTTCGGGGGTTTCCGGGCCTTGGACGATGCGTACGGCGTCCCGCAGCGCCTGGCGCTGTTCGTCGCTCATCATGCCGAAGAAGGCGACGAGCGCGGCGGCGGGGTTGTCGCTCTGCGACCAGGCGTCGTTCATCAGAGCGGCGGCGTAGGCGGCTCGGGTGGAGACCGCCTCATATCGATAGGCGCGGCCTTCCGACTCGCGGCGTACCCAGCCCTTCTGATGGAGATTGTCCAAAACGGTCATCACCGTGGTGTACGCGATGGACCGTTCCTGCTGGAGATCTTCCAGGACTTCTCGAACGGTCGCCGGGCGGTTCCACTTCCACACCCGCGTCATGACCGCGTCTTCGAGTTCTCCCAATGGGCGAGGCACAGTTCAGCACAATAGTGGGAGAACTGGGAGTTGGCGTCTCGGACGTGCGCTTTATCTGGCAAATGGGAACAAAAAGGGCGTACGACTCGGAAAGCGACTGGGCTTGGAGTCGTACGCCGTTGAGTGTGGCGGCGGTGGGGCGGTCAGGCGTCCTGGTTCTTGGAGGGCCGGCGGGGGCCCTCCACGCGCGCGAGGGCGGCGTCCACGGCCGCGTCCTCCTTGGCCTTGTTGGCTCCGCCTTGAGTCTTCACGATCACCCTGATCACGCCGATGAAGAAAACGGCCATGACGGCCGGCGGGAGGAGTGCGGAGACGTAGTCCATGCGTCCAGGGTAGCCAGGGGGGTGGGGCGGGGTGGACGTCGGGTGGACCTCGGGGCGTGTCAGCCTGCGGCGAGCTGCTGGGGTGGGCTCGGGGGCGGCTGGGTGGGTGGTTTGCGGCGGGGGAAGACCTCGCCGGGGGTGGGGATGGGGCGCGTCGGCTTCGGGGCGGCGGGGGTGGGCGCGGGGCCGGGGGCGGGTTTCGGGGTGGCCGGCTTTTCGGCGGGCTTCTTCCGGGACGGCCTGGCGGGTTCCTGGCCGGCTGCTTGGGCGGGGAGGTCGACCGGGGTGCCGGGTGTGGCGTCGGGGCGGCCTCCGGGGAGGGCCTGGAGGTGGGTACGGGACGCGGGGATGGTGGGCTGGGCGGCGTGGAGGCGGCGGCAGCGGTTGAGGAGGGTGGCCGCGGCGGGGTTGCCGTGCAGGGCCCGGAGGGCGGCGAGGTCCTCGGGGGTCGGGTCGTAGCCGGCGCCGAGGGCCTCGTCGAGGAGGGTGAGGTAGCCGGCTGCGGTGCCGGGGAGGGCGGCGCGGTAGCGGGCGAGGTCGGCCACCAGGAAGGCACGCATCCGGGCGCCCTCGCGCATCGCCTCGTCTAGCGATTCGGCTAGGCGAAGACAGTCCTGGACGTCCTCGGCCGGGGCGGGGCTGGGGTCGACGGCAAGGGCGAGGGCGCGGCGGAGCACACGCAGCTCCTCCGCGCCGAACGCCATGCCACCGCGGGATCCGTATGGCGTGGGCATGCGCCGACGATACGCGCTAATCAGACAAACGCGGCATATGGGGGCGGGTGTGGCGTGGGGTGACACTCGGGTGGTGGGGGCTGGGGGCGATGCCTGCGGCGCCTGTGCGGTTTCGGTGGGGGTGCGTGTAGCGCCTGCGGTGTGGTGGGTGGGTCGGGGCCGTGCCGGGGGGTGTCCGTCCTCGGTCGGGCGGTTGCTGTCGGGCAGGGAGGTGGGCGTTCGTTGACGCCCGCCGCTGCGGGCGGACACCCCCCGGCACGGCCCCCATGCCCCTTGCCGCCGTACGCGGGTGCCGGCCCGGTGGGCGCCGACCCACACCATCCAAGCCCGTCCGGCGTTTGAGGACGAGGCCCCCTCAGGGCCGACGCGGGGGTCTGGGGGCCGCAGGTCCCCCAGGTTGGCCCGCGTCGGCGACGGGTGTGGGTCGAGGCGGCGGCATCGGGAGCCGCGGTGCAACCGACGGAGTCACATGCGGGAGACGTTGCGTTCGTAGACCAGGCGGAGGCCGACCAGGGTCAGCCACGGCTCGTGTTCGTCGATGACCGAGGATTCGCCCAGGACCATGGGGGCCAGACCGCCCGTCGCGATGACCGTGACGTCGTCGGGGTCGTCCGCCAGTTCGCGGGCCATGCGGTTGACGACGCCGTCGACCTGGCCCGCGAAGCCGTAGATGATGCCGGACTGCATGGCCTCGACGGTGTTCTTGCCGATGACGCTGCGGGGGCGGGCCACCTCGATCTTGCGGAGCTGGGCGCCCCGGACGCCGAGGGCCTCGACCGAGATCTCGATGCCGGGGGCGATGACACCGCCGATGTACTCGCCGCGCGCGCTCACCGCGTCGAACGTCGTCGCCGTACCGAAGTCGACGACGATCGCGGGGCCGCCGTAGAGCTCGACCGCCGCCACGGCGTTGATGATGCGGTCGGCGCCGACCTCCTTGGGGTTGTCCGTGAGGATCGGGACGCCCGTCTTCACGCCCGGTTCGACGAGGACCGCGGGGACGTCGCCGTAGTAGCGGCGGGTCACCTCACGGAGTTCGTGAAGGACGGAGGGGACGGTGGCGCAGATGGCGATTCCGTCGATGCCGTCGCCCAGTTCGTCGCCGAGGAGCGGGTGCATGCCCATCAGGCCCTGGAGGAGGACCGCCAGTTCGTCGGCCGTGCGGCGGGCGTCCGTCGAGATGCGCCAGTGCTCGACGATGTCCTCGCCGTCGAACAGGCCGAGGACGGTGTGCGTGTTGCCTACGTCGATCGTGAGGAGCATGCCGGTCCCTACTCCGCCGCTCGCAGGTCCAGGCCGATGTCCAGGATCGGCGAGGAGTGGGTGAGGGCCCCGACGGCCAGGTAGTCGACGCCCGTCTGCGCGTATGCCCTGGCGTTGTCGAGGGTCAGGCGGCCCGATGCCTCCAGCGCTGCGCGGCCGTCGACGATCGCCACGGCCTCCTCGCACTCGCCGGGCGTGAAGTTGTCCAGGAGGATCAGGTCGGCGCCCGCGTCCACCACCTCGCGGAGCTGGTGCAGGGTGTCCACCTCGACCTCGATGGCCAGGTCCGGGAAGGACTCGCGGACCGCCTTGAAGGCCTGGGCGACACCGCCCGCCGCCACCACGTGGTTGTCCTTGACCAGGGCCGCGTCCGACAGGGACATGCGGTGGTTCACTCCGCCTCCGCAGCGCACCGCGTACTTCTCCAGCGCGCGCAGGCCCGGCGTCGTCTTGCGGGTGTCGCGGACCCTCGCCTTCGTGCCGTCCAGTACGTCCGCCCACGCGCGCGTGGCCGTCGCGATGCCCGACAGACGGCAGAGGATGTTCAGTGCGCTGCGTTCGGCGGTGAGGAGGTCCCGGGTGCGGGCGGTGATCGACAGGAGCTTTTGGCCTGCCGCCACCTTGTCGCCGTCCTCCACGTGGCGTTCCACCTCGAACTCGTCCTCGCAGACGATCGAGACGACCGCTTCGGCGACCCTGAGGCCCGCCACGACGCCCGCCTCGCGCGCGGCGAAGTCGGCCGTGGCGACCGCGTCCTCGGGGATGGTCGCGACCGTCGTCACGTCCACGCCGTGTGCCAGGTCCTCCTGGATCGCCACGTTGGCGATGTCCTCGACCTCGACCGGGTCGAGGCCCGCGTCGGCCAGGAGCTGGGCGAGCGCGGGGTCGAGGCCGCACTCCATGTACTCCTCGTCGGCACCGCAGGCGCAGTCGTCGCCGCAGCCGCCGTTCGAGGCGAGGGGAAGGTCGGGGGTGGTCACTGCTGTCACTGCTCCTGGGGCCGGGTCGGGGGGAAGTCTGCGGTGTCTGTGGTGTGCACGGCCAGTGTGCGGTCGGGGTTCAGGCGTACGACGATGTGGCGGCGCCATGCCGTGTCGACACGGTCGGCGTGGTCCTCGCGCCAGTGGCAGCCACGCGTCTCCTCGCGCAGACGGGCGGCCGCGACCAGGACCCGGGCCACGCACAGGAGGTTCGTGGCCTCCCAGGTGTCCACGCCGGGCTCGGCCGTCTTGCCGTTCTCGGCGAGGGCGTCGCGGGCCTCGGTGCGCAGCTGCTGGAGCTGCTCGGCGGCCTGGGCCAGGGAGTCGGCGGAGCGCAGGACGCCTGCGCCGTCGGTCATGATCCGCTGGATCGTGAAGCGGGCCTCGGGCGCGAGCAGGGGGTGCTCGGGGGTCTCGGGGTGCGGCACCGGCTGCGGCACGCGGGCGTGCAGGCCGTTGGCCGCGCGGGCCCCCGCTATGTCCTCCACGATGCGCTCGGCGTAGACCAGGCCTTCGAGGAGTGAGTTGGAGGCCAGGCGGTTGGCGCCGTGCACGCCCGTGCAGGCGACCTCGCCGCACGCGTACAGGCCGGGGACGGTCGTACGGCCGCGGGAGTCGGTGCGTACGCCGCCGGAGGCGTAGTGGGCGGCCGGGGCGATCGGGATGGGGTCGTGGACCGGGTCGATGCCGTGCGCGCGGCAGGCGGCGAGGATCGTGGGGAAGCGGTGTTCCCACATCTCGGCGCCGAAGTGCCGCGCGTCGAGGAACATGTGCTCGGCGTCCTGCTCCTGCATGCGCCGCATGATGCCCTTGGCGACGATGTCCCGGGGAGCGAGTTCGGCGAGTTCGTGCTGGCCGGTCATGAAGCGCACGCCGTCGGCGTCGACCAGGTGGGCGCCCTCGCCGCGTACCGCCTCGGAGACCAGGGGCTGCTGGCCCTCCGCCTCCGCGCCGAGGAACAGGACGGTGGGGTGGAACTGGACGAATTCGAGATCGCTGACCTCGGCGCCCGCGCGCAGGGCGAGGGCCACTCCGTCGCCCGTCGACACGGACGGGTTCGTCGTCGCCGAGAAGACCTGGCCCATGCCGCCGGTCGCGAGGACCACCGCGGGGGCATGGACCGCCCCCACGCCGTCGTGCTGACCCTCGCCCATGACGTGCAGGGTGACGCCCGCCGTGCGGCCGTCGGCGTCGGTGAGGAGGTCGAGGACCAGCGCGTTCTCGATCGTGCGCAGACCACGCGCGCGTACCGCCTCGACGAGGGCACGGGAGATCTCCGCGCCGGTGGCGTCGCCACCGGCGTGGGCGATACGGCGGCGGTGGTGGCCGCCCTCGCGGGTGAGTGCGAGTTCCCCTTCGGAGGACTCGTCGAAGTGGGCGCCCGTCTCGATCAGCCGGCGTACGGCGTCGGGGCCCTCGGTGACGAGGATGCGGACCGCTCCCTCGTCGCACAGGCCCGCGCCCGCGACCAGGGTGTCGTCCAGGTGCTGTTCGGGGGTGTCACCCTCGCCGAGGGCCGCGGCGATGCCGCCCTGGGCCCAGCGGGTGGAGCCGTCGTCGAGGCGGGCCTTGGTGACGACGACGGTCGTCAGGCCGGCGGCCTCGCAGCGCAGGGCCGCGGTGAGGCCCGCGACACCCGAGCCGACGACCACGACGTCCGCGGCGATGGACCATCCGGGCGCGGGCGCGTGCAGTCGTATGCCTGTGCTGGTCACGAGGCGGCTCCGAAGGTGAGGGGGATGTTGTCGATCAGCCGGGTCGCCCCGACCCGGGCGGCGACGGCGAGGACGGCCTCGCCGGTGAAGTCGTCCTCGATCTCGGTGAAGTCGGAGGGGTCGATCAGGGCGAGGTAGTCCAGTTCGAGGGGCGGGTCGAGGCGGGCGGCCTCGTCGAGGACCAGGCGGGAGGCGGCGCGAATGGCCGCGGCGGCGCCGGGGACGGCCTTGGCGACGGCGTGCGCGTCGGCCGCCGCGCGGGACTCGCCTATGGCGCTGAGCGCCTCGGCACGCGCGCGCGTGGCGGGCACTTCGCGGGCCCGCGCGCGCAGTGCTTCCTGGGCCGCGTGCCGGTCGCGGCCGGCGAACAACGCCTGGGACAGCGCGAGCGCCGTGCGCCGCTCCTTGGGCGAGAGGTAGCGGTTGCGGCTGGAGAGGGCGAGGCCGTCCTCCTCGCGCACGGTCGGGACGCCGACGATCTCCACGCCGAAGTTCAGGTCGCGTGCCATCCGGCGGATCAGGGCGAGCTGCTGGGCGTCCTTCTGGCCGTACAGGGCGACGTCGGGGCGGGTGAGGTGGAGCAGCTTGGCGACGACGGTGAGCACGCCGTCGAAGTGGCCGGGGCGCGAGGTGCCCTCGAGCCGCTCGCCCATGGGGCCGGCGCTGACGCGGACCTGGGGCTCGCCGCCCGGGTAGACCTCGTCGACGGCGGGGGCGAACACGGCGTCCGCGCCCGCCTCTTCGGCGATCTTGAGGTCGGCTTCCAGCGTGCGCGGGTAGCGATCGAGATCCTCGCCCCGGCCGAACTGCAAGGGGTTCACGAAGACCGTGACGACGACCTCGCCGTCGGGTCCGGCGATCCCGCGCGCGGTGCGGATCAGGGTGGCGTGGCCCTCGTGCAGGGCGCCCATGGTCATCACGACGGCGCGGCGGCCGGCACGCGTGCGTGCGTGCAGTTCGCCGGCGGTGCGCAGCAGGGTGGTCATCGGGCCTCTCCCTCGGCGCCGTCGGCCCTGTCGGTCCCGTCGGCGAGTACCCCGAGGAGGTCCTCGGCGAATTCCGGTTTGAGCAGTCCGTGGGCGAGCGCCCGGTCGGCGGTCGCGCGGGCCATGGCGACATAGCCGGCGACGGTCTGCGGGGCGTGCCGGCGCAGCTCGGTGATGTGCGCGGCGACGGTGCCCGCGTCCCCGCGCGCGACCGGGCCGGTCAGGGCCGCGTCGCCGGAGCGCAGGGCGTTGTCGAGGGCGGCCCCGAGCAGGGGGCCGAGCATCCGGTCGGGGGCCTCGACGCCCGCCTCGCGCAGCAGCTCCATGGACTGGGCGACGAGAGTCACCAGGTGGTTGGCGCCCAGTGCGAGCGCCGCGTGGTAGAGCGGGCGCATCTCCTCGGAGACCCACTCGGGCTCGCCGCCCATCTCGATGACGAGGGCCTCGGCGGCGAGGCGCAGTTCCTCGGGGGCGGTGACGCCGAATGAGCAGCCGGCCAGCCGCTGGACGTCCACCGGGGTGCCGGTGAAGGTCATCGCCGGGTGCAGGGCCAGCGGCAGCCCGCCCGCGCGCAGGGCGGGGTCCAGGACCTTCGCGCCGTACCGCCCGGAGGTGTGCACCAGCAGCTGGCCCGGCCGTACGGCCCCGGTCTCGGCGAGGCCCTCGACCAGGCCGGGCAGGCTGTCGTCCGGGACGGTCAGCAGGACGAGCTCGGCGCGCGCGAGGACTTCGGCGGGCGGCACGAGCGGTACGCCGGGAAGCATCCGCTCGGCACGTCGCCGGGAGGCGTCGGAGACCCCGGACACGGCCACCGGGCGGTGCCCGGCGAGCTGGAGGGACGCGGCCAGCGCGGGGCCCACGCGGCCGGCGCCGACGACACCGACGGTGAGCCGCGCGGGGCGGTCCCTGGGATCTGGCTGTTGGCTTGTAGTCACGCGAAGGCGGCCTTCCCGTTCCAGTCCGCTCTGGGTACCGGACGATTTCTCGTCATGTTAACGCGATTGGTTCGAGAGGCGTTCGGTTGTCCACAGGCTGTGGGTTACCACACGTCCCGGCGCGCGTGCCGGTGCGAGGGCCGGGGCAAGCGCCGGTGTACGGAAATGCGGGTGCCCGCGTGGGCGGGCGCACGGGATGATCCGGGGCATGAGCGATACGGCGGAGCAGGGCGGGAAGCGGGCAGGGGCGGCGCCGGACGAGGCATCACCCGGCCGGCGATCATCGGGCGACGCGTCAACGGGCCGGCCGTCACCGGACGAGGCACCGTCCGGCGAGCAATTGTCGGACGAGCAGGTGTCGGACGACGAGCGGCGCAAGCGGCGCCGTGAAAGGCGCATCGTCGCCTACCGCAGCGCGCGGCGCGTGCTCGCGCGCCCCGGCTTCCTGGGCACCCTCCGTGAGCGCCTGGCGCTGCTGGACGAGGCGCGTGCGCTGGACCTGCACGACCTCGACGAGTCGTCGGACCTCTACGGCGACGGCATCGTCGAGGCCCTGGAGGAAAAGACCGCCGCTCTGCTCGGCAAGGAGGCCGCCGCGTTCTTCCCGACGGGCACCATGGCCCAGCAGGTCGCCCTGCGCTGCTGGGCGGGCCGTACCGGGAACCCGACCGTCGCCCTGCATGCGCTCGCCCACCCCGAGGTGCATGAGAGGAACGCGTTCAGCGAGGTGGGCGGCCTGCGCCCGGTCCGCGTGACGAGCGAACCGCGGCTGCCCACCGCCGCCGAGGTACGTGACTTCGACGAGCCCTTCGGGGCGCTGATGCTCGAACTGCCCCTCAGGGACGCCGGTTTCGTGCTGCCGACGTGGGAGGAGCTCACGGAGGTGGTGGAGGCGGCGCGGGAGCGCGAGGCGGTGGTGCACTTCGACGGCGCGCGCCTGTGGGAGTCCACGGTCCACTTCGGCCGCCCGCTGGCGGAGATCGCGGACCTGGCGGACAGCGGGTACGTGTCGTTCTACAAGTCCCTCGACGGCTTCGGCGGCGCCGCCGTCGCCGGTCCGAAGACGCTGGTGGACGAGGCGAAGGCCTGGCGGCACCGGTACGGCGGCACGATCTTCCAGCAGTTCCCGACCGCGCTGTCGGCCCTCGCCGGTCTGCGCAGGGAGCTGCCCCGGCTGCCCGAGTACGTGGCCCACGCGCGCGTGGTGGCCGCCGCGCTGCGCGAGGGGTTCGCGGCGGCCGGGGTGCCGTGGACGCGGGTGCACCCCGAGCCGCCGCACACCAACGAGTTCCAGGTCTGGCTGCCGTACGACGCCGACGCCCTCGCGGAGGCGGCCATCCGCCAGGCGGAGGAGACGAAGACCGTCCTGTTCGCAGGCGGCTGGGAGGCCAAGGGGCCGGGTCTGGCCTTCACCGAGGTCTACGTACGGGCCGCCGCGCTGGAGTGGACGGCCGACGACGTGCGGGAGGCCGTAGCCGGGTTCGTGCGACGGCTGACCGACGTCAGTGGGTAGAGCGCGGCCGCAGATGCAGCCACCGCCCCAGAGCGTGCCGTAGCCGCCCATGGGCCGGGCGTCCGGCGACGACGGCCCGGAACTGCCGGTGGTCGCGGAACTCGCGCACGACCTGCCAGTCGTGGCTGCCCGGCGCCGGCGGGGCGGCCTCGCCGAGCTGGCTGGCACGGTAGGTGTCGAGGAGGTAGTGCTGCGTGATGCTCATGGCTGGTCGCCTTCTCGGGACGTAGGAGACATGACTGGGTGGTGTTCGGGCTCCGCGGCTGCCCCGGTCGTCCCAGGCTGCGCCGGGTACGGCACCCCCGTCGCGTCGATTGACGGCCGCCGTCAATCGACGGCCGCGTTGTCAGTGGCGGGGTGCACCATGAAGGACATGAGCGTCACCATCGACATCACGGGGCTGCGCCCGGAGAGGCTCGCCGTCGTGCCCTCGCCCCTGGCCGAGCTCGGCATGGCGCTGCACGCGCTGGCGGAGCCGGGGCACCATCCCGGGCTGCAGGGCTGGGTGACGGGCGTGACGGCCCGGTTGGACTCGCACCTGGCCGACCGGATGTGCGAGGCCGACTTCCTGTGGCGGTCGACGTTCTCCGACCTCTTCCTGCCCTTCGCCGGCATCCGGGGCCGCAGCACCCTGCCGGGCGCCACGCTGGCGGAGGAGCTGGACCAGTTGGACAAACTCACGGACGAGCAGTTCGTGGACGCGGCCCTGGAGTTCACCTGCGCCCTGCCGTACAGCACGCGCGGGCCCGACGCGCTCTCCGACGCCGAGGTGCGGCGGCGCGCGCTGGACCTCGCCGCCGCGCGCGGGCCGCAGCAGATGCGGTTCAGCGAGCGGCTGCTGTTCGATCCGCCGCGGATCCGGGCCTGGCTGCGCCAGTTCCTCCAGGACTGCGACGAGGCCTTCTTCGCCGAGACCTGGTCCCGGCTGCGCCATCAGCTCGCCACGGACGCCCGTCACAAGACGGACCTCCTGCGCCACAAGGGCCTCGCGGACGCGCTGGCCGCGGTGTCCCCGGCGGTGACCCTCGACGAGAGCGCCGCGCGGATCACGATCGACAAGCTGGGCGACGGCCACACGGCCGTGGGCGACGGCGGCCTCCTCCTCGTCCCGACGAGCCTGGGCTGGCCCCACCTGATGGTCCTGCACCGCTACGCCTGGCAGCCGGTCCTGCACTACCCGGTCGGTTCCCCCGAGCTGGCCGCCCCGCCCACGGTCGATCAGCTGGCCCTGCGGATGACCGCGCTCTCCCACCCCGTACGGATGCGCATCTGCCGCAACCTGGCCCGCAGCGCCTACACCACGGGCGAGCTGGCGCAGGTGCACGGCATCACGGCACCGGAGATATCCCGGCACCTGAGCGTCCTGAAGAAGGCGGGCCTGATCACCACCCGCCGCCGCGGGCGTTACGTCCTGCACCAGCTGGACGTGACGGTGGTGGCCCGGCTGGGCAGCGACTTCCTCGAAGGCATCCTCAGATAGCGCCCACAGCGCGCGGCCGTCAGTCGAACCGGATGTGCCTGAACCCGACCCCCGCCTGCCGCAGCCGCGTCCGCAGCGCGCCCTCGTTGTTGGGCCGCAGCCGCAGCCCGGCCAGGACGGCCACACGGTCCGCGGTCTTCGGCACCGTCGAGTGGTCCGTCCACAGATGCTCGGCGAACTCCGGCTCGCGCAACCGCTCCAGACAGCGGTCTAGCTGCTGGACGGCCCAGCTCTCCCGCCGCAGCCCGGAGTTCTTTCCGGCGACGTACTGAAGGAGGTGCCCGAAGCCGCGCTCGCGCAGCCGCTTCAGCACGGTCGCGCGTTCGGCGAGGAGGGTGAAGTGCCTTACGTCATGGCCGAGTTCACCCAACCGCCCGACCGTCTCGGCGAAGTAGCCGGGGTTCGTGACCGTCATGGGGACGATCACCGTCCCGTCGTGCTTGGTCAGGGCGAGGTCGAGGACCTCGACGACGCCCTGCCGCCAGGACGCCAGGTCCTGGAAGTCGCCGCGCAGTTGGGGCGGGAGCATGCGCCGCAGGCCGAACCCGGCATGCTCCGGGTCGCAGACGACGCTGCCGGGCAGACGGCGCTGGATCTCGTGTGCGGTCTGTGTCTTGCCGCCCCCGAAGGGGCCGTTGATCCACAGGAGCATGCGCAGACCCTAGTGCCTCCGCGTCACGCGCGCGTGAGGTCCCCGGGCTTCCGGGCTCAGCCGTGCCCGCCGGCCCGTACCAGACCCGTCTCGTACGCGAGGACGACCACCTGCACCCGGTCCCTGAGCCCCAGCTTGGTCAGGATGCGGCCGACGTGGGTCTTCACGGTCGCCTCGGACAGCACCAGCCGGGCGGCGATCTCACCGTTGGACAGGCCCTGGGCGACCAGCACCATGACCTCGCGCTCGCGGTCGGTGAGCCGCTCAAGCTCCTTGCGCTGGGGCTCCTTGCCGGTGGACGGCAGCATGGGCGCGAACCGGTCCAGCAGGCGCCGGGTCGTCGACGGGGCGACCACCGCGTCGCCGCTGTGCACCGAGCGGATGGCGGCGAGCAGCTCGCCGGGCGGCACGTCCTTGAGCATGAAGCCGGAGGCGCCCGCCTTCAGCCCGGAGAAGGCGTACTCGTCGAGGTCGAAGGTGGTGAGGATCAGCACCTTGGGCGGGTCCTCGTCCAAGCAGATACGGCGGGTGGTCTCCACGCCGTCCAGCTTCGGCATGCGCACATCCATCAGCACCACGTCGACGGCGGTCGAGCGCAGTACCTCGAGGGCCTCGACGCCGTCGCCCGCCTCCGCGACGACCTCCATGTCCGGCTGGGCGGCGAGCACCATCCGGAACCCGGTGCGCAGCAGCACCTGGTCGTCGACGAGCATCACGCGGATCGCCATCGGGGTCCTCTTCCGTGTCTTTCGTATCCGTCTACAGGGCCGTTACAGGTGTCAACAAGGAGCATGGTTCAGGGATCAGTGTGCTGGTTTGAGCGGCAGCAGCGCACTGATGCGGAATCCTCCGCCCGGGCGCGGCCCCGCGTCCAGGGTGCCGCCGACCATGCCGACGCGTTCGCGCATCCCGATCAGGCCGTGCCCCCGGCCGTCGGCGCCGCCGTCCTCGTACAGCTCGTGCGGGGCGCCCTTGCCGTCGTCCTCGACGAGCAGGCCGAGACCGTCGTCGAAGTAGACCAGTCGCACGCTGGCGCCCGCGTTGGGCCCGCCGTGCTTGCGCGTGTTGGTCAGGGCCTCCTGCACGATGCGGTACGCCGTCAGCTCGACGCCGCTGGGCAGCGGGCGCGGGGTGCCCTCGACCTTGAAGTCGACCGGCAGGCCGGAGGTGCGGCACTGCTGGATGAGCTCGTCGATCTGCTCGACGTCGGGCTGCGGGACGTACTCGCCGCTCTCCTGGTGCTCGCCGGTGCGCAGCACCCCGAGCAGGCGGCGCATCTCGGCGAGGGCCTGGCGGCCGGTGGAGGAGATCGTCTCCAGGGCCTTCTTGGCCTGGTCCGGTGCGGAGTCGAGGACGTAGGCGGCGCCGTCGGCCTGCACCACCATCACGGAGACGTTGTGCGCGACCACGTCATGCAGCTCGCGCGCGATCCGGGCGCGTTCGGCGGCGACCGCGACCTTGGACTGCGCCTCGCGCTCCTTCTCGAGCCGGGTCGCGCGCTCCTCCAGCTGCTCGTAGTAGGCGCGGCGGGTGCGGATCGAGTCGCCGAGCACCCAGGCGAGCGCGAAGGGCACCGTCAGGAAGATCACCAGGGCGATGTTGCCCAGGACGCTGGAGTCCTGCTCCGGCCAGCGCAGCTGTGCCAGCGGCGCCGCGCACAGGCCCACGCCGAGCGCGAGCCGGGAGGCCCAGCGGGCGCCGGTCGCGGCCACGGTGTAGGTGATCACCAGGAAGGCGAAGTTGGCGGGCGTGGTCGCCACGTTCAGCACCAGCTGTGCCACGCCCACGCCGACGGCCAGCAGCAGCATCTTCTCCGGCATGCGCCGGCGCAGCGCGATGACCAGGCACAGCAGCAGGACCACCACGATGATGAGCGCCTCTGAGTCCGTGCCCGGAGGGTTCTGTCCGCCCTCGTCCCGGACGGCCACGGTGACCGCAGAGATCCCGAGCAGGAAGACGGCCCAGAAGCTGTCGACCCATGTCGGGTGCCTGCGGATGAAGTCATAGAGGCGCTGCACGTAACCCAGCGTAGGGAAGGCAGATGTGTGCAGGGGTCAACCGGAGGGCCGATCCGCACCCCGCGCGCGTACTCCGCAAGGTGGAGGCTGCGTTCCTCTGTGCGCTTAGCCTGGGCCGGTGACAGCGGAGGCGACGGGTGAGTGGCACGGTTGGCGGGCGGCAGCGGAAGCCGCTCTTTACGGGCCGGAGGGCTTCTACCGCCGCCCCGAGGGACCGGCCGGCCACTTCCGTACGTCCGTCCACGCCTCGCCGCTCTTCGCCCGCGCGGTAGCCCGGCTGCTGTGCCGCGTCGACGAGGCCCTGGACCGGCCCGCGACGCTCGACTTCGTCGACATGGCGGCGGGCCGTGGCGAGCTGGTCACGGGCGTCCTGGCCGCCCTGCCCGCCGAGGTGGCGGCACGCACGCGTGCGTACGCCGTCGAGATCGCCGACCGCCCGCAGGCCCTCGGTCACCGGATCGAGTGGCTCCCCGAGCCGCCGCCCCGGAGCACCGGCCTGCTCTTCGCCAACGAGTGGCTGGACAACGTGCCCGTGGAGGTCGCCGAGGTGGACTCCGCGGGCGTACCGCGCCGGGTCCTCGTACGACGTGACGGGACCGAACGCCTCGGGGAGCCGGTCGCCGGGCCGGAGGCGGAGTGGCTCGACCGGTGGTGGCCGCTGGCGAGCGCCGCGGACGGCACGCGGGCCGAGATCGGCCTGCCGCGGGACGAGGCCTGGGCCGCGGCGGTCGGCACGGTGGACCGGGGACTCGCGGTAGCCGTGGACTACGCGCACACGGCCGCGAACCGGCCGCCCTTCGGCACCCTCACCGGCTTCCGCGAGGGCCGCGAGACGGCACCCGTCCCGGACGGTTCCTGCGACCTCACGGCACATGTGGCGCTGGACGCGTGCGCGCTGCCCGGGGCGCGCCTGCTGTCCCAGCGCGAGGCCCTGCGCGCCTTGAGCATCACGGGCGCACGCCCCTCGCTCGAACTGGCCTCGACCCGCCCGGCCGAGTACGTACGAGCCCTCGCGGCCGCGGGCGAGGCGGCCGAGCTGACCGCGACGGGCGGTCTTGGGGACTTCGGCTGGCTGGTGCAGCCGGTGGGAATTCCGAACGTACTGACCGGACCGGCGGACTGACCGGACCGGCGGCCGGGTCCGCCCTCCGTCGCTGCCCTGCCCGCCCCACCTGCTACTTGTCGATGTCCCCCACCACGAAGAAGAGCGACCCCAGGATGGCCACCATGTCCGCGACCAGCGTCCCCGGCAGCAGCTCGACCAGCGCCTGGATGTTGTTGTACGACGCCGAGCGCAGCTTCAGCCGGTACGGGGTCTTCTCGCCCTTGCTGACGAGGTAGTAGCCGTTGATGCCGAGCGGGTTCTCGGTCCACGCGTATGTGTGGCCCTCGGGGGCCTTCAGCACCTTGGGGAGCCGCTGGTTGATCGGCCCCGGCGGCAGCTCGGTGAGACGGTCGAGGCAGGCGTCGGCGAGGTCGAGGGCGTTGTGCGTCTGCTCCAGCAGGCACTCGAAGCGGGCGAGGCAGTCACCCTCCTCGCGGGTCACCACCTTCAGCACGTCCCCCAGCTCGCCATAGGCGAGATAGGGCTCGTCGCGACGCAGGTCGAAGTCCACGCCCGAGGCGCGCGCGATCGGCCCGCTCACGCCGTACGCGTGCACGGCCTCCGGCGTGAGGGCGCCCACGCCCCGCGTGCGCCCCCGGAAGATCTCGTTGCCGAGCACGAGGTCGTCGAAGCGGTCCATGCGCGAGCGCACATCGGCGACGGCGGTACGCGCGCGTGTGGTCCACCCGGCCGGCAGGTCCTCCTTCAGGCCGCCCACCCGGTTGAACATGTAGTGCATCCGCCCACCGGAGACCTCCTCCATCACATGCTGGAGTTCCTCGCGCTCGGTGAAGGCGTAGAAGATCGGCGTGATCCCGCCCAGCTCCAGCGGATACGACCCCAGGAACATCAGGTGGTTGAGCACCCGGTTGAGCTCCGCGAGCAGGGTCCGGGTCCACACGGCCCGCTCGGGCACCTCCATGCCGAGCATGCGCTCGACGGCGAGGACGACGCCCAGTTCGTTGGAGAAGGCCGACAGCCAGTCGTGGCGGTTGGCCAGCATGATGATCTGCCGGTAGTCACGGGCCTCGAAGAGCTTCTCCGCGCCACGGTGCATATAGCCGATCACGGGCTCCGCGCGCGTGATGCGCTCACCGTCCAGCACGAGCTTGAGGCGCAGCACGCCGTGCGTGGACGGGTGCTGGGGGCCGATGTTGAGCACCATGTCGGTGCTCTCCGCGGCGCCGCCGATGCCGACCATGGTCTCCGTCGTAGGAGTCATGGACACAGTCTCTCCTACGTACGCTGGGCCCATGGAGACGGGGAGCCCGGAGAACACGGGTACGGCGGGGGACGAGCGGGCGGCGGCCGAACCGGGGTGGACCGGGCTGCCGCCGGGTCTGCTCCGCATGCGCCGGCTGTTGCTGGTGGTGTGGCTGGGGCTGCTGACGATCGGCCTGGCCCTGCTGCTCGGGATGCTCGCCGGCCCGGTCTGGGCCGGCTTCGCAGTGCTGCCCCTGGCAGTGATGGCGTGGGGCTGGGTGATGCTCGGCCGCAACTGGCGTTCGTGGCGCTACGCCGAGCGCGCCGACGACCTGCTGATCAGCCGGGGCGTGCTGTGGCGCGAGGAGACCGTGGTGCCGTACGGCCGTATGCAGCTGGTCGAGGTGACCTCGGGCCCCGTGGAGCGCCACTTCGGCCTGGCCAGCGTGCAACTGCACACGGCGGCCGCCGCGACCGATGCCACGATCCCCGGCCTGGACCCGGCGGAGGCGGAACGGCTGCGCGACCGGCTCACCGAGCTCGGCGAGGCCCGATCGGCGGGCCTGTGACGACGCCCGGCGTCGACGACGCCGTCCGGGAACAGCGCTCCGTGACCGAACGCCGACTGCACCCCGTCACCCCGCTCAGGCGCGCGTGGGCACCGGTCGCCGTACTGATCGGCTGGGCGGTGCACGACCCGGACCAGGCGCAACGCCAGCTCACCAAGCTGACCACGACCACCCTTCTGCTCGCCCTCGCCGTACTGCTCCCCGCAGCGGCCCTCTATGGCTTCCTCACCTGGTGGTTCACGCACTTCGCGGTGACCGACACGGAGCTGCGCATCCGTACCGGGCTGATGTTCCGGCGCACCGCGCACATCCGGCTGGAACGCATCCAGGCCATCGACGTCACCCAGCCGCTGCTCGCGCGCGTGGCGGGCGTCGCGAAGCTCAAACTGGACGTCATAGGCACGGGCAAGAAGGACGAACTGGCCTTCCTCGGCGCCGATGAAGCACGCACCCTCCGCGCGGAACTCCTCGCCCGTGCCGCCGGTTTCGCCCCCGAGACGGCACACGAGATAGGCGAGGCGCCCTCCCAACAGCTTCTGCGCGTACCCCCCGCCGTGCTGGCCACCTCCCTCGTCCTGACAGGCACGACCTGGGGAACGCTGGCCTGCGCGGTGGTCGTACCGACGATCCTCTGGCTGACCACCGGGAGCGCGTGGACGGTCCTGGCGACCGCGATCCCCCTCTTCGGCGCGGCGGGCGCGAGCAGCGTGGGGCGTTTCGTCACCGAATACGACTGGACGGTGGGCGAGTCCCAGGACGGCCTGCGCATCGACCACGGCCTGCTCGACCGCGCCCACGAGACGGTGCCGCCCGGCCGTGTCCAGACCGTGCGGATCGTCGAGCCGCTCCTGTGGCGTCGACGCGGCTGGGTACGGGTGGAACTGGACGTGGCGGGCTCCTCCAACTCCGTCCTGCTCCCGGTCGCCCCGCGCGAGGTGGCCGAATCGGTCATAGCCCGGGTGCTGCCCGGGGTGACCGTCCCGAGTGGCGCGTCCCTGTCCCGTCCACCGCACCGTGCGGCGCGCTGTGTGCCCCTGTGGTGGCGCGGATACGGCCTCGCCGTCACGGACGCGGTCTTCGCCGCCCGGACCGGCCTCCTGCGCAGAAGCCTCGCCCTGGTCCCGCACGCGAAGGTGCAGAGCGTACGACTGGCTCAGGGCCCCTGGAAGCGCCTCTGGGCCGTCGCCGACGTCCACGTGGACACGGGAGCCAACAAGACCGTCACAGCCCGTCTGAGGGGCGTGGAGGAGGCGGCGGAACTGCTGCGCGGGCAGGCGGAGAGGTCCCGCACGGGACGCCGGGACGCCCGCCCGGACCGCTGGATGGCGTGAGCGCAGGGGTCAGGAAACGGCGCTGCGCAGCCCCTGCACATCGATCTGTTCCGTCTCGTCATGAGCCGTCAGATCGATGACCTGGCCGATGCCCCGCGACCCCTCGTCCACCGGCTTGAACTCGGCCTCGGACTCGGCCTTGTGCAGGGCGAGGGCCTCCTGGCCGACGACATCGGCGAGGTCCTCGTTCTGGACGGACTCCAGGGTGAAGGACTCCGTCTCCGTCTTCGTACCGAAGAAGTCGAACCCACCCTCGATCGCCGGACGCCGTACGGGCGCGGCCGGTGCGACGGCCACGGCGGTCGGCGCGATGAAGTGCCCCGAGGGCTGCTTGGCGGGAGGCAGCGCCGGTCGCGTCGTGGCGACCGCGTCTGCCGGGGTGACGGCGGCCGCGTGCTCATGCCCGTCGGCCGCCTCGGACTTCCCCTGCGGGTCGTCCTCCAGCGCGGTCTCCGTCTCGGACCCGCCGGTCGCCTCCGCCTCGACGGCACCGGAATCGTCCTGCACCGACTCACCGTCAGAGGGACCGCCCCCGTTCGGAGGCTCGTTGTTCGGGGGCTCGTCCTTCGGGGCCTCGCCCTTCAGCCCCTTCGCAGCGTCGTCGTTCTTCGGGGACTCGTTCTTGCGGGACTCGTCCTCCGCCGGTTCACCGTCCTCGTCGAACCGCGCCAACGCCGCCTTGGCCCGCAGAAACAGCCGGGACCCCTCCGGCGAGAAGACCCCAGAAGGGTCCGAGTCCTCTTCGGCGACGTCAGCGACCTCTTCGGCGGCTTCAGCGGCCTCTTCGGCCTCCGCAGACTCCGCGGCCTCCTCAGCCGGGGCAGCCACAGCCCCCGCCCCCTCGGCCTCGGCGCCGTCAACCGGCGCCGGCGGCAGCGCGCGCGCGGGCGCGGTCGCCTCTATCTCCAGGACCCGGCGCTCCTCCAGGACGGTCGCCCGCTCGGTCTCCGCCGTGGCGTACCGGCGCAGCAGCGCCGCATGCTCATTGCGCAGCCCGGCCAGCTCCGTCCGCTTGCCCCGCAGCCGCTGCTCCAGCTTCATGCGCAGCTCGCGGGACTCCTCGAGGTCGGTCTCCAGCTCGGCGACCCGCTCCTCGTGCCGCCACTCGTCGCTCGCCCGCGCGCGCGTGAGGTCGGCGACCTGCTTGCCCGCCTGTGAGTCCCAGCGGCGCATGACGACCCCACCGACGACCGCCGTCGTCGCGGCGGCCGCGGCAAGGCCGCGCAACGCCATTGGCTCGGTGAACACCCAGGGGGCGAGCGCACAGACGACGGATACGCCTGCGATCGCCGACGGGGGCAGCAGCCTGTGCAAGGGCGGTGAATGGCGGTGACGTCCACGTGGCATGGCCAGAAACTTACCGCGCGTAGGCGAATCTTGGAGCCCCGCCCCGTAAAAACACAGCCATCCCGAGTCGTTCACACGACATCAGGAATCAGTTCCGCCACCGATCCACCGCCGAATTGACCACGAACCAAGATCACAAAGCCCGTTCGGGCATGTCACCCGCCGCCCAACCGCCCGCTCATCCACTCCAGCGTCCCCGGAATCTCCCGCCGCCAGGTGTTGAAGTTGTGCCCTCCCCTTTCGAGGACGATCGATGAGATCCGGGTCGTCCCGGTCGCCTTCACGCGCGCAATGAACTTCAACGTGTCCTTGTAGTTGGATTCTCCAACTTTGCTGCTGCTGACAAGCAGTGAAGTGTCCGGAGCGGGCATGTGCTTGAGGTACCACCACAGGTTCGCGCGATTGCGCAGTTCCTCGTCGCCCTGGAACAGATCGCCCGTCGTGGCGTCGATCGGCGCCTTGTAGTACGCCGAGAGCCCCGCCCCGGCGGCGTACACCGCGGGGTGGTGCATGGCGAGCTTCAACGCGCAGTAGCCGCCCGTCGAGTCACCGATGACGCCCCAGCCACCCGTCCCGCCGGCCACCCGGTAGCGGCCGCTCACGGCGGCGGGCAGGTCCGACGCGAAGAACGTCTCGGTCTGCGGGCCCCCGGGAATGTCCACGCACTCCGTGTCCCGCGGCGGCGCAACGGTCGGCCGCATCATGACCAGGATCATCGGCTCCATACGGCCCGCGGCGACGAGCCCGGCCGCCGTGCGCGGATAGTCGAGCTTGTCCACCAGCGCCTCGGCGGTACCCGGATAGCCGGTGAGGACGACGGCCGCGGGGAACGTACGCGCGCGATATTCCGGCTGAAAGTATTCGGGCGGCAGATAGACGTACGCGGGCGTGGCGATGTGTGTCGTACGGCCCACCACGCGGATCTTCTGGATCTGTCCGCCGCTCTGCGCCCGGCCGCTCGCCGCCCCCGGCACCCGCCGGGTGTCGACGACCTTCAGCGGCCCCTCGCCCGGCGTGTGGTCCACGACGACACCCTGCTCGTCCTCCTGCCCGAACAGGTCGGCCCAGCCGGCGTAGAACCCGAAGGCCTGGTTGGCGACCAGACCGACCGCCGCGAAGAGCGCCAACTGCGTGGCGACCAGCAGCCCTACGCGCCCGGCGACCGCCCGCAGGCCCCGCCGCGCCAGCCGTGGCCACAGCCACACCGTGCCGACGAACAGCCCGAACGCGGCCAGCACCGCCAGCGCCAGCACCTTGTCGCTCGTGAGACCCATCGATGGTTACCTGCCCGCACTTTCCGCCCGGGACCGCGCGGGCCTGCAGCCCGCGCCGTCTCCCCCGCTCCTTCGCAAGGGCTTGCCCCGGACTTTCCTTGGCCTTTGAAACGGTTTTGGGAAGCCGAGTGAACCTCTCCCCTCAAGACACCGTCCTAGAGGGCGCAATGTCGCCGGATGCCCGAATCGGCACCGGATCCAAGGTCTCTCGCAGAACTAGTGGGATGCGATGTCTGTCAGGACAGATGTGGAAATGTCGGGCAAGGTTCCTCAACGATCGAGCCAGGTAGGCCATCTGTCGAGCCGTGCACGGCACCTGATGCGCGGCCCGCGCCCCGAGGCCGTCCCCGTCCTCGTCGGCAGGGCCTGTGCCCTGGTCGGCCTGCTGGACATAGCCGCGGGTGTCTTCCCGCGCTTCCGGCACAGCCGTATGCACGCCATCGCCGAGGTACTGCCGGGCGCCACCGGCCCGTTCGCGGCCGCGCTCTCGCTGAGCGCCGGCGTGCTGTTGCTGCTGCTCGCCCACGGCCTCAAGCGCGGCAAGCGCAGGGCGTGGCGCGCGGCCGTCGTCCTGCTGCCGGCCGGAGCGGTGGCGCAGTTCACGTACCGCCACTCCATCATCGGCGTCCTGATCTCGCTCGCGCTGCTCGCACCCCTGCTGCGCCACCGCGACCAGTTCGAGGCCCTGCCCGACCCGCGCAGCCGCTGGCGGGCGCTGGCCAACTTCGTTCTCATGGGCGCCGGTTCGCTCGCCCTCGGGCTGATCATCGTCAGCGCCCACCCGAACACCCTGGTCGGCGACCCGAGCCTGGCCGACCGCATCACCCACGTCCTGTACGGCCTGTTCGGCTTCGAGGGCCCGGTCGACTACCAGGGCAACACCTCCTGGACGGTCGCCTTCTCGCTCGGCGCCCTCGGCTGGATCACCGCGGTCACGACGATCTACTTCGCCTTCCGCCCCGAACACCCCGCCGCACACCTCACCGAGGACGACGAGGAACGACTGCGCGCCCTGCTGGTCAAGCACGGCGGCCGCGACTCCCTCGGCCACTTCGCGCTGCGCCGCGACAAGGCCGTCGTCTTCTCCCCCAGCGGCAAGGCGGCCGTGACGTACCGCGTCGTCTCCGGCGTGATGCTCGCCAGCGGCGACCCCATCGGCGACGTCGAGGCCTGGCCCGGCGCCATCGAGCGCTTCATGGACGAGGCCAAGGCCCACTCCTGGACCCCCGCCGTCATGGGCTGCTCCGAGACCGGCGCCGAGGTCTGGACCCGCGAGACCGGGCTCGACGCCCTCGAACTGGGCGACGAGGCGGTGGTGGACGTCCCGGATTTCTCGCTCGCCGGCCGCGCGATGCGCAACGTGCGTCAGATGGTCAAGCGCATCGAGCGCGCCGGTTACGAGACCCGGGTACGTCGCATCCGTGACCTCGGCGAGACCGAGCTGGAGCGCATCCGGCAGGCCGCGGACGACTGGCGCGGCACCGACACCGAGCGCGGCTTCTCCATGGCGCTCGGCCGCGTCGGCGATCCGGCCGACGGCGACTGCCTCATCGCCACCGCCCACAAGGCCGACGACGAGCCGGGCCCGTACGGCGACCTCAAGGCGATCCTCCACTTCGTGCCGTGGGGCACCGACGGAGTCTCGCTCGACCTGATGCGCCGCGACCGCTCGGCGGACCCCGGCATGAACGAGCTGCTGATCGTGGCCGCCCTCCAGGCCGCCCCGAAGTTCGACATCGCGCGCGTGTCGCTCAACTTCGCCATGTTCCGCTCGGCGCTGGCACGCGGCGAGAAGATCGGCGCGGGCCCGGTGCTGCGCGCCTGGCGGGGTCTGCTGGTCTTCCTGTCCCGCTGGTTCCAGATCGAGTCCCTGTACAAGTTCAACGCCAAGTTCCAGCCGCGCTGGGAGCCCCGCTTCGTGGTCTACCGCGCCTCGGCCGACCTGCCCCGCCTCGGCATCGCCGCCATGCAGGCGGAGGGCTTCGTGAACCTGGCCCTGCCCCTGCCGCGCTTCCTGCGCCGCCGTACGGCCGCTCCGCGCCCGTGCGCGCACCGGGTGGCCGAGCGCGACGTACAGGCGGCATGACGGCTGCCACCCGAGACCGGCCCGAGCGGCAGCCCACCCACCCCCCTGGGCTGCCGCTCGGGCCACGGCACCTCACGGCCCCTGCTGGGCCTACGCTGAACGTATGAGCAAGCAGAGCGGACGCGGGCGCGTCGCGGGCCTTCCGCAGTGGGACCGGTGCGCGGTCATGGGAGTCGTGAACGTGACCCCCGACTCCTTCTCCGACGGCGGCCGCTGGTTCGACACCACGTCCGCCGTCAAGCACGGCCTCGCCCTGGTCGAGGAGGGCGCCGACCTCGTCGACGTCGGCGGCGAGTCCACCCGCCCCGGCGCCACCCGGGTCGACGAGGACGAGGAACTGCGCCGAGTGATCCCCGTCGTCCGCGGCCTCGCCGCCGAGGGCGTCTCGGTCTCCGTCGACACCATGCGCGCCTCCGTCGCCGAGCAGGCCCTCGCCGCCGGCGCCGCCCTCGTCAACGACGTCAGCGGCGGCCTCGCCGACCCCGCCATGATCCCGGTCGTCGCCGACGCGGGCGCCCCCTTCGTCGTCATGCACTGGCGCGGCTTCCTCGAAGGCGGGAACGTCAAGGGCACCTACGACGACGTCGTCGCCGAGGTCGTCGAAGAACTGCACGCGCGCGTGGAGGCCGTTCTGGAGGGCGGCATCGCCCCGGACCGCGTCGTCGTCGACCCCGGTCTCGGATTCTCCAAGGACGCCGAGCACGACCTCGTCCTGCTCGCCCACCTCGACCGCCTGCTCCGCCTCGGCCACCCCCTTCTCGTCGCCGCCTCCCGCAAGCGGTTCCTCGGCCGTGTCCTCGCCGGCCCCGAGGCCGCGCCGCCGCCCGCCCGGGAACGCGACGCCGCCACGGCCGCCGTCTCGGCGCTCGCGGCACAGGCCGGCGCGTGGGCGGTGCGTGTGCACGAGGTGCGCGCCACCGCGGACGCCGTGCGCGTCGCACGCGCCATCGAAGAGGCACGCGGCTCCGAAGGAGCCCGGTGAGCGCCCCCCACACCGACGTCGAACAAGTGGAGGCAGCCAACACCGCCTTCTATGAAGCGGTGGAGCGCGGCGACTTCGAAACGGTGTCCTCGCTCTGGCTCACCCCGTCCGACCTCGGCGTCGACGAGACCTACCACGACCCGGCCGACTCCGGCGTGATCTCCTGCGTACACCCCGGCTGGCCGGTACTCACCGGCCGCGGAGAGGTCCTCAGGTCGTACGCGCTGATCATGGCGAACACCGACTACATCCAGTTCTTCCTCACCGACGTGCACGTCTCCGTCACCGGCGACACCGCCCTGGTGACCTGCACCGAGAACATCCTCAGCGGCGGCCCGGCACCCGACGCCGGCGAGGAGCTCGGCCCGCTCGTGGGCCAGCTCGTGGTCGCCACGAACGTGTTCCGGCGCACACCCGAGGGCTGGAAGATGTGGTCCCACCACGCCTCACCCGTTCTGGCCGAAAACGACGAGGACGACAGCGACGAGACCCCCTCCTGAGTGGGTAGGCGCTCCCTAGGGACCCACCATCGGGACCAACAAGTGGTTGGAATCACGTGTGTGCGGGTAGGGGCGGCTACCAACCCATGAGCCGCCGGATTCCCCAGGGGAAACACGCGATGAATCCTGTCGGCCCCGGGCCGGGCCACGCCCCCGTGACCCGGCCCTGTCAGTGCCCGCAGGTAGATTCGTTCGAGGCCGGTGTGCCGCCCGCACACGGCACCGACCGGCCGTCACCGACGATTGCAGGAGTGATTCGCGTGGATCGTGTCGCGCTGCGCGGCCTGAAGGCCCGCGGGTACCACGGTGTGTTCCCCGAGGAACGCAGGGAGGGCCAGACCTTCGTCGTGGACCTCGTGCTGGGCCTGGACACCCGTCCTGCCGCCGCCGACGACGACCTGGCGAAGACCGTGCACTACGGCATCGTGGCGGAGGAGGTCGTGGCCGTCGTCGAGGGCGAACCGGTCAACCTCATCGAGACGCTCGCCGAGCGCGTCGCCCAGGCCTGTCTGAAGCACGAAGAGGTCCAGGAGGTCGAGGTCACCGTCCACAAGCCGGACGCGCCGATCACGGTCCCCTTCGACGACGTGACCGTCACCATCACCCGGAGCCGAGTATGACCGCGCCCTTCATCAAGGGTCCCAGCGACCCGACCGTACAGCCGGTACCCGCCTCCGTCGTCGACCAGGTCGACGCCGCCGACACCACCCTCCACAACCCCAAACGGGCCGTGATCTCCCTCGGCGCCAACCTCGGCAACCGACTGGAAACCCTCCAGGGCGCCATCGACGCGCTGGAGGACACCCCGGGCGTGCGCATCAAGGCGGTCTCCCCCGTCTACGAGACCGAGCCGTGGGGCGTCGAGCCGGGCACCCAGCCCTCCTACTTCAACGCGATCGTGGTCCTCAAGACGACGCTCCCCCCGTCCTCCCTCCTGGAGCGCGCGCACGCGGTCGAGGAGGCCTTCCACCGGATCCGCGACGAGCGCTGGGGAGCGCGCACCCTCGACGTCGACATCGTCGCCTACGCCGACGTCGTCTCCGACGACCCGCAGCTCACCCTCCCCCACCCGCGCGCCCACGAGCGGGCCTTCGTCCTCGCCCCCTGGCACGACCTGGAGCCCGAGGCCCAGTTGCCGGGCCGCGGCGCGGTCGCCGACCTTCTCGGCACGGTCACCCGGCATGGCGTCGCGGCGCGGGCGGACCTGGAACTCCAGCTGCCCGAATAGTCGTTAAGGTCAAGACGACCACCATCCGCGGGGACCCGGGGGAGCTGAAGGAACACCGTGAGAGAGCTGCGCATCAGGACGCTGATCGGCGTGTTCATCGTCGCCGGGGTCCTGTCGTGGGCGGGTGCCCGCCTCTGGAACTCGGTCGGGACCCTGCCCAGCGTCCCCCTGGCCGCCCCCATCGTCCTTGCGGTCATCGCCGTGGTCCTGTTGTCCACGGCACTCTCGATCCGCGCCCGCCTGAAGGCCCAACGCGAGCGCCGGCCCGAGGCCAAGGGCGTCGACCCCATGATGGCCGCCCGCGCGGTCGTCTTCGGCCAGGCCAGCGCCCTGGTCGCCGCCCTGGTCGCCGGCATGTACGGCGGCACGGGCGTCTTCCTCCTGGAATCCCTCGACATCCCCGCCCGCCGGGACCAGGCCATCTACGCCGGCTTCTCGGTCCTGGCAGGCCTCGGCGTGATAGCGGCAGCCATCTTCCTGGAACGCGTCTGCAAACTCCCGGAGGACGACGAACACAACGGCGCGGGGGCGGCGCCGACGGTGTGAAGCGCCGGGTTCACCAGGGCTGGCGGGCCAGGTGTCCGTTGACCAGGAAGCCGGGGTGGGGGTCGAGGCGGTAGCTGTAGAGGGTGTACGGCTTGTTCACGGTGGTCCGCCGCCGCACCTCGTGGACCTGGGCCCAGCCGGACTCTCGGAGTTGCAGGGAGTGCTGCTCGGTTCTGAACGTCCCTCGCGAGGTCCAGCTGTCGGCCACGACCAGGTGTGACGCCAATGGACTGGCACGTGGAGTGAACCTTGCGCCCACCAGCCGCGCCAGCTCCGAAAGGAACGGCGCGTTCCCGCTGACCAGCAGCCGCCCGGACCAAGTCTTGGGACGGAATCCATCGCCGTCCGTGTAGCCGTCCAGAAAGCCTTCGAACGTTTCCCTGTCCCGAAGGACAACCCGCGGAAATCGCTGCCGCATGTGGTGCGCGTCTCCGCCCACGTACTGCCTCATCAAGTCGGCCAGATACGACGACACCACACGTACGCGAAAGCCCGGAGCATCCCGCTGGAGGTAGCCGGAAGGCCGCGTCACTGCCTCTAGACGAGCAGGCAGGCCGGTGGCGGCGGTGAGACAGGCCGCAAAGCGCGCGGCGAACACCTCGTCATTGACCACCAGGGACACGTAGTTCTTGCCGACTGTCCCGTCCGCGCAGTTGGCCCCGATCAGGTAGCCCAGCTCGTATCCCGGCTTGATGATCAACCGTGTGCGACACAGCTTCCGCGCCTGCGTCCCGGCAAGCACCGTTCCCGTGGCGTCCCTCGCGTGAACCCACCCGTCGGGCGTGCCCAGCATCTGGTCAGGTGCCACCGTGAACGTCACATGATCGGTCACGACGTCGACCACCTCGCGGACCCGGACCGTGGCGACCGCCGCGACCGTGGTCTGGACCGTGCGCTCCCCATCCAACGTCCAGAGGCGGCAGCCCATTCGGACACTCCGCGCCTGGAGGCGGCCGTCAACAGCGTTGACCGTCTGCTTGCTGGGCAGCCCATACCCCACCGCGATCCCCCTTGATCAGCGATCAACTCACTGACCAAGGACGATATCGGGCACCACTGACAATCGGTTCAGCGCGCCAGTATCAGGCTCATTGCCTCGGCCCGGGTCGTAGCATCCCGAAGCTGCCCACGCACCGCCGACGTCGTGGTCTTGGCACCAGGCTTGCGGATACCGCGCACCGACATGCACATGTGCTCGGCCTCGATAACGACGATCACCCCACGCGCCTCAAGGATCTTCATGAGTGAGTCGGCGACCTGCGTGGTGAGCCGTTCCTGCACCTGAAGGCGGCGGGCGAACACCTCCACGAGCCTCGCCAGCTTCGACAGGCCCGTGATCTTGCCGCTTTCCGCCGGGATGTACCCGATGTGAGCGACGCCGTGGAACGGCAACATGTGATGCTCACACAAAGATACGATTTCGATGT
The DNA here is from genome assembly GCF_042795335.1 of Streptomyces sp. NPDC056479. Taxonomy (NCBI): domain Bacteria; kingdom Bacillati; phylum Actinomycetota; class Actinomycetes; order Kitasatosporales; family Streptomycetaceae; genus Streptomyces; species Streptomyces sp. NPDC056479. The sequence continues at coordinate 186,438 of NZ_JBHTRZ010000003.1, read as the reverse complement.
CCTTGACCAGGACCATCTCGTCATGCCCGATGTCGAACGTAGTCGTCAGGACATCCTCGGGCTGCTGCGTGTGTCCCGCCAAGAGCTCCCGATACGCCCGCGCCACCCGCCCCGGCGTCTCCCTGAGCCCTTCGCGGTCCGGATCCTCTCCGACCGCGATCAGCAGTTCGCGTACGGCGTTCTCGGCTCGCTTCTCGTCGAACTCTCCGATGCTGCCCTCGCCGTCCAGCGTCACGGGGTCGGTCATGTGGTGCCTCGTTCCATCGCGGGTGGCGCGTGTGGGTCACGCGTCTGAACTGCGGTCATACGAAATACCGCGCCCCCCAGGCTAAAACCTGGGGGGCGCGGCATCCATTCCGGGCCCGGTGGCGTCACCGGGGGCCGGGTGTCAGCTCTCGGGGCGCTCCTCGGGAGCCGGCTCCGTCGCCGGGGCGGGCTCCGTCAGCGTCGCCTTGGCGGTGCTGATCGCCGGTGTCGCGCCGTTGGCGCCGTTCGTCAGTGCGAGCTCCTTCGGGGAGAGCACCGGCGGACGGGTGGACGGCGTGCGGCGGGAGGAGCCGGTCCAGGCGGGCCGGGGCGGACGCTTGACGATGGGGGCGAAGATCTCGGCGATCTCCTCCTTGCCCAGCGTCTCCCTCTCCAGCAGCTGAAGCACCAGGTTGTCGAGGACGTCGCGGTTCTCGACCAGGATCTCCCAGGCCTCGTTGTGCGCGTTCTCGATGAGCTTCTTGACTTCCTCGTCCACCAGCGCGGCGACCTCTTCCGAGTAGTCGCGCTGGTGAGCCATCTCACGTCCGAGGAACGGCTCGGTGTTGTCGCCGCCGAACTTGATGGCACCGAGGCGCTCGGTCATGCCGTACTGCGTGACCATCGCGCGGGCCGTGGTCGTGGCCTTCTCGATGTCGTTCGCAGCGCCCGTGGTCGGGTCGTGGAAGACGAGCTCCTCGGCCGCACGGCCGCCCAGCATGTAGGCCAGCTGGTCCAGCATCTCGTTGCGGGTCGTGGAGTACTTGTCCTCCTCCGGCAGGACCATCGTGTAGCCGAGAGCACGGCCTCTGGAGAGGATCGTGATCTTGTGGACCGGGTCGGAGTTCGGGGAAGCCGCCGCGACCAGGGCGTGTCCGCCCTCGTGGTACGCGGTGATCTTCTTCTCCTTGTCCGACATGATCCGGGTCCGCTTCTGCGGGCCCGCCACGACGCGGTCAATGGCCTCGTCGAGCATCTGGTTGTCGATCAGCTTCCGGTCGCTGCGGGCCGTCAGGAGCGCCGCCTCGTTGAGGACGTTGCTCAGGTCCGCGCCGGTGAAGCCCGGCGTGCGGCGGGAGACTGCCGACAGGTCGACGTCCGGGGCGACCGGCTTGCCCTTCTGGTGAACCTTGAGGATCTCCAGACGGCCCTGCATGTCCGGGCGGTCGACCGCGATCTGGCGGTCGAAGCGGCCGGGCCGCAGAAGGGCCGGGTCGAGGATGTCGGGGCGGTTCGTCGCGGCGATGAGGATCACGCCGCCCTTGACGTCGAAGCCGTCCATCTCGACGAGCAGCTGGTTCAGGGTCTGTTCGCGCTCGTCGTGTCCGCCGCCGAGGCCGGCGCCGCGATGGCGGCCGACCGCGTCGATCTCGTCGACGAAGACGATCGCCGGGGCATTCGCCTTGGCCTGCTCGAACAGGTCTCGGACTCGGGAGGCACCGACACCGACGAACATCTCGACGAAGTCGGAACCGGAGATCGAGTAGAAGGGGACGCCCGCTTCGCCGGCGACGGCGCGCGCGAGGAGCGTCTTACCGGTGCCAGGAGGCCCGTAGAGCAGTACGCCCTTGGGGATCTTGGCGCCGACGGCCTGGAACTTGGCCGGCTCCTGGAGGAACTCCTTGATCTCCTGGAGCTCCTCGACGGCCTCGTCCGAGCCGGCGACGTCGGAGAACGTCGTCTTCGGGGTGTCCTTGGTGATGAGCTTCGCCTTGGACTTGCCGAAGTTCATGACCCTGGAGCCGCCGCCCTGCATCTGATTCATCAGGAACAGGAAGACGACCACGATGAGGACGAAGGGAAGCAGGGAGAGCAGGATCCCGACGAACGGGTTCTGCTTGGACGGCGAAACGGTGTAGCCGTCCGGGATCTGCTTGTCCTGGTACTTGGTCTGCAGCGTGTTGGCGATGGTCACGCCTTGGTCGCCGATGTAGCTCGCCTGGATCTTGGTGGCGCCCTCGACCTTTTGACCGTCCTTGAGCTGGACCTTGACGGTCTGCTCGTCGCCGGTGGTGATCTTGGCCGACTCGACCTTGTTGTCATTGATCGCCTGGACGACCTGGCCGGTGTCCACCGTCTTGTAGCCGCCGGACGAGCCGACGACCTGCATCAACACGACCACGGCAAGGACGGCCAGCACGATCCACATGACCGGCCCACGGAAGTATCGCTTCACGTCCATCCATACGGAGCGGTGTCGCCCCGTCCCTCCTGCCATAGTGAGTTTGATAAGACAGTTCTTCTGACGGTACCCCAGCTTTGTCGCGCGTAGCCGCACGGGACGGCTGGCAAGCCCGTCTGCATGCTCCAACGGCGCGAGGCCCGCCGGGGTTCCCGATCTTCGTACGAGGCTTGGGCCCTTCGGGTCCGCGGTCGCGGACCGTCGGACTCAGCCGCCGTAGACGTGGGGCGCGAGCGTACCGACGAACGGGAGGTTGCGGTACTTCTCGGCGTAGTCGAGGCCGTAGCCGACGACGAACTCGTTGGGGATGTCGAAGCCGACCCACTCGACGTCGATGGCGACCTTCGCGGCGTCCGGCTTGCGCAGCAGGGTGCAGATCCTCAGGGTCTCGGGCTCGCGGGAGCCGAGGTTGTTGATCAGCCAGGACAGGGTCAGGCCGGAGTCGATGATGTCCTCGACGATCAGGACGTGCTTGCCCTTGATGTCGGTGTCGAGGTCCTTGAGGATCCGCACGACACCGGAGGACTGGGTGCCGGCGCCGTAGGAGGACACCGCCATCCAGTCCATGGTGACGGGGGTGGACAGCGCCCGGGCGAGGTCGGCCATGACCATCACCGCGCCCTTGAGGACGCCGACGATGAGCAGGTCCTTGCCCTCGTACTCCGCGTCGATCTTCGCGGCCAGCTCAGCCAGCTTCGCGTCGATCTCTTCCTTGGTGATGAGCACCTGCTGGAGGTCGGCACCCATGTCTTTCGCGTCCACCCGCATCACTTTCGGTCGGTCGTCCCGCATTGTCGGCTCGCCGGCCCCTCCGCGATGTGCTTCGGAGGGGTCGGGAATCAGCCTTGCCGAATCACCAGTCTGCCACCCTGGCGCTGGGCGACGACCTTGCCGGGGAGATTGATGGCTCCCTGGCCGCGCCAGCCGGTGATCAGACGGTCGACTTCCTCGATGTGGCGGGCGAACAGCGAACCGGCGGGTGCCCCGGCCTCGATGGCGGCACGGCGCAGGATCCGGCGGCGTACGGCGGGCGGCAGCGCGTACAGCTTGGCGCACTCCAGCAGGCCGGTCGCGTCCCGTACGGCGGCCTCGGCCTGGCTGGCCCAGGCGTCGAGGGCGTCGGCGTCGTCGCGGGAGAGCTGGGCGGTGCGGGCGAGGGCCTCGACGACGCCCTTGCCGAGCGCCTTCTCCAGGGCGGGCAGGCCCTCTTGGCGCAGGCGCGACCTGGTGTACGCGGGATCGGAGTTGTGCGGGTCGTCCCAGACCGAGAGGGACTGGACCATGCAGGCCTTGCGGGCGGTCTGCCGGTCGAGGCCGAGGAAGGGACGGCGGTAACGGCCGCCGGTCCCCGAGACCGCGGCCATTCCGGACAGGGAGCGGATGCCGGAGCCGCGGGCGAGACCGAGCAGGACGGTCTCGGCCTGGTCGTCGCGGGTGTGGCCGAGCAGGACGGCTGTGGCGCCGTGGCGTTCGGCCGCGTCGTCGAGGGCGGCGTAGCGGGCGTCGCGGGCGGCGGCCTCGGGTCCTCCCGCGCGGCCGACGGTCACGGCGATGGACTCGACCGGGTCGAGGCCGAGTTCGCGCAGGCGCAGGGCGACTTCCTCGGCGCGCAGATCGGAGCCGGGCTGGAGACCGTGGTCGACGGTGATGGCGCCGGCGCGCAGGCCGAGTTTGGGGGCTTCGAACGCGAGGGCGGAGGCGAGGCCCATGGAGTCGGCGCCGCCGGAGCATGCCACGAGCACGAGCGGGGAGGGGGGCCGCTCGTGCGGGGTGGTGCGCGGGAGCTCGTAGGACGGTGGGAGCGCCGTGTCGAGGAGGGTGCGTGAGGCGCCGGTGGCGGGCACGGGCGACGCGTGGAGCGCGGCCGCGCGCGGGCTGCTGGGCGCGGGCACGTCGGTGGTGCGGCTGTGTTCGTTGAGGATGTCGTGGAGGACGCGGCGAACCGCCAGGCGTATCGCCGCGACCGCAGGATGGGGACCCATGTCCGGTTCCCTTCATGAAATTGTCGGGGGGTGAGCCCGAGCTCGGTCACTCAGAGTGTGTAGATGGTGACAGAACCGGGCCGTTCCCCGAGCATCGCACGCCTACCCATGGCTCACGGTCCCTCGGACGGGTGATTGAAGGGGCGTTCGCCTGCCGTCGGCCGGATTCGGTTCACGACCTTCGTATGAGATGCGCGACTCGGCGCGCATTTCACGACTCCGCCTTGCGGTGCACCCGCGCGATCCAGTCCGCCGGTTTGGCGATCTCCGCCTTGGTGGGGAGGGTGTTCGGGGACGTCCACACCCGGTTGAAGCCGTCCATGCCGACCTGGTCCACCACGGACCGTACGAAGCGTTCGCCGTCGCGGTACTGCCTGAGTTTGGCATCGAGGCCGAGCAGTTTGCGCAGGGTCATGTCGAGCCTTGAGGCGCCCTTGGCGCGCCGCTGCTGGAACTTCTCGCGGATCTCGGCGACGGAGGGCACCACGGCGGGGCCGACGCCGTCCATCACAAAGTCGGCGTGGCCCTCCAGCAGGGACATCACCGCGGTGAGGCGGCCGAGGATCTCCCGCTGGGCGGGGGTCTGCACCAGTTCGACGAAGGACCGTCCGCCGTCGTCCTCCTCGGCCTCGGGCCGGCTGCCCGAGAGGGACTGGGCGGCTTCGCGGATGCGCTCCAGGACGGTCATGGGATCGACATCCGTCTCCCCCAAGAAAGACTGGATTTCGCCCTCCAGGTGGTCCCGCAGCCAGGGCACCGCGCTGAACTGGGTGCGGTGGGTCTCCTCGTGCAGGCACACCCACAGGCGGAAGTCGTGGGGCTGTACGTCGAGTTCGCGCTCCACGTGCACGATGTTCGGGGCGACGAGGAGCAGGCGGCCGCCGCCGTTCTCGCCCGCGGGGAGTTCGCGGGTGGCCGGGGCGAAGGTCTCGTACTGGCCGAGGACGCGGGAGGCGAGGAAGGACAGCAGCATGCCCAGTTCCACGCCGGTGACCTTGCCGCCGACCGCGCCGAGGACGGCGCCGCCGGGGGTGCCGGTGCGCCGCTCCTGCATCTTGTCGAGCAGGGGCTTGAGGATCTCGCGGAATCCGGCGACGTTGGCGCGGACCCAGCCGGGGCGGTCCACGACGAGGACGGGGGTGTCGTGGATCTCGCCCGTGCCCAGACGGGTGAAGCCCCGGACGTGTTCCTCCGCGGCCTTGGCATGTCGGCGCAGCTCGGCGACGACGGCCCTGGCCTCGTCGCGGCTCACCTCGGGGCCCGGCCGTACGAGCCGGGTCGCGGTCGCCACCGCGAGATTCCAGTCGACCATCTCGGCACCACCGATGCTCGTCATGTGTCAACCGTACGTGAGCGTTCCCACTTGGGGCAGGCCGTGAGAGGCCGACCCGGTCGGCGGTGCCAGGCCGAGCCCACCCGTTCCGCCCGACGGCCCCTCGTCCTGCCCCGGCCGTGCCACTAGCCGCAGCCGCACGACGCCAGCGCCGTCGCCGTCCTGTCCAGCGCCGCCCGGGCCGCCTCCGTGTCCTCGCCCGTCGACAGGAACGCGAAGGCGAGCAGCCTGCCGTCCTGGTCCACGACCGTGCCGGCCAGGGAGTTCACGCCGTGCAGGGTGCCTGTCTTCGCTCGGACGATGCCGGCCGCGCCGTCGGTGTAGCGGCTGGTGAGGGTGCCGGTGAAGCCGGCCACGGGGAGGCCGGTCAGCACGGGGCGCAGTTCCGGGCGGGTCGGGTCGGCGGCCTTGGCCAGGAGGGCCGTGAGCAGGTCGGCCGTGAGTCGGTCGTCGCGGTTGAGGCCGCTGCCGTCCTTGAAGTCGGCGCCCGTCACCGGCAGCCCGAGCTTCCTCAGTTGGGCGCCGATCGCCTCGCCCGCGCCGTCGAAGTCGGCGCGCGCGCCGCTCGCCAGGGCGGTCTGGCGGGCGAGGTGCTCGGCGATGTCGTTGTCGCTGTTGGTGAGCATGCGCTCGACCAGGGCGGACATGGGCGGTGAGGTGACCTCGGCGAGCGGCGTGGCCCGGTTCGTCGCCTTGGACGGGCCGGGCGCGGTCGTCCTGATGCCGCGGTCCGCGAGGAGGGCGGCGAACTGGATCGCCGCGTCCTTCGCCGGGTCCTTCACCCGCTCCACCGGCCCGCTGGTGGAGTCGTCCGTGCGGGCCTCGTCGACCATGAGGGCGCTGACGGGGGCGAGGTTGCCGTTGTCGCCGATGGGGTGGAGTTCGGGGCCGGCGTAGAGCGTCTTGTCGTACGAAAGGGTGACCTCGCGTACGTCCCGCTTCTTCAGCGCCGCGGCCGTGCCGTCGGCCAGTTCGCGCAGGCTCGCCCAGCCCTCGGCGTCCTTGCGGGCCGTGAGCGTGGGGTCGCCGCCGCCGACCAGGACCAGCTCCCCGGTGTCCGGTTCCAGGGCGGTGCGGGTGGTGAGCCGGTGGTCGGGGCCCATCGCGGCGAGGGCGGCCGTGGCGGTGGCGATCTTCGTGGTGGAGGCGGGCGTGAGGGCCTTGCCGGTGCCGTCGCCGTAGAGGCGCCTGCCGGTGGCCACGTCGACGATCGCCGCCGACCTCTGGCCGAGCGCCGGGTCGTCCAGGAGCGGGCCCACCAGGCCGGCGACGGCCTTGCCGTCGGGGGCCGAGTTCGCGGCGCCCGCGCTGCCGAGGCCGGTCAGGACGGAGGCCGCGCTGGGGGCGGGGCGGGGTTCCCCGGCCTCGGTGTCCGCGGAATCGGACGTATCGGCAGAACGACCGTGATCTGCGCCACCCGTGCGCTCCTGGGCGGCCGCCCAGTCCCGCTCGGCCGTACGCTGACCGGTGGAGTCCCAGGGGCCGGCGGCGGTCACCACTCCGGCGGCCAGCGCCAGTCCGGCGGTGGCGGCGCCCGCGGTGTATTGCCAGGTCTTCGGCCTCGTGGTCCGTGCGGCCTGCGGTGAGACGGCTCGGGTGAGCCGTGCGATCCGCGGTTTCGCGGCCGTCACGGCGCGTGCGAGACGTGGCCGTACGGCGTCCGCGGCCCGCCCCAGACGCGGTCGTACGGCGCTCGCGACCCGCGTCACATGCGGTCTCGCGGCTCGCCAAGGCCTCAGCTCTGGCACGACCACCAGCCCCTTTCGCGATCACACACCTGCGTGAGGGACACTTAACCACCAGAACTATGTGTTGATCATGGAGGAGCCACCGGTGGAGTTCGACGTCACGATCGAGATCCCGAAGGGTTCGCGGAACAAGTACGAGGTGGACCACGAGACCGGTCGGATCCGCTTGGACCGTCGACTCTTCACCTCGACCAGCTACCCGGCCGACTACGGCTTCGTCGAGAACACCCTCGGCGAGGACGGTGACCCGCTGGACGCGCTGGTCATCCTGGAGGAGCCGACGTTCCCGGGCTGTCTCATCAAGTGCCGCGCCATCGGCATGTTCCGGATGACGGACGAGGCCGGCGGCGACGACAAGCTGCTGTGCGTGCCGGCGTCCGACCCGCGCGTGGAGCACCTGCGTGACATCCACCACGTGTCGGAGTTCGACCGCCTGGAGATCCAGCACTTCTTCGAGGTCTACAAGGACCTGGAACCCGGCAAGTCCGTCGAGGGCGCCGACTGGGTGGGCCGTACCGAGGCCGAGGCCGAGATCGAGCGGTCCTACAAGCGCTTCAAGGACCACGGCGGCCACTGAGACCCCCTGGCTTTTGGCCATGTGAACGGGCTGTACGCGTGCGCGTGCAGCCCGTTCGTGTGTCTGTGCGCATACTGAGTGCGGCAGGAGGTGTCGTACAGGGAGTGCTACGCAGGTGACGGACGCGGAGGACCGCAAGCCGCAGTCGGACGAGGCGAGGATGGCCTTCACCCCGCCCGCGGGGATCGAGGTGGGCGACAGCGAGTCGGAGACGACGTCCGAGTTCGCTCTGCCCACGGGGCTGGATGTGCCGCATCCGCCGGCCGCGGAGTCGGAGGGCTCGGCGTTCAGCACGCCCCGCGGGTACAGCGGCGCGGACCACCCGCCCGCATTCACGCCCCCCAACGGCATCCCGCAGGTCAGCCTGATCAAGGACCTGCCCTGGCAGGACCGGATGCGCACCATGCTGCGCATGCCGGTGACCGAGCGGCCCGCCCCGGAGCGGATGCCGCGGGCGGAGGAAGAGGGTCCGGCCGTCCCGCGCGTGCTCGACCTGACCCTGCGTATCGGCGAGTTGCTGCTGGCGGGCGGTGAGGGCGCGGAGGACGTGGAGGCCGCGATGTTCGCGGTCTGCCGGTCCTACGGCCTGGACCGCTGCGAGCCGAACGTCACCTTCACGCTGCTGTCGGTCTCGTACCAGCCGTCGCTGGTGGACGATCCGGTGTCGGCGGCGCGTACGGTCCGGCGGCGCGGCACCGACTACACGCGCCTGGCCGCCGTGTACCAGCTCGTCGACGACCTCAGCGACCCGGAGAGCCACATCTCCCTGGAGGAGGCCTACGGGCGGCTCGCGGAGATACGCCGCAACCGGCACCCGTATCCGACCTGGGTGCTGACCGGCGCGAGCGGGCTGCTCGCGGGTGCGGCCTCGGTGCTGGTCGGTGGTGATGTGATCGTCTTCGTCGCCGCCATGGTGGGCGCGATGCTCGGCGACCGGCTGGCGTGGCTGTGCGCGGGGCGTGGTCTGCCGGAGTTCTACCAGTTCACGGTGGCCGCGATGCCGCCGGCCGCGATAGGGGTCACGCTGACGCTGGCCCACGTCGATGTGAAGGCGTCCGCGGTCATCACCGGTGGGCTGTTCGCGCTGCTGCCCGGGCGGGCGCTGGTGGCGGGCGTGCAGGACGGGCTGACCGGGTTCTACATCACCGCGTCCGCGCGGCTGCTGGAGGTCCTGTACTTCTTCGTCGGCATCGTGGTCGGGGTGCTGGTGATCCTGTACTTCGGGGTCAACCTCGGTGCCAAGCTCAGCCCGGACGCGGCGCTGAACGTCTCCGAACGGCCGTACTGGCAGATCGGCGCCTCGATGCTGCTGTCGCTGACCTTCGCGGTGCTGCTCCAGCAGGAGCGGTCCACGGTGCTCGCCGTGACGCTCAACGGGGGTGTCGCCTGGGTGGTGTACGGCGCGATGCACTACGCCGGTGAGTTCTCGCCGGTGGCTTCCACGGCTGTCGCGGCGGGGCTGGTGGGGTTGTTCGGGCAGCTGATGGCGCGGTATCGGTTCGCGTCCGCCCTGCCGTACACGACGGCCGCGATCGGGCCGCTGCTGCCGGGATCCTCGACGTATTTCGGGCTGTTGTCGATCGCGCAGAACAAGGTGGACGCGGGGCTGGTCTCACTGGCCACGGCGGCTTCCCTGGCCATGGCCATCGCCATCGGGGTGAACCTCGGATCCGAGATCTCGCGGTTGTTCCTGCGGATCGGGTCCCCGGAGAAGCGGCGAGCCGCCAAGCGCACCCGAGGTTTCTGAGCGCCTGACGGCCCGGTCGGTTTCCCGGTGGGGCGTTTCAGTAGCCCTGGTTCGGCGGGTACTGCTGGTTCTGCTGGTTCTGCTGCCCGTAGCCCTGGGGGTACTGCTGGGCGTACGGCTGCTGCGGGGGCGTCTGCTGGCCGTAGTACTGCTGGTCGTAGCCGTATTGCTGCTGACCGCCCTGGTCGCCGTACTGGTTGCCGTACGGCTGCTGGGGCTGGTCGTCGGACGGGATGCGGCGGAGCTGGGTCGTCGCGTCGTCCATCTGCGGGGTCTGCGGGTGCTGTACGGCGGCGGGAGCCTCGGCCGCCGCGCGCTTCTTCTTGGCGCGCTCCCGCAGGAACTCGATGAGGATCGGGACCACCGAGACGAAGACGATCAGGATGAGGATCGACTCGACGTTCGTCTTGATGAACTCGATCTGGCCGAGCCAGTAACCCGCGAGGGTGACGCCGGTGCCCCAGGCGACACCGCCGATGACGTTGTACGTGAGGAACGTGGCGTACTTCATACGGCCGGCGCCCGCCACGATGGGGGCGAAGGTGCGCACGATCGGCACGAAACGGGCGAGGACGATCGCCTTCGGGCCGTACTTCTCCATGAACCCGTGCGCCTTCTCCAGGTTCTCCTGTTTGAAGAGCTTGGAGTTCGGGCGGTTGAAGAGCTTCGGGCCGAAGAACTTGCCGATCATGTAGCCGACCTGGTCGCCGATGACGGCCGCCAGCACGATGAGCGTGCAGACCAGCCACAGGGGCTGGCTGATGTAGTTCCCCTCGGCCACGAACAGACCCGCCGTGAACAGCAGGGAGTCTCCCGGCAGGAACGCGAAGAGGCCGGACTCCGCGAAGACGATCAGCAGGATGCCGGGGAGGCTGAAGGTCTCGATCAGATAGTCCGGGCTGAGCCACTCGGGGCCGAGCGCAAGCGTGGTCACGTGTCTGTGGCTCCTGCGGGGAAGGGGCGGGCGGGCTGTGACTGGCGGGTCCAAAATATCAACGCCGCAGTGGCCGCCCAGGTTCCATGGACGCGTTCAGGATGCACTGTGCCCCCGCTGGGACAAAGCTGTGAGTCATGGGCATCGAAGAGTACGGCGGCGGGCAAGGACCGCGGCCCGACGTTCTGGTAGTGACCACGAACGACGTCCCCGGACACCGGGTCACGGAGGTCATCGGCGAGGTCTTCGGACTGACCGTGCGCTCCCGGCACGTCGGCAGTCAGATCGGCGCCGGGCTGAAGTCGCTGGTCGGCGGCGAGCTCAAGGGGCTCACCAAGACGCTGGTGGAGACCCGTAACCAGGCCATGGAACGGCTCGTCGAGCAGGCACGCGCGCGTGGCGCGAACGGCGTGCTGGCCTTCCGCTTCGACGTGACCGAGGCGGCCGACGTGGGCACCGAGGTGTGCGCGTACGGGACGGCGGTGGTCCTGGCCCGGGAGTGACCCGTACGGGGACCCGGGCCAGGAGCCTCAAGAGGAGTGCCGGGCTGCGTTGGCGAGGATCGCGTCCCTCAGATAGACCGCGAGGCCCGGCTTGGCCTGGTCGATGTTCTGGGTGAACCGCTCGTCGGAGACGTACATCTCGCCGAGGCAGGCGTGCATCTCGTGCCCGCAGTCGTAGTGGTTGCGGGCGATCCCCTGGCGGTGCTCCTCGGCGGCGTCCATGGCCGCCTCGGAGTCGGCCGGCTCACCGGCCTCCATGAGCGCGACGAAGCGGCGGTTGAGTTCGTCGGCCTCGTGCTGGATCCGCTGCCAGTCCTCCTTGGTGTACGAGGCGGCGCGCTGCTGTGACTGCCGATAGGCGTCGGTGTTCCCCCAGCGTTCCTGCACCTCCTCCTCGTACTGGTCCGGGTCGAAGTCCCCGAACACCTCGAACTTCTCCTCCGGCGTGAGATTGATGCCCATCTTGCGTGCCTCCATGGCGTTTTCCACGGCCGCCGCCATCTTCTGCAGCTTCTCGATCCGGGCGGTCAGCAACTCGTGCTGGCGGCGCAGGTGTGCGCGCGGGTCCGCGTCCGGGTCGTCGAGCAGGGCGGCGACCTCTTCGAGCGGGAAGCCGAGCTCGCGGTAGAACAGGATCTGCTGGAGCCGGTCGAGGTCGCCGTCGCTGTAGCGCCGGTGGCCCGCGTGGCTGCGCTCGCTGGGCACGAGCAGGCCGATGTCGTCGTAGTGGTGCAGGGTGCGCACGGTCACTGCGGCGAACCCGGCGACCTGTCCCACGGAGTAGCTCACTTCCGCTCCCTTCTCGGTACGCGCTCCACGGTGCGTCCTCACGCCGCGTGAGGTGCAAGCCGGTTGGCCGCCGCACTCGGCCCACTCCAGATGAGGCGTCCGTTTTGCCCGTTTATCGTGAGCCCGTGGCCCAGGAAACCGCACGGCAGACGCCTGACACCCCGGCGACCCCGGCGCGCACGCTGCTGCCGTCGATCCTGCCCGCCCTGGTCGTCGGTGTGATGGCGAGCCTGCTGCTCCTGGGAGTGAGCGAGGCGGCCGAGGAGCTCCAGGACGTGCTGTGGGGCGATCTGCCGGACGCCCTGGGGGTGGGCCGCTACTCGGTGTTGTGGATGCTGGTGATGCTCACCGCCACCGGGATCCTGGTCGGTCTGGTGGTGTGGAAGGTCCCGGGGCACGCCGGGCCCGATCCGGCCACCATCGGCCTGGACGCGCCCGTGCTGCCGTTCTCCGTGCTGCCGGGGCTGGTGCTGGCGACGGCGCTGATGCTGGCGGGCGGACCGAGTCTGGGTCCGGAGAACCCGATCATCGCGGTGAACGTGGGCCTGGCCTACTGGCTGGGCCACCGCCTGGTGCCGCGGGCGCCGGGCCGGCTGTGGCCGATGCTGGCGGAGGCGGCGACGATCGGCGCGCTGTTCGGGACGCCGGTCGCGGCGGCGCTGCTGCTGTCGGAGGCGCTGGCGACGCGGGGGACGCGGGGCGCGCTGTGGGACAACGTGTTCGCGCCCCTGGTGTCGGCGGCGGCCGGGGCGATGACCATCGACCTGGTGTCCGAGCCGAGCTTCGACCTGGACCTGCCCCCGTTCGGGCATCCCGGCTGGGGCGATCTGCTGGCGGCACTCGTGATCGCCTCGTTGGCCGCGGTGCTCGCCATGGCTGCCGTGTACGTCTTCCCGTACGTCCACGCGGTCTTCCGGCGGCTGGGGCACCCGATGGTGGCCCTGCCCGTCGGCGGGGTCGTGCTGGGGCTCCTGGGGGCGCTGGGCGGCCATCTGACGCTCTTCAAGGGGCTGGACGAGGTCGCGGAGCTGGCGGCCGACCCGGACGGCTGGACGGCCGGGGAGTTCGCCACGATGACGGTGGTGAAGCTGGCCGCGCTGGTGGTCGCCGCGTCCTGCGGGTTCCGGGGCGGGCGGATCTTCCCGGCCGTGTTCGTCGGTTCCGCGTTCGGACTCACCGCCCATGCCCTGGTGTCGGACGTGCACCCGTCGGTGGGCGTGGCGGCGGGCGTGCTGGGCGTGCTGCTGGCCATCACCCGGCAGGGCTGGGTGAGCCTGTTCACCGCGGCCGTTCTGGTCGCCTCGCCCTCGATCATCGCCCTGTTGTGCATCGCCTCGCTGCCGGCCTGGTTGCTGGTGACGGGACGGCCCCAGATGCAGCTGCGCGCGGACGGAACCCCGGTCCGCTGACACCCGTTCATGTCTTCAGGAGGCAGGCCCATGTCGTTGCACAAAGGTCCCGAGCACCCCGACGAGCGTCACCTGTCCGTCAACCCCTTCTACGGCGAGGCGAACCCGGTCGGCGGCATGACCGACGCCCCGCCCACGCACCGGCTGCCCGACACACCCATGTCGCCGTCGACGGCGTATCAGCTGGTGCACGACGAGCTGATGCTGGACGGCAATTCCCGGCTCAACCTGGCCACCTTCGTCACCACCTGGATGGAGCCGCAGGCCGATGTGCTGATGGTGGAGTGCCGGGACAAGAACATGATCGACAAGGACGAGTACCCGCGCACCGCCGAGCTGGAGCGGCGCTGTGTGGCGATGCTCGCCGATCTGTGGAACGCGCCCGATCCGTCGGCGGCCGTGGGCTGTTCGACGACCGGCTCCAGCGAGGCGTGCATGCTCGCCGGGATGGCACTGAAGCGGCGCTGGACGGCACGCAACGCCGACCGGTACCCGGGCGCCCGCCCGAACCTGGTGATGGGGGTCAACGTCCAGGTCTGCTGGGACAAGTTCTGCAACTTCTGGGAGGTGGAGCCCCGCCTCGTGCCGATGGAGGGCGAGCGGTTCCATCTCGATCCGCAGGCGGCGGCCGAGCTGTGCGACGAGAACACCATCGGGGTCGTCGGCATCCTCGGCTCCACCTTCGACGGTTCCTACGAGCCGATCGCGGATCTGTGCGCCGCCCTCGACGCCCTCCAGGAGCGCACGGGGCTCGACGTCCCGGTGCACGTGGACGGCGCGTCCGGCGCGATGGTGGCGCCCTTCCTCGACGAGGACCTGGCGTGGGACTTCCGGCTGCCGAGGGTCGCCTCGATCAACACCTCGGGGCACAAGTACGGGCTGGTCTACCCCGGCGTCGGCTGGGCGCTGTGGCGGGACAAGGAGGCGCTGCCGGAGGAGCTCGTCTTCCGCGTCAACTACCTGGGCGGTGACATGCCGACCTTCGCGCTGAACTTCTCCCGGCCGGGCGCCCAGGTCGTGGCGCAGTACTACTCGTTCCTGCGGCTGGGCCGGCAGGGCTACCGGGCCGTGCAGCAGACCGCGCGGGACGTGGCCGGGAAGCTCGCCCAGGCCGTGGAGAAGCTGGGCGACTTCCGGCTGCTGACCCGAGGCGACCAACTGCCCGTGTTCGCCTTCACGACGGCCCCGCACGTCACGGCGTACGACGTCTTCGACGTCTCCCGGCGGATGCGGGAGAACGGCTGGCTGGTCCCGGCGTACACCTTCCCGCCCAACCGCGAGGACCTGTCCGTGCTGAGAGTCGTCTGCCGCAACGGCTTCTCCGCCGACCTCGCCGAGCTGTTCGTGGAGGACCTGGGCCGGTCCCTGCCGGAGCTGCGCCGGCAGCCGCAACCCTTCACCCAGGACAAGAGCGCGGCGACCGGCTTCCACCACTAGGGCCCTGTCTTTCGGATCAGCTCGGCGTCGCGGGGCCCTGGCACGCACTCCCCCAGAGGGGGACCCCGCTCGGCTCGGCCAGAAGGCGTCGCACCTCCAGGCCGAGCCGATCCGAAGGACAGGCCCTGACCGGCGCTACCGGCTCAGTCGGCCGAACCGTCGTACGGCCAGCGGAAAGAACACCGCCAGCAGCAGCAAGGGCCAGACGATCGCCGCGACGACGTGCTCGGTGCCGGTGCCGGCGAACAGGTCCCGTACGGCCGTCGCCGTATGGGACATCGGGTTCCACTCGACGACCGTGCCCAGCCAGCCGGGCATGGACTCGGGCAGGGCGAGGGCGTTGGAGAGGAAGCCGACCGGCCAGACCAGGATCTGCACCGCCTGCACCATCTCCGGCCTGCCCGCGACCAGCGCCAGGTGGATGCCGATCCACAGCATGGCGAAGCGGAAGAGCAGGAGCAGTCCCACGGCGCCCAGGAAGGCCCCCGGACCGCCGTCCACACGCCAGCCGAGGGCGAGGCCGACGCCCATCAGGACGAGCACGGCCAGCCCCGACTGGAGCATGTCGGCCACCGAACGGCCCACCAGGACCGCCCCGTTGGCCATCGGCATGGACCGGAAGCGGTCGATCACGCCCTTGTTGAGGTCCTGGGTGACCGCGATCATCGTGCCCTCCAGGCCGAAGGCCATGGTGAGCGCGAGCATGCCGGGGACGAGATAGTCGATGTAGGAGCCCTGGACGCCCCGGCCCCCGCCGATGAGATAGCCGAACATCAGCATCAGCATCACGGGGAAGACCAGGTTGACCACGACCTGCACGGGCTGCCGCGCCCAGTGGGCGAGTTCACGGCGGGTCATGGTCCAGGAGTCGGTCAGCGGGTAGGTGTTCGTGCTCACGCGGGCTCCTTCACTCGGTGGTCGTCCCCGGTGAGGTGCAGGAACACCTCGTCCAGCGTCGGCCGGCGCAGAGCGACGTCCGCCGCCTCGATCCCGGCCTCCTCCAGGGCCCGTACGACACCGGAGAGCGCCGCCATCCGGTCGGTGACGGGGGCGCTGAGCAGCCGGCGGTCGGGGTCGACGGAGACGGCGTCCTTCGGTACGGGCAGCAGGGCGACGGCGGCGCCGAGCTGGCCGGCGTCGCGCAGGACGACGTCGATGCGGTCACCGCCCGTCAGCGCCTTGAGCTGGTCCGCCGTGCCGTCGGCGACGACACGGCCGGCGTCCACGACCGAGATGCGGTCGGCGAGCTGGTCGGCCTCCTCCAGGTACTGGGTGGTGAGCAGGACCGTCGTGCCGCCGCCCACCAGGGAGCGGACGGCGGACCAGACCTCGGCACGGCCGCGCGGATCGAGACCGGTGGTGGGTTCGTCCAGGAAGAGCACCTCCGGGTCGGTGATGAGCGAGGCAGCCAGATCCAGTCGCCGGCGCATGCCGCCGCTGTACTGCCTGACCGGCTTGCGGCCGGTGTCGGCGAGGCCGAAGCGCTCCAGCAGCTCGTCGGCGCGCACGCGCGCGTGGCGGGCGCCGAGGTGGTAGAGGCGGCCGAACATCTCCAGGTTCTGGTGGCCGCCCAACTCCTCGTCCAGGGCGGCGTGCTGGCCGAGAAGGCCGATGCGCAGCCGTACGTCGTACGCCTGGCGCACCACGTCGTGTCCGGCCACCTCGATGCGGCCGCTGTCCGGCCGCAGCAGGGTGGACAGGATCCGGACCAGGGTCGTCTTGCCCGCGCCGTTGGGGCCGAGCACTGCGTGCACGGTGCCGCTCGTCACCGTGAGGTCGAGCCCGTCCAGTGCGTTCTTGCCGGCTTTGCCGCCGTACCTCTTGCGTGCCCCTTCGACGTTGATCGCCGTGTCGGCCACTGGGTCTCCCTCGCTAGTCAAACTTGACTACAAGCTCGAAGGTAAGCCAGGACTCAGGGTTAGTCAAACTTGATTAGAAAGCGTCTCCGGGATGGGGCTCCCCCGTCGCGTACGGGTTCTCCTGGTCCTCGGCGAGGACGCCGACGAACGGATCGCCTTCGCCGGAGAATGTGTAGGCGCCCCCTTCGAGCCGTTCGATCAGCCCGCCGGTCCACTCCTCCTCGGAGTCGGCCGTGTGCACCCACATGTTCATGATCTCGCCGATGTGGCCGAGTTGCCCGGGGCCTTCCTCGGGCACGTGGTGGGCCACGACGGAGGCCCGCCACTCCTCGATCCGCCGGACCCGCTCCTTCAGGAGGGTCACCGCCTCCGCCCTCGGCAGGTCGACCATGAAGCCGAGGGCCGCCGTCTTCACGTCTCCCCGCTGGTCGTAGGTGACCAGTGCGTCGCGCAGCAGCGCGAAGTACTCCTCGGTGCCCGCGTCCGTCAGTTCGTACTCCACACGCGGCGGGCCGCCCGCCGTGGACGGCGCGATCTCGTGCGCGCGCAGCAGGCCCTGCTTCGCCATCTGCTTGAGCGCGTGGTAGATCGAGCCGGGCTTGGCGTTGGACCACTCGTGCGCGCCCCAGTACTCCAGGTCGTTGCGCACCTGATAGCCGTGGGCCCGGCCGTGCATTCGGACGGCGCCGAGCACGAGGAGACGGATCGCTGACATGCGGTCCAGGTTAGAGCCGCGGCGCGCCGGGGGCCGAGGTCAGCCCCGGGCGCGAGGACCCTCGGACACTGCGCTCAGAACGGGAACCCGCTGCGCCCGTGCTGCACCGAGATCCACTTCGTCGTGGTGAACGCGTCCAGCATGGTCTCGCCGTTCAGGCGGCCGAGGCCGGAGTGCTTCTCGCCGCCGAAGGGGACGATCGGCTCGTCGTGGACGGTGCCGTCGTTCACATGGAACATGCCCGTGTCGATCTGCTTGGCGAAGGCGACGCCGCGCTCGATGTTCTCCGTGTGGACCGCGCCGCTCAGTCCGTACGGGGTGTCGTTGACAAGGCGTACGGCCTCCTCCTCGCCGTCGACGGTGATGAGGAAGGCGACCGGGCCGAAGACCTCCTGCTTCAGGAGGGCCGAGTCGGCGGGCAGGTTCGTCAGGACCGACGGCTCGACGAGGTTGTCCCTCGTGGTGCCGTGCACCAGGGCCGTGGCGCCCTCGGCGATCGCCTGCTCGACCGCGCTCGAAATGGCCTCCGCCTGGGAGGAGTTGATGACCGGACCGATGACGGTCTCCGGGTCCCGCGGGTCGCCGACCTTGAGGGTCTTCACCTTGGCGACGAACTTCTCGGTGAACTCGTCGGCGACCGAGCGGTCCACGAGGACGCGGTTCGCGGCCATGCAGACCTGGCCCTGGTGGACGTAACGGCTGAAGACCGCCGCGTCGACCGCGTAGTCGATGTCGGCGTCGTCGAGGACCACCAGCGCGCTGTTGCCGCCGAGTTCGAGGACCGAACGCTTGAAGTGCGAGGCGCAGACGGTGGCGACGTGGCGGCCGACCTTGTCGGAGCCGGTGAAGGAGATGACCTTCGGGACCGGGTGCTCGATGAAGGCGTCGCCTATCTCCGCGATGTCCGTGATGACGACGTTGAGCAGGCCGGCGGGCAGGCCCGCGTCCTCGAAGATCTTCGCCACCAGGGAGCCGCCGCAGATCGGGGTGTTCTGGTGGGGCTTGAGGACCACGCCGTTGCCGAGCGCGAGGGCCGGGGCGACCGACTTGAGGGAGAGCAGGAAGGGGAAGTTGAAGGGGCTGATCACACCCACGACACCGACCGGCACGCGGTAGACGCGGTTCTCCTTGCCGTCCACCGGCGACGGGACGATCCTGCCCTCGGGACGCAGCGCCAGATGGACCGCCTCGCGCAGGAACTCCTTGGCGAGGTGGAGTTCGAAGGCCGCCTTCAACCGGGTGCCGCCGAGCTCGGCGATGATCGCCTCGGCGATCTCCTGCTCGCGGTCCTCTATCAGGCGCAACGCCTTCTCGAACACCCCGCGACGGGCGTACGGATTGGTCGTCGCCCACTGCTTCTGGGCGCGGGCGGCCGCCTTGTATGCGTCGTCCACCTCGTCGACCGTGGCTATGGTGATCGAGGCCAACTTCTCGCCGTCGTACGGGTTGAAGTCGATGATGTCCCAGGAACCTGTGCCCGGGCGCCACTCACCGTCGATGTACTGCTGAGCCAGGTCGGTGAAGTAGGACGACATGTGATCCCTCAATCCCTAGCAGACACCCGATCGGCATGGCCGCCATCGCGCTCGTCTTCACGGTCTGATCACACGTCATCGTACTTGTGTCTCAGGAGAGTTGGAGGAGTCCCCGGAGAAGATCCCGGCTCTCGTCCGGACCCGGACTGTCCTGCTGGAGCTCCTTCAGCGCCTTCTCGTACTGGGCGACATCCTCGTGCTTGTCCAGATACAGGGCGCTGGTGAGCTGCTCCAGATAGACGACGTCCGAGAGGTCGGACTCGGGGAAGCTGAGGACCGTGAACGCGCCGGACTCGCCGGAGTGGCCACCGAAGCCGAACGGCATGATCTGCAGCCGTAGGTTGGGGCGCTGGGAGATCTCGATGAGGTGCTGGAGCTGGCCGCGCATCACCTCGCGGTCGCCGTAGGGGCGACGCAGGGCGGCCTCGTCCAGGACGATGTGGAACTCGGGGGCGCCGTCGCCGACGAGGTACTTCTGCCGCTCCAGGCGCAGCGCCACGCGCTTTTCGACGTCGGCCGCGCTCGCGCCCTTCATGCCGCGCCTGACTACCGCGCGGGCGTAGGCCTCGGTCTGCAGCAGCCCGTGCACGAACTGCACTTCGTACGCGCGGATGAGGCTGGCGGCGCCCTCCAGGCCGACGTAGGTGGGGAACCAGCTGGGCAGGACGTCCGAGTAGCTGTGCCACCAGCCGGCGACGTTGGCCTCTCTGGCGAGGGAGAGCAGTGAGGCGCGCTCCTGCTCGTCCGTGATGCCGTACAGCGTCAGCAGGTCCTCGACGTCCCGCGTCTTGAAGCTCACCCGGCCCAACTCCATGCGGCTGATCTTCGACTCGGACGCGCGAATGGAGTACCCCGCTGCCTCGCGCGTGATCCCTCGCGCCTCCCGCAGTCGCCTCAGTTGCGAGCCGAGCAGCATGCGCCGCACCACCGATCCGGGCTCTCCCGCGCTCACGTTCGCCAGCCTCCCCAACCGTCTTCAGGGCCCGCAGTCTGCCACTAAATCACTTCGAGCAGTACTCGTCCGATTACAGAGACGGAAAGAAGACAAGGATTCCTCCAAGGAAGGAGACATCGGAACGCAAGGAGAGGGGCGGAAGTTGGCGGAAAAAATGGCCAACAAGCGGTACGGGAGCGTCCAATTCGGTCACGTGCACGTGCATCTGCCCTTGCATCTGCTCTGCGCATCCGAAACCATGGTCCCGCGCAACCGCTGCATCGCAACGACCGCGAACTCTCGGGAGTGCCTCGCATGGGGACGAATGGATCGACCATGCTCGAGCCGTTACGGCAGGGCCTTCCGCCGCTGGATCCGACCGCCGTCTCCAACGCCGCGTCCTGCGCTCTGCCCGCCCGTTACGAAGCGGTGCGCGAGGCCCGGAAGTTCACCCGACGCACCCTGGACCAGTGGGAACTGGGCTATCGCTTCGACGACGTGTGCCTCGTGGTGTCCGAGCTGGTGACCAACGCGCTGCGGCACGCGCTGCCGGCGGGGGCGCAGCGGATGCCTGACCAGACGCCGCCCGTGCGGCTGCATCTGATGCGGTGGACCGAGCGGCTGGTGTGCGCGGTGCGCGATCCCAGTCATGACAGTCCGGTCGCGCGCGATTCCGACGACTTCTCGGCGGAGTCGGGGCGGGGATTGTTCCTTGTCGACTCCTTCAGTGACGGCTGGGGATGGCACCCGTTGGCGGGGACGCTCAGTGGGAAGGTCGTCTGGGCGCTGTTCCGGCTGCAGACGGGACCCGTGCCGGGCGGCGCGGGAGCCTCGGCGGAATCATGAACCGCGGCGCTCGTCGGCGCCGCGGTTCTACGCGCGTTACTAGGTGATAGATCCTGATTGCCCTGAATTGTACGGCCGCGTGGAGCGCTGGTGAGGTGCTGGTTCAGCCCACGACCAGGTGGTCGAACTCGCCGTCCTTGACACCCAGGAGCATGGCCTCGATCTCGGCCCGGGTGTAGACGAGGGCGGGACCCTCCGGGAAGCGCGAGTTGCGTACCGCGACGTCGCCTCCGGGGAGCCTCGCGAACTCCACGCAGGAGCCCTGCGAGTTGCTGTGCCGGCTCTTCTGCCAGGCGACCCCGTTCAGATCCGTGGCCGCCATGCCGTTGTACACGTCGTGGTCCACAGGTCGCTCCCCGGTGGTGCGGTGGCTCGAGGCCATTGAGGCAAGAGGTGGTGCAGTGGTGCGGCAGTCAACTGCTTCCGGATCATAGCTCTGTTCACGTGCAACTGCATGAGCAGATGCACGTGCACGCGGGGTGTTCCTGTGGTTACTCCTGTGACGTACGCGGCCCTGCTTGCGTTCCAGCGCATGCCCCATGGATCGCGTCACATGCGATTCCCTCGCGCACTAGGAACAGACGCGTTCCGAGGCCCTGGTGTTCCAAACGCTAAGGGACAGTCCGGTTCGGGGAGTTGACGGTGGCCGACCGCGAGTTCAGCGGTTCGTGTACGGCAGCAGTGCCATCTCGCGGGCGTTCTTGATCGCTTTTGCCAGTCGGCGCTGCTGCCGGACCGTCACTCGGGTGACGCGACGGCTGCGGATCTTGCCCCGGTCGGAGATGAACTTTCGCAGGAGATCGGTGTCCTTGTAGTCGATGTAGGTGATGCCGGCCTGGTCAAGGGGGTTGGGGCGGGGCGTTGCGGGCTTGCGGGCGGGGATGCGGGGCATCGGGTCAGACCTCCAGGAGGGTGTCGAAGGCGGGCGGGAGCCGTTTCCAGGCATCGCGGCCGGCGGCGTACTCGGTGTCGGTGAGGAGACAGGACTCAAGGAGCCGGCACAGACCGTCCCGGTCGAGGCCGGGGGACGTGAAGACCAGGTGCTGGCAGCAGTCGCCGTGCTCGGGGTGCCAGTCCAGCGCGGCGGCCGCCCGGCGTACCGGCGGGAGCATGTCCCAGGCCGCGTCGGGCAGGGAGGCGAGCCAGGGGCCCGCGCTCTCCACGCAGAGGGCGCCGCCCGCCGCGTCCCAGTGCAGCAGTACGTCGGGCTTGTCGGCGAGCCAGAAGCGGCCCCGGCTGCGGGCGGCCGCGCAGGTGATGTCCTCCAGTGCCTCGTACAGCCGCTCCGGATGGAAGGGCCGGCGGCGGTGCCAGACGAGGGTGGCCACTCCGTGCGCGTCGGCGTCGGCGGGGAGCAGCGCGCACGCCGGGTGCTGGGCAGCGGCGGCCGACTCCACGTCGAAGCCGGCCAACGCCGCCTGGGCGAGGGGGGTGAGCGGGCCGCGGCGCGGGGCCGGCACCGTCAGGTCGTCGGCAGGGGTGACCTGGCCGATCGGGACCTGGCGGGCCGTCGGGTGGAGCTGGGCGAGCAGTTCGCGGTCCTCGTCGTCGGCCTCCGGGGAGTCGGCGACGGCGAGGACGGGGGCGTATTCGAGCTGGCGGGCGAAGGTGTCGGCGACCGTGCGCTGGTCCGTCGCCGCGGCCGCCAGGTCGCGCTCGGCCAGGTCGTCGCCATCGCCCAGGTACGGCAGGACCAGGGCTGGGTCGACCGCGGTGATCACCCCGGTGACCGTGAGCCCGCCGGCCGTGACGACCTCGGCCATCGCCTTGGGTTCCACGGAGTCCCAGAGTTCGACGACCGCCATCCGGGTGCCGCCCGCGTCCCGGATCCGCAGCAGCTCCGGCACCAGGTCCTCGCGCAGGGCGCAGCAGGCGCAGTCGTTGACCAGCGGCGCCTCGCCGGCGCCGACGAGGCCGGTGGCGTCCCGGATCGTGCGGACGACCGTGCCGGCGGCGGCCGTGGCCAGGTCGTGGTGGAGCACGACACTGCCGGGGACGTCGGCGAGCAGTTGCGCCACGGCGGCCTTGCGGGCGTCGGCGTGCAGCCCGCCGACGATCACGACGGAGAGCATCAGCCCTTCTTTCCGTACCGGCGCTCGAAGCGCTCGACGCGGCCGGCGGTGTCCAGGACGCGGGCCGTGCCGGTGTAGAAGGGGTGGCTGACGTTCGAGATCTCGACGTCGACGACCGGGTAGGTGTTGCCGTCCTCCCACTCGATCGTCTTCTCGCCGGCCATCGTCGAGCGGGTCAGGAACGCGTGGTTCGCGGCGCGGTCACGGAAGACGACCGGGCCGTAGGACGGGTGGATCCCCTTGCGCATGGCGGTACTCAGCGCTCCTCTCGGAAGTCGACGTGCAGGCCGGCGACCGGGTCGTACTTGCGCAGGGTCATCCGGTCGGGGTCGTTGCGGCGGTTCTTGCGGGTCACATACGTGTAGCCGGTCCCGGCGGTGGACCGGAGCTTGATGACCGGGCGGAGTTCGTTGCGTGCCATGCTGCTACCTTACTGAAAATGAATTCCATTAACAGTAACGAACGAGGAGAGGTACATCACCCGTGTCCGCCCACTGCATGCTGACCGGCGCCCGGCCCGGTTTCGGCAACACCGTCTCCCACTCCCACCGGCGCTCCTCCCGCCGCTTCGACCCCAACATCCAGACCAAGCGCTACTGGCTGCCCGGCGAAGGCCGGCACGTGCGGCTGCGGCTGAGCGCCAGGGGGATCAGGACCGTGGACGTCATCGGCGTCGAGGCGGCCGTCGCCCGGATCCGCGCGCGGGGAGTGAAGGTCTGATGGCCAAGAAGAGCAAGATCGCCAAGAATCGACAGCGGCAGGAGATCGTCGCGCGCTACGCCGCCCGGCGGGCCGAGCTGAAGGAGATCATCCGCCGGCCGTCCTCCGGCGACGCCGAACGGCTCGCCGCCCAGCGCGAGTTGCGCGGACAGCCCCGGGACGCCGGCGCCACACGCGTACGCAACCGCGACCAGGTGGACGGGCGGCCGCGTGGCTACCTCCGCGCCTTCGGACTGTCCCGGGTGAGGCTGCGGGAGCAGGCACACGCCGGGTATCTGCCGGGAGTGCGCAAGGCGTCCTGGTAGGCCGGGTGGGGCTCTGGGGTCACGACAGGACTCCCTGGTAACTTGCTGCGGGCGTTTCGGCCACGTCGGCCGAAACGGCCGTATGCCGACCGCTACAGCTTGGGAGCTTCCAGTGACCTCGGCGACTTTCTCGGGTACGCGCACGATGTCGGGCCGACGGATGCGGGCCGCCGCCGTGGCCGCGACCATGGCCGGCGCGCTCGCGCTGACCGCGTGCAGCGGCGACGGCGACACCAAGGACGACGCCGGCCCCAGCGGCTCCGCGTCCGCCAGTGCCGACACCGGCGGCGGTACGGGCGGCGGGTCGTCCTCCGCGGCGGGCGCGCTGGAGGGCAGCTGGCTGGCCACGACCGACGGAAAGGCCGTCGCGCTGGTCGTCACCGGCAAGCAGGTCGGGCTCTTCGCGACCGGCGGGACCGTGTGCAGCGGAACCGCCGGCGAGGAGGGCGGGATGCGGATGATCCGCCTCAAGTGCACCGACGGCAGCAAGGACCGGGCGACCGGGATGGTCGACTCCGTCGGCAAGACCTCGCTGAAGGTGACCTGGGAGGGCGGCCTCGGCGCCGAGACGTACACCAAGGCCGAAGGCGGCCAGCTGCCTACGGGACTGCCCACGGCCGGTCTGGGATCGTGATGTTTGATTCGGGGACTGCCCGCGATCACTGACGCCACTGCCAGAGGACCCCATGCGCGCCACCTCCCTCACCGTCGCCGCCGTCGCCGCGGCCCTTCTCCTGACCGCCTGTGACGACGGCGGGGACAGCAAGCAGAACAGCAAGGGCGGTTCCGACTGCGTGGCCGAGCTGGCCCTGGAGTTCGGACCAGGCAACGCCGCCCCCGCCGCCGGGGACACCGGCAACGTGCCCGTCACCGTCACCAACCGCGGCGGCGGCGAGTGTGTCCTGGACGGGCTGCCCACCGTCGAGTTCGCGGCGGGCGGCACCACGGCCGCCGTCGCGCCGGACGCGGCCGTCACGGCGGGCAGGACGACCGTCGCGAAGGGCGCCGCCACGTCCTTCACGCTCACCTACGTCCGCGGCGCCGACGGCGGCGGCAAGGGCCTCGCCGTCAAGACCGCGAAGGTCCGGCTGCCCGGGTCCGCCGAGACACACAACTTCAAGTGGTCGTACGGCGTCGTCGCGCTCAAGAGCGACGGGAAGACCCCGGACGCCTCGGTGAGCGGATTCCAGCGGTCCGGCGACTGACGTCCCTCAGCGGAGCGGCCGGCGGGGAGACACCTGCGCCCTGTCGGCCGCCTCGGCACCTTCCACCCAGCCCGCCTCGTCACTGACGCCGCGCAGCCGGGTCGTGGTGGTCTCGGGGAACATTCGGTCCAGGCGGGCCGTCACCGCGACCTCGCGGGAGGCCAGGACCGGGAGCAGGTCGTCGGTCACCTGCGTCTGTGCCGCCGCGGCCAGGCGGGTGCCGATGCGGTGGGCGTAGGCCGCGAGGAACGACTGCCGGAAGGTCTTGGTCCGTTTGCGGCCGCCCGCGCGCTGCGCCGCCTCCGCCTTCGTCATCGCCGTCTGGGCCTGCACCAGGAGCGAGGTGTAGAGGAGTTCGACCACCTCCAGGTCGGCCTCGAAGCCGACGACCGTGGAGAAGCCGAAGGGTTCGTTCCACACGGCACGGCAGTGGTTGGCGCTCGCCACCGCGTCCAGCAGAACGGCCTTGGCCTGCTCGTACGGCGGCTCCACACCGATCCGGCAGGCGCCGGGCGCGTCCTTGGCGGCGGCCGTACGGGACGCCAGCAGGGCCTCGTCGATGCTGTGCCGGGCCATCAGCTCCTGCGCCTTGGCGCTGAGCGCCTCCGCCTCCTGCGGGAACCCGGTCGCCTCCGCCTTCGCCAGCAGCGCGCGGATACGGGTGAGCATGCGGGACTCGGGCCTGGGGTCCCCGGCGGCCGGCTCGGCCGCCTGGTCCAGGGGCTCCAGCGTGGGCAGGCGCAGCAGGAGGCGGTACAGCTCCAGGACGGCGGTGGCGTGCGAGAAGCGGTCGGTGCGGGCCGGCGCCTCGGTGGGCAGATCGTCGAGCTGCGCCTGCCAGCGGGGCCCGCGGGGACGGTCGTGAGGCGTCTGCGCGCGGATCAGCGCCGCGAGCAGACGTACATGTATGTCCTCCAGATCGCGCCGCACCAGCCGTACGAGGTCGGCCGGCTGCCAGCCGCGCCGCCAGGCCGCCGCCACGAACTCCTCGCCGCGCCGGGCGAGTTCGGCGTCCGCCGCGGAGTCGGCGGCGAGGAGGGAGGCGCCGGTGTCGAGCGTGGTGTGCTCGGTGTCGTAGAGGGCGGACTCGAAGGCGCGGTCGACGGTGCCGGGCGTACTGGGCGTGCTCACCAGGGGATCGTAAATCCGTACGGCACGGCGTGTGGGTGCGGCCTGCTCTCGCCCCGAACCCGATGTCAACCATCGGTTGACACATGAAGGGTGTCAACCTACGGTTGACACATGTCGACGAACCCGACCATCACGTCATCCGTACGTCTCGACGAACTCATCGCGGCCATCAAGAAGGGCCACGACCAACCCCTCGACCAGCTCGAGGACGCGGTGATCGCCGCCGATCACCTCGGCGAGGTGGCCGACCATCTGATCGGTCACTTCGTGGACCAGGCCCGCCGATCGGGCGCCTCCTGGACCGACATCGGCAAGAGCATGGGCGTCACCCGGCAGGCCGCGCAGAAGCGGTTCGTGCCCAAGGAGGGGACCGACCTCGACCCCCAGCAGGGCTTCGGCCGCTACACGCCGCGTGCCCGCAATGTGGTGATGGCCGCCCACAACGAGGCCGTGGCGGCCCGCAACCCCGAGGGCCGGCCCGAGCACCTGGTCCTCGGACTGCTGGCCGAGCCGGACGGCATCGCCGCCAGGGCGATCACGGCCAAGGGCGTTCTCCTGGACTCCGTGCGCCAGGCCGCCGGAGCCGCGCTGCCGGCCGCGGCCGACGAGGTCCCCGAGCTCATCCCCTACGGCTCCGACGCCAAGAAGGTCCTGGAGCTCACCTTCCGCGAGGCCCTGCGGCTCGGCCACAACTACATCGGCACCGAGCACATCCTGCTGGCCCTGCTGGAGTTCGAGAACGGCACCGGCGTCCTGTACGGGCTCGGGCTCACCAAGCAGGGGGTGGAGGACTACGTCGTCGAGGTGCTCTCCCAGTTCCTCAAGAGCGGCGAGGAGACCGCCAAGAAGGCCCGCGAGGAGGGCGGGGCGCAGGGCTGAGGCCGTTGTCAGTGCCGGGTGCCACACTCGCAGAATGACCGACCGGTGGGCGCTCGCTCCGGCCGAGGACGGCGGCGTGGAGATCGCCCCCCTCGGCCCGGACGGGCTGCTCGCGGGTCCGGTGCGACGGGAGCCGGACGCGGCCTCGGCCGTGCGGGGACGGCCGGAGGTCGCGCGGTGGGTGTGGCGGTCCACCGCCGAGATCTATCCGCGGCTGCTCGCCACGGGGGTGCGAGTGGAGCGGTGCTACGACATCGAGGACGCCGAGACCCTCCTGCTCGGCCACGAGGGACGGTACGGCGAGCCGAGGTCGGCCGCCGCCGCCCTCGCCCGGCTGCGCGGCGGCCCCGTGCCGCCCGATCCGCCGCAGCGCTCGGCCGAACCCGGCTCGCAGTCCTCGCTCTTCGAGCCCCAGGCGCTCCATGTGCCGCTCGCCGACCTGGTCGCGGTGTACACCGAGCAGCAGCGGCGGCACGAGGGGTCCGCGCACCCGGAGCGGATGCGGCTGCTGACGGCGGCCGAGTCGGCGGGGATGCTGGTCGCCGCCGAGATGAACCGGTCCGGGCTGCCGTGGAGCGCCGAGGTGCACCGCCGGGTGCTGCACGAGTTGCTGGGCGAGCGGTACGCGGGCGGCGGGGAGCCGCGGCGGCTGGCCGAGCTGGCGGACGAGGTGTCGGCGGCGTTCGGACGCCGGGTGCGGCCCGATCTGCCGGCCGATGTGATCAAGGCCTTCGCACAGGCCGGGATCAAGATCAGATCGACCCGGCGCTGGGAGATCGAGTCCCTCGACCATCCGGCCGTGAAGCCGCTGATCGAGTACAAGAAGCTGTACCGGATCTGGGTGGCCCACGGCTGGTCCTGGCTCCAGGACTGGGTGCGCGAGGGGCGGTTCAGACCGGAGTTCATCGCGGGCGGGACGGTCACCGGGCGGTGGGTGACCAACGGCGGGGGCGGCTTGCAGATCCCGAAGGTCATCCGGCGTGCGGTGGTCGCCGACCCGGGCTGGCGGCTGGTCGTGGCCGACGCCGACCAGATGGAGCCGCGTGTGCTCGCCGCGATCTCCCGTGACCCCGGGCTGATGGAGGTGGCCGGGCGGGAGAGCGACCTGTACCAGTCCGTCTCCGACCGCGCCTTCTCCGGCGACCGCGCCCAGGCCAAGCTCGCCGTACTGGGTGCCGTCTACGGCCAGACCTCGGGCGACGGGCTCAAGAACCTCGCCGCGCTCAGACGCCGCTTCCCCAAGGCGGTGGCGTACGTCGACGAGGCGGCGCGGGCGGGCGAGGAGGGGCGGCTGGTGCGGACGTGGCTGGGCCGGACGTGTCCGCCGGCGGCCGGGGCGACGGACGACATCGCCGAGGAGGCCGGGATCCCGGTCGCGGACGGGCCGGACGAACCGGCCGAGGGCTCCGGGCAGCAGGAGTGGGGCCGGGGGTACGCCTCCACCAACGCCCGCGCCCGGGGCCGCTTCGCCCGCAACTTCGTGGTGCAGGGCAGCGCCGCCGACTGGGCGCTGCTGCTGCTCGCCGCGCTGCGGCAGACCTGTGCGGGGATGGCGGCCGAGCTGGTCTTCTTCCAGCACGACGAGGTGATCGTGCACTGTCCGGAGGAGGAGGCCGAAGCGGTCGTGGCGGCGATCCGGGAGGCGGCGGAGCTGGCCGGACGGCTGACGTTCGGGGAGACGCCGGTGCGGTTTCCGTTCACCACCGCGGTGGTGGAGTGTTATGCGGATGCGAAGTGAGCGGCCGACGGGCTCCACAACCGGCCGGGCGTACCGTGCGCACCCGCGAAGGGCGCCCTGGGGTGCGCCTCTTGGGGCGAGTGAATGGCCCGGCGGCCGGTGACCACAGCGTGTCACGAAACACATTTGGCCAGATGTTGATGCTCTGTTGACATGGCTTAATCTGATCAACACATCGGATCCGGCCCGACGGCGCGCGCGTACGACGCGCAGCTCGGGGGAGCGTCGCCGCCGTGGCCGGATCCGGGGACGTGTGGGTCCCGGTCGTCGGAGGTGAGCGACCGGGACCCGCGTCCCGCTCCCCCTCCCCCTCAGATGACCGGCGGCCGCCCCAGCCGGCACAGCCGCCACACCGTGCGCCACCGCATGGGCCGCCGCTCTCCGGCCGGTTCCCGCACCCCCTCCATGAAGCCGCCGAACCACGCGCGCAGACCACCGAGCGACCGGGTGCGGGTGAGGGTGAGCAGGACCCAGATGCCCAGATGGACCGGGATGAGCGGCAACGGCAGCCGACGGCGGGTCAGCCACACCCGATTGCGGGCGTTCACCCGGAAGTAGATGGCGTGCCGGGCGGGCGAGGTCTTCGGGTGCTGCAGGAGCAGCTTGGGGGCGTAGAGAATGCGCCAGCCAGCGTCGGCCGCCCGCCACGCCAGGTCCGTCTCCTCGTGCGCGAAGAAGAACTCGGCCGGCCAGTGACCGGTCTCGGCCAGCATCGCCGTCCGCAACGCGTGCCCGCCGCCGAGGAAGCAGGTGACATAGCCGCCCCTGAGCGGATCCGACTTGCCGATCCGCGGCACGTGGCGCTGCTGGGTCTCCCCGTGCTCGTCGGCGATCCGGAAACCGACGATGCCGAGCCGGTCGTCGGCGGCGTACAGATCACGCACCCTGCGCAGTACGTCGGCGTCGACGAGCAGCCCGTCGTCGTCCAGCTCGACCACGACGTCGATGTCCCCGAACCCGCGCAGCCGCTCCAGGGCAGCGTTGCGTCCACCCGGACAGCCCAGGTTCTCGTCCAGCTCGATCGCCGTGAACTCGCCGGGCAATGCCAGCCGTTCGGCGTACTCGGGCAGCGGGCAGCCGTTGCCGACGACGACGATCCGGGCGGGGTCGAGGTCCTGCTTGGCGACGGACTCCAGCAGGGCGTCGACCTGGGCGGGACGGTTGCCCATGGTCACCACGGCGACCGCGATCCTCAGCTCCGTCATGCCCGCCCCCTCGCCTCGTCCCGGCTGCGATTACCGGCGCGATGCTAGTGGTTCACGGTAGGGACGTCTAAAGTTCGCCCTCCTGCCGGGTGATCAGAGAGCGGAGCATCACGTGCGGCGGGCTACGAACGGCGGTTCTCACGGCGCCGTACGAACTTGAGTCCCGACCAGTCCTCCCCCAGCGCCGCCACCTTCACATCGACGACGCCGAGCGGGAGGAACAGGTCCCGCAGCGCGTTCTCGGTGATGTCGCTGACATGGCCGGCCGCGCGTCGGGGCCAGGCGATCCACAGCATGGCGTCATCGGCGAGATCACCGACCAGCCCGGGGCCCTCGGCGACGAGATCGCCGTACGACCGGTAGAACGCGACGGCGACGTCCGCGCCACGCGGACCTCCCTCGCCCACCTCGCACGCCTCCGGCAGTCCGGGTACGTCCCATCCGTCCGGCGCATGCCGAAGCCGGACCCGGTGGCCCGGCTTGATGCCGATCTTCTTGGCGAGCGGCGTACCGGAGTCACTCATCGCGGTCATCTCCCTGCACGGGAATCCGAGGTGCCCGATTCTCCCGCGCCACACTCGCCGGAGGCGTCAGTGACATCGCCGGCCGTCGAGTCCGGCAGACGCTCAGGCCCGCAGCGGATTGAAGCGCGTGGCCGCCATCAGGTACCAGGCCGTCGCCCCCACATGCCGGTACGGGTAGTACCCGAACCCGAAGCCGGTGTCGAGCGGACTGCTCGCCGACACGACCCCCGCCCGCTCGGGCAGGGCCCGCCCGCCGACGGTCTGGCCGCCCCCGAGCAGATCCTGGGCCCGCTCGACGGAGCCGATCAGCCGGCGCGCCCGCGCCTCGTCACCCCGTCCGCCGCGCCGCTCCCGCAGGGCCAGCGCGAGATGGGCGGTCCCCTCGAACCACACACCGTTCCGGTCCGGCTTCGGCTGGGAGTCGGCGATCGGGGCGTCCTCGTTCGCGAGGAGACTGGCGGAACCGAAGGTGACCCCTTCGTACGACTGCCCCGCCGGCACCGTGCTGTTGCGCCGCCCGGCGTGGTCGAACACGGCCAGCTCACGCGCGGCCCAGTCCAGCGACCCTGCGTGCGCACGGGAGCCGAGGGCGAGCCAGGTCCAGGTCTGGGTGTCCTCGGGAATCGGCGAGGTGTTGATGTTCACCCCGTCATTGGTGCCGGTGTAGAAGAAGCCTCCGTCCGTCTCCCACATCCGCTCGACGAACTCCCGGGCACGAGCCCGCCGTTCCAGCCAGACCCGGTCCCGAGTGAGCCGGGCCAGCCGCCCGAACAGACAGACGAGGTCGGTGTTGTGCTCGGTGGAGGTGAAGGGCAGCTTCTGATTGCCCCCGTCGACCCCGAACTTGTACCCCCCGAGGGGTTCATCGGTACGGCCGTTCCGCTCGATCCACTCCCCGATCCGCACGGCCCCCTCGAGGAACCGCCGCTTCCCGGTCCGCCCGGCGAGCGCACTGAGCGCGATCCCGGCCCAGGCCATGTCCCCGACGGCCGTACCGGTGAATCCGAACTGCGTCCCGACGTTGACGGTCGCGTCGGCCCGCACGAACCCGTCCGGCTGCCGCGAGCCGTCGTAGAAGGTGTACGGCCCGACGTTGTACCCCTGACGCAGCCGGCCGTCGTCGTGCACCGGGTCATGCGCCTGGGCGTACAGCAGCGCGTCCCCGAGGGCGACGGCCCTGTCCCGTCCGCCGGTGGTGCGGGCGGCGATGAAGGCGAGGATCGCGAGGGCGTTGTCGTAGGTGAAGGCGGTGCTGAACAGGCCGGCCTGGTCGGCGTAGCTCTGGGCGAGGCGGGTGGTGCCGTGGTCGGGGTAGGCGTCCATGGCGGCGGTCAGGAAGGCGTGGGCGCGGGCCTGGGCAAAGGCCGCCGGGGAGGCATGGGCCGATCCCGCACCGGTCACGCCGATCACCGCGGCGCCGAGGCCGGCCCCGAGGAGTGCGCGACGGCTGGGCGCCGGGTGTCGTCTGCCGGACATGGGTCCCCCTCGGATGATGCCGACCGTTGGGCACGTGCCTGAGAAGCAATGCTGCGAGCGCTCTGCTGAGAGCGCTCTCAACGATGCGCGCCCATTCTGCTGGTGCACGTGGGGCGGGTCAACGCCCTTGGCATGGCACGGGATTGGAACACCGGGGAACGCCGCGGTGACCGGCGCCTTCGCGCCGGTCACCATGGGCTGCATGCGGGTCGTCGTGAGACAGGACGCGCTCCGGATCAGTAGTGGACGCGGCGGTTCTCCGGGGTCACCCGGTAGCGGATGTTCCACAGGCTGCGCCGGACGTAAGTGCGCTGCAGCCAGCGGTCCTGGCCGTCGTACCGGGCGGTGAAGGAGGTGCGCGCGTGCACGCCCTTGCGGTTGTTGATCAGCAGCGTCTGGCCCGGCCGGAGCTTGACACTGTGGGCGACGTCGCGGCAGACCTCCTGGAGCTTGTCGAGGGCGGCCCGCGCGCCGCTGGTGAGCGGCTGGACACCGTTGGCGGAGATCGCGATCTCCGGGTACTCGTCGTTGCCGCTGATCATCGGCACCGGGTCGGAGAGCACCTCCGCGCCCCCGGCGACATCACGCACATAGCTGCCGGGCGCGTTCAGCCGGAACAGCGGAGAGCGCAGCGTCTCCAGCACCTCGGGGGCGAGCGCCGCCGAGATGTCGCGGGCGTCGGCGTAGTGGGTGCCGGCGATGCCCTCGTGGTCGGCACGCAGGCAACTGAGCACCAGGAAGTCGGGATTGGCTATGTCGTAGCGGCCGATCACGTCGTGCATGATGTCGCTGTGGAAGTTGAGGAAGACTTCCGAGCCCTGATTGGTCTGGGTCATCGCGCCGCCCGGGACCGGGATGACGTCGTGGACGAGCTGACCCGACTTCTCCGTCCGTACGCCCAGGGGTTCGCCGAGCAGCCCGCTCAGGCCCAGAAGCGCTCCCTCCGCGACAAAGCTCCGCTTGTCGCGGCTCGGACCGCCGTCCGAGGGGGTGTCGGGCAGCCGCTCGTCGACGGGCAGGTTGTCGACCAGCGTGACACCGGGGGTGTCGATGTGGCGGCCGAAGTCGAGGATCTGCTGCAGGATCGGGGTCGGCAGTCCGGCGAAGAGCTGCAGGTAGCGGGTCATCGACCAGTCGATGTCGGCATTCGGGTCGCCCACTTCGGCCAGCCCGGCGCCCAGGGCGTCGCGCACCTCGTCGGGCAGTTCGATCCGAGCGAAGGTCGGTACCGACGAGCGGGCTGCCGACCCGGACACGGCACTGCTGCGGTCGGCGTCGAGCGGGTGGTCGGCAAGGGTGGTCATCCGGTGTCACACTCCCAGCAATTCGGGTTCGGGGAACAGGGCGTCGGGGTCTTGGAGTTCGTCGTGCAGGCGCTGCGCCAGATGCAGCGCCTCGTCCTCGCTCGCGGCGAGATGCGTGGCGACCTTGCTGCCTCGCAGCGCCGTGACCGGAATACCGGCGAAGGAGCCGGGCATCAGGCCCTGGCGGCGCTGGAACTCCTCCAGGTCGACGAAGCCGCCGACGACGGCCACCAGCGGACCCGTGGTCAGGCGAATGGTGTCGATGTTGGCGCCGTGGAAGGCGGCGTAGGCACGGTCCGCCTCGCCCTCGGACTCGTAACGCAGCACCGTCGACCGCTGGTTGAGCACGACGGCCGAGGCCGAGGCGCCCCGCGTGCCGATCACCGAGCCTTCCGGGAAGGGGGCACGGTTGAGCCGGCAGACGATGTCGATACGGTGCTTCTGCGCCAGCCGCACGGATCGCCGGTGCAGGACCTTCGCCCCGTACAACGACATCAGGGCCGCGATGTTGTACGAGACCTCCTTCAGCAGCCGGGTGCCGGTGACCAGGTGCGGGTCGGTGCTGTAGATGCCGTCCACATCGGAGTGGATCTCGCAGCGCGGGGCGCCGAGTGCGGCGGCGATGGCCACCGCGGACAGGTCGGAGCTGTTCTTGCCGAGCCAGGTCGGCCGGCCCTGGGCATCGGCGGCCTGCCCCCCGGGGACGACCACGATGTCGTTCTCCCGTAGTGCGTCCCTCAGCGGCCCGGGATTTGACTGCTCCAGCCTCGCCCACATGAACGCCGAGTTGGTCACGAGTCCCAGCTGGTGACCGGCGAGCACGGTGGCGCTGTGGCCCTGCCGGTGCAGGGCGGTGGCGAGCAGCTGCGCCCCGATGGTGTCGGCCAGGGTCAGCAGGCCGGCGACGGTCTCGTCCTCGGGGTGCGGGTTGATGTGGCTCAGCCGCTCCCGGAACTGCTCGGTCTCACCGGGCTGTCCGCTGACCACGACGACCAGCTTGGTGCCCTCCTCGTCGACGCGGCGCCCGAGAGCCTCGGCGAGTGAGCCGTACGCGGCGAGCGTACGGAAGCTGGATCCGCCGAACTTCAGCACGGCAGGTGGGGTCACAGTGTGCCCCGTTCCAGCAGTTCCTCGGCGATCTGGAAGGCGTTGAGGGCGGCACCGATACGCAGGTTGTCGGCGACCAGCCACAGCCAGAAGGCGCGGGGATTGCTCTGGGTGATCCGGACCCGGCCGACGTGGACGCGGTCCGAGCTGCCCACGGTCGCCGGTGTCGGGAACTCCTTCAGGTCGGTCCGGTCGTGGACGGTGACCTCCGGAAGGCCGCCGAGGACCTCGACGAGCTCGGCGCGGTCCACCGGCTCGTGGCACTCGATGTAGACGGCCTCCGAGTGGCAGTTCACGACGGGAACGCGGACACATGTGGTCGTGACGTCCAGGTGCGGCATTCCGAGGATCTTGCGCGACTCCTGGAGCATCTTCTGCTCCTCCATGGTGAAGCCGGAGTCCAGGAAGCGGTCGATCTTCGGTATGACGTTGAAGGCGAGCGACGGCTTGAAGTGCTCCGGCTCGAACGCGGAGTCCGGGCCGTTCAGGGACGCGAGGGTGGAACCCTGCAGCTCCTCGACGCCGGTGTAGCCGAGGCCGGAGGCGGCCTGATAGGTGCTGACCACCGCGTGCCGGATGCCCCACCGGTCCTCGACGCCGCGCAGCAGCCGGACCAGCGGAATGGTGGAGCAGTTGGGGTTGGCGATCACGCCGCTCTTCGGCCGCCGGTCGAGCTCGTGCGCGTTGACCTGCGGCACCACGAGGGGGGAGTCCGGGTCCATGCGGAAGGCGATGGTGTTGTCGATCACCAGGGTGCCGGCGGCGGTGGCGACGGGCACCCACTTCTCGCTCACCGACGTGCCGGCGGAGAAGAAGGCCACGTCGGCCTGGGAGAAGTCGAAGGTCTCGATCGCCTGGACCTCGTACTGCGCACCGTCCACCGTGAGCATCCGGCCCGCCGAGCGGGAGGAGGCGACGAGGTGCAACTCGCGGTAGCGCAGGCCCCGTTCCTCGATGAGCTCGATCAGGGTGCTGCCCACGGCACCGGTGGCTCCGACGATCGCGACGCGGGGCGCGGTCGGCTCCGCGGGGTCCGTTACCAGGGTCATCGGGACTCTCCGATCGTGATCTTCTCGGCGGCAGGGGTGGTGGCGGGGGCGGCCGCAGGGGCGGCGGCCGGCGCGGCGGCGGCAGGCGCGGCGGCGGCCGGCGCGGCGGGCGTGGTGTCGCTACGGCGCGGCCCGAGTCGCCAGCCGAGGTTGACGCCGAGGCTGGCGGCGACGATCAGCGGAATGCCCAGCGCCTGCAGCAGGCTGATGCTGTGCCCGTACACGGCCCAGTCGCAGAGCATGGCGATCGCCGGGTAGATGAAGGCCAGAACGGCGATCTTCGGCGTGGGCAGCTTCTGGTACGAGGAGTACATGAGGATGTACATCAGGCAGGTGTGGATCAGGCCGAGGCCGACCAGCCAGCCCCAGTCCGCGCCGAGGCCGTTCATGTCGGCGAAGGAGGCGAAGGGCAGCAGCAGCGGGATGCCCAGCGTCACCTGGATCAGCGCGACCAGGTGCGGCTTGACCCCGGTCACCCGCTTGGTGATGACGGTGGCGAAGGCGTAGAAGAGGGCGGCCAGGAGCGCCTGTCCGAGGCCGATCAGATAGCCGTTCTGACCACTGTCCTGGAAGTCGGAGA
The DNA here is from genome assembly GCF_042795335.1 of Streptomyces sp. NPDC056479. Taxonomy (NCBI): domain Bacteria; kingdom Bacillati; phylum Actinomycetota; class Actinomycetes; order Kitasatosporales; family Streptomycetaceae; genus Streptomyces; species Streptomyces sp. NPDC056479. The sequence continues at coordinate 150,367 of NZ_JBHTRZ010000003.1, read as the reverse complement.
CGGAGACCCCCGCGACCAGGATCAGCCCGACGAAGGCGACCCCCAGCCAGCCGAACTTGGTGGCGGTCAGCTTGTCGCGGAACAGCACCGAGCCCAGCAGCACCACGTAGAACGGCTGCGTGTGGTAGACGACGGTGGCGACGGAGATCGACGTCGACTCGTAGGCCTCGAAGAGAAACGCCCAGTTGAAGACGATGAAGACGCCGCCCAGGGCCGCCAGGCCCAGCTTCTTCGGGGTGAAGCCGTGGTTTTTGAAGAACCCGCGCACCAGGCAGTACAGGCCCAGGGCAACGGCTCCGAAGACGCACCTGAAGAAGACGACGTTGAACGGGGAGGCGCCGGACTCGATGACGAAGATGCCGAGGGTGCCGGACAGCACCATGGCGATCGTCAGTTCCACGGTTCCTTTCAACTCGGTACCGGCGGAACGGGTGTCAGTACTCATGGAGGTTCCTTCCTCGCGGGGTGCGCAGGCGGTCAGGGCACGGCCGGTCGTGGGCCGGACGGGTTCTCGTCAGTGCAGGGGTACGGCGTAGTGCAGACCACCTCGGGTCCACAGCTCGTTCAGTCCGCGCGGCACGCCCAGTCCGGAAGCGCCGCCCAGATTGCGCTCGTAGATGTCGGCGTAGGTGCCGACGGCTTGCAGGACCCGCGCGGCCCAGCCCTCGTCCAGGCCCACCGCGCTGCCGTGCGGACCCGCGAGCCGAGCGGCTTCCGCGAGGGCCTCGGCCCGGTTGTCCGGGCCCGCCTCGTCGACGTGGTGTTCGGCGGCGAGCAGCAGCTGCAGCACCCAGCGGCACAGCCGGTACCAGTGGGGGTCGTTGTCGCGGACGGCGGCGGCCATCGGCTCGCGGGAGATCGACGCGTCCAGGACGCGATGGGCCGCGGGATCGGGGAGCGTGGCCCGCTCACCGGCCAGCGCGGTCCGGTCGAGGACGTACGCGACACACTCGCCGCCGGCATAGCCGGCCAGGGCCGCGGCCGGGGTCGGAAAGGTCACGGGCTCGACGGACAGGCCCCGCCTGCCGTACCAGGCGGCGAGGTTGGCGGCGCTCGTGGTTCCGGCCTGCACGGCCACCCGGGCCCCGGCCAGCTGCGCGGGGTCCTGGATTCCGCTGTCCGCGCGGACCATGAACCCCTCGCCGTCGTAGCAGGTGACCCCGGCGAACAGCACCGGCCACCGCGCCTCACGGCCGAGCGTCCAGGTCAGGTTGCAGACCGTCAGCTCGGCGTCCCCCGCCGCGAGCGGGTCCAGGCGCTCGGCCGGATCGGTCGGCAGCCACTGGACCGCCTCGGGATCGCCGAGGGCGGCGGCGGCCACGGCGCGCGCGATATCGGTGTCCAGACCGGCCCAGCGGCCGTCGTCGCACTGCGACAGTCCGAGGATGCCCCGGCTGACGACGGCGCGCAGGGCGCCTCGGTCACGGACCGCGTCGAGCGTCGGAGACGGGCTCCTCGTGTGGGCGGTGGTCGTTTCCGCGCTGGTCGTTTCGGCGGTGGTCGTTTCGGCGGTTATCGCGGTCGCCGTGGTCATGACAGGCTCCACTGGGGTACTCGGGTCAGCTGCTCACGGTCGAATCGCCGCTCGTTGTAGGCGAGCATGTCGATCAGGCTCTGCGCGGTGAGCGGCCGTGCGGCGGTGGACGGCTCCGGTTTCAGGGGCATCGCGCCGGGCTTCGCCCACCGCAGCAGGCCGCGGGGATCGACGTACGCCCGGGACTTGTTGGCGTTGTCCTGGTGCAGGCAGAACGGCACGTCGAGATGGCCGCGGGCGAAGGCCCGCACCAGCGCGGCGCCCACCGTGGGGGCGAGCTCCAGCGTGCTGTCCACCAGCAGCCGGGCCTCCTCGTACACGCCCGTCGAGGTGGCGGCCCAGGGTTCGCCGTGGGCGGCCTCGTCGGCGGCGACGGCCGAGGCGAACTCCAGCGCGTCGACGTTCTCCGCGACGGTCGGGATCCGGTACGCCTCCGCCGGGGTCTTGACGATCAGTCGCTCGGACCCGCTGCGCACCGCTAGGCGCGCGCTGTCCTCCAGGATCCGGAAGGAGCCGACCGGAGTGCGCGGGTAGACGCCCATGTAGGTGTAGAGCACGACGTGCCAGTCGGTTCCGCCCAGCCGCTCGCCCGCGAGCCGGCGCAGCGCGGCCAGGGCTTCCAAGTCCTGACCCCTGCTGGTCTGCTGGGCATAGCTGACGGAGATGCTGGTCAGCCCGTGCTCCTGGAAGAACATTCCCTCCAGCACACTGAGCGCCACCAGCAGGCTCGGCGGGCACAACTGGCCCAGCATGCAACCGCCGAAGCTCTCCAGGTGCATCTGCTCGTCCTGGGCGGCGAGCAACTCGCAGCAGCGCGACCAGGCGTCGACGGCCTGGGACAGCGGCGCCCTGCTGTAGGGCAGGCAGTACGAGACGGGACCGCCCTCGGTGGCGTCGATGTCCGCCGCCACCATCGCTTCGAACAGCGGATACGGCAGCGCGGAGCCGTGCCTGACCTGGACCGGGAAGTCCGCTCCCGCCAGGCCGTCGAGCATCTGCCGGGTGGCCTGCGGACCGTGCGCCACGAGCGGGAAGCCGTTGAGTTCGGCTCCGGTGCGCAGCGCGCTGCGGGCCGAGTCGTGGTCGTTGACCCGGGTGTAACTGTCCAGAGTGACGGTGCCGACAGCGGTGGCCTGTGCCCCGCGGACGGCGCGCAGCCCCTCACGCATGACGGGGATCTCGGCGAAGCCCATCCTGGGTTGCACGACGAGCCTGCCCTCGTCCTTCGCCCGGTGGACGAAGGAGGAGAAACGGCCGCGACGCGGCGCGGAAACCAACGTTGAACCGGTGGTGCGCTCCGGAGCGGCGGCGCTGTTCATGCGGCCGCCTCCACGGGAGAGAGTGCGGGCCGGGACGCCGGGTTCAAAGCCGCGAGGAATTCCTGGAAATCCTGCAGTCCGCCCTCGGACTCGAATACGGCGTCGAAACCGCCGGCCGCCAGCTCTTCGATGAACCTGACGTTTTCCGCACCGCGCACCCCGAGCTTTCCGCCGATGACGACGCGCAGTTCCCTGAGATCGGGTTCCTTGCGTATCTTCCGGATGAGCCGGAGTCCGTCGAGATGGCCGTGTCCGTTCACCGTGCTGAGGACCAGGACGTCGGGTTTCTCCGCTCGGCACTCCTCGATGATGACCTCGTCCGGAACGCAGGCTCCGAGATTTCGCACCTCGCCGCCGTGCTCTTCGAGCAGCAATTGAAGAAACACCAGGTTCCACATGTGGGCGTCGGAGGAGACGCTCGACACGATGAATTTCCTGCGCTGGCGCATGACGTTCGACATGAATTCTTCTCCATACGATGAGCGACGGACCGCGAAAATCATGTCTGGGTGCGCATAATCGCGTCCAGGGACGGCGGCATGGAAAACGCGATGCCCGGTATCAACACCTTCGATCAGGCGTCCGCCGAGGCGTACTCGGCCGTCATGCACTCCATCGTCCGGTCGATGAAGAGGCGCATTTCGCGGGTGAGCTGCCGACCGCGCCGCCAGGCGAGCTGGGTGAAGACCTCGAACGGCGGTTCCCAGGCCAGCGCGGCGAGCGTCCCCGCGGCGATGTCGTCGGCCACGGTCATCGTGGGCAGCAGGCTCACGCCTAGCCCCACCGCCAGGCCACGCTTGATGGACTCGATGTTGCCGAACTCCAGGAACGGCACCGGCTCGCCCGTGCCGTCGTTGAGTTCGGCCTCGAACAGCTCCCGGTAGGCGCAGCCCGCCTCCGGGGCCAGTACCTGCACCTCGCGTAGCTGATCCAGGGTCACCTTCTCCTCGGCGACCAGCGGATGGTTCGGGGCGGCGACGACCACGAGCGGCTCGCGACCGAGCATTTCGCTCTCCACACCCGAGTGCCGGGTCTCCGCCTCCATGAGGAAGCCCATGTCGAAGGTGCCCTGGCGCAGCGAGTGGAGGGTCTCCGCGCAGAGGCTGGGCCGCAGCACCAGCTGCACATGCGGATAGCGGTGGTGGAAGAACTCCAGTACCGGAGGCATCCGGTACGAGGTGACGCTCTCCATGGTGCCGATGGTGAGCTGGCCCGAGGGCTCTCCCTCGTCGACGGCCACTCCCCGGGCCTCGCCGGCGAGCGTCAGCATCTGTTCGGCGTAGGGCATGAGCCGCTGGCCGGCCTGGGTGAGCTGGATCCTGCCCCCGAACCGCTCGAAGAGCTCGACGCCGAGCGAGGTCTCGAGGCTCTTTATCTGTGCCGTGACACTGGACTGCGCGTACTTGAGCTCGGTCGCGGCGCGGGTGAAGCTGAGTAGCGTGGCGACCTTGTGAAAGGTCGTCAGTTGACGGATGTCCACAGTGGCTCCAAGGCGGGTTTCGGTGATGAGTGACGAAGTCGGGCGCCCCCCAAGGGGCGCGGGGCTGCATCGATCTGCGGCTCCGCCGCGTGAGCGCGACCGTTCACGACGGGACCCGCAGACGATCGACGGCCCATCGCGGCCCTCCCCGCGGAGCGCTTCGCGCCTGTCACGGGGTGGGGGCCGCAGGCCCCTTGTCGTCCGCGACCACTTGAGTGCCCGCATGCCCGTCGGCCGCGATCGACCCGGCGGTCCCGCCCAGGCCGAGGACCAGAGCCACTGCTGCGAGGAATCCGATGAGCCGCGCCGGCTTGTTGCGCATGTCTTTCTCCCCTTGGATCGGTGATGTTCTCGATCGACGTCACCGATGCTGGGCGCAGCCCTTACCGCACCGTTCCCCTCCCGTTACCGCCCGCGACCGCTCCGTTCCCGTGCCATCGGGCGGGCGAACCCCCTATGATCGCGCGGCAGGGGTCCTGCCAGGTGCTTTGCCTGAGTCAGGGGGACATCAGGGGGCATGATGGAGGCAAGCGAGCAAGGAGAGTTGCGCTTCAACGTCCTGGGTTCGCTCGAGGGGTGGTCCGGATCCTCGCGGCTGCGTCTCGGCGGAGCGGTCCAGGAACGTGTACTGGCCACGCTGCTGCTCGAACCGGGCAGGATGGTGCCGGTGTCCCGGCTGGTGGAATCGGTGTGGGACGACACGCCGCCGCCGACGGCCGCGCACCAGGTCCGCAAGGCTGTCGCCCATCTGCGCCGGCGCGTCCCGGACGGCAATGACGTGATCATCACCGACGGCCCCGGTTACCGCGCTTCGGTGGACGACACCCAGCTGGATCTCATCGAGTTCGGCACCCATCTGGGCACCGCGGGCCGAGCCGTCTCCGAAGGACGCACCACCGACGCCGTCACGGCCCTGCGCCGGGCGGTCGCCCTCTGGCGCGGCCCCGTCCTGTCGGGCATCGGCGGTTCCGTGATCGAGGCCGCGGCGACCGCCCTCGAGGAACGCCGCCTGACTGCCGCCGAGCAGCTCCTGGAACTGCGGCTGGGACTCGGCGAGGCCGCCGAACTGGTCGTCGATCTGCGCGACTTGATCGTGCAGCACCCGCTGCGCGAGACCCTGCGCGGCCATCTGATGCTGGCCCTGTACCGCAGCGGCCGCCAGGCCGAGGCACTGGAGGAGTACCAGCGGGTCCGCGCCCTGCTGGCCGACGAACTCGGGATAGACCCCGGACCACAACTGACCAGGCTCCACGAGGGAATTCTGCGCGAGGCCCCGGAACTGGCCGCCCCCGAGCCCCCCATGCCCGCCCCTCGCGCGCCCGCTGCCCCGCAGTCCGCCGCCCTCCCTGCCGCATCCGCGTCCGGCAGCTGGACCACGGCCCCCTGCACGCTGCCCTACGACCTGTCCGACTTCACGGGCCGGCAGAAGGAGCTCAGCGCACTTCTCGACTGCATCAAGGACAAAAACGATTCGGCGGAGCGGCACACCCCGATCGTCGCGATCGACGGCATGGGCGGCAGCGGCAAGACCTCGCTCGCGGTGCGAGCCGCCCGCCAGATGTCGGATCTCTTCCCCGACGGACAACTCCACATGGACCTGCGCGGCTTCACACCGGGCGAACGGTCCGTGACGCCCGCCTCCGCACTCGACAGCCTGCTGCGGGCACTAGGCATACCCGGCGACCGCATACCCGACGACGTCGAGGGCCGCGCCGCACTGTGGCGGTCCACACTGGCGGACCGCCGCGTACTGCTCCTGCTCGACAACGCGGTCGACGCCGCCCAGGTCCTCCCCCTGCTCCCCCCTGCACCCGGCTCCCTCGTCCTGGTCACCAGCCGGGCCAGACTCCTCGACCTCGACGGCGCCGAATGGATCTCCATCGGACCCATGTCGCACGAGGACAGCGCGCTGCTGCTCAAGGAGATGCTCGGTGAGGCACGCGTGGCCGCCGAGCCGAAGGCGGCGGCGGAACTCGTCGCCCTGTGCGGTCGTCTCCCCCTCGCACTGCGCATCGTGGCCGCCCGTCTGCGCAACCGGCCACGCTGGACCGTGCAGTATCTGGCCGACCGGCTGCGCGACGAGACCCGGCGGCTGGAGGAGCTCAGCGCGGGCGAACGCAGTGTCGCGGCGACACTGCGGCTGTCGTACCAGGCGATGGCCGAGGAGTACCGCACCTCGTTCCGCGTTCTGGGTCTGCACCCGGGCACCGACATCGACGTCCACTCGACGGCCGCCCTCCTGGAGATGGACACCCACGACGCCGAGGACGTCCTCGAACGCCTCCTGGACGTCCATCTGCTCCAGCAGCCCGACATGGGTCTGTACCGATTCCACGACCTGGTACGCAACTTCGCGCGGAGCCAACGCGGGCCCGCCACCGAGCAGGACGACTCGGCAGCCGTGGAACGTCTGCTGGGCTACTACCTGACAGCCACCGAAGAGGCATGCCAAGTGCTCTTCCCGGGGCGCAAGCGCAGTTCGACGGGCATCGCGGTCCACGCGGGCGAACTGCCGCCCCTCCAGCACCCGGCACAGGCCGCACAGTGGTTCGATCGCGAGCACAGCAGCCTGCTGGCGGCCGTCGTCCTGGCCGACGGGCACGGCCTCGACCGCCACACGGTGTGCCTGACCCGCAACATCGTCTTCCAGCTCAACGCCCTCGGCCGCTTCGAGGACTTCAGGTACCTCAGCCAGGTCGCGGTCTCGGCCGCGCGCCGGGTCCAGGACCTGGCCCTGCTGGGCGCCAGCCTGTCCAGCCTGGGCATAGCGTGCTGGAAGCTCGGCCACTTCGACGAGGGAATCGAGGTGGCCGGCGAAGGGCGCGACATCGCCGTACGCCTGGGCGACAAGCACACCGAGGCGCACAGCGAGTCCACCATCGGACTGCTGCTGACGGTACTGGGCCAGCACGCGGACGCACTGCCCCACCTTGAACGCGCGATGACCCTGGAGCGGGAGCTGGACATCCCGCGGGCACAGGCGGAGACGCTCACGATCCTCAGCACGCTGTACGAGCAGTGGGGCAGGTACGAGGAGGCGGCCTCCGCGGCACGGCGTGCCCTGGAGATCCACGGCGAGGTGGACTACCGCAACAACCAGGTCATGGCGCTGACCGATCTCGCCTTCGCCCACGTGGGCCTGGGCGAGTACGAAGACGCCCGTGCCTGCCTGGAACGGGCCCGCGGCCTGTGCGACGAGTCGAGCCCGCCCGGAGACTTCGCCCTGGTGCTGGCACTGTCCGCCGAGGTCGCCCAGTGCCTGGAGGGTGGGTCGGAGGTGTCCGGCCTCACCGAACACGCCCTGGAACTCGCGCGGACGAGCGGCAGCCCCACCCGCCAGGCGAAGGTCGAGAATCTCATCGGCCGGTTCCACCGCCGACGGCACGAGTACGACCGTGCCATGGCCCTCCATGCCCACGCACACGAACTGGCGTCCGCGATCCGCTACCGCGCCGAGGACGCGCGGGCCCTGTACGGCATGGGCTGCGCGGCGGAAGCACTCGGCGACACGGCCTCGGCCGCCGAGCACAAGGCGGCCGCGATCACGCTCTTCGACTTCATGGGTTCAACACCGCACGGCTTCGGCTGAGACCGCCGGGCGCCGGCCTTACACGGGCCAGGCTTGCGCTCTCAGCCAGTGCCTTCCCGCAGGGGTTCCGCCCCCGTCCCGGTGTTCGCGGCTTCCCACCGTCGCCGTACGGCGGTGAGACGCTCGGCCACTTCATCCGGCGAGGACCCATCGACCACGACCTGGACGGCACGGCCACCCGAACCCGTGGCACCGCCCACGATGTCGACCTCGTGGACATGCGCCGAGGCACGGATGCCGTCCAGCAGCCCGGCCGTCGGCTCCGGGGCCCCGTCGGGAAGTGCCAGCCTGGCGAGGGCCGCGAACCGTACCGCGTCCGGCTCCCGCGGTGACCGCCCGGCCAGTGCCGCCAGGATGTCGTGCCCCGGATCGCGCCCTGTGGCCACCCTCATCAAAAGCGTGATCGGATGGCTGCTGGGGCGCGGCCGGGACGACGCGATCCTAGGACCGCTCTCGGTGAGCACCACATGGGTGTGCGCGAGCCCGGACTCGTATCCGACCAGGTCGAGCAAGGAGCGTACGGTCGCCCGGACACCGGCCCTGTCCGCGTCGCTCAGCGGTGCCGGGTACAGCAGTTCGGCTCCCGCGGGCGCGGCGCTCCGCACGGCCGTCATGCCGATCACCTCATGCATGCCCTCACAGGTCAGCGTCTGCACGCTGACCTCCGGCCCGGCCAGGAACTCCTCGACGAGATACGGCCCCTCTTGCGCACCGGCACTCCACTCGTCGAGGTCGGCCCGGTCCCGGACGACCGTGACCCTCGGGTCGCCCCCGGCCTTGACGACGAGCGGCAGCGGGACCTGACCGGCCAGCGCGCACACCGCCGCCACGGACTGCGCGGACGTGGCCCTGACGACCGAGACGCCGCTCTCGTTGAGGATGCGTCGCATGGTCACGGGGTCGCCGAGCCTGCGCAGAGCTTCCGCGAGGCGCGGTGAGATGTCCACGAGCGCGCGCTCAACCGCCTGATGAAGCGCCTCGGATCCGCCGAAGTACAGGATGTGCTCGATCCCGTGCGTGAGCCCGCAGTTCACCAGCAGGGAGTGAAGTGCGTCCCCGGCCTCCGTGTCCACGACCAACTGCCGCACCGTGGAATGCCCGACCCCGACCTCATACGCCACCGAAGCGGCGGCGCTCTGTACCGACCAGGTCTCAAGACCCGCCGTCGCCGCCGCGTCGATCACGTGGGCCGCCGGCTCGACCAGCAGCACCCGCTGTCCGTTCTCCCCCACTGCCCTCTCCTCCCTACCCTGGAGTCCAGGACAATGCCGCCTCGCCTTACCGATGACTTCCCGGTCCGGTCCCGCTGTCGACAACAGTGAGGTGGTACGTCGTGTCCACCCAGAAACCACCGGTGGTGCGCGCCTTGATCTCGAGCACGTAGTGGCCGGCGGACAACGGATCGAACGCACACCAGAGCCCCCAGGCGATGCGCCGCTGCAGCGCCGCGCGGAAGGGCTTCGAAGTGAACTCCTTCATCGGCAGAGGAAGTCCATTCAGGAACGCCTTGGCCTCGGCGACCTCCATCACCATCGGCTCGCGAGAGGTCAGCGTCTGCGGCCGCTGCGTGTTGAACACCGGGAAGAAGACCGGCCGTCCCGAGGGCATCGAACAACGCCGCACCACGCAACCGCCGTAGGTACCGGCCAGGAACCAGACATCCTCGGGCTGACGCCAGCCCGCGAACTCCCCCGTCTGATCCCTGACCGGGCTACGGTCGTCGGGCGCCGACAGCGCCCACTGCCACCAGCGGGCAGCCAGCTCACCACCACGCTCGGGCCCCAGCCCCTTGAAGTCCCCCCCGACCGAAACCGACTCGCTCACGGCTCCCCACCCCTCCACTCGCTCAGACGTGCGATCACGCCGGCGAGACCCTACACGGCAAGATCGATCACGACGTAGTGCGGCGGCTCAGGGCAGGTCGTCCCTGACAGCACGAACCTGACAGCACGAAAAAGACCCCCGCTGAGATCAACGAGGGTCTTCGTCCAAACCGATTGCCCGGCCGGGGGTGGAGCCGCCTTCGGGATTCGAACCCGAGACCTACGCATTACGAGTTGTCCGATCTTGGTCCTGGGCGGTCCGTGAACATCCGCGAATAGTGCTCGGTGCCTGTTCAGAAGGGTTTCCAGACCTCATCGGACGGCGGTAGATGATTGCGGAACAAGTGGCCATTGAGACCGGAACCGAGACCACAGCCGCCCGAGTCGCCTCAAGGGCGATTGCGTGGCCGGTGGCCCTGCCAGAGAGCATAAAGAGTTGTCGCGGCTGCTGTAACGGCGCCAACGGCGGTCGGCCCTGCCCAGCAGTAGACAACGGTCGCGGCTGCCAGCAAGATCGCCAAGCCGACGAGGTCAATGATTCGTTCATGTGTCCTCTGCTCGGTGGGGCTGCGCCGCTTTCGGATCGGGCCAGTCATCGAGTGCTCCCCCTTGAGGTGCTCTGGTTTGTCGCCCCATCAGTGAGCCACGCCTCGATGGCCATCCCCGAAGTCCAGGACACGTTTTTCTGTCCAGAACTGCGGAAGAGTGTCCAGGTCGGCCAGGATGGGGAGGTGGGTTGTCCTGGACAGGGTCCGAGCGTGTCCAGAACAACTGGGAGCGATCCGGAGAGGCGCAATGCCATTGCCGTGGGAGAGCAGCAGGGACACGTGGACTGCGTTTCGCGCAGACCTGCGAGCGCTGAAGAAGGCGTCAGGACTGACCTATAGGGAGATAGAAGCCAAAGCCGCGAAGGGGGGCAAGACGCTTCCTCGTTCGACGATCAGTTCCATGCTGAGCGGCACCGGAGGCAGGGTGGGCAAGGAGGGGGAGGCCACAGATAGGCTTCAAATCCTGATCAACATCTGTCTACAGAGAGTGGACACCAGCGACCCGGCCGGACAGCCTTGGCGAGAAGCGGATGCTTGGCAGCATCGCTGGGAGAGCCTCAACGACGCCGATTTGCATCGTCCAACCCAGACGCAGAGCTCAACTACTGGTGTGAGGATTCCAGGCCTGGCGGGCTGGGACGGGATGGCAGAAGCCCTCGGCTCCGCCCTTGAAACCCCCTGGCTGGACCACAAGCACCTCAAAAGCCTTGCAGTTCTGATCGACGGTCTAGGCGAAAGCGGTCTACCTCTGGAAGCCCTACAGGTGGCTAAGCGCCTTCTCTACGAGGCTGAGGAAGCTCTACCTTCTCGCGCCACTGGCGTGTTAGCCGCGCGGCATATCCATGCCTACTGGACCGGCGAGGCTGGGGATAGACGCCTTGCCCGTACGCTAACCATGGCCCTGGCCGAGGATTGCCGTTCCTCGCTCGGTGCCGATCACCCACTAACGCGGCTTGCCCACCTGCGCAGCGCCGCGTGGATGCTCGCATGTTCCGAGATCGCCGCTGCCCGCAGGACCTTCCGTGCCCTCGTCGAAGCCAGCAGCGAGAATAATCAAATTACGCTACTGGCGCGTTGGGGAGGAGCCGTTGCACTGAGCCACGTAGATGCAGAGGAGGCAGCCGACCGGATCGCACAGCTCCTGCCGGCCCTCAAACTCGCGTATGGCACCCATCACGTCTTAACGTATTCAGCGCAGATGACTCAGGTCATGGCACTCCATGATGCCGGACATGTAATACGTGCGCTGCGGCTCGCCAACCCGCTCATCGAATCTGCGACGGATAATTTAGGCATCGACCATCCATTGACGCTACGCATCCGCGGGTATCACGCGGGGCTAACCCGAGAATTGAATAGTCGTGATTCCCTTGAACTGGCGGAAGCGGCTCACCGTGACTGCCGCAGGACCCTTGGCGACACCCATCCTGACACTCTGGTCGTCGCTAACGTACGTGCCGTCGTTCTTTCCGAGTATGACCCAAGGGCGGCCCTGGCCCTATGGCAGGAGCTAGTGGTCCACGGCACTCATGTACTTGGGGCTGCGCATCAAACCTCTCTCGTGATCGCTGCCAACCTCGCCGTCGCCGTCCACGAGTTGGAGGGGCCTGCCGCAGCGCGACCACGGTACGAAGCCGTCTTGGAAACGCAGTCGCGCATCCTGGGCCAAGACCACCCCGACACCCTGAACACCTGGAACAGCCTCGCCGTCGCCGTCCACGAGTTGGAGGGGCCTGCCGCAGCGCGACCACGGTACGAAGCCGTCTTGGAAACACAGTCGCGCATCCTGGGCCAAGACCACCCCGACGCCCTGACGACCCGGAACCTTCTCGCCGTCGTGATGCATGGTCTGGAAGGGCCCGCCGCAGCACGCCCCCTCTACGAAGCCGTCCTGGAAACACAGACACGCATCCTGGGCCAAGACCACCCCGACACCCTGAGCACCCGGTACCTTCTCGCCGGCGTGGTGCAGGAAGTGGAAGGGCACGCTGCGGCACGCCCTCTCCTCGAAGCCGTCCTGGAAGCTCGCACGAGAATCCTCGGTCAAGACCACCCCGCCATCCTGACCACCCGGAACGGTCTCGCCGTCGTGATGGATGTTCTGGAAGGGCCCGCCGCGGCACGCCCTCTCTACGAAGCCGTCCTGGAAACACAGACACGCATCCTGGGCCAAGACCACCCCAACACCCTGACCACCCGGAACAACATCGCGGGCGTAATACAGGATCTGGAAGGGCCCGCCGCGGCACGCCCTCTCTACGAAGCCGTCCTGGAAGCTCGCACGAGAATCCTCGGTCAAGACCACCCCGACACCCTGAGCACCCGGAACGGTCTCGCCGTCGTGATGGATGTTCTGGAAGGGCCCGCCGCGGCACGTCCCCTCCACGAAGCCGTCCTGGAAGCTCGCATGAGAATCCTCCGTCAGGACCACCCCGACACCCTGAACGCCCGGAACAATCTCGCGGGCGTAATACAGGAAGTGGAAGGGCCCGCCGCGGCACGCCCTCTCTACGAAGCCGTCCTGGAAGCTCGCACGAGAATCCTCGGTCACGACCACCCCGACACCCTGAGCACCCGGAGTAACCTCGCCAGCGTCCTGCTGGATCTGGAGGAACCCGGGGCGGCACGCCCCCTGGTTGAAGCCGTATTGGAGGCTCGCACGAGAATCCACGGTCACGACCACCCCGGAACGTTGTTCGCCCGGTACCGAATAGCCTTCATCACCTTAGAGTTGGACGGCGCTGCGGCGGCACGGCCACTGCTTGAGGACTTGCTCGAAACACAGAAGCGCACGCTGCGGCCAAATAATCCAGACATCCTCGCCACCCGACAGGCCATCGCAAAAGCGGTGACCAACCTAGAGGGAGCAGCAGCGGCGCGATCGATGTGGCGAGAACTCTTGGATGACGGTTGCGCTGTCCTTGGTGCGCATCACCCGCACACGCTAGCCACCAGGCAACTCGCCCGCGAGTTCTATCCTAACGAGGACTGGTGGCAGTTGCCCTGACGCCTTCAGCTTGTCTGGATGACGGCGCTGTCGACCTAGACGTCGGCGGCACTGTGCGGCCAGAGGGTCGTGTGATTGCCGCAGAAAGGTGGGGCCTCGTGCGGCCCGTTCACTCAGAACCCACTGGGGTGACCACACGCGAAACTGGCTTCGGCACTCGCTTCAACTGACTTTCAAACGACAGAGAGAGGGTGAAGGAGGCAAGGTGGCGGATAGTTTAATTGTAGTGTCCGCCGGCGAGTCATCAGCGGCCTGGGCTGTCGCCCTGATTGCCGCTCTCGGCACTCTTTTCGGCGTAGTGGTAACTGTCTTGGGAAGCATCTATGCAGCGAAAAAGAAGGTAAAAGAACTCGAGCTGACGTATCAGCAGAAACTGCAAGAGTCGTATCTTCAGAACGCGCGGGCCTACTTGGAAAGGAGCCGGAACGCCGTCCCTATCCCGCCCGTCTTCATGCCGTTCCTGCGCGCCCACAAGGCGCAGCAAGAGGAGATGCGAGCCGCCGCCGAGGAGCTGTGGGAGGAACACCACGTGGTGTTCTCGCGTCCCGACGGGCGCCCGCTAGACCCGCGGCAGGACTACGAGGAGTTCAAGGATCTGCTCGTCGAGGCCGGGATCGATGACCGCCATCTGTACGACGGGAGCCGGCATACGGCCGGCACGATCCTGAACGAGCTGGGCGTCGACATGCCCACCATCATGGAGATCCTGCGGCACACCCAGATCAGCCAGACCCGCCGCTATGTGAAGGGCCGATCCCACCTGTCGAAGGACGCGATGCGGCGCATGGGCGAGTTCTTTGTGCCCGCTCCCCCGGCGCCCGATCCGGGCCCCACTGAGACCAAAACTGAGACCCTCGACAGCCGCGCGGCACGCGCTCAACGTCGCCGCCGCATCCGGCAAAGCAAAAGCCCCAGGTCACGGCGAGTGAGTCCTGAGGCTTCGGCAGAGCCGCCTTCGGGATTCGAACCCGAGACCTACGCATTACGAGTGCGTTGCTCTGGCCATCTGAGCTAAGGCGGCGCGCTGTCCGCACTATGGTGCGATCAGCAACGTCGGTAAGTCTACACAGTTTCTGAAGTGCTCCGTACCAAGGGCCGCCCGGCCTCCGACCGCCCCGGAGGGCCGTATTCCGGGGCAGTCGGTAGGGCTAGGCGCAGCGCTTGTCGCGGGTCGGTGGGGTCCCTCGGACGAGGTACGCGTTGATCGTGGCGTCGATGCAGGTGCTGCCCCGGCCGTATGCCGTGTGACCGTCGCCGTCGTAGGTGAGGAGGCGGGACGAGGTGAGCTGGCGGGAGAGGGCCTGGGCCCAGCGGTAGGGGGTCGCCGGGTCGCGGGTGGTGCCGACCACGACGATCGGGGCCGCGCCCTTCGCCTCGATGCGGCGCGGCTCACCGGTGGCGGCCACCGGCCAGTACGCGCAGTTCAGGGTGGCCCAGGCAAGGCCCTCGCCGAAGACGGGGGACGCCTTCTCGAAGGCGGGGAGGGATCTGCGGACCTCGTCGGGCGTGGAGAAGGCCGCTGGGAGGTCCACGCAGTTCACGGCGGCGTTGGCGAACATCAGGTTCGTGTAGCGGCCGTCGGCGTCGCGTTCGTAGTAGCTGTCGGACAGGACGAGGAGACCCGCCCCGTCGTTCTCCCGCATCGCCGAGGACAGCCCGTCGCGCAGTTGCGCCCAGGCGCCCTCGTCGTACATCGCCGCGATCACGCCCGTGGTGGCAAGGGATTCGCCCAGCTCACGGCCGTCCGCGTCGCCGGTCGGGACGGGCTTCGCGTCGAGCTTCTCGAAGAAGGCCTTGAGGTTGCCGCCGACCTCGCTCGCCTTGGTGCCCAGCGGGCAGTCCCGCTGCCCTACGCAGTCCTTCGCGAACGCCTGGAACGCCGTCTCGAACCCCGCCGTCTGGTCGAGGTTCATCCGGCGGGCGGGCAGGGAGGGGTCCATCGCGCCGTCCAGGACCAGCCGGCCCACCCGGTCCGGGAAGAGCCCGGCGTACGTCGCCCCGAGGAAGGTGCCGTACGACGCGCCCACATACGTGAGCTTGTCGTCCCCGACCGCCGCACGCAGGACGTCCATGTCGCGGGCCGCCTCGGCGGTGGAGACATGACGCAGGAGACCGGCCGCGTCCGCTCCGCACCCTTCCGC
Source organism: Streptomyces sp. NPDC056479 (assembly GCF_042795335.1). NCBI lineage: Bacteria > Bacillati > Actinomycetota > Actinomycetes > Kitasatosporales > Streptomycetaceae > Streptomyces > Streptomyces sp. NPDC056479. Next base: position 134,926 of record NZ_JBHTRZ010000003.1, on the reverse strand, counting down.
GAACCTCTTGTACGCGTCGACGAGCTCGCCGGTCTCCTTCTCGTCGTCCGGCGTGAAGTCCGTCTGTGTGTAGGCGTCCATCTCCTTGCCGTCGAGGCATTCGACCGGATCGCTGCCGGCGACTCCGCGCGGGTCGACGGCGACCATGTCGTAGCGGGCGCGCACCTCGGCCGGGTAGCCGATCCCCGCGTATTGCTGGAGGTAGCCGATCGCCGCACCGCCCGGCCCGCCCGGGTTCACGAGCAGCGATCCGAGCCGCTTGCCGGGTCCGGTCGCCTTCTTGCGGGTCACGGCGAGCCGGGTGTCCCCGGCCTCCGGCTTCGCGTAGTCGAGCGGCGCCCGCAGGGTGGCGCACTGGAAGCCGGGTACTCCGCAGTCGCGCCAGGTCAGCTTCTGCCCGTAGTACGGCGCGAGCGCGGCCGGTGTCGACTGCGGCAACGCGGCCAGCGCGGCCTCGGCCACCGGGCTCCCCGAGTGCGTCGAGCCGCCGGCGGTGCAGGCGGAGGCGAGCAGCGCGGCGACGGCTAGGAGGGTGCCGAGCGTGCCCGCCCGCCGACGGTGCCGACGGTGGTTGCGTGGACCCGGTCCGCTCGGGCTCGGGGCCGGGCTGCCTGGGGAGCTGTGCCTGGTGTGCATTTGGCGAGCGTAACTCTGTGCAGTGGATTGGATGCCCTGCGTGCACACCGCGGCTCGTACGTGTTACACGGTCAACCTCCCGTTGATCGCCTGCCGATGAGAGCACCCACGGGCCGCGCCGGAGTCCGGGCCGGCCGGCTGTCAGCCCGCCCTCAGCCCGCTCTGAGTGCCATGGTCATCGCCTCCACCGCCAGCAGCGGCGCCACATTGCCCTCAAGTGCGTCGCGGCAGGCGGCGATGGCCTCGATGCGGCGAAGCGTGGACTCCGGGGAGCTGTCACGGGCCAGGCGGTCCAGGGCGTCCTGGGCGTCGGTGTTGGCGAGGGCGATGCGGGAGCCGAGCTGGAGGGCGAGGACGTCGCGGTAGAAGGCGGTGAGGTCGGTCAGGGCGAGGTCGAGGCTGTCGCGCTGCGTCCTCGTACGGCGCCGCTTCTGCTTGTCCTCCAGGTCCTTCATCACACCCGCGGTGCCGCGCGGCATCCTGCCGCCCTGGGACGCGCCCAGGGCGGCCTTCAGTTCCTCGGTCTCCTTGGCGTCGATCTCCTCGGCGAGCTGTTTGGCGTCCTCGGCGGCGGCGTCCACCAGCTCCTGGGCGGCCTTGAGACAGGCGCCGACCTCGCCGAGGCGCAGCGGCAGCTTGAGCACGGACGCCCGGCGCTCGCGGGCCGCCGGGTCGGTGGCCAGGCGGCGGGCCCGGTCGACATGGCCCTGGGTGGCGCGGGCCGCCGCGGCGGCCACGTCGGGCTCGACGCCCTCACGGCGTACGAGCATGTCGGCGATGGCGTCGACCGACGGCGTGCTCAGATTCAGATGGCGGCAGCGGGAGCGGATGGTGGGCAGGACGTCCTCGAGGGAGGGGGCGCAGAGCAGCCAGACCGTGCGGGGGGCGGGCTCCTCCACTGCCTTGAGGACGGCGTTCGCGGACTTCTCGTTCAGCCGCTCGGCGTCCTCGACGAGGATGATCTGCCAGCGGCCGTTCGCGGGCGAGGTGAACGACTTGCGGACGGTGTCCCGCATGTCGTCGGCGAGGATCTGCGTGCCGACGGCGGCGACGGTGGTGACGTCGGCGTGCGTGCCCAGCAGCGCCGTATGGCATCCGTCGCAGAAACCGCAGCCGGGGGCGCCGCCGAGCGCGCGGTCCGGGCTGACGCACTGCAAGGCGGCGGCGAAGGCCCGGGCCGCCTGATTCCGGCCGGCCCCGGGCGGTCCCGTGAACAGCCAGGCGTGCGTCATCTTGGACGCTTCGGGGGGCGGCGCGCCGGTGGCAACGGCCGTGACGAGGGCGTCGGCGTCCCGGGCGGCAGCGCCCAGCTGCTCACTGACCCGCTCCTGGCCGACCAGGTCGTCCCACACGGTCATGGGTCACGCCCGCCTTTCGTCACACGTCACGTCGCCGGATCCATTGTGCGGGGCGGCACTGACAACGCGGACCGGGGCGGGCGGCCATGGGTGATCGTGGGACGCGGGTGAGCGGGGGCTGGGCAGCCCCCGCCGACCTCAGCGCCGTCGGCCCCGCCCGCGGCCCCCGTCGTCGCCGTACTCGTCGTCATGCGGGCCGAGGAGCTCGTCCGCCAGCGACGGCAGATCGTCCAGCGGAGTCTCCTCGGCCCAGTCGGACCGGGCCCTGCGCCGCGGCGCGCCCGCCTCGTCGACCTGGGGCATCTCACGCGTACGGTCCTCGTCGCGGAAGTACCCCGGCGGAACCCGGTCCCCGGGCTCGTCCCCCGACACGGGAGGCAGCACGGCCGTCTCGTCCGCGGCACCCGGAGGAACCGGCGGAAGCACGGCCGTCTCGTCGGCCGCACCCGGCACCACCGGAGGCAGCACCGCGGTCTCGTCCGCCGCACCCGGGGGAACCGGCGGAAGCACGGCCGTCTCGTCCGCCGCCCCGGCAGGCGCCGGCGGCTGCGGCAGCTTCGTCGTCACCTCGGACTCGGACGGCCCGGAAGCACGCTCACCCGAGGGCTGCTGGCCGGAAGGCCGCTCGTCGCCGGGCTCCTCATCGCGCACCGGCCGCAGCACGGTCGTCTCGTCCGACGCCCCACCCGGCACGTTCCCCGGCGCCACCAGTGGCGTGGGAACCGTCGCCGCGTCCCGGAAAGCGGCACGGGCCTCGGGCTCCGACCGCTTCGGACCCGCCTCCGCCGCGGCGGCGGCCTGCTCGGCCAGTCGCCGGGCCTCCTCCGCGCGCAGCAGGGCCTCCTCCGCCTTGCGCTGCTTCTCCAGGCGCCGTGCCTCGGCCTCGGCGTGGATGCGCGCCTCCTCCTCGGCCTGCTTGCGGCGCCGGTCCTCCTCGGCCTTGCGGCGCGCTTCCTGCTCGGCGCGCACCTTCTCCTCGGCGAGGAGCCGCAGGCGCTCCTCCTCGGCCCGCCGGCTCGCTTCCTCGGCCCGCTGCCGGGCCTCCTCCGCCTGCCGTTCGGCCTCGCGCCGCTGCGCCTCCTCCAGCTCGCGCCGCTTGCGCTCCTCCTCCTCGGCACGCAGCCGGGCGAGCTGCTCCTGGCGCTCGCGCTCCAGGCGCTCCTCCTCGGCCTTGCGGGCCGCCTCTTCCTCGGCCTTGCGGCGGGCCTCTTCCTCGGCCTTGCGGCGGGCCTCCTCCTGCGCCTGGATCTCGGCCTCGGAAAGCGGCAGCATCTGGTCGAGCCGGTGCCGGATGACCGTGGTCACCGACTCGGGCTCCTGGCCGGCGTCCACCACCAGGTAGCGCCCGGGGTCGGCCGCGGCCAGCGTCAGGAAGCCGGAGCGCACGCGCGCGTGGAACTCCGCCGGCTCCGACTCCAGCCGGTCCGGCGCCTCGGTGAACCGCTCGCGGGCGATCTCCGGCGAGACGTCCAGCAGCACGGTCAGGTGGGGCGCCAGTCCGTTCGTCGCCCAGCGGTTGATGCGGGCGATCTCCGTCGGGGACAGGTCGCGGCCCGCGCCCTGGTAGGCGACGGAGGAGTCGATGTAGCGGTCCGAGATCACCACGGCGCCGCGCTCCAGGGCGGGCCTGACCACCGTGTCCACGTGCTCCGCGCGGTCCGCCGCGTACAGCAGCGCCTCCGCGCGGTGCGACAGGCCGGCGCTCGACACGTCCAGCAGGATCGAACGCAGCCGCTTGCCGACCGCTGTCGCGCCGGGCTCGCGCGTGACGACGACCTCGTGGCCCTTGCCACGGATCCACTCGGCGAGCGCCTCGGCCTGGGTGGACTTCCCGGCGCCGTCGCCGCCCTCCAGGGCGATGAAGAATCCGGACGTCGCGGGCACCAGCTCCGGGTCGTCACCGCCGAGCACCGCGTCCCGCAGGTCCTGCCGCAGCGGCACGCCGGAGCGGTCGTCGACCTTGGCCAGCACCAGCACGGCCACCGGCAGCAGCAGCGCCCCGACCAGCATCAGCGTGAACGCCGCACCGCCGTGCGCGAAGACGAACTTGCCGCTCTCCAGCCGGTGCGGCCCGATGAGCGCGGCCACCAGCGGCGCGATCACCGCGCCGAGCGCCACGCAGACCCGTACGACCGCGTGCAGGTGCTCCGTGGTCCGCGCCCGCCGGAACTCCTCGGCCTCCTGGTCGATCAGCGTGTGCCCGGTGTTGGCGGCCACGCCCGCGCCGGCCCCGGCCAGCGCGACGATCAGCAGGACGGTCGTGACGTCCGGGACGAGGCCCGCGGCCAGCAGCGCGATGCCGGTGACGGCGATGGCCATCGCCAGCAGCCGGCGCCGCGACAGCGCGGGCAGCACGGAGGGCGCCGTACGGATGCCGACGACCACGCCGCCGGTCAGCGCGAGCACCAGCAGGCCGTACAGCACCGGGCCGCCGCCCAGGTCCTTGGCGTGCAGCACGGCCACGGCGACGGCCGCGGCCACCGCTGCGGCCACCGCCGCGCACGCCGTCACCAGCAGCGCGATCGCGCCGGTACGGCCCTTGTCCACGCCCGAGCCGGTCTTCGGGCGGCGCAGCCCCTCCAGCGGCGACCGCGCGCGCGGAGTGCGCGTGTCGGGCAGCTCCAGGAACGTCAGCACGGACAGGGACGCGGCGAACAGACCGGCCGCGACATACGACGCGAGGGCCGCCTGGTGCTGCTCGAACCAGTCGAGCCCGGCACCGAGCAGGTTGTTCAGCAGAGCGGCGACGACGAGTGCGGCGGCGCCCATCGGGACCGCCACGAAGCTCGTGCGCAGCGACAGGCGGCGCAGGGCGTCCATGTGGTCGGGCAGCGGTCGTACCGTCGCGCCCTCCGGCGGCGGGGGCGGCAGCAGCGCGGGCGCCGCGCTCTCCCGGCACACCGTCCAGAAACGCTCGGCCACGCCGGTCACGAAGACGGTCACCAGGAGGACCGCCAGCGCGTTGTCCGGCGACCAGTCGATCCACAGCGGCGCGACGATCAGCAGGGCCGCCCGCAGTCCGTCCGCGCCGACCATGGTCCAGCGCCGGTCGAGCGGGCCCTCCTGCGAGGTCAGCGACGTCAGCGGGCCGAGGAGTACGGCGCCGAAGAGCAGGGTGGCCAGGATGCGTACCCCGAAGACGGTCGCCACTGCGAACGCCACGCCCCGGTAGCCACCGCCGAACGACCCTTCGGCGATCGCCGCCTGAAGGGCCAGCAGAACCAGTACAAAAAGGGCGAGAATGTCGCCGACACCGCCCACCAACTGCGCACTCCACAGTCGCTTGAGCTGCGGTCGGCGCAGCAGGGCGCGCACGGCGCGCTCGCGTGAGTCCGCCGCCAGGGCGTCGTCGGGGGCCGTGTTGGGGGCCGTTGGCTGCTCGGCTCGCGTCATGCTTTCAGCCTATCGGGACCCACCGACAGCCCGGCGCTCCCGCCCGAACGTACGCACGCCCCGACACCAAACTGATGCCGAGGCGTTCGTTTTGCGAACCGCAAGTGAAGAACCGGACCGCCAACCGGCCCCCGTGGAAGCCCGGTTGGTCCCGAGATGAGAGCCGCTCAGCCCTCCGTCGGCTCAGTCCTCCGTCGACGAATTGGAAGCCGTCGCCTTCTTGGCAACCGTCTTCTTCGCCGTGGTCTTCTTCGCAGCCGTCGTCGTCTTCTTCGCCGCGGTCTTCTTGGCGGCCGTCTTCTTGGCCGGGGCGGCCTTCTTGGCGGTCGTCTTCTTCGCGGGTGCCTTCTTCGCCGTCTTCTTGGCAGGGCCCTTCGCGCGCTTCTCGGCGAGCAGCTCGAAGCCGCGCTCCGGCGTGATCGTCTCGACGCTGTCGCCGGAGCGCAGGGTCGCGTTGGTCTCGCCGTCGGTGACGTACGGCCCGAAGCGACCGTCCTTGACCACGACCGGCTTCTCGCTGACCGGGTCCACGCCCAGCTCCTTCAGCGGCGGCTTGGCGGCCGCGCGGCCACGCTGCTTGGGCTGGGCGTAGATCGCCTGCGCCTCCTCCAGCGTGATCGTGAACAGCTGCTCCTCGTCCTGCAGGGAGCGCGAGTCCGTGCCCTTCTTCAGATACGGCCCGTAGCGGCCGTTCTGCGCGGTGATCTCCACGCCCTCCGCGTCCTTGCCGACGACCCGCGGCAGGGACATCAGCTTGAGCGCGTCCTCCAGCGTCACCGTGTCGAGCGCCATCGACTTGAACAGCGAGGCCGTACGCGGCTTGACGGCGTTCTTGCCGGTCTTCGGGGTGCCCTCGGGGAGCACCTCGGTGACGTACGGGCCGTACCGGCCGTCCTTGGCGACGATCTCGTGGCCGGTCTGCGGGTCGGTGCCGAGCTCGAAGTCGCCGCTGGGCTTGGCCAGCAGTTCCTCGGCCAGCTCGACGGACAGCTCGTCCGGCGCCAGGTCGTCCGGGATGTCGGCGCGCTGGTGCTGCTCGGTGTCCTTCTCGCCGCGCTCGATGTAGGGGCCGTAGCGGCCCACGCGCAGCACGATGTCGTTGCCCACGGGGAACGACGACACCTCGCGCGCGTCGATCGCGCCCAGGTCGGTCACCAGTTCCTTGAGGCCGCCGAGGTGGTCCCCGTCGCCGTTGCCGGCGTCGGCCGCGCTGCCGTTGTGCGTGCCCTCGCCGAAGTAGAACCGCTTCAGCCACGGCACGGACTGGGCCTCACCGCGGGCGATGCGGTCGAGGTCGTCCTCCATCTTGGCGGTGAAGTCGTAGTCGACGAGCCGCCCGAAGTGCTTCTCCAGGAGGTTGACCACGGCGAAGGACAGGAAGGACGGGACGAGCGCGGTGCCCTTCTTGAACACATACCCGCGGTCCAGGATCGTGCCGATGATCGACGCGTACGTCGACGGGCGGCCGATCTCGCGCTCTTCCAGCTCCTTGACCAGGGAGGCCTCGGTGTAGCGGGCCGGGGGCTTGGTGGCGTGCCCGTCGACCGTGATCTCCTCGGCGCTGAGCGCGTCGCCCTCGTTGACCTGCGGCAGCCGGCGCTCGCGGTCGTCGAGCTCGGCGTTCGGGTCGTCGGCGCCTTCGACGTACGCCTTGAGGAAGCCGTGGAAGGTGATCGTCTTGCCGGACGCGCTGAACTCGACGTCCCGCCCGTCGGCCGCGGTGCCGCCGATCTTGACGGTGACGGAGTTACCGGTCGCGTCCTTCATCTGGGAGGCGACGGTCCGCTTCCAGATCAGCTCGTAAAGCTTGAACTGGTCGCCGGTCAGCCCGGTCTCGGCAGGCGTGCGGAAGCGGTCGCCGGAGGGGCGGATCGCCTCGTGCGCCTCCTGCGCGTTCTTGACCTTCCCGGCGTACGTCCGCGGGGCGGACGGCAGGTAGTCGGCGCCGTACAGCTGAGTGACCTGGGCGCGGGCGGCCGCCACGGCGGTGTCGCTCAGCGTCGTGGAGTCCGTACGCATGTACGTGATGTAGCCGTTTTCGTACAGCTTCTGCGCGACCTGCATCGTGGCCTTCGCGCCGAAGCCGAGCTTGCGGCTGGCCTCCTGCTGCAGCGTCGTCGTACGGAACGGGGCGTACGGCGAGCGGCGGTACGGCTTGGACTCGACGGACCGGACGGCGAACGGCGTCTGCTCCAGGGCGGCGGCGAGGGCGCGGGCGTTGGCCTCGTCGAGGTGGAGGATGTTCGCGCTCTTCAGCTGTCCCAGGGAGTCGAAGTCGCGGCCCTGCGCGACCCGCCTGCCGTCGACGGTCTGCAGGCGGGCGACCAGCGACGACGGGTCCGACGAGTCCCCGGTGCGGCCGGTCGCGAAGGTGCCCGTCAGGTCCCAGTACTCGGCAGAACGAAACGCGATGCGGTCGCGTTCCCGCTCCACGACGAGTCGGGTGGCGACCGACTGGACACGGCCCGCGGACAGCCGCGGCATGACCTTCTTCCACAGGACCGGCGAGACCTCGTAGCCGTAGAGACGGTCGAGGATGCGGCGGGTCTCCTGGGCGTCGACCAGCTTCTGGTTCAGCTCGCGCGGGTTGGCGACGGCGGCCTGGATCGCGGCCTTGGTGATCTCGTGGAAGACCATCCGCTTGACCGGGACCTTGGGCTTGAGCACTTCCTGGAGGTGCCACGCGATGGCCTCGCCCTCGCGGTCCTCATCGGTGGCGAGGAAGAGCTCGTCGGAGTCCTTCAGCAGGTCCTTGAGCTTCTTGACCTGGGCCCGCTTGTCGGCGTTGACCACATAGATCGGCTCGAAGTCGTGCTCGACGTCCACACCGAGGCGGCGGACCTCACCGGTGTACTTCTCCGGCACCTCCGCGGCGCCGTTCGGGAGGTCGCGGATGTGCCCGACGCTCGCCTCGACTACGTATCCGGGGCCGAGGTAGCCCTTGATCGTCTTCGCCTTGGCAGGGGACTCGACGATGACGAGTCGGCGGCCGCCATGTGCGGTCTCGCTGGTCGGGGACAACTTCGCTCTTCTCTCCGGTCGACGCTGGGGCCTCCCCAGGTCGCATGGGTCCCGGGGTCGGGTGGTGGTGACGCTGCGGAGTGTGACGGTACATCCCGCCCCGTTGTCAAACGGGAAAAGCCCGCAACGGCCACTCGAACGGTAACCCGACTTCCGCCATTCCTGCCGCCCGGAGTGGCCACAGGTCTATTCGAGCCTTTCCGGAGGGCGGCTCCCCAATTATCGGTCGCCCAGCTCATGGGCGTTCTCAGAGGCGGGCGAAGCACCAGGTTCCGAGGATCAGCGCGATCACCGAGACAAGGCCCGCGAGCGTCGCCGATGCGACAGGGTTCACACCGTGGGCGACGGGCTGGCGCTGTCGTACCCGGATCGCGGTCCACACCAGCAGCCCGCCTCCGAACAGGGCGAACACGATGCCGGCGAAGATCGCCGGTCCTCTTTCCATGGTCCGCTTGCCCCTTTTCTCCCGTACGCGAGTGCCCCGGCCCGGGGAGGCTGACACGCGCGGACGGCGCTCAGGCGAATCTCAGGTGAACGCGGAACCGACGCGGCTGTGGACTCTCCTGACCCCGCGGTCCCGGCTGCCACGACCGCCCCACCGGATCCTCCACCCTCGTCGGCCTCGTCCGCCTCAGACCGCGCCGGGCGCGGATATTTTTCCGGTCGTCTCGGATCCGTCGGCCCGGCCGACCGTGCACACGACCTTGTTGAAGCCCCGTTCCCAGTCCTCCTCGTCCGCGATCCAGCCGTAGACGGTCCGCTCCGAACCCGGTGCCCAGACCGACTCGAATTTGTTCCCGCACAGCTTGGTGGCGTTGTCGGAGGCCTTCTTGTGGTTCATTTCGCCGGGCGCCTGAACCGTGCCTATGACCTGGTCGGTGTGCGGTTCGGAGCAGTTGATCAACGGGGCGTTGTAACCGTCCTCCTGTTCCTCGTAGACCCAGCAGTCGCCGACGCTCATCTGACCGACCCACAGGTTCTCGCCGTCGTCGCGGAAGCGGCCCACTTCGCCGCCTATCGCCGCATGCCTGCCGAGTACGAGACATGCCGTACCGCTGCCCGTCGCGGCGAACCCGTCCTTCGTCGGTACGACGGCGTAGGCGGCGGCGTCCGGCAGCGCGGTGGCGAGCGCCCTGCTCTGCTTCTCACAGCGCCCGGCGCCCTCCGCGCGGGCGTCTTCGAAGTCGGTGGCGGTGGCGACGGCCACGACCTGGCCGTCGGGCCAGTCCTCGGCGCAGTCCACCACCCCCAGGTTCGGTGGCGACTCGAACGGCGTCCCCGACCACACCGCCTGCACACAGTCCCCGGCTTCCAGCGGCTCCGTGAGCCCCACGACCTCGCCGTACGGATACACGGGCCCGGCCGGCGCCGACGCCCTCGGCGACCCGCCCGCCGAGGGCGAGCTCTTCGTCGCGGAGTCCTTCTTGTCCCGGCCGTCACCGCTGGTCAGCGACACGGCGGCCCATGTCCCACCGGCGACGACGAGCACGATGCCGACAACGAGCGCGATGAGCGTGACGCGCTTCCTGGCGGCGGCGTTCGGGTCCCGGCCCTCGCCTCCCCCGCCGGGCAGGGGACCTCCGAGCCCACCCGTGCTCCAGGCACCGCCCGGGCCACCCGGCGTACCGCTCATGTACGAGGGCGTGGTCGCGGCTCCCGCGTACGAGGGCGGGGCGGGGCGCGCGGGGTACGGCGGCGGCGAGCTGGGGCTCCCGGTGTACGGCGGCTGAGCCGTCCCACCCGCGTGCGGGGGCTGCCCTCCGCTGCCGGCGTAGGGCGACCGGTCGGCGCCGTCCGCGCCGGGGGCTTGCGGGTACGGGCCCTGTGCGTAGGGGCGCTGCGCGTAGGGGTTCCCCGGGTCGAACGGCGGCTGCGAGGAGGGCTGGCGCCAGCCGTCGTACGGACCCGGCGGAGTGTGGGGCGTGGGTGTCTGCGGGGTGTTCGGCGTCGAGGCCGAGCCCGGCGTCGGCGGAGTGCCGGGCGCCGGTCCGAAACCGTCCGGCGTCCCGGGGATGCCGGACGCGGGCCCCGAGCCCCCCGGCGCCCGCAACGGCCCGCCGAGATCCGCCCCCGGCGTCCCAGGCACTCCCCGCGCCACCCGCTCCAGCCCCCGTCCCACCACCTCCGGCGCCGACCGCCGCACCGGGTCCTTCACCAGCAACCCCTGGAGCACCGGCGCCAGTTCGCCCGCCCGGACCGGCGGGGTCGCTTCCTCGCCGAGCAGGGCGGTCAGGGTGGCGTAGTCGCCGTGACGGTCGAAGGGGCCGCGGCCCTCCACCGCGGTGTACAGCGTGGCGCCGAGGGAGAACAGGTCGGCGGCGGGTGTGGGCGGTTCGCCGCGGGCGCGTTCCGGGGCGAGGTAGCCGGGGGTGCCGAGGATGCCCGCGGTGGCCGTGAGCCGGGGCTCGCGGGACTCGGGCTGGAGGGCGATGCCGTAGTCGGTGAGCAGAACGCGCGCGTAGGGGTCGCCCGAAGCGTCGGACGCCAGAAGGATGTTAGCCGGTTTCACATCCCTGTGGAGGATGCCGATCCGGTGCCCGGCGGTCAGCGCGTCGAGCACGGCGAGCCCGACGCGGGCCGCCTGAACGGGCGTCAGCGGCCCCGAACTCCGTACGACGGCCTGGAGATCCACCGCGTCCGGCACGTACTCCATGACGATCCACGGCAGCCCCTCGTGCACCACCACGTCATGCACCGTGGCCACATGCGGATGCCCGCGCAGCCGCGCCGCGTGCCGGGCCTCGCTGCGGGCCCGCGCGATGCGCTGCGAGGTCTCACTCGCGTCCATCGGCCCGTCCGCGAGCGCGATCTCCTTCAGCGCGACCTCGCAGGCCAACTCCTCGTCGTGCGCGAGCCACACCCGTCCCATGCCGCCCGCGCCGAGCGTCCGCAGCAGCCGGTACCGCCCGTTGATGAACCTGCCTTCGCCGTGATCCGGCGTCTCCCCCGCCATCACGCCTCCCCCCGAGACCCGGGACAGCGCGCCTCCCCCGAGGGCGCGTCGGGTCCGTCTCCCGAAGGTAGCCTCGCACCCACCACTAACAGGAGACCTTTTCCGGATCAATCCCATCAGATCGGACACAAGGGCATCAGAGGTGACGACACACCTCAGGTGTGTCGAGGGTCGCCGGCCCCGAGCCGGGTCACCGCGCCGGTTCGAGGAACCCCTGCTCCACCAGCAGCCGGATCTGCGCGGGCGTACGGTCGCGCAGCAACACCGGATCCTCGCCCATCAGTTGGGCGATGGCGTCCAGGATGCGGCCCGCGCTGAGTGTGCCGTCGCACACACCGGCGAAGCCCGCGCCGACCGTGTCCACCTGGGTGGCCCGGCGCATCCCGCGGTGCTGACGCAGCACCACGTGCTCCGGGTCCTCCGCGCCGGGCATCCCGACCTGCTCCTGCACGACCTCGGCGACGAGCCGGAAGTGGTCCGCCAGCAGGGCCGCGTCGTCGCGGGCCCGCAGATAGTCGATCCGGTCGAAGTGCTCCCGCACCGTGTCGCCGAGCGGCTGCTCGACCGGATGCGGCCACTCCTCCACGGTGATCGCGGGCACGGCGGCCGAAGTCTTCCGCAGGGTGATCCACCCGAACCCCACGGCCTTCACCTTGCGCGCCTCGAACTCGTCCAGCCACGCGTCGTACCGCGCCTGGTACTCGGCCGCGTCACCCCGGTGGTCACCGGCGTCCCTGAGCCACAACTCGGCGTACTGCGTGACGTCCTGGACCTCGCGCTGCACGATCCACGCATCGCACCCGCGCGGCACCCAGGACCTGAGCCTGTCCTGCCAGTCCTCCCCCTCCACCTGCTGCCAGTTGGCGAGGAACTGCGCGAACCCGCCCTCGTTCAGCCGCTCCCCCGCTCCCTGAACGATCGACCGGCACAGATCGTCCCCGCCCATCCCGCCGTCGCGGTACGTCAGCCGCGCGCCCGGCGAGATCACGAAAGGCGGGTTGGACACGATCAGGTCGTACGTCTCGCCGTTCTTGAGCGGCTCGTACAGCGAGCCCTGCCGAAGGTCCGAGACCGGGGCGCCGGACAGCGCGAGCGTCAGCGCGGTGATGTGCAGGGCGCGCGGATTGAGGTCGGTCGCCGTCACGCGCGTGGCGTGCTGCGCGGCGTGCAGGGCCTGGATGCCGGACCCGGTGCCGAGGTCGAGGGCGGCGGGGACGGGCGTACGGACGGTGATGCCGGCGAGGGTCGTGGAGGCGCCGCCGACGCCGAGGACGACACCCTCGTCCTTGCTGCCGATGCCGCCCGCACCGCCGACCGCGCACCCCAGGTCGGACACGATGAACCAGTCCTCGCCGTCGGGCCCGCCGTACGGCCGTACGTCCACGGTCGCGGAGACGTCGTCGCCGGGGGCGCCGCCGACCCGGACCAGCCACCCGCTCTCCAGGCACGCGTCCAGGGGCAGCACGTCGGCCACGCGCGCATGCGGCACGGGCTGCTGCAACAGGAACAGCCGTACGAGCGCCTCGAGGGGCGTGTCTCCCCGGGTCGCCCGGAGCGCGGGCACGGTCTCGCTGCGCGCGAGCGCCGCGTATGCGGGCGCTCCGAGCAGTTCGAGCAGCCCGTCGGCGGTGAAGGAGGCCCTGAGCAGGGCCTCCCGCAGCCGGGTGGCCACATCGGGGCGGTCGGAGGCGGGCAGGGCAGGCAGCGTGGAGTCACTCACGACCCCATTGTGTCCCGCGCCCGCCCCCGGAGTCGGCACGGCTGTCGCCGAGCGGAACGGTTCGACCGCGGGAGGCGCCGAAACGGCTCGGCCTTCCGAGGCCGCGTTCGGCTCAGCTGTCGGTGGACCCGGACGCCACGGCGGCCTGCTTGCAGCCCTCCTGCGAGGTCAGCGCCTTCTTGGTGTCGCCGGACTCCAGCTTCTTCAGCGCCGTGATCGCGCTCTTGCGCTGGGTCTCGACCTGCTTCATCTCGGCCGACACCTCCTTCAGACCGGACGCGAACTTCCCCTGGTTCTTCGTGTCCAGCCCGTCGACCCGCTTCTTCAGGTCGGCGTAGGCGGCGGAGAGGGCGGTGAGCTTCTTGACGACGTCCTTCTGGACCGTCGCGCCGTCCTCGACGCCCGGAGGCGCCCCGGCGCCACTGATGAGCGTCGCGCGGGCCTTGTAGCCGTCGGCGAGGTCCTGGAAGGCCTTGGAGTCGGCCTGCTGGAGCTCCTCGGGCGTGCTGGTCGTGTCCTTGGCGGCCTTGGTGATCGCGACGTAGGCCGCCGAGATCTTCGCGTTTTGCGACGGCACCGCGTCGCAGACCTTCTTGGCCCAGGCGTCGAGCTCCTTGTTGCCCTCGTCGCTCGTGCATCCCGTCAGCGCCAGCACCAGTACCGCACCGCCGGACAGTGCGGCCGCGAGCTTCTTGTTCACCGGTTCGGTCCCTTCCGTGGCTCTCGGCCAACGGACCTTACACGTCGGACGGCGAACAGCTGTGCGCCAAATGCACCATTAATTGCATTGTCCGACTCTTTGCACCATGTGAGAGAAGGGTCACGGCTCGGGCGTGAACAGGCACAAGGCGGGGGGGGGGGGGGGGGGCCCCCCCCCCCCCCCCCCCCCCCCCCCCCGGCCCCCCCCCCCCCCCCCCCTTCGCCCGGTCCCCGCCCCCACCGAACACACCCACACCAGCCCAGCACCCGCCCC
>NZ_JBHTRZ010000003.1:3957-120862 GCF_042795335.1 Streptomyces sp. NPDC056479 | reverse complement strand
GGGGGCAGTGTCTGGGGAGAAAAAGAACAAAGGGGGGGGGGGAGCAACACAACCCCCCCCCCCCCCCCCGCCTCTTGAACTGGGCCGCCGTAAGACCGCCTACGAAACCACCGCGGGATCGGCCGGTTTGGTGACCCGCTCGGCGTTGCCTTCGTCACCCATGGCGATGCCTCGTCGCTTGGAGACATAGACCGAGCCGACGATCACAAGGAGCGAGGCGACGGCGATCAGCACCCGTACGCCGGTGTTCTTGTCCTCGCCGTAGCTGAACTGGATGACCGCGGGCGCGATGAGCAGCGCGACCAGGTTCATCACCTTCAGCAGCGGGTTGATCGCCGGACCGGCGGTGTCCTTGAAGGGGTCACCGACCGTGTCGCCGATCACCGTCGCGGCATGGGCCTCACTGCCCTTGCCGCCGTGGTGACCGTCCTCGACTAGCTTCTTGGCGTTGTCCCAGGCACCACCGGAGTTGGCCAGGAACACCGCCATCAGCGTGCCGGAGCCGATCGCGCCCGCCAGGAACGCGCCCAGGGCGCCGACCCCCAGCGTGAACCCGATGAAGATGGGCGCCATCACGGCGAGCAGTCCGGGGGTGGCCAGCTCGCGCAGGGCGTCCCGGGTGCAGATGTCGACGACCTTGCCGTACTCCGGCTGCTCCGTGTAGTCCATGATCCCGGGCCGCTCACGGAACTGCCGCCGCACCTCGTACACCACGGCACCCGCCGACCGCGACACGGCGTTGATGGCCAGCCCCGAGAAGAGGAAGACGACCGCCGCGCCGGCGATCAGGCCGACGAGATTGTTGGGCTGCGAGATGTCCATCATCAGGTTCATCGGCGCGCCTTCGCCGCTGAGCTTCTCGCCCACGTCCCGGGCGCCGGTGGTGATGGCGTCGCGGTACGACCCGAAGAGCGCCGCCGCCGCCAGGACGGCGGTGGCGATGGCGATGCCCTTGGTGATGGCCTTGGTGGTGTTGCCGACCGCGTCCAGGTTGGTGAGCACCTGGGCGCCGGCGCCCTCGACGTCGCCGGACATCTCGGCGATGCCCTGCGCGTTGTCGGAGACCGGTCCGAAGGTGTCCATGGCGACGATCACACCGACCGTGGTGAGCAGACCGGTGCCGGCGAGCGCCACCGCGAACAGCGCCAGCATGATCGACGTACCGCCGAGCAGGAACGCCCCGTAGACGCCGAGGCCGATCAGCAGGGCGGTGTAGACGGCCGATTCGAGACCGATCGAGATACCGGCGAGGATGACGGTGGCGGGCCCCGTGAGCGAGGTCTTGCCGATGTCCTGGACCGGACGGCGGTTGGTCTCGGTGAAGTAGCCGGTCAGCTGCTGGATGACGGCGGCGAGCAGGATGCCGATGCCCACGGCGACGAGCGCGAGGATCCGCGGGTCGCCCTCCTTGGCCGCGATGGCCGCGTCACTGATGCCGTCGAGGTCGGCGTACGACGACGGCAGATAGGCGAACACGGCCACTGCCACGAGCGCGAGCGAGATCACCGCGGAGATGAAGAACCCGCGGTTGATCGCGCTCATGCCGCTGCGGTCGGTGCGGCGCGGGGCCACGGCGAAGATGCCGATCATCGCGGTGATCACACCGATCGCGGGCACGATCAGCGGGAAGGCGAGCCCGGAGTCGCCGAAGGCCGCCTTGCCGAGGATCAATGCGGCGACCAGGGTCACCGCATACGACTCGAACAGGTCGGCCGCCATGCCGGCGCAGTCGCCGACGTTGTCGCCCACGTTGTCGGCGATGGTCGCGGCATTGCGCGGGTCGTCCTCCGGAATGCCCTGTTCGACCTTTCCGACCAGGTCGGCGCCGACGTCGGCGGCCTTGGTGAAGATGCCTCCGCCGACACGCATGAACATCGCGATCAGCGCGGCACCGAGACCGAATCCTTCGAGCACCTTCGGCGCGTCGGCCGCGTACACCAGCACCACACAGGAGGCGCCCAGCAGACCGAGCCCCACCGTGAACATGCCGACGACGCCGCCCGTGCGGAAAGCGATCTTCATGGCTTTGTGCGAGACGGTGGTGAGATCCTTTTCGGGCTCACCTTCCGCCGGGGTCGCTTCCCGTGCGGCAGCGGCGACGCGGACATTGGTGCGCACGGCGAGCCACATGCCGATATAGCCGGTGGCCGCCGAGAACGCGGCGCCGATCAAGAAGAACACCGATCGGCCGATGCGTTGATTCCAGTCGTCCGCGGGCAGCAGCATGAGCAGGAAGAACACGACGACGGCGAATACGCCGAGCGTGCGCAGCTGCCGGGCCAGATAGGCATTGGCGCCTTCCTGGACCGCTGCCGCGATCTTCTTCATGCTGTCGGTGCCCTCGCCCGCCGCGAGCACCTGGCGCACCAGGACGCCCGCGACCACGAGCGCGGCCAGCGCGACGACGCCGATGACCGTCACGATGATCCGGTTGTCGTCGGTCAGCACCGCTGCCGCGAGGGTTGAGGGATGGTCCAGCTGATGAGGGGTAGAAAGCCCCGCCATTCGTCCTCCTTGACGCTTGGGCTGAGCTCAAGATGTGGACGGATTCTAGGTACCGGAACCTGATCAAAACAGATGGCGGTAAGCGGAATCGGCCTTCACATGCCGTTCAGCAAATGATCGACATCACGCCACTGAACCCGAAAGTGCTAATGCCTTAAAACCATTGACGTGAGCATTGAAGCTTGATCGAATTATCGGGAGATCGATCGTGAATTCCTTCACGAATTCGCGGCACGGCTCGTGAAAACACGAAAGGGCCCTGCTGAGCAGGGCCCTTTCGTGATGAGGTCGGTCTGTGGGTCGTTCGTCAGCGGAGCACCGCGGCCGGCGGTGTGGTCGGCCAGGTCATACGGATCAGCCCACCATGCTCCCCTGCGGAGACCTCCACGTCGTCGACGAGACCGCTGATGACCGCGAGTCCCATCTCGTCCTCTTCGGCGTCGACCTCGCCGTCGTCGCCCGCGGCGCCGGGAGCCCGCTCACCGGGAGCGGAGCGCGGCGCCTCGTCGCCGACCTCGATGGAGAACTGCTTCTCCTCCTCGATCAGCGCCACCTTCACCGGCGCCGTGATGCCGACGCTCTGGTGCAGTCCGACGGCCCGGGAGCAGGCCTCGCCCACGGCGAGCCTGACCTCGTCCAGGACGGCCTCGTCCACTCCGGCCCTGCGCGCCACCGCTGCCGCCACCAACCGGGCGGTCCTGACGTGCTCGGGCAGCGCGCTGAAGCGGAGTTCAACGGTGGCCATGCATCCCCCTCGGAACTTCGGGCGTGCTGTCGGGGGGACCGGGCCGCCGAAAGCCCGCTCCCCCTTCACTTTCACCTTCTGCCGCCCCGGGCACGCCGTGCGGCGGGCCCGGGTCCGGTGATCAGTCGGTAGCCGCTACCGCTTCCTCGACCGAGGTGTGGATCGGGAACACCTTGGTGAGGCCGGTGATACGGAAGATCTTGAGAATGCGCTCCTGGTTGCAGACCAGGCGCAGGGAGCCCTCATGGGCACGAACCCGCTTCAAGCCGCCGACCAGTACGCCGAGCCCGGTGGAGTCGAGGAAGTCCACGCCCTCCATGTCGACGACGAGGTGAAAACTCCCGTCGTTCACAAGCTCGACCAACTGTTCGCGCAACTTGGGCGCGGTATATACGTCGATTTCGCCACCGACCTCGACGACCGTACGATCGCCGACGGTACGGGTCGACAGGGACAGGTCCACGGATCCTCCAGCACCTTGCTATCGAGCGGTCGCCCCTTGGGACACCCCGGCTTGCAGCCCCCAAGACGGTTCGCCAGCCGCGATGGCATTCAATCACTTACCGGCAGGCGTGCACGACGCCTTGGTCCCATTGTCCGTCACGCCAGTGACACACTCGGTCCCAATGGCCAAGAATCACCGATCCGATCGATCCCCGACGGGCCCCGCTTCCCGGGTGGACCCGGGCGCGGTGCTGGGCCGACTCGCCTCGGGGCCGAGTCGGGCTTCGCGCATCACTCATACGGAGCATGTGCCCCCGCGCGCGGGCCGCCATGCCGTCTGGCCCGACCGGATCCGCGCGGAGATCATCGCCGCAGTACAGACGGCCGGAATCGAACATCCCTGGGCCCACCAGGCACGCGCCGCCGAGCACGCCCTGGACGGCGACTCCGTGGTCGTCGCCACGGGCACGGCCTCCGGAAAGTCCCTGGCCTACCTCGTGCCGGTTCTCTCGACGCTCCTGGACGGCTCCGAGGCCCCGAACGGCCGCGGCGCCACCGCCCTCTACCTGGCTCCGACCAAGGCTCTTGCGGCGGATCAGTGCCGTTCGGTGAAGGAACTTTCACATCCGCTGGGCAATTCCGTCCGACCTGCCGTGTACGACGGCGATACTCCGTTCGAGGAGCGGGAGTGGATCCGTCAGTACGCCAACTACGTGCTGACCAACCCCGACATGCTGCACCGGGGCATACTCCCGTCCCACCCCCGCTGGTCCTCCTTCCTCAAGGCGCTGAAGTACGTCGTCATCGACGAGTGCCACACCTACCGCGGTGTCTTCGGCTCCCATGTCGCCCAGGTCCTGCGCCGTCTGCGCCGCCTGTGCGCCCGCTACGGCGCCTCTCCCGTCTTCCTGCTGGCCTCCGCGACCGCCGCCGAGCCCGCGGTGGCCGCCCGCCGCCTCACCGGGCTTCCGGTCGTCGAGGTCGCCGACGACGCCTCTCCGCGCGGCGAACTGGTCTTCGCCCTCTGGGAGCCCCCGCTCACCGAGCTCCAGGGCGAGAAAGGTGCACCCGTCCGGCGTACCGCCACGGCCGAGACGGCGGACCTTCTGACCGATCTGGCCGTGCAGGGCATCCGCTCGGTCGCCTTCGTGCGTTCCCGGCGTGGCGCCGAGCTGATCTCGGTGATCGCTCAGGAACGCCTCGCCGAAGTAGATCGCTCCCTCGCCCGGCGTGTCGCGGCCTACCGGGGCGGCTACCTCCCCGAGGAACGCCGCGCCCTGGAACAGGCCCTCCACTCAGGCGAACTCCTCGGCCTCTCCGCCACCACCGCCCTGGAACTCGGCATCGACGTCTCCGGCCTGGACGCCGTACTGATCGCCGGCTACCCCGGCACGCGAGCCTCCCTGTGGCAGCAGGCGGGCCGGGCCGGCCGCTCCGGACAGGGGGCGCTGGCCGTCCTGGTCGCCCGCGACGACCCGCTGGACACCTACCTCGTCCATCATCCCGAGGCCCTGTTCGACCGTCCGGTGGAATCGACGGTCCTCGACCCCGACAACCCGTACGTCCTGGCCCCGCATCTGTGCGCGGCGGCCGCGGAGATCCCGCTGACGGACGAGGACCTTGCGCTGTTCGGCCCCGAGACCGAGGGGCTGCTGCCGCAGCTGGAGGCCGCGAAGCTGCTGCGCCGCCGTACGAAGGCCTGGCACTGGACGCGCCGGGAGCGGGCCGCCGACCTGACCGACATCCGCGGCGAGGGCGGCCGCCCGGTCCAGGTGGTCGAGGCCGGGACGGGACGCCTGCTCGGCACGGTCGACGCGGGCTCCGCGCACGGCTCGGTGCACGAGGGCGCGGTCCACCTCCATCAGGGCCGCACCTACCTCGTCCGCTCCCTCGACCTGGAGGACTCGGTCGCCCTGGTCGAGGAGGCCGCCCCGCCGTATTCGACGGTCGCCCGCGACACGACGGCCATCTCCGTCCTGGAGACGGACATCGAGGTCCCCTGGGGCGACGGCCGCCTGTGCTACGGCTCCGTCGAGGTCACCAACCAAGTGGTCTCCTTTCTGCGCCGCCGGCTGATCACAGGCGAAGTACTGGGCGAGACGAAACTCGACCTCCCTCCTCGTACGCTGCGCACACGCGCGGTGTGGTGGACGGTCACCGAGGACCAGCTGGACGAGGCCCGGATCAACCCGGAGATCCTCGGCGGCGCCCTGCACGCCGCCGAGCACGCCTCCATCGGCCTGCTGCCCCTCTTCGCGACCTGCGACCGCTGGGACATCGGCGGCGTCTCGATCCCGCTCCACCCCGACACGCTGCTCCCGACGGTCTTCGTCTACGACGGCCACCCCGGCGGCGCCGGCTTCGCGGAACGCGCCTTCCACACGGCCCGCTCCTGGCTCACGGCCACCCGCCAGGCCATCGCCTCCTGCGAGTGCGAGGCCGGCTGCCCGTCCTGCATCCAGTCCCCCAAGTGCGGCAACGGGAACGACCCGTTGCACAAGAGGGGTGCGGTGCGGTTGCTGGGTGTGCTGCTGAAGGGAGCGGTGGAGGGGGAGGCCGTCCCGGCCCGGGAGGAGCGCGGGAGGCCGCCCACGTCGGCCGCTCAGCCGCTCACGGAACCGGTCTCGGCCGGTTCGTCCCCGCTGGGCCGGGCGATGGCCCCGTCAGCGGCACAGCCACCCTCGCCGGCTCCGTCGGCCCAAGAGGCTCCGTCGACTCAAGAGGCCCCGTCGGCCCCGGAATCCCCGAAGGCGTAGTCGGCCCCGCCGGCCCCGCCCGCGCCCTGACCTCCGCCTCGAAGGGCCCTCGGCCCGATGCCGCCGTGACGTCCGAGACCTCGCCGGCCATCACGCACCGCACCAGCCGCGCTCTCTGCGCCAGCGCAACCCGTTCCGCCCTCGCACAGGCCGCCGTACCGCCCTCCGCCCAGTGGTCGGCCGCCGCCAGCGCCGCGAGATCCGCACCGCCGGCCGCACGGTGCCGGGTCACTACGGCGTGGCCCAGGGCGAGTACGACGCCGAAGACGATGCAGAGCACGGCGATGCCACCGAGGCTCCACACGCTGGCGGAACCTCGGTCGGAACCGCCGTCGGAGCCGCCGTCGGAGCCGCCGTCGGAACCGCCGTCGGGGCCGTCGTGTTGGCGGAGGGCGACGGCCGGCTCGCGGACCGTGCGCCGACCGCCAGTTGAGTCACGCCGCGACCGGCGATCGGCACGAGGACTACGGCCGGTTGTGCAACCTCCGCTCCTCATGTCCCCGCCCCCACCGTGTCCTCCGCCGACGCCACGGCCTCCTCCCGTACCTCGAACGAGAGCCCCCTCAGCACCGGTGGCCTGGCCACGACGACCACATGGATCTCGTCTCCCTCTCGGTCAACCGTCACCGACGCGCCGCGCGGCGCCGTCTCACGCGCCACTTCGATGACCGCCTCCATCGGATCCTGCCGAGCTGCCGCGCGTGCGCCGGTCCTGGCCGCGTCCACGCACTGGATCTGCGCCGCCATCACGAGCAGCCCCCACACCAGTGCCATCGCGAACATGACCAGCACCGGCAGCACGACGGCCGACTCAGCGGTCACGAACCCCCGGTCCGAGCGCCAAGCCGCCCTGCGCTCGCGCCCGCCGTCCCGTTCACATCCGCGCATCGAGCGCCCGCTTCACGATGGCCTGCAACTCCGCGCTGACCTCGCCGCTCGTCACGACCTTGTAGAGCACCACGGCGAACGCCACCGCCGCGACGATCCCCATCGCGTACTCGGAGGTGACCATCCCGGCATCCCTCCGCGCCGCTCGCACCCTCCACAACTGCATGCGCATCCGCGCCCGTACCGCCTTGTACATCTCAACCCCCGTAAGGTTCAGTCCTGTTGAAACCAGCTGTTGAACGCCTGCTGTTGAACGCCGCGACAGCCCCGAGCCCGGTTGCCTACCGCCGGTTGCCGACTGCCTGTTGCCCACTGCCGGACGCCCCGCCTCACCCCGTCATCCACCACCCCCTCCCAACACCCCACCCGCGAGCCCGATCACCACCGGCGCCACGCCGACCGCGATGAACGCGGGCAGGAAGCACAGCCCCACCGGCACGGTGACCATGACGGCCGCCCGTCTGGCCCGTTCCGTGGCAGCGCGGGTCCACTCGGCGCGGGCCTCCGCGGCGAGCCGCGCGACCGGTCCGGCCGCCGGAAGACCCGTCACATCGGCCCGTTCCAGCAACCGCGCCAGCGCCCCGGCCCCCGGCATCGAGGCCAGCCGCTGCCATGCCTCGCCCGGTTCACCACCGAGCCGCACCTCCGCCGCGCCGCGCGCCAGCCCGTCCCCAACGGGACCGCCCAGCGCCTCGCCCACGGCCTGCGCCGCGATCACCGGACCGGCTCCGGCCGCGATACAGGCCGCCAGCAGATCGGCGGCGAGCGGAAGCCGGCGTGCCACCTCACCGGCGTCGACCTCTTCCACACCGGCTCCCACGGCCTTCTGACGGCGCCGCCACACCCACAGCCCGGCCGCGACGACCAGCCCCACCACCAGACCGGCGGCCCCGCCGACCAGCGCCCAACCGGCAGCCCCGACCGCCACCACGGGCAGCCCTTGCCGCATGCCCTGCCGGACGTCGAACCGTCTGCGCGTCGGCGCCAGGTCGGCGGTCGTCATCAACCCCGCCAACCGTCGTTGAACCCTGCGCTCGTGCCGGACGTCCGCCCACCACCGCAACAGCCACCCGACGACCAGCACCGCCCCCAAAGCCGTCCCCAAAGCCGTCCCCAGCCTGTGGACAACCTCGACGCTCACGCCGCCACCCCCTTCTCACGCTTCTCACGCCCTGGCTCGACTCGAGTCCTCACACCGCCTCCGCTCCCCGCACGATCCGCGTCGCCCACCACATCCCCACCCCCTCCAGCACTCCGCCGACGACCAGGCAGCCGATGCCCGCCCCGGTGTGCAGCAGCACGTGCAGCGGATCGGCCCCCATCGCGGCACCGAGCAGCAGTCCCAGGACCGGCAGCCCGGCGAGCATCGCCACCGTCGACCGGGCTCCCGCCAACTGGGCGCGCAGATCTGCACGTTGATCCCGCTCGGCCCGCAGTGCCCCTTCCAGCCGGTCGAGGCCGGCCGCGAGCCCCGCGCCCTGATCCACGGCCACCCGCCAGCACGCCGCCAGGCCCGACAGTCCCTCTGCGCCCGGCTGCCGTGCCGCGGAGGCGAGCACGCCCGGCACATCCCCGCCGAACCTCGCCGCCGCCAGCACCGCGGACTGCGCTTCACCCAGCCCGCCGCAGTCCCGTGCCGCCCGCAGCAACGCCTCATTCGGCTGTCGCCCGGCCCGCACCTCCCCGGCGAGCGCCGCGCACAACGCGATCACCGCGTCCCCGTGGCGCTCCCGCGTGCGCCGCGCCTCCCGGGCCAGCCGTACCCGCCGCAGCAACGGCACCCCGGCCGCTCCCGCGACGACCGGCAGCACAGACGCCCCCAGCACTGCCAGCACCAGCCCGACGGCCGGCGCCCACCACTCGGCCCGCATCCGCCCCCGCAACCGCCGCAGATCCCCAGCCAACCGTCGCCAGTCGGGCGGCCCGGCACCCACCGCCCCACCTCCCGCGAGCAGCAACTGGGCCCGTCGAGCCCCCGAGTTCTGGCCGCCCAGCAACCAGACCGCCACGCCGAGGCACAGCACGGCCACGCCCGCCGACACCTCACCCACTCGAATCACCGAACCCCTCACGTTCACGGAACCCCTCACGAAGCAACCCCCGCAGCCGCTCCCACCCCCGCTCGTACGCGAACGCCTCCTCGCCCCACCGCAGCGCCGGCACCGTCCGCACCAACCCCGACGGGTCCCGCTCCAGCACATGCACCTCGGCGATCCGCCGACGCCCGCTCCGGTCGCGTACCAGATGCAGTACGACCGACAGCGCGGCCGCCAACTGACTGTGCAGCGCGGCCCGGTCGAGCCCTGCCGCTGTGCCGAGCGCCTCCAGCCGGGCGGGAACGTCGCCCGCCGCGTTCGCGTGGACGGTCCCGCATCCGCCTTCGTGGCCGGTGTTCAACGCGGCCAGCAGATGCACCACTTCGGGTCCGCGCACCTCACCCACGACGAGCCGGTCCGGCCGCATCCGCAGCGCCTGCCGGACCAGGTCCTCCAGGGTGACGAGACCGGCGCCCTCCTGATTGGCGGATCTGCTCTCCAGCCGTACGACGTGCGGGTGGTCGGGCCTGAGCTCCGCGGAGTCCTCGGCGAGCACGATCCGCTCGCCCGGCCCGACCAGCCCGAGCAACGCGCTGAGCAGCGTCGTCTTGCCGCTGCCGGTGCCGCCGCTGATGAGGAACGACAGTCGGGCGTCGACCAATGCGCGCAGGACCAGGTCCCCGCCCGGCGGCACCGTGCCCGCCGCGACCAGTTCGTCGAGCGTGAACGCACGCGGCCGTACCACTCGCAGCGACAGACACGCACAGCCGACGGCGACCGGTGGCAGCACCGCGTGCAGTCGGGTCCCGTCGGGCAGACGGGCGTCCACCCAGGGGCGCGCGTCGTCCAGTCGCCGCCCGGCGACCGCCGCGAGGCGCTGCGCGAGGCGTCGTACGGCCGCCGGGTCCGGGAAGGACACGGACGTCAGCTCCAGACCGCCGCCCCGGTCCACCCAGACCCGGTCCGGCGCCGACACCAGCACGTCCGTCACCGACGGGTCGGCGAGCAGCGGCTCCAGCGGGCCGCTCCCGACCAGCTCGGAGCGCAACTGCTCGGCCGCCCCGAGGACTTCGGCGTCCCCCAGCACCCTGCCCTGCTCCCGCAGCGCCTGCGCCACACGCGCGGGCGTGGGTTCGCCCCCGCTCTCGGCCAGCCACTGCCGCACCCCGTCGAGCAGCTCCGACGGCATACCCGCCCGGCCCGCCATTGCGTCCGTCGCCCACCGCACAGCCGCCGGACCGGCCCGGACGGCCAACTCCCGCCCCGCACCGGCCGTACTCACCACGCCCTGCGACGGCCGCGCTCCGGCATCACCGCCAGCTGAGCCGCCCGAGCCGGACGAGGCCGATCCAGCCGCGTCCGTAGACGCCCTGTCGTCGGTCACCCATCGCGGCGAGGACACGCGTAGGCCGCCATCCGACGCCCGACGAGGCACACCGGCACTCGCCCCGCCATCCGACGCCCGACGCGCACTCGCACCCGCAGTCGCCCCGCCATCCGCCACCGCCCGAGACCCGCCCGTACGTGCCCCACCACCGGACGCCCACCGAGGCGCCCGCCTGCGCGGCCCAGCGAGCCGCGCCCCGGCCGCCACCGCGTCGCCGTCCGACCGACCCCGCCCAGGCGACGCCCGCACCGAACCACCCTCGCCACCGCGCACCCGGTCGAGCCCAGAATCCGTACTCATGCCGCCCTCGCCTCGACCAACGCCCGCTCCCAGAACTCCCGGCAGAACCGCGCCAGCGGCCCCCGCCCCACCGCCCCCGGCGGTTCCTTGCTCTCGTGCTGTCGCAGCAGCCCCGTCTCGACGGGCACCTCGCCCACCAGCGGCAGCTCCAGCAGCCGGGCCACCTCGCGGTCGTCCAGCCCGGGTGCGTACGGCCCGCGCACGGCCACCCGCAGGTCCCGCAGGACCAGCCGGACCGCCCAGGCCACTTGGCGGGCGGCGGCGACGGCGCGCAGTTCGGCGGGGACCACGAGGATGCCGACGTCGAGCTGGGCGAGGGCCTCCGCGACCCCGTCGTCGATGCGGCGGGGCAGGTCGACGACGACCGCGCCGCCCCGTCGCCTGGCCGCGGCGAGCACGGCACGCATCGCCTGCGGCGGAACGGCGACGCACTCGCCGCGATCCCAGCTCAGGACCCGCAAGGAGTGCAGCTTCGGCAGCGACTCCTCCAGCGCCCCGCTGCCGAGCCGCCCGCGCGATCCGGCGAACGAGGGCCAGCGCAGCCCTTCGGCCGCCTCCCCGCCGAGCACGACGTCGAGTCCGCCGCCCAGCGGGTCGGCGTCCACGAGCAGGGTGCGCAGTCCCTCACGCGCGGCGGTGACGGCGAGGGCGCACGCGAGCGTGGAGGCTCCGGCGCCACCGCGGCCGCCGATGACGCCGACGGTGAGGGCGGGTCGGCCGACGCCCTCCGTCACGTCGGCGATGCGGTCGACCAGCCATTGCTCGCCGTCGGGAAGCATCAGGACATGGTCCGCGCCGATCTCGACGGCCCGGCGCCAGACCCCGGCGTCGTCCTGGTCCCGTCCGACGAGCACCACTCCGCGCCTGCGACCGGCCCCGCGTACGCGGCGGGCGGCGTCGTCGCCGACCAGGACGAGCGGAGCGCCCTCCCAACTGCCTCTGGGCTCAGGCACTCCATGGTGGACCTCGGGTGTGGCGCCGGCCGCGGCGCACAGGCGCAGCAGGTCGTCCAGCAGTTCGGCGTCCTCCGTGACGATCAACGGCTTGCCCGGCCGCCCGGAGGCGGCGTACGGCGGATCGTGTGTGACGGCTGCGGTCACGGCTTCCGTCCCCCTTCGCTGCATCACTCGCGCAGCCCTGCGGCCCCGCGATTCCCATCCGTGTGAAGAACCGGTAAGCGGCCTCCATATGAACGGCCGATACGAACCGGCCAAACACGCCCGACTAACCAGAACCGGCCATGAAGTCGGCCGAGCGGGACGCGTTGGAATCACGGTGCAGCGATCCCGGAAATCGTGTGGATCTTGGTCGATAACTGTGGACAACTCAGTAGTTGTGAATATCGCCGTCACCCAAACCGGTGACCCCCACACCGACCCGTGTGCGACTTCCGCAGAGCAGCGCGACGGCTACACACAGTCACGAATCTTGAACATGCTGACCAGGCCGCCGCAGCGACCTGACATCGGCCTCGCGGCCGCGCTCAGAAGAGGAAAACCCACCCGGACATGCGACGACCCCCGCCGGGGGGGAGAGCGGGGGTCGTCTCCACGGCCGACTCGGGGGGGGAGGAGTCGGACCGGGTTAGCACGGTCGCGAACGATCCGTGACTTCCATGGTGTACCCGAGAGCCCTCTCAGGCAAACCCACGCGCCCACCTTACGCCGAATGGGCTGCCCCTATGCTCAGGGTCGTGGAAAACCACTCCTTGCCCCGCACAGCGGCCTTCTTTGACCTGGACAAGACGGTCATTGCGAAGTCGAGCACGCTCACCTTCAGCAAGTCGTTCTACCAAGGTGGTCTGATCAACCGCAGGGCCGCCCTGCGTACCGCATATGCCCAGTTCGTCTTCCGCGTGGGCGCTATGGACCATGACCAGATGGAGCGCACGCGCAAGTACCTCTCCGCGCTCGTCCGCGGCTGGAACGTCCAGCAGGTCAAGGAGATCGTCGCCGAGACGCTGCACGACCTGATCGACCCGATCATCTACGACGAGGCCGCCTCACTCATCGAGGAGCACCACACCGAGGGCCGCGACGTGGTGATCGTGTCCACGTCGGGGGCCGAGGTGGTCGAGCCGATCGGCGAGCTGCTCGGCGCCGACCGCGTGGTGGCCACGCGCATGGTCGTGGGCGACGACGGCTGCTTCACCGGGGAGGTGGAGTACTACGCCTACGGCCCGACGAAGGCAGAGGCGATCAGGGAGCTGGCCGAGTCCGAGGGCTACGACCTCGACCGCTGTTACGCCTACAGCGACTCGGCGACCGATCTGCCGATGCTGGAGACGGTCGGACATCCGCACGCGGTGAACCCGGACCGCGCGCTGCGCCGCGAGGCAGTCGCGCGCGGGTGGCCGATTCTCGACTTCCATCGCCCGGTCCGGCTCAAGCAGCGGATCCCCTCCTTCTCCGTACCGCCGCGCCCGGCCCTCGTCGCGGCCGCCGCCATAGGAGCGGCAGCGGCCACCGCCGGCTTGGTCTGGTATGCGAACCGACGCCGTACGGCGCCCGCCTGACCTGGCCGCGCGCATTCCGTAAGCCTCGCTCGACAAATCGATGTCTGTTTCAAGTGATTTGAGGGCAAAAGTAAAGAACTGCGGACAGGCCTTCCGCTTGGTGGTGACCAGGAGTACAAAGGAGTCAACGGCCCGCGAGACCAAGGACATCCGAGAGGATCACCTTTGATACGCATTTGGCCCCACGGACCGAGCATGAACATCGAGCACCCACGCGACGTCGACCCGTCGATTACGGGCCAGCCGCACCAGGTGACGGGCAAAGTTCCCGACCTGATGGGCAACATATCGAGGACGCTTGGTAACCCGGTGAACATGCCAGCGGCGGTACGAATCCTCGTACCGCCGCAACTCTTGTGGGCTCCCACGCGCGCGCTTTTGTCAGCGCGTCACCACCACGCGCGCGTGCGCTGCGTCCGTTACGCCGCCCCGCGCTGCAAGGCCTCGCACACCGCCGTCGACTCGCGCGCCCCGAGTTCGGTCGCCCTGCCGCAGTGGGAGATCCACGCGGCCACACCCTCAGGGGTGCCGGAGACATAGCCGTCGAGGGCCGCCGCATACGCAGCGCGGCCCAGTTCGGCGTGGCCGACCTCGGCCGGGCAGACGGACTTCGGGTCCAGGCCGCTGCCGACCAGGACGATGCGCTCGGCCGTGCGCGCGACCAGGCCGTTGTGGGAGGCGAAGGGGCGCAGCGCGAGAAGCTCACCGTGCACCACCGCGGCCGTCACCAGGGCCGGCGCCGAACCGCCGGCGATGATCAGCTCGGACAGTCCCTCCAGCCGGCCGTGCACCTCCGCCGCGCTCGGCAGCGGCAGCTCGATCAGCGGCTCGTCGACCGGCTCGCCCTCCTGACGTGGACGCCCGACCGCGTCGTCCTTGCTCGCCGCCGCCACCAGGTGCAGCCGGGCCAGCACGCGCAGGGGCGACTGCCGCCAGATGGACAGCAGTTGGCCCGCCTCGGCCGTCAACCGCAGGGCCGCACCCACGACCCGGGCCTCGTCGTCACCGCTGAAGTCGGTACGCCGGCGCACCTCTTCGAGTGCCCAGTCGGCGCCGGACAGCGCGGCGGAGCCACGGGCGCCACGCAGGGCCGCCTCGGAGGTGATCTCGTTGCTGCGGCGTCGCATGATCCGGTGCCCGTAGACCCGGTCCACCGCCTTGCGCACGGACTCCACGGAATCGGGCACCCCGGGCAGCGAACCGAGGGCCGCGAGCGGATCGGCGGACGCACCTGTCGTACTCATGAGTACGACACTACGCACCCCGGCCCGGCACCCCACGATCGAGTGGCGTTCTTCACGCACGCCTGCCACATACAGCTATCGGACGACTACTGTTCGTGAACATGAAAATTGCTTTCGTCGGCAAGGGCGGCAGCGGCAAGACGACCCTGTCCTCCCTGTTCATCCGCCATCTCGCGGCCACCGGCGCGCCCGTCATGGCCATTGACGCCGACATCAACCAGCACCTCGGAGCGGCCCTGGGTCTCGGCGAGGACGAGGCCGCCGCACTCCCCGCGATGGGTGAACGGCTGCCGCTGATCAAGGACTACGTGCGCGGCACCAATCCACGGATCGCCTCCGCGCGGACGATGATCAAGACGACACCCCCCGGCGAGGGTTCGCGGCTGCTGCGGGTGTGCGAGACGAACCCGGTCTACGACGCCTGCGCCCGCCCCGTGGAACTCGACGGCGGCGCCGTCCGTTTGATGGTCACCGGCCCCTTCACGGATTCCGACCTCGGGGTCGCCTGCTACCACTCCAAGACGGGAGCTGTGGAGCTGTTCCTGAACCACCTGGTGGACGGCCCCGACGAATACGTCGTGGTCGACATGACGGCGGGTTCGGACTCCTTCGCCTCCGGCATGTTCACCCGCTTCGACATCACGTTCCTCGTCGCCGAGCCGACCCGGAAGGGGGTCTCCGTCTATCGCCAGTACCACGAACACGCCCGCGACTTCGGAGTCGTCCTGAAGGTCGTCGGCAACAAGGTGCAAGGACAGGACGACCTCGACTTCCTCCGCGCCGAGGTCGGGGACGACCTGCTGGTGACCGTCGGGCACTCGGACTGGGTGCGCTCCATGGAGAAGGGCCGCCCGCCCCGGTTCCAGCTCCTGGAGGACGACAACCACCGCGCCCTGCGCCGACTGCGCACGGCCGCGGAGGCGACATACGAGCTGCGGGACTGGGAGCGCTACACCCGCCAGATGGTGCACTTCCACCTGAAGAACGCCCGGACCTGGGGCAACGAGCGCACCGGGGCCGACCTGGCGGCGCAGATCGACCCCGGGTTCGTGCTCGGCGAGAGCGTGACCGCCCTGCCCGAGGGGCACTCCCCCATGGGTAAGTCGCCGCTGGGCAACTCTCGTCTGACGCCTACGGCTTGACCGCCGGCGCCCCGGGCACCCCCTTCGGGGCCGGGGCCGGATGCCCGGACAGGAAGGGCGCCCAGCCCTCCTTAGGGGCCTGGCCGACGTCCAGGGTGCGCAGCTTCTTCAGGGTCGCCGGGTCCTGTGCGTCCAGCCAGTCGGCGAGCTGCCGGAACGACACACAGCGCACGTCGGGCTTGTTGCACACGGCCTCGACGACCTCCTGGACGGCTCGCATGTAGGTGCCGCCGTTCCAGGACTCGAAGTGGTTGCCGATGATCAGGGGCGCGCGATTGCCGTCGTAGGCCCGGCGGAAGCCCATGAGCAGGCCGTTCCGCATCTGATCGCCCCAGAACTCGCGCTTGTCGGGGTCGCCCTGGGTCGCGGTGCCGGACTGGTTGACCATGAAGTTGTAGTCCATGGTGAGCTGCTCGTAGGAGTGCCCGGGGAAGGGCACCAGCTGCATCGACAGATCCCACAGGCCCTCTGTCTTCCTGGGCCAGAGCTGGTTGTTGACGCCGCTGGAGTCATAGCGGAAGCCCAGCTCACGGGCCGCCTTGACGAAGTTCTTCCGGCCCTCCAGGCAGGGTGTGCGGGCGCCGATGAGCTCCTTGTCGTAGTCGAAGGGCAGCGGGGCCGCTTTCGTCACGCCGGTGGTGGTCTTCCAGGACTTGACGAATCGTTTCGCCTGGACGATCTCGTCCTTCCATTCCTTCACCGACCACTCGCCGACACCGCCGTCGCTGCCGCAGAAATGGCCGTTGAAGTGGGTACCGATCTCGTTGCCCTCCAGCCACGCGTGGCGCAGCTGCGTCACGGTGTCGGCGATGCCCTCCTCGTCGTTGAAGCCGATGTCGGAACGGCCCGGCGAGTGCTGCGGCGGGCGATACAGGTCGCGTTTGTGGTCCGGCAGCATGTAGACGCCGCTGAGGAAGTAGGTCATCGTCGCGTTGTTCGCCTTGGCGACCTCGCGGAAGTGGGAGAACAGCTTCTGGCCGTCCTCGCCGGCGCCGTCCCAGGAGAACACCACGAACTGCGGGGGCTTCTGACCGGGCTTCAGCCGCTCGGGCCTGGGCAGATGCGGCTGCGCACCGGTGTACGCGGTGGACCCGTCGCCGATCAGGCGGATCGCACCACGGGGCGCGGGGGCCGCGGGCTTCGCCTTGTGCGGTCCGGGTGCCGCGTGCCGGGACGTGTCATGGCCGCTCGCGCATCCGGCGAGCGACGCGCAACAGACCGCGGCGGCAGCGGTGCCCGCGGCGATCCTGTGCGTGGCGGCAATGGGGCGGGGAGCGGCGAACCTGCGAGTGGCGGCCATGTTCCGTGCACCTTCTTCCTTCTCTCGGGTGCCGACAGCGCCGCAAAGGTCGCACGGAACAGAGAAGGAATTAATACGACAAGCCGACTAATGAATCGCTTCACTCTTCAGGGGGATTTATTAGTCCATTTGCTCGGAAAAACTATTCCCTCCCTTTACTCTGCATTACGATCCGTTTACCGACAGTTTCATCCCGCCACTGCACGCCGTGACCACACGGCCGCGACCCGACCCCTCGCCGATCAGCGGGGGACCACCAGTTCCGCGACCGCGCTGCCCCGGAGGAGACGGGAAACATGTCAGCCTGCGTTCCCACCCGCGCCGACGGACCACGTCGAGAGAAGTGCATCCACGAGCCCCACAGTCCACCCCCGACCCGGCCCCGCCGGCCTCACGTGGCGGGCGCCGATGTATCCGCCTCGATCGCGGTCTTCCTGATCGCGCTCCCCCTGTCCCTCGGCATCGCCCTCGCCACCGGCGCGCCCCTTCAGGCCGGCCTCGTCGCCGCCGCCGTGGGAGGACTCGTCGCCGGACGGCTCGGCGGTGCCCCGCTCCAGGTCAGCGGCCCTGCCGCCGGACTCACCGTCGTCACCGCCGAGCTCATCCAGCGATACGGATGGCGTACGACCTGCGCCATCACCGTCCTGGCTGGCTTCGCCCAACTCGGCCTCGGGCTGCTGCGCGTGGCACGCACCGCGCTCGCCGTCAGCCCCGCCATCGTGCACGGCATGCTCGCGGGCATCGGCGTCACCATCGCCGTGGCCCAGCTGCACATCGTCCTCGGCGGCATCCCGCACAGCTCGGTCCTGGACAATCTGCGGGAGCTGCCCGCCCAGCTGGCCGGAGTGCGTCCTGCCGCCCTGTCGGTGAGCGTGCTGACCCTCGCGCTGCTGGTGCTCTGGCCCCGAATTCCCGGCCGGACCGGCCGGTTGCTGCGCAAGGTGCCGACCCCGCTCGTCGCCGTGGCCGTCGCCACCACGACCGCCTCGCTCGCCGGACTGAGCCTGCCCAAGGTCGACCTGCCGTCCTGGAGCAGCCACGCGCTGGCCACCCTTCCCGACGGTCCGGTCCTCGGCCTCGTCGCCGCCGTGCTCACCATCACGCTGGTGTGCAGCGTGCAGTCGCTGCTCGGCGCGGTCGCGGTGGACAAACTGGTCGCCGGTCGGCCGGAGCTGTCCGCCCGCGTCGGACGCTCCGACCTGGACCGTGAGCTGCTCGGTCAGGGCGCCGCCAATGTCGTCTCCGGCGCGCTCGGCGGGCTGCCCATCGCGGGCGTCGCCGTGCGCAGCTCCGCGAATGTGCAAGCCGGTGCCGTCAGCCGGAACTCCACGATGTTGCACGGCGTTCTCGTAGTAGTCGCCGCGTTGCTGATGGTCCCGATCCTGGAGTTCATCCCACTCGCCTCACTCGCCGCCCTGGTGATGGCCGTCGGCATCCAGATGGTGTCCCTGCACCACATCCGCACGGTGACGCGCCACCGAGAGGTGCTGGTCTACGCCGTCACCACCCTCGCCGTGGTGTTCCTCGGCGTCCTTGAGGGGGTGGCGCTGGGAGTCGCCATGGCCGTCGGAGTCGCCCTGCACCGCCTCACCCGCACCCGGATCACGCATGACGAGCAGGAAGGAGTCCATCACGTACATGTACGAGGCCAGTTGACCTTCCTCGCGGTGCCTCGGCTCAGCCGGGCCCTGCATCTCGTACCCCAAGGCGCCCACGCCGTAGTGGAGTTGGACGGGTCGTTCATGGACCACGCGGCGTACGAGTCACTGCAGGACTGGCAGAACACACAGACCGCCCACGGTGGCACCGTCGAGCTGGTCGGCCGCAGGGCCGGGGTCCGGATCGGTGAGCCGACGGGACCTTCCGGTCTGCATGCCGCCATCGGGAGGATCGCGGAGGAGCCGGACGACTGCCGTTGCCATCCCTGGACAGCCTGGCGCAACCACCAGTGCGAGATCCCGGAGACCGTCCCGCCCCGCGACGGACAGCCCGGGGAGGCACAGGCGACCGGTGCCTACGACACCGACGGTTCCAACACGCCCTCCGAAGCCGATGCCCCCAGCGGCCGCGCCGACGCAACCGCCCCAGTCGGCGGGACCGGCGGAGCCGACGGCACCACCGAGCCCGGCCACCCCACCGAGCCCGGCCGCCCCGAGGGGGGCGTCGCCGAAGCAACCGGAGGCGACACAGACACGGCCACAGAGAAGGCCACAGGCACGGCCACAGACCTGTCCACCGGCGGAGCCACCGACGGCAGCCGACCGAGTGCACGTCAACTCGCCCGTGGCATCAGCGCGTTCCAGCGCAACACCGCGCCCCTGGTGCGGAGCGAGCTGGCGCGGCTGGCGCGTGAGGGGCAGCAGCCCTCGCAGCTGTTCCTCACCTGTGCCGACTCCCGGCTCGTCACGTCGATGATCACCTCCAGTGGTCCCGGCGACCTGTTCGTGGTGCGCAATGTGGGCAATCTCGTCCCGCTGCCCGGCCAGGAGAGCGGGGACGACTCGGTGGCCGCGGCGATCGAGTACGCGGTGGACGTGCTCCAGGTGCGCTCGATCACGGTGTGCGGGCACTCCGGGTGCGGGGCCATGCAGGCACTTCTCACCTCCGAACCCGACGGCCCCCAGACCCCGCTCAGGCGGTGGCTGCGGCACGGGGAGCCGAGCCTGGAGCGGATCTCCGACGAGAGCCGTCCATGGGCCAGACTCGCCGGGCGGGCGCCGGCCGACGCGGTCGAACAGCTCTGTCTGACGAACGTGGTCCAGCAGCTGGAGCATCTGCGCGCCCATGAGTCGGTGACCCGGGCCCTGCGGGCTGGGGCGCTGGAGCTGCACGGCATGTACTTCCACGTGGGCGAGGCGCAGGCGTATCTGCTGGCCGAGGGGCTCGAGGACGAGGTGTTCGACCACGTGGGCGTGGCGGATCTGTCGGCCTGACCGGGAAGTGCGCGCGGCCCCGCTCGGAGCGGGGCCGCTTCACGTGGGCCCGTTCGAGGGCAGCCGTGCTCGCCATGGGGCCGCGTTCCACCTGCGTCCGGACGGAATGTGAAAGGGATAACAGACCTGAACCGCGTCCGTCCGGCGTCCGTGGGAACGGATGACCCCGGCACCGGCACCGGCTCGGACCTCACCCGCGCCGACAGGTCTAAACCAATTATCCGTCGACCCTTGTCATCAGACCCCCGGGTCTGATGAGCTGTGGCCTGGGACACAACGGACACCCTGGGAAAGGGAGATGTCGTGAGCAACGAAAGCCTGGCCAACCTGCTGAGGGAAGAGCGCAGGTTCGCACCCCCCGCCGACCTGGCCGCAGGCGCCAACGTCACGGCGGAGGCGTATGAACAGGCCAAGGCTGACAGGCTCGGCTTCTGGGCCGAGCAGGCCCGTCGGCTGACCTGGGCCAAGGAGCCGACCGAGACGCTGGACTGGTCGAACCCGCCGTTCGCGAAGTGGTTCAAGGACGGCGAGCTCAATGTGGCGTACAACTGCGTCGACCGGCATGTGGAGGCCGGGCTCGGCGACCGGGTCGCCATCCACTTCGAGGGCGAGCCCGGCGACAGCCGCGCCCTCACGTATGCCGAGCTCAAGGACGAGGTCTCCAAGGCGGCCAACGCCCTGCTGGAGCTGGGAGTTCAGAAGGGCGACCGGGTCGCCGTCTACATGCCGATGATCCCTGAGACGGCGGTCGCGATGCTGGCCTGCGCCAGGATCGGCGCCGCCCACTCCGTCGTCTTCGGCGGCTTCTCGGCGGACGCCCTCGCCACCCGTATCCAGGACGCGGACGCCAAGGTCGTCATCACCTCCGACGGCGGCTACCGGCGCGGCAAGCCGTCCGCGCTGAAGCCGGCCGTGGACGAGGCCGCCGACAAGGCAGGCAATGTCGAGCATGTGCTCGTGGTCCGCCGCACCGGCCAGGACGTCGCCTGGGACGACAGCCGTGACGTCTGGTGGCACGAGATCGTCGAGCGGCAGTCCGCCGATCACACTCCCGAGGCCTTCGACGCCGAGCACCCGCTGTTCATCCTGTACACGTCCGGTACGACGGGTAAGCCGAAGGGCATTCTGCACACCTCCGGCGGCTACCTCACCCAGACCGCGTACACGCACCACGCCGTCTTCGACCTCAAGCCGGAGACGGACGTGTACTGGTGCACCGCCGACGTCGGCTGGGTCACCGGGCACTCGTACATCGTGTACGGGCCGCTGGCGAACGGCGCGACGCAGGTCATGTACGAGGGCACCCCGGACACCCCGCACCAGGGCCGCTTCTGGGAGATCGTGCAGAAGTACGGGGTGACCATCCTGTACACGGCGCCGACCGCGATCCGTACGTTCATGAAGTGGGGCGACGACATCCCCGCGAAGTTCGACCTCGGCAGCCTGCGCGTGCTGGGTTCCGTGGGTGAGCCGATCAACCCCGAGGCGTGGATCTGGTACCGCAAGCACATCGGGGCCGACCGCACGCCGGTCGTCGACACCTGGTGGCAGACCGAGACCGGCGCGATGATGATCTCGCCGCTGCCGGGCGTCACCGAGACCAAGCCCGGTTCGGCGCAGACCCCGCTGCCCGGCATCTCCGCGACCGTCGTCGACGACGAGGCGAACGAGGTGCCCGACGGCGGTGGCGGCTACCTGGTGCTGACCGAGCCGTGGCCGTCGATGCTGCGCACCATCTGGGGCGACGACCAGCGGTTCCTCGACACCTACTGGTCGCGGTTCGAGGGCAAGTACTTCGCCGGTGACGGGGCGAAGAAGGACGACGACGGGGACATCTGGCTCCTCGGGCGCGTGGACGACGTCATGCTCGTGTCGGGCCACAACATCTCCACCACGGAGGTCGAGTCGGCCCTGGTCTCCCACCCGTCCGTCGCCGAGGCGGCCGTCGTCGGTGCCGCCGACGAGACGACCGGGCAGGCGATCGTCGCCTTCGTGATCCTGCGCGGTACGGCCAACGCCGAGGACGAGAACCTCATCGCCGACCTGCGCAACCACGTCGGCACCACCCTCGGCCCGATCGCCAAGCCGAAGCGAATCCTGCCGGTGGCCGAGCTGCCGAAGACCCGCTCCGGCAAGATCATGCGCCGTCTGCTGCGGGACGTCGCCGAGAACCGCCAGCTCGGTGATGTGACGACGCTGACCGACTCAACCGTCATGGACCTCATCCAGGCGAAGCTCCCGGCGGCGCCGAGCGAGGACTGAGCACGACCGTGACCTGATCGCGGCCATCGAGGGCACCCGGCGAATGACGCGCCGGGTGCCCTTCGCGTACGTACCGTGGAGATCGACGGATGCACTGCCCGCGCACCCTCACGCACCCTTAGGTAAGCTAAGGAAAACAAACGCGTCCTCAGGTGTGCCGGGAAGTCTGGTCGGCAAGTGCTCTGTCCTGCCCACCGACCGGAGGTCTCCCCGTGGCCGCCCCCCGCACCCCCGCTCCCGTCCGCAAGATCCTCGGGCGGCTCTCTCTCCCCGAGCGGACCTTCGTCACGGATGCGCTGCGCACCGAGACCGTCGGCGGTGTGCTGCTGCTGCTCGCCGCGATCACCGCGCTGGTCTGGGCGAACGTCCCCGCACTGCGCGACAGCTACGAGACCGTCGGCCACTTCCACCTGGGCCCCGAGTCGCTCGGGCTGAACCTGTCCGTCGAGCACTGGGCCGCCGACGGACTTCTCGCGCTCTTCTTCTTCGTCGCCGGCATCGAGCTCAAGCGTGAGCTGGTGGCCGGCGATCTCAAGGACCCCAAGGCGGCCGTGCTGCCGGTCGTCGCCGCACTGTGCGGAATGGCGGTGCCGGCGCTGGTCTACACGCTGACCAGTGTCACCGGGGGCGGCTCGACGGAGGGCTGGGCGGTCCCGACCGCCACCGACATCGCCTTCGCACTCGCCGTGCTCGCCGTGATCGGCACCTCGCTGCCGAGCGCCCTACGGGCCTTTCTGCTCACCCTCGCCGTGGTCGACGACCTGTTCGCGATCCTGATCATCGCGATCTTCTTCACCTCACAGATCGACTTCGCCGCCCTCGGCGGCGCCGTCGTCGGACTTGTCGTCTTCTGGCTGCTGCTGAGAAAGGGCGTACGCGGGTGGTACGTGTACGTCCCGCTCGCCCTGGTCATCTGGGGGCTGATGTACAACAGCGGCGTCCACGCCACCATCGCGGGCGTGGCGATGGGCCTGATGCTGCGCTGCCGTCGGCACGAGGGCGAGGAGCACTCCCCCGGCGAGCACATCGAGCATCTCGTACGCCCTCTGTCGGCGGGGCTCGCCGTCCCGCTGTTCGCGCTGTTCAGCGCCGGTGTCGCCGTCTCCGGCGGCGCGCTCGGCGAGGTGTTCACCCGGCCGGAGACGCTCGGGGTCGTCCTCGGGCTGGTGGTCGGCAAGGCGGTGGGCATCTTCGGCGGTACGTGGCTGACGGCACGTTTCACCAGGGCCTCGCTCAGCGATGACCTGGAGTGGGCCGACGTGTTCGCGGTGGCCACCCTCGCCGGCATCGGCTTCACCGTGTCGCTGCTCATCGGCGAGCTCGCCTTCGTGGGCGACGCCGCGCTGACCGACGAGGCCAAGGCCGCGGTGCTGCTGGGCTCCCTCATCGCGGCGACCCTGGCGACGGTGCTGCTGAAGATACGTAACGCCAAATACCGCGGGATGGTCGACGCCGAGGAGCGCGACGACGACGCGGACGGCATTCCGGACATCTACGAACAGGACGAGCCGGAGTACCACCTGCGCATGGCCGCCATCCACGAACGCAAGGCCGCCGAACACCGCCGCATCGCCGAGGAGAAGGTCGCCGCGCGCCACGCGCTTGCCGAAGTGGCGGGCAGGGCAGGCGAGGAGGAGCACCGTCGGGCATGATCTGACGGGACGGTACAAAAGACGGAACCGTACGCAGTCAGGCAGAAGACGGAACCGTACAGGACGAGGGAGACCGCGATGAGCGCACCCGACGGCAGCCCGGTCGGCGCAGAACGCAGCATCGGCCAGCTGTTCGCCTCGGCGACGACCGAGATGTCGGCGCTGGTGCATGACGAGATCGCACTGGCGAAAGCGCAGCTCAAGCAAGACGTCAAGCGTGGCGCGACGAGCGGCGGCGCGTTCACGCTGGCCGGCGGGGTGCTCGTGTTCTCGCTGCCGATGCTGAACTTCGCCCTCGCGTACGGCATTCGGACCTGGAGCGACTGGAACCTCGCGATCTGCTTCGTGCTGTCCTTCGCGGCAAATGTCCTTGTCGCCGGCATCCTCGCGCTGATCGGCGTCGTCTTCGCGAAGAAGGCCAAGAAGAGCCAGAGCCCGCAGAAGGTCGCCGCCTCGATGAAGGAGACGGCGGGCGTCCTGCAGAAGGCGAAGCCGCACCCGCGTCCGGCCCCCGCGCCGGAGCTGGAGGACCGGGCGCCCGTGGCCATCGAGGCTGTGGCACGCTCGTCGTCATGACGGATCCCGCCGCCCCTTCGGCACAACCCTCCTCGGTCGTCAGACCGGATGGTCCCTGGACACACAGGGACGTGGCCGCCAATGGTGCGCGCTTCCACATCGCCGAGCTCGGCGACGGTCCGCTGGTGCTGCTGCTGCACGGCTTCCCGCAGTTCTGGTGGACCTGGCGGCACCAGCTCGTCGCGCTCGCCGACGCGGGATTCCGGGCCGTCGCCATGGACCTGCGCGGCGTCGGCGGCAGCGACCGCACCCCGCGCGGTTACGACCCGGCCAACCTCGCCCTGGACATCACCGGCGTGGTCCGCTCCCTCGGCGAGCCCGACGCCGCGCTGGTCGGCCACGACCTGGGCGGATATCTGGCATGGACGGCGGCCGTGATGCGCCCCAAGCTGGTGCGACGGCTCGCGGTCTCCTCCATGCCGCACCCCCGGCGCTGGCGCTCGGCGATGCTCTCCGACGTCAAGCAGACGAATGCGAGTTCCTACATCTGGGGGTTTCAGCGGCCCTGGATTCCCGAGCGGCAGCTGACGGCGGACGACGGGGCACTCGTGGGCCGACTGGTCCGGGACTGGTCGGGCCCGCGACTGCCGGACGACGACGCGGTGGAGACCTACCGTCGCGCGATCTGCATCCCGTCGACGGCCCACTGCTCCATCGAGCCGTACCGCTGGATGGTGCGCTCGCTGGCGCGCCCCGACGGCATCCAGTTCAACCGCCGTATGAAGCGCCCGGTGCGCGTGCCGACGCTGCATCTGCACGGCTCCCTCGACCCCGTGATGCGCACCCGCAGCGCGGCCGGTTCGGGCCAGTACGTCGAAGCGCCCTACCGCTGGCGGCTGTTCGACGGGCTCGGGCACTTCCCGCACGAGGAGGACCCGGTCGCCTTCTCCGCCGAACTGATCAACTGGCTGAAAGACCCCGAACCCGATCGGTGACCGCGCCGATGCGCCCGGTATCCGGATCTGAACACGTGTACTACGAACAGCCAATTGCCTGGCGCATAGGCCAATTGGGGACGCCGGAGGCGGTTATCGATCGTGGGGCAGGGGCAGACGTCGGGGTATGGGCTGGACGCACGACTACAGTGACGCAGCACGCAACCGCCGCTCGGCCAGTGGGCTGAGCTCCCACCAGCGGGGCGCTGCCCCGCAGATGCCGGGCTCGGATCTCCGGGTGGGCATTCCGCACATTCTGCGCCGCCGGGCCCGCTGGGTCTCGGTACGCCTGCGCCACCCGCGCGGCTGACCGGCCGCCGCTTCTCCTTATCAGGGGCATGCCCCTGACCGGGGCTCACGGGTCTACAGCGCGCAGCTGTCGCTGTCCACCTGCTGGTTGGCGGTACGCCCCTTGGCGATGTCCTCCTGGATCTCGTCCGCGGTGAGCGCGTAGCCGGTCTCGGCGTCGTCGAGGGACTTGGCGAAGACCACGCCGTACACCTTGCCCTGGGGTGTGAGCAGCGGTCCGCCTGAGTTGCCCTGGCGGACGGTCGCGTACAGCGAGTAGACGTCGCGGCGCACGGTGCCGCGGTGGTAGATGTCCGGCCCGTTGGCCGGCAGCCGCCCCCGCACCCGCGCGGCGCGCACGTCGTAGGCGCCGTTCTCCGGGAAGCCCGCGATGATCGCGCTGTCGCCGCTGTCGGCGTCGGTGGCCGTGAACCGCAGCGCGGGCGCGTCCAGGTCCGGTACGTCCAGTACGGCGATGTCGCGTTCCCAGTCGTAGAGGACGACCTTCGCGTCGTACCGCTTGCCCTCGCCGCCTATCTGGACGGTGGGTTCGTCGACGCCGCCGACGACATGCGCGTTGGTCATGACGCGACGCTCGGCGAAGACGAAGCCGGTGCCCTCCAGGACCTTGCCGCAACTCGTCGCCGTGCCCATGACCTTGACGATGGATCGCTTGGCGCGGGTGGCCACCGGGCTGTTGGCCAGGGCCGGATCGGGCGGCTGGACCTCGTTGATCGGCTCGTTGGAGAACGGGCTGAAGACCTGCGGGAAGCCGTTCTGCGCGAGCACGGTGGAGAAGTCCGCGAACCAGGTGTCCGCCTGGTTGGGCAGCGCCCGCGAGACACCGAGCAGCACCTTGGAGCTACGGACCTCCTTGCCCAGCGTCGGCAGCGTCGTCCCGGCGAGGGCCGAGCCGATCAGCCATGCCACGAGGAGCATCGCCACGACGTTGACGAGGGCGCCGCCGGTCGCGTCCAGGGCGCGGGCCGGGGACCAGGTGATGTACCGGCGCAGCTTGTTGCCGAGGTGGGTGGTCAAGGCCTGCCCGACGGAGGCACAAACAATGACGACAACGACCGCGACGACAGCGGCAGTAGTACTGACCTCGGCATTGTCGGTCAGCGCGTCCCAGATGACCGGGAGGAGATAGACGGCCACCAGGCCGCCGCCGAGAAAGCCGATCACCGACAGGATGCCGACGACGAAGCCCTGGCGATAGCCAACGATCGCGAACCACACGGCGGCGACCAGCAGCAGGATGTCCAGCACGTTCACCGATTCAGGCCTCGCCTCGTCACTCTCCGGTCCCCCCAGCTCGACCGAGGGCCCGGCCCGTCGCACAGCGGAAATCGGACAGGGCGGACCCCGGGAAAAGACAGCACGGCAGACACCCTGTCATGACCGCCAGTCGAGCGGGACCTGGTTACCCCGGTCCCAGGGCTGCTCCCACCCCGAGAAATGGAGCAGACGGTCGATGATCCCGGCCGTGAAGCCCCACACCAGCGCCGATTCGACCAGAAATGCCGGACCTCGGTGGCCGCTGGGGTGGACGGTGGTGGCGCGGTTGTCCGGATTCGTGAGATCCGCCACGGGGACGGTGAACACGCGGGCCGTCTCGTTCGGATCGACGACATCGACCGGGCTCGGCTCCCGCCACCAGCCCAGCACGGGCGTGACCACGAAGCCGCTCACCGGGATGTACAGCCTGGGCAGCACACCGAAGAGCTGGACGCCGCTCGGATCGAGCCCGGTCTCCTCCTCGGCCTCGCGCAGAGCGGCCCGCAGCGGCCCGTCGCCCTGCGGGTCGCCGTCCTCGGGGTCGAGGGCACCACCGGGGAACGACGGCTGTCCGGCATGCGACCGCAGCGAACTGGCCCGCTCCATCAGCAGCAGCTCGGGCCCTCGCTCGCCCTCACCGAAGAGGATCAGCACGGCGGACTGCCGCCCCGCCCCGTCCTCCGGCGGCAGGAACCGGCTCAGCTGCACCGGCTCCACGGTCTCCACGACCCGCACCACCGGATCCAGCCACTGCGGCAGCCCGTCCTTGCTGACCACCACCGGCCCGTCCTGCGTATCACTCGCCCGCGTCATCGCCACCCCCGTCGTTCTGCCGAGTCCAACGCCCGAGGGCACCTAGATCGTTCCGATACAGCCGTACGGCCGCCCGGGC
Source organism: Streptomyces sp. NPDC056479 (assembly GCF_042795335.1). Taxonomy (NCBI): domain Bacteria; kingdom Bacillati; phylum Actinomycetota; class Actinomycetes; order Kitasatosporales; family Streptomycetaceae; genus Streptomyces; species Streptomyces sp. NPDC056479. The sequence goes on along the minus strand of NZ_JBHTRZ010000003.1, from coordinate 92,784 downwards.
GCCGCCCTTCGAACGCTGCCCGATCGCCCTCTCGGCAGTCCCCCGCCCCCTCCGGCTCGCTCGCTCCGTCATCCGGCCCCCAGCGGCGGGGCCGCCTTGCCGCCCGCGTCCAGATAGGCCTGCGGAGGATTGAGCCGCTGCCCCGGGAAGCCGCCCTTCTCGTACTTGAGGAGCTTCTTGGCCTTCTCCGGGTCCGTCTCACCCTCGCCGTACGCCGGGCAGAGCGGCGCGATGGGGCAGGCGCCGCAGGCGGGCTTGCGGGCGTGGCAGATACGGCGGCCGTGCCAGATCACATGGTGCGAGAGGTCGGTCCAGTCGCTCTTCGGGAACAGCGCGCCGATCTCGGCCTCGATCTTGTCCGGGTCGCTCTGCCCGGTCCACTCCCAGCGCCGCACCAGCCGCTGGAAGTGCGTGTCCACGGTGATGCCGGGCCGGCCGAAGGCGTTGCCGAGCACGACGAAGGCGGTCTTGCGCCCGACGCCGGGCAGCTTGACGAGCTCCTCCAGCCGCCCCGGCACCTCCCCTCCGTAGTTCTCCACCAGCGCCTTCGACAGCCCCATGACCGACTTGGTCTTGGCCCGGAAGAACCCGGTCGGCCGGAGGATCTCCTCGACCTCCTCCGGGTTGGCGGCGGCCAGGTCCTCGGGGGTGGGGTACTTGGCGAACAGCGACGGGGTCGTCTGGTTCACGCGCAGGTCGGTGGTCTGGGCCGACAGCACGGTGGCGACCACGAGTTGGAAGGGGTTGTCGAAGTCCAACTCCGGGTGGGCGTAGGGGTAGACCTCGGCGAGCTCACGGTCGATACGACGGGCTCGGCGGACCAGGGCGGTGCGGGACTCGGCCGAGGGGGGTTTGGCGGCGACGGTCTTGACCGCGGAGGCGCCCTTTACGGGAGCGGTGGCCTTCTCCGGAACGATGGCGGGCTTCTTGCGGACGCCCTTGGCCGTGACTGCCTTCTTGGCGGTCGCCTGCTTAGTGGCCGCCTTCTTGGCAGTGACCTTCTTGGCGGTCGTCTTCTTCGCGGAGGCGGTCTTCTTGGTGGAGGCGGCCCTCTTCGCGGAGGCGGTCTTCTTGCCCGGCGTGGCCTTCCCAGCAGGGGCGGACTTCGCAGCAGCCGACTTCCCCGCCTTCCCCACCTGCCCCGCTTTCTCCGTTTCCTCCGCCTTGCCCACCTTCTTCACCACCACTTTCTCGCCATCGGCAGCCGTCTCGCCCCGCGCCGATTTATCCGCTTTCGCCGTTTTCCCTCCACCGCCGGGGTCCTGTTCGCCCACAGCGGAATCTCGACGTACAACCACCCGCCCAGCCCCCTTGGCCTGTGCTCTCACCGGCGATTTGGACACCCGGCCAGCCTAAAGCCCGACACTGACATCCGCCCCGGACCCTGAAGATCGGCCCCCAATTGGACCCCTGCCGCTTACCTCGGGACACCTGTGCGGCATCCTTGTGACAGATCACACTGTTTGGACCGTCCGGCAAAATGGGGAGCACGGTCCCCTGGTACGCGGGGGAGAGATCCCCTGAGCAGGTCGACAAGGAGAGAACTCGTGGACGACCCTCTGCGGCGCAATCCGCTCTTCGCGGCTCTCGACGACGAGCAGTCCGCGGAACTGCGCGCCTCCATGAGTGAGGTGACCCTCGCACGTGGCGACTCCCTGTTCCACGAGGGCGACCCGGGCGACCGGCTCTACGTCGTCACCGAGGGCAAGGTCAAGCTTCACCGGACGTCCCCCGACGGCCGCGAGAACATGCTCGCCGTCGTCGGCCCCGGCGAGCTCATCGGCGAGCTGTCCCTGTTCGACCCGGGCCCGCGCACGGCGACCGCCACCGCGCTGACCGAGGTCAAGCTGCTGGGCCTGGGCCACGGCGACCTCCAGCCCTGGCTGAACGCCCGCCCCGAGGTGGCCACCGCGCTGCTGCGCGCCGTCGCCCGCCGACTCCGTCGCACGAACGACGCGATGTCCGACCTCGTCTTCTCGGACGTCCCCGGCCGTGTGGCCCGCGCGCTGCTCGACCTCTCCCGCCGCTTCGGCGTGCAGTCCGAGGAGGGCATCCACGTCGTCCACGACCTGACGCAGGAGGAGCTGGCCCAGCTGGTCGGCGCGTCCCGTGAGACGGTCAACAAGGCCCTGGCCGACTTCGCCCAGCGCGGCTGGCTCCGCCTGGAGGCCCGTGCGGTGATCCTTCTGGACGTGGAGCGGCTGGCGAAGCGCTCGCGCTAGACCCACCGAGCCGTACGACACCGGGGTCCCCCTCATCAGGAGGCGGGCCCCGTTGCGTTTGCCCCCAAGGGTTGTCGCCCCCGCCGCCCCTACCCGTCCCATCCCTGGGGGCTGCCGCCCCCAGACCCCCGCGTCGGCCCTGAAGGGACCTCGTCCTCAAACGCCGGACGGGCTGGATGATGCGGCCCGCACCCGCGTACGGCGGCAAGGGGCCGTGCCGGGGGGTGTCCGCCCGCAGCGGAGGGCGTCAACAAACGCCCACCTCCCTCCCGACAGCAACCGCCCGACCGAGGACGGACACCCCCCGGCACGGCCCCGACCCACCCACCCCACCGCAGGCGCTAGGCGAACCCCCACTCACCGAAGCGGGCCGCCGCAGGCACCCCTCGAACATCCGCGCACCAAGAGATAGCCTCCGCCCATGGCAAACGGGCAGTGGTACCCACCGGAGTGGCCAGACCGTATCCGTGCGCTCGCGGAAGGAAGCCTCACCCCCGTCGCCCCGAAACGGGCGGCCACGGTCATGCTGCTCAGGAACACCAGCACCGACACCGCCACCGGCACCGCCCCAGCCGTGCACATGCTCCGCCGCCGCAGCTCCATGGCCTTCGCCGGCGGCGCGTACGCCTACCCCGGCGGCGGCGTAGACCCCCGCGACGAGCAGCAGATCCGCTGGGCCGGCCCCACGCGCGCGTGGTGGGCGCAACGCCTCGGCGTGACGGAAGCGGAAGCCCAGGCGATCGTCTGCGCCGCAGTACGCGAGACCTACGAGGAGGCCGGCGTCCTGCTCGCCGGCCCCACCGACGATTCCGTCATCGGTGACACCACCGGCGACGACTGGGAAGCCGACCGCGCCGCCCTGGTCGCCCGCGACGTCTCGTTCGCCGAGTTCCTGGACCGCCGAGGCCTGGCCCTGCGCTCCGACCTCCTGGGCGCCTGGACCCGCTGGATCACCCCGGAGTTCGAACCCCGCCGCTACGACACGTGGTTCTTCGTCGCCGCCCTGCCGCAGGGCCAGCGCACCCGCAACGCCTCCACCGAAGCCGACCGCACGGTGTGGATCCGCCCCACGGACGCCGCCGCCTCGTACGACAAGGGCGAGCTGCTGATGATGCCGCCCACCATCGCGACATTGCGCCAGCTCACCGCATACGACAGCGCCGCCGAGGCCCTCGCCGCCGCCCCCACCCGCGACCTCACGCCCGTACTGGCACAGGCGCGCCTGGAAGACGGCGAGATCGTCCTCGCCTGGCCCGGCCACGACGAGTTCACCAAGCACATCCCGACCGGCGGAGCCCCCGCATGACCGCGCCCACGGCACCCACCCCGCACGCAGCCCCGGAAGGCCCCCACGCATGACGGACGCAGCAGCCCTCCCCGGCCAGCCGCGAGGCGGGGTCCTCACCGGCCCCGCAACCCCCCGCGCGGTCAACGTCCTCGCGCCCAACGCCTCCGCGATGACCCTGGACGGCACGAACACCTGGCTCCTCTCGGAGCCCGACTCCGACCTGGCCGTCGTCATCGACCCCGGCCCCCTCGACGACGGCCACCTCCGCAACGTCGTCGCCATGGCCGAGAAGTCCGGCAAGCGCATCGTCCTGACCCTGCTCACCCACGGCCACCCGGACCACGCCGAGGGCGCCGCACGCTTCGCCGAACTCACCGCCACGCGCGTGCGTGCCCTCGACCCGGCGCTGCGGCTCGGCGACGAGGGGCTCGGCGCCGGAGACGTGATCAACGTCGGCGGTCTGGAGCTGCGCGTCGTACCGACGCCCGGGCACACCGCCGACTCCCTGTCCTTCCACCTCCCGGCCGACCGCGCCGTCCTGACCGGCGACACGATCCTGGGCCGCGGCACCACGGTCGTGGCACACCCCGACGGCCGCCTCGGCGACTACCTGGACACGCTGCGGCGGCTCAGGTCCCTCACGGTCGACGACGGCGTGCACACCGTCCTCCCGGGCCACGGGCCCGTCCTGGAGGACGCCCAGGGCGCCGTCGAGTTCTACCTCGCCCATCGCGCCCACCGCCTCGCCCAGATCGAGACGGCGGTCGAGGACGGCTTCCGCACCCCGGCCCAGGTCGTCGCCCATGTGTACGCGGACGTGGACCGCTCCCTGTGGCCCGCGGCCGAGCTGTCGGTACGGGCACAGCTGGACTACCTGGAGGAGCACGGCCTCATCTAGCCCGCGCCCACCTAGCCCACACCCGCGCCCACCCCCACGTCACCGGGCCGCAACGCCTTGACGCCGTGCACGCGCGCGTACTCCCCCACAAGCCACGGCCCCAGATCGTCGACGTACGACCGGAGAACGCCCGCGTCACCCGTCGGCTCGCACCCCAGCCCCGCCGCGACCTTCATCTGCTCGCCCCGTGCGGGGTAGTACGACCCGAACGCCTCCGCCATCTCCCCCAGATCACTGGTCCACCCGCCCCACCGGGGCATGACCAGCGTGAACCCCGTCCGCACCAGACGCCGCGACATGAACCTGACGAGCGGCCGGCGCGCGTCGTCGCTGTCGTCCGCGTCGGCGATCCGCGCCCGCCACCGAGGCAGCAGGAGACCGAGATCGCCGTTCGTCTCGCGCGCGAGCAGCGTGTCGGGCCGGTAGCGCGGCAGATACTCGGCGAGATCCTCCCCCAGCAGGGGCGTGCACAGACAGGCGACGAACCACCCGCCGTCGTACCTCTCCAGATCGCTCAGCAGCTGCCCGCGGCTGCTGAGCAGCGTCCCCGCCCCGTCGATCTGCGCGAACTCCTTGTCCAGCGCCTCGTCGAGCACGCGCGCGTCCGCCCGGTCCGCCTCGGTCGGCTCCTCGCGCAGGGCGAGGAGCAGATCCAGGTCGCTGCGCCCCACGCGCGCGGTGCCGCGCGGAATCGACCCGTAGAGATAGGCGCTGTGCATCCGCGCCCCGAACACGTCCAGCACGCGGTCCCGCGCGGCGGCGACGACGGGTCTGAAGTCGCGGGGGACGCGCCCGAGGGACCCTTCGCGCGCGATGTACCCCTGGGCGTCGAGCCCTCTGCGGAGAACAGTCTCGGCCATGGGGCCACTGTGCCCTGTCGGAAGGCCCGGCAGCGGCTCATCACCGGCGCCGCTCAGCGATGTTCAGCCTGCCCGGGCATCCCGGACAGGCTGCTGCGATCCCCGCCGCGCCGCCGCGCCCTCGCGCCGCTTCGACACAGAACGCCGGTATACGACGGCCGCACCGCCGAAGGCCTACGCCCCCGCCAGCTCCACCTGAACCTCGACCTCCACCGGCGCGTCCAGCGGCAGCACCGCCACACCCACCGCACTGCGCGCGTGCACGCCCTTGTCGCCGAGGACCTGCGCCAGGAGCTCGCTGGCACCGTTGATGACGCCGGGCTGTCCCGTGAAGTCGGACGCCGACGCCACAAACCCCACGACCTTCACGACGCGCGCGATGCGGTCCAGGTCACCCGCCACCGACTTCACGGCCGCGAGGGCGTTCAGGGCGCAGATACGGGCGAGGTCCTTGGCCTCCTCGGCGGTGACCTCCGCGCCCACCTTGCCGGTGACCGGAAGCTTGCCCTCCACCATGGGGAGCTGGCCGGCGGTGTAGACGTACACGCCCGACTGGACCGCCGGCTGGTACGCGGCCAGCGGCGGCACGACCTCCGGAAGCCTCAGGCCCAGCTCGGCGAGCTTCGCCTCGACGGCGCTCATGCCTTCTCCCGCTTCAGGTAGGCCACGAGCTGCTCGGGGTTGTTCGGCCCGGGCACGACCTGGACGAGCTCCCAGCCGTCCTCGCCCCAGGTGTCCAGAATCTGCTTCGTGGCGTGGACGAGCAGCGGCACGGTTGCGTATTCCCACTTGGTCATGTGGCCGACTTTATCCGTTGCCCGGAGGGTGCCATGCGGCCGACCGCCGACAGGTTGTCCACAGGCTGCCGCGTGACCGGCGCACCGACTGGTTAGGCTCGAAGACGTGAGCAGGCTCCAGGTCGTCAGCGGCAAGGGCGGGACCGGAAAGACCACGGTCGCCGCCGCGCTCGCGCTCGCCCTCGCCACGGAGGGGAAGCGGACGCTTCTCGTCGAGGTCGAGGGCAGGCAGGGCATCGCGCAGCTCTTCGAGACAGAGGCGCTGCCTTATGAGGAGCGGAAGATCGCCGTCGCTCCTGGGGGCGGGGAGGTGTACGCCCTCGCCATAGACCCCGAACTGGCCCTTCTGGACTATCTCCAGATGTTCTACAAGATGGGCGGCGCGGGCCGGGCTCTGAAGAAGCTCGGCGCCATCGACTTCGCCACCACCATCGCGCCGGGCCTCAGAGACGTACTCCTCACCGGGAAAGCGTGTGAGGCCGTGCGGCGCAAGGACAAGGCCGGGCGGTTCGTCTACGACTATGTGGTCATGGACGCGCCCCCCACCGGGCGCATCACCCGCTTCCTGAACGTCAACGACGAAGTGGCGGGGCTCGCCAGGATCGGGCCGATACACAATCAGGCGCAGGCCGTGATGCGGGTGCTGAAGTCGGCTGAGACGGCCGTGCACCTGGTGACCCTGCTGGAGGAGATGCCCGTCCAGGAGACCGCGGACGGGATCGCCGAGCTGCGGGCGGCGCGGCTGCCGGTCGGGCGGATCATCGTGAACATGGTGCGGCCCGAGGTGTTGGACGCGACCGATCTGGAACTCGTACGCAGTGTCCCGCGGACGGCCGTCGCCAAGTCGCTGTCCTCGGCCGGGCTCGGCGGGGCGCGGCGCGGTGGGAACGCCGAGCGGTTGGTGGACCCGCTGCGGGCGCAGGCCGACGAGTACGCCGAGCGGCACGCGCTGGAGCACGAGCAGCGTGCGGTCCTGGACGAGTTGGGGCTGCCGGTGCACGAACTGCCGCTGCGCGCCGAGGGCATGGACCTGGCGGGCCTGTACGGACTCGCGCGCGAACTGCGGGAACAGGACCTGTCATGAGTCCGTTCACAAGTCGGGAGCCGTACGCGGTACGTCGGAAGCAGGGGATGTCATGAGTCGTCCGGAACCGGCCGCGGCACAGGACGCCGCCCGCCAGCCCCACGCCTTGTCCCACGCGCGCGTGCTCGACCTCGACCCGCTGCTCGACGATCCGAAGACCCGCATCGTGGTGTGCTGCGGCTCGGGCGGCGTCGGCAAGACCACGACCGCGGCGGCGCTGGGGCTGCGGGCCGCCGAGCGGGGACGGAAGGTGGTCGTGCTGACCATCGACCCGGCCCGCCGGCTCGCCCAGTCGATGGGCATCGACTCGCTGGACAACACCCCGCGCCGGGTGAAGGGCGTCGAAGGCGACGGCGAGCTGCACGCGATGATGCTCGACATGAAGCGCACCTTCGACGAGATCGTCGAGGCGCACGCGGATCCCGAGCGGGCCGCCGCGATTCTGGGCAACCCCTTCTACCAGTCGCTCTCGGCGGGCTTCGCGGGCACGCAGGAGTACATGGCGATGGAGAAGCTGGGCCAGCTGCGGGCGAAGGACGAGTGGGACCTCATCGTCGTCGACACCCCGCCGTCCCGGTCCGCGCTGGACTTCCTGGACGCGCCCAAGCGGCTCGGGTCCTTCCTCGACGGCAAGCTGATCCGCGTCCTGCTGGCCCCGGCGAAGGTCGGCGGGCGCGCGGGGATGAAGTTCCTGAACGTCGGCATGTCGATGATGACCGGAGCCCTCGGCAAGCTGCTCGGCGGGCAGCTGCTGAAGGACGTACAGACCTTCGTGGCCGCGATGGACTCGATGTTCGGCGGGTTCCGCACCCGCGCGGACGCGACGTACAAGCTGCTCCAGGCGCCCGGGACGGCGTTCCTGGTGGTGGCTGCGCCGGAGCGGGACGCGCTGCGGGAGGCCGCGTACTTCGTGGAACGGCTGGCCGCCGAGGACATGCCGTTCGCGGGTCTGGTGCTCAACCGGGTCCACGGCAGCGGCGCCGACCGGCTGTCGGCCGAGCGGGCGCTCGCCGCCGCGGAAAATCTTGAAGAGCCCCGCATTGTGGATCAGGAGGGCGGGAAAGCTGGACTTCGTAACTCCCCCGACACGTACGACAGTTCAGAATCGGCCGCTTCCGAGGCACCGGCTCCTGACGCAGGCTCCCCCGCCGCCACGCACCTGGAGCGAACCTCGGCCACGGACGAGCCACAGTCCGTGGACCCGCAGTCCGTCGACCCGCAAGCCGGAGCTCCGCATGTGGAGCGGTCCGTCGACCAGCTCACCGCAGGCCTGCTGAGGCTGCATGCCGAGCGTATGCAGCTGCTCTCCCGCGAGCAGCGCACACGTGATCGCTTCACCGCGCTCCACCCCGAGGTGGCGGTGGCCGAAGTGGCCGCGCTGCCCGGCGACGTCCATGACCTGACGGGGCTGCGGGACATCGGAAACCGACTCGCGGCCCATCGGCCGGAGCTGCCCGAGTCGACTGACTGACGCCTGACCGCGGCTGCCGGAGACGAGCGCCTGAGGAGACCCCCGGGCGCACACCCGCAGCGAGCCGGAGGGTGGCCTCAGCCCACCGCCGCGTAGTTCTCGTACATCTCGTCGTCGTCGAGCGGCAGCAGGCCCGCCCCGCGCTCGTACTCCGTGCGTGCCGTCTCCAGCAGCCGGCGCCACGAGGTGACCGTGGGCCGCCTGCGCAGCAGCGCACGGCGCTCGCGCTCCGTCATTCCTCCCCAGACGCCGAACTCGACGCGGTTGTCGAGCGCGTCCGCCAGGCACTCCGTACGCACCGGGCATCCGGTGCACACCGCCTTGGCCCTGTTCTGCGCTGCTCCCTGAACGAACAGTTCATCCGGATCGGTAGTGCGGCAGGCCGCCTGCGCACTCCAGTCGACTACCCAGCCCATACCGGCGCCGTCCTCTCCCGAATCGAGGCTCCCCCACGGCGGCAGCGGCATATTCACCGCTGCCAGTTGAGGACGTTACGGAAGGCAGGCACAGCGCAACACCCCCTTCGGGCCCAATCTTGAATGGCCCGAACGGACTATGCGTAAGCGGCAGATCACCCGGGGGAGTGAGCCTGCGACATGCGTGACTTTCCCGGCAAATCGGGACAGTTCTGTTGAGTCACAACGGACGCCGGATGACACACAAGGCGGATTCGGACACGCCCCCACCAAAAAAGTGGGCTACCGCCAGAACGATTCGGGGTCGCCGGACGTATTGATACGTGGCCGCACTGCTGTGACAGTTGGGAGCAGCTTAGGCCAACGCCTGCGCGCCTGTCCGGCGAATGGGCCGCATTGCGCTGCATCCGTCGGCGAGCTGCGCTCGCGGACCCCGACCCGCGCATGGCCTGTCTCACATCGCCGTGCCGGGCTCACACACGATCGGCCCTCGGTTCGCTCATCTCTACGGTTTAGGCTGCCCCCATGCCAAAGAACCGCTCGGGCGGTGGTCTGTCGCCGACGCAGCAGGCCGCCAAGTTCCTCGGTGTCAGTGTGCTCGCGGGAGCCGTGCTGGCCGGTATCACGCTGCCCGCCGTAGGCGCGCTGGGACTCGCGGCCAAGGGGTCCGTCGAGAGCTTCGACGAGCTCCCGACCAACCTCAAGACACCGCCGCTGAGTCAGCGCACCACGATCCTGGACGCCGAGGGCGGCACGATCGCCACGGTCTACTCGCGCGACCGGACGGTGGTCGACCTCAAGGACGTATCGCCGTACATGCAGAAGGCGATCGTCGCGATCGAGGACGCCCGCTTCTACCAGCACGGCGCGGTCGACCTGAAGGGCGTCCTGCGCGCCCTCAACCGCAACGCCCAGAGCGGCGGCGTGAGCGAGGGCGCGTCCACGCTCACCCAGCAGTACGTGAAGAACGTCTTCGTCGAGGAGGCCGGCGACGACCCGACGAAGGTCGCGCAGGCCACCCAGCAGACCCTCGGCCGAAAGATCAAGGAGCTGAAGTACGCGATCCAGGTGGAGGAGGAGCTCGGCAAGAAGAAGATCCTCGAGAACTACCTGAACATCACGTTCTTCGGCCAGCAGGCGTACGGCGTCGAGGCCGCCGCCCAGCGCTACTTCTCCAAGTCCGCCAAGGACCTCAAGCTCCAGGACGCCGCGCTGCTCGCCGGCATCGTCCAGTCGCCCAGCCGCTACGACCCCATCAACGACGAGGCCGAGGCCACCAAGCGGCGCAACACCGTGCTGCAGCGCATGGCCGACCTCGGTGACGTCCCCCAGGCGGAGGCCGACAAGGCCAAGGAGGCCCCGCTCGGACTGAAGGTCCGCAAGCCCAAGAACGGCTGCATCACCGCGGTCAAGGGCGCCAGCTTCTTCTGCAAGTACGTCGAGAAGGCATTCCTCGGCGACCCGGTCTTCGGCAAGAACCGCGAGGCCCGCGCCAAGATCTGGAACCAGGGCGGCCTGACGATCACCACGACCCTGGACCCGCAGGCCCAGAAGTCGGTCCAGGCCTCCCTCAAAGACCACGTCTACCAGGACGACAAGGTCGCCGCCGCGACCACCCTCGTCGAGCCCGGCACCGGCAAGATCCTCGGCATGGGCCAGTCGAAGCCGTTCGGCTACGGCAAGAACGAGACCGAGATCAACTACTCGGTCGACTCGGCGTACGGCGGGTCCAACTACGGCTTCCCGACCGGTTCGACATTCAAGCCGTTCGTCGCGGCGGCCGCGCTGGAGGAGGGCCGGCCGCCGACGCAGGAGTACTCGTCGCCGTACGAGATGGAGTACCCGAGCCCGGTCCAGACCTGCGACAGCGCGCCGTGGACCAACCTGAACAACGAGAAGCTGGAGAACGAGAGCGAGTCGGAGCACGGCCCCTACCGCCTGAAGAAGGCGATGGAGCTCTCGGTCAACACCTACTTCGTGCAGATGATCGCCGACATCGGCCTGTGCCCGGTGGTCAACATGACCGACAAGCTCCAGGTCCGCCAGGGCAACGGCGACAAGCTCCCCGAGCGCCCCGCGATCGCCCTCGGATCGGTCGGCCTCTCCCCGCTGACGATGGCGAGCGCGTACGCCGCCTTCGCCTCCCGCGGCATGTACTGCACGCCGATCGTCTTCGAGTCGATCTCGCAGAAGGTCGGCGGCCAGCAGAAGTCCCTGGAGGTGCCGAAGTCGACATGCTCGCGCGCGATGTCCGAGCAGACCGCGGACACCATCAACAGCCTCCTGCAGGGCGTGGTCGACTCCGGTACGGGTAAGGAAGCCGGTCTCACCGACCGCGACAGCGCAGGCAAGACGGGTACGACGGACGAGCGCCGCAACGCCTGGTTCGTCGGCTACACGCCGAACCTCTCCGGCGCCGTCTGGGTCGGCAGCGCCACCCAGAAGGTCAAGATGCGCAACATCTACATCGGCGGCGTGTACAACGACCTCGTCTACGGCGGCAAGGTGCCGGGCCCGATCTGGCGGGACGCGATGATCGGCGCCCTCGAGGGCAAGCCCGTCGACGAGTTCAACACCATCCACATCCCGGACGAGGATCGCGACCGGGGCCGGGGCCGCGATGACGACGACCGCGACGACAACGGCGACGGGAACAACGGCGACGACAACCTCATCGGCGGCCTGATCGGCGGCGGGGACAACGGTGGGGGTAACGGCGGCCCCAACGGGGGTACCGACGGCGGTACGACCCCGTCGCCGACGTTCTCGATCCCCGAGGGCTGGTGGCAGGGACAGACGAACGGGAACGGAACCGGGGGCCGCGACTAGGCGGTCGCCCGGCCGGCCCGTGGCACGACGACGGCCCCTGTCCCTTCGTACGAGGGGACAGGGGCCGTTGCGCTGTGGGACTACATGGGGCCGGGGGCGGGGTCAGCCCGCGAGCAGCTTCTTGACCACCGCGGCCACCCGGCCGCCCTCGGCCTGCCCGGCGACCTTCGGGTTCACGATCTTCATGACGGCACCCATGGCACGCGGGCCCTCGGCGCCGGCCGCCTTGGCCTCCTGCACGGCCTGGGCGACGATCTCGTCCAGCTCGTCGTCGCTGAGCTGCTTCGGCAGGTACGCGGCGAGCACCTCTCCCTCCGCCTTTTCCCGCTCGGCGGACTCGGCACGACCACCCTGCGCGAAGGCCTCGGCCGCCTCACGGCGCTTCTTCGCCTCGCGGGTGATCACCTTCTGCACCTCGTCGTCGGAGAGCTCGCGCTTCTCCTTGCCCGCGACCTCCTGCTTGGTGATCGCGGCGAGGGTCAGCCGGAGCGTCGAGGAGCGGAGCTCGTCGCGCCCCTTGATCGCGGCGTTGAGGTCTTCCTGAAGCTTCGACTTGAGCGTGGTCATGGGGTTGATTGTCGCAGGTGCGGGGTGCGGAACGCCCGTTGATTTCAAGGGGCGTGCGTGGAGGGGCCGGGGACTGCGGCCGAGGACTGCCGGGACTGGACGCTCTCCCGGTCTGACACGATGGTCGTATGCGCGCACGATACGGAGTACCCCTGGGAATCACGGCGGTTGGTGCCGCCGGTCTGCTGTACTCGGCGGGTTTCGAGGCCCGTTCCTTCCGTCTGCGACGGGTGACGATCCCCGTCCTGCCGGCGGGCATGCGGCCACTGCGGGTGCTCCAGGTCTCCGACATCCACATGGTCGGCGGCCAGCGCAAGAAGCAACGCTGGCTGCGCTCGCTGGCGGGCCTGCGCCCCGACTTCGTGATCAACACGGGCGACAACCTGTCGGACCCCGAGGGCGTGCCGGAGGTGCTGGACGCGCTGGGCCCGCTGATGGAGTTCCCGGGCGCGTACGTCTTCGGCTCGAACGACTACTACGGCCCGAAGCTGCGCAACCCCGCCCTCTACCTGCTGGAGAAGACCCAGGGCCGCCACGGCCTGAACGGCAACGCGCCCGCCGTCGGCGCGATCCACAACCCCTGGCAGAACCTGCGCGACGGCTTCGACGCCGCGGGCTGGCTCAACCTGACGAACACCCGCGGGACGCTGAAGGTCGAGGGCGTGTCGGTCGAGCTCACCGGCCTGGACGACCCGCACATCAAGAGGGACCGCTACGAGCAGGTGTCCGGCGGCCCGTCGGGCGCCGCGGACTTCGCGATGGGTGTGGTCCACGCGCCGTACCTGCGCGTCCTGGACGCCTACACGGCCGACGACTACCCCCTGATCCTGGCCGGCCACACCCACGGCGGCCAGCTCCGCATCCCCTTCTACGGCGCCCTGGTCACCAACTGCGACCTGGACACGGACCGGGCGAGGGGCCTGTCGACGCACACGGCGGAGGACCGCACCTCCTACCTGCACGTCTCAGCAGGCTGCGGCACGAACCGCTACACCCCGTTCCGCTTCGCTTGCCCGCCGGAGGCGACGTTGTTGACGTTGGTGGGGCGGGAGTAATCGGTTGTTGGGACGGGAGTAGTCGGTTGGCGGGGCGGAATTAGCCGATCGGGCTGGGGAGGCGTAACCCACCCGGCCCACCCATATCGCCCATTTCGCCCACACTGCTTAGCGTGAGGGCATGACCGCCCCGATACCCAGGGACATCCCGGATCTCCCCGCGATACCGGGCATACCCGTCCTGTTCCCCTCTCACGTCCCCGCGACGGCGGTGGTGACCCCCACACCCCGACGCCTGGCCGCCGTATTCCGCCTGCTGGTGGCCCTGGCGGCGGCCGCGGCCGTAGCAGTGGAACTGGCCCTCGGCAGCCCCCTGCGCACCCTGAGCCACTTCGCCATCCAGAGCAACATCCTGCTGGCCGTGGTCTTCGCCCTCTCAGCCCGACTCGCCTGGACCGCGCGCCGCCCGCTCCCCTCGACCCTCACGGGCGCCACGCTGCTCTACGCCATGATCACGGGCCTCGTCTACCACCTGATCCTGGCGCACGAGGGGAGCTCCTACGCACTCCCGGGCGTCCTGACGGGTACGGCGACCGACCCCACGGGCTGGCACGCGATCACCAACCACGTCCTGCATACGGCCACCCCCGTCGCCGCCCTGCTGGACTGGCTGCTCCTCACGCCCTCCGGCCACCTGCACCTGCGCCAGGCGACGACGTGGCTCCTCTACCCCCTCGCCTACCTGGCCTTCACCCTCACCCGAGGCGAGCTACTGCTTCCCGGCGCGCCGGCCCGCTACCTCTACCCCTTCCTCGACGTCGACCACCACGGCTACAAGACCGTCCTGGGCAACGCCCTCCTCCTGGGCCTCGCCATGTACGCCCTGGCCATCCTCCTCGTGGCCCTCGACCACGCCCGCCCCAACCCACTGCGCCACCGCGCCCACCACACCCCGAAAACCGGATTTCGTCTCCAGCCACCAGTGGGCTAAAGTAAACGTCGTCGCCGCGACAAGCAGCGACATCGGGGTGTAGCGCAGCTTGGCAGCGCGCTTCGTTCGGGACGAAGAGGTCGTGGGTTCAAATCCCGCCACCCCGACGCTGGTCAGAGGCCACATACCAAATTCGGTATGTGGCCTCTGTCGTGCCCGGGGGCCAAACAGGGGGCCAACGGAAGTTGATCAAGACCCAAACGGGTGCACTTGTTTCGTCAGGCGACGACCGGACATCCGGGGCAGATCTACTGACGCTATGGATCAAGGCATAGCGGGCTTGGTGGGGGCGGCGCTAGGGGGCTTCATCGGCGTCGCGGGCACGTTGGCATCAGTGCGGCTGACTGGAAGAGACCAGAGAAGGAATCAGCACGAGCACTGGCGTCGCCAGCAGCGGCGAGACGCCTACAGCCAACTAATAAGCCAAGCTTCTGAGGCCATCAGGCTCGGCGGCAATGCCTTAGCCGCTTACTCAGGTCGTGAGCGCAACACTGACGATCTCTGGGAACGATTCAACGAGACGGTCCGCAAGCTGGAAGAGCCGATGAGTCTCGTGGCCCTGGAGGGCCCCGCGGAAGCAGCCGCCGCAGCGACGGAACTTGTGGGAGCACTTGCCGGATGGGCGGGCAGCATACTCCTCGCCCTCGAGGAAGACTCGGGAGCCCATGTGCGAACCCGTTACGACCCGGCAGCGGGTCTGGACGAGCTAATAGCGGAGCAGGGGAAGAGCTATGAAGCCTACGATGCCCTCATCCAGCTCTGCTGCGATCTGCTGGACGTCTGACCAGCAGAACTGGCCTGCGCCAGGTACCCAAGCGCTGATGAATGGGCACCTGACATGCTTAGACGTCGTTTCTTATGGCGTGGTCGTTCGTTGAATTGTGCATGACGGATCTGGTTGAGCGGCTGGTGCCGGACGAGTCGTGGGGGCTGTTCCGGCGGGTGGTACCGCCGGTGGAAGTGAAGCGTCCGCAGGGCGGGGGCCGGCGTCGGGTCGGTGATCGGGAGACGCTCGCCGCAATCATCTTCGTGAGTCCATTCAACCTCCGGCCACGTCGCGCGGTTGGACGGATCGCTCTGGGAAAAGGCCATGACGATGTCGGGGCCTGCTCGTATCGTCAATGATGAATGGCCAGGTCACGGGCATAGTCGGCGCTGCAATGCGATCGGTCTTGAAAACCGTCGTGGCGCACCATGCGGTTGCTTTCGGTCGACGACGTCCCGGCACTGCAACCAGTAGCGCATCACAGGTCGGCCGGCGATCGCCAGCATCGGTGGAATAGGTCGGACCCGCGGACGTCATGTGAGTCGGAGCCTATGCGGCTAGCGGGGCTCGACCGTGACTGGCGCCCTTCGCCTTGAGCTCACGCAGCTGGTAGTACGCGCGGGGCGGTCCGTGCCCGCCGCGGCAATGTCCTTAATGGTGGACGTCTGGCCCTGATCGATGATGGTCGTGCGTTTGTGTCGGAGGACCTCCTCCTGCCGATCGCTGAGGTAGTCCACCCTGAGGTTGGCCACGACGGTCGCCCGCCTCCGCAAGCGTCGCGTCGCACGCGAGGGCGCGATCGGCTACTGAGGATGGTCAGGCGTCTGGTAGCGGCTTCTCGGCGCTTGCGCGGGAGATGGCCGCCGCTTCGTCGTCACCGGCGCGGGTGTATGCCGTGGCGGACTGTTTCCATGCACCCCGAACCCGGGACGGTTCGGCACCGGATGCCGTCAGGGTGGTGGCGAGCTCCCCCCACGCTTCCCCGGCCCGCACCCAGTTCTCTTCCTGGGTCAGCATTTCGATCGCCTTCTCTCCTGCCGAGATTGCCTCCGTGAACTGCTCAAGACCGCGGCAGGCTGTGCCGAGGTTGTTCCAGGCGACGGCCTGGCCGTGGGCGTCGCCCGTCTGCTGGAAGAGGTCGAGGGCGGTTTGATGGGCGTCGAGAGCTTCGGTGTGGCGCCCGAGCTTGCCCAGCGCGAGGCCGAGGTTGTTCCAGGCGTTGGCCTGGCCGTGGGTGTCACCCGTCTGCTGGTGGAGGTCGAGGGCGGTTTGGTGGGCGTTGAGAGCTTCGGTGTGGCGCCCGAGCTCGCCCAGCGCGAGGCCGAAGTTGCTCCAGGCGTCGGCTTGACTGTGGGTGTCGCTCGTCTGCTGGTGGAGGTCGAGGGCGGTTTGGTGGGCGTCGTGTGACTCGGTGTGGCGCCCGAGCTTCCGGAGTGCTAGGCCGAGGTTGTTCCAGGCGCTGGCCTGGCCGTGGGCGTCGCCCGTCTGCTGGAACAGGTCGAGGGCGGTTTGATGGGCGTCGTGTGACTCGGTGTGGCGCCCGAGCTTGCCCAGCGTGGTGCCGAGGTTGGTCCAGGCGCCGGCCTGGCTGTGGGTGTCGCCCGTCTGTTGGAAGAGGTCGAGGGCGGTTTGGTGGGCGTTGAGAGCTTCGGTGTGGCGCCGGAGCTCGCCCAGCGCGAGGCCGAGGTTGTTCCAGGTGCTGGCCTGGCCGTGGGTGTCGCCCGTCTGCTGGTGGAGGTCGAGGGCGGTTTGGTGGGCGTCGTGTGACTCCGTGTGGCGCCCGAGCTCGCCCAGCGCGAGGCCGAAGTTGCTCCAGGCGCCGGCCTGGTCGCGGGTGTCGCCCCTCTGTTGGAAGAGGTCGAGGGCGGTTCGCTGAGCGTCGTGTGCTTCAGCGTGGCGCCGGAGCTTCCGGAGTGCGAGGCCGAGATTGCTCCAGGCACCGGCCTGGTTGAGAGTGTCGCCGAGTGCCTGGCAGGCTTCGAGAGCGTGGGCGCGGACGGTAATCAGGTCCTGGAATCGCCGTCGCCATTCCAGGTAGCGGCCGAGGGCGAACCCGAGGTCCAGGGCCGTCTGGGTGCGGGCATAGGCCTGCGTGGTGGCGAGGAGGTTCTCGCGTTCGGCCTCGAACCACGCCAGCGCCTTATCCCGACCAGCGAACAGCATCGAGACGGCCTCGCCGGGCGGCTGGAGATGAGTGTCGGCTGCTTCCGCGTGGCGGACGTAATAGTCGGTGAGCCGGGTGCGGGCCTGTTCATAGCGCCGGCGAGGGACACGCCCACGGTGCATGGTGATGCGGGCCTGTTCCTGCGCGTGAACGCGTAGCAGATCGTGCATGAACCAGCGGTCACGTAACTGGCTGTTCTGGATGAGCAGACGCGCCTGGACAAGCTGCCGCAGCAACGGCGCGACTTTGTCGGCCGGCTGGTCGGTGAGGGCCGCGGCAGCGGGGGTGGAGATGTCCGGGCCAGGGTGGACGCCCAGGAGGCGGTAAAGGTCGGCCTGCTGGTGCGTGAGACGGGTGAGGCATTCGTCGAAGACAGCGCGCAGGTTGCGCTCCCCGTCGTCGAGACCACCGAGGCGGCTGCCGGCGTCGGTGAGCACCCGCACCCGCTCGGACAGCGGCTGGTCGGGGTCGTCTACGAGAAGGGCGGCGGCGATCTGCAGGGCCAGGGGCAGGTAGCCGCAGAGTGCGGCAAGTTCCTCCGCGGCCGCGGGCTCGTCCTCGACGCGCCTGTCATCGGGGTCGGCGACCTCCAACCGCTGGTGCAGGAGCTTGACGGCGGCATCCGGCTGGAGAGGGTGAAGGTTGAACAGGCGGGCGCCAAGTCCTGGCAGGGTGTGCCGGGAAGTCACGAGCACCGCGTGGTGACGTGCCGGCAGCAGCGACCGGACCTGGTTCGAGGTCGAAGCATTGTCCGCCAGAATCAGAACCCGCTGCCCCTCACGTGCCAGGGCATCGAGTTGGGACCGGTAGAGCCCCTCCCGCTCGTCCAGCGTGGGCGGGATGTGATCGGCCGCGACTCCAAGGGCACGCAGCAGGGCCTCCAGAGCGTCCTCCGGCGGGACAGGGGCCGGGTCGTAGCCGCGCAGGTTCACCAACTGCACAGCTGTGAACCAGCCCTTGTCGAGCCCGGCATGCCCCACGGCATGAGCGAGCGTGGTCTTGCCCACGCCCGGCAGTCCCGCAACCGACCCCACCGCCGCACTCGCACCGCTCCCGGGGTCGAGCAGGGACAGAACCTTGGCGATCTCTTCCTCGCGGCCGGTGAACTCCTGCGGCAGACCCGGCAGAGCGTTCAGCGCGGTCGGCACCGCCGCGTACGCCTGCACGTTGATCTTCGTGGTCTGCGTCCCGCTGCCGAGCACCTGGCTACGCTCGAACGACGCCCCCGCGAAACTGCTACCAGCCCACTGCCCCTGCCCGGGACGCTTGTCCCTTCTACTGCCGCTCTTGCGCTTGCCGGACGTCTTCCTCGCCCCCATGCCCGCCGCCCGCGCCTCTACCGGTTGATCGTGTTGTTCTGCGTGCCGCTCCCGAGAACCTGGCTGTCGGTGAACGTCGCATTGCTGAAGTCGTTGTGCGTGCTCTGCACCGGGGCCTGGGCCTGCGCCTGCTGGACCAAAGCCTGCAACTCAGCCGCCACCTGCTGACGCTCCTCCTCCGGAAGCTGCTCAAGAAGCATCTCCAGACGGGTCTGCCAACGGGTCACCAGAACCGTCTGCATCCGCTCCGCCCCCGCGCCGTCACCGGCCGACTCCAGCTCGGCCCGGGTCTGGTCGAGCCGCTCAAGCTCGGCCTGCTCCCGCCCTGCCTCACCGCGACCGAGGATCCGTGCGACACCGCTGCGGATCCCGGCCCACGCATCCGTCCCCGCCGCCTGCACAATCGCCCCGCCACCCGCCGCCGCCACCGCGATCAATCCCTCGACCAACACGACAACACCCCCCACGAAACAACGGACAAGAAGCCCAGCGTAGGACGAGACCCCCCACCCAATCAGCCGAACCACCAACCTCACGCCACCTGCCACGACCTCGGCAGCCGAGAAGCCACCAAGCCGCACGACCTGGGCCATGCGGTGTCCTGGGGCCTAGCGCGGTACGTAAGCGGGTGTGGGCTCAAACGTGGTCTCAAACGGCCTTCGATCCAGACGCATCTGTCGACGTCCACCAAGCTTCGGAAAGGGCTGTGACCAGGTTTGACGCCCGGCTCCTGGACGCAGGCGGATGTCCTCAGATCAAGATCGGACAACTCGTAATGCGTAGGTCTCGGGTTGGAATCCTCGAAGGTGGCTCCCACAGACCTCAGGTCAGGAGTTCGGGGCCAAACCGTGGTCGCGGACCGTGATCCATGTCCGGGCAGCGAAAGGGACGGCCGTGTCGTAGCCGCCGCTATCAGCCCTCGCAACCGCTGACCGGCTATTCAGACACCCAGTTCAAACGCCACCCCGACAGTGAAGTACCACTGAAGGGCTTGATCCGCTTAGCGGGTCAAGCCCTTCAGTGGTTTCTGGGGGCCCTGGGAGAAGCCCTGGAGAAGGTCCAGGGATCTCACTCCGGCTGCCTGCGATCGGCCGGTCCGCCGAGGAGGCGGCGTAGGTGCGGGGTGCCGAGTGCGACCGTTGTGCCGATGGTCAGTACGAAGGTTCCGAGTAGGAGGAAGTAGGTCGCCGAGGACAGCACGGCGGTCAGGCGGAACAGCTGGCCTCCTACGACCACACCCACGGCGCCGAACAGGCCGTTCACCGCGAGCAGGCGGCTGGTGCTGCCGGGGGGTGCGACCGTGGCGGCCAGTGCCAGGCCGGCCGGTGCGAGCGCGATCTCGCCGCAGGAGTAGAGCAGGTAGACCAGCAGCAGCCAGTGCGGGCCGACCGGGCCGTGCTCGGCGAGCCTGGCCGCGACGGCCATCAGCAGAAAGCTGAGACCGGCTGCGATCAGCGCGCCCGCGAACTTGACCGGTACGTCGACGCGGGGCCCGGCACGCAGCCAGAGCCGGGCGAAGAGCGGAGCGACCAGCAGGACGAAGAGCGGGTGCACGGACTGGAACCAGCTGGCGGGGACATCGAAGCCGAGCAGGTCGCGGTCGGTGTGACGCTCGGCGAAGAGGCTGAGCACCGAGCCGCTCTGCGCGAAGATCATCCAGAATGCGGCCGAGGCGGCCATCAGCGCGGTGAATCCGGCGAGACGACTCTTGTGGGCCGCTCCCAGTGCGTGGGTCCGGCGGAGTGAACGCAGGTACCAGAAGGGGAGGGTGACCGTGGTCAGGCCGAGGACCGCGAGCACCAGGGGGAGCGGCAGCAGGCCGTAGGACGCCGGCACCACCAGAAGCGCGCTCACCGCCCCCGTGGCCAAGCCGGCACGCCGGAGCATCGCGGCGGCCTCGGGGCGCGGCACCGGACGGGGCGGACGCGCGCCCACATCCCCGTAGCGGCGCAGGCCGAGGGCGAACTGGATCAGCCCCGCCGTCATACCGACGGCGGCCGCCGCGAAGCCGAGGTGCCAGGCGACGCGCTCCGCCAGCAGCCCGGTGACGACGGGGGCGATGAGCGCGCTGACCTGGATGCACATGTAGAAGAGCGAGAAGGCCGCCTCACGGCGGCCCTCCCCCTCCCCGCTGACCCCCGCGACCATGGCCGCCATGGCCGGCTTGACCAGGCCTGTTCCCGCGACGACCAGCAGCAGCCCGGCATAGAGCGAGCCCGTCATCGGAACCGCGAGCACCGCGTGGCCGCAGGTGATGAGCACACCGCCGAGCAGCACGGCCCGGCGCGCACCCAGCACCCGGTCGGCGAGCCAGCCGCCGGGCAGACCGGCCATGAACGTGAGCGACATGTACGCCGCGAAGATCGCGGTAGCCGACTGCGGCGCCATGCCCATGCCGCCGCGAGCCTCGGAAGCGGTCAGGTAGAGGACCAGGATCGCCGTCATGCCGAAGAAGCTGAACCGCTCCCACAGGTCGACCGCGAGCAGAGTGCCGAAGCCGGGCCTGGTGCCGTTCCCTGCCCGTACCGTCGCGGCGGGAGCTGTGGTCGGCGATGAGTCCGACGGGGTGAGGGAGGTGTCCACCGGAGGTCACCGAGCCGGTTTGAACGCCACTCCGGCCAGCATCGCGAGCCCGGCGTCGGGGGTCTCGGCCGGTTCAGGACGCCACAGCGGGGCACGGACCACGCCGGGTTCCACCAGCTCGAAGTCCTCGAACAGCGCGGCGAGTTCCTGGTTGCTGCGCCAGATCACCTGGCTCACCGCTCCCCGGTACTGCTCGGCCGCCTCCGGCGCCGCCCTCGGGACCTCCTCCGCGCCGGCGTGCGAGATCACCAGGGCGCTGCCGGGTGCCAGCCGCTCGGTGTACCGGCGCACCAGCGCGAGCGGATCGTCGCCGTCCGGGACGAAGTGCAGTACGGCGGCGAGGATCAGCGCGACCGGCCGGTCGAAGTCGATCAGCCGGCGGGTGTCCTGCGCGTCCAGGATCTCCTGGGACTTGTACAGGTCGCCCTGGAAGACGGCCGCCCTGGGTTCGTCGGCGAGCAGCGCCCGGCCGTGCGCGACGGCCACCGGGTCGATGTCGACGTAGACGACCTTGCTGTCCGGGTGGGCGGCGAGGGCCACGTCGTGCACGTTGCCCTCGGCCGGGATGCCGGAGCCGATGTCGAGGAACTGCCGTATGCCGAGCGCGGAAAGCTCGCGTACCGCGCGGCGCAGGAAGGCCCGGTTGGCCTTGAGGGTGGCAGGCAGGTCGGGGTTGCCGGCCGCGACCTTGCGGGCGAGTTCCCGGTCCGCCGGGAAGTTGTGGGTGCCGCCGATCCAGTGGTCGTAGACCCGGGCGATGCTCGGGGTGTCGATGTCGACCTCCGGCGGGGCCCAGTCGGGGCGTTCGGTGCCCGGACGTTCCAGTTCGGTGTCCTGACGTTCCACGGGTGTCTCCTCCTGTAGGGGCGGGGCGGGGTCGGCGGTCACGCCGTGAACACCGGGAGCTCTTCGAGGCCGCGCATCATCAGGCTGCTGCGCCAGCGCAGTTCGTCCGCGTCCACGGCGAGCCGCAGCCCGGGGAAGCGTGCGACGAGACGGCTGAGGACGATCTGTCCCTCCAGCCGGGCGAGCGGGGCGCCCAGGCAGTGGTGGATGCCGTGGCCGAAGGCGACCGAGGCGGTGTGGGCGCGGGTGATGTCCAGGCGGTCCGGGTCGGGGTAGCGGGCCGGGTCCCGGCCGGCGGCGCTGAGCGAGATGGTCACGAACTCGCCCTCGGGGATGACCACGGAACCGACCTCGACGGGCTCGGTCGTGAACCGCCAGGTGGCGTTGGTGACCGGACCGTCGTGGCGGAGGAACTCCTCGACGGCCGCGGGCCACAGCGACTCGTCCGCCGCGAGCTGCCGGCGCACCTCGGGGTGGGTGAGCAGGCCCAGGGTGCCGTTGCCGATGAGGTTGACCGTGGTCTCGTGGCCGGCCACCAGCAGCAGGAACGCCATGGAGATCAGCTCGTCGGACGACAGCTGCTCACCGGAGTCCTGGGCGTGCACGAGGTCGGTGAGCATGTCGTCGGCCGGTTCGGCCCGCTTCGCCTCGATCAGCGCCTTCAGGTACGCGATCATCGACGCGCTGGCCTCACGCACCTCGTCGGTGCCCGCGCCGGAGACCAGCAGGTTGGACCAGCGGCGGAAGGCGGCCCGGTCGTCCGGGGGCACGCCGAGCAGCCAGCAGATGACCGTGAACGGCACCGGGAAAGCCAGCGCCTCCATGAGGTCCAGCCGCTCGTGCCGGGCCATGGCGTCCAGCAGTTCGTCGGTGAGCTCGGTGATGCGTGGCCGCAGGGACTCGACCCGGCGCGCGGTGAAGGCCCGGCCGACGAGTCGGCGCAGCCGGGTGTGGTCCGGCGGGTCGCTGTCCAGCATGTGCACGCTGAGGACGTGCGGGAACTGGCTGCGCTCCCCCGACTCGGCGAGGAACTCCCGCTGTTTGTCGGGATCGGCGAAGTTCTTCGGGATCAGGTCCCGGCCGACCCGCATGTCCTTGCTCAGCCGGGGGTCGGCGAGCAGCGCCCTGGCGTGCTCGTATCCGGTGACCAGCCAGGTGCGCAGGCCGTTCGGTGTCGTCACGGGCACGGCGGGCGCGGTCCGCCGCAGGTCGGCCAGCGCCTCGTGCGGGTTCTGGTGAAAGGCCGGGGTGAACAGGTCGGTCGGCGGGGCGGTCTGCCGGGCGTCGGTACGTGCCATTTTCAGACTCCTTCCGTGACGTCGGCGGTGGCCCGGTCCCCCGCGTAGCTGGCGAGCTCCCGGTAGATCTCGAAGGGCCGGTCCCGGCCGGTGTCGCGCAGCGGCCGCAGCGGGGCGGTCTGGTCCTTGTGGGCCGGGCCGCTCTCCCAGGCGGTGAACGCCTCCCAGTGCGACCAGCGGCTGACCACGACATAGGAGCGCGGGTCGCCGAGGGCGTGCAGCAGCTTGTTGCCGAGCAGGCCCGCGGTACCCGTCATCCGGCGGCTGGCCTCGTGGTACGCGGGCAGCACCCGGTCCGGGTCGTCGCTCAGGTGGTAGAGCACCACCTCGATCGCCGTAGGGGTGGCTTGGGAGGTCACGACGTGCCGCCGGCCGCGCCGGACAGGGCGGCGACGACGTGCATGGTCGTCATGGAACCGCCGCTGCGGTACGGGTGCAGCTTCTGACGGTGTTGCAGATGCCGGTCGCTGGTCTCGAACTCGCGGAACAGCGGCTCGTTCACCCAGTCGCTGACGATGTAGTAGACGCCGTCCTCATCGACACCGCGGGACAGCCACTGGCCGAGGTTGGCGGGGTGGGTGGTGACCGAGTCGCCGACCTCCAGCCACACCTTCTCGAACTCGTTCTCCATGCCGGACTTGATCTGCATCCGCAGCATGACCCGGAAGACCTTCTCGGCGGGCTCGGGCATGTCAGATACCCCCGTCGACGTTGAGGGTCTCGCCGGTGATGTACGCGGCGGCGTCGGAGAGCAGGAACAGCACCGGGCCCGCGAGTTCCTCGACGGTGCCGAGGCGGGCGAGCGCGGTCTTGCGGGAGTAGGTGGCCCGCAGCCCGTCGGCGCGGTCGGCGGGCATCGTGGCGAAGGCCTCGGTCTCGATGACGCCGGGAGCGACCACGTTGACCCGGATGCCCTGCGGGCCGAGTTCCTTGGCGAGGGAGCGGGTCAGCCCGATCATGGCGGCCTTGGCGGCGGTGTAGTGGGCGCGCAGCGGTATGCCCGCGGCGGCTCCGCGCGAGCCGATGTTGACCACCGAGGAACCGGCGCCGAGCAGCGGCAGCGCCTGCTGGATGATCCGGTAGGCGGCCGTGAGGTTGGTGTCGAGGATCCGCGCCCACTCGTCGGCGGGCAGCTCCGCGAACGGGATGTGGCTGATCACACCCGCGTTGTTGACGACCCCGTCGAGCCGCCCGAAGCGGTCCTTGGCCTCGCCGACGAGGCGGTCGACCTCGGCGGTGTCGCCGACGTCCGCGCGGATCACGTGGTGGTCACCGGCGGTCTCCTTCAGCGCGGCGGTCAGGCTGTCGACGGCCTCGCTCTCCTGCCGGTAGCAGGTGAGGACGTCGGCGCCGGCCTGTGCGGCGGCGAGGACGATGCCCCGGCCGATGCCCCGGGTGCCTCCGGTGACGAGCAGTTTCCTGCCGTGCAGTGCGAGTTCCACTGGGATTACCTCCTTGGCTGGGCCGCGGCTCACACGCAGCCGTCGACGTGGATGTTCTGGCCGGTGACGTATCCGGCGTGGTCGCTGACGAGGAACAGCACGGCCTGGGCGATGTCGTCGACGGTGCCGAGCCGGCCGAGCGCGGTGAAGGAGGCGAAGGTGGCGCGCTGCCGCTCGGCCTCCTCGGCGGGCAGCTCGTCGAGGGCCTCGGTGGCGATACGGCCGGGGGAGACCGTGTTGACGCGGATGCCGAGCGGTCCGAGCTCCCGGGCCAGCGAGCGGGTCATGCCGACCAGCGCGGACTTGACGGCGGTGTAGTGGACGCCGCCGGCCATGCCGATGAAGGCGACCGTGGAGCCGATGTTGGTCACCGAGGAGCCGGCCGAGAGCAGCGGCAGGGTGCGCTGGGTGACCAGGTGGGCGGCGGTGAGGTTGCCCTGGAGGGTGGCGGCCCACTCGGCGGGTCCGAGTTCGGCGTACGGCTGGGGCCGGAACGCCCCGGCGTTGTTGACGACGGCGTCCAGTCCGCCGAGGCTCGCCCGGCAGGCGGCGGCCAGCCGGTCCACGTCCGTCTCGTCGGCGGCGTCGGCCCGCAGCACCTGGTGCTTGCCGGGGGTGCCGGCGAGTTCCTCCTCCAGGGTGGCCACGGCCTCGCCGGGAGTGCGGTAGCAGGTGACGACGTCGGCCCCGGCCCGGGCCGCGGCGAGGACGATGCCCCGGCCGATGCCGCGGCTGCCGCCGGTCACCAGGACGCGCTTGCCCTGGAGTTGCCGGCCGGCCCGGGCCGCGGTCTCCACCTTGGCCTTGATCAGCCGCATCTGGACGGCGGTGTTGCGGTTGAGCCTGGCGGTCATCCCGGCGTCGTCGATCGGGGCGTCGGGCTTCATCGCGAAGTCCTGGATCCAGCGCATCCGTACGCCGCCGGGCACCTCCTCGTACTCCCAGCGGATGTTCATGTACGCGAAGGGGCCGGTCTCGACCCGGCGGGCCACGACGGTGCGGGTGGCCGGGTCGGGGGTGCGCTCGGAGACCCAGCTCCAGACCGTGCCGTTCTCGTCCGGGTGCAGGGCGAGCCGGAAGGTGACGGTGTCGCCGTCCTGACCGAGGATCTCGGCGGAGGCGTACTCGTTGAACAGCCGTGGCCAGGAGGCCACGTCGTTGGTCATCGTCCACACCAGGTCCATCGGTGCCTCGACGACGATCGCGTTGTCGGTGTGTCCTGCCATCAGACGCGGGCCTCCCTGAGCCGGGCGTGGACATAAGCGAGGGCCTCGGCGGGGCTCTGGGTATGCGCGAGGTCGCCGTCGGGGATCTGGATGTCGTACTCGCGCTCGATGCGGTTGACGAGCTCCAGCAGGGCGAGGGAGTCGTAGCCGAGGTCGGCGAACGCGGTGTCGGCGAACTGGTCGCCGTCCAGGTCGGTCTGCTCGTCCACGCCGCCGCTGGCTCGGAGGATGCGGCGTAGGTCGTCGAGGGTGAACTCCGGCATGAGGAGCCGCCTTTCGTTACGTCGTGGGTGGTGGGCCGGTCACTTGGTGGGGGCCTCGCGGTCGCCCGCGCCTACCACCAGGGCGGACGTGAAGCCGCCGTGGCCGCGGGCGAGCACCAGGGCCGTCCTCGGGTCTGTCTGGCGGGGGCGGTCCAGGACCAGGTCGATCTCGCAGCCGGGGGCCGGCCGGGCGAGCCCCGCGGTGTGCGGGACGACACCGGCGCTCAGGGCGAGCAGCGCGGTGGCCACGTCCAGCGCGGCGCCGCCCGCGTAGAGGCGCCCCGTGAGGGTCTTCGGCGCGGTCACCGGTACGGCGCCGGGGCCGAAGACCTCGGTGATGGCACGCGCCTCGGCGAGGTCCTCGGCGGGCGTGCCGGCGGCGTCGGCGAAGACCATGTCGACGTCGCCCGGGGTGAGCCCGGCGTCGGTGAGGGCCCGCCGGACCACGGAGGCCAGCACGGAGTGCCGCGCGGTGGTGCCGTCCGCCGTGGGGTCGAAACCGGCCGCGTAGCCCAGGAGTTCGCCGTACGCCGGGACCCCGCGGGCGCGTGCCGCCTCGGCGCTCTCGACGACGAGGATGGCGCCGCCCTCGCCCGGGACGAAGCCGGAGGCGGCCGCGTCGAAGGGCAGATAGGCGCGGGCGGGATCGTCCTCGGTGGACAGCCGGCCGGTGGACAGCTGCGCCACCAGTCCGTACGGGCACAGCGAGGCGTCGGTGCCGCCGCTGAGCACGAGCCGGGAGCCGGTGTCCAGCAGCCGCCGGGACTGGCCGAGGGCGTCGAGGCCGCCGGCCTGCTCACCGCAGATCACCCCGCAGGGGCCGCGCATGCCGTGCCGGATGGAGACCTGGCCGGTGGTGGCCGCGTAGAACCAGGCGATGGACTGGTAGGCGCCGACCCAGGAGGAACCCTTCTGGTAGAGGTTCTCCATCTCGTGCTGTCCGAACTCGGTGCCGCCCGAGGAGCTGGCGGTCACCACCGCCATCTCGTACTCCGGCAGGGTCGCCGGATCGGTGGCGGCGTCCGCGAGGGCGTCCTCGGCGGCGGCCAGCGCGAAGTGGGTGAAGCGGTCGGTCTGCGGGACGAGCCGTCCCGGCACCTGTTCGCCGACGCGGAATCCGGGGACCTCCCCCGCCACTTGGACGGGGTAGCCGGTCGGGTCGAAGCGGGTGATCCGGCCGAGGCCGCTCTTGCCCGCGAGCACCGAGTCCCAGTGCCGGGCGGCGCCGATCCCGGTGGGGGCGACCACGCCGAGGCCGGTGACCACGGACCGGCCGCGGCGGCCGGGGCGTATGCCGGAGGCGCTCATGCCGCCTCCCGGTACGCCCCGGCGGGCCGGCCCAGGACCATCGCCGTCTGGAAGCCGCCGAAGCCGCTGCCCACGCTGAGCACCCGGTCCATACGGTGCTCACGGGCCGTCACCGGCACGTAGTCGAGGTCGCACTCGGGGTCGGGCGTGGACAGGTTGGCCGTCGGCGGTACGACCTGATGGCGCAGGGCCAGGGCGCAGGCGGCGATCTCCAGGGAGCCGATGGCGCCGAGCGAGTGCCCGATCATCGACTTGATGGAGCTGACCGGCACCTCGTGCGCCCGCTGTCCGAGACTGCGCTTGAAGGCGGCGGTCTCATGCCGGTCGTTCTGCTTGGTGCCCGAGCCGTGCGCGTTGATGTAGTCGATGGCGCCGGGGTCGAGCCGCGCCCGGTCCAGGGCGACCCGGACGGCCTCGGCCATCTCCCGGCCGTCGGGCTTGAGTCCGGTCATGTGGAAGGCGTTGCTGCGGCCGGCGAAGCCGAGGATCTCGGCGTACACGGTGGCGCCGCGGCGCCTGGCCGACTCCAGCTCCTCGATCACCATGACGGCGGAGCCCTCGCCCAGAACGAAGCCGTCGCGCCGTCCGTCGAAGGGCCTGGAGGCGTGTTCGGGGTCGTCGTTGTTGGCGGTGGTGGCCTTGATGGCGTCGAAGCAGGCGGAGGTGATCGGCGACAGCGGGGCGTCGGTGGCGCCGGCGAGCACGATGTCGGCCGTGCCCTCCTCGATCAGCTGGACGCCGTGTCCGATGGCGTCCAGGCCCGAGGTGCAGCCGGTGGAGATCAGCGCGACCGGCCCCTCGGCGCCCGCCTGCCGGGCCACCTCGACGGCGAGAGTGCTGGGCACCATGTAGCCGTACAGGTGGGGAACGCCGTAGCGGTGGTCGACCAGCCACTCACGGCCGCCGTCGGAGAGGACGGCGTACTCCTCCTCCAGGCCCATGGTGCAGCCGACGGCGCTGCCGATGCTCACGGCGACCCGTTCCGGGTCGGCGCCGGGCAGTTCGACGCCGCTGTCCGCGACGGCCTCGCGGGCGGCGACGACCGCGAACTGGCCGGCCCGGTCCATACGGCGGGCCTCCTGCGGGGTGAGTCCGGCGGCGAGCGGGTTGAAGTCGCACTCGGCGGCGACCTGGGAGCGGAACCCCGCCGGGTCGAACAGGCTGATGCGGCGGGTGGCGGTGCGGCCGGCGGTGAGCAGGTCCCAGTAGGCGTCCCGCCCGATCCCGCCGGGCGCGACGGCGCCCACCCCGGTGATCACCGCGCGTCGGTGCCCGGCCGTCATCGGGCCGCCCCCACATCGGGATTGCCCGCGGACTCGTCGATCGGCTGTTCGGTGTCGACGTGGCCCAGTTCGGGGCGCGGTGCGAGCGGGGAGAGGTGGAAGACCGCCTCGGCCGGCACGGACCCGGTGTTCACCAGGCGGTGGCGCACCCCGATGGGCACCAGCAGCGAGTCGCCGGGGCCGAGTACGACCGGGGTGCCGCCGTCCAGGGTCATCTCCAGCCGGCCCTGGACGACGTGCAGGAACTCCTCGGAGTACGGGTGGAGGTGCTCGGTGACGTGATGGCCGGGGGCCAGTCGCAGCACTCCGCCGAAGCCCGAGGTGCAGCCCACGGTCTTGGGGCTGAGGGTGACGCGGATGTCGCCGCCGCGCTTGGTGTTGGCGGCGACCTCGTACACGGAGACCCTGGTGGTGGCGGGGGCGCTCATCGGCCACCGCCCAGGTTCGCCGAGCGCGGGGCGCTGGTCTGCGGGCCCTGCTGGGGCGTCCAGGAGTAGAAGGGGACGGCCATGGCGTCCTTGGGCTCGCGCCAGTCGGGGTCGTAGGGCGAGATGAACTGGCCGAGCCGGGTGTTGATCTCCTCGTAGAGCGGGTGGCTGCGCGCCTTGTACAGGTTCGGCGCGATGTCCTCGTCGGCCTCCACCAGATGGAAGTACAGGTTGTGGAACGCAAACAGCGTCCGCCTCGACACCCCCACCAGATGCGGCAGTTCGGTGCTGTCCGAATCGGCGAAGACCTGAGCGACGCCCTCGGCGTCGGCGAGGTCCATCCTCGCCACGATCAGCGTTCGGTGCACGATGTCCTCCGGCTTGTCGGTTCTGTGTTCACCCTGGTCGGCTGGGGTCGAGACGCTCTCGAAGGCGCCTGGAGAACCGCTGACGGCCCCGCGTGCGGCGGACGGGACACAGCACGACGGCCCGCCGCACCTGGGGTGCGGCGGGCCGTCGAGGAGGTGCTGCTACCGGCCTACGTCGGCCTTCAGCAGGGTGACGCCGGAACCGGTGCCGGCGACTGCGCCGACCCCGGCGGTCCGGCCGGTCGGTACGCCGCTCACGGACGTACCCCGCAGCAGGAGGATCAGGGCCTGCCGGGTGAGCCGGGGCACGGAGTACAGGAGCTCGGCGTCCGGTGTCAGGTGTTCCTGGACGAGGTGGACATCGACGAGGTATTCGAGGAGCGTCTCGGCGTCACCGATGCCGGGACGCAGCCGTGCCACCACCTCGTCGAGGCTCCAGCGGCCGCGCTCGCGCTGGAGCAACAGGCGCAGCAACTCCCGGGAGCAGTCGGGCAGATGCCGGTGGCTGGCCGCCACCGTCGTCATCAACGACTGGGTTCCGGCGGGGAGTTCGAGCAGCATCCGGTGGTTGCCGCGCAGCCGCAGCGCCAGCCGGGCCGCCGACCAGCCGGGCCGCGCGGTGAGCCGGCCGGCCACCGCCCTGATCGCCAGGGGGAGTCCCTCGCACAGCTCCATCAGCTCCTTCACCGCCGCGGGGTCCTCCTGCCGGGAGCGCTTCCCGGCGACCCGGTCGTAGAGCTGGAGGGACTCCTCGGGGCACAGGGCGGGGAGCACGATCTTGCGACCGGTGGAGAGGCTGTGCGCCCGGTAGCGGTTGGTGGCGATCACCGCGCAGCCGGAACCGCCCGGCAGGACGGCACGGATCTGGGAGGCGGTGAGCGCGTCGTCGACCACGACCAGCACCCGGCGGTCGGCGGTCCAGGTGCGGAAGAGCCGGCTGAGCTCGTCAAGCCCGGTGGGCTGTGCCTCGCGCTGGATGCCACAGGCGGTGAGACAGGCCGACAGCACGTCGGCGAGCTGCTGGGAGCCCTCGCCGACGGCGGACAGGTCGATGAAGAGCTGTCCGTCGGGGAAGCGCGGGCGCAGCCGGTGCGCGGCACGCACGGCGAAGGCGCTCTTGCCGACGCCGGGCGGACCGTGCACCTCCACGACCCGCATGCCGGAGCTGGTCCGGTCCGCGCCCAGGAAGGTCTCCAGCTGGGCGAGTTCCCGTTCCCGTCCGACGAAGTCACCTGCGTCGGCGGGAAGCTGGGCCGGGCCTGGCACGGGCCGGCGCCCGGCGGGCGCGGCCTCGGTCGTGGCCGGGACCGGTCCCCTGAGGTTGCCGCGGTCCGCGAGCACCTCTTGGTGGAGCCGCTGGAGCTGCGCGGAGGGTTCCAGTCCGAGTTCCTCGACGAGATGGCTGCGCAGGGTACGGAAGGTGTTGAGGGCGTCCGGGCGGCGGCCGCAGCGGTGCAGGGCCCGCATCAGCTGTCCGGCGAACGCCTCGTGGGTGGGGTGCGCGCGGAAGGCCTCGGACAGCTCGTCCAGCACTGCGTGGTGACGGCCGAGTTCGAGTTCCAAGGAGAAGCGCTGTTCCTGGACGCTCTTACGGCGTTCCTCCAGCTGGGTCGACCAGGCCGACAGCCGGCGTCCGGTGCTGACGTCGACCAGGGCTCCGCCGTGCCAAAGAGAAAGCGCCTTCTTGAGCGTGCGGGCCGCCTCCAGCTCACCCGCGCCGGTACGGAGCTGTGCCATGCCCTGTTCGGTGAGCTGGTCGAACCGATAGGCGTCCACCGACTGCTTGTCGTCCAGCCGCAGTTCGTACCCACCCACTCTGGTCAGGATTGCGGGGCAGCTGTGCGGTGGACGGGATCCGAAAGGCGCGCCGTGCTGTTCTGTGGCCAACAGCAACCTGCGGCGCAGTTGATAAATGTAGGTTTGCAAGGTGGTCAGCGCGCTGAGCGGTGGGCGGTCCTCCCACAGCTCCTCGCACAGCTGGTCCACGCTGACCAGCGAATTAGCATTGAGCACCAGCAGGGCCAGCACCTGACGCAGCTTGGGGGCCGACGGTGTAACGTCCTCCCCGTTCCTGCGTATTCGCATGGAGCCCAGCAGACCGATCTCTATCACTGCATTCCCCCTGAGTGCGCCACCTTTGTGGGGTGACGGCCATCGGCTATTCACCTTCCTGCGTCACTCATTTCCGGGCGAAACATTTCCCGCGCCGACGGCTCGAAAAATTACCTGCCCTTTACTCGAGAAAACGGTTTCGCCGAAAAGAAGTTGAATCCAGCAAAACCCCTGCGCCGCCCTGGCAAAGGAATGTCTTATTTCCGTTCCTCGCCTTGCCCGCATTCTATGGCTACGCGCACATGGATGACAAGATGCACATTTATGCTGGGGGTGTGACGTCCGGTCCCCTCACCCCTCACAGACTCAGCTCGACCCGGTACTCCGCCAGCCAGGTGTTCAGCTGGAGCACCATCTCCATGCTCGCCCGCTCCACCCACGCGAAGGCACCGCTGGGGGCCGCCGCCGCGCCCAGCGCCGCCCGGGTCGCCTCGGCGTCCAGCAGCGGGGCGACCGGTGCCGCCCGGTCCTCGGCCACGTCCCCGAAGCGGTGGCGCACGAACTCGCCGTACGCCGCCTCCTGGACGGTCGGATAGGCGCTCTTGGGCCGGTTGAGCACCCGCTCCGGCAGCAGATCGGCGACGGCGGCCCGCAGCAGGCTCTTCTCCTGGCCGTTCACCCGCTTCAGCTCGGCCGGCACGTTGTACACGTACTCCACCAGCGCCCGGTCGCAGAACGGCGGGCGCAACTGCACCCCGTGCGCCATGCTCATCCGGTCGGCGCGGTCCAGGTGGGTCGGGGCCCACCGGGTCAGCGCCAGATAGGTGACCTCGCGCGCCCTGCGCTCGGCGGGGCTCTCCCCGGCCACCTGCGGGACCTCGGTGAGCGCGTCGCGGTAGTGCTGGTCGGCGTACTCCATGAAGTCCAGCTCCTTGCGGAGCGTACGGTCCACCAGCGAGCAGCCAAGACCGCCCGCGGCGGCGTCGTGCCCGCGCTCGAAGGAGACCCACGGGAAGGTGGTGGAGTTGCTGTGCGCCGCGTCGTACGCCCAGAAGTAGCCGTTGAACACCTCGTCGGCGGTCTCCCCGGAGAGCACGGCCGTGATCCCGGCGCCGCGCAGCGCCTCGAAGAACAGCAGCAGCGACACGTCCATGTCGCCGAGCGGCGAGGGCACGTCCTGGCTGCGCAGGGCGGCGGCGTGCGTCCGCGGGTCCGCGAGCGCCGACGGCTCCAGCAGGATCTCGGTGTGCTCGGACCCGATGTGCTCCGCCGCGAGGGCCGCGTAGGGGGCGTCGGGGGTGGCGCGCATGGTCGGGTGCGGCTCGAAGTTCTCCGCGTAGCCGGTGAAGTTCACCGAGAACGACCTCAGCCCGCGCCCCGCCGCCCGCCGCTCCCCGGCCGCGAGCGCGGTCAGCGCGCTGGAGTCGATCCCTCCGGAGAGCATCGCGCCGACGGGCACGTCCGCGCGCAGATGCGTCGCCACCGCCTCCGACAGCAGCCGGCGCACGGTGGCGACCGTGGTCTGAAGGCTGTCGGTGTGCGGGCGGGCGGGCAGCGACCAGTAGCGCCGGTGTCCGGTGCCCGGCGCCCGCACGGTCATCGTGTGGCCGGGCAGCACCTCGCGCGTGCCCCGGAACACCCCGGTGCCGGGCTTGCGGCTGTGCGCGAACAGCTCCCGCAGTCCGTCGGCGTCGACCACCGGCCGTACCGCCGGATGCGCCAGCAGTGCCTTGGGTTCGGAGCCGAAGATCACCCCGGACGGGGTCAGGAAGTAGCACAGCGGCTTCACCCCCAACCGGTCGCGGACCAGCAGCAGTTCCTGCCGCCGTACGTCCCACACGGCCAGGGCGAACAGGCCCTCCAGCCGGTCCGGGAACGCGGCGCCCCACTCCAGATAGGCGTGCAGCGCCACCTCCGCGTCGCCGTCGCCGGTGAACCGGTGGCCCTTGGCGGCCAGTTCACGGCGCAGCTCCACGTGGTTGGTGACACTCCCGTCCAGGGTCAGCACGGCCACCGGACTCCCGGCCTCCGACTCCACGACGGCCGGCTGCCCGGCGTGCTCGCGGTCGAGCAGGGCGAGCCGCCGGTGGGCCAGCGCGGCATGCCCCTCGATCCACTCGCCCGAGCCGTCGGGGCCGCGGTGCGCGAGCGCCGCCGCCATCGCCCGTAGGGTGGGCGCCTCCGGTGTCAGGTCCCGCTCGAAGTCCACCCAGCCGGCGATTCCGCTCATCGTGGTGTCCTCTCGTTCTCCGCGTCTGATGTGGGTGCGCTGCTCTCGTCCGGGACGGGGGTGACGTGGGTGACCTCCACCAGGGAGAGCCCCTGCCCGGCCACGGCCTCCCGGAACTCGGCGAGTCCGGGCCCCCCTTCGCCGCGCACCGCGATTCCGAGCCGGCGTGGGGCCGCCTCCCCGTAGCGGCGGTACAGCTCCAGATAGCCGCGCGCGGTGCGCTCCGCGTCATCGACCAGCGCGAACCGCACCGGTCGCCGCTGCCCGCGCCAGGTCAGCTCGCCCGCCGAGCCGCCCGCGAAGTTGTGCCGCCAGCCGCTGCCGGTGGCCACCACCAGCGCGCCGCCGAGGGTGTGTACCCCGGCGGGCACGGTGTACGGCCGCCCGCTGCGCCGTCCCGTGAAGTGCAGCAGCGCGAGCCGCTCGGCCACCGGACCGGGCTCGGGGCGGGACAGCAGCTCCCGCATCCGGACGTCGGCCGCCGCCCGCTCCGCCCCCTCCGGCAGATCACGTACGACGACGGGGGTCACGACAGCACCACCGCGGCGGCCGTCAGCGCACAGCCCGCGATCGCGAGGCAGGTGCGCACCAAGTGCCAGTCCCGCCAGGCCGGGCGGGGGTCCCGCCAGCCGGGGCCCAGGTCCTCGGGCCGGGTCCGCTTGACCGTCCGGTTGATCGGCACGTTCCGGGTCTGCGACACCACGGCCACCCCCGCCATACAGAGGGCGGCGG
Source organism: Streptomyces sp. NPDC056479 (assembly GCF_042795335.1). NCBI lineage: Bacteria > Bacillati > Actinomycetota > Actinomycetes > Kitasatosporales > Streptomycetaceae > Streptomyces > Streptomyces sp. NPDC056479. Next base: position 58,058 of record NZ_JBHTRZ010000003.1, on the reverse strand, counting down.
CCGCGAACAGCACCCGGGGGCCGTCCGACGCCCGTACCGCGAGCCCCACGTTCACGGCCGTGGAGCCGGTGACGATGAACGGCATGATCCGGTCGTAGCGCCTGCCGAGCAGGATGTGCGTGGACACGTACCGCTCCGGGGTCATCGCGATCAGCGCGGGCATCACGCTCACCGCGACCGCGAAGAGCACCCCCGCCACCAGGCCGGTGCCCGTCAGCACCAGCACACTCAAAGCCTCCACCACCGCTTCCGCCCTCCTTCGAGCCTTCCGCCGCACCTAGGGGCCGTCCGGCGGATCAGTGCAGCCGGCCTGATCCGCCTGACAGCCCCTGGTGCCTGGATCGACTCGAACCTCTCAGCCACCCCTGGGACGGCACTCGAATCCGCCTGGGAGCGCGCCGCCGTGCACAGGTTCCGTTCGCCCGCGCCGCGAGCCCGGTTCGAGGCCCCGGGTGTTGCATCGGCCCGCCGAAACCGAACGCATTCCCTTAACCCTTCGAGGAGCCGGCATGGCGGACGAGACGACCGAAGTACTCATCGTGGGCGGCAGCATGGTGGGCCTCGCCCAGGCCCTGTTCCTCGCCCGGCAGGGCATCCGGGCGCTGCTGGTGGAGCGGCACGCGGAGATCTCGGCGCACCCCCGGGCGCAGGCCGCGAGCCCGCGGACCATGGAGCTGCTGCGCGCGCTCGGCCTGGAGGACGCGGTACGGGCGCGGGAGAACCCGCACGCCCAGTACGGCGACATCCTCCAGGCCGAGTCCCTCACCGGGGCCGAACTCGGGCGATTCGACGGGCCGTTCCGCTTCGACCCGCACGAGGTCGGCACCACCGGCTGGACCCTGATCGGGCAGGACCGGCTCGAACCGGTGCTGCGGGAGGGGGCCGAGGAGCTCGGCGCGGACATCCGGTTCGCCACGGAGATGACGGGGTTCACCCAGGACGCGGAGGGCGTCACGGCCGTCCTGCGCGACCTGGGCGACGGCTCCGAACGGACCGTGCGCGCGCGGTACCTGGTCGCGGCCGACGGCTCACGGGCGCCGATCCGCACCTCGCTCGGCATCGGCCATCACGGACAGGGCGTGTTCGGCGGGCAGATGAACATCGTCTTCCACGCCGACCTCGACCCCTACGTGGCAGAGCGCACCTTCTTCCTCTGCTTCGTCAGCAACCCGACCGTCAAGGGCGTGCTCGGCAAGCTCGGCGGCGCCGACTCCGACCGCTGGGTGCTCGCTCCGAGCCTGCCGCCCGGGGCCGATCACCGCGCCTACGGCACCGAGGACTGCGTGGAGCTGGTGCGGGCCGCCGTGGGGGTGCCCGATCTGCCGGTCGCGGTGGAGTCCGCGACGAGCTGGGAGATCGCCGCCTGGGTGGCGGACCGCTTCCGCTCCGGGCGGGTGCTGCTGGCCGGTGACTGCGCGCACGTCATGCCGCCCACCGGAGGGTTCGGCGGCAACATGGGTATTCAGGACGCGCACAACCTGGCCTGGAAACTCGCGCGGGTGCTGCGCGGGGAGGCGGGTCCCGGCCTGCTGGACACCTACGAGCAGGAGCGGGCGCCGGTCGCCGAGTTCACCGTCGACCAGGGCGTCATCCGCTACCTCCAGCGCAGCGGCCTCGACGAGGCGGCCGCGGCCCGGCACCGTCCCGAGACCACGGTGCTGTTCGGCCACGTGTACCGATCGGACGCCGTCCTCGGCGAGGCCGGCGACGACGACACCGCCGTGATCGAGGACCCGACGGCCCCCAGCGGCCGCCCCGGCACCCGCGCTCCCCACCTTCCCCTGGTCCGCCAGGGCAAGGAGATCCCCCTCCACGACCTCCTCGACGGCGACTTCTGGCTTCTCACCGGCCCGAACGGCACCGTCTGGCAGGAGCCCGCGGCAACGCTCGGCCTCTCCTTCCACCGCGTGGGCGCGGAGGAATCCCCCGAGGTCGCCGAGCGCTTCCTCACCCGCTACGGCCTCCAGGACACCGGCGCGGTCCTGCTCCGCCCGGACGGATTCATCGCCTGGCGCGGCACCGACCTGCCGGAGAACCCCGCCGAGTCCCTGACGACGGCCCTCGACAAGGTGTTGCACCGCACCGCGAGCTAGTGCCCCGACAGGCAACGGGCCACAGGTTCCGCCCTCCGCACACACCACGGCCGCGGCGCTCCAGGACGGAGCACCGCGGCCGTTCGATGCGCTCGAGCGCCTACACCCGGTCCAGAATGGCCCGCAGGGCCGCGACCGCCGCGCGATCAACAGGCCCGCTGCGCCCCGCGGTCGTACGCCACCCGACGAACCCGTCGGGACGGACCAGAACCGCCCCACCGGCCAGCAGGCCGTACCGGCGGCGGAAGGACCCGTCCTGGTCCCACAGCCTGGTGCCACGACCGATGCGGACGACCTTCAGGTCGACTCCCAGCCGCGCGGCCTCCTGCTCCACCGCCCCGGTCCACCGCCCCGTCACCTCGTCCGCGAGCAGAGTGAACCCGTCGCCGTACAGATCGATGACGGACACCGGCCCCTCGGGACCGTCGAGCTGGAGATGCGGGGCCCGCGCTCCGGGCCGGGCGCCGGGATGCGAAGGGTCCTCCACGATCGCATCGGGCGCCCCCTCCTCCGTGGCGAAGGCCCCGGAGCGGTAGCAGTACCCGAACGTCATGGTCGTCTCGTCCAACAGCTCCGCGGCGACCTCCTGGTACTGCTTGCCGTCGCGCACCGCGAACCGCAGCAGCGCCTGCCGGACCGTCTCCTCGGCCACCGGCCGCCGCTCGGCGTCGTAGCTCTCCAGCAGCTTGGGGCCGGCCGTGCCGGACAGCACCAGGGCCAGCTTCCAGGCCAGGTTGTACGCGTCCTGGATGCCGGTGCTGGCGCCGAACGCCCCGGTGGGCGGCATGACATGGGCGGCGTCACCGGCGACGAAGACCCGGCGGGTCGCGAAGGTGTCCGCCACGCGCGCGGAGATGTCCCACGCGGGCATGTCCACCGACTCGATCTTCAGCGGCAGGTCCGGCACCCCGACCGCGGCCCGCACCAGGGCGGTGCAGCGTTCCTCGGTGAAGTCCTCGGCGCGCTGGCCCTGTTCGGGGAAGAAGGAGACGTTGATGACCCAGCGGCGGTCGTTGTCGATGGGGATGATCGTGCCGCGCACCTCGGGGTTGTTGACGTACGCCGCGATGATCCGGCGGCCGCGCAGCGCCTCGGTCAGGTCGGCCTCGAAGAAGAAGCTGACGAGGTTGGTGATGGTGCCCCGGCCGTGGGCCCCGATGCCCAGCATCTCGCGCAGCGGGCTGCGGCTGCCGTCGGCCGCGATCACGTACTCGGCGTGGATCTGCGAAGTCGCGCCGGTGGACAGGTCGGTGGTGTCGACCAGCACGCCGGCCCCGTCCTCCTCGTACTCCTGGATCGCGTCGACCCGGGTGGAGAAGCGGACGTCCGCGCCGGCCTCGACGGCCCGCTCGCGCAGGATCGGCTCCAGTTGGTTCTGGTCGATCAGCGTCCACTGGGTGGGGCTGATCCGCCCGATGTCCTCCGGGGAGGCGTTGGGCATCCGTACGCGTTCCTTGCCGGCGAGGCTCTCGACGTGCACCAGGTCGGTGTTGCCGGAGATGGGGGAACGCCCGGCCCGTACCCGCTCCTCCATGCCGACCGCGCGGTACAGCTCCATGGTCCGCGGGTTGATGGCGCGGGCCTTGGGGTGGGTGGAGGTGTCGGGGTGGCGTTCCACCAGGGTGGCGGAGACACCGTGGTGGGCGAGGAAGACCGCCGCGGACAGTCCGGTCAGCCCGCCTCCGACGATGAGGACAGGGGTCCGGTGCGGCTTCATGCTGCCTCCTTGTGGGCGGTGACCAGGGTGTGGGTGCCGAGCAGGGGCTGTGCGTCGCCGTCGGTGAAGCCGGCCCCGCGCAGCCAGGCCCGGCAGTCCGCGACCCGGTACTCGGAGCCGTCGGGGCTGACCAGCCGCATGTGCAGGCTGCTCAGCAGCCGCTCCGGGTCGCTGCGGTCGTCGTCGATCATCCGGTCGTAGACGAGGACCGTGCCGCCGGGCCGCACCGCCTCGAAGACCCGGCCGAGCAGCTCGCGCCGTCGGGCGGTGTCGAAGCCGTGCAGGATGTGGCCGAGGACGACGACGTCGGCCGGCGGGATCGGGTCGGTGAAGAAGTCGCCGCCGGCGAAGGTGACCCGGTCGGTCAGGCCCAGGCCGCCGATGTGCTCGGTGAACAGCGGCCGCGTCCGCTCCAGGTCGAAGCAGGTCGCCTCCAGATGCGGGTGCGCCCCCACCAGTACGGCCGCGAGGTTGCCGCGCGCGCCGCCGAGGTCGACGAACGAGGAGTGGCGGCCCCAGTCGAGGCGGCGGGAGAGTTCGGCGCCCATCCGGTCGCTGTACGCGTCGAGTCCGGCCAGGAACCGCTTCATCTTGGCCGGGTCCTTGTGCCGGTCCCCGACGAAGCCGCCCTTGTCCGGGTCGAGGTGCTGGGGCTCGCCGGAGCGCAGCGCCTCGGTGAGCCGGCCCCAGGTGCCGTACAGCGTCTCGTTGGTGAGCTCGACGAAGCCTCCCAGGTAGGAGGAGCCGTCCGGCACCAGATAGGCCTGCGCCAGCGGGGAGTTGCGGTAGCGGCCCTCCGTGCGCTCCAGCAGACCGAGCCCGACCAGGGCGTCCAGGAAGTCCGGAACCATGCGGTGGTGCGTCCCGGTACGCCGGGCCAGCTCGGCCGCGTCGGCGGGACTTCCGTCAAGCGCGCCGAACACGCCGAGGGTCACGGCGCTGTGCAGCACCTTGGCGGCGCAGTCGGCAATGGTCAGCCGGATCAGCGGTCCGGGGTCGACCGCCGGGGCCGTCTGCGGGTCTTCGGTCGTTGTCACACGAGCCTCCTGGTCTGCCTATGCCTGTTCTTCGGCCTGCGTCCTGCGTCGTACGGCTGTGCAGTGCCGACGATGGTCGCGAGCCGTCGATTCGGGCTCGAAAGGCGCTGAAGGGCGGCCGGGGGCAGCCAGGCCGACGCACGCGAGCCGCCCTCCGGGGGAGGGCGGCTCGCGGGGCGGCGGGTGAAGAGAGGTCAGTTCTCCTCGGCGGCCGCCTCATGACCCTGGTGGTCCTCGCCACGCAACGGGAGGTTCTTCATCGTCAGGGCGGCCAGCAGCCCCAGGAGGAGGACCGGTACGGCGGTGAGGAACACGGGGGTGAGCGCGGCGGCGTACGACTGCTCCACGGCGTTGCGTACGGGCTCGGCGAGTCGGTCCAGTGTCTCGGTCGAGGACAGCGCGTCGGGGTCGATGCCGCGCAGCGCGTCCGGGGGCGTCCGGTCGGCGATCTCCTCGGTGAGCCGGTTGTAGAAGATCGAGGCGAACAGGGAGATGCCCACGGTGGTGCCCAGCTGCCGGGCGAAGGACACGGTGGCGTGCACCGCACCGATGTCGTCGCGGGGCGCGGTGTTCTGCGCGGCCATGGTGAGCACCTGCATGTTCAGTCCGGCGGCGACGCCGAAGAGCAGCATGTAGCCGATGACCACGGCACGGGGGGTCCCCGTGTCCATGGTGGCCAGCAGCAGCGCGCCCACGATGCCGACGGCCATGCTGAGGACGGGATACCACTTGTAGCGCCCCGTCTTGGTGATCGCCGTGCCGCTGACGACGGAGGAGGCGACCAGGCCGAACATCATGGGCAGCAGCACCACACCGGACATGGTCGGGCTGGCGCCGGTCACCACCTGGATGTAGATCGCCAGGAAGTTGACCGAGCCGAGGAAGACGATGCCCGCCGCGACGCTCACCAGCACGCTGACGCTGAAGGTGGAGTCGCGGAACAGGTGCAGCGGGATGACGGGTTCGGCGGCCCGGCGCTCGGCGGCGACGAACCCCACGGCGAGCAGCACCGCGCCCACGGCGAGCCCGAGGATGCGCCAGTCCAGCCACTCGTACTTCACTCCGCCCCAGCTCGCGGCCAGGGTGAGCGCGACGATCGCGGTGCTGAGCAGGACGAAGCCGGTGTAGTCGATGTGCGCGGGGCGCTCGACGCGGGGCAGGTGCAGACAGGTGGAGACCAGCACCAGGATCACGATGCCCACGGGCAGGTTGATCAGGAAGACCCAGTGCCAGCTCAGCAGGTCGGTGAGAGCGCCGCCGACGGCGGGCCCCGAGAGCGCCGCGAGCGCGAAGACGATGCCGAACAGGTTGAAGTACTTGGCGGCCTCGCGCGGGTTGAACAGCTCCCCGATGATGGCGAGCACGGAGACGAAGAGGCCGCCGGCGCCGATGCCCTGCACGGTGCGGAACAGGATGAGCTGGTCCATGGACTGGGCGGCGCCGCTCAGCGCGGAGCCGGCCAGGAACACGGCGACGGAGATCAGGAAGATCTTCTTCCGGCCGAAGAGGTCGCCGAGCTTGCCGTAGAGGGGCGTGGTGACGCTGGCGGCGATGATGTACGCGGTCGTCACCCAGGCGAACACGTCGAGACCGCCGAGGTCCCCGACGATGCGGGGCAGCGCGGTGGCCACGATCTGCGAGTCCAGCATGGCCAGGAAGACGGCCAGCAGACAGGCGGCGATGACGGGTCGGATCCGGGTCTGGGGTGGGGAGCCGACAGCGCTGAGCGGGCTGTCTGTCCCTGTGGTCCGGGAGGGCACGGTGATTCGCCTTTCGGGCTGGAGTGGGTGCCATCCCCGTCCCGCCGGCCGGGGTCGGCCGGGGTCGTCTGCGGTGTGGGATCCGTCAGGGGATCGCTGTGGACTGCGTTGGACCGCGCCGTACGGCACGAGTGCCTCTCGTGCCGTACGGCGGGTGGCCGGTCCCGAACGGGGGATGATCGTGACCGGCCACGTCGGACGGGAGGCGGCGGGTCGCCGGTCCCGCGTCAGGGGACGAGGACGACCTTGCCGAGCTGGGCCCGGGCCTCCATCAGTTCGTGCGCCTTGACGGCCTCGTCGAGACCGAGCCGCTCGTGGACGATCGGGCGGACCTTGCCGGTGGCGATCATGTCGAGCAGGTCGCGCTGTCCGGCGGCGATGGCCTCGGGCTTGTTGTAGAGCATGGCGTACAGGGCGAATCCGGCCACGGTCTTCATCCGGCTGAGCATCAGCGGGTGGATGGGCTGGATGTCGCCGCTGGCCGAGCCGTAGAAGACCAGCCGGCCGAACTGGGCGGTGAGGGCGACGCTCTTGGTGAGGATGTCGCCGCCGACGGTCTCCAGGACGACGTCCACGCCCCGGCCGTCGGTCGCGGCCCGTACCTGCTCGTCCCAGTCGTCGTCGGTGTAGTTGACGGTGACGTCGGCACCGAGGTCACGGACGAAGTCCAGCTTGGCCTGCGTACTGGCGGTGGCGATCACCTTGCCCGCGCCCATCGCCTTGGCGATCTGCACGGCGAGGTGGCCGACGCCCCCGGAGGCGGCGTCGATCAGGATCGACTCGCCGGGCCTGAGCTGACCGGACTCCTTGATGGCGTGGTACGCGGTCTGGGCCGGGCTGGGCAGCAGGGTCGCCTCGGCGGCATCCATGCTGTCCGGGATGGTGATGGCCCAGGCGGCGTCGGCGGTGACGTAGTCGGCGTAGGCGCTGTGGTCGACGTCGACGACGACACGGTCCCCGACGCTGAGGGTGGTCACGTCCTCGCCGAGTGCCTCGACGACGCCGGCGACATCGCCGCCGGGGGCGCCGGGCAGCGTGGCGTGGCCGCCGATCGGGATGCCCTGACGGCGCTGGACCTCGGCGAACGTGACACCGACGGCCTCGGAGCGGATCAGCACTTCGCCCGGTCCGGGCTGCGGCTTCTCCGCCTCTTCCACACGCAGCACCGAGGGGGCCCCGTGCTCGTGGTGGCGGACGATGCGCATGGTGTTCTCCCAACTAGGAGGTGTTGTCGAGCCGCGGATGGTCGTCGCGCGGCTCCGCCCAGGGATCCGGGTTACATGGTTTACCGACAGCAATTACATGCTGTCGTGCACGCATTTGTCAAACTGCACATCGATGATTCGATGCATTGTCTGAAACAGGGTCAGGGAACGAGCACCACACGGCCGAGCTGGGAGCGCGACTCCATCAGCTCGTGCGCGGCCGCGGCGTCCTTCAGCGGCAGCTCGGCGTGGACGACGGGACGGACCTTGCCGGAGGTCACCATGTCCAGCAGCTCCCGGGCACCCTCGGCCATGACGTCCGGCTTTTCGCCCATCACGCCCCACATGCTGAAGCCCATGACGATGCGGTTGTTGAAGATGTCGCCGACCTCGATGGCCGGCAGCTCGCCACCCGCCGCGCCGTAGACCACCGTCCGCCCGAACTGGGCGGTGAGGTTCACGGACTTGGTGAGGATGTCGCCGCCGACGGTCTCCAGGGCGACGTCCACGCCCCGTCCGCCGGTCGCGGCGCGCACCTTCTCGTCCCAGCCGTCCTCGCCGTAGTCGACGGTGACGTCCGCGCCGAGCGAGGCGGCGAAGGCCAGCTTCTCCGCTCCGCGGGCGGCGGCGATGATCTGCCCCGCGCCGAGCGCCTTGGCCATCTGGACCAGCAGATGGCCGATACCGCCCGCGGCGGCGGTGATCAGCACGGACTCACCGGGCTGGAGCTTCGCCGCCGTGGTGATCACGTGGTAGGCGGTCTGGCCGGGGATGGGCAGCGAGGTGGCCTGACCCGCGTCGATCCCCTCGGGGACGGCGAACAGCCAGTCGGCCTGGGTGACGACGTACTCGGCGTACCCGTCGGCGGCGACACCGGTGACCACCCGGTCACCGACGCTCACCTGGTCGACGCCCTCACCGAGGGCCTCGACGACGCCCGCGACATCACCGCCCGGCGAGCCGGGAAGCGTGGCGGGACCGCCGACCGGGATGCCCTGACGGCGCTGGCACTCGGCGAAGTTGACCCCGACCGCCTCGGTGCGGATCAGCACCTGGCCGGGACCGGGGACAGGGGTGTCGGCCTCTTCGGACCGCAGCACCGAAGGGGCGCCGAACTCGTGGTGTCGGACGATGCGCATGGACGTACTCCTCTTTCTCTTGGTTCTGTTGGTTCTTTTGGTTTTCTTGCGTGCGTTACGGGGGTGCGGGGATGGGGCACGAGCCGGGTCAGGCCGGTGTGAGTTCGACGAGCGAGCGCACCGGTCCCAGGCCGACCACTCGGCGCAGCAGGAGCCCGGCGGTGGCCGCCAGCTCGCGCAGCTGCTCGGTGGTGCGCATCCGCCCGCCCAGATAGACGAGCATCCGCAGGTCCAGATCGGTCTGGTCGGTCTGGACGTCGAGCAGGCCTTCGAGGACCATCACCCGGCCGCCCGGACGGACGGCCTCGGCGCAGCGCCGGAGGATCTCGGCCGCTCGGTCGTCGGGCCAGTTGAGCAGGACGTTGGACAGCAGATACACGTCGCCGTCGGCGGGCAGCGGATCGAAGAAGCTGCCGACCACCGCACGGCAGCGCTCCTGAAGTCCCGCGGCCGCGAAGTCCCGCTCGGCCGCGGCCGCGGGCCCCTCCAGGTCGAGCAGGGTGCCCCGCGCGCCCGGGGTGGCGTCGACCACGGCCGCGAGCAGGTCACCGCTGCCGCCGCCCACGTCGACGACATGCCGTACGGCCTGCCAGTCGCCGTGGGCCAGCAGCTCGGGGACGACCCAGCGCATGCTCGCCGCCATCCGCCGCGCGAAGGCCTCCGCCAGCGCGCCGTCCGACTCGACGTCCGTCCAGAACTCCTGCCCGTACAGCGCGGAGTAGACGGGTGCGCCGGAGCGCACGGCGTCGAGCAGGCGGAACACCGCGGTCTCGCCCCGGCCGGTCGGGCCGTCCAGACGGAGCCAGTCGCGGCCCGACTCGGGGACGTCGTCGCGCAGCAGGACGCCGAGCTCGGTCGGTTCGTAGCCCCCGTCGGGGAGCGGGCGGTAGATCCCGGCGTTCACCAGGTGGCCGAGGAGCCGGCCCAGGGCGGCCGAGTCCACGTCCGCCTCACGGGCCAGCGTCTCGACCGTGACCGCTCCGGCGGCCATGTGGTCCGAGAGCCCGAGGGTGGCGGCCACTCTGATGGCCATGGGGGTGATCAGGTCACTTTTCTCCAATAACTCCTGCGACCAGGGGGGATTGCTCACTTCGTCCTCTCACGTGCACAAGCGGTGTGGGGGGTGTGGGGGGAGGTGCCGGGTCAGGCGGTGCCGAACCAGGTGGTGACCGCCGCGGACAGCGACTCCCGCAGCTCCGCCTCCGGCATGTCCCGGTCGGCGGCCCAGGCGACATAGCCGTCGGGGCGGACCAGCAGACCGGCCAGCTGCGGCTCCTGGGCGCACTCCGCCCGGACGTGCTGGAGCCGGCCCGCCCAGGAGGCGCCCGCGGCCCACTTCTCGTACACCTGGCCGATCTGTTGATCGCCGGTCAGGTCGAGCAGCAGACCGGTGCCGCGCTTCAGGTACTTGGGGAGGGGCCGGTCGCCGTCCTCGGTCTTCAGCTCCAGGTCGCGGGCGAAGTCGCCGAGCAGCCGGTGCTCGGGGCCGTCGATCGCGTAGCGGACGGTGACGCCGCTGAGCATCTCGGCGAGGTGCCGGTTCACCTGCTCCTTGCGCATGAGATCGGTGAAGAGCTCGCGCAGCGGGGTGACGTACGGGTCCGGGTTCATCAGCGCGATCTGCGCGCGGGTGTTGGCCAGCACCTTGCGGGCCGGTGCCTGGCGCTCGCGGTCGTAGCTGTCGAGCAGGCCCTCGGGAGCCCAGCCGTGCACCTCGGCGGCGAGCTTCCAGCCGAGGTTGAAGGCGTCCTGGAGACCGAGGTTGACGCCCTGGCCGCCGACCGGGAAGTGGGTGTGGGCGGCGTCGCCCGCGATCAGCAGCCGGCCCTCGCGGTAGCGGTCGGCCTGGCACGCGGAGTCGGTGAAGACCGACAGCCAGCGCGGCGAGTGCGCGCCGAGGTCGTCGCCCCAGATCTCGCGCAGGCTCGCGGTCAGCTCGTCCAGGGTGAGCTCGGCGCCGGGCTCACGGTCGGCCTCGAAGTCGAACGTGGACACCCGGTGGTAGGTGTCGTCGAGCGGCACGCAGAACAGCAGGCCGCGTTCGGTGCGCTCCATGCCCATGGGGGCGTTCTCGCGGTCGGCGAGGATCACGTCACCGAGCCGGGCGGTGACCCGGCCGCCGGTGCCGGGGAAGGCGATGCCGGCCTCCTGGCGGACCAGGCTGCGACCGCCGTCGCAGCCCACGGCGTACCGGGCGCGCAGGGTGTACGTGCCGTCGGGGCCGGTCACCTCGGCCTCGACGCCGGCGGCGTCCTGGCGTATCGCGGTGACCTCGTGACCTCGTCGGATCTCGGCGCCGAACTCGGCGGCACGCTCCTCCAGCAGGCGTTCGGTCCTGGTCTGCTCGGAGAGCAGGGCGTAGCCGTGCGCGCTGTCGAGGGTGGAGAAGTCGACCCACTCGTCCAGGCCGGCGAAGTGGCCGTTGTTCCAGGAGCGGGCGCCCTCGCGGAACCGTTTGAGCAGGCCGCGCCGGTCGAGCGACTCCAGGGAACGGGCGTGCAGCCCGAAGGCCTTGGAGTGCGGGGTGCGCTCGGGCAGCCGTTCGAGCACCACGGCCCGGACGCGGGAGATACGGAGTTCCGCGGCGAGCAGCATGCCGACGGGGCCGCCGCCGACGATCAGCACGTCGAAGTCGACGTCGGTGTCGTAGGCGATCTCGAAGTCGCGATCGGACTTCTCGGGGGGCACGGGATGGGACATGGGGTCGGGTTCCCTTCGATAGATGTTTACTGACAGGTATATGCTTAACGTCATGCAGTGGATTGAGAGCATACAGATGCTCGTCTGCCGTAATCAACTCGCTTAGAATGCGGACATGGACACTTCGACTCAGCCCCCGCCGCGGGCAGCGGATCTGCTCGACGCTGTCGGCCCGGCCTTCTCCCGACTGCGGCGCGCACAGGCGCTGAATGTGGAGAAGCAGGTGTCCCGCAAGGACTTCACCAGGACCCTGGTCCTCAACATCGTCCAGGACGGGCCCGACCAGGAGGGCCAGGAGATCACCGTCGGTGTCGTGGGCGAGCGGCTCGCCGTCGACCCCTCCGTGGCGAGCCGGATGGTCTCCGACTGCATCACCGCCGGCTATCTGATCCGCGCGGCCTCGCAGCGCGACGGCCGCCGTACGATCCTCCAGCTCACCCCGGAGGGGCACGAGACGCTCGCCCGCTTCCGCCGCCACCAGCGCGCGGCCTTCGAGCGCATCACCCAGGACTGGCCACAGGAGGAGCGGCTCGAATTCGCCCGCCTGCTCATCAAGTACGTCGACTCCGTGGGCGAGTTGCAGCAGGACTCGGGCTCCGCCTGACGCTCGGGCGAGCCCACGGAAAAGGTCCGCGGCGACGTCCGCCACGGACCCGGCCCGCTACTTCGTCCCGGTACGGGATCCCCGTACGAGAATCCTCCGCAGTACCGCTGACAGCACCGCGGTCTCCTCGCCTCCCGGGTCCGCGCCCGCAGACCGCCAGGCCACGACACCGTCCGGCCGTACCAGTACCGCGCCTTCGGGGCGCAGACCGCCGTAGCGCTCGGACCAGCTGCCCTCCGGGTCGGCCAGCGTGCCCGCCCCGCCACCCGTGCCCGGCACCACCCGGCGTGCCGTGAGTTTCAGGCCCAGCTCGGCGGAGGCGGAGACGGCGGCCGAGATCCACTCGCGACCGCGCTCCCCGGTCAGCAGGACGAAGTCCCGCCCGAAGAGGTCGAGCGTGGAGAGGGGTTCACCGCCCCGCGACAGCGCCGCGTACGGTGCCCTGGTCCCCGGCGCCCCGCGCAGCGCCCGCGGATCGGAGGCGACCGGAAGGTCCGCACCCCCCGGCTCCCCGGCGACCGCTTCGGAGCGGTACGCCTGGCCCGACGTCACCGTCACCGCGTCCGCGACGGCGGCCTGCTGCTCCGCGGTGGCGGTGCCGGAACGCAGGGCGAGCTGGAGGGATCCCTGCTCGGCCGTGTAGACCGCCACGGGCCGCCGCTCGGCGTCGTACGTGTCCACGAGGCCGGCCCCCGCGACGCCGTCGACCACCAGGGCGAGCTTCCAGGCGAGGTTGTGGGCGTCGGCGATACCGGTGTTGGCTCCGTAACCGCCGGTCGGCGGCACCACATGCGCCGCGTCCCCGGCGAGCAGCACCCGCCCGTGCACGAAGCCCTCGGCCACCTGCTCCGCCATGTCCCAGGGGAAGCGCGAACGGATCGTCACCTCGACCCCCGGCGCTCCTACGGCTGCCCCCACCAGCTCGGCACAGCGCTCGTCGGTGAAGTCCTCCAGGCTCTCGCCGTCCTCGGGCCGGTACCCGACGATCAGCGTGCCCCCGGTCAGGGTGTCGTCATGCACGAGGATGCCCGTGACCTGGGGATTCTTCACATGGACCACGCTGTAACGGCGCTCCCCCAGCACCGGGCGCAGATCCGCGCCGAACGCGATGCTCACATGACGGGACAGCACCCCGCGCCCCTGTCGGGGCACCTTCAGCGCCTCTCGCACGGTACTGCGCGGCCCATCGCAGGCCACCAGATAGGAGCTGCGGAAGGTACGGGTGCCGTCGGCGTCTCCGAGGACGGCGGTCACCCCCTCCGGGTCCTCGGTGAAGGACAACAGCTCCGTACCGAACCTGAGGTCGGCGCCGAGTTCCACGGCCCGGTCCCGCAGCAGCGGCTCCAACCGGTCCTGCGGCAGCAGAAGCAGCCGGGACGGGGTGAGGTCGCCGAGGTCGTCGTCGCCCTCCAGCTCCTCCTTGCTGAACAGCACCTCACCCGCCAGCGAGGTCACCCCGGCACGAGTGCGGTGCGTGGCGTACCCCGTGGCCTCCCGTACGGCCGCGTCCTCGACCCCGGCCTGACGCAGCAGTTCCCCGGTCCGGGGGTAGTAGCCGACGGCCCTCGGATGGATGGACGTGCCCGGATGGCGCTCCACCAAGGTGCAACGGACCCCGTGCCGGGCGAGGAACACAGCGGTGGACAGCCCGACGAGGCTGCCGCCGACGATCAGTACGGGTGCGCTGTCGGAAGGGTCGGAAGCGGAGGTCATCGCAAGGTCCCTCTCTCGGGTGTCGGCCTCGGACATCGGCTCTCGGAACGGACGTCGGTCCTGCTCACGGGGTCGGCAGCCCGGCCCGCCCCAGGGCCAGGTAGTCCACGACCTCCCAGTGCTCCGCGACCTTCCCACGCTCGATCCGGAACTGGTCGCAGGTGCGCATCTCCAGCGGCAGCCCGGAGGGGCCGCCCCCGCTCCAGGCGCCGGTGAGCGTGCCGGTCCAGGTCACGAAGACCATCACCCGGTCGCCGGCGGCGACGATGTGGTCCACGGTGGTGACCAGGTCGGGAAAGGCGGCGATGTTGTCCGCGAAGAAGGCCTTGAACGCGTCGAGCCCGTCCGGCACTTGGTCCGTGCGCATGTTGTGGTGCCGGTAGTCCTGGTGGTAGTAGCGCTCGGCCAGGTCCAGCCGGTGCTCGCTGAAGACATCGCGGTACGCGCCGAGCACCAGCTCCGCGTTGGCCCGCTCGGTGTCGCTGTGCGGGCCGTGCAGACCGGGGGCGGCCGGCTGACCGCTGCGTTCCGGCCCGCCGTCCACGCCGTGCGCGGCGAGCACGTCCCGGTCCACCACGTTCCAGTGCTCGGCGACGCGGTCGTCCCGCAGGCGGTACAACTCGGCGGTGTGCAGCCGGAGTTCGCCTCCCGAGCGGGTGCGGCCGGTCCAGGTCGCGAAGAGCATCACCCGGTCGTTGTCGGCCACCAGGTGGTCGATGTCCGCGCGCAGCCCCGAGATGTCACGGTCCGATGTCCGCCAGTCCACCGGGTCGTGCTCGACGCAGTCGGCATGGAAGAAGCGGCCCGCCTCCTCGAAGCGGCGCTCGCGGTAGAGCGTCTCGTACAGCTCGCGGACCAGCTCGGCGTTGCGTGTGCGCTGTCCGGCGGGGATCACGGTGGTCATGGGTTCCTCTCGGCTCGGCCTCGTGGCTCGGGTCGTGAACAGGGGGGGATCAGGGGAAGGTGACCGCTCAGGCCTTGAGCGCGTACGTCGACCAGTGGGAGTCGGCCTCGAAGCCGAGCTTCCGGTTGAGCGCGACCACGGCGGTGTCGGCGGTGTCGTTGAAGACCTGGACCAGCGCGAGACGCCCGTTCTCCCGGGCGGCCCCGAGCAGCAGTTCGGCCTTCAGCCAGGCGGCGAGACCACGCCGCCGGTGCTGCGGCAGCACCAGCGTCTCGCCGACGTCCGCCATCGGACTGTTCCGCACGAACAGGGTGGTGTACGCGACGATCGCGGTGCCGTGCTCGGGCAGCGCCGCCACCACGTGGGGCAGATGCCCGGCGCGCTCCGCCTCGGCCTCCCGCGCCCGTACGTCGTCGGCGGAGGGATGCCGTACCCGGGCCTGGCCGTTGACCCGCTCCTCCAGCGCGCTCCAGGCCCGCGCGTAGGACTCGACCAGGTCGTCGGGGCAGGGCCCCTGCCACGTCACCAGCCGGTACCCGGGCACCGGCCGGGCCGCCGCGGCCTGAAGCACCGCGCGGGCGGGGCCGGCCAGACGCAGCCGGTGGCGCACGCTCTCGCCGATGAGTTCGGCACCGAGCTCCGCCGCGAAGCGCTCACCGGCCGCCGCCCTGGGAGCGTCGGCCAGCAGCAGTTCCCGTCCCCGCTCGCGCAGCGCGGCCAGGCCCGCGGCCGCCAGCGCCCGCCCGGCACCACGCCGCCGGAAGCCGGGGAACACCCACAGCGAACCGTGTCCCGGCCCGCTCTGATCCCCCAGGTCGAGCCCGAGCTTCAGCACACCGGCCGCAGTGGCGCCGTCGTACGCGACGAGCACGATGCGCTCCGTCCCGTGCCGCCGCTGGAACAGCCGCGCCAGCAGCGCCTCCGTGACCGGCGGATCACCGGGCAGCTCCAGACTCATGGTCTCCCGGAACCCGGGAAGCAACGCGGCGATGGTCGCCGGCTCATCGCCGTCGAGGCTACGAATCTCCATGCCCCACACGGTGACCCGGACCTCTCGAAACACCGTCGAGGACAACTCGACAGCGGGGCGGCGGCGCGGAACGGGGCGGGCCCCGCCGCACTCCAGGATCCCTGGACTGCGACGGGGCCCGGTACTACGACGGGCAGGCACTGTTCACACCCGTCAGGCGCCGCCCGTCACGCGGAGCGTCTCGCCGTTGGTGTTGCCGTTGGCCGCCGAGCCGAGGAAGACGACGGCGCGCGCCACGTCCTCGGGCGCCGACATCCGGCCCGACGGCAGGCTCTTGCCCTTCTCCTCCAGGAAGCCCGGGGGCACGTGCGCCCGCACGGTCTCGGTGCTGGTCTGCCCCGGCACCACCATGTTGACCAGGATCCCGTCGGGCCCCAGCTCCCAGGCCAGGCTCCGCATCAGCCCGAAGAGCGCGGACTTGCCGGCGCCGTAGGCCCCCGCCCCGGCCTTGCCGGTGTCCGCGAGGCCCGCGCCGAGCAGCACGACCCGGCCCCACGGCCGCGCGCGCATCCACGGCAGCACCGCCTGAAGCGTGTGGAACACGGCATCGACGGACGTGCGCAGCACCTCCTGCCACTGCTTCGCCGGTACGTCCTCGAAGCGCGGCACCGGCTGACCGGGCCGCGGGATCGCCTCGCTCCAGACCACCGCGTTGGCCACCAGCACGTCGATGCCGCCCCACTCCTCGGCGACCTTGCCCACCGCGTCCCGTATGCACCGCTCGTCCGCGAGGTCGTAGCGCACCACCAGCGGTGTACCGCCCGCCTCGGTCACCAGCCGCGCCGTCTCCCGGGCCCCGTCCTCATTGCTGTGGTAGGTGATCGCAACCCTGGCGCCCTCCTCCCCGTACGCCACGGCCGTTGCCCGGCCGATGCCCGAGGAGGCGCCGGTGACCAGCACGACTTTGTTCCGCAGATCCGTCCTCATGACTCCACCTCGGTCGTCGGGGCACGGTGGCCGATGCTCTGCGCGTGCCGGAAGAAGTCCTCCGGGTCGTAGGCCCGCTTCACGGCGCGCAGCCGGAGACGGTTCGCACCGAAGTACTCCGTCTCCCAGTCCCCGCCCACCCGCGAGCTGGGGAAGTTGATGTACGAGCCGCACGCGAGCGGCGCGAGTGCCGCCGCCGCACGGTCCGCCAGCGCGGTCAGCCGCGCCGGTGCGGCCGGGTCCGCCGCCGCCTCACGGCAGGCGAACTGATACCCGATCAGGAACCGTGCGTCCCGGTGCGCGTAGGCGGTCGCGGTGCCCGGCACCCGGCTCGCCGCACCGCCCAGCGCGATGCACAGCAGATAGCGCTCCTGGCCCACCGCGTCGAGGGCGGGATCCCAGGCGTCGAGCAGCGCCGCCGACTCCGCCCGGGTCGCGGCCCGGCCGGTCAGCCGATAGCTCTGCCGGGTGTACGGATGCCGGTGCCCCACGGCCTCGGGACCGGTTCCCGTACGACGGCACTGGGCCACCGACTTCGAGCCGCACAGCGCCTCGTGCATCACCTCGGCATACCCGGCCCGCGCACCGACGGTCCGGCTCAGCGGTTTGCACCCGGCCCGTTCCGACAGCTCGTCCAGTCCGAGGTTCAGCGCCTCGTCCGTACCCAGGTGCGCTCCCCAGACCCGGACCACGGGACGCCCGCCGGGCCCGAACATGCCCGGCAGCACCACCAGGGAGGTGCCGAGCTCGTCGGGACCGTCGACGGCCCACTCCTGCCAGGCCGTCAGCACCTCCACGGCGTCGTCGTACGCCCACAGCGTCTCGAAAGCGGTCATCGCGGGCGCGTCGATCGGGCGCACCGCGAACTCCGTGACCACTCCGAAGGTGCCTCCGCCGCCACCGCGCAGCGCCCAGTACAGATCGGGCTCCTCGGTGGCCGAGCAGCGGACGGTCCTGCCGTCCGCGAGCACCACACGGGCCGCGGTGACCCGGTCGCTGCCCAGCCCGAACCTCCGCGTCTGCCAGCCGATCCCGCCGCCGGTCAGGAATCCGCCCGCGGCGACCGTGGGAAACGTCCCGGTGACGATCTGCCGTCCCTGGGGCCGCAGGGCGTCCAGCGCGTCCAGCGACTGGACGCCCGCCCCGAGCCGCACCTCGGGCCCCTCGGCCACGGCGTGGTTCATCCGGGACAGGTCGACGACCAGTCCCTCGCCGGTCGACCAGCCGTTGAAGCTGTGGCCGCCGCCCCGGATGTGCAGCCGCACCCCCTGCTCCCGGGCATGGCGCACGCACACGGCGACATCCCGCTCGGAGGCGCAGTACGCGACGGCGTACGGCTCGATCGTGTCGTACTCGGTGTTCTGG
Source organism: Streptomyces sp. NPDC056479 (assembly GCF_042795335.1). Taxonomy (NCBI): domain Bacteria; kingdom Bacillati; phylum Actinomycetota; class Actinomycetes; order Kitasatosporales; family Streptomycetaceae; genus Streptomyces; species Streptomyces sp. NPDC056479. The sequence goes on along the minus strand of NZ_JBHTRZ010000003.1, from coordinate 39,864 downwards.
AGCTGTCTGGCCAGGGCGAAGCCCGCCTCGTCCGGCAGAACCAGGTCCCCGTCGAGCCGGTCCCGCAGCGCCGCCGCCCGCATCAGTCGGCGATGCCGAACTTGCCGGCGGTCACCTTGGAGCCGGCGTGCCCGCGCAGCTTGGTGCCCTGCGGGTCGAAGAACTCGGCGCCGCCGGTGCCCTGCCACTCGGTGTCCGAGACGAACTCGCCCGACACCCGGACATGCGCCTCCCCCACGTGCTTGCCCTCGGGATCGGCGGCCAGGATGTGGAAGCCGTACTCGAAGGTGTCCGGGCCCGTGGCGGACCAGGTGCCCAGACCGATGTTCTTCGTGTTGAGCTGGGTGGAGACGACCGTGCCGTCCGCCGAGAAGCAGACGAGCCCGGGGACCGTCTTCCCGTCGTCGTCCAACTGCGTGGTCCAGGTGCCGACCAGCCGTGCGTCGCTCATCGCGGATCTCCTTGATTCTCTGGGGGAGTTGGCGGAGTGGGATGTCCCGGCCAGGCTTCCGGCCCCCTCTCAAGGCCCGCTCGAAACGCTCTGTAGCTGGCGGGGTCCTCCTGCGGCGGAAGGCACTGGGGCCCGAACTCCGGATGCCAGAGCGCGGCCACGTGCATGGAACCGAGGGCCACCAGGGCCCGGTAGGACGGCAGCAGGAGGTAGCGCACCAGCCCCCGCCACAGAGCGCCCGAGGCGGTGCCGCGAGGCGGGCCGGCGATCTTGTCGGGGTGCCCCTCGGGCAGGAACTCCGGGTTGAACGGACGAAGGGACATGGCACTCCTAGAGGTGGATGCGCACAGTCGTCAGGCAGCGCGGACGGCCATCTCCAGACCGCCGTCGAAGGGAAGAGGCAGCGACACATAACCGCTGCCGGGAACCCGGACATGGGCGAGGAACTCCGCGCACAGCGCCGGCACGTCCCGCACGCCTTGGGCCACCACCACCGCGCCCGGCAGCATCCTGGGCTCCACCAGCTTCAGCAGCGCCAGGAAGGACTCCGGCGGACCACCGAGCAGCAGCAGATCGACAGGGCCGGGGACGGTCGCCAGCACCCGTTCGGGCCGGCCCACCCGGACCTGCGCGTACGGTCCGAGTCCGGCCTTCTCGATCGCCGCCGCGGCGGCCTCGGCCCGTACGCCCTCCGGCTCGCAGCAGATGACCCGGCCACGCCCGTTCTCGCTCATCGCCGCCGCCAGCCTGGCGGTGAACGACGCGTACGGACAGCCGATCTGGAGCACATTGAGCGGTCCGGCAGCCAGCACCAACTGCCGCAGGAGGATTGCGGTGGCGGTTTCGAAGGAGGGCTCGGCGGAGCATTCGGCCGAAGCATCGGCGGAAGAAACGGCATTGGGCATGCGGAACTCCCCGTCACGAGTTTCGAGACATTCGAGGTCTCTCCGCCGAGCGTTACAGATGCCGCCCTCACGAGCGACGACCCTGGATGCCTTCCCGAGCGAGACTCCAGCCGCGCTGGACAGCTTGCGGGGTTTAGCGGACGTCCACGAAGTCGCCCGTCGCCTTGACGGCGCTCGTGGTCATGGTGCCTCTGAATTCGTAGCGCCAGTAGCGGTCGGCGGTGGCCGTGACCTTCGCGGTGGCGACGCCGGTGGAGTTCGTGGTGGTGTAGCCCAGGGACTCGTAGTAGTCGGTGCCCGGCCGGCGGAACTCGAGGTAGGCGCGCTGGTTCGTGTAGCCGCGGTAGTCGTGGGTGTCCCAGTTGGCCCGGGAGAGTTTGCCCGTGACCGTGAGGGTGCGGCCCTTGGCGACCGGCTCCGGAGAGGCGTTGACGGTCAGCCTGCCGTAGCGCTTCATGAAGAACGTGGTGTGGCCGTCCGCCTTCACGTAGTCGCCGTCGTTGGCCTTGATGTCGACGTAGACCGTCCAGATCCCGGCGAGCGAGTTCTTCAGGGAACGCCGGGGATCGATCGTGTAGTGCTTGGTGCAGACCGAACTGGTGCCGTTGGCCGTGCACACCGGCGCCGCTTCCTTGGGCTTCAGGATCGCGTCGGCCTTGCTGAGGCTGCTCCCGTGGTAGAGCGTGAAGTCCGCGGACTTGACGCCCGAGTTGTCGCTCGCCGTCAGCTTGACGGTGATCGTCCGGGAGTTGGTGGTGCCCAGCACGACATCATTGCCGGAGCCGCCGCCACCAGTGATCTTGAAAGCGCCGGCATCCGCGTTGCCCACCACCTCGTCCGCATGCGCACCTGGAGTGAACAGGGCGGCCATCGCCAGAGAAGCGAGCAGAGCAGAGCCGATCATCGATCTTCGCATTGTGTCCCCGAAGGGTCGGGCCCGCCCCTTGCGGCAGGCCGCCGATAAAAGTGCAGGCAGTGTACGCAGCGGTGATCAGGGGGTGATGGTGGGGTTCCGGTGCAGGTCGGAACGCCGGCCCAGCCGGAGTCTCAGCGGCGGAACGCCCACCTCGCCGGCCATGCCGGCAAGGCTCGTAGCGGCCGCTGTACGGCAGGTGCGCACAAGGCCGTCATGGTCGCGGCTGCGAGAAGGGTGACCGTGACCTCGCCGGCCGGGTGGTGCAGCCAGGGCAGGGTGTACCAGCCCCAGTGTTCGGCCGCCTGGGCGATGAAGCCGTGCAGGAGATAGGCGTACAGGGTGCCCGCGCCCAGGGCGGTGAACCAGGTGGAGCGGCGGGGTACCCAGGCGAGGAAGCCGGCGGCCAGCACCACCGAGCAGCCGAAGGTCGCCAGGGTCATGATCGGGCCCGCCCAGGCGGGGGCCGCGAGGGCCGTCGCGCTGTCGTTGTGGAAGAACCACGCGTAGTCCATGCGCGGGACCGCCCAGTAGGCGAAGCACAGCGCTCCGGCGAAGAGCGGCACCGCCAGGCGGCGGGTGCCGCGACGGTGCAGCAGGCGGAGATGCTCGGGCCTGAGGCACAGGCCCAGGACGAAGTACGGCAGGAACTGGGCGACTCGCTGGAGGTCGAGGTCGTTGCCGATGGCCGGGGAGAGCGTCGCCGCGGCGGCGATCGTCAGGGCCACGGGGAGCGGCCGGCGCAGCGTCTTCCAGACCGGAGTCGTCAGGCGCCAGATGAACAGTGCCGCCAGGTACCAGGTCAGGTAGAGGGGGTCGAGGAGGGTGACCGCGCGGTCGGGGTCCTCGCTGGTCCAGCGGGTGAAGTAGGTGTAGGCCGTCTCGAAGAGGACGTAGGGGACCACCAGGCCTGTGAGCAGGCGTCCCAGCTGCCTCGGAGTCGCCTCGAAGCCTCGCGATAAGGAGCCCGAGATCATGGCGAACACCGGCATGTGGAAGGCGTACACGAGCATGTACACGGCGGTGACCGGCCTGTTTCCCTCGCGCAGGGGTTCCCAGGCGTGGCCCACCGCCACCAGGACGATCGCCAGGTACTTGGCGTTGTCGAGGAAGGGGTCCCGCCGCGCCGGTGCCCGTCTCGCCACCGCCTCTGCGGACGGCAGCGGGTCCTGCCGTCCTTCCGGTGCTGCAGTGGCGTGGGGTACCGGTGTGGCGCGAGTGAGGAGCATTGCCAGCACCCTAAACACACCGTTGAGGCTTCGCTCAACCCCCGCGGGTCGGTCGTCGGGTCAGGCGGCCGCCGACTCCGGTCCCACCGCCTCGGACAGGACGTCCTCCATCGTCACGAACCCGTTTAGTTCGATCTCCGACCGGTACGGCCCATCAGCGAATGCGCCCGGTGTCCAGGTCCTTCCCGACGACCAGGGTGACCACGCCCGCCGTCGCGTCCGACGCCGGCCTGGCCCGGACGCCCCCGGGCAGCCGTGCGGCCAGCGCCTCGGCCTGCTTCTCCAGGCCCGCCGGGTAGGTGACCGTCGTGGCGCCGGTGTTCTGTGGGGCGTTGCCCGTACCGGTGACCGTGACGCCGGACTCGCGCAGCTTCTCCGCGACGGTGCCGGCCAGCCCCTGGACCGCGGTGCCGTTGAGGACCTGGACGTGGACGGAGGAGGCGTACAGCGGGGTCTTCGTATCCGCCTCCAGACGCTTCTTGTCGACCTCCCTGTCCTTGGCCAGCGAGGTGAACAGGTCGGTGGCCTGCGGGTATTGCCAGACGACGTTGGCCGTGTCGGAGGCCACGTCGGCCTCGCGCGGGTAGTTGGGGACCGTGAGGAAGGTCAGACGCTCGCTCGGGATTCCCTTGAGCTCCGACGCGAGGGAGTACAGCGGCCTGATGCCGGCCAGATCGGGGTCCGTGGTCAGGGACTTCGTGCCGGACTGCAGAAAGCCGTAGAGCGACTTCGGGCTCGTCAGCTTGGCCTGCGCCTTCTCGGCCAGGGCGTTCATGAACTCCTGCTGGCGCCCGATGCGCCCGATGTCGGAGCCGTCTCCGACGCCGTAGCGGACGCGCACGTAGCCGAGCGCCTGTTCGCCGCGGACGGTCTGGCAGCCGGCGTCCAGGTCGAGCCGGGCCTTCTTGGAGTGGATGGCCTCCTCGGGGCAGACCTCTATGCCGTCGAGGGCGTCGACCATCCCCTTGAAGCCCTGGAAGTCGACGGACATGAAGTGGTCTATGCGCAGGCCCGTGTTGGCCTCGACCGTCTTGATCGAGCAGGCGGCGGCACCGGCGACCTCGCCGCCGGTGCCGCCGATCGCGAACGCCTCGTTGATCTTGAAGTGGTGCGGGGCGGAGGTGTCGCCGTCGCCCTTGTCGCAGGCCGGTATCTCCACCCAGGAGTCACGGGGGAACGACACGACCGTGGCCCACTCCCGGTTCGCGGGCACGTGCACCACCATCAGCGTGTCCGACTGCATGGTGGTCAGGTCCTTGCCGTACTTCGCGTTGGCGCCGTCGCGGCTGTCGGAACCGACGACGAGGATGTTCTTCGAGCCGGGGCTGAGATTGGCCGGCCGGTCCCCGCCGATCTTGTCGTCGACGTCGGCGGATCTGATGTTGTCGTCGAGGTCCTGATAGACCCACGCGCCCACCCCGGCGACACCGAGGACGGCCGCCGAGGCCACCCCCGCACTCCACGCCAGGATCCGTCCCCGCCGGGTCAGCCGGCCCTTGCCCGCCGCGGCCGGCGTACGCCGCCGCCCCCTCGTTCCGCTCACCGGCATTCCCTCCCCCTGGGCCGCGATGGCCCCACCATGAACAGACGTCGAATTCGGTGACTTCCGTTGCCTCGAGGTCAGAGGGGCGTCGCCGCGCGCAGGATCGGTGACGGCCGGCGGCGCACCACCGGAGCGGGCTTCAGCAGCGCGAGTGTCGCGACCGGCGTACCCCGCGACACCAGCGCCGCCTTGCCGATCGCGCACGCCACCGTCCGGGCCGCCAGATGCGCCCGCTCGTGGGCGAACAGCGCCCGGTGTTCGGCGGGTTCGAGGTCGTCCAGCAGGCCGGTGGTGACGACGACGGGGTCGTGTCGGCCGCCTGGCAGCGCGTACGCGTAGGGCAACTCGTCGGCCAGTACGGTCACTTGGGCGTCCGGCAGCCCGGTCGGCGCCCGGTGGGCCCGGCGGCGCACCCGGACGTGCCGCCACAGGGTCCGGGCGCAGGACGTGAGCGACAGGACCAACGCCTCCAGCTCGCCCTGTCCCCGGCGCCGGGAAGCCTGCCGGTGATCCGCCATCCCCTGTCTCCCTTCCGCTGCGCCGCACGTCATCCGCGCTACATCGAGCGGTACATCGTAAGGAAAGCAGAGCCGGCCCGGCCGGGGCGGGCCTTCCCCAAGGAGGTGCCGTCCGACCCGGGGCGACCGCATACTGAGGCGCAGCCCCCAGCTCACCAGGAGGACAGGACCCACATGTTCGGACTGAGCGAATTCGCCATCATCCTCATCGTCGTCATAGCCGTCCTCTGCGCGAAGAAGCTTCCCGACCTGGCCCGCTCGGCGGGCAAGTCGGCGCGCATCCTCAAGGCCGAGGCCGGGGCGATGAAGGACGAGGACGACCGGACGACGCCCCGGGTGATCCAGGGCGAGACGGTCGAGCCGGGCGCCGAGGGCACGCGGCGGCCCGGGCAGTGACCCGGCCCCGGGGGGACCGGGAGTTCATGACCGGTCGGCCGGTCGGCCGGTCGGGCTCAAGGCCCGCTCGCGCCGTCGGCCGCCGGTGTTCGCGGGAGCCGGATAGCGGCCGCCAGGCCGATGAGGCCCAGGGCCGCCAGCGTGATCAGCGCGGCCGCGTACGCCCCCCTGGTGAGGCCGGAGACCAGGATGGTGCCGGCGATGGCGGTGCCGAAGGAGGACCCCAGGTTGGAGACGCTGCGGGACAGGCCGGAGATCTCGCCCTGGCGGGACTCGGGGAAGCTGGACTGCACGACGTTGACCGAGGGGGTCAGCATCAGGCCGATCCCGAGGCCGAGCAGGAGCAGGCCGGGGACGTAGGCCCAGGCGGTGGTGTAGACGCCGGCCAGCACGATCAGGACGACCACGCCGGCGAGGGTGACGACGAACCCGGTGACGATGAGGCTGCGCTGGGAGCGCCGCTTCGCCAGGCGCTCGGCGCCGAGGGACGACACGAGCAGGCCCAGCGTCGCCGCCGTGAAGATGACCCCCGTCTGGATGGCGTTGTAACCGCGCACGGTCTGGAGGTACGCCGCGACCGTGAACGAGGAGCCCATCAGCAGCAGCCACTGGATGTTCTGGGTGATCAGGCCCAGGTTGGACGTGCGGTTGCGGAACAGCGTGAGGGAGATCAGGGGGTCCCCGCCGGACCGTTGCTGCGTCCGGATCCAGTGGAAGAACCCCAGGAGCACCAGGACGCCGAGGGCGATCAGGGAGATCATCAGCCAGACGTTGTTGTCGGCGGCCAGGATGCCCATCACGACCAGGACCAGGCCGACGGCGGAAAGGACCGCTCCGGTGGTGTCGAAGGAGCGGGTCGGGTCCGGTGGGAGGGGGTCGGAGAGATCGCGGCTCAGGAACACGATCACCACGATCACCAGGGCCTGGAAGACGAAGGCCGCCCGCCAGCTGATCCCCTCGGTGATCAGTCCGCCGATCAGCGGCCCGGCGGCGGCACCGAGGCCGCCCAGCGCCATGATCATTCCGAAGGCCCGGGCACGGGACGTCAGATCCTGGTAGAGCAGCGTGGCCAGGATGTAGACGGGCGGGATGAGGAGGGCGGTGCCGATGCCCTCCAGGATCGAGTTGCCCAGGATCAGTACGCCGAGGCCGGGCGCCGCCGCGCTGAGCACGGCGCCCACGGCGTAGACGACCAGGCCCGCCCGGAAGCAGCGCTTGCGGCCGTAGCGGTCGGTCAGCTTGCCGCCCGGAATCATCAGCGCAGCCATGACCAGCAGGAACACGGTGATGGCGACCTGCACGCCCTGCACGGTGGTGTCCAGGTCCTCGCTGATGTCGTTGATCATCACGTTCATGTTGGAGCCGGCGAAGCTGCAGATGAACTGCGCCAGGGCGAGAGCGGTCAGGACACGTCCCGGTCCTGCGCGCCGGCCGTGCCCGCCCGGCCCGGTCATCTCAGTCGGCCCGGGGAGCGGTCCGAGCGATGTGGTGGAAGGCCGGGTGCAGGTGTTCCGCCCCCGGCGTGGTGGCCTGTCTGGTCAGCTCCTCGTCCAGGGCCATCGCCGCGGTGACCAGCGCGAGATGGGTGAACGCCTGGGGGAAGTTGCCGAGTTGCTCTCCCGAGGGGCCGATCTCCTCGGCGAACAGGTCGACATGGTTGGCGTAGGTGAGCATCTTGTCGAAGGCGTAACGCGCCTGGTCGAGCCGGCCGCTGCGGGCGAGGGCCTCGACGTAGAAGAAGCTGCACAGGTTGAAGGTGCCCTCGGAGCCGCGCAGGCCGTCCGGGGAGGCCGCGGGGTCGTAGCGGTAGACCAGGCTGTCGCTGACGAGGTCGTGGTCCATGGCGTCGAGGGTGCTGAGCCAGTCCCGATCGTGCGCGGAGACGAAGCCGACCCGGGGCATGAGCAGCAGCGAGGCGTCCACGACGTCGGTGTCGAAGTGCTGGACGAAGGCCTGCCGTTTCTCGTGCCAGCCCCGCTCGACGATCTGCCGGAAGACGGCGTCCCGGGCGGCGGTCCAGCGCTCCAGGTCGGCGGGGCGGGAGGCGTAGAGGGCCGCTCGGATGCCGCGGTCGAACGCCACCCAGGTCATCAGCCGGCTGTAGGTGAAGTTCTGCCGCCCGCCGCGGGTCTCCCAGATGCCCTCGTCGCGGCGGTCCCAGTGGTCGCACAGCCAGTCCAGTACGCCGTTGAGCGCCTTCCAGCCGCGCAGCGCGCCGATGTCGCGGCCGACGATCAGGGCGTCGGCGGCCTCGCCGTAGATGTCGAGCTGGAGCTGGTCGGCGGCGGCGTTGCCGGCCCGGACGGGCCGTGAGCCGCGGTAGCCCTCCAGGTGGTCGAGGATCTCCTCGGTCAGATGGGGCTCGCCGTCGACCCGGTACATGATCTGCAGGGGATCGCCGGACGCCGAGCCCCCGGCCTCGATACGGTCGCGCAGCCAGCGCCGGAAGGCATAGGCCTCCTCCTCGAAGCCCAGGTCGATCAGGGCCCGCACGGACAGGGAGGCGTCGCGGATCCAGGTGTAGCGGTAGTCCCAGTTGCGCTCGCCGCCGATCTGCTCGGGCAGGCCCATGGTGGCCGCCGCGACGGGCGCTCCGGAGGGGGCGTAGGTGAGGAGCTTGAGCGTGATCGCCGAGCGGTTCACCACGTCCTGCCAGCGGCCCCGGTAGGTGCACGAGCGCAGCCAGGACATCCAGAACACGCGGCAGCGCTCCATCTGCTCGACGACGTCGTCCAGGGACGGCTCGGGCGGGGCGATGCCGCCGCTGTCCGTGGTCGTCAGCACGATGGCGACGGCCTGGCCGGCCGAGAGCGTGAAGCGGGCGGCGACGTCGTCCCCGTCGGAACGCAGGGCGACGTCGCCGGTGGTCCGCACATGCAGGTCGGTCCCCGGGCCGTGCAGGACGGCGGAGTGGTCGTTCGGGCGGGTCAGGGTGTGCGGGGCACGGGCGTAGTCGAAGCGCGGCCGGCAGGCGAACGCGAAGGGCAGACTGCCGCGTACGACCCTGACGACCCGGACCAGGGAGTGCCGGTCGGTCGCGACGGGCGACTCGACGGGCACCATGAAGTCGGCGACCTCACCGACGCCGCCCGGTGCCATGAAGCGTGTGAGCAGGATGGCGGTGTCGGGCAGATACAGCTGCCGCACCGTCGTGGCGTCCTCGCCGAGGTCCACGGCCAGCCGGCAGTGGCCCCCACGCTCGCTGTCCAGCAGCGAGGCGAACAGACTGGGCGAGTCGAAGCGGGGGCTGCACCACCAGTCGACGGTTCCCTCGCAGGACACGAGGGCGGCGGTCTGGAGGTCGCCGACCATGCCGTGCTCTGCGATCGGCGGGTACGGGTTCACGTGCCCCTCCTTCCCGCGGTGTGTCACCGCGGGGCGTGCGGACGACGGACTACGCGCTGAAGTCTTCCTTCCGCGCGACGCACAGTGCCCAGATGATGAACCCGGATATCGCGATCATGACGACCGACCACACCGGGTAGTACGGCAGGGAGAGGAAGTTGGCGATGATGATCAGCCCCGCGATGGCCACGCCGCCGACCCTGGCCCACATCGCCGGCTGGAACAGACCGATGCCGATGATCACGGCGACCACGCCCAGGATGAGATGGACCCAGCCCCAGCCGGTGAGGTCGAACTCGAAGACGTAGTTGTTGGTGTTGACGAAGACGTCGTCCTCGGCGATCCCCATGATGCCGCGGAAGATTGCGATGAGTCCTGCGATGGTGAGCATGACGGCCGCGAAGACCGTCAGGCCGCCGGCCCAGGCGTACTTCGCCTGCCCCGTCTGCGTGCTGGTCATGGTTGTGCCTCGTTTCCTAGTGCGATTTCCCGCTGGTACGAGCTCAGGTGTGGTGGGACGTGGAGGCATCGGAACGGGCCGACGGGCCGGCACCGCTCAGGACGAGGTCCTTGGCACGGCGGAACTCGTCGTCCGTGATGTCGCCGTGGCTGCGCATCTCGGACAGCTTGGCGAGCTCCTCGGCGCTGCTGGTGGTCCTGCCGCCGCCCGCCGTGTCACGGATGTAGTCGTCGAACGCCCGCTGCTGTGCCTGGGCGTGGGAGATCTCGCGGCTGCCCATCTCCTTGCCGCGGGCGATGAGGTACACGAACACGCCGAGGAACGGCAGCACGATGCAGAAGACCAGCCAGCCGGTCTTGCCCCAGCCGCTCAGGCTGTCGTCGCGGAAGATGTCGCCGATGACCCGGAAGAGCAGGACGAACCACATGACCCACAGGAAGAACCACAGCAGCGTCCAGAACATGCTCAGCAGCGGATAGTCGTAGGCGAGGTAGGTGTGCGTGCTCATCGTCTGCCTCCGTCCCTGGCGGGGCGTCCGCCGCTCCCACCGACTTCAGCGTGCGCATGCTCAAGAGGAACGGCCTCACCCAGGGCGGGTGAAGCCTGCCCGGTGGCGCGCGGACCGCCAGGCGAAGGCGACCCCCAGTTCGACCAGTCCGAGCAGCACCAGCCACAGTCCGAGCAGCCGGGTCAGGACGACGGCCGACTCGCTGGGCAGCGCCAGCACCACGATGCCCGCGACGACGCCGAGCGCCCCGGCGGCCAGGACGAAGCCGCGGTGAGGCAGGCCCTTGGCGGCCAGGGCCGTCCAGGCGGTCAGCATGCCCGTCACGACCCAGACGGCACCGACGATCAGGGAGAGCGCGGCGATCGTCTGCAGCGGGTTGCGCAGGCACAGCACCCCGGCGAGGACGTACAGCGCCGCCGCGAGCAGCTCCAGATGCCGGTCGCCTTGCTCCCGGGCGAAGGAGGCCACGAACCGGAAACCACCGGTCACCAGCAGATACAGCCCGATGATCACCGCCAGGACGTGCAGGGACGCGTGCGGCCAGGCCAGCGCGACGATGCCCGGCACCAGCGTCGCCGCCGCCGCCCCCAGCAGCCAGGTCCACGAGCCGCCCACCTGCGCCAGCACCATCTCGGTGTCCTGTTCCGAGCCCGGAACCGTCCCGTCGCTCAGAGGATCGGGTCCGGTGTCCGGCGCGGGACCACGCGACACGGTCATGGCTCCTCCTCGCGTGATACGACCGGCCACCACCGGACCACCCGACGGGACGGTGTGCGGCACCCTCACGGGGTCAGCGTCGCGCGCGCCGCCGCGTGCCGGGTCACCCCTGACGGGTGATCCGCGACGCCGGCGGTGGCGGTGAGGTGGCCTGAGGAAGGGCCTGCCGGTGCTGCCCGGAAGCAGGGCGACGGCCGCCCGGAGGTGGAGGGTGAGCCATGCCGATACCGAGTGCGTTCACGGCCTCGCTGTCGCCGGACGAGAGGGCGGCGTACGGCAGAAGTGCCCGGAGGCGGGCCTCGCGGTCCGGCCAGGGCCGGGTCGAGGCGGCCGGCGACCGGCCCGATCCGATCGAGGTGATCGAGCGTCAGTCGGTCACCCGGGTCCAGGAGTTGGTGCCGATCCGCTACGGCCGGATGCTGGAGTCCCCGTTCCGTTTCTACCGGGGCGCCGCGGCCATCATGGCGATGGACCTGGGCCGGCTGCCGGACACGGAGCTGACGACGCAGCTGTGCGGAGACGCCCATCTGCTGAACTTCCGGCTGCTGGCCTCGCCGGAGCGCCATCTGGTCTTCGACATCAACGACTTCGACGAGACGTATCCCGGCCCGTTCGAGTGGGACGTCAAACGGCTGGCGACCAGCTTCGTGATCGCCGCCCGCGCCAACGGATTCTCCACCGCCGAGCAGGAAGGCGCCGTACGGGAGTGTGTGCGGGCGTACCGGACGCGGATGCGGGAGTTCGCGGGCATGGGCACCCTGGACATCTGGTACGCGCAGGACGACGCCGATCACATGCGTGAGCTGATGGCGTCCTCGATGAACAAGGAGACCAGGCGCCGCACGGCCCAGGCCACCGCGAAGGCACGCACCCGCACCCACATGCAGGCCTTCGCCAAACTCACCCAGGTCACCTCCGAGGGCCTGCGGATCGCGCCGGATCCGCCGCTCATCACACCGCTGAGCGACCTGGTGGGCGGCTCGTCCGCGGGCGAGGAGGCCAAGGAGCTCCAGACCGTCTTCGAGGAGTACGCGAAGAGCCTGACGTCCGAGCGCCGGCACCTGCTCGGCCGCTACCACGTGGTGGACCTGGCCCGGAAGGTCGTCGGGGTCGGCAGCGTCGGGACCCGCTGCTGGATCATCCTGCTGCTCGGCCGGGACGACGGGGATCCGCTGCTGCTCCAGGCCAAGGAGGCCCAGGAGTCGGTGCTGGCCGCGCACGTCCACGGGGAGCGCTACGACAACCAGGGCCGCCGCGTGGTGACCGGGCAGCGGCTGATCCAGACGACCAGCGACATCTTCCTGGGCTGGACGCACATCGTCAGCGGGCTCGACGGCCGCGGCCGGGACTTCTATGTACGGCAGCTGCGGGACTGGAAGGGCATCGCGCGTCCGGAGACCTGGGACCCGACCATGCTGCGCCTGTTCGGCCAGCTGTGCGGCGGCAGCCTCGCGCGGGCCCACGCCCGCTCCGGCGACCCCGTCGCCATCGCCGCCTACGTGGGCGGCAGCGACCGCTTCGACCGTGCGCTGACCGAGTTCGCGCAGGCCTACGCCGACCAGAACGACCGGGACTTCGAGGCACTGGGCTCGGCCGTCGGCTCGGGGCGGGTGACGGCGACCGACCTCTGACACCCACGTCCGCCCTCTGACATCGTCTCCGGCCTCCGGCCTCCGACGTCATTCGGGCAACTGCCGCATCTCCACCACCCGCAGCCCCAGCGACTGGCAGCGGGCCAGCAGTCCGTACAGGTGCGCGTCGTCGATGACGGGGCCGTACAGCACCGTCTGGCTGGACATCACCACGTGATCCAGTTCCGGAAAGACCTTGGCCAGGGTCTCCGACACATGTCCCTCGATGCGGATCTCGTAGCGCATGTGCTGCCCTCCCGCCGCGGACGCTGGCAGAGCTGCTGCTGGAGTCATCGTCCCGCCCGGGGAAAGGGCCGCACCTCACCCGGCACAGGTGACCCGGGCCCGGCGGTTCTCCCGGCGCTTCAGTGGGTCAGGACGATCTTGAACAGGATGATCAGCAGGCCGAGCACCAGATTGACGGCGGCGCTGACGGCCATCAGGGCGCCCGAGGCGCCGGCCCGCCGGGCCGCGGCCAGCGACCAGCCCACCTGCCCGGCCACCGCCACGGACAGCGCGAGCCACACGGCACCGGACAGGTCCAGACCGAGCAGCGGACTGATGGCCACGGCCGCCGCCGGCGGGACGGCCGCCTTGACGATCGGCCATTCGTCACGGCACACGGTCAGCACGGTCCGGCGGTCCAGGGCGTGCTCGGCCAGGCGGGCGCCGAACAGCTGGGCGTGCACATGGGCCACCCAGAAGACCAGGCCGGTGAGGATCAGCAGCAGGCCCAGTTCCAGGCGGGGGAAGGACCCCAGCGCACCGGCACCGATCACCACGGACGCGGCGAGCATGGAGCCGTAGACACCGCCGGTGTAGTCGGCGTGCTCACGGCGCGCCGCCCGCCGCTCCCGCGCCGTCGCGGGCCGGGTACTGGACATGGGCGCCTCCCGATCGGGTCCGTACGGCCGCGGACGTCACAGCAGGTGCAGCTCGCGGGCTCGTCGTACGGCGTCGCTGCGCCGGTTCACCGCCAGCTTCCGGTAGACGCTCTTGAGGTGGGTCTTCACCGTGTTCACGGAGACATACAGGTCGGCGGCGATGTCCTCGGTCGACATCATCTGGGCGAGCCGCTCCAGCACATCGCGCTCGCGTCCGCTCAGGTGCTCCACCAGCAGCGGGGCGGGCTCGTCGGACGCGCGCCCCGGCATGAGCCAGCCGGCGGCCAGGTCGCGCAGCGGCGGTCCGGCCAGGTAGGGCCCGAGCCATGCCCCGGCCTCCAGGAAGGGGCGCCGCAGCCGCTCGCGCCGGGCGTCCGTGAGCGAGCGGGCGATCAGCCGGCGGGCGGTGGCGAGATCGCCCGCCTCGTTGGCGGCCTGCGCCCTGAGCAGCGTGGCCCGCACGAGCACCGCGGGGCCGGTGTCCGCCTCGGCGCCGATGATGTCGAGCAGCTTCAGGGCCGCGTCGGGGTTGCCGGCCGCGAGGTGGGCCCGCGCCGCGCCCACCGCACAGGTCGGCAGGTCCCCGGCGACCGGCTCCAGCACCTCCGCGGCCTCGTCCGCCCGGCCTTCGGCCAGGTGGGCGGCCGAGGCGACCAGCGCGGCGTGGCTGCGCTCCCAGGGTGAGGCGACATCGGCGGTCACCGCGGGTTCGGTGGCCGCGAGGGCGGCGCGGGTCCTGCCCCGGGCCAGCAGCAGACGGGCCGTCGCGATGGACCGGCCCGCGGCGGTCACCGGGTCGCGTACCGCGAGGCGGGTCGTCTGGTCGAGGAGCGCCTGGGCCTCGGCCAGTTCGTTGCGGTCGACGGCGACGGCGGCCAGCACCAGCCGCCCGAGCGCGGAGACGGACGCCTCGGGCAGGCTGAACCGCTCCGTTTCGGTCATCGCCGCCACGGCCTGGCGTTCCGCCCTGGTCGGCCAGCCGTCGAGGTAGTCGATGAGCGCCAGATGCTCCAGGGACTCCTCCCTGGGCAGTGCCGTCGCGGCACCGGCGGTGGTGTCGGCGACGGTGCTGAACGCGGCCCGCGCCGCCTCGAAGTGCCCCGCCCACAGCCGGGTCGAGCCCAGATGGGTCAGCAGCAGCGCGGGCAGCTCCGGGTGCTTCTCCAGCAGCTGGGCCGGGACCTCCCGCTCCAGTTCACGGGCCGTGCGCACGGCCTGCTCGGCCCGGCGGGGGGATCCGGCCAGCCGGGCCGCGAGCGCCTCCAGCAGGGCACAGCTCAGCTGGGCCGCCGCGGGGCCGTCGGCGTCGGAGGTCAGCTGCTCCTCGGCACGGTGGAGGCGGGCCAGCGCACGATCCAGGTCGCACTGGGAAAGGTCGCGGGCGGCGCGGACCAGGTCGGCCGCTGGGCTGGTCGTCTCGGGGCCCATGCCGGAGAACAGCTCGGCCAGGTCGTCCGAGCGCATGCCGGTGAAGAGCTGTCCGATCGCCAGGTCGTCGACGAAGGCGCGGGCGGTGAAGTCCCACTCCCCCGCGGCGGCGCCGTGGGCCAGCATCTCCGGCAGCAGCCCGGAGCTCCGCAGCCATCGCGCGGCCCGCAGGTGCAGCTCCGGTTCCAGGTCGGCGGAGCGCTCCCGCAGATGGGCCCGGAGTATCTCCCGGAACAGCGGGTGCAGGCGGTACCAGCTGTGCCCCAGGTCCTCGACGAAGGCGTTCTCCCGGTGCAGTCCGGCGAGGATGGCCTCGGCGTCGCTCCGCCCGGTCAGCGCGTCCGCGAGGCCGACGCAGAAGCGCTCCAGGACGCTGACCCGCAGCAGCAGGTCCTGGGTGGGCGCGGGCTGCCGGTCGAGGACCTCGGCGAGCAGGAAGTCGGCGACCGTGCTGTGCCCGGCCTCGAACTCCTTCAGATAGGCCTCCGGGTCCGGGCGCTCACGCGCGGCCAGGGCGCACAGCCGAAGGCCGGCCGCCCAGCCCCCGGTGCGGTCCACGAGGGCGTCCGCCGCGGGGACGGGCAGCCGCAGCCCGTGCCGTTCCAGGAGGGAGACCGTCTCCTCGGGGGTGAAGGCCAGCTCGGCGTTGCGGATCTCGGTCATCGCGCCGGCCGTGCGATAGCGGTGCAGCGGCAGCAGGGGCTCGTTGCGGGTGACGATGACCAGGCGCAGCCCGGGTCCGGCGTGGTGCAGCACGAACTCCAGCTGCCGCGAGATCTCCGGGGCGCTGATCCGGTCGTACTCGTCGAGCACCACCGTCGCGACGCGTTCGGCGTCTGCCAGGCGCGCGGCGAGCCGGGCGAGCAGGGTGCGGCTGACCTCGCTCTCGTCGGAGGGGCAGCCGAGGTCGCCGACCGGCACACCGTGGATGCGCAGCGCCTGCAGCAGATGCGCCCAGAACATCCTCGGGCCCTGGATCGCCGCGTCGAGCGTGAGCCAGGCGACCGGTTGTCCCAGGCCCGCCGCCCAGTCGGCGACCAGCAGGGTCTTGCCCGCTCCGGCGGCGCCGTTGACCATCGTCAGCGGTGTCCGCAGGGCCTGGTCGAGATGGTCGACCAGCCGTTCGCGCCGCAGGAACGTGGCGGGCCGGGCCGGCAGGGCGAACCGGGTGCGCAGGAACGGGTCTCCCAGCGGATCGACGTGGGAGGCGGCCGGTTCGTTGGGGACGTCATCGCTCGCTGCCACCGCGCTCACCGCCCTGCGGGATCGGGGATGGTGCTCCCCTCACCACCATCACAGCTTTGCCGCGTTCTTGCGCGCCGGCGTCCGAAAGCCGCCACGGCCGCGTTTCGCGGGAGGAGACGCAGGTCACATTCGCCGATGTCACAGGGGCTCGGGCCATCTCGTCCCGTGGAGGAAGCCACTACGACGGCCAAGGGAGCACACCATGGACGCGCGACTGAATCTCCTCACCGACCCGACCATCGCCAAGGCCCTCAAGTACGTGATGTCGGCGGGCAGGGTGATCAAGGACTCCGCTCTGCCGGCCGTGACCCAGGAGCTGGTGTCGCTGCGGGTGAGCCAGATCAACGGCTGCGCGGTCTGCCTCGACATGCACACCAAGGAGGCCGTCGCGGCCGGGGAGAGCCCGGTGCGGCTGAACCTGGTGGCCGCGTGGCGGGAGGCGACGGTCTTCACCGAGGCCGAGCGGGCCGCACTGGAGCTGGCGGAGGCCGGGACCCGGATCGCGGACACCGGCGTCGGGGTCGCCGACGAGGTGTGGGAGCGCGCCGCCCGTCACTACGACGAGGAACAGCTCGCCGTGCTGCTGATGCTGATCTCATTCATGAACATGGCGAACCGGATGAACGTCATCACCCGGCAGCCCGCAGGCGACTACAAGGTCGGACAGTTCCACTGAGGAACTGAGCAACCTGAGGAAGAGGATCGCGCGTGAACAAGGTCGAGGAGTTCGAGGAACTGCGCCCGCTGCTGTTCTCGATCGCCTACCGGATCCTGGGCAGCGTGGGCGAGGCCGAGGACGCGGTGCAGGAGACCTGGCTGCGCTTCGACGGCTCGCCGACCCGGCCCGCGTCGGCCAAGTCCTATCTGTCGGCCGTGGTGACGCGGATCTCGATCGATGTGCTGCGTTCCGCGCGGGTGCGGCGCGAGGAGTACGTCGGCCCGTGGTTCCCCGAGCCGCTGCTGAGCGACCCCTACCAGGATCCGGCGCGCTCGGTGGAGCTCGCCGACTCGGTGTCGATGGCGGCACTGCTGCTCTTGGAGCGGCTCAGCCCGCTGGAGCGAGCGGTGTTCGTGCTGCGGGAGGTGTTCGGCTTCGGCTTCGACGAGATCGCCACGGCGGTGGATCGCTCGGAGGCGGCGTGCCGTCAGCTGGTGGTACGGGCGCGACGGCACATGGAGGCCGGGCGGCCCCGGTTCGCGGCCGACCGGCGGGAGCGGCAGGAACTGGCATCACGGTTCTTCGACGCGCTGAAGGACGGTGACATGGGCGGGCTGCGGGAGCTGCTGGCCGCCGATGTGCAGCTCGTCGGGGACGGCGGCGGGAAGGCACCGCAGCTGGCCAGGGCCGTCGTGGGCGCGCAGAAGGTGGCCCGGCTGCTCGCCTCCGTCTTCCCGCGGATGGCCCGGGTCGACATCTCGTTCGAACCGCACGAGATCAACGGCCAGCCCGGTGCCGTCTACCGCGACCGGGACGGCAGGGTGCTGCAGACTCTGGTGCTCGACGTCCTGGACGGGCGGATCCAGACGATCCGCACGGTGCTCAACCCCGACAAGCTCGGGCACCTGGGCCGGCCGGCGGACGCGTGGGCGATCACCCGCGAACTGAGGCGGATCCCGGCGGTCGACCCGCACCACCCCTGACCGCATCGTCCGGCACCGGTCCCTCCCCTCGTGGGGACCGGTGCCGAACGGCGGGGCGGAGTCGATCCATGAGCTGGATCGAGCAGGACGAGAGTGGCGCGACGTGCTCAAGGCTCCCGCGGAAGTGGATCCCGCTGGAGCGGATCCGGCGGAAGCGGATCCGCCGGAAGCGGATCCGGCGGAAGCTGGCCGAGAACATGCGGCGCCATGAGTGGTGTCTCCGAGCTACGGGCTGGTGGACTGCCTGGGCGACGCGCGAAGGCTGCGCATTTGCGTCGTGATCCTGCCAGCCGAGCGTGCCGGGGAGGAGGTTCCGGTCTCCGGACGCCGCCTTAGCCGCAGGTCAGCCGTATAAAGTGAGTTTTCCGGTCCGGATGACAGGTGCGGCTGAGTAAGGAGTGGGAGGCCTTGAGTTTCGACTCGTCGGCGCGCACAGCCTTCGCGGAACGGCTCGCGTTGCTCTACAAGGAGGCCGGCAACCCTCCCCTGAAGAGCGTGTCCGAGGCGGTCGTCCGGCTCCAGCGGGTCGACGAGCGAGGGCGTCCCGTACGGGTCTCCGCCCAGCGGATCAGCGACTGGCGGCGGGCCAGGAACGTGCCCGCCCAGTTCGCCGCCCTGTCGGCCGTCCTGCATGTCCTGATCCCCCAGGCGCGGCGCGAGCGGCCCCTGCCCGTGTCCCCCGGACTGTACGACCTCGGCCAGTGGCAGCGCCTGTGGGAGCGGGCGACGACGACGGCCGGGGAAGAGGAGGAGCAGACTCCGGTCGAGCCGCCCACGGTGGCCGGCGGGGTGTGTCCGTACCGGGGACTGGCCTCCTACCGGCACGAGGACGCCCGCTGGTTCTTCGGCCGGGAGCGCAGTACCGAGGCCCTGATCGCCCAGCTCCGCGCGGTGGAGAAGACCGGCGGCCTGGTCATGCTCGTCGGCGCCTCGGGAGCAGGGAAGTCCTCCCTGCTGAACGCCGGCCTGGTGCCCGCCCTGCGCGGCGGCGTGCTGGGCGAGAAGGGCGACGGGGCCGGCACGGTCGTCCAGTTCGTGCCGGGGACCGATCCGCTCGCCGAACTGACCCGCCGTATACCGGAACTCGCGGACGTCGTGGCGTCCTCGGCGGATCCCGACCGGCCCGAGGACCTTCAGGACCCGGGCGGCCCGGAGGAGGCCGGCACCCGGGACACCGGTGGCGACTTCGCGCATGCCACACGTGAGGCCGTCGCCGCGTGGGCCCGCCGTGAGGCGTCGGCCACCGCCCCCGCGGTGCTCATCGTCGACCAGTTCGAGGAGACCTTCACCCTCTGCGCCGACGAGGCGGACAGCCGCACCTTCGTCCGGCTCCTGCACGCCGCCTGCACCCCCGCCGACCCCGGCGACCCGCCCCCCGTCCTGGTCGTCCTCGGCATCCGCGCCGACTTCTACGAGCAGTGCCTGTCCCACCCGGAGCTGGCCGACGCGCTGCAGCACCGGCACATGGTGCTCGGCCCGCTGACCACCCCGGAACTGCGGGAGGCGGTGACCGGGCCGGCCAAGGCCGTGGGTCTCGAACTGGAGCCGGGGCTGGCCGAGCTGATCGTGCGCGAGGTGAGCGCGGACGGACCGCGCGGCACGCATGACGCGGGCGCGCTGCCGCTGCTGTCGCACGCGCTGCTCGCCACCTGGCAGCGGCGCAAGGCGGGCCGGCTGACGATGGCCGGATACCGCGCGGCCGGCGGCATCCAGGGCGCGGTCGCCGCCACCGCCGAGCGCGCCTGGTCCGGCCTCGACCCGGCGGCCCGCTCGGCCGCGCGGCTGCTGCTGCTCCGGCTGGTCAGACTCGGCGAGGACACCCAGACCACCCGGCGGCGCGGGACACGGCGGCAGCTGGCGTCGGAGTCGACGAATCCGGGCAAGACCGAGGAGTCGCTCGAGGCACTGGTGCGCGCCCGGCTGGTGACGCTGGACGCGGAGACCGTGGAGATCACCCACGAGGCGCTGCTGCATGCCTGGCCCCGGCTGCGGGACTGGATCGACGAGGACCGGCAGGGCAATCTGCTGCGCCAGCGCCTGGAGGAGGACGGCCACGCCTGGGTGGCCTCCGAGCGCGACTCGGCGCTGCTGTACCGGGGGTCCCGGCTGGAGCAGGCGCACAGCTGGGCGCGGTCGGCCGGGGACACCTTCCTCACCCGCGGCGCGGTGGAGTTCCTGGCCGCCTCGGTGCGGCTGCGCAGGCGCACGGTGTGGATCATGCGCAGCGCGGTCGCGGCGCTGGTCGCGCTGGCGATGCTGGCCGTGGGCGCGGCGGTGGTCGCCT
The DNA here is from genome assembly GCF_042795335.1 of Streptomyces sp. NPDC056479. NCBI lineage: Bacteria > Bacillati > Actinomycetota > Actinomycetes > Kitasatosporales > Streptomycetaceae > Streptomyces > Streptomyces sp. NPDC056479. Next base: position 19,766 of record NZ_JBHTRZ010000003.1, on the reverse strand, counting down.
GGCAGCAGCGGGACGACGCCGTGTTCGCGCAGGTGCTCGCGGAGGCCGACCGCTTCCAGTACACCGACCCGTCGCTGTCCGCCCAGCTCGACCTGGTCGCCCACCGGCTGCGCCCCGGCGACGAGGACACCACCAGCCGGCTGATCTCCATCGTGAACGCACCGCTGGCCACGCCCCTGCGCGGCCACACCGGCGCGGTCTACCTCACCACCTTCAGTCCGAACGGCCGGCTCCTGGCCACCGCCAGCTACGACCGGACCGTACGGCTGTGGGACGTGTCCGACCGGGATCGGCCGAAGCCGCTGGGCAAGCCCCTGACCGGGCACAAGAGCTGGGTGAGCAGCGCGGTCTTCAGCCCCGACGGGCACACGCTCGCCAGCGCCGCCGACGACGGCACGGTCCGGCTGTGGGACGTACGCCGACCGAGCCGTCCGCGTCCGGTCGGGGCGCCCCTGACCGGGCACGAGGGCACGATCTACCTGGTCGCCTTCAGCCCCGACGGCCGTACCCTCGCCTCCGTCAGCGAGGACCGCACCGTACGGCTGTGGGACGTGGCCGACCCCAAGCGGCCCAAGGCGCTCGCCACGCTGCCCGGTGCCGAGGCCGCCGTGCGGTCCGTGGCGTTCAGTCCCGACGGGGACACCCTCGCGGCCGGGGGCGACGACGACACCATCCGGCTGTGGGACGTGGCCGAGCCCGGCCGGCCCGAGCGGCTCGGCACCCTGACCGGGCACACCGACCTGGTGCACTCCGTCGCCTTCAGCCCGGACGGCCGCACCCTGGCCAGCGGCAGCGCGGACGACACGATCCGGCTGTGGGACGTGAGCGACCCACGGCACGGGACCCGGCTCGGCGCCCCGCTGACCGGGCACACCGGCCCCATCTGGTCGGTGGCCTTCAACCCCGACGGCACCATGCTCGCCGCCGCCAGCGCCGACAGCACCGCGAGCCTGTGGAACGTCAGCGACCCGGCGTATCCCTCCCAGGTCGGCGAGCCCCTCGCGGGCGCCAGCGGGGAGATGTACGCGCTGGGCTTCAGCCCCGACGGCCGCACCCTTGCCACCGGCAGCGGCGACAGCAAGGTCCGCCTGTGGTCGATCCCTACGTCGGACATGATCGGCCGCGGCGGCGCGTTCCGGCCGGACGGCAAGGTGCTCGCCACCGCCGCGCGCGACGGCAGCGTCCGGCTGTGGAACGTGGCGAAGCCCGCCCGGCCCGTCCTGCTGAACCGGCCCTTCATGCCCGGCGACGGCGGCCAGCGCTCCCTGGTGTTCTCCCCCGACGGCCGCACCCTGGCGGTGCTGACCGGCAGCCGCCAGGTCCATCTGTGGGACATCGGCGACCCGGCCCGGCCGGTCGCCCTCGGCCCGCCCCTCACCTTGCGCACCCGGTTCATGGGCCCCGACGCGCTGGCGTTCAGCCCGGACGGGCGCACCCTGGCCACGGCCTACGACGACCGCACCATCCGGCTGTGGAACGTCACCGACCCCTCCCATGTGGTCCCGCTCGGGTCACCGGTCACGGGCCACACCGGCTACATCAACTCCCTGGTCTTCAGCCCCGACGGGCACACCCTGGCCAGCGGCAGCGCGGACTCCACCATCCGGCTGTGGAACGTGACCGACCCGGACCGGCCGAGGGCACTGCCCGCGCTCACCGGTCACACCGGGCCCGTCAACGCGCTCGAATACAGCCCGGACGGCCACACCCTGGCCAGTGGCAGCGACGACGACACCGTACGGCTGTGGGACGTCACCGACCCGCGTGCGGCGAGCGAGCTCGGCTCGCCCCTCACCGGCCACACCGAGGCGGTCGTGTCGCTGACGTTCAGCAAGGGCGGGCGCTATCTGGCCAGCGGCGGCAACGACAACACGGTCCGGCTGTGGAACGTCTCCAGCCCCTTTGACGCCTCCGCGATCGGCCAGGCCATGAGCCCCAACGCCAAGACGGGCAACTTCCTGTCGTTCAGCCCCTCCAGCCACATGCTCGGCGTCTCCAGCGGCACCGACACCGTGCGGCTGTGGAACCTGAACGTGGACCAGGCGATCGACCGTGTCTGCTCGACCACCGAGGGCGTGCTCACCCGGGACAAGTGGCACGAGTACCTGCCGCGGCTGTCGTACGAACCGCCGTGCGCGCCGTAGCTCCCCGCTCAGCTGCCCTCCGTGACGGGCCGGAGACACAAGTGACATCACGAGGCTTCTGCGGACAGCGGTTTCCGTGATCCCGATCACAACGCCTCGTCGCAGCCGAAGAGGCGGCTCCCGCGAGGCAGGCAGCCTTGTTACTGTTGGCACCAGCCCGATCGCTGGTGCATCCCCCGTCGCCAGCGATCGGGCGTTGTCATGTGAGGAGTCGTACGCTGAGGCTGTGCCCAAGGCGTACGAAGTGACCGTGGACGACCCGCGACGCCCCCGCACCCCGATGCTCCGCGACAACCACCGGCACCAGTGGGAGAAGGACCGGGCGCGCCGCCCGCGCGCCACGCGGGCCGCGACCGGCGCCACGGAGCACGAGACCGGCCTCGCACTGCGGGACCTCGTCTTCCACGCCCGCTACCGCGAGATCGCCGCACCCTGTGAACTCGCGGACGTCTTCGGCGTACCGGAGGGCACCCCGCTGCTGGAGCGCGGCTACCGGACGCGGTACGCGGCCGAGAGCGCCCCGTTCAGCCTGGTGACGTCCTATCTGGTGCGCGAGCTGATCGCCGCCAATCCCGATCTGCTGGACGCCGCCAACGAGCCCTGGCCGGGCGGCACTCAGAACCAGCTCTACACGGTCGGCGTCGAGGTCGGCCGGGTCGAGGAACGGGTCTCCGCGCGGCCGCCGACGCCCCAGGAGGCGCGGGAACTGGGGCTGCCGGCACGGACGTCGGTGCTGCTGCTGTGCAAGACGTCGTACGACATCACGGACCGCGTCGTGGAGATCGCCGAGGTCACCCTGCCCGGCGACCGCGCCGATCTGCTCTTCACCACGTCCCTGGAAAGGTGGTGAACGCCGCCGTGTCCCGGCGCGTCATCGTCGTCACCGCGGTCCACGGCCCTTCGGCGCGCTTCCTGCCCGAGGCCTACAAGTCGCTGCGCGCACAGGAGTTGCCCCCGGGCCGGGAGTGGCACTGGGTGATCCAGGAGGACGGCCGGACGGACGAGGTCCGCCCCTACGTCCCCGACGACACCCGCGTGACCTTCCGTCAGGGCCGCCCCGGAGGCCCGGGGGTGGCGCGCACCCTCGCGCTGGCGCACGCCGAGGGCGAGTACGTGAAGATCCTGGACGCCGACGACCAGCTCACCCCGGGGGCGCTGGCCCGTGACCTCGCCGTCCTGGAGGCCGACCGCGCCCTCGGCTGGACCACCTCCCGGGTCCTTGACCTGCTGCCGGACGGCACGACGGCCGGTTTCCCCGGCGACCCGGACGAGGGGCCGATCGAGCCGGGCGCCGTGCTCGACTTCTGGCAGGCCGGCGACTTCCGCGCCCAGGTCCACCCGGCGACCCTGTGCGTACGCCGGGACCTCCTGCTCGCCCTCGGCGGCTGGATGGCGCTCCCGGCGTCGGAGGACACCGGCCTGCTGCTCGCGCTCAACTCCGTGAGCCGGGGCTGGTTCTCGGCCGAGGTGGGCCTGCTCTACCGCAAGTGGGAGGGCCAGGCGACGGGTCAGGCGGCGCATGTCGACCCGGCGGAGCGGCAGGCCCGCATGGCCGTGGTGGCGGCCAGGGCGCGGGCACTGGGCTCGTTCGGCTGGCGGTATCCGCCCACGGCAGGGTGAGGGCGTCGGCCTACCGGTCGAAGGGGAGGTCGAGCATCCGGATCGCGTTGCCGCGCAGCAGCTTGTAGGCGACCTCGTCGGAGAGCCCGCCGACATGTTCCTCGGCCACCCGTTTCGTCTCCGGCCAGGTCGAGTCGACGTGCGGATAGTCGGTCTCGAAGGTCGCGTTGTCGACGCCGACCGTCTCGATCGCCTCGATGCCGTGCTTGTCGCGGAAGAAGCAGCAGAAGATCTGGCGGTAGTAGTACGTCGACGGCGGCTCCGGGATCAGGTCCTTCACGCCGCCCCAGGCCCGGTGCTCCTCCCAGACGTCGTCCGCGCGCTCCAGGGCGTACGGGATCCAGCCCATCTGGCCCTCGCTGTACGCCAGTTTCAGCCGCGGGAACTTCACCAGGACCCCGGAGAAGAGGAAGTCCATCATCGACGCCATGGCGTTGTTGAAGCTCAGCGAGGCCTGTACGGCCGGCGGGGCGTCGGGGGACGCGGCCGGCATCTGGGACGAGGACCCGATGTGCATGTTGACGACCGTGCCGGTCTCCTCACAGGCCGCGAAGAACGGGTCCCAGTAACCGGAGTGGATGGACGGCAGCCCCAGATACGTGGGGATCTCGCTGAACGTCACCGCGCGCACCCCGCGCTCCGCGTTGCGCCGGATCTCCGCGACCGCGAGGTCGATGTCCCACAGCGGGATCAGGCACAGCGGGATCAGCCGGCCGGCACTGTCGCCGCACCACTCCTCGACCATCCAGTCGTTGTAGGCGCGCACGCAGGCCAGCCCGACCTCCTTGTCCTTGGCCTCGGCGAAGGTCTGCCCGCAGAAGCGGGGGAAGGTCGGGAAGCAGAGTGAGGCCTCGACATGGTTGATGTCCATGTCCGCCAGCCGGGCCTTGGGGTCCCAGCAGCCGCGCCGCATCTGCTCGCGTGTGATCCCGTCGAGCGTCATCTCGTCCCGGGAGAAGCCGACGGCCGCGATGATGCGCTTGTACGGGAACAGCCCGCCCTCGTACTCCCACCAGTCGGTGATCTGGCCGTCCGGGTCCGTGGTGAACCGGTACTTCCCGCCGACGTACTCGAGTTCGCCGATCCCGGCGGTGAGGGGCTTCGGGCCCCGGTCCCGGTACTTGGCCGGGAGCCAGGTCTCGAAGAGGTGCGCGGGCTCGATCACATGATCGTCCACGCTGATGACCCTGGGCAGGTCCTTCGTGCCGCTCTCGGTACTGGCCACGCCTACCTCCTGGCTGCGCCGAATCTGACGGTCCATCAGATTTAGGGTCAGGGTAGTGCTCCGGCCGGAGTCCCGCCAAGGGCCCGGGTGGGGAGTGGGGTGAGGGCCTGCCCGGCGGATCAGGGCCGGACAGGTCGCGGCGTCTGGTGCGGTGCATCGCAAAGCGCCGGAGCGTCCTAATAGCGGAGCTATTCGGACGTTTCGGCAACGCGGCGAGGTGCCGTGCCAGACGCCGCGGACCCGGCCATGATCCGCCGGGCAGGCCCCACGGCCGGATCAGCCGTTCCAGCTCTCGTCGTACGGGTCCGTCGGCTCCGCCACCGGCTCGGCCCGGGTGACCTCGACGAACGGGATGGGGCCGCCATTGACCGGGTCCTTCCTCCGGCGCGGGGTGTAGGTGCCGGTGATCCGGAGCCAGGTGTCCGGCTGGAGCACCGGCGGGACCTGGCCGGTCAGGGCGACCTTGACCGGCTGGGCGTCGGCGGCGCAGCAGTTGAGGGCCATGCGCACGAGGTAGGGGGTGCCGTCGCGGTCCAGGGCGAGGAAGCCGGTGAGCTGGACGCGGCGGCCCTGCAGGGTGCGGCCGTGGTCGTAGACGGCGCGGCCCGCGTAGTCGACCACGCTGAGGCGCAGGGGGTCGGCCGACGGCAGGCGGGGGTAGGCGAGGGGTTCCTGGAGGGCGGTGCCGGTGCGGGTCGCGCTGTAGGAGCCGAGGGCGGGCGGGGCGACCAGGATGAGGGCGAGGAGGGGAAGGATCAGGAGCCAGGAGACCCGGGGTTCGGGGTGGACATGGTCCCGGGCGCTGTCCGGGTCCTGCCGTCGCGCCCGCTTCCGCTCGTACCAGACCGTCGCCACCGCCGCCGCGATCAGCACCGCGCCGGCGGCCAGCACCAGCGGGCGCAGTCCCTGCTTGACGTACCGCAGATAGAGGTCGGTGCTGCCCGCGTGCAGCAGGGACGCGCCGAGCAGGAACAGGACTGCCGACTGGGCCTGGCGGTTCACAGGATCACCGCCCCGACCAGCACCGACACGACCACGGCCAGCGCGAAGGTGGCCGGTGCGAAGCGCAGGGCGAAGGCACGGCCGAAGGTGCCCGTCTGCATCGCGAACAGCTTCAGGTCGATCATCGGGCCCACGACGAGGAAGGTGAGCCGGGCGGTGAGCGAGAACTGCGACAGCGACGCCGCCACGAACGCGTCCGCCTCCGAACAGATGGACAGCACCACGGCGAGGACCGCCAGGGCGAGGACCGACAGCACCGGGTTGTCGGCCGCCGCGCGCAGCCAGCTCTCCGGGGCCACCGCCTTGAGGGTCGCCGCCGCCATCGCGCCGACGACCAGGAAGCCGCCGGCGTGCATCACGTCGTGCCGGACGGAACCCCAGAAGGCCTCGCCCTTGCTCTGTCCGTCGTGGGACGGATGGGACGGCGGCTTCAGCCAGTCGGTGCGGCCAAGACGCAGCCACAGCCAGCCCATCGCGCAGGCCACCAGCAGGCTCGCGACCAGACGGGCCAGGACCATCTCCGGGTTGCCGGGGAAGGCCACGGCCGTCGCCGTCAGCACGATCGGGTTGATCGCGGGCGCGGAGAGCAGGAACGCCAGCGCCGCGGCCGGGGTGACACCCCGCCGGACCAGCGCCCCGGCCACCGGCACGGACGCGCACTCGCAGCCGGGCAGCACCGCGCCCGCCGCTCCGGCGACCGGGACGGCGAGGGCGGGGCGGCTGGGCAGGGCACGGGCGAAGAAGGACGGGGGCACGAACACGGCGATGGCCGCCGAGAGCAGCACGCCGAGGACCAGGAAGGGCAGCGCCTGCACCAGTACGGCGACGAACACCGTCATCCAGCTCTGCATCACCGGTGCGGACAGGGCCCGGCGGATCGGGCTCTGGAGCAGCACCAGCGCGAGCATGAGGATGGTGAGGAGGAGCGGGGAGTTGAGGTGCCGGCCCTCCTCCTGAGGCCTCGCCGGTTCCGCGCGGTCGTCGGTCCGCTGCGGGACGGGCTTGGTGATCGCCACGGGCGAGGTACCTCCGGTGGTGCGGAAGGGTGCTGGTTTCCCTCGGGTGCCGGCTTCCCTCGGGTGCCGGCTTCCCTCGGGTGCCGGCTTCCCTCGGGTGCTGGTTTCCCTCCCCTCCAGTACGGGCTGCGGGGCGCGGACGTTCAGCCGCGAAAGGGCCGCTTGTGGAACCACCCGTCACTTTGAGGCAGTCTTTCCCCTCGTGGCGAGCGTTCCGAATCAGAACTTAGGGAGTGACACGACCGCGCACATGGTCGTGTGCGGCGACGACGGACTCGCGCACCGGCTGGCCGCCGAGTTGCGCGGGGTGTACGGGGAACAGGTCACCCTCGTCGTGCCCCCCTCTCAGCGCACGGTGCTCCCGCCGGTCGTGGGCCGGGCCCGGGCCGCGTCGGCGGCGCTGCTGGACCGGATGGTCAACGCGGCCGTGGGCCGTGCCGCGGGCGGTGCCGGCGGCACGGCCGAACCGGCCGGGAGCGTACGGGTGGTGGAGGCCGCCGAGGCCAGTGAGACCAAGCTGGCCGAGGCGGGCGTGGAGCGGGCCGATGCCCTCGCCCTCGTGTACGACGACGACGAGACCAACATCCGCGCCGCCCTCACCGCCCGCCGCCTCAACCCCCGCCTCCGGCTCGTGCTGCGTCTGTACAACCGCCGGCTGGGCCAGCACATCGAGGAACTCCTCGACCAGGCGGCCGCGTTGGCGACGGGCGCGGGCGACACCGGTCTGGACACCTCCACGACCGTCCTGTCCGACGCCGACACGGCGGCCCCCGCGCTGGCCGCCGCGGCGGTCGCCGGCACCACCAAGGTCGTACAGACGGACGGCCTGTTGCTGCGCGCGGTGGAACGGGCGCCGCTGCGGCCGGGGCAGGCACCGCCGTCCGGGCTGGTCACGCTGGCCCTGCTGTCCGCGAACGGCAACGACCCGGGCGCGGACGACGGTTCGGAGAGCGGGGAGCACGGCCCACTGCTGCTGCCGGACGAGGCGGCCGTGCAGGGGGCGCGGGGCCGGGGCACGGTCGTCCTGGAGCAGGTGTCGTACGCGGGTACGTCGATGCCGTCGGGCGGGGGCGGGCGCGGCATCGTGCCGTCGTTCGGCTCGCTGTTCTCACGGCGGTTGAGGTGGTCGCTGGCGGGACTGGTGGGGTGCGTGGCGGCGCTGGCCGTGGCGCTGACGGTGGTGACCGGCGAACACCCGCTGTACGCGACGTACATGACCCTTCTCGACCTCTTCGCCATCAACGACCCCGCGCTCCATCAGCCCCTGGCCCGCCAGCTCCTCCAGCTGCTGTCCGGGCTGACCGGGCTGCTGCTCCTCCCGGTGCTGCTGGCCGCGGTGCTGGAGGCGCTCGGTACCTTCCGGACCGCCTCCGGCCTGCGCAAACCGCCGCGTGGGCTGGGCGGCCATGTGGTGCTGCTCGGGCTGGGCAAGATCGGCACCCGGGTGCTGACCCGGCTGCGCGAACTGCACATCCCCGTGGTCTGCGTCGAGGCCGACCCCGAGGCGCGCGGACTCGCGACGGCGCGGCGGCTGCGGGTGCCGGTGGTGCTCGGGGACGTCACCCAGGAGGGCGTCCTGGAGGCCGCGAAGATCCATCGGTCGCACGCCCTCCTCGCGGTGACCAGCGCGGACACGACGAACCTCGAAGCCGCCCTGTACGCCCGCTCGGTACGCCCCGACCTCCGTGTGGTCCTGCGCCTGTACGACGACGACTTCGCCACCGCCGTCTACCGCACCCTGCGTGCCGCGCACCCGCACGCCTCCACCCGCAGCCGGAGCGTGACGCATCTGGCCGCGCCCGCGTTCGCCGGGGCGATGATGGGCCGGCAGATCCTGGGCGCGATCCCGGTCGAGCGGCGGGTGCTGCTGTTCGCCGCGGTGGACGTGGCCGGTCATCCACAGCTCGAGGACAAGACCGTCGGCCAGGCCTTCCGGGCGGGCGCCTGGAGGGTGCTGGCCCTGAACCGGACACCACGGCAGGAACGCCGCGAGGAACCGGCGGCGGAGGAGTCCTACGAGGACACCCGGTCCGGCGACGCGACGTCGGGGTGGGTGTGGGACCTCCCCGACGCCCACGTCCTGCGGAAGGAGGACCGGGTCGTCCTGGCCGCCACCCGACGGGGGTTGGCCGAGCTGCTGGGGAGGCGGTCGCGGGAGCGGGCGGGGGCGTAGCCTTCGAAGGGTGAACTGCGATGAGTTCGTCGGGCTGGTGACCGCCTTTCTCGAGGGTGCCCTGGACGAGCCGACCGAGCTGCGCTGTCTGGTTCACCTGACGGGGTGCGACGGCTGCGAGACCTGTCTCGACCAGTTCCGGCAGACCACCGCGCTCCTGGGCGAGCTGCCCGGCCCACGTCTGTCCACCGAGGCGCGCGACCGGCTACGCGGCGCTTTCCACGCCTTGCGGCGGGACTGACGACCGCCGCCGCCCCTGGTCTGCATGGCCGTGACGGTCCTTACCGGGACATGAACAAACGCACCGCCGTACGACCTCACCCGCCGAGCTGCCCTAGGCTGACGCTCTCATGTGACGGTCGGCGAGGAGAGACGCATGGCGGGCGCCCGCGAACTGCCCCCGGACGAGGTCCTGGTGCAGCGGCTGCGTGACGGCCACGAGGAGACGTTCGCCCTCGTGCTGGACACCTGGTCGGGTGGCATGCTCCGGCTGGCCATGTCGTTCGTGTCGACGAAGGACTCCGCCGAGGAGACCGTCCAGGACACCTGGCTGGCGGTCATCAGGGGGATCGGCGACTTCGAAGGCCGTTCGTCCCTGAAGACCTGGGTGTACCGGATCCTGGTCAACACGGCCAAGGCACGCGGCACCAAGGAGAGCAGGACCGTCCCCTTCGCCAGCCTGCTGCCGGAGGAGGAGGACGGCCCCACGGTGGACGCCGAACGGTTCCGCGGCCCCGGCGAGCGATACGCCGGGCACTGGGCCGTAGGGCAGGAGCCGCGTCCCTGGCGTCTTCCCGAGGACCATGTGCTGCGCGGCGAGGTCCGCGAGGTGATCGAGGAAGCCATCGAGGAACTCCCGCCCCGCCTGCGCACGGTGATCACCCTTCGCGACGTCGAGGGATACGGCTCGGACGAGGTGTGTTCCCTGCTGGAGATCTCGCCCGGGAACCAACGCGTCCTCCTGCATCGGGCCAGGGCCTTGTTGCGCCGTAAGCTGGAGAACTACCTGTCCGGTGCTCATGACGTCGCGGGCGAGAGGGGACGAGCGTGAACTGCGATGAATTCGTCGAGCTGGTGACCGAGTTCCTCGACGGCGCCCTGCCCGAGGACGACGAGCGCCGCTTCATCGAGCACCTGGCGGAGTGCTCGGGCTGCGAGACCTACCTCGATCAGTTCCGGCAGACGATCGCCACGACGGGCGAACTGACCCCGGACGGCATCTCGACGGACGCCAGGCAGCAGCTGCTCTCCGCGTTCAGGGGCTTCAAGCGGCAGTGAGCCGACAGGACTTGTAACGCTCGTGCGGTGCGCCCGCTCTGAACGTGCATGACTCTGCTCAGAAGACTCTTGTCCGGCGTCATCGCCGGACTGACCGGCGGCCTGATCGTGGCGGTCGTCACGAACCCGCCGTGGCTCCCCTGGGCCGCGCACACGGTGCTGCTGGGTGCCGTGCTCGGCCTGCTCTTCGGCGAGCACAGGCAGAGCAACGGCTCGGCCTTGTCCGTCGGTCTGCTCATCGGCCTGCTCGACTGGGTGACCTGGTCCCTCACGCTCGCTCCCGTGCTGGAAGGCAGAACCCCGTCCTGGACGATGGCGGTGGCCGTCGCGCGGTTCCCCGAACTCGTCGGCGCCGCCCTGCTCGGCGCGATCGCCGGGCTCGTCCTGCACGCCCTGGCCACCTGGCGCCCGCCCGGGCCCGCGCCCCGACGGGCCAAGCCCCACATCGTGATCGTCGGTGGCGGCTTCGGCGGGGTCGGGGCCGTGCGCGAACTGGACCGACGGGTCGGCCGCGGGCTCGACGCCCATGTGACGCTGATCAGCGACTCGAACTTCCTGCTGTTCACCCCGCTGCTGGTCGGCGTCGCCGCCGGCACGGTGGAGGCCAGGCATGTGAGCGCCCCGGTGCGTGCCGGGCTCGGCCATGCCTCCTTCCTGCACGGGCGGGTGGTCTCGATCGACACCCGGACGCGCAATGCGTACGTCTCCGCCGGCAAGGAAGGACTGCTGCGCGTGCCGTACGACCAACTGGTCCTGGCGGTGGGCGGGGTGCCGCACTTCTTCGACCTGCCGGGCGTGCGCGAGCACGCGTTCCCGATGAAGTCCGTCGAGGACGCCACAAAGCTGCGCAACCAGGTGCTGAGCGCGCTGGAGCGGGCCGACCTGGAACCGGACCCGGCCGAACAGGCCCGGCTGCTGACCTTCGTGGTGGCGGGCGGCGGATTCGCCGGGACGGAACTGGTGGCCGAGCTGTTCGACCTGGTGCACGACGTGCTCCACCTCTATCCGCGGCTGCACGGGCTGCGGCCCAGGTTCGTGCTCGTGCACGCGGGTGAGCGGCTCCTGCCGGAACTGTCGCCGAAACTCGGCCTCTACGCGCAGCGCAAACTCGGCGGACGCGGCATCGAGTTCCGCCTCGGCGCACGCGTGAGCGGTGCCACCGCCGGGGACATCACGCTCGACTCCGGCGAGACCGTCCCCACCCGGACCCTGGCCTGGACGGCGGGCAACCGGCCCAACCCGCTGGTGCGGCAGGTCATGCAGGGGCCGCTCGTCGTGGAGCCGACCCTGCAGGTCCCCGGCGCACCCGGCCTGTGGGCGCTGGGCGACTGCGCGAGGATCCCCGACACCGCGGGCGGCACGCATCCTCCGACCGCGCAGCACGCGATCCGCGAAGGCAAGGCGGCGGCGCGCAACATCGCCGCGGTCCTCGGCGGTCGCCGTCCCGAACCGTTCCGCTTCGGCGGGCTCGGCGTGCTGGTCTCGCTCGGGCACCGCACGGCGGCCGGCGAGATCGGCGGGCGGCAGGTCTCCGGCTTCCTCGCCTGGATCCTGTGGCGCTCGGTCTATCTGAGCAAGCTGCCCGGTGCGGAGAAACGGCTGCGGGTGCTCGCCGACTGGACCCTCGACCTGGTCTTCCCCAGGGACATCGCCCTCTCGACCGTCTCGACCGTCTCGACCGTCTCGACCGAGGGTGATCGTCATGCGTAACGCCGGTTTCGGAGCTCTCGCCGGTCTCGCGGGCGGGCTGGTCTTCGGCGAGGTGATGGTGCTGATCGGGTATCTGCCCACCGTCGCGGCGATCGTCAGGACCGACTCCTCCGTCGTGGGCTTCGCCGTCCACCTGTTGATCGCGGCGATCATCGGAAGTGTCTTCGGCGTGCTCGTGGCGCACCAGCGCGAGCTGCTGTTCTGGGGGCTCGCCTACGGAGTGCTGTGGTGGTTCCTCGGCCCGCTGACGCTGCTGCCGCTCCTGCTGGGCAGGCCGGTGGCCTGGGATGTGGCGACGGCACAGGCACTCGTCCCCAGCCTGCTGGGCCATCTGGCCTACGGGGCGGTCACGGCCGGTGTCCTCGCCCTGGTGTCGCGCCGGGAGCGGCGGTTCACGCCCGGCCTCCTGGTGCGCGCGGCGGCGTCCGGGCTGCTGGTCGCCCCGGTGCTCGGGTCCGGCCTGCACGGGATGCTCGTCGGGGCGCTGGTCGGCGCCTGCTACGCGGTGATCTTCGGCGACCCGCGCGAGGGTGGCGGCCCCGCCCTGATCCGCGGCGCCGCCTTCGGCTTCGTGTGGTGGGTGCTCGCGGCGGCGACGATCTCGCCGCTGCTGGCCGGCCGTGGGCTGGAGTGGACACCGGCCGCGGTGCGCACCGCCGTTGCCTCGCTGCCCGGTGATGTGCTGCTGGGCGCCGGTACGGCCCTGCTCACCGGCTGGCTGGGCGGCCTGTCGCGGGCGGTGTTCTCCGACGACATACGGCACTCCCTGGAGGGACGCCTCGCCGGCGGGCGGGTGATCTCGGTCTGGCACGGCGTCGTCGCCGGGCTGGCCGGTGGCTTGATCTTCACCGGTGTCATGGTCGCCGTGGGGTACCTGCCGGTCGTCGCGGCCCTGGTCGGCTCCGAGTCCGCGGCCGTGGGTCTCGTCATCCATCTGCTGATCTCCCAGCTCGTCGGCGTCACCTACGCGGTCTTCTTCCGCCGCCGCAGTTTCGATGCGGCCTCCGGGATCGGCTGGGGTGTGTCCTACGGCTTCCTCTGGTGGGTTCTGGGCAACCTGACGCTGCTTCCCGTGCTGCTCGGCGCGGAGCCCCGCTGGAGTGCCGCCGCGCTGGCCGTCTCCTTCCCCTCCCTCGTCGGCCACCTGGCCTACGGCGCCGTACTGGGCCTGGTGTACCAGCGGCTGGAGGAGCGGGTCGGCCCCTGGCACCTGACCCGCAGTGAGGCGACCGCGGCCCGGGCGGCCGCGCGCCGGGAGCAGACGCTGGGCGCGGCGCCCGCCCTGTGGAGCCTGATCACCTGCGTGGCCCTGCTCATCCCGATCCTGGTGTCCTAGGAAGCCGGAAAGCCGAGGAGCGGGTGGCGATGCCATCCGCTCCTCGGCCTTCCGTGCGATCTGCTTCCGTCAGGCGCGCTGTTCCAGCTCGGCCGCGCCGAACGACACGCTGAAGCGCTCGCACCAGATCGTCACCGTGGAGAACTTGTTCAGGTCGGTGCCCGCCGGGATCGCGTAGTTCTGGTTGCCCTCGTTGCCCTTGAGGTCGCCGAGGTCGACGTGCTTGCCGTCGTCGAGGTTGCCGCCGCCGTCCTTCTCGACCGGCTGGTCGCTGAGCCAGACGTGCAGGGCGGGGCCGTCGGAGGTGCGCAGGTCCGTCAGGCGCAGCGTGGCCTTGCCGTCCGCGAGCCGGTGGATCTGCACCGAGCCGCTGGTCTCGTGCTCGTGGGAGAGGAACGTCCCGGTCGCCAGTTCCTTGGCCGAGCCCCCCTGCTGGGCGGCGGCCGCGGGAGGCGCCTCATCCACGCGGTTGGTGGTGAACAGCCGCCAGGGCTGGAAGAGGTAGAGCCCGACGGCCGCCGCGACGACGACCACCGCGGTGGTGATCCAGAGGACGGGGCGCTTGTTTCCGCACATGAGGGTTTTCCGTTTCTCGTTCGGGTGTCGGCATTCGGAGACGGCGGCCTGCGGCCGTCAGCAGCTCTCGGGGGCGGGGCGCGGCCGCTCGGGCTCGGCGGCGTACGGGACCCGCGCACGCCGCAGTTCGTCGGCCTCGTCGCGGACGGCGTCGAGCCTGACCTCGAGCATGCCGACGCGCTCGCGGTAGCGCTCCAGCTCGGCCCGGACGAACACGGCGTCCGCCACCTGACGTGACGTCTCCTCGCGGATCGTCTCGGTCTCCTCGGCGAACTTCTGCCTCGCGGTGTCGAGCGCCGTGACGGCCAGGTCGGCCGCCTCCTCCGCGAGCGTCGCGCGCTCCTCGGCGGCCAGGATGCGCTGTGCGGCGGCGCGGGTGACCGTCTCGATCCGGGCCTCGGCCGCGGCGGAGTCGGTGATGATCGCCAACTCCTCTATGTAGGACGGCAGATCGGTGGCGAGCCGCGTGATGAGCGCGACGAGGGCGTCGCGTGACTGGGCGGCACGGTCGCCGTCGACCGACGGCGTCGCGGCCATGGCCTCCATCGCCTCCTCCGCCTGAAGTGCCGCCATCTCACTGGTCACGGCTTCCGCATGCGCGTGCTCGGACGGCTCGGAGAAGACGGGCCAGGTCTGCCCGGCGGCCGGCGCCCGGGTCTCCGCCACGCCCTCCTCGGCCGCCTTCTTGGCCTCGGCCGCCGCGCGCTTGTCCTCCTTGCGCTGCTGCCGCTTGGCGCGGAATTTCCGGAACGCGCCGAGCGCGTTGTGCTCGGGGTGCCCGCAGTAGCGCGGCGCCGGCCCCTGTGCGTCGGGGGCGGGTGACTCGGGCGGGTTGGTGCAGCCCGGGTAGGCGCAGGTGGGGACGGTCTCGACGGTGTTCTCGACGGTCATTTCTCAGCCTTTCGTTGCGGAATCAGCGATATTCCGGATTCTCGAAGTCGAACCGACACCCTGCGTCCCACTGGGACCGCTGGTTCCCGTGCGCGGGAATGCCACCGGCGTCCTTGAGCAGCCGTGCCAGATGCAGCAGGTTCCACGTCATGAACGTGGTGTTCCTGTTGGTGAAGTCGTTGGCGGGGCCGCCGGAGCCCGGGTCGAGATAGGAGGGACCCGGCCCGGCCTCTCCGATCCAGCCCGCGTCCGCCTGCGGCGGGATGGTGTATCCCAGGTGCTGCAGGCTGTACAGGACGTTCATGGCGCAGTGCTTGGCGCCGTCCTCGTTGCCGGTGATCAGACAGCCGCCCACCCGCCCGTAATAGGCGTACTGACCGGCGTCGTTGAGCAGGCCCGAGCAGGCGTAGAGCCGCTCGATGACCAGCTTGGCGACCGAACTGTTGTCACCCAGCCAGATCGGCCCGGCGATGACGAGGATGTCGGCGGCCATCACCTGCCGGTACATCGCCGGCCACGCGTCGCGCTCCCAGCCGTGCTCGGTCATGTCCGGCCAGACGCCGGTGGCGATCTCATGGTCGATCGGCCGCAGGTGTTCGACGTGAACGCCCTGCTTCTCCATGATCCGCGAGCTGAGGTCGATCAGGCCCTGGGTATGGCTGCGCTCGGGGCTCTTCTTCAGCGTGCAGTTGAGGAACAGCGCACGCAGGTCGTCATGGCTCATACCCCTCAGTGCCGTCGGGGCGCCGAACGTTACAAGTGCGGTCGGGACGGGGGGGGGGGAGAGGAGCGGGGAAGACAAAAGCGAGAGAAAAGAAAGCAACCCCCGCAGAGAGTG
>NZ_JBHTRZ010000003.1:0-3947 GCF_042795335.1 Streptomyces sp. NPDC056479 | reverse complement strand
CGGCAGAAGGATTGTGGGGTTTCTTACCCTCTTCGGCGCTGTCGGGAACAAGACCGCAAAACGTTTCTCATCCCCGTGGGGGACCCAACCCCCCCCCCCGGGCCGACGTCGAAGGGCTCAGCCCCTCGTGTGCAGGTGGAGGTCAGGAATCGCGCCGCCCCGTCAGGTGCCGCTCCGCGAAGTCCAGTTCCAGCCGCACCTGCTTGATCCGCTCGTCCACCACCAGCGAGCCGTGCCCCGCGTCGTACCGGTACACCTCGTGCACCGCGCCCCGGGCCTCCAGCCGCTTCACATAGTTGTCGATCTGGCGGATCGGGCAGCGCGGGTCGTTGACGCCCGCCGAGATGTAGACCGGGGTCTTCACCTGGTCGACGTAGGTCAGCGGGGACGACGCCTCGTAGCGCTCCGGTACCTCCTCCGGGGTGCCGCCCAGGAGGGTGCGGTCCATGGCCTTCAGGGCCTCCATCTCGTCGTGGTACGCGGTGACATAGTCGGCGACCGGGACCGCCGCGATGCCCACCGTCCACGCGTCCGGCTGGGCGCCGAGGCCGAGGAGCGTGAGGTAGCCGCCCCAGGAGCCGCCGGTCAGGATCAGCCGGGCCGGGTCGGCAAGGCCCGAGGTCACCGCCCACTCGCGGACCGCCGCGATGTCCTCCAGCTCGATCAGCCCGACCCGGTGCTTGAGCGCGTCGGTCCACGCCCGGCCGTAGCCCGTCGAGCCCCGGTAGTTGACGCGCACCACCGCGTACCCGTGGTCCACCCAGGCCGCCGGGCCCGCGGCGAACGCGTCGCTGTCGTGCCAGGTCGGGCCCCCGTGGATGTCGAACACGGTGGGGAGCGGGCCCTCGACGCCCTCGGGGCGCTGCACGAGCGCGTGGATACGGCCGCCCGGTCCCTCCACCCACACGTCCCGCACCGCGACCGAGCCGGGGGACCTCATGCCGGGCGGGTCCAGTACGACCTGTCCCGTCGTAGAGCGCACCGCCGACGGCTCGGCCGCCGACGACCACAGATACTCCACGCTGCCGTCCGGCCGGGCCGTCGCCCCCGACACCGAGCCCGCGGGGGTCGGGATCCGCACCGCCGCACGCCGCTCCAAGTCGTACCGGAACAGCTCGCTGCGCGCCTCGAAGCTGTGCACGATCAGCAGCCCGGACCCGTCGGGATACCACTCCGCGCTCACATCGCCCGGCAGCTCCAGCGCGAGATCGGACTCCTCCCCCGTCGCCACGTCCCACACCAGCGGCTCCCAGCGACCGCGGCGCTGATGCCCGATGAGCAGCCGGGTGTCCCCGTCCACCGGGGCGAAGCCCAGGACCTCCAGGCCCAGCTCCTCGGTGCCGCCCTTGGTGTCGTCGAGCTCGGCGACCGCGGTGCCGTCCGGGCGCAGGACGCGCAGGGCCGAGTGCATCGCGTCGCCGTGCTCGGTGTGCTCGACGGCGATCAGCGTCCCGTCGTGCGAGAGGTCGCCGACGCCCGCGGACTCGCGGTGGCGGTAGAGCTCCACCGGGGGCTCACCGGCGCGGGCCAGATGGATCGTCGTGCCGTCCTCGTCCGTGGAGCGGCCCACGATCGCCGTACGCCCGTCCCGTCCGAGGGCCAGGCCCGCCGGGTACGACGGGTCCAGGCCGGGCGCCGCGAGCTCGTCCTCGCCGCCGCCGAAGCGCTGGCGGCGCCAGACGCCGAACTCGTCGCCGTCCTTGTCGTCGAACCACCAGATCCAGGTGCCGTCCGGGGAGAGCACGCCGTCCGTCGTGCCGTTCGGCCGGTCCGTCACCTGGCGCTGCTCGCCCGTCGCACGGTCCCAGGCGTACAGCTCGTAGGTGCCCGTGGCATTCGACACGAACAAGGAGCGGTCCGGTGCGTCCTCCGCCCAGTCGGGCAGCGACACCCGGGGCGCCCGGAAGCGCTTCTCCCAGTCCGGCATGTCCTTGTCCTGCATGTGGTGATCCCGCGAATCGGACCCGTGGCTCTCAGTCATGGCCCCATAGTGCCTGGCCCGGCCGGCAATCCGCTGCCGAGGTCCCCAGCCTGTGGATAACTTCGCGGCCATGCCCTCGCGGGCAGGGCCGGATGTCAGTGGCGGGGTGCAGACTTCACGGCATGACCGATCTGCGCAAGACAGTCGAGAGGTTCTGGGCCGCCGCCGAGGCCCGGGACTGGGACACGTTCGCCGGGACACTGGCCGAGGACGTGGTGTACACGCTGCCGCAGACACGAGAGCGCATCAGCGGCAGGGAGCGGTACGTGCAGTTCAACCGGGAGTATCCCGGGGACTGGCACCTGCAAATCGAGCGGATGGTCGCCGAACCGGGCCAGGTCGTGACCTGGCTCCGCTTCACGGTGGGGCTGGAGGAGATGTACGGCATCTCGTTCTTCACCGGCACCGAGCGGATCGGCTCCATCACCGACTTCTGGCCCGAGCCCTACGAGCCCCCGACCGGCCGCGATCACCTCACCGAGCGGTACTGACCCCGCGGGCGGGCCCTGCGCGACAGCCCCGTACCTTTGAGGGCGTGTACCGGTTTCTGCTGACGCCCCGTTGGTGGGGGATCAACGTCTTCGTGCTGCTCGCCATCCCGTTCTGTGTGTTCATGGGGTCCTGGCAGCTCAGCCGGTTCGAGGCGCGGGTCGAGGACCATCGCAGCGCCGGTGAGCAGGCGGAGGAGAACAAGCGGGAGGCCGCCAGTCCGCTCGCCGAGCTGCTGCCGGTGGACAAGGCGACGTCGGGCAGACAGGCCACCGCGCGCGGGCGCTACGACAAGCAGCTGCTCGTGCCGGGCCGGGAGCTGGACGGCAAGCGCGGCACTTACGTCCTGACGCTGCTGCGCACCGACGACGGCAAGGCACTGCCGGTCGTGCGGGGCTGGTTGCCGGGCGACGCCGACCGGGCCGACGCCCCCGCCGCGCCCACCGGCGAGGTCGAGGTCACCGGCGCGCTCCAGGCGTCCGAGATGCCCGGGGAGAACGGCGTGCCCGCCCAAGGGGGCCTGCCGTCCGGTCAGACGGGCGCGATCAGCGCGGCGTCGCTGGTGAACCTGGTGCCGTACGACGTCTACGACGCCTGGATCACCCTCGACAAGGCCGACTCCGGCATGAAGGCCGTACCGGCGTCCGCGCCCGGCGACACCGGCCTGGACCTGAAGGCGTTCCAGAACCTCGGCTACACCGGAGAGTGGTTCGTCTTCGCCGGGTTCGTGGTCTTCATGTGGTTCCGGCTGCTGCGCCGCGAGGTGGAGTTCGCCCGGGACGCGGAACTGGGCCTGGCGCCGGACGAGGAGCGCGTTTCCAGCCCGTCCGGCGTGTGAGAAACCGGCGCTGCGGCTACGCCCCCGCCAGCACACCCGTCCAGTAGATGGTCCCCGCGCACGCGTTGGACACCGTCACCGTGGCCGTCGGCGCACCCGCCTCCGTCGTGTTGGTGACCGTGACGCTGCCGTCGAGGGTGGTGTCCTGCGACAGGAGCTGGGTGGAGGTGCCGGTGTCGCCGCCCGTGGAGGTGCCGTCGGTCGAGCCGCTGGTGGTGTCGGTCGGGGTCGGGTCGGGCGAGGGTTCGCCGCCGCCCGTGCCGCCGCCGGTCGTGGGGTCGCTCGTCGTGGGGCAGGTCTCCGAGGGGATCCAGGCGAACTTCACCTCGTAGGCGGCGCCCGGCTTGAGGACGAGCGAGGTCAGTTCCTGCGCGGGATCGGGCAGGCCCACCGCGGGGTCGCCGGAGACATGCCGGGCCGGGGCGATCTTCGTCGCGTCGGCCGCGCCGCCCGTCGCGAAGTTCACCGTGCCGGGCCCGCTGACCGTGCAGTCGGCCGTGGAGATGTTGCTGAAGCGGAAGGTGCCGTACACCGCGCCGGAGGGGTCGGCGGCGTCGGCGCTGCCGCCCGAGGTGCCGAGCTGTTCGGCGCTGCACGCCGTGACGCCGGCCGCGGTGGTCGCCGTGGGGTCCTCGGGGC
>NZ_JBHTRZ010000002.1:1055240-1207201 GCF_042795335.1 Streptomyces sp. NPDC056479 | reverse complement strand
GGAGCGGGCTCTGGTCGAGCTTGCGCAGCCGTTGCGTACGCCGTCGGGTTCGCCGCTGGTCGGGGCCTGAGGCTGCCGTCGGGGCCGGCGCGTGCTGGCGCGTCGCGGCGGCGGTGGAGTCGCTGACCGGCGGTGCGGACGTCACCGCGGTGACCGTGCAGCCGACGGTGCTCGACCCTGCGCTGGCTCATTTGCATGGCGTGGAGCGGGCTCTGGTCGAGCTTGCGCAGCCGTTGCGTACGCCGTCGGGTTCGCCGTTGGTCGGGGCCTGAGGCTGCCGTCGGGGCCGTTCTCAGGGGCTCGAGTCGTGTTTATCGGCCATCTAGAGGGTGGATCAGGCCATCTGCCGGGTAGTCCCGCAGCCATCGGACCCACCAGCCCGCGAGCCGCGCGGGAGCGGCCCGCGGGCGAGCCCGCCGGGGGTGCGCGCGAGGCCGGGTCCCGCGAGCGGGGCGAAACAATGTCCGAACTCGCCGACGATCAGGCGACCTTGGTCTAGACCGATGATGATCCGCTGCTACCGTCAGCCCGGACGGCATCCGACCGGAAGGGGACAGCGTTGGCAGACGTCGGCAGGCGGGAGAGACGGGCCTACATCGGATCGTTCACGGCGGCCGGAGGCCATGGCATCACCACGGCGTCCGTGGCCGCGGACAACGGCGCGCTCAGCGTGCTGAGCGGCGTACGTGACGTGCCCGACCCCGCGTATCTGGCCCTGTCGCCCGACGGCGACACGCTCTACGCGGTCAGCGAGACGGCCGAGGGAGCCGTCGCCGCGTACCGCGTGACCGGGGGCAAGCCGGAACTCGCCGGATCACCGGCGCCGGTCGGCGGCAGCGGCCCCACCCACCTCAGCCTTTTCGCCGGTCACGTCCTGACCGCAAACTACGGCTCCGGCAGCGTCACCGCCCTGCCCGTCCGCCGCGACGGCACCCTCTCCGACGCCCCGCCCGTGATCCTCCAGCACACCGGCTCGGGCCCGTACACGCCCCGCCAGCAGGGCCCGCACGCCCACCAGGTGCAGCCCGACCCGAGCGGCCGCTGGGCCGTCAGCGTCGACCTCGGTACCGACTCGGTGCGCGTGTGCACGCTGACCGACGGCATGCTGGAGGTCTACCGGGAGACGGCCCTTCGCCCCGGCTCGGGGCCCCGGCACCTCGCCTTCCACCCACACCGTCCGTACGCCTACGTGGTCAACGAACTCACCCCCACCGTCACCGTCTGTCACTGGGACGCCGACGACGGCACGCTGAAGCCGCTGACGGAGACGCCGGTGCTGCCGGGAGCCCCGGCAGGCGACGCCTATCCGTCGGGAATCGTCGCCTCACCCGACGGCCGCTTCGTGTGGACCGCCACACGCGGTGAGGACGTGCTGTCCACGTTCGCCGTCGAGGCCGAGGAACTCCGGCTGGTCGGCACGGTGCCCTGCGCAGGGCACTGGCCGCGCGCGCTCACCGAGGCCGGAGGATTCCTGTACGTCGCGAACGAGCGCTCCGGCGATGTGTCCTGGTTCGCCGTCGATCCCGGCACGGGACTCCCGCGCCACGAGGGCTCCGTCGAAGTACCTGCGGCATCCTGCGTGATCGTCGGACCGGACCCCGCCTAGGCCTGACCGCATGCCGAAGGGCCCGCTCCGGCTGGGAGAGGGCCCTTCGGCGTTACGGCTGTGACGTGCGCGTCAGCGGACCGGCGTGCCCTGCGCCGACTGCGGGGCGATGCCCAGCACCGTCGTGTACTTCGACAGGGCGAGCTTGCCGATCGCCGGGTACGGGCCGAGCGCCTCCGCGGCGGAGCAGCCCGCCTCGTGCGCGGCCTCCGCGATCAGGCTCGGGTCGATCTCCGGCCCTATCAGGTACGGCGCCAGCGCCAGCTGCTGCGAGCCGGAGGACCGCAGCTGCTCGGCCACGGCCGTGATCGAGCCCTCCTGGTCCAGCGCCGCCGCCATCACCGGCACGGCCAGACGCGCGGCGAGCAGCATGCCGGTGATCCCGGCCGCCTGCACGGCCTCCTCGCCACCGACCGAGGCCAGGATGATGCCGTCCGCGGCGGTGGCCACGGTGAACAGCCGGGCACGGTCGGCGCGGGCCAGACCGGCCTCCGACAGACGCACGTGCAGCCCCTCGGCGAGCAGCGGGTGCGGGCCCAGCACATCGGTCAGATCGGCCGCGACACGGCTGTCCATCACGGCCTGGCGGATGACGCGCAGCAGCGCGTTGTCCGGACCGGCGAGCAGCGGCACGACCACCGCGACGGGGCCCTCAGGCTCCTTGGCCTCCACACCCGCGGCGAGCGCCTGCTCATAGCGGGCCGTGCGCTCCTCGGCGGCGTGCACGAGCACCGACTGGAGGGTGGGGAACTCCGCGTCGTCGCCGTCGACGTACCCGATCCGGGCGTCGAGGCCGGGGAGCTCGGAGCGGGCGATGCTCACGACCTCCTCGGCGAGGCCACGGGTGGCGGCGCTGGGCGTGCCCGGCACCGCAAGAACGAGCGCGGGCGCGCCCTCGGGAGCCGCCAACGGCTCGGGTCGGCGGTGCCGCCCGGGCTGACGAGGTCGCGGCATTCGTACTGGCAGGCCGGACGCGGGCCCAGTGGGGGAGCTCATGGCGACGCATGTTACTGGCTTCCTGGGCTCCCCTGTTCGGGGAGGGTGCAGGTGAGCGGTATCCGTCCGCTTTTGTCTGATTGAGTTACGTGCAGAGTGGAACCGGGCGGCCTAGGAGGATCAGTCCCCCTTTTCGTTCACCACGCAGAGCATCGCCTCGTCACCCGGCAGAGTGAGCGCGTCCGTCGCGAGATCGGTCGCGATGCGCACCGACCCGTCCAGCGGATCCCCGGCGGCCGGTACCGGCCGCGCGTGCGGCAGGCGCTTCGCCAACTCCTCCGCCAGAGGTACGACAAGAGGGTCGCCCATCTTGAGCAGGCCGCCGGTGAGGGCGACTTGGGGCTCTCCGGTGGCGGGGCAGACGGCGGCCGCGGAGTCGGCCATGTGCCGTGCGGCGGCCCGCAGGATGTCCCCGGCCACCGGGTCGCCGTCGGCGCACGCGGCGACCTGCGGAGCGAAGGAGGCGAGGACGGCGGGACGATCCGGGCGCGGATAGAGCCTGCCCGGCAACTCCCGCACCGGTCCGAACATCTCCTCGGCGCGCGCCAGCAGCCCGGCCGACCCGTCGGGCCGCCCGTCGTGCGCCCGCAGCGCCGCCTCCAGCCCGGCCCGCCCGATCCAGGCACCGCTGCCGCAGTCGCCGAGCAGATGCCCCCAGCCGTCCGCGCGGCGCCAGCACGTCAGATCCGTGCCGATGGCGATCAGCCCGGTACCCGCGGCGACGACGGCCCCGGCACGGGGCCCGAGGGCCCCGACGTAAGCGGTGACGGCATCGGCGACCAGCGCGACCCGTCCGATCCCGAACTCCCGCCTCAGCGCGGCCGGCAGTTCGCCGCGCAGCCCATCGCCGAGACTGGCGAGCCCGGCGGCACCGATCGCGGCCGCACCGAGCCGTCCGACACCGGTCTCCGCCGTCGACGCCCGCACCATGGGCACCAGTTGCTCCAGGAAGTGCCCGGGGTCGATGCCCCGGTCCCCGGTACGCACGGGCTCGCGGGACTCCCGCCGGGCCAGTACACCCCGGTCGACGGTGCCCACGACGACCCGCATCCCGGACCCTCCGGAGTCGACCGCGAGGAAGCCGGCGCCGGCGGTCACGGCAGGCGCCAGTCCACCGGCTGCCCGCCCTGTCTCATCAAAAGGTCGTTGGCGCGGCTGAACGGGCGTGAGCCGAAGAAGCCACGGTCGGCGGACATGGGGGAGGGATGTGCGGACTCCACCGAGGGGAGGCTGCCGAGGAGCGGCCGGAGGTTGCGGGCGTCGCGGCCCCACAGGATGGACACCAGCGGCTTGCCGCGGGCGGCGAGCGCGCGGATGGCCTGCTCGGTGACCTCCTCCCAGCCCTTGCTGCGATGGGCGCCCGGCTTCCGCGGGGCCGTCGTCAGCGCCCTGTTGAGCAGCAGTACGCCCTGCTGGGTCCAGGGCGTCAGATCGCCGTTGGACGGCTGCGGCAGTCCCAGGTCGGTGTTCAGCTCCCGGTAGATGTTGATGAGGCTGCCGGGCAGCGGACGCACGTCGGGCGCCACCGAGAACGACAGCCCCACGGCATGTCCCGGAGTCGGGTACGGGTCCTGTCCGACGATCAGGACCCGTACGTCGTCGAAGGGCTGTTGGAAGGCCCGCAGGACGTTCGGCCCGGCCGGCAGATAGGTGCGTCCCGCGGCGATCTCCGCGCGCAGGAAGTCGCCCATCGCGGCGATCCGTTCGGCGACGGGTTCCAGGGCCTGCGCCCAGCCCGCTTCGACGATTTCATGCAAGGGTCGTGGTGCCACGGGCGTCACCCTACTGCCGCACGGGCGGCCGTGATCAACCAGTGGCCAAGGCCGGCCCGTAAGCCGTGACGGCTCATGCGACCACCGCGGCCCTGACGCACAGCACGTCCGGCAGATGCGACGTCAGCTGCTGCCAGCTGTCGCCGTCGTCGGCCGACGCGAACACCTCGCCGTTGCGATTGCCGAAGTACACGCCGGCCGGGTCCGCGTCGTCCGTGCACATCGCGTCGCGCAGCACCGTGCCGTAGTGGTCGTCCTGCGGCAGCCCCGCCGACAGCGGCTCCCAGCTCCGGCCCGCGTCCGCCGTACGGAAGACACGGCAGCGCCGGTCGGCAGGTACGCGGTCGGAGTCGGCGTTGATCGGGAAGACGTACGCCGTCTCGCCGCGGTGCGGGTGCGCGGCCGCCGCGAAGCCGAACGTCGACGGCAGGCCCTCGCCGATGTCGGTCCAGTGCGCGCCCGCGTCGTCGCTGCGGTACACGCCCCAGTGGTTCTGGAGATACAGCCGGTCCGAACTCCCCGCGTCCTGTGCGATCTTGTGCACGCACTGGCCGAACTCCGGGTTCGGATCCGGCAGGAACACCGCGGAGACACCGGAGTTGGACGGCGCCCAGCTCGCGCCGCCGTCGGCCGTCCTGAACACCCCGGCGGTCGAGACGGCGACCGTCACGGCCTTCGGGTCGCGCTTGTCGGTGATCACGGTGTGCAGGCCCTCACCGCCGCCGCCCGGCACCCACTTCGACCGGGTCGGGTGCTCCCACAGGGGGCGGATGAGATCGAAGGTCTCGCCGCGGTCCTCCGAGCGGTACAGCGCCGCGGGTTCCGTGCCCGCGTACACCACGTCCGGCTCCGCGGCCGCCGGGTGCAGCTGCCACACCCGCTCCAGCGAAGCCTCCGTGTCCTTGGGGAACTTGACGGCCGGCTGGGCCGGTTCGGTCCACGTGCGGCCCAGGTCGTCGGAGTGGAACACGGACGGGCCCCAGTGTGCGCTGTCGCCGCCGGCCAGCAGCCGCGGAATCTCGCCTCTTGTGTCGATGGCGACCGAGTACACGGCCTGGGCGTTGAAGTAGGGACTCTCGTCGAACTCCCAGGTGCCACCACGCCTGCGCCCGATGAACAAGCCTTTGCGTGTGCCCACGGCGAGCAATACCTCGGTCATGCCGATCACCTCCGCGACGCCTTTGTCTCAGACAGGGGCCAGTCTGCACCCCGGCACTGACAGTCACCTCTGGAATGAGCGACGTCGCAGGTCAGCGCGGCGATGGTAGCCCGCTGCCACGAGCTGCGGGGCCCTTTCGGGAAGACGGCGACGGGCGTCGAGTGACCCGTGCCACCGTCGACTCCCGGTAGGTGCCGTGAGCATCCGCCCGCCGTCTCCCGTATGGGAGGGAGTCGGTCCGGCATGTTCGTGCGCTCATGAGGAGGAAGCCTTCGATGGCGTTCCGTGGTCCGAAGGTGTGGCTGTGGCGTTGGCGGCGCAATCCGCTCAAACGCCGGGCCGACGCGGTGGAGGCCTGGGTGCTGCTCGCCGCCTGGGTGCTCACCGCCCTCGTCGGAGTGCTCGCGGGCCTCGCGACGGCCCGCACGGTGGAGCAGGGCATGGCGAGGGAGCGTGTCGGGTGGCGGCCCGTCGTGGCCCTGCTCACCGAGCAGGCGCCGGGCACGTCCGACTCGCGCTCCGGCATGTCGAGCAGCGAGCAGGTGTGGGCGAAGGTCCGCTGGAGCGCCCGGGACGGCTCCAGCCACACCGGCCAGGCCCGCGTCCACCCCGGCAGTGGCGTCGGCACGCCGGTCACCGTCTGGACGGACCCCCAGGGCCGCCTGGTGACCAGGCCCGCCACCCCCTCCGAGGCCCGCACCCGGGCCGGCCTGGTCGGCGCTCTCGCGGGACTCTGCGCGGCGACCGTCCCGCTCGTCGCGGGCCGGGCGCTCCGCAGCCGACTGGAGAGCCGGCGTATCGATCAGTGGGGATACGAGTGGGCGCGGTTCGGGCCGTTGTGGGGTGGGCGGACCACGGGGTGACGGTGGTGAGGCCGAGCACCCCGCTTCGTCTCACTCCCCGCCCGGCAGCGCCCGTCCCAGAATCCCGTCCGTGTCTGCGGCGTCGGGCAGCGTCCCGAACGCGTACCCCCAGTCGCCGCCGAGCCGGGTCGCGCAGAAGGCGTCGGCCACCGCCGTGGGGGAGTGCCGGACCAGGAGCGAGGCCTGGAGGGTCAGGGCCATCTGCTCGACCAGGCGTCGGGCGCCGGACTCGGAGCCGGCGGCGAGCCGGCTCTTCAGGCCCGTGACGGCGGCGTCCAGCCGGGCGTCCGCCCCGCGCGCCTTCGCGAGCTCGGCGAAGAGCGCCTCGGCGGTGCCCGGCTCCTTGCTCAACGCGCGCAGCACGTCGAGGGCGTTGACGTTGCCCGAGCCCTCCCAGATCGACAGCAGCGGCGCCTCGCGGTAGTGGCGGGGCATGCCCGACTCCTCGACGTAGCCGTTGCCGCCCAGGCACTCCAGGGCCTCCGCGGTGAAGGCCGGGCCCCGCTTGGTGACCCAGTACTTGCCGACGGCGGTGGCGATCCGGCGGAACGCCGCCTCGGTCCCGTCCGCGTCGTCTCCGCGCACCGCACGGTCCGCCGCCCCGGCCAGCCGTAGTGTGAGCGTCGTCGCCGCCTCGGACTCCAGTGCCAGGTCGGCGAGGACGTTGCGCATCAGCGGCTGGTCGATCAGCCGGGCGCCGAACGCGCTGCGATGGCGCACATGGTGCCCGGCCTCGACGAGCGTCTTGCGCATCAGCACCGCCGACGACATCACACAGTCCAGCCGGGTGCAGTTGACCATCTCGATGATCGTCTTGACGCCCCGTC
This sequence comes from Streptomyces sp. NPDC056479, assembly GCF_042795335.1. Taxonomy (NCBI): domain Bacteria; kingdom Bacillati; phylum Actinomycetota; class Actinomycetes; order Kitasatosporales; family Streptomycetaceae; genus Streptomyces; species Streptomyces sp. NPDC056479. The sequence goes on along the minus strand of NZ_JBHTRZ010000002.1, from coordinate 1,199,978 downwards.
CCTCGGGCCCGACCAGCCAGGCGACGGTGCCGTCGAACTCGGGCTCGGAGGAGGCGTTGGAGCGGTTGCCCAGCTTGTCCTTCAGGCGCTGGATGCGGAAGGTGTTGCGGCTGCCGTCGGGCAGGACGCGCGGCACGAGGAAGCAGGACAGGCCGCCGGGAGCCTGCGCCAGCACCAGGAAGACGTCGCACATGGGTGCCGAGGTGAACCACTTGTGCCCGCGCAGGGTGTACACGCCCGGCTCGGCGGTCGGCCAGGCCGTGGTCGTGTTCGTACGGACGTCGGAGCCGCCCTGCTTCTCGGTCATCCCCATGCCCGCGAGCAGACCCCGCTTCTCGGTGGGCACGCGCAGCCCGGGGTCGTACTCCCGACTGGTCAGCAGGGGTTCGTACACCTTGGCGAGCTCGGGCTGGCGGCGCAGCACCGGGACCGCCGCGTACGTCATCGACGTCGGACAGCCGTGGCCGGCCTCGGTGTGCCCCCACACCAGCCCGCCGGCGGTCCGGGCGACATGCGCTCCGGGCCGCTCGTCCGCCCAGGGCGCCGCCGCGAGGCCCTCGCCGACCGCGACCCGCATCAGGTGATGCCAACTCGGATGGAACTCGACCTCGTCGATGCGATGGCCGTACCGGTCGTGCGTACGCAGCTCGGGCTCGTGGAGGTTGGCCTGCTCACCCCACTCCTGCGCCTCGGCGCTCCCGGCCCGCAGGCCGAGCCGCCGGATGTCCTCCTCGGCCCACCCGGCGCCCTCGCGGCGCAGCCCTTCGAGCAGGGCCGTGTCCTGCGACGCGTCGTACGGCGTCAGGGGTGGGGGCTGGTTGGTGACGTCGTGGGTGGCGTACTGCCCGGACTGCTCCTGCGCGAGTATCGAGACCATGCCGTCAGTGTTGCATTATGTCTGCGGTTGCAGCAATCCTGTAATACGCGGATCGGCACGTAAGGTACCTGGCCATGCGGAACAACGCGTCACTGCCGGCCGACGAGGTGGAGCTGCGCCCGCTGTCCGCCCGCTCGGTCGTGCTCAGCCTGCTGCTGGGTCTGCATCCGCCCGAGCTGCCGGTGAAGGAGCTGGTGCGCAGCGTGGAGCCGTTCGGGATCGCGGGCTCCACCGTGCGGGCCGCGCTCAGCCGGATGGTGGCGGCCGGCGACCTGCGGCGCACGGACACCGTCCACCGGCTCAGCGACCGGCTGCTGGAACGCCAGCGACGCCAGGACGACGCCGTCCACCCCGGAACCGGGCCGTGGGACGGCGACTGGGAGATGGTCGTCGTCACGGCCACGGGCCGGGGCCCCGCCGAACGCGCCGAACTGCGCACCGAGCTGACCCGGCTGCGCCTCGCCGAACTCCGCGAGGGCGTCTGGCTGCGCCCGGCCAATCTGCTGCGCCCCCTGCCGGACGACGTCGGCCAAGTGGCACAGCGCTACATGGCCCGCCCGGACAGTCCGGCCGCTGAGCTCGCGGCGGACCTCTGGCCGCTGGACGCCTGGGCCGGCACAGGCCGCGCCCTGCTGGCCCATGTCCCCCGTGCCCGCCGCCCGTCCGACCGCTTCACCACCTTCGCGGCCGTCGTACGGCATCTGCTCGCCGACCCGGTGCTGCCCCCCGGACTCCTCCCGTCCGACTGGCCGGGCGACCGGCTGCGCGCCGCGTACGCGGACTACCGGCGGGAGTTGGCGGAGGACGCGAGCGCGCGTGACGCGGGGGAGCCGGTCGGGGAACGCGCGCAGGCGTGACGGACGGGGACGGGGAACCGCCCGAGCCTGAGAGCCCGCACGCGCGCGCGTGCCCCCGAAACGCCCCGGCGGCCGTCCGAAGCGCCGTGCGGGGACGCTTCGGACGGCCGCCTTCACCGTGGGGGGACTACCGGTAGGTGATGTCGGAGCTGGAGTACAGGCAGTTCGTGCTGTCCGGCCCCGTTCCCACCGCCGTGTTGTTGTTGTACTTCTGGCACGGAACGACCTTGCGGCTCGAGTCGTTGAGGATCGTGATGCCGCGCAGGGTCGCCACGTCGTTGCGGTTGACGTTGATGCCGACGAGCCGGGCGGTGGAGCCCGTGCCGGTCACCTCGATGTTGCTGAGGTTGACCTTGCGCGTGTACTGCGTCGAGCAGTCGCCGCACGAGCGGTACAGCGTCTTGAACTCGCTGACCGCGAAGTTGGAGATGTTCAGAGTGCCGGGCCCGTTGTGCTGGAAGACCTTGTCGGCGGCCTTCTTGGCGCCACCGCCGGTCACCGTGTAGGTCGAGCCGCCCCGGAAGGTGGCCGCGTCCTCGCCGACGTCCTCCCACCACACGTTCTGCAGGGTGCAGTTGCCCTCGCAGTGGATGCCGTCGGCGCCGGGCGCGCCGATGATGACGTTCTTCAGTGTCGCGCCGGCCGCGAGCTCGAAGATCGGGTCCTGGCCCTCCTCCTGTCCGTCGCCGGCCAGGTCGCCGCTGCCGTAGTAGCGGACCATGCCGCCGTCCCGGACGCCGGACACCTGGATGGTCGAGCTCACCGGCTGGCTGCTGGTGGGCGTCGGCCACGTCGCGGCGTTCGCCGGTGGTGCGCCTACTGTCGTGATCATGACAGAAGAGAGGCCGAGTGCGGCCAGGCCGCCGGTCAGTGCGCGCCGGCGGGCGCGGGGCTTCGCTGGTGAAGTCATGTCCCGATGCCTTCTGTTGGGGTGGGGGTGGTCAGAGCTTTCCGGCGCCCGCGCCGGACGTCACCGAGGCGACGACGGTGGACGCGGACTCCGCGGTGTAGCCATAGGGCGGTGTGGTGAAGGTGCCGACCTGGGAGATCTCGGTCGCGGCTCCGCCGAGATCGTTGCCGCGCAGATTGGCGTGGCCGTCCACGTCACTGCTGCGGTTCGTGGTGACGGCGATCTTGGTGTCGCGGAAGACGTTGTTCTCCACGAGCAGCTGGGCGCCCATGCGCGAGTGGCAGGCGGTGTCCGCGACGGCCACGTAGTTGTTGTAGAAGTGCCCGGTGCCGAAGCGCAGGCTGGGGATGCGCGAGTAGACGTTGCTGAAGCTGTTGTGGTGGTACGTCACCTTCAGATGGCCGGTGTCCTCGCTCGCGTTGTTGTCGCTGTGACCGACGAGCGAGCCTTTGAAGTGGTCCTTGAAGGTGTTCCAGGACACCGTGACGTCGTCCGAGCCGTGATTGATGTCCAGCAGGCCGTCGTAGTGGTCCTTGTCGTGATCGCGGTCGGCCGAGAAGGAGTTGTGGTCGATCCACACCTTCGTCGACGCCTGGACCGTGATGCCGTCGGACGGCGCCACCGGCTTGCTGATGTTCAGGTTGCGCACGACGACGTTGGTGACGTTCTTCAGACGCAGTCCGCCGCCGGTGAACCCGGACGACGAACCCACGCCCAGCACCGTCGTGTTGGAGCCGACGTCGACCTGGCCGGTGAGCGAGATCAGGCCGTTGACCCGGACGGTCTTGGCCGAGCCGCCGGTCACCGCCGCCTTGAAGGCGTCCAGGGTGGAGACGGTGACCGCCGAGGCGCTGCCGCCGCCGGTCGTTCCCGCGCCGAACCCGATCGGCGAGGTCTCGGCGGCCCCGGCGGGCTGCGGCACGGTGAGAACGGCCGCGGTGGCGAGGACGGCTGCGGCTGCCGCCGCCAGTGCGGTTCTTTGCGGGAGTGCACGTGGGGGGAGAGTTCGCATGCGGGTGCGTCCCTTCGGGAGGAGCGACTCGAACATGTAGGTGAACGATGTGCGTCATGCAGAACGCCGCGCGCGGACAGTGTGGCCGTGCGGGGGGTGCGGCGAAGCGGCTCGGTCACACTGCTGAACGGAACCTAGGTGGCAAGCGCTTTCTAGTCAACGCTTCGCGCAGAAGAATCCGGTCAGCCCTGTTGGGGAGCAAGGGCTCTCGGTCGCATGGCGTGGGAGCGCTTCCATGACGAGCGTGTCCATGCCACGATTTCTCTCCCGGCGCTCTCCTGCCGGCCCGGTCGAACAGGTCCGCCGCGCACCCCCGCACACCCCGCACCATGGCCACGAGCCGCGACCAGAAGGGACCAGGACGTGCCCACCCCCACGAGCACCCCGACGCGCACCCTCACCCGCACGACCGCGCCAAGACCGCTCCGGACGCTGCTCGCCGCCCTCCTGCCGCTGCTCGCGGCTCTCCTCGTCGCAGCCCCCGAGGCGTCCGCCCGCACCGAGGCCGTCGACGCCGTCCCCACCGCGACGCTGGCCGAGGTCACCGGCTTCGGCGCCAACCCCAGCAACCTGCGGATGTACCTCTATGTGCCGGACAGAGTGACCGCCGACCCGGCCGTGCTGGTGGCCGTGCACTGGTGCACCGGCTCCGGTCCGGACATGTACAACGGCACCGAGTACGACACGCTGGCCGACCAGTACGGCTTCATCGTGATCTACCCGTCCGTCACCCGCAGCAGCAAGTGCTTCGACGTCTCCTCGCCGCAGGCGCTGAAGCGCGGCGGCGGCAGCGACCCGGTCGGCATCAAGTCCATGGTCGACTGGGTCACGCGCACCTACGGCGCCGACACCGGCCGGATCTTCGCCACCGGCATCTCCTCCGGCGCGATGATGACGAACGTCCTGCTCGGCGACTACCCCGACGTGTTCGCGGCCGGCGCCGCCTTCTCGGGCGTCCCCTTCGGATGCTTCGCCACCACCGACGGCTCCGAGTGGAACAGCGCGTGCGCCCAGGGCACGGTCACCCGCACCGCGCAGCAGTGGGGCGACATCGCCCGCGCCGCCCACCCCGGCCACACCGGTCCCCGGCCGCGCGTGCAGCTGTGGCACGGCATCGAGGACGACGTCCTGCGCCACCCCAACCTCGGGGAGACGATCAAGCAGTGGACGAACGTCCACGGCGTCGGCCAGACCCCCGCCGCCACGGACACACCCCAGTCCGGCTGGACCCGCACCCGCTACGGCGGCACCGGTGACCGCGCCCCGGTCGAGGCGATCAGCCTCCAGGGCGTCGGCCACAACCTCTACAGCCACGGAATGGCCGCCCGGGTCCTCACCTTCTTCGGTCTGGACAGCGACGGGCCCGCACCCCAGCCCCAGCCCGGCGCGTGCAAGGTGACCGTCACCACCGACGCGTGGAACACCGGCCTGACCGCCTCCGTCACCCTCACCCACACGGGCTCCGCGTCGATGAACGGCTGGCAGCTCGGGTTCACCCTGCCCGCCGGCCAGACGATCACCAACGGCTGGGGAGCCGCGTACACCCCGGCCTCCGGTGCGGTGACAGCGACCAACGCCACGTACAACGCGACGCTCGCGCCCGGTGCGAGTGTGGGCATCGGTTATCAGGCGAACCACACCGGGAGCAGCGCGGCACCGGGCGCCTTCACGCTCAACGGAGCGGCCTGAACCGCCGGTTGATCTCCCGCGGAGCACGAGGTGTCCGCCGGTGTGAGCCTGCGGACACCTCGCCCCCGGCTGCCGACGCGATCAGCCCCCGCGCAGGCGGATGACCCGCCGTTTTGCGGGAACCCGGAGCCGCAGGCAAGGCAAGATCGATCGAGGACGCACTCAGCCGAGGTCACGCAATGGTTCTGGGACTGCTCACCCGCCCGACTGCGGCCGCGGCCGCAGTGGTCGCCGCCGGTCCCCGGCTGCTGGCCGAAGGAGCCGCCCCCGCGGTGGGAGTCGCCGCGGGGGCGGTGGCAGGTACCGCCCGGGCGGGGGTGCGCAGCGTCGACACCGCCGCCCGGGTCGTGCGGGTCGCCCGCCACACGCTGCCCGGCGGACCACGCCCCTGGCGGTCCGGCACCCGGGCCCACCTCGCACTGCGGCCCGCGGAGCCGGAACGCGTACGGCGGGAGGGCGGGACCGCACGTGTGGCGCGCAGGGTCGCCGCGGAGCTGGCCGAGCGGCCGGACGTCGCCCTCGCCTACTGGGACGGCGGCCTGCGGCGGCTCGTGGTGACCGCCGTCGAGGAGTCGGTCGGTGACCTGGTCGTGGAGAAGGCGGCCGCGATCGCCGCCCGGCACGGCCTGGCACAGACGGACGGGGCGGTGGACGACGTCCCCCATCCGGCCGACCCCGCCGGGGTACGGGCCGCGGCCACCGCGCTCGCCGCCGACGGCGCCGGCATCGCGACCGCGTTCGCCGGATACGCCCTGCGCCTGCCCACCTCGCCCCGCGCGGTCACCGCGCTGGTGACGCTGCTGCGGGAGAACCCGGGCTTCCGTGGCCGGCTGCGCGCGAGGATCGGCCGCTCCCGTATGGATGTGGCCCTGGCCATAGCGAACGCCGCCGTCCACGGCGCCGGCCGGACCCCGACCGCCCTGCTGCTCGACGGCGCGCTGCGCACGCTCCAGCTGGCGGACACGGTGGCCCGCGCGGCGGCCTTCGACCAGGTCCACGACGAGGTCTGCACACCGGAGCGGAGCAGCGTGGCGGGGGACGACTTCCCACGCCCGCCGCTGCGCACCTCCCCGGCCCAGGAGTACGCCACGCACGCCGAGACCGGCAGCCTGGTCGGTGCCGCGGCCATGCTGCTGGTCAAGCACGACGGCGGCGAGGCGGCGGAAGCGGTGCTCGCGGGCTCTCCCAAGGCCGCGCGCTACGGGCCCGCCGCCTTCCACGCCGTACTGAGCTCCGCGCTGTCCCGCACCGGCGTCCTGGTCCGGGACACCGAGCGGCTGCGGCAGCTGGAGATGGCGGACACGGTCGTACTGCACCCGAGTGCGCTGCGGACTCCGGGTGCGGACGCGGACCCGTGGGCGGAGGTGGTGCTGGACGCGGCACGGCGGGCGGGGTTGCGGGTCGTGATGGTGGACGATCCGGCCCTGGCGGACTTCACGACCCTCGCCGACCAGGTCGTGCGCGACGAGCGGTCGCTGAGCGAGGTGGTGAACGCGCTGCGCGGCGAGGACGGCGTAGTCGTCGCGGTGGCACGGCCGGGGGAGGCCGACGAGGACGTACTCGCCGGGCTGCTCGCCGCCGATGTGGCCGTCGCCCTCACCGACCGGGAGGGTGCCGTCGTCTGGGGCGCGGATGTGCTGGCCCGGAACGGGCTCGCCGATCTCTGGCGGCTGCTGCGGGCGATCCCGGCCGCGCGCGGGGTCGGCCGCCGCTCGCAGGTCCTGGCCCGGTCCGGTGCCGCACTGTCCGGGCTCCTTGTGGCGATCGGAAAGTCGCAGCGGGGCCGCCGTACGCCATGGCCCGGACTGCGCCACACCCCGGTCGACGCGAGCGCCACCTGGGCCCTGCTGACCGGCACACGTGCCGCCCTGGGCGTGGCCATGGCCCGCGCCCCGCACCCCCGGCCGCGGGTGGCCTGGCACGAACTGGAGACCAGCGAGGTCCGCGAACGGCTGGAGCAGGAGACCGGCCCCGAGCCGACCCTGCGTGAACTGGTCACCGACCGCACGCGAGAGACGCTGCGGACGATGGGCCGGCAGCGCGTGTTCGCGCCGCTGAGCGGGCCGCTGCGGCTCGCCCACGCCATGCGCGGCGAACTCGACGACCCCCTCACCCCGGTGCTGGCCGTCGGCTCCGCCGCCGAGGCGATCCTCGGCTCGGTCCTGGATGCCCTGCTGGTCGTCGGCGCACTCGACCTGAACGCCCTGGTCGGCGGCGTCCAGCGGATGCGCGCCGAGCGGGCGCTGTCCGGGCTGCTCGCCAAGCAGAAGCAGAAAGCGCGCGTCACCACCGAGGACCGGTCGGCCCAGCCGCACGTGGTCGACGCCGTCAAGCTCGGGCCCGGTGACCTGATCGAGCTCCGGGCCGACGACGTGGTGCCCGCCGATGCCCGCCTGGTGTGGGCGGAGGGCCTGGAAGTGGACGAGTCCGCGCTGACCGGGGAGTCCCTGGCGGCCGCCAAGGGGACCGATCCGACGCCGGACGCCGCCGTGCCGGACCGGGAGTCCATGGTGTTCGAGGGCACGACCGTGGTGGCGGGACAGGCTCACGCCGTCGTGGTGGAGACCGGGGAGCGCACCGAGTCCGCGCGGGCCGTGGCCCTCGCCTCCCGCAAGCCGCCGTCCGCCGGAGTGCAGGGCAGGCTTCGGGAACTCACCGACAAGGCCCTGCCGTGGACCCTGGCCGGCGGCGCCGGGGTGACCGCCCTGTCGCTGCTGCGCGGCACGCCGATCCGCCGCGCCGTGAGCGGCGGGGTGGCCGTGGCCGTGGCGGCGGTGCCCGAAGGGCTGCCGCTGGTGGCGACCGTGGCGCAGCTGGCCGCGGCCCGGCGACTGAGCCGGCGCGGCGTCCTGGTGCGGGCTCCGCGCACCCTGGAGGCGCTCGGCCGGATGGACACCGTCTGCTTCGACAAGACCGGCACGCTCACCGAGAACCGGCTGCGCCTGGTACGGCTCACCGAAGCCGACGGGACGGTCCGTACGCCGGACGAGTCGGAGGCCGACAGCACGCTGCGGACCGCGGCACGTGCCTGCCCCCAGCTCAACGGCGGCTCGGACCGGCCCGTGCACGCCACCGACGAGGCCGTCCTGGACGCGGCCGCCCCCGACCCCGAGTGGACCCAGACCGAGGGCCTGCCCTTCGAGGCCGGCCGTGGCTACGCCGCCGCAGTCGGCCGGGCCGAGGACGGCGCACCGGTACTCGTGGTCAAGGGCGCCCCCGAGACGGTGCTGCCCGCCTGCTCCGGTCTGCCCTCGTCGGCGTCGGATAAGGCGCAGGCGCTGGCCGGCGACGGACTGCGGGTCCTGGCGGTCGCCCAGCGCCGGCTCGCCTCGGCCGACAAGGCGACCGAGATCCTTGAACAGCCGCTGGAGGAGCTGGACTTCACCGGCCTGCTCGCCCTCGCCGACGTACCGCGCGACACCTCCACGGCCCTGGTCCAGGGCCTGCGGGAGGAAGGCGTACGGCCCGTCATGCTGACCGGCGACCACCCGCAGACGGCACGGGCCATCGCCGCGGAGCTGGGCTGGCCCGAGGACACCGGTGTGATCACGGGTGACGAACTGGCGTCCGCGGACCGCGAGGAGCGCATGGGGATGCTGCGTGACGTGGGCGTCGTGGCCCGGGTCGCGCCCGAGCAGAAACTGCAGGTCGTCGAGGCGCTGCGGGACGCCGGGCGGGTCGTGGGCATGGTCGGCGACGGCGCCAACGACGCCGCGGCCATCCGCGCCGCCGACATCGGCGTCGGCATCAGCGCCCGCGGCTCCGCGGCCGCCCGCAACGCGGCCGACCTGGTGCTCACCGACGGAGACCTGACGGTCCTCATCGACGCGGTCGCCGAGGGCCGGGCGCTGTGGCACAGCGTCGCCGACGCCATCGCCATCCTGATCGGCGGCAACGCGGGCGAGGTGGGTTTCGGCCTCCTCGGCACCCTGCTGTCGGGCGCCTCGCCCCTGTCCACCCGCCAGATGCTGCTGGTGAACCTGTTCACGGACCTGTTCCCGGCGATGGCGGTTGCGGTGACGCCGAAGCCGGCGGAGGAGTCGGTGGAAGACGCGGACCCGGCGGCGGAGCCGGGGGAGCCGGAGGAAGACGCGGCCGATCAGCCGGACGCACGACCGGCCCCCGGCCCGGCGGCCACCGAACCCCTGGGCGCTCCCCTGATCCGCAAGATCCGGCACCGCGCCCTGACCACCACTCTGGGCGCCACCTCGGCCTGGCTGTTCGGCCGCTTCACGCCGGGCAGCGCCCGCCGCTCCACCACGATGGCGCTGTGCGCGGTGGTCGGCACACAGCTCGCCCAGACCCTGGCCGACCGGCGGGGCAGCCCCCTGGTCCGCGCCACGGCCCTCGGCTCCGCGGCCGCCCTCGCGGTCCTGGTCCAGACGCCCGGCGTCAGCAACCTCTTCGGCTGCACGCCGCTCGGGCCGGTCGCCTGGGCGGGTGTGGCGGCGTCGATCGCGCTCGCGGTGGCCGGGCAGCGCTTCCTGCCGCCGCTGGAGCGGCTGGTGGCCCACGCCCGGTGACGGGGGTTCGTCGTCGGCCCGGCCGGACGGCTCACCGCTCCGGCCGGGCCGGGTGATCAGACGGAGCGGTGGTACTGGTGCGGCACGTGCGCGTCGCCCCCGAGCTCCCGTGCCGCGTGCCGTGCCCACGACGGGTTGCGCAGCAGCTCACGGCCGAGCAGGACGGCGTCCGCCTCACCGTTGGCGATGATCTTCTCGGCCTGTTCGGCTTCGGTGATCAGGCCCACCGCCGCGACCGGCAGCGAGGTCTCGGCCTTCACCCGCGCGGCGAACGGGACCTGGTAGCCGGGGCGCACCGGGATGCGGGCGCCGGAGGCGTTGCCGCCGGTCGAGACGTCCAGCAGGTCGATGCCGTGGGCCTTGAGGTCGGCGGCGAAGCGGACGGTGTCGTCGGCACCCCAGCCGCCCTCCTCCAGCCAGTCCGTCGCCGAGATACGGAAGAACAGCGGCTTGTCCTGCGGCCACACCTCCCGGACGGCGTCCACGACCTGGAGGGCGAGACGGGTGCGGTTCTCGTACGAGCCGCCGTATTCGTCGGTGCGGTGATTGGAGTACGGCGAGAGGAACTCGTTGATCAGATAGCCATGCGCGCCATGGATCTCGGCGACCTCGAACCCGGCGGCGAGGGCACGGCGGGCGGCGTCCGCGAACTGCGCCACGATCTCCTGGATCTCAGCGACGGTCAGCTCGGTCGGCACGGGGTGCCCCTCGGCGAACGGGAGCGCGCTGGGCGCCACCGGCTGCCAGCCGTGGGCGTCCGGACCCACCGGCGCACCGCCCGTCCAGGGCCGGTCGGTCGAGGCCTTGCGGCCGGCGTGGGCCAGCTGGATGCCCGCAATCGTGCCCTGGGACTCGAGGAAGCGCGTGATCCGGCGGAACGCCGCGACCTGCGTGTCGTTCCAGATGCCCAGGTCGTACGGGGAGATCCGGCCCTCGGGGCTGACTCCCGTGGCCTCGACGACGATCAGCCCCGTGCCACCGGCCGCGCGGGCCGCGTAGTGCGCGAAGTGCCAGTCGTTGGGGGCGCCCGCGTCGGGGCCGTCGGGCGCGGCCGAGTACTGGCACATCGGGGGCATCCACACCCGGTTCGGGATCGTCACATCGCGCAGGGTGTAGGGCTCGAAGAGCGCGCTCATGGCGGACTCCATTCGTTCACGGGGGACCAGTCGTCGACTCGTACGATAGGCATCGTAGTACGGGAGATGTCAAACTACGAGAGGTGTCAAACTACGAGAGGTCTCGTACAATGGGGGAATCCGAGCGCGGGGAGATCCCGAATGCGGGAACCCGACGAAGTGGAGCCGCCGTGACCAGCCCCGCTGTCAGCAGCCGAGACCTCCCGCACCCCACGCGTGAGGAGATCCGTCTGGAGGGCGTGCTGCACGCGCTGTCCGACCCGCTGCGGCTGCAGATCGTACGAGAGCTCGCCGCGGTCGGCGACGAGCTCTCCTGTTCGCACTTCGACCTGCCCGTCACCAAGTCCACCACCACGCACCACTTCCGGGTGCTGCGCGAGAGCGGTGTGATCCAGCAGGTCTACCGGGGCACGGCCAAGATGAACGGCCTGCGCAAGGACGACCTAGACGGTCTCTTCCCGGGACTTCTCGACGCCCTCCTCGACGCCGCCGCGCGGCAGGCCGCCCGTCTCGCCGGCGTCTGAGTCCGCGTCGGCGGCCCCTGAACCCGCCCTGGCGGGCAGGTGGTTGAAGAGCAGGTTCAGCACGATCGCCGTCAGACAGCCGGCGCTGATGCCACTGTTCATCACCGTCTGGAACCAGTCGGGGAACTTCGCGTAGACCGTCGGCACGCCGACCGGCAGCATGCCCACCGCCACGGAAACGGCCACCACCGTCAGGTTGTTGTTGCCCTTGAAGTCCACCTCGGTCAGCGTCCTGAGCCCGCTCGCGGCCACCGTCCCGAACATCACCAGGCCCGCACCGCCCAGCACCGGAGCCGGTATGGCCGCCACCACCGCGCCCAACTTGGGCAGCAGGCCGAGCAGTACGAGGATGCCGCCCGCGGTGGCCACCACCCAGCGACTGCGCACGCGGGTCATGCCGACGAGGCCCACGTTCTGGGCGTACGCCGTGTACGGGAAGGTGTTGAAGACGCCGCCCAGGACGGTCGACAGGCCGTCGGCGCGCAGACCGTCCGCGAGGGAGCGCGGCTCGACCTTGCGCTCCGTCATCTCACCGACCGCGATCAGGTCTCCGGTCGTCTCGGTCATCGTCACCAGCGCCACCACCAGCATCGACACGATCGCCGAGAACTCGAAGGCGGGCGCCCCGAAGTGGAAGGGAGTGCTGATCCCGAGCCAGTCGGCCTCGCCGACCCCGCCGAAGTCCGTGAACCCGAAAGGCACCGCCACCGCCAGCCCGGCCACGATGCCGATCAGCACGGCGATGCGGCTGAGGAACGCCGGCGCGAACCGCTGCACACCGAGCACCGTCGCGAGGACGAATGCGGCCAGCGCGAGGTTCTTCGGCTCCCCGAAGTCCGCCGAACCGGCGCCGCCCGCGGCCCAGTTGCCCGCGACCGGGAGCAGCGAGATGCCGATGATCAGGATCACGGTGCCCGTGACGAGGGGCGGGAAGAAGCGCAGCAGTCTGCCGAAGACCGGGGCCAGCAGCACGATCGCCAGTCCCGCGACGATCACCGAGCCGTAGATCGCGGGGAGTCCGCCGCCCGTGGTGCCGATCAGCACCATCGGGGAGACGGCGGCGAAGGTGCAGCCCTGCATGATGGGCAGCCGGACACCGAAGCGCCAGAAGCCGATGCACTGGATGAGCGTCGCGATGCCGCACACCAGCAGGTCGGCGGTGATCAGATACGCCAGGTCCGCGGGCGGCAGCTTCATGGCGCCGCCGACGATCAGGGGGACGGCCACGGCGCCGGCGTACATCGCGAGTACGTGTTGGAGACCGAAGGCGGCGAGGTGGCGTGCGGGTGGGACTTCGTCGACGGGGTGTGCGGTTTGCGTCATGGGCGAGACCGTAGGCTCCTTGAACAGATTGTTGATTTCTGAGGTGTTGCCGGCTCGTTTCCCGCCCCGGGTCTCGGGTGGCCGCTCGCGCGCTGCCCCGCGTTCCTAAAGGGCGTGACCGTGCGCGGCGTTCATCAGTGACTGCCAGTCGGGGAGCTTCACCACACCCCTGCCCAGTGACGCCCCGAGTTCTGCCTCCGCGCGCTCGATGGCGCACCAGCCCGTCCACTCCACCGGTTCGACCCCCTCGGTGCGCAGGGCCGTGAGCGGATCCCCGGGCAGTTCCCGTCGTACGAGCGCCGGCGCGTCCTCCAGCAAGGACGTCACCGTCTCCTTCGCGCACGGCCGGTTCGTGCCGATGACGCCCGTCGGGCCCCGCTTGATCCAGCCGGCCACGTACTCGCCCGGCGCGACGGTGCCCTCCCGCAGCACACGGCCGGCGAGGTGCGGCACCGTGCCGGCCGCCGGGTCGAAGGGCAGGCCCTCCAGCGGAACTCCGCGATAGCCCACCGAGCGCAGCACCAACTGCGCCTCGACATCCTCGAACTGCCCCGTGCCGGTCACTCCGCCCCGTCCGTCGGGCGCCGTCCGTTCGAAGCGCACCGCGCCCACGCGTCCGGCGTCGGCGAGCAGTTCGACGGGACGCAGGAAGAAGCGCAGCCGGAGACGGTGGCCGGCGTCCCGCGCCGGGGATCCGGCCCAGCCGCGCAGCACCTCCACGTTGCGGCGCTGCGGCGCGGGCAGGCCGGAGGGGTCGGCGTAGGCGGGATCCATCGCCAACTCGGCCGGATCCACGGCCACTTCGGTGTCCGGCAGGGTGCCCAGCTCGCGCAGCTCCTTGGTCGTGAAGCGGGCCTGCGACGGGCCGCGCCGGCCCACCATCGTGACGTCCGTGACCCGGCTCGCGGCGAGGGAGGTGAGCGCCGCCTGGGGCATGTCGGTGGGGCTCAGTTCGGCCGTGCCCCTGGCCAGCATCCGCGCCACGTCCACCGCGACGTTCCCGACGCCGATCACCACCGCCGATCGGGTGCCGGCCACGAAGCCGTCGTCGACGGCGTCCGGATGGGCGCTGTACCAGGACACGAATTCCGTCGCCGACCAGCTTCCCGGCAGGTCCTCGCCGGGAATCCCGAGGTGCCGGTCGGTGGCGGCGCCCACGCAGTACACCACCGCGTGATACAGCTCGCGCAGCCGTGCGGCCGGTACCCCGCCGGGGCCGATCTGGACACCGCCGAGGAACCGCACCCGTTCGTGCTCCAGGACCGTGCGCAGGTTGTTCTGGAGAGACTTGATCTTCTCGTGGTCGGGCGCGACGCCGTACCGCACCAGGCCGTACGGGCACGGCAGCCGGTCCAGGACGTCGACGGCCACGTCGGGGTCCTGCTGTACGAGACTCTGGGCGGTGTAACACCCGCTGGGCCCGGAGCCCACGACGGCGACATGAAGCACGGCGGAACTCCTCGTCCCGAGATCGTCAGGAGTCGCTCTCGAGTCCAGCATCGCACCGCGGGCGCTCCGCTGACAGGGTGCTGTGCGCCGCGCGGGGTGCGTGTTCGTTCGTATGGAGTGTGATCATGCGGTTACGTTGCGTGTGTGCTGGAAGCATCCTTTCTTAATCTTTCCGATCGCTCCACGACGGACGGCGCCGTGTCGGTGTGGCCCGCGTGGCAGGTGCGGGACGGTGGCGGTGCCACGGCGTGGTTCGACGTCCGGCTGGAGTTCGGCGACGGCGCCCGGGTCGACGCGCTCGCCGTGGTCGCCCGGGGGTGTGTCTCCATCGAGGACGTACGGGCCGAGCCCGCGCTGTCCCTCGACGACCTGGCGGCGCTCGCCGACTGGATCGAGGCCCCGCTCTTCCAGGCGTGCGGGATCGGGAACGAGACGGACGGCGAGATCGACGACGACGGCGGGCCGGGCCGGGTGCGGCCGGTCTGGCCGCGGGGCGTCGAGGGGCAGTGGCTCATCGCGCAGAAGTACCGCGCGGCCCAGGAAGCGGGGACCGACCCCGTCCTCGCGGTGATGACCGCGACCGGGCACGGCCGGCGCAGATCGCTCCGGCTCATCGGCCAGGCACGCGACGCGGGCTTCCTGACGCCGCGCCGGGCCCGCCGCTGAGCGTCTCGCGGCGTTTTCGCCCCGGTCCGTCAGAGCATGGCCCGCATCCTCGCGATCTCACTCGTCTGCTGGGCGACCACCTCGTCGGCCATCTCCTCGATCCGGATGTTGTTGCCCTGTCCCTTCACGTCGGTGGCCATGGTGATCGCCCCGTCGTGATGGGTCGTCATCAGCGTGAGGAAGAGCTGGTCGAAGGCCTTCCCGCGGGCGGCGCGCAACTTCTCCAGCTGTGCCTCGGTCGCCATGCCGGGCATCGACCCGTGCTCGTGCCCCTCGCTCTTCTCGGCCTTGCCGTGGGTCTTGAGCCAGCCCTTCATGGCGGCTATCTCCGGCCCCTGCGCGGCGGCGATCCGCTCGGCGAGCTTCTTCACCTTCGCCGACTCGGCACGGTCCGGGGCGAGTTCGGTCATCTCCAGGGCCTGGGTGTGGTGCTGGATCATCATGCGCGCGTAGGCGACGTCCGCGGAGTTGGGGGAGTCGTCCTCGGCGCGCTGTTGTGCGGCCTCCTCGGCGGACAGCATCCGGTTCGACTCGCCGGGCTTGCCGGGCACGATCACCGAAGGACCGCTCCGCGCGGGCGACTTGGCGTCGGTGCCGGAGTCGCAGCCGCCCAGCGCGAGCACGGCCAGAGCGGCCAGTGAGGCGGTAACGAAGCGCGCCCCGCGGCCAGGTGTCTTCGTTGCATGTTCATGACACGCTCTTGATATGCGCATGACGAAGAAGATACTCGGACGTGCATGAACCGTTCCAGTGCGAACGGAACAAGGGAGGAAACAGTGATCCTGTTCAGCAATCCCCGAACGCGGCGCAGACGTCTGGGAGTTGCGACTGCCGCCGCAGGACTCCTGGCCGCGCTGCTCACCGCGCAGCCGGCCACCGCGACCCCCGACCCCGGGGACGGACCCGTCGCGGAGCAGGAGGTCTCCGAGAGCACCCGGGCCGAGGTCCGCAAGGCTCTGACCGCCGGCGAGATACCCGGCCAGGACGAGATCGTCCACTCCGACAACATCGAGCATCTGGCCTTCGTACCCAAGGACGCGCTCCAGGGCACCAATTCAGACCTCGCCTTCCAGGGCAGATATGCCTTCGCGGGCAACTACGACGGCTTCCGCGTCTTCGACATCAGCAACCCCGCGGCGCCCAGGACGATCGCGCAGGTGCTGTGTCCCGGCTCGCAGAACGACATCTCCGTCTCCGGTGACCTGCTGTTCCTGTCCACCGACTCCTCGCGCAGCGACAGCAGTTGCAACAGCACCACCCAGCCCGCGACCGAGAAGTCCTCGTGGGAGGGCATGAAGGTCTTCGACATCAGCGACAAGCGGAACCCCCAGTACGTCGCCGCCGTCGAGACCGCCTGCGGCTCGCACACCCACACCCTGGTTCCCGAGCGCAGGAACGTCTACGTCTACGTCTCCTCGTACTCGCCGGACGCCACCTACCCGGACTGCCGGCCCCCGCACGACGGGATCTCCGTGATCAAGGTGCCGCGGTACGCGCCCGAGAAGGCGGCGGTCGTGGACTTCCCGGTGCTCTTCCCCGGTGAGGGCCCGGACGGCGGCGGAAACCCGGGCCCGCCGGGAGGCGTCCGCAAGACCACCGGCTGCCACGACATCACGGTGCTGCCCTCGAAGGACCTGGCCGCCGGAGCCTGCATGGGCGACGGCATCCTGCTGTCCATCGAGGACCCGGCGCGCCCGAAGGTCATCGACCAGGTCCGGGACGACGTGAACTTCGCGTTCTGGCACTCGGCGACCTTCAACCAGAAGGCGAACAAGGTCGTCTTCACCGACGAGCTCGGCGGCGGCGGCGCGGCCACCTGCAACGCCGAGATCGGCCCGGACCGCGGCGCCGACGGCATCTACGACATCGTCGGCAAGGGCGACAAGCGCAAGCTGGTCTTCCGCAGCTACTTCAAGATCCCCCGCCACCAGGCGAACACCGAGAACTGCGTCGCCCACAACGGCTCGCTGATCCCGGTCAAGGGCCGGGACATCATGGTCCAGGGCTGGTACCAGGGCGGTGTCTCCGTCTGGGAGTTCACCGACTCCGACCACCCCAAGGAGATCGCCTACTTCGACCGCGGTCCGCTGACCACGGACACGATCAAGTCGGGCGGCTCGTGGTCGGCGTACTACTACAACGGCTACATCTACTCGAACGAGTACGCGCGGGGCTTCGACGTCCTGAAGCTGAACGACCGGCGCACCGACCCGGCCCGCTGGGTCCGGGTGCACGAACTCAACGTCCAGACACAGCCGGACTACTTCGACTGATCGTCCGGGCAGCCGGGTGAGGACCCGGTCGCGAAGAACCGCGACAGATCCGTGTCGCACGTCCCGCCGGGCCCGGCTCCCGCGTCCGGCGGGACTCCCATCTCCCACTCCAGCCGGTACCGCTTGAACAACTCCGCCCGCAGCACCGGCACCGTCATCGGCACCCCGGGCACCAGCGCCGCGTAGACCGCACCCATGAGCAGTGCGCGCAGCATCGGGTAGTCGGCGTCCGCGTCGAGTGAGCCATGCCGTACGCAGGTGTCGCGCAGCAGCTCGGCCAGGCGCCGCTGCTCCGGGCACTGCACAAAGCCCTCGGCCTGCAGGATTCCCGCCATGTGCTGCCGCATCAGCACCGGCCGGTCCCGGGCCAGGCCCAGGATCGCGTCGATGGCGCGGGCCATCCGCTCCCGGCCGTCCTCGGTGTGCGGCTCGCGCTCCAGCGCCTCCTCCAGCGTGCGGTGCATCAGCCGGTGCACGGCGGACTGCACCAGCTGGCGCTTTCCGGGGAAGTAGTACGAGACCAGTCCGCGCGCCGAGCCCGCCCGGTCCGCGATGTCACCCAGCGTGGTCGCCTCGTAGCCCCGCTCGCTGACGAGCTCCACCGCCGCCTGGAGAAGCCGCTCCCGGGATCGCCGCCGCAACTCTTCATTGACCGAGGCGCTGCGCGGGGACATGCTGAAACTCCTGCGTTGACTGGCTGCCAGCCAACTATACTCAGGACGTGCGGCCCGGCCTCGATATGGCCTGGCCGAGGTTGCCGCCTGTCCCGGGCGACGCGGGGGATCGTCCGGGGCGGGCTCGACCTGAGAGATGGTGGCCGGAGGCTACTTTCCGGCTCGTGGGTCGGTGCCGTTGGCCGGAAGTCCGCAGCCCTCGGCCCGAGGTCCCGTGCCCACCAGTTCCAGCACCGGTCGCAGCGCGTCCGGCCGTTCGGCCGCCGGCAGATGGTCCACGAAGTGCACCGCACAGCCCAGGGCCGCCGCACCGCCGTCCGCGCGCCGGTTGTCGCCGACCATGACGACGTCCCGCGGGTCGGCGTCGAGCGCCTCGCAGGCGGCCGCGAACAGCCGGGGGTCGGGCTTCTGGATGCCGTGCTCGTAGGACAGCACATAGGTGTCCACGTACGGGTCGAGACCGTGCTCCCGGAACACCGGGCGCAGATCCCAGCCGATGTTGCTGACGACGCCGATGCCGACTCCTCGCTCGCGCAGGGTCCGCAGCACGTCGGCGGCATCCGGGTACGGCAGCCACGCGGTCGGTGACATGTGACGGTCGTACAGCAGGTCGTGCAACCGGTCGTCGGGCAGCTGCACATGCCGGGAGAGGCCGGTGTACGCCGCCCGGTGCAGCTCGGCGCTCTTGTCCCGTACTCCCCAGACACTCGCGACCTTCTCCGGCAGCCACGAGGGGTCGACCCCGCCCGGCAGCGCGCCCATGGCCTCCAGTGCCTGCGCGGCCTCGGTCAACTCGGCCTCGGCGACCTCCACTTGGGCCTCGGCGAGCGCTCCGCGCAGCCAGGACTCGGTGGACTCGACACGGAAGAGGGTTCCGGAGAAATCGAACAGAACTGCGGTCATGAACGGATCCTACGGGGCCGCGTTCCACCGCGCGGGAAGATCGCCGCCGCTGAACACACAGACGAATTCGCCCGCCGCCGGCCAGGACCTCTCGGCCTCCGGCGCGTTCAACGTGCGCGCCGCGGTGCGCTCATCTCTGCCACCGCGCGTGCACGCCCACCGCCACCGCCACGACCAGCGCGCCCAGCAGCCAGCCGGCGACGACGTCCGTGGTCCAGTGGACGCCCAGCCACACCCGGGTCAGGCCGACGCCGGCCACGGAGATCACGGCCACGGCCACGGCCGTACGCCACAGGGCGCGTTCGGGGCGGTGCCGGTGCAGGAGCCACAGCAGCAGACCGCAGACCACCGTGGCGGTCATGGCATGGCCGGAGGGGTAGGCGGCGTAATGGGCGGAGTCGACGGGGTCGGGCCAGACGGGGCGCGGACGGTCGACCAGCGCTTTGAGGGACTGCTGGATCGCCGTGGCCAGCGCGCAGGTGACCACCAGCCATACGGCCGTCCAGCGCGCGGCTCTGCGCCACACCAGCCAGATCGCGACCGCGAACGTCAGCAGACGCATCGTCCACGGATCCCAGACCCAGTCCGTCAGGATGCGGAACGTGTGCGTGATGCCGCCTTCGTCGACCGCCCAGCGATGCGTGGTGTCCGCGATGCCGTCGTCGAGGGCCATCAGCGGGTACCACCGGACCGCGACCATGGCGAGCAGCAGCGCGGAGCACAGCGTCAGGGCCCCGGCCCAGCGTGAGGCTGTGCGCTCGGCCGGCGGGCGGGGCGGGGACTCGACGGACTGGGTGTGCATGCTGCGATCCTCGCCGACCGATGGGGCGAGAGGCCAACGCAGAGGCCGGGTTTGCGACGGCCGCCACACGAGAAGCGGGTCGTCCCCCGGAGAGGCGCGACCACCTGACGTGTTTCCGGGTACCCGGCGGCGGACTTCGCTATCGCAGCGTCAGCTTTCAGAGAGTGAGCAGCATCGCCACCATCGCGATTCCCATCGACAGGCGGCAGGCCCGCGCCAGTTCCGGCCGGTCGCCCCAGCCGGCGCCCGCGCCGACGGCGGCGACGGGCACCAGGCGTACGCCGGACAGCAGCACGTATGCCGTGAAGTAGACGAGCAGCGCGCCCGTCACGAGCGGGATGCCGGAGCCGCCGTGTCCGCCTTGATGGCCGGGTGAGGCGGCCATCGTGAGCGACATGTAGACCATGGCCGCGGCGCCCACCAGGTGGTGCAGATGGTGCGTGCCCGTCCGTGCCGACCACAGCGCGTGCAGCGCGGCCGCGCCGAACACCGCCACATAGCCGGGCCAGGCCCACGAAGGCGGCGTGAAGACCGCGGCGGGCACCGCCATCGCGGCCATGCCGAAGCCCATCAGTGCCTCGCCGCCCGCGGTACGGCGCTGCTCCTCGACATGGCTGCGCATCCGCAGCAGACAGTAGGCCCCGGTCGCCGCACACACCGCGACCAGCAGCCAGCCGGGCGAAGCCGGTCCGTGCACGCGCACCTCCCCGCTCGACGGTCCCGGTCAGTCCGTCGATGCCCCGGCCGTGCGGCGCGCACGCGAGCGCAAGGGTGTACACGGGGAGCATTCGACGGAGCACGAAAGGTCACGGCAGGTCATGGCGGGCACGATGGTTCGCGAGGATATGCTTTACAAGTAAAATACTTGCTAAGGTGATGGTCATGCGCTGTCGTCTCCCGCTCGCCGGAGTGCTCCGCCTCGGCCGGCCCTCGGACATCTGGTTCAAGCCCGCCCTGAGCGCGGTCGCCGCCGTCGCCCCGTCCCACCTCGCCCTGCTGGCGCTGGGCCACCTCGACCTGGCGATGTACACCATGGCCGGGTCCCTGTGCGCGCTCTACGCCCACAACCGGCCCTACGCCGCCCGGGCCCGTGCCCTCGCATGGGTGCTGCTCGGCATGCTCGGCGGTCTCGCCGCCGCCCTGGTCGCGGCCTCGCTCACCCGCGACGCCGTCGTGCTGGTCACCGTCGGCGCGGTGCTGGCCGCCGTGCAGAAGGTGCTGTGCGACGCCACCCGCATCGGTCCGCCGGGCAACGTCGTCCTCACGTTCATCAGCTCCGCCGCCCTGTTCGGCCCGCAGTCCCTCGGCCAGATCCCGGGCCACCTCGCGGCGGCCGCCGCGGCCGGCGCCTGGGCCTGGTTCGTAGGCATGGCCCCCGGCCTGCTGCGACCGCACGGCCCGGAGCGCCGGGCCGTCGCAGGAGCCCTGAACGCGGCCGCCGCCTTCGCCGAGGCCCACGGCAGGGACCAGGAACGCGCCCCGGCCCACGCCGCCGTACGGGCCGCCCGGCAGGCACTGCTCTCAGCGGGCAGCCCCTCCGAGACCCGACGCGCCCTCGAACGTCTCATCCTCCGCGCCGAGGTCGCCCTCGCCGCCCCGGTCGACGCCGACCCGGCACTGCTGCGCACCTGGGCTCGCGAAGTACGCGGCACCCGGCCGGTGCCCGACGTCGACGACCTCACCGGCATCGGCGGTGAACTCACCACGCACCCGGGCCCGTTGTGGCACCGTCTGCGCCCGCTGACCCCGCTCGCCGTGCGCACCGCCCTCGGCTGCGCCCTCGCCGGCTACGCCTCCCTCGCGCTGGGGATCGGCCGCCGGCTACTGGGCCCTGGTCACCGCCGCGTCCCTGTACCAGGCCAGCCTCACCCTCACCTGGGGGCGCGGCGTCCAGCGTGTCGTCGGCAACCTGCTCGGCGTCCTCCTCTTCGCCGCGCTGGTGCCGCTCGCCCACACCGGCGAGGTCGCCCTGGTGCTGTGCTGTCTCGCCCTCAACTTCGGCGCCGAGGCACTGATCGGGCGCAACTACTGGCTCGGCAGCGTCTGTGTGACGCCGATGGCGCTGCTCATCACCGAGTTCGCCGGTTTCCAGGAACCCGGACGGCTGATCACCGAGCGGGTCGTGGACACCCTGATCGGTGCGCTGCTCGGGCTCGCCGCGGCGGTGGCCGTTCCGCACCGGTCGCGGGTCGTGCGTGCCGAGCGGAGCGGACCCCGTACGCTCGCGGCTACGGGGCGGAGCCCGAAGCCGCACCCGGACCAGCGCACAGGCACCACGACGGAGGGCGTACGGCCATGACGGGGATGAACGGCGGGCCGACCGGGACGAGACATGACACGGTGGCCGCGGTGGTCCGGCAGTGGCAGACCGTCCACCCCGAGCTCGACACCGCCCCCATGGAGATCATCGGCCGTATCAACCGCTGTGCCGCCCTCCTCCAGCAGGCCGAGGACGCCCCCCTGCGCCGTGCGGGCCTCAGCCGCCCCGAGTTCGACCTGCTCGGCGCGCTGCGCCGCACCGGCCACGAGCTGACCCCCAGTGAACTCGCCCGCGAGACCTTCTCCTCGGGCGCCGCCGTCACCAAGCGCCTCAAGCAGCTGGCCGAGCGGGGCCTGGTCGAGCGCCGCGGCGACACCCGCGACCGCCGCGTCGCCCACCTCCGCCTCACCGACGCGGGCCGGGAGCTGGTCGACGACCTTCTGCCGGAGCAACTCGCGTACGAGACGGCCGTACTGTCCGAACTCGACCCCGAGGGGCGGGGCGAACTCGCCGCCCTGCTGGGGGACTTGCTGAGCCGGCTCGAGGGGCGGCTCGGGGCCCTGCGCTCCTGAACCGGACGAGCCGTCGCGTCAGCGCTCGTCGGCCGCCCGGTACACGCCGAACACCGCCCCCTGCGGGTCCCGCAGCACGGCGATGCGCGGACCGTCGGGGACCGACGTCGGCTCCATGAGAACGGTGCCGCCCGCCTCGGTCGCGTCCGCCGCCGTGGAGTCCACGTCCGCCGCGGCGAAGTACGGCAGCCAATGCGCCGGCACCTCGTGCGGGAACTTGTCGTCCATCGTCAGCATCCCGCCGAAGTCGGCGCCGTCGATGCCCCACTGCGTGTAGTGCTCCGAGGCGTTGACGGTCCAGCCGAAGACCGTCGTGTAGAACTCCACGGCCCGCTCGGGCGCCCGGGTCAGCAGCTCCACCCAGCCCAGCGCGCCGGGCGCGTTGAGCAGCCCCGCACCGGTGAACGACCGCGCCTGCCACAGCTGGAAGACCGCACCCGTGGGGTCCACGGCCACCGCGAAGCGGCCCACGTCGAACACGTCCATCGGGCCGACCAGCACCGTACCGCCGGCCTGCGTCACCTGCTCCGCGGCGGCGTCCGCGTCCGCCACCGCGAACGACACGTTCCATGAGACCGGCTGCCCCTCCTGGTAGAGCGGGGTCAGCGCGGCCACCGCCGCGTCCCCGAGGTGCGCGATGGTGTAGCCGCCCGCCTCCTGCCGCGGATCGGTCTCGGCGCGCCAGCCGAACAACCCCTCGTAGAACCCCCTGGCCCCGGCCAGATCACTGGTCCCGAGCTCGGTCCAGCAGGGTCCGCCGGTCACCGGCTTGTCGAGCTTCATGGCGCTCCTCCCGCGAAGGAAACCCCCTCCAGCACGCTAAGCCCCGCCCGGAGCCCCGGCCATCCGGCGCAAACCACTGGAGCCCGCGTCGCCGACGGCACCCTGACCCGCACCGACCGAGGCTGGGAGCAGCGGCCCTAGATTCCGGGCCGGTACCGCAGCGGATGGTCCGCCGGCACCTCCACCAGCACGATCCGCGTCCCGTCCGGGTCGGCGATCCACATCTCGATCAGACCCCAGGGCTCCCGCACCGGCGGTCGCACGATCTCGACGCCCTTCGCCACCAGCTCCTCGTGCGCGGCGGCGGCGTCCTCGACCTGCATCCACAGCTGCACGGCCGGGGACGGCGGGGTCTCGGAACGCCCCGAGACCTCCAGGAAGCCCCCGCCGAGGAAGTAGACGGTGCCGCGCTCGGGCCCTGTGCCGAACTCGCGGTAGACGGCGAGGCCCAGTTGCTCGCCGTAGAAGACACGGGACCGCTCGGGGTCGATGGGGTGGAGCAGGGTCCGGCCGCTCAGTACGTGCACCATGCAGCCGGAGCCTAGTGGCGCGTTACGCTCAGCGGTGCCCGAGCCGCGCCCGAGAGTGGAGAAGCGCCCCATGGACACCGCCGCGAGCCCCGCCGACACCGGACTCACCTTCCGCGATGCCACCGACGCCGACGTGGACACGCTGGTCGTGCTGATCGAGTCCGCCTACCGCGGGGACTCCAGCCGGACCGGCTGGACCACCGAGGCGGACATCCTCGAAGGGCAGCGGACCGACCCGGAGGGCGTGCGGGAGGTCATCAAGTCGCCCGACAGCCGACTGCTCACCGTCGAGCGGGACGGACGGGTCGTCGCCTGCTGCCAGCTCGAGCACCGAGGTGAGTACGCCTACTTCGGCATGTTCGCGGTCAGCCCCGTCCTCCAGGGTGCCGGCCTCGGCAAGGTGATCATCGCGGAGGCGGAGCGACGGGCCCGCGAGACCTGGGGCGTGACCGAGATGCACATGACCGTGATCTCCGTGCGGGACGACCTGATCGCCTGGTACGAGCGGCGCGGCTACCGCCGTACGGGCCGGATGACCCCGTTCCCGTACGGCGACGAGCGCTTCGGCATCCCGCAGCGGGACGACCTTCAGTTCGAGCTGCTGGTCAAGGAGCTGGTGTGACGTTCATGCGCTGGACCCTCACGCGGTGAAGCGGGCGGTGCGTTTGATCTCCGGGTAGTCGGTGGTCGCGCCGTCCAGTTGCAGGGCCCGTACGAGACGCAGGTGGTCCTGCGTGTTGACGACCCAGCCGATGATCCTCAGGTCCGCCTTGCGGGCCCGCTCCACGATCTCCAGGGTGAGCCGGCGGATGTTCAGGCAGACCGTCGCCGCGCCGACCGCGACGGCCCGGTCCACGATGTCGGTGCCGTAGCGGCTGGCGATCAGCGCGGTCCGCACCCCGGGCACCAGCCGGGCGATCTCGTCGACGGCGTCGTCGTGGAACGAGGACACCTCGACCCGAGGGGCCAGATCCCGGTCGTTCATCACCTCGGCGAGCGCCCGTGCCGCCGCGACGTCCTTGATCTCGGCCTGGAGCGGCGACCTCACCGCGTCCAGGACCTCCTCGAACACCGGCACGCGCTCGCCGCGGCCCGCGTCCAGGGCACGCAGCTCGGCGAGGGTCTTGTCGGCGATCGCGCCGGTTCCGTCGGTCGTGCGGTCCACGTCGGTGTCATGCATGACGACGAGTGCGCCGTCCTTGCTCAGATGGAGATCGAGTTCGATGACGTCGAGGCCGGCCTGCTGGGCGGCGACGAAGGAACGGAGGGTGTTCTCGGGTTCGACACCCATCACTCCGCGATGACCGATGGTAAGGAAGTTCAAGGTTCAACTCGCTTCCGTCGACGGCGGCTCGGCTCGCGCGCGAACCGGAGCGGACTGTTCGCGCGGCAGTGCCGCAGCCTAGTGGTCGGTGCGCGTGATGAACCCCACGTGTACGCAGGGTTTGCGGCGATGGACGTGCCGTGCCTGGATCCTGCCCCTCTGTCCGGTCACCCTGGCGTGGGCGAGTCCCGCGCGAATTGACCGGTTCTGGTGGTCCGGCCCTGCGTCTGCCCACGGGATGCCGGTCTAATCGCCGTCGCAGCATCCAACAGGAAAAAATTCGGTGACCTTGGGGGTGCGCAGGATAATTTCCCGGACCTCTACTTGCTGAGAGAAACCTCGTATGCATACGGTGTCCTTACGCGAGGTTCTCCCGTGGAGGATGGGACATGACGGAAATTCTTGTGCAGGCGGCCGTGGAGGAGCAGGTCCCTCCCGTGACCAGGGTGGTTGAGCACCCGGCCTGGCCGGTGCTCAAGGATGCCGTGGAGCTGATCCGGCCATGGCAGTCCAAGGACGGGTCGATCGACTTCGAGGCCGAGGGCGCGCCCTCCAGGGCGGACGCCGAGGCCGCCGTACGGCGTGTCGTGGAGGCCGTGGGTGAGCTGTCCCCGCTGCTGCCGCACGACGCCGCCTACCACGCGGCCCTCGTGAAGGACCTGACCCGCTGGGCCGAGAGCGGCTTCGAGGTGCCCGACTTCCTCGACTCGCTGCTGGCCTTCCAGCCCGCCGCGGGCCGCGCGGATGGCCTCCAGCACCTGGTCGTCTTCGCGATGTACACGCAGAACGGCAACCCCGACCGCAACCTCGAGGCGGTCGTCCTGCGCATGGTCTGGCCGGAGTGGCTGGCCGAGCTGGAGCGCACCCGCTACGACAACCCGCTGTTCTGCGGCATCAAGTTCGAGGACTTCACGGCCGGCTACGACACCAACTCCGCCGTGCTCTTCCCCGAGACGATCGCCGTGCGCGAGGCGCCCGAGCGCTTCAGCTGGGGCGGCATCTTCTGCGACCGCGAGGCCGCCCGCTTCCGCCGTGTCACCGACGCCGCCGTCGACATCCTCGGCCTGGAGCTGCCCGAGGACATCGCCGCGATGGTCCACGACCAGAAGCGCTGTGAAGAGGCATTCGTGCTGTGGGACATGGTCCACGACCGCACCCACAGCCACGGTGACCTGCCGTTCGACCCGTTCATGATCAAGCAGCGCCAGCCGTTCTGGATGTACGGCCTCGAGGAGCTGCGCTGCGACCTCACCGCCTTCAAGGAGGCCGTGAAGCTCCAGGCCGACGGCGTCCCGCAGGCCCGTGACGTGCAGTACGCCGTGCTGTTCGACCGTATGTTCCGCTTCCCGGTCACCGGCGAGCGCGTCCGCAACTACGACGGTCTCGGCGGCCAGCTGCTCTTCGCCTACCTGCACAAGCACGACGTCCTGCGCTGGACCGACAACAAGCTGCACATCGACTGGGAGCGTGCCCCGCAGGTCACCAACCAGCTGTGCGCCGAGATCGAGAATCTCTACCGCGACGGCATCGACCGCCCGAAGCTCGTCCACTGGTTCGCCGGCTACGAGCTCGTCTCCGCCTACCTCGCCCCGCACCCGGGATCGCGCTGGGCCAAGGGCCCGGACGCCCTGGATCTGTCCCTGCCGCCGCGCAAGCTCGTCGATGACGTGCTTCCGGACGAGTTTCCGCTGAGCATGTTCTATGAGGCCCTCTCCAAGAAGCTGAAGAACGTGATCGCCTCCACGAAGGGCATCACGGCGGAGAGCGCCGAGCGGGTCGCCGCGTGAGCGACCGCAGCACCGAGAACACGGCTCAGCAGGAGGCGAAGAAGATGGCGGGGAACGGAGCTCTCAGCGGTGCGGTGATCGCGGTGGCCGGCGCGGGCGGTCCCGCGGGCCGGGCGGCACTGCGGCGACTGGCCGAGGCGGGCGCGACCGTGGTCGGCGCGGACAACGACCCGGAGCGGCTGGCGGAGGCCGTGGACGCGGCACGCTACGCCTCCGGCGGCGCGGCCGTCACCGGCGAGACGGTCGATCTGCTCGACCTGGAGTCGACCCGCGACTGGGCGCTGCGCACCGAGAAGGAGTTCGGCCGCGTCGACGGCCTGGTCCATCTCGTCGGCGGCTGGCGCGGCAGCGAGACCTTCATCAAGACCAGTCTCGACGACTGGGACTTCCTGGAGCTGCTGCTCATCCGCACCGTGCAGCACACCTCACTGGCCTTCTACGAGGCCCTCCAGCGCAGCGACCGCGGGCGGTATCTGCTGATCAGCGCCGCCGGCGCCTCGAAGCCCACCGCGGGCAACGCCTCGTACGCCGCCGCCAAGGCCGCCGCCGAGGCCTGGACGCTCGCGCTCGCCGACGCCTTCCACAAGGCCGGGGGCACCGAGGACCAGACGTCCGCGGCTGCCATCCTGGTGGTGAAGGCGTTGGTGCACGACGCGATGCGTGCCGATCGCCCCAACGCGAAGTTCGCGGGCTTCACGGACGTCAAGGACCTGGCCGATGCCGTCGTCGGCGTCTGGGACAAGCCCGCCGCCGAAGTGAACGGAAACCGTCTGTGGCTGACCGAGAAGCCGTGAACCCTCCGAAGACCGACGCCCGTCGCCACCACGACCCGGACGTCCGCGGCTTCGCCAGTGACAACTACGCCGGCGCCCACCCGGAGGTGCTCGCCGCCCTGGCCCTGGCCAACGGCGGGCACCAGGTCGCCTACGGCGAGGACGACTACACCGAGAACCTCCAGCGGATCGTCCGCAGTCACTTCGGTGCCACCGCCGAGGCGTTCCCGGTCTTCAACGGCACCGGCGCCAACGTCGTCGCGCTCCAGGCGGTCACCGACCGCTGGGGCGCGGTGATCTGCGCCGAGAGCGCGCACATCCACGTCGACGAGGGCGGCGCCCCGGAGCGGATGGGCGGACTGAAGCTGCTCACCGTGCCCACACCCGACGGCAAGCTCACCCCCGAGCTGATCGACCGGCAGGCGTACGGCTGGGAGGACGAGCACCGGGCGATGCCCCAGGTCGTCTCGATCACCCAGAGCACGGAACTGGGCACCCTCTACACGCCGGACGAGATCCGGGCGATCTGCGACCACGCCCACGCGCACGGCATGAAGGTGCACCTGGACGGTTCCCGGATAGCCAACGCCGCCGCCTCGCTGAACGTGCCCATGCGGACGTTCACCAACGCGGTCGGCGTCGACATCCTCTCCCTCGGCGGCACCAAGAACGGCGCCCTGTTCGGCGAGGCGGTCGTCGTCCTCAACCAGGACGCCGTCAGCCACATGAAGCACCTGCGCAAGCTGTCCATGCAGCTGGCCTCCAAGATGCGCTTCGTGTCGGTGCAGTTGGAGGCACTGCTCGCCAAGGACCTGTGGCTGCGCAACGCCCGGCACGCCAACGAGATGGCCCAGCGACTCGCCGAAGGCGTCCGCGCCGTGCACGGAGTGGAGATCCTCTACCCGGTGCAGGCCAACGGCGTCTTCGCCAGGCTCCCGCACGACGTGAGCGAGCGCCTGCAGAAGAAGTTCCGCTTCTACTTCTGGGACGAGGCGGAGGGTGTCGTGCGCTGGATGTGCGCGTTCGACACGACCGAGGACGACGTGGACGCGTTCGTGGCGGCGCTGAAGGAGGAGATGGCGCGCTAGCGGACGTGGTCCGTCAGTTGACGACGATCCGCGCCCTGTTGTTGCGCAGGTTCGGGTCGAACTCCCTGATGGACAGCTCCGGGTCGTCGTTGAGGGTCTCGACGGTGGTGCGTGCCCCGCGCACCACCTCGTCGATCCGCAGCTGCACCTCCATCGTGTAGGACGCCTTGTCGTGCAGGTAGATCGGCGTCCGGCAGAAGTAGGTGGTGACGGCCGCTCCCTCCTCGGACGACCAGCAGTTCTCCGGCACGCCGACGATCGTCGTGCCCTCGGGCGCCTGGATCGGGACCGTGGCCACGGCCGCGCCCGCACCCAGCGACGCCACCCACGCCGGGCCCCGGTTGTGGACGGTGACCGCGGCGGTCACGGTGTCGCCGGCTGCCCCGCGCACCCTGCTGCCGGTGAGCCTCAGGTCGGCGGTGTTCCTGGCGTCGAGGATGACGGTCCGGTAGTTGTCCGACAGATCGATGTCGTCCTCACCGGCGACGGCCCGCGGCGCCGCCACGGGGCGCAGGTCCAGCTCGGGACCCGTTCCCGGGGTCCAGGTCCCTTCGCCGCGTGCCTCTTCCAGCGCCTGGTCCGAGTACGGCAGGACGGAGTGGTCGAACCGCTCGTACAGCGCCTTGTGCCCCACGCGCAGACCGGTCGTCAGTGCGTACTGCTCGCCCGGAGCCACCGCCTCGTCCAGCACGCACAGCGCGGACGTCCCGGTTTCATGCTGCCGGTACTCGCAGTTGGAGTGCCGGTCCTTGAGCCGCAGCCCGTACGACGCGTTGATCCACAGCAGCGTCCGCTGCACGGAGCGGTTGCCGTTGTTGCCGACCGTCGCGCTCACCTGGGTGTTCGTGCCGGGCCTGAGATCGCGCTGGTACTCGGCCTGGCTGAGTCCGAGATCGGGGCCGTCGCCCAGGCTGATCCGGGTCTCCGCCGGGAACGTCGTGAGTTCACCGGCGGTCGCGGTGTGGCGCACATACCCGGTGGCTTCGAGGTCGGCGTCCGGCAGCGCGCTCAGGCCGAGTTGAGCCGCCGTCACGATGTTCGTCCCCGCCGGCATCCCCGGGAAGTCGCACACCGCCTTGACCGCCGACTCGGGTGCGCAGTTCGAGGGCCACGACACCCGCGCGAAGGAGGCGATCTCGCTCGCGTCCACGGTCAGCCGGCCGGGCGCGACCTCGCTCTCGGTGTTGTCGTGCGTGACCCGCACCGCGAGGGTGCGCTGGACCGGACCCCCCGAGCCCGGCGCCGGCAGCACCGTCTCCGAGGGCACGTCGATCCACAGCTGATCGGACGCGGCGTGCACGGGCCCGGCCCCCACCGCGGCCAGGGCACAGCCGGCGAGCGCGGCTGTGAGCAGGCGAGACTTCATGGCTTCCCCCTAGTCGATGACCTGTTCGGTGGCGAGACCCGCGGCGCGGGGGAGGGGTTGTAGCGGGGTGTGAGGTTGCGGCGATGACCGGCCAAATCTCTCGCTGCATAAATATACACCCCTTCGCAAATTGATTGACGTGCGACTCGGCAGCCGCCTACCCTCTGCTCTCATGCAGATGATCCAGGAAACCGCAGACCTGTCTGCCTACTTGGCCGCCGATGGGGTGATCGACCATCATCATCCGGTCGTGCGCGAGACGGCTGCCAGGCTCGCCGAGGGGGTGGCCGACTCGTATGACTATGCGCGAGCGGCCTTCGAGTTCGTGCGCGACACCATCCCGCACTCGCAGGACTCCGGTGATCTGCGGGTCACCTGGCGTGCCTCCGACGTCCTGGAACGGGGCACCGGCATCTGCTACGCCAAGGCTCACGCGCTGGCCGCGCTGCTGCGGGCCGAGGACATCCCGACCGCGCTGTGCTACCAGAAGCTCGATGTGGTGCACGGACTGGTCGCCGTGCGGTTCAAGGGGGCCTGGCACCGGCAGGATCCGCGGGGCAACAAACCGGGGGTGGACGCCCGGTTCTCGCTCGACGGCGAGCGGCTGGCCTTCACGCCCGATCTGGAGTCCAATGAGCTGGACTATCCAGTCCTGTATGCTGCACCGCACCCGTCCGTGTTGAGCGTGCTCAGGTCCGCCCCCGACCGGCCGCACCTGTGGAAGACGCTCCCCGCCGCACTCTGAGGCAGTCCATGACCCTCCCCCTGATCGTGTCCGACGAGGTCCGCGCCCTCGCGCCCGGCTTCACCCCTATCGCCGTCGAGGCGCACGGACTGGTCAACGGCCCGAGCACGGAGGCCAGTTCCGCGCTCCTCGACGACGCGGCGCGGCGTCTCGCCGTACGGCTGGACGGGCGCGCTCCGCACGAGGACCCGCACATGACGGCCTGGCGGGAGGCGTACACGGCGTTCGGGTCGAAGCCGTCACGCACCCGCAACTCCGCGGAGGCGCTGGCCAAGAGGGCCCTGTCGGAGGCGGGACTGCCAAGGATCAATCTGCTCGTGGATGTCTACAACGCGATCAGCGTCGCGTATCTCGTCCCGGTGGGCGGTGAGGACATCGACCGCATCGAGGGCGGTATGCGCCTGGTGCGCGCCACCGGCGAGGAGGACTTCGTGACCGTCGTCGGCGGTGCGGAGGTCGTCGAGCATCCCGACGCGGGCGAGGTCGTGTGGCGTGACGAGCGGGGCGTGACCTGCCGCCGCTGGAACTGGCGCCAGGGCCCGCGCACCCGGCTCACCGAGGAGACGGTGTCCGGAATCTTTCTGCTGGAGAGCATGGCGCCGATGCCCGTCGCCGAGGTGGAGCAGGCGGCCGCCGAACTCGCCGGCCTCCTGGAGAAGTTCAGCCCGGGAGCGCGGATCACGGTCCACCCCTAGCCTGCGGTTCGGCAGCGCTACCCAAGGGGCGCGGGGAAGTCCGCGACCGGCCACGAAGCCTCAGCGGTCGGCAGGCGGCCCAAGCCGCGGCACCCCCCAGCGGGAGCGCCTAGTGGGCCTCGGCCGCGCGGACCTGCTCCGGAGTCGGTGCCGTACCGCCGAGGTGCGCAGGCATCCACCAGGTGTCGCTCGCGTCCTTCGGGCGTACGGGGTAGGCGCGCTGGGCGGCCTCCAGCAGTTCCTGGACGCGCTCGCGCAGCTGGCGGGTGATCGCGCCCGCGTACTTGTCCCGGGACGCCTCGATCGCCTCGCCGACCCGGATCGTGATCGGGGTGTGGCTGCGCTTGAAGTTCCGCGGGTGGCCCTTGGTCCACAGGCGCTGGGTGCCCCACACGGCCATCGGGATCAGCGGTACGCCCGCCTCCTGGGCCAGCCGGGCGGCGCCCGACTTGAAGCTCTTCAGCGTGAACGACTGCGAGATCGTGGCCTCCGGGAAGACCCCGACGATCTCGCCGGACCTCAGGGAGTCCAGCGCGTGGGCGTACGCCGCCTCGCCCTGCTTGCGGTCCACCGGGATGTGCTTCATGCCGCGCATCAGCGGACCGGAGATCCGGTGCCGGAACACGGACTCCTTCGCCATGAAGCGCACCAGGCGCTTCTGCGGGAGTGCCGCCAGGCCGTCGAAGACGAAGTCCAGGTAGCTGATGTGGTTGCTCACCAGCACAGCGCCGCCCGAGCGCGGAATGTTCTCCGACCCCTTGCAGTCGATCTTGAGGTCCCACGCCTTGAACAATGCCTGGGCGAAACCGACGACGGGACGGTAGACAAGCTCTGCCATGGACGGGGTGGACCCTTCCTTCTCTGCCTGGGACGGGGTCTCCCAGTGGAAAAGTTACGCAGCCGTAGGTTTACGGCTTGTCGCAGATCGTGCCCCAAGAACGGCCGAGGGCCAAGCCCAAGTGCCGGGGAAGGGCGAGATCCTCGTCACGTCGGCCCCGTGATCCACCTCGGATTTTGGCGTCGGCTTTACCCGGCGCGCACCGTCACGCGTCGCACGAGCAGGTACATCTCGCACCCCAGGCAGTAACCGAAGACGGCGTTCAGGAAGGCGGCCGCGAGCGCGGCCCCGGTCGCGGCGAGCCCCAACCAGTCCGGCCCCAGGGTGTACCCGACCAGACCCAGGCCGGCGAAGACCAGCCCGACCGCCTGTGCGAACCGCGGGGGTTCCGGCGCCTCGAACTCGGTCGGGGGGCCGAGCCGCGGCCGCACGACCCTGCGGAACAGCAGGCCGTACGGCGACCGGCCCACCCCGCCCGCCGCGCCCAGCGCGAACGCCAGCGTCTGCCAGGCGAGCAGCCAGGCGTTGCCGGTGACCAGAACGACCGCCAGCACCACGGCCGTCACGGCCGCCCCGAACCGCGGCCCCCTCACATCGATGTCCATGAATCAAGCATTCCGCAACGGGCAGCCTTCCGGGAGCTGGGAATCTTTGCAGTCTCGTGAACGCTTGAGCAGGGTGATGACCGGACTCGTGGTGTGTGTGGCGGTGCTCGCGGTGGCGAGCGCCTACGGAGTGCTGCAGCGGCGGCGGAGCGGGAGAGTACGGGTGCGCGGGCGCGACGACGGAAAGCGGCTCGGGGCGGCCGAGTTGGGCGTGGAGCTGGGCGAGCGCGCCACCCTCGTGCAGTTCTCCAGCGCCTTCTGCGCGCCCTGCCGGGCCACCCGGCGGGTGCTAGGCGAGGTGGCCGGCCTGGTCCCCGGAGTGACCCATGTCGAGATCGACGCCGAGGACAACCTGGGCCTCGTACGCCGGCTCGACATCCTCAAGACCCCGACCGTGCTGGTCCTCGACGCCGACGGCAACGTCGTACGGCGGGCCACCGGTCAGCCGCGCAAGGCGGACGTGATCGCGGCTCTGGGGGAAGCGGTCTGAGGGGTCGTGACACGAGGGTGAGTCATCTCCCACATCCCGGGACGTACTTGACTGTGCGCACCACCTATCGTCAGCCTGACCGTATGTGTGAGGAACTCCTTCTCTTCGGACGGGCCCATGTCGATCTGGCCCGCACCGCGAGCGCGTGCTGTCCGGGCTGTTGAGCACCCACGGACCCGCACCCCTCCCCTCGCAGAAGGACAACTCCATGACGGCCACGCCCGGCCTGGGTACACCTCGGCTAGCCTCCCCCGACCTGCTTCGCTCCGTGTTCCGGCGTCATGCCGCCGGAGTGGCCGTGATCACCGCGCGCGGTGAGACGGGACCGGTCGGCTTCACCGCCACGTCCCTCACCTCTGTCTCCGCCGAGCCCCCGATGCTCTCCTTCGGCATCGGCACCACCGCCTCCAGCTGGCCGGCGGTGGCCACCGCGGAACACGTCGGCGTGCACATACTCGGCGAGCACCAGCAGGAGCTGGCCGGCACCTTCGCCCGCAGCGGCGCCGACCGCTTCGGCCCCTCCACCGACTGGCGCGAGGGCCCCGAGGGCGTCCCCCTCCTCGACGGCGTCCTGGCCTGGATGGTCTGCCGGGTCACGACGCGGGTCCCGGCCGGTGATCACCGCATCGTGCTGGCCGAGGTCGTCCTCGGTGACCCCGCCGGACACGGACGTCCACTGCTGTACCACCAGGGCCGGTTCAACGGGCTGCGTGACTGAGCTCACCGAACCCATGTGACCGAACCGGCCGTCCACGGTTCTGCGAACGCGTCGGTTTCCGATTACGCTGCGTTGCAAAGGTCACAGTTCAAAGCGCTTGCTTAGCGGGAACGAACTGGGTGTACTGACGAGTAATATTTCGCTCGGAGCGCGGGTCGCCCCGATCGGGATCGGCCGCTTGGGGCGCCTATGCTGCCTGCAAGTAGGCAGCACAGAAATGTCGACGCAGTAGGAGAGCCGGCGTGAGCTTGAGGATCGTTGTCACTGTGAAGTACGTGCCCGACGCCACTGGCGACCGGCACTTCGCCGATGACCTGACCGTCGACCGGGACGACGTGGACGGTCTGCTCTCCGAGCTCGACGAGTACGCGGTCGAGCAGGCGCTGCAGATCTCCGAGAACTCCGACGACGACGTCGAGATCACCGTCCTGACGGTGGGCCCCGAGGACGCCAAGGACGCGCTGCGCAAGGCGCTGTCCATGGGTGCCGACAAGGCGGTCCACGTC
Organism: Streptomyces sp. NPDC056479; assembly: GCF_042795335.1. Taxonomy (NCBI): domain Bacteria; kingdom Bacillati; phylum Actinomycetota; class Actinomycetes; order Kitasatosporales; family Streptomycetaceae; genus Streptomyces; species Streptomyces sp. NPDC056479. Next base: position 1,165,280 of record NZ_JBHTRZ010000002.1, on the reverse strand, counting down.
GAGGACGACGACCTGCACGGCACCGACGCCCTGGGCACCTCGCTGGTGCTGGCCAAGGCGATCGAGAAGGCCGGCTACGACCTGGTGATCTCCGGCATGGCCTCCACGGACGGCACCATGGGTGTCGTACCGGCGCTGCTGGCCGAGCGTCTGGGCGTCCCGCAGGTCACCCTGCTGTCCGAGGTCTCCGTCGAGGACGGCACGGTCAAGGGCCGCCGGGACGGCGACGCCGCCTCCGAGCAGCTCGAGGCCTCCCTGCCGGCCGTCGTGTCGGTCACCGACCAGTCGGGCGAGGCGCGTTACCCGTCCTTCAAGGGCATCATGGCCGCCAAGAAGAAGCCGGTTCAGTCCTGGGACCTGTCCGACCTGGAGCTCGAGGCCGAGGAGGTCGGCCTGGAGGGTGCCTACACCGTCGTGGACGGCGCGACCGAGCGTCCGGCGCGCACCGCCGGCACGATCGTCAAGGACGAGGGCGAGGGCGGCAAGCAGCTCGCCGAGTACCTCGCGAGCCAGAAGTTCATCTAAGGGTCCGTCGGCCCGCTGAGGCTCAACACCCCTTCCGCCCCTTAAGCCTTCGCAATCCGCAGGAGAGCAATCCCATGGCTGAAGTTCTCGTCTACGTCGACCACGTGGACGGCGCCGTCCGCAAGCCCACCCTGGAGCTGCTGACCCTGGCCCGCCGCGTCGGCGAGCCCGTCGCCGTCGCGCTGGGCAACGGCGCCGGTGACACCGCCGCCACGCTCGCCGAGCACGGCGCTGCCCGGGTCCTCACCCACGAGGCCGCCGAGTACGCCGACTACCTGGTCGTCCCGAAGGTCGACGCCCTCCAGGCCGCCGTCGAGGCCGTCTCCCCGGCCGCCGTGCTGGTGCCGTCCTCCGCCGAGGGCAAGGAGATCGCCGCGCGTCTGGCGCTGCGCATCGGCTCCGGCATCATCACCGACGCCGTCGACCTCGAGGCCGGCGACGAGGGCCCGGTGGCCACCCAGTCGGTGTTCGCCGCGTCCTTCACCACCAAGTCCCGTGTCTCCAAGGGCACCCCGGTCATCACGGTCAAGCCGAACTCGGCCGCCGTGGAGGCCGCCCCGGCCGCGGGCGCGGTCGAGGCCCTCGCCGTCACCTTCTCCGCCCAGGCCACCGGCACCAAGGTCACCGGCCGCACCCCGCGTGAGTCGACCGGGCGTCCGGAGCTCACCGAGGCCGCGATCGTGGTCTCCGGTGGCCGTGGCGTCAACGGCGCGGAGAACTTCTCGGTCATCGAGGCCCTCGCCGACTCCCTCGGCGCGGCCGTCGGTGCCTCGCGTGCCGCGGTGGACGCCGGCTGGTACCCGCACACCAACCAGGTCGGCCAGACCGGCAAGTCGGTCTCGCCGCAGCTGTACATCGCCTCCGGCATCTCCGGTGCGATCCAGCACCGTGCCGGTATGCAGACCTCGAAGACGATCGTGGCGATCAACAAGGACGCCGAGGCCCCGATCTTCGAGCTGGTCGACTACGGCGTCGTCGGCGACCTCTTCGACGTCGTCCCGGCCCTGACCGAGGAGATCAAGACCCGCAAGGGCTGATCCCCGGCAGACGCAGCGAGGCCCCCGTGACCGTGCCGACGGTCACGGGGGCCTCGTCTCATCCCAGGCTCAGGAACGCCTGTACGGGCAGATGGTCGCTCGGGAACTGGCCGTTCTCCGAGAAGGTGTTGATCGCCGCCCGGTGCGCCGTCACGCCGGGCGTGCCCAGGATCCAGTCGATGCGGTCGCCGTTCGGTGTCAGCGGCTTGTAGCCGTGGAAGGTCGCGTACAGATCGCTGCGCTCGCGCGCGGTGTCCCATGTGTCCACCAGACCGGCGCCGAGCAGCGTGTCGTACACCGCGTTCTTGTGGGCGGCGACATTGAAGTCCCCGGTCACGACGACCGGCAGCGAGCGGTCGAAGCCGTGGATCCGCTCGGCGATGAGCGCGGCGCTGCGCTCGCGCGCGTACTGGCTCACATGGTCGAAGTGGGTGTTGAGGACGTAGAACTCCCGGGTGCCGTCGGTCAGGTCGCGGAAGCGGATCCAGGTGACCATGCGGGCGAAGGCGGCGCCCCAGGTGTTGGAGCCGATCACGTCGGGGGTGTCGGAGAGCCAGAAGTGGTCGTACTCGGTCGGGCGCAGCCGGTGGGAGTCGTAGAAGATCGCCATGGACTCGTCGCGGCTGCCGTGCAGCCGGCCGGTGCCCACCCAGTCGTAGCGCGGGCCGAGGTCGGAGTCGATGTCGAGCAGCTGCGAGAAGATGCCCTCCTGGGTGCCGAGGACATGCGGGGCCTCGCGGCGCAGCAGCTCGCGCATCACCGGTCTGCGCACGCTCCAGCTGTTGGGCTCCGCCGTGCTCGCGAAGCGCAGGTTGAAGGACATGACGTGGAGGTCGCGGCGGGAGGGCCGCTCGCCGGCCGAAGCGACGGACGTGGGCAGTGCTGTACTGGAGAGGGGTGCGGTGACCGCCGCGGCCAACGCGGCCTTCAGGCCCAGACGGCGCGTGACTCGGCTCTGGTTCGGCACTTCGGGCTCCTTCGGTGGGAACTGCCGGACGAGTCGTGCGGGGCGTGCGTATGGAAGTGTGATACCGCGTCCTGAGATGAGCGTGAACATGGCGAGATGGAGGAGTGACTCCCCGTGGACATGGTGTTGACCAGGAGGAAGGTCCCCGGCTAACTTCGTTATACGGATTGTTGATTCCGTATAGCGGAAGTAGGAGGGTGTGGGAATGGGTCAGGGCCAGCAGGAGAAGGTGGCGACAAGCCTCGCGGGCGCCGTCAGCGAGGAGATCAGCGCCTCCCTCGCGCCGGTCGACGCCGAGCTGGAGCGCCGTTACCCCGGAGACCCCGGCACCCGTCAGCCCGTCCACACGGTCTACGTCCCCGGCGACGCCTTCGCGGCCGACACCATCCGCTCCTGGGGCGACCAGGCCCTCGCCGCCCTCGACCGGCACGCGCCGGACGCCGCGTCCTTCGCCGCCGTCCTCGGCCTGTCCGGAGAACTCGCCGAGCCCGTGTACGCGCGGGTGCGCGCCAAGCTGGAGCGCGAGCCCATCGAGGACCTGCGGGTCGACTTCGAGGACGGCTACGGCCCCCGCCCCGACGCCGAGGAGGACGAGGCGGCCGCCCGCGCGGCACGGCTGATCGCCGAGGCCTACGAGAACGGCACGGCGGCCCCGTACATGGGCATCCGTATGAAGTGCATGGAGGCGCCCGTCCGCGACCGGGGCATCCGCACCCTCGACATCTTCCTCTCCGGCCTGATGGAGGCCGGCGGCCTGCCCGACGGGCTGGTCCTCACCCTGCCCAAGGTGACGTACCCCGAGCAGGTCACCGCGATGGTGCGGCTGCTGGAGGAGTTCGAGAAGGCGCGCGGGATCGAGCCCGGCCGGATCGGCTTCGAGATCCAGATCGAGACCAGCCAGTCCATCCTCGCCACCGACGGCACCGCCACCGTCGCCCGGATGATCCAGACCGCCGAGGGCCGCGCCACCGGTCTGCACTACGGCACCTTCGACTACAGCGCCTGCCTCGGAGTCTCCGCCGCCTACCAGGCCAGCGACCACCCGGCCGCCGACCACGCCAAGGCGATCATGCAGGTCGCGGCGGCCGGGACCGGCGTACGCGTCTCCGACGGTTCGACGAACGTCCTGCCGGTCGGTACGACCGAGAAGGTGCACGACGCCTGGCGGCTGCACTACGGCCTCACCCGCCGTGCCTTGGGGCGTGCCTACTACCAGGGCTGGGACATGCACCCGGGCCACATCCCGACCCGGTACGCGGCCGTCTTCGCCTTCTACCGCGAGGGCTTCGAGCAGGCGGCCGCCCGCCTCGCCCGGTACGCCAACCGGGCCGGCGGCGACGTCATGGACGAGCCCGCGACCGCCAAGGCCCTCAGCGGCTATCTGCTGCGCGGTCTTGACTGCGGCGCCCTCGACATCGGCGAGGTCGCCCGGCTGACCGGTCTGACCCGTGCCGATCTGGAGGGATTCGCGTCGCCCCGGCGCGCCGACCTGACGGTCTCCGCCAAGTAGCGGGCCGGTCACAACGGCCGCAGGCGGCTGGCGTTGTCACTGCCGCCCCGTAGTCTGTACGGACGCAAAGTCGTGTCACAGGAACGGGGCAGCGGTGTCATCGGGGGAGAACGGGCAGGCGGACGAGGCCGGTCGACTGCTGGCCGGGCGCTACCGCGTCGTGGCACAGCTCGGACGCGGCGGCATGGGCGTGGTCTGGAAGGCCGTCGACGAGGTCCTCGGCCGCGAGGTCGCCGTCAAGGAACTGCGCACCTACAGCGATGCCGACGGTCCCGAACTCGCGGATCTGCGGCTGCGGATGCAGCGCGAGGCCCGCGCGGCGGCCCGGGTAAGGCATCCCGGCGTCGTGGCCGTGCACGACGTCACCGAGGTCGACGGACGCCCGCTCATCGTCATGGAACTGGTCGACGGCCCTTCCCTGGAAGCCGTGTTGCGCGAGCGCGGCACGCTCGATCCGCGGGAGGCGGCCGGGATCGGCGCCAAGGTCATGGACGCGCTGGCCGCCGCGCACCGGGCCGGCGTCCTGCACCGTGACGTCAAGCCGGGCAACATCCTGCTGGAGACCTCCGGCCGGGTCGTGCTCACCGACTTCGGCATCGCGACGATGGACGACCCGGGCGACGGCTCGGCCACCCATCTGACCCGCACCGGCCATCTCGTCGGCTCCCTGGACTACATGGCCCCCGAGCGAGCCCAGGGCGCCGAGCCGGGCTCCTCCTCGGACGTCTGGGCTCTGGGCGCGACGCTCTACGCGGCGGTGGAGGGCTCCGCGCCCTTCCGCCGCACGTCGACCTTCTCCACGCTCACCGCGATCGTCAGCGAGCCCCTGCCCGAGCCCCGGAACGCCGGACCCCTCGCCCCCGTCCTGACGCGACTGATGGACAAGCGGCCCGAGTCCCGCCCCGAGGCCGAGGAAGCGCGCGGTCTCCTCCAGGCGGTGGTGGACGCGGGCGGCACGGACGCGCCGACGACGGCGCTGCGGGGGCCGGCCGACCCCGGTCCCGGCGAGACGCAGCGCAGCGTCCCGTCGGCGCCGCCCGGATTCGGACCCACGGCACCGGTCGGCCCCGACGGCCAGGCAGCGCCTCAGGCATACGGCGGCCAGGCCGCCCCCGTGGCGCAGGGCGGCGACACACCGAGGCAGGGCGTGCCCGCGTCCGGCCTGCCCGGGGCACCGGTCTTCGGCGCCCCGGCGCAGGGTCCCGCGACTCCCGGGCCGGCCACACCGCCGGCCCAGGGCTTCGGCGCCGTCGGCCACTCCGGCCCGGCCGCACAGGGACCCGGTGGCCCCGGGCAGCCGCCCGTGTCGCCGTACGGCGGCGCCCCCGCGCCCTCCGGCCCGTACCAGCACGGCCACGGCAGCCCCATCCCGCCGCACGACGCGGACGCCACCGGCCCGATGGTCACCTCCTCCGAGCCGCCCTCCCGGCGCAAGGGCCGTGCCCTGCTCGCCGCCGTGGCGGTCACCGTCGTCCTCGCGGCGGCCGGGGTGACGGTCGCACTGGTGAACAACAAGGGCGACGCCAAGACCGAGGCGAAGGACTCCTCGTCCGCGACCGCGCAGGAGGGCAGGTCCGCCCAGGCGAGCGGCAGTCCCGACGCCGACCGCTCCAACGACTCCGGTCTGACCGAGAAGGACGACGACGAGAAGTCCCCCGGCGCGTCCAAGTCCCCCAGCCGCACGGCGGAGTCCAAGCCCTCGGACGGGCCCGGCACCTCGTCCCCGACCAAGACCTCGGGCGGGGGCGGGAGCAACGGCGGCACCACGGGCGGCGGTTCCGGCGACGGCGGCACCACCGGCGGTGGCGGAACGACGGGCGGCGGCGGAACCTCGGGCGGGGGCGGCGGCAGCACACCCGACCCGTCGTGCTTCTCCATCGGCGGGGGCAAGTACAACTGCCAGGTCTGGCAGACCGCCAAGTCGTACACCGCCTCCGGGACCGAGGTCGGCGTCCTCAACGCGGGCACCAACTACTTCTACTGCCAGCAGAACCTGGGCCGCCGCGAGACGTCCGGCCAGTGGACCAACGTCTGGTGGGCCAAGACGGACGACGACAGCGGCAACACCAACGTCTTCGTCAGCGACGTCTACCTCGAGGGCGGCAACAACGACGAACCGGTGCCCGGACTCCCCGTCTGCTGACTCAGGCAGGCCCGGCCGGGAGGTACGCCTCCAGCCCGGAGGTCGTCACGAGCTTCTCGGCCGCGAACAGCAGGGTGCCCCGCTCGCACAGCCCCGCGTCGGCCCGCGCCCGCGCGCAGAACTCCTCGGGAGTCACGCCGAACAGCTGCCTCAACCGGGCCGAGCCCAGCAGCAGTTCGGTGATCAGCGGCCGCTGGCCAGGATGGGTGCGCGGCGCTTCGGTGCCGTCGTGCAGGACGCCATGGCGGTTGACGTAGGAGAAGGCGCCCGGAAGCGTGGTGCCGTCCGCCAGCTCGATCCGTACGTCGGACGCGGGCAGCCAGGCGCGGCCGTAGTTGCCGTCCGGCCGGGGCACGCCCTCGCTCGCGTCGATCACCGCGAGCTGCTCGTCGTCGAGCCAGATGACGAACAACTCCCGCAGGTGGCCCGGCGCGTGGAACGGCGACGCGGACACGTACCCCAAGCGGCTCACATGCGCGGAGACGCCCACCTCGATGCCGGTCACCCGTGCCTTCACCATCGGGAGGGGAGAGACGATCCCGAACGCGTCCATCTTGCGCCGCAGTTGACCGGGGCAGGCGTTGGAGCCGACCGCGAGGACGGGCGCGCGGTCGTCGTGGACGAGGCGGTCCAGGGGCAGCAGCGAGTCCCCGTCGAGGAGTCCGGAGTCCGCCGGCCAGGCTCCCGGGTAGAGCAGCGGATGATCGCGCGGCGCGTCCGCGAGGCCGAGCGTCTCCAGGCTGCGGTCATCCATGCGCGGGTCAGTCCTCCGGCGGCAGTTCGCCCGAGCCACGGGTGATCAGCCGCGTCGGCAGCTCGATGCGCTCCGGCGCGACCAAGGTGCCGTCCAGCTGCCGGAACAGCCGCTCGGCGGCGGTGCGGCCGAGGGCGGCGGCGTCCTGGGCGACGACGGTGACGCCCGGCTGGAGCAGGTCGGCGAGCTCGATGTCGTCGAAGCCGACGAGGGCCACACGGCGGCTCTGCTCGGCGAGGACACGGATCGCGGTGACCGTCACCCGGTTGTTGCCCGTGAAGATCGCGGTGACGGGGGAGGGTCCGGTGAGCATCTCCTCGGCCGCCCGGCGCACCCGCTCCGGGTCGGTGACGCCCAGGGACATCCAGGAGTCCTCCACGGGTATGCCCGCGTCCTCCATGGCGGCCCGATAGCCTCGCAGCCGCTCGGCGGCCGTGTGGATGCGGGGCATGTCACCGATGAAACCGATCCTGCGGTGGCCGTGGGCGATGAGGTGGGCGACACCGTCACGGGCGCCGCCGTGGTTGTCGGACAGGACGCAGTCCGCGTCGATCTTCCCTGCCGGGCGGTCGACGAACACGGTGGCCACGCCCGCCTTGAGCTCGGGCTCCAGGTACCGGTGGTCGTCACCGGCCGGGATGATCACCAGCCCGTCCACCCGCCGCGCGCACAGCGCCAGCGCCAGCTCCTGCTCGCGGTCCGGGTCCTCGGCGCTGGAGCCGTTGATGAGCAGCGCGCCGTGCGCCCGCGCGACCTCCTCGACCGACCGGCTCAGCGGGCCGTAGAAGGGGTCCGCGAGATCCTCCAGGACCAGGCCGATGCTCGCCGTACGGCCCTTGCGCAGTACTCGCGCGCTGTCGTTGCGGCGAAAGCCCAGGGCGTCGATGGCCTCCTGGACGCGGCGCTCCGTCTCCGGGGTGACCCCGGGCTCTCCGTTGACCACGCGCGAGACGGTCTTCAGGCCGACTCCGGCACGCGCGGCGACGTCCTTCATGGTCGGACGGTTGCCGTAGCGGTTCTCGGGCGCGCGGTCGGATCGGCGGATGGTCTCGGGCACGATGCGGTGTCCTGTCCTGTCGTCGTCCACGGGGATGCGGCGTTCCATGGGGAGGCATCCGTCCATGGGGATGCGTCGGTCCATGGGTTTGTATGAGGATGTGGCGTCGAGCATAGAGCCTGGACAACGTTGTCAGATCCGGGAGACACTGTCCACCGCAATCTCCGGCCTGCGCCCCCACCGCGAGACCGGCTCGCCCAATTCCCGTGGTAGACGGGGAGATCCGAATGGTTGACGGGGAGAACTGACACTGATGCACACCGACCTCGTGGCTGCGCTCGACATCGGCGGCACCAAGATCGCCGGAGCGCTGGTGGACGGCCACGGCACGATCGTGGCCCGGGCGCAGCGCCCGACGCCGGCGCGGGAGGACGGCGAGACGGTGATGCGGGCCGTCGAGGCGGTCGTCGGCGAACTCACCGCATCGCCCCTGTGGGAGCGCGCCACGGCCCTCGGAATCGGCAGCGCCGGACCGGTGGACGCCTCGGCGGGCACCGTGAGTCCGGTGAACGTGCCCGGCTGGCGCGACTACCCACTGGTCCGGCGGGTCCAGGAGGCGGCCGGAGGACTGCCCGTCGAGCTGATCGGCGACGGGGTGGCCATCACGGCCGCCGAGCACTGGCAGGGAGCGGCACGGGGGCACGACAACGCGCTCTGCATGGTCGTCTCCACCGGGGTCGGCGGCGGTCTGGTGCTGAACGGCCGGCTGCACCCCGGCCCCACCGGCAACGCCGGTCACATCGGTCACATCAGCGTCGACCTGGACGGCGATCTGTGCCCCTGCGGTTCGCGCGGCTGTGTCGAGCGGATCGCGAGCGGTCCCAACATCGCCCGTCGCGCGATCGAGAACGGCTGGCGTCCCGGCCCGGACGGCGACACGTCCGCCGCCGCGGTGGCCGCCTCCGCACAGGACGGCGACCCGGTCGCCGTGGCCTCCTTCGAGCGGGCCGCGCAGGCCCTGGCCGCCGGGATCGCGGCCACCGCGACCCTCGTCGAGATCGACATCGCGGTGATCGGCGGGGGAGTCGGCAAGGCGGGCGAGGTCCTCTTCACGCCGCTGCGCAAGGCGCTCCACGACTACGCCACCCTGTCCTTCGTCCAGCGGCTGACCATCACACCGGCCCAGATGGGCACCGACGCGGGGCTGGTGGGAGCCGCCGCGGCCGCGCTCGCGCTCGCGGGCAAGGCGGGGGCGACCGCGGCGGGGGTGTGAGGCGGCGGCTCGGGCAGGAACGTTCAGCCGCCGCCATCAGGGGTGAGCGGCCCACGGCGGGCGCACTCACCCCGACTTCCCGGCTCAGCAGCCGAGCCGGGCCTCCGCCCAGTCCCCGTGATCCGAGGTGACGCCGTCGCCGCCGTCGGTGGCGACCAGCCGGAGCACCTGGGCACCGGTCACGTCGGCCGTGATCGGCTGGGCCGGCGACGCGTTGGTGAGGACTCCGGTCGCGGCGACCCTGCTGCCGTCCGCCCAGATCTCGAAGGCGACGGTGCCGTCCGTGCCCTCCTCGTCGTCGACGCCGACCCGCGCGGTGACCGTCTCGCACGCGCCGCCGGTGTAGTACTCGACGGCACTCTCGGCGTGGACACCCAGGCCCGTGCCGTACACCACCGCGCCTATGGTGATCGGGTTGCCGTCGCCCGCGTCGCTCTCGCCGTTGCTGGTGTTGCGCTCGACCGGGCCCCAGCCGTTGGTGGCCGACAGCCAGGGAAGGTCACCGAGCCCGGACGTCCCCGACGGCGGTGGCGTCACCACGGTCGCGGTCAGCGGCAGCGCGCTGTCGACACGGACGCCGGTCGGTGAGCGGTGGCTCGCCCTGAGGGTGAGGCCGTACGACCCGGTGGGCGTCCCCTTCGGCGCCGTGACCGCCCACTTGGTGCGCAGGGAGCGGCCCGTCGGAAGCGTCGGCGAGGTGGTCGGGGACGCCGCCTGCACGGACCAACCCCCGGGGCCGGTCAGCGTGACGGACACACGCTTGGCAGGGGTGCGTCCGAGGTCGGTGACCGTCGAGGTCAGCGCGGCCGCCGTGCCCGCCTCGACCAACGGGCTGCCGTCGAGGCCGAGTTCGACGGCGGGCGGGTGCTGGGCCCACCTGCCGTCGGCGAAGACACGCAGGAGGACCGTGCCGTGCGCGGGGACGGTCGCCGAGATCGTGCCCGCGGTGTTGTAACTGCGGTGCTGCCACAGATCGCGCAGCGTGTACGCGTCGGCGTCGGGCAGGCCCACCGCCTCGGCGCTCGTGGTGACGCGCTGGGCGGTGCCGGACTCGTTGAAGAGGGCCACCGCGCGGCTGCCGTCCCGCATCTCCTTGGCGACGACCCAGCGCCCGCCCGCGGAGGAGACGACGCTGCCCTGTCGGCCCAGCGGGTCCTGGTCGACCGCTACGACCTCGCGGTTGCCGAGGATGTCGAAGGTCTCCTCGGAGGCGGAGCGCAGGTCGGAGCCGATGAGCAGTGGCGCGGCCATGATCGCCCACATCGAGAAGTGCGAGCGGTACTCGGTGTCCGTCATGCCGCCGTTGCCGACCTCCAGCATGTCGGGGTCGTTCCAGCGGCCGGGCCCGGCGTGCGGTGCGAGCGGCAGGTTCTGCTTGAGGATCGACAGCATCGAGCCCCAGTTGTCGCTGATGTCGCCGGTCGTGCGCCACAGCTGGCCGACGTCGGCCGCCCATTCCCAGGGCTTGTTCTCGCCCCATTCGCAGATGCTGTACACGATCGGGCGGCCGGTCGCCGCGAGCGCGTCACGCATGGTCGCGTAGCGCTGCTTGGCGTCCACGCCCTGGTTGTTGCAGTTGTCGTACTTGAGGTAGTCGACGCCCCAGTCCGCGAACTGCCGGGCGTCGCTGTACTCATGACCGAGGGCGCCCGGGAAGCCGGCGGTGTTGCAGGTCTTCGTGCCCGCGCTGGTGTAGATGCCGAGCTTCAGGCCCTTGGCGTGGACGTAGTCCGCGACCGCCTTGATCCCGCCCGGGAAGCGCGCCGGATCGGGCACGAGTTTGCCGCCGGCGTCCCTGGCGGGCAGGGCCCAGCAGTCGTCGAGGTTGACGTACTCGTATCCGGCGTCCTTGAGGCCCTTCTCGACGAAGATGTCGGCGATCCCCTTGACCATGGCCTCGTTGAACTCGGCACGGCAGTGGGTGGAGTTCCAGTTGTTGAAGCCCATGGGCGGGGTGAGCGCGAGGCCGTCGTCCGCGGTGGCTGCGGCGGGCGCCGCGGTGGCCGTGGGGACGGCGAGTCCAGCCGCGCACAGCAGACCGGCGGCGAGTGCTCCGACCAGCCTTCTTCGGGTTGTGCGGGTGTGAAGGTGACGCATCCTTACGTTCCTCCGTACCTGCGAGAGCGAGATGACGGCATGTACGCGTCATAGTGCGCTCACGGTAGAACCTGTCGGAGTGTGTTGGAAAGTGGTCTGTACCGGGAATGGCGTCGCGACCCGCTTTTGAACATGTTCAACACACTGCGCTAGGCTCAATCCCACACTCGAGGGGGAGCCGATGAAGATAGTGATTCCCGGGGGAACCGGGCAGGTGGGCACCATCCTGAACCGTGCGCTGAGTGGTGCGGGCCACGAGGTCGTCGTCCTGACCAGGCGGCCCACGCGCGACGGCGAGGTCCGGTGGGACGGCGAGACCTGGGGTCCGTGGGCCGAGGAGATCGACGGCAGCGACGTCGTGATCAACCTGGCCGGGCGCAGCGTCAGCTGCCGCTACACCCCGGCCAATTTGCAGGCCATGATGGATTCGCGGGTGCACTCCACCGAGATCGTGGGCGAGGCGATCGCGAACGCCGCCCGGCCGCCCGCGGTCTGGCTCCAGATGAGCACGGCCACCGTCTACGCCCACCGCTTCGACGCCCCCAACGACGAGGCGACCGGCGTCATCGGCGGCGCTGAGTCCGATGTGCCGGGCTACTGGTCCTACAGCGTCGAGATCGCCAGGGCCTGGGAGCGTGCGCAGGAGGAGGCCGACACGCCGCACACCCGCAAGGTCGCCCTGCGTTCCGCGATGGTGATGAGCCCCGATCGCGACGGTGTGTTCGACGTCCTGCTGCGACTGGCGAGGCTGGGGCTCGGCGGGCCCGTGGCGGGCGGCGGGCAGTACGTCTCCTGGATCCACGACCGGGACTTCGCGCGCGCGGTCCAGTTCCTGATCGAGCGGGACGATCTCGCCGGGCCCGTGAACCTCGCCGCCCCCGAGCCCCTGCCGCAGCGCGCGTTCATGCGCGCCCTGCGCTCAGCCTGGGGCGTCCCCGTGGGCCTGCCCGCGACGAAGTGGATGGCCGAGCTCGGCGCGTTCGCGCTGCGCTCCGACACCGAGCTGCTGCTGAAGAGCCGGCGAGTGGTCCCCGGCCGGCTGCTCGCCGAGGGGTTCGACTTCGAGCATCCGGGGTGGCCGGAGGCGGCCGGCGATCTCGTGCGGCGGCGCCGACGCGACCGGCGGCAGGTCGCGGACGGGTTCACGTCGGTGTCCGGTTCGTCCGGTGGCGGGGCGTGACTCAAGGACCGTTTCGTAGTTGAACCGGCCATGAAGAAGCGCAGCATGCTCGCCATCGCCTCCCTGGCCACCGGATTCGTCGTCGCCGCTGTCACGCCGTCCCACTCGGCCGAGTCCTCCGGCACCTCCGGCACCGGGTCCCCTTCGGCTGGGCTCGCCGGCACCGGTGGTCAGATCAAGGCCGCCGGACTGGACATGAGCGGTAAGAACAAGCTCGCCGGCCTCAGCTCGACCGCTCCGACCAAGCTCGCCGGGATCAACGTGGACCAGACCCTGGACACCTTCGGCAAGGCGATCAACCGCGAAACGGACCGGGCCGTGAACAACGCCCCGCACGGAAAGCAGGGGAAGAAGGGCTGACGAGTCCGCCGACCCGACCGCACGGCGCCGTACCCCCGCACACGAGCGGAGGGCGGCGCCGTCGTCATGCGCTCTCTACGAGAGCTGGTTTCCGTGGCAGGGTGGAGCGGGCAAGCCACAGGGGGCCAATAGAAGAGGGGGAAACGTGATCGTCTGGATCAACGGCGCGTTCGGTGCGGGGAAGACCACCACCGCACGGGAGCTGATCGAGCTGATCCCGAACAGCACGCTCTTCGACCCCGAGGTCATCGGCGGAGCACTCACCCACCTGCTTCCGCCCAAACACCTCACCGAGGTCGGTGACTTCCAGGACCTGCCGATCTGGCGACGTCTCGTGATCGACACGGCGGCCGCGCTGCACGCCGAGCTCGGCGGGACCCTCGTGGTCCCGATGACCCTGCTGCGCCAGGAGTACCGCGACGAGATCTTCGGCGGCCTCGCCGCCCGCCGGATCACCGTCCAGCATGTCCTGCTCGCCCCGGCGGAAACGATCCTGCGCGAGCGAATAGCCGGGCGGGAGACACCGCCCGACGCGCCGGACGGCGATCTGCGCGTCCGGCAGTGGTCCTACGACCACATAGAGCCGTACCGTGCCGCGCTCGCCGCCTGGCTCACCGCCGACGCCCATCCCGTCGACAACGGCGGACTGACGCCGTACGAGACCGCCGTGCGGATCGCCCAGGCGGTCGGCGACGGGACGGTCCCCGTCTGCGACATCGTGCAGACCCCCGAGCCCACCGCCGAGACCCTCGCCTCGGGTGTCCTCCTCTTCGACGAGCAGGACCGGGTGCTGCTCGTCGACCCCACGTACAAGGCCGGCTGGGAGTTCCCCGGCGGTGTCGTCGAGCGGGGCGAGGCGCCCGCGCGCGCGGGCATGCGCGAGGTCGCCGAGGAGACGGGCATACGGCTGGACGACGTGCCCCGCCTCCTCGTCGTCGACTGGGAGCGGCCCTCGCCTCCCGGCTACGGCGGTCTGCGCCTGCTCTTCGACGGCGGCCGGCTCGACTCCGAGGAGGCCGAACGCCTCCTGCTGCCCGGCCCCGAACTGCGCGACTGGCGCTTCGTCACCGAGGAGGAGGCCGCCGACCTGCTGCCACCGGTGCGCTACGAGCGGCTGCGCTGGGCGTTGCGGGCGCGCGAACGCGGGGCGGCGCACTACCTGGAGGCGGGCATTCCGGCGCCTTCCTGAGCGAGCCGCAGCGCGTCGTACGGGTACGGGGTCAGCCTGCTCTCGTGCTGCAGCCGCTTGGCGAACTCACCCATCACGGCGGCCAGTGGCGCATACCGCTCGATGATGTCGGCGGCGGCCCGCGGGATGTCCCGCGGCCTCGCCCCGTCGGCGCAGTCACGAACAAAGGCCTCGCGATCGTCCCGGCCGTGGCCGTACAGGGCGGTCGCGAGCCAGTTCACGAAGTGGAACGCGGTGTAGTCGCGGTCGTAGTGCCGGTGCCGCTCGAAGAAGTCGCGCTCCTGCGGGGTGAGGGGGAAGCGAGCGGAGAGGGCGAGGCCGTAGTCGGCGAGGTAGAGCCGGTGGCCGTCCGTGAGGAAGTTCAGGAAGTGGGCGTCGAAGTGCACCAGCCCGCTCTCGCGGAGGAAGCCGGTGGTGGCCGCGAGCTCCCTTTCGACGAAGGTGCACGCGGCGTCGGCTTCATCCGTGCGCAGCCGGGCGTCCAGCCATTCGTTCAGCGTGTACGGCACGTACTCCAGGAACAGCGCCAGACTCGCGGACGCCGTCCGCAGTCCCTCGATGCGCTCGCGCACCGGCCGGCCGCCGCCCCAGTGGGCGACGGCCCGCTCCACGTCGGACAGCAACTCCGGCAACGGCTGCGGTACGTCGGGCAGGACCCGCCAGTGGTGGGTCAGCGGGAACCCCGCGAACCGGTCGGCCAGGACCCAGTTCGTGGTCATCGTGTGCACCGCGAGCTCCCGCCAGGCACCGAACCCCGGACTGCCGATGCCGTAGTGGAAGAACGTCGGCAGTCCGAGGAGATTGGCCGTGGAGCGGACGTTCTCCGGCCGCAACTCGACGTCGGTGAGCGGGACCCGCTTCACGAAGACCCGTCTGCCGTCCACCTCGATCAGCGTCGAACGCCCGCCGATTCCGGTGCCGAGCGGTTCGCCCGACTCCACGAGGGCCGCGAGTTCCCGGTCGCCCAGAAGCGCCAGGGAGGTGGCGATGTCGGTGTGGGCGGCGAGGCGTTCGTTGCGGGTCATCGCCCCATCATCGGCTGCGGGTTCCTCAACTCGCCGCGTAATTACGGAGGAACAGCGCCTCGGTGACCGAGAGCCGCTCCAGCTCCTGCGGGGACACACTCTCGTTCACGGCGTGGATCTGCGCCTCCGGCTCGCTCAGGCCGATGAGGAGGATCTCCGCGTGCGGGTAGAGGGCGGCGAGGGTGTTGCACAGTGGGATCGAGCCGCCCTGGCCGGCGTACTGCATCTCCTGGCCCGGGTACGCGACCGCCATCGCGTCCGCCATCGCCTGGTACGCCGGGCTGCCGGTGTCGGCGCGGAAGGCCTGGCCCTGCCCGATCTGCTCGCTGCGCACCCGGGCGCCCCACGGCGTGTGCGTCTGAAGGTGGGCCTGGAGCAGCTTGGTCGCCTCGGCCGCGTCCACACCCGGCGGCACCCGGAGGCTGATCAGCGCACGTGCGCTCGCCTGCACGGACGGGGTGGCGCCGACGACCGGCGGGCAGTCGATGCCGAGGACCGTGACGGCGGGACGCGCCCAGATGCGGTCGGCGACCGTGCCGGAGCCGATCAGCCCGACACCGTCGAGGACCTTGGCGTCCTGGCGGAACTGCTCCTCGTCGTACTGCAGCCCCTGCCATGCCGACTCGCCGGTCAGCCCGTCCACCGTCGTCGAACCGTCCTCGGCCCGCAGCGAGTCCAGCACGCGGACCAGCGCGCCGAGCGCGTCCGGCGCGGCACCGCCGAACTGGCCGGAGTGCAGGTTGCCTTCGAGCGTGTCGATCTGCACGCGCACCAGGGTCATGCCCCGCAGGGTCGAGGTGACCGTCGGCAGGCCGACGCGGAAGTTGCCCGCGTCGCCGATCACGATGGTGTCGGCCTCCAGCAGGTCCGGGTGCTGCTCGGCGTACCGCTCCAGACCACCGGTGCCCATCTCCTCCGAGCCCTCGGCGATCACCTTGACGTGCACAGGCACACCGCCGTCGGCCTTGAGGGCGCGCAGCGCCAGCAGGTGCATGATCAGGCCGCCCTTGCAGTCGGCGGCACCGCGCCCGTACCAGCGGCCGTCGCGCTCGGTCAGCTCGAAGGGCGGGGTGCTCCAGGCGGCCTCGTCCAGCGGGGGCTGCACGTCGTAGTGGGCGTAGAGCAGGACCGTCTTCGCGCCCTCGGGGCCGGGCAGGTACCCGTACACCGACTGCGTGCCGTCGGGGGTGTCGAGCAGGGCCACGTCCTCGAAGCCCTCGGCGGTGAGCGCGTCGGCGACCCAGCGGGCGGCGCCCTCGCTCTCGCTCTTCGGGAACTGGTCGAAGTCCGCCACCGACTTGAATGCCACCAGCTCGGTGAGTTCCGCCTTCGCCCTGGGCATCAGGGAGGCGACGGTCTCGGCGACCGGATTCGACGACATGGGCACGCTCCTTGTGGGTGCGACGTTGTACATGTGAGTGCTGTGATCCTCCCACAGCGGC
This sequence comes from Streptomyces sp. NPDC056479, assembly GCF_042795335.1. NCBI lineage: Bacteria > Bacillati > Actinomycetota > Actinomycetes > Kitasatosporales > Streptomycetaceae > Streptomyces > Streptomyces sp. NPDC056479. The sequence continues at coordinate 1,148,781 of NZ_JBHTRZ010000002.1, read as the reverse complement.
CTGCGACGATGCCCGCCGTAGGATGCGGGGGACAGCAGGCGTAGGCGGCTTGATCGGGAGCAGTAGACCATCGTGAGCAGCGAGAACTCTTCGGCGGACGACGTGCGGCAGGTGTGGGACGTCGTCGTGGTGGGTGCGGGCCCCGCGGGGGCCTCGGCCGCGTATGCGGCGTCGGTCGCCGGACGGCGCGTGCTGGTGCTGGAGAAAGCGGAGCTGCCGCGCTACAAGACGTGCGGCGGCGGCATCATCGGACCCTCGCGCGACTCGCTCCCGCCCGGCTTCGAGCTGCCCTTCCGGGACCGGGTGCACGCGGTGACGTTCTCGAACAACGGCCGCTTCACCCGCACCCGCCGCTCCAAGCAGATGCTCTTCGGACTGATCAACCGGCCCGAGTTCGACCGGCAACTCGTCGAGCACGCGCAGAAGGCGGGCGCCGAGCTGCGCACCGGAGTCACCGTGCAGCGCGTCGAGCAGCACGGCTCGGCGGTCCCGGACCGGCGCAGCGTCGCCGTCGTCCTGCAGAGCGGCGAGACGCTGCTCGCGCGGGCCGTGGTCGGTGCGGACGGCAGCGCGAGCCGGATAGGGGCCCACGTCGGGGTGAAGCTCGACCAGGTGGATCTCGGCCTGGAGGCGGAGATCCCGGTGCCGGACACGGTCGCCGAGGACTGGAAGGGGCGGGTCCTCATCGACTGGGGCCCGATTCCCGGCAGTTACGGCTGGGTGTTCCCCAAGGGCGACACGCTCACGGTCGGGGTGATCTCGGCGCGCGGCGAAGGCGCCGCGACCAAGCGGTACTTGGAGGAGTTCATCGGTCGGCTCGGGCTCGCCGGGTTCGAACCGAGCATCTCCTCCGGGCACTTGACGCGCTGCCGCGCCGACGACTCGCCGCTGTCGCGCGGGCGGGTGCTGGTGTGCGGTGACGCGGCGGGTCTGCTGGAGCCGTGGACGCGCGAGGGCATCTCGTTCGCGCTGCGCTCGGGGCGGCTCGCGGGGGAGTGGGCGGTCAGGATCGCCGAGGCGCACGACGCGGTGGACGCCCGGCGCCAGGCCCTGAACTACGCCTTCGCGGTCAAGGCGGGCCTCGGCGTCGAGATGAGCGTCGGCAAGCGGCTGCTGACCGCGTTCGAGCGCCGGCCCGGCCTCTTCCACGCGGCGCTGACCGGTTTCCGGCCGGCCTGGAAGGCGTTCATGGACATCACCCGGGGCTCCACCTCGCTGGGCGAGATCGTCCGCGGTCATCCCATGGCCCAGCGCGCCCTGACCGCGATGGACCGCCGTCCCGCGCAGGAGGGCGACGAGATCACCGCCTGACGGCGGCGCGGGTCACTGGCCGACGGTGATCCGGAAGACGGGGTGGTCCTGGGCCGCCGCGATGATCTCCTCGTCGGAGGACTTCGCGGTGACCCCCTGGAAGTACTGGTTGACCTCCCAGCCCCACTTCTCCAGATAGGTCCGCAGGATCGGGAGCTTCTCCTTGTCGGGAAGCTCCACCGCGGAGAACGCACGGACCCTGCGCCCGACCCGCAGCTCCCCGCCGCCCGCGGCGCGCATGTTGCGCACCCACTGGGAGTGGCCGCGGGCCGACACGAGGTACTGCCCGCCGTCGTGGGTGTGCGGGTTGACCGGGATGCGCTGCATCTTGCCGCTCTTGCGGCCGCGCACGGACATCTCCGCCGTGCCCGCGACGCTCAGCCCGTGCCGGGCCAGCCAGCCGATGACGCTGTTGAAGCGGACGTTGAGCGAGCTGCCCTTGAAGTAGTACGGCGATGACATGGGAACCCCCGGTAAGAGTTTGAGAGAGCGGTGCTCTCGCTTGAGAGCAGTGTGCACGAGATCGCCGATCCAATGCAAGAGCACTGCTCTCGATTGTGTGCACCGCTCCGATTTCGTGGGAGACTGGCTCACATGAGCAGTCGCACCGCACAGGGCGCCCGTGCCCGCGCCAGGATGGAAGTCACCGCGGCCATCAAGGACGAGGCCCGCAGACAGCTCGCGGCCGAGGGCGCCGCCAAGCTGTCGCTGCGTGCCGTGGCCCGCGAACTCGGCATGGTCTCCTCCGCGCTCTACCGCTACTTCCCCAGCCGGGACGACCTGCTGACCGCTCTCATCATCGACGCCTACAACTCCATCGGCGAGCGCGCGGAAGCGGCGCACGACAAGGCCGCGGATGCCGGACCCCTTGGGCGCTGGACCGCGGTGGCGGAGGCCGTGCGGGACTGGGCGCTGCGGCATCCGCACGAGTACGCCCTGATCTACGGCTCGCCCGTGCCCGGATACACCGCGCCCGACACCACGGTCCCGCCCGCCTCCCGCGTCGGCCTCGTCTTCATCGGCATCGTCCGTGCCGCCCACCAGGGCAGGGACCTCACCGAACCCCCGTCCCTGCCCGCCGACCTGCGCCCCGAGGCCGAGCGCATGGCCGCCGACCTGGCCCCCGACCTCCCGCCGGCGACGGTCGCGGCCCTGATCGCCGTCTGGGCCGAGCTCTTCGGACTCGTGGGGTTCGAGCTGTTCGGGCAGTTCCATCGCGTCGTCGAGGACAGGGAGACGTTCTTCCGGCACGCGGTGACCCGGCTCGCGCAGGACGTGGGCCTGAGGTGAGTCGATGCGGGGGCGTACTTCACGGGGAGTAGGCGTGATCACGACGCGCGGGTGACGCCGCCCGGCGGTCATCGCGTCTAGCGTGGCGGACATGGACGAGCAGCAGGCAGGCCGGGGCGGCGGCCCGCCGACGTGGTGGCGGCACGGGCCGCCGTGGTGGAACCGCTGGGACGACGAGGAGCACGCTCCCCGCTGGCCCTGGCGCTCCACCGTGCTGATCACGGTCTTCGTGATGGCCGGTTCCAACTTCGCGGCCGAGGGCCAGGGGGACTACCGGGAGCAACTCGACCCCTTCGCGCGTGTGCTGCTGTTCGTGGCGTCGGGACTGCTGTTGTGGCGCAAGCGGTATCCGGTGGCCGTCGTGTTCGGCACCTCGGTGGCCGCCACGGTCTACCTGGGCGCCGGCTACCCCTACGGGCCGGTCTTCCTGACCGTGGCGGTGGCCTGCTTCAACGCCATCCTCACCGGGCACCGCAAGGCCGCCTGGGCGGCGGTCGGGGTGTTCTGGGTCGGGCACGCGCTCGTGGCCCACTGGCTGTACCAGTGGCTGCCGCCGTCCGACGACCCGGCCGCCTCCTGGGGGCAGGAAGGGGTGATCGCCGCCTGGGTCGCGGCGATCGTCGCGGTCTCGGAGCTGGCCAGGACGCGGCGCGAGCAGTGGGCGCGGGAACGGGCCGAGCGGGCGCAGGCGGCGCGGCGGCGGGCAGACGAGGAGCGGCTGCGGATCGCCCGTGAGCTGCACGACGTCCTCGCGCACAGCATCTCCGTCATCAATGTCCAGGCCGGCGTGGGCCTGGCCCTCCTCGACACCGACCCCGAGCAGGCGCGCACGGCACTGACCACCATCAAGGCCCAGAGCAAGGAGGCCCTCGGCGAGGTCCGCCAGGTCCTCGACACGCTGCGCACCCCCGGGGACGCCCCGCGCACCCCGGCACCCGGCCTGGACCGGCTGCCCGAACTGGTGAGCCAGGCGGCAAGCGCCGGCCTCGCCGTCGAGGTCGAGGGCGAGCCGCCCCGCCTCGCGCCCGGTACCGACCTCGCCGCCTTCCGGATCGTCCAGGAGGCCCTCACCAACGTCGTACGCCACTCCGGATCGCGGCACGCGCGCGTGCACCTCGATCAGGACGACGGCGCGACGCTGCGGTTGCGGATCGACGACGACGGTCCCGCGACCGGGGCCGAGGCCGGCGGAAGCGGCAACGGGTTGGCCGGAATGCGGGAGCGGGCGGCCGCGCTGGGTGGCACGATCGACGCGGGTCCGCGTGCGGACGGCGGGTTCCGGGTGCTCGCCGTGCTGCCGTTGAAGACCTCTGCCGAGACCAAGGAGGACCGGTGATCCGCGTACTGCTCGCCGACGATCAGTCACTGGTGCGGGCCGGCTTCCGGGCGCTGCTCGACGCACAGCCCGACATCGAGGTGGCCGGCGAGGCGGCCGACGGCGAGGAGGCGCTGCGCAGGGTACGCGAACTGCGGCCCGACATCGTCCTGATGGACATCCGCATGCCGCTCCTCGACGGCCTCGCCGCGACCCGCCGGATCACCGAGGACAACGCCCTGGAGGGTGTGAAGGTGGTCATGCTCACCACCTTCGAACTCGACGAGTACGTCTTCGAGGCCATCCGCTCGGGCGCCTCCGGCTTCCTGGTCAAGGACACCGAGCCGGAGGAACTCCTGCGCGCCGTACGGGCAGTGGTCGAGGGCGACGCACTGCTGTCGCCCGGAGTGACCCGGCGTCTGATCGCCGAGTTCGCCGCCCGCTCCAAGGAACCGGCCGCGGCCGACGCCCTCGTCGAACTCACCGAGCGTGAGCGGGAGGTGATGGCGCTGGTCGGCATCGGCCTGTCCAACGAGGAGATCGCCCGGCGCCTGGTGGTCAGCCCCCTCACCGCCAAGACCCACGTCAGCCGCACGATGGTGAAGCTCGGCGTCCGCGACCGGGCCCAACTCGTGGTGCTGGCCTACGAGTCGGGGTTGGTGCGGCCGGGCTGGTTGGGCTGAGGCGACTGCCGGAACCGCGTCAGGACGCTGACGACCCGCGCGAAGAACAGCACCACCGCGACCGTGGTACCCACGCCGACGAGGGTGGCGCGGGCACCGTCCGACACGTCGAAGACGAACGCCGGCCCGACGATCGCTCCGAACAGCACCGCCGCCGCGAACGCGGCGCTGAACAGCGCGTACCCGATCTCGACGGTGATCGCGTCCCGCTCGGCCTGACGGCGCCGTCCCCCATGGCTCTCCATACCCCGAGTCAAACAGGGGCGTGCCCGGCGAAGAAATTTCCCCCGCGGGGCACACCTGTGGGAGGGGTCCCCCTAGTCGCGGAGCGCCACACGCTCCGCCTCCGCCTCCCTCGCGGTGGACTTGGCGACCACGACGGTCCGCTGCCCGCGGCGGGTGCGCAGTCCGGTCAGGGCGATCAGCAGCCCCACGACCGCGATGCCGGTGATCACGACCAGGGCGGGCAGATAACTGTCGAGGACGGCCTGCGGGGACGCGGGCTCCGCAGGCGCGTTCGCGGTCAGGACCGCCGTCACGACGGCCAGGAAGAGCGCGCCGCCCACCTGGACCGAGGTGTTGAGCAGCCCCGAGACCATGCCCTGCTCGTGCTCGTCGACGCCGTTGGTGGCCTGGACGTTGAGCGAGGGGAAGGTCAGCGCGAAGGCCGCGCCGACCAGCAGCATGGTGGGCAGGATCACCGCCGCGTAGACCGGGTCGAGGCCGATGCGCAGGAACAGGACGTAGCCCGCGACCATCAGGGCGAAACCGATCGCGATCAGCCGTGCCGTGCCGAACCGGTCGATGATCGCCCCGACCTTCGTCGCCGACAGCGCCACGAGCGCGCCCGCCGGCAGGAAGGCCAGCGCCGTGTGCAGCGCCGACCAGCCGAGCAGCTGCTGCATGTACAGCGTGACCAGGAACTGGAAACCGATGTAGCTGCCGACGAACGTGAGCGCGCCCAACTGCGCCCGCACCTGGGCCCCGGAGCGCAGCACGCCCAGCCGGATCAGCGGGCTCGGGCTGCGCCGCTCGACGAGGACGAAGGCCGTGAGCAGGACGATGGCCACCGCGAAGGAAAGGATCGTGCGCGCCGAGCCCCAGCCCGCCTCGGGCGCCTCGACGACGGTGAACACGAGCAGCAGCATCGACGCGGTGCCGAGGATGGCGCCGGGGATGTCGTAACCGCCGTCCGTCCGTTCGCGATCGCTGCGCGGCAGCAGTTTCAGTCCCACGACCAGGGCGATCAACGCGATCGGCGCGGGCAGCAGCATCGTCAGGCGCCAACTGGCCTCGGTGAGCAGGCCGGAGAAGACGAGCCCCATCGAGTAGCCGGTGGCACCGCAGGTGGTGTAGATCGACAGCGCGCGGTTGCGCACCGGGCCCTCGGCGAAGGTCGTGGTGATGATGGACAGGCCGGCCGGTGCCGTGAAGGCCGCGGCCAGGCCCTTGATGAAGCGGCTGGCGATCAGCAGCGGGCCCGAGTCGACGAGCCCGCCGAGCAGCGAGGCGAGTGCGAACACGGCCAGAGCGACGAGGAACACCTGGCGCCGGCCCAGCAGGTCGGCGGTCCGTCCGCCGAGGAGGAGCAGCCCGCCGTAGCCCAGGATGTAGCCGCTGACGATCCACTGCAGGGTCGAGGTGGACAGGCCCAGGTCGGCGCCGATGGACGGCAGGGCGACGCCGACCATCGACACGTCCAGCGCGTCGAGGAACATCGCGGCGCACAGCACCAGCAGGGTGCCCCACAGCCGGGGGGTCCAGCGCCCTTCGGTGGTGGGGGAGTTGAGCGGAGAGGTCATGTCGAGGACAGTACATGCGCATGCATGAGATGCAAATGCATTTAATGTGGATGCAACAATCAAGGATTTCTGCTACGGTGCGCGCATGGCGGCGAAGAAGGCCGAGCAGGCGCTCGTGGACCAGTGGCGGGACATCCTGGCGCTGCACGCGCGCACACAGTGCGAACTGGACCGCGCGCTGCATCAACACGGCCTGTGCGCCAGCGACTTCGAGGTGCTGGACGTCCTGGCCCAGGGCTCGGCGCGAGGCGGCTCGGGGCGTCCGGGGCGCGGTTCGTCGTTCCGCGTGCAGGAGATCTCCGAGTGGGTGCATCTCAGCCAGAGCGCGCTGTCCCGGCTGATCGCCCGGCTGGAGAAGGACGGCCTCGTCGAGCGCTGCATGTGCGCACAGGACCGGCGCGGAGTGGTCGTGGCCCTCACCGCCAAGGGGCAGGCGCTGCACGGCGAGGTGCTGCCGGTGCAGCGGGCGGTGCTGACGAGGATGCTGACCAACTGACCGGCGTACGGCCGGAGTTCAGCTCCAGGTGACCGCGGAGTTCTCCCGCCAGAGCGTGGCGATCGACGCATCGCCGGTCACCTGCGGGAAGGGCAGCCGGTTCCAGAGCGACAGATAGAGCCGGGCCGCCGGCCCGGCGATCTCGCAGTCGGCCCTGCCGGCATCGCCTCGCTCGGCCGCGGGCGGCTCCTGCGACAGCCGTACGGTCCACACGGCATCGTCCGTGTCCAGGGCCCGTACCCGCAGCACTCGGGGCCCGGCGCTGCGGACCCGGCTGTTGCGGCGGGCGTGGAAGGCGCACAGCAACTCGTCGACGCCGTCGGCGGCGAAGCCGGGGTCGATCGCGCTCGGGGTGCCGCCACGTGCCGACTCGGCGTCGACGCGGTGCACGGTCGTCTCGTGCGCCTGTCTGCGCGCCCAGAACGCGAGGGGTGACGGGGCGGGCAGGAAGTGCCAGCACCGCAGGTCGGCGGGGGCGCCGGCCAGCGTGTCGACCAGATGGCGATGGCCCTCCCGGAACCAGGTGAGCAGCTCCGCCCCGTCGAGGTCGGGCAGGCCTTGGTCCGGGTGGTAGGAGGTGTGCCCCTCGGCCACGAACGCCGCAGCCCAACGGTGCACCATCCCCGTGTGCCGCACCAGGTCCCGCACCTGCCAGTCCGGGCAGGTCGGCACCTTGGCGTCGACCCCGGCCCGCTCGGCGGCCGCGGCCAGCAGCAGACCCTCGCGGTCCAGGGTTCGAACGAAGTCGGCTGTCTCCATGGGGTGAGTGTGCCCGACGGAGTGCCCCGGGTTCACCGGGAGACCGGAGTTCACGGCGGAACCGGGCTCACGGAGAGGTGGGAAACAGACAGAACTCGTTGCCCTCCGGGTCGGCCAGGACCCAGTGGTCCTCGTGGCGGGCTTGGACTGTCGCGCCGAGGACGGTGAGCCGGGCGATCTCGGCCTCCGGGTCGGCGGACACCAGGTCCAGGTGTACGCGGTTCTTCACGCGCTTGGGTTCCGGCACGAGTTGACACCACAGACGAGGGCCGCCGCCCCGGGACTCGACCAGCACGGTCGGGTCGTCCTCCGGTCCGGCGATGCCCTGCGCACGCAGCCGGGCCAGCTCGGTGTCGTCGTACGGGGCGACGGCGTAACCGTCGAGTGCGGCGGCCCAGAAACGGGCTGCCGCGGCCGGCCGGGCACAATCGATGACGATGTCGTGGAGTCGGGCCATCCGGTCATGATGGTGAAAGCGGACGCCACGGACAATGTGCGGAACTCAGTCGGTCCGGCCCGTGCGTCGCGTCGCGACCCCGATGAGGGTGGCGATCGCCGCCAGCAGGGCGACGCTGGTGAGGGCGACGGGCAGGGAGAACCAGTCCGCCATGAAACCGATGGCGGGCGGTCCGAGGAGCATGCCGCCGTAGCCGAAGGTGGAGGCCGTGGCGACGCCGCTCGGGCCGGCCAGGGTGCCTGCCCGTTCGACCGCGACGGGGAAGAGGTTGGCGAGGCCGAGTCCGGTCACCGCGAAGCCGAGCAGCGCGGCCCACAGGGAGGGCGCGAGCGAGCCGAGCAGCATCCCGGCCGCCGCGGTGGCGCCGCCCGCGACGACGGTACGGCCGTGACCGAGCCGTTCCAGCAGGGCCGTACCGCTGAGCCGGCCGATGGTCATGGCCAGCGCGAAGCAGGAGTAGCCGACGGCGGCCAGGCCGGGCGAGGCGTCGAGGTCCTGTTCCAGGTGCAGTGCGCCCCAGTCGGCCATGGCGCCCTCGCCGTAGGCCGTGCACAGGGCGATCAGGCCGAAGACGATCACGAGGCCGCGGGTTCTGCCGGCCAGGCGGCGCGGGGTCTCGCCCGAGACCGGTGCGGGGCGCGCGCTCGGCGGGGGCTCGTGGCGCAGCAGCGTCCGGCTCGCCACCGCCGTCACCAGCAGCCCGATGACGGCGAGGCCCGCCAGATGGCGGGTGGGGGAGAGGGCCCCGGCGACCAGCCCGCCGAGGCCCGCGCCGACCATGCCGCCCAGGCTGAAGGCCGCGTGGAAGCTGGGCATGATGGGCCGGCGCAGGGCGGTGACCAGATCCACGGCGGCGCTGTTGAAGGCGACGTTGATGCCGCCGTAGGCCGCCCCGAAGACCAGCAGGACGGCGCCGAGCGCCAGGACCGAGTGCGTGAGCGGCGGCAGGGCCACGCTCAGTGACAGCAGGACGGCGCAGACGACCGTGACCTGGTGGGCGCCGTAGCGGCGGCAGAGCCTGCCGGTCAGGGTCATGGTGAGGACGGCGCCGGCGGAGACACCGAGGAGGGCCAGGCCGAGGTCGCCGGCCGACGCGCCGGTCTGGTGCTTGATGGCGGGGATGCGGACGACCCAGCCGGCGAAGAGGAAGCCGTCCAGGGCGAAGAAGGCGGTGATGGCGATCCGAAGACGGGTGAGGTCGGTACTGGTGCCCGGCACGACGTTGTGCGAACGGGTTTTGTTTATTAGCGGCACAAACTCAGGCTAGGCGGGCGGACGGCCGACGACAAGGGGGAACGGTGGCGGGCGGAGCGCCGTCCGCTCGCCCGGCCGGGTGGGACCGCCGCTGTGCTCTGACTGTTCGGGTGCCGCCCGAGGTGCGACTCTGGGACGGAGAGGTATCCGCCGAGGGAACTCGGGAGGGCCACGATGGGACGTGATGTGCCGGCCCTGGTGTTCACGCGCGAGGATCGCCGTCGGTACCGGGAGAAGATGCACACCTGCCTCGATGTGCTCGCCCAGATGCTGCGCGAGTCGACCTTCGAGAGCGAGCGGCCCAAGGTCGGGCTGGAGATCGAGCTCAACCTGGTGGACGCCGACGGGCTGCCGGCGATGCGGAACACCGAGGTGCTCCAGGCCATCGCCGACCCCGCCTGGTCGAGCGAGCTGGGCCGTTTCAACCTGGAGATCAACATCCCGCCCCGTGAACTGACGAGCGGCGGTCCCGGAGCGTGGGAGCAGGCGATCCGTGACGCGCTCAACCATGCCGAGGACCGTGCCTCCGCCGTGGGCGCACACCTGATCATGATCGGCATCCTGCCGACCCTGGGGGAGACGGACGTGGGCGAGTCCGCCCTGTCCGGCGATCCCCGCTACCGGCTGCTCAACGAGCAGATCTTCGCGGCCAGGGGCGAGGACCTGCGGATCACGGTGGACGGCGTGGAACGCCTGTCGACGTACGCCGACACGATCACCCCCGAGGCCGCCTGTACCAGCACCCAGTACCACCTCCAGGTCTCGCCGCGGGAGTTCGCGGCCTACTGGAACGCGGCCCAGGCGGTCACGGGCGTGCAGATCGCGCTCGCGGCGAACTCGCCGTACCTCTTCGGCAAGGAGCTCTGGCGCGAGACCCGTATCCCGCTGTTCGAGCAGGCCACCGACACCCGCCCGGTGGAGATCAAGGCCCAGGGCGTACGGCCGCGGGTGTGGTTCGGAGAGCGCTGGATCACCAGCGTCTTCGATCTGTTCGAGGAGAACGTGCGCTACTTCCCGGCCCTCCTTCCGCTGTGCGACGACGAGGACCCGCAGGCGACGCACGACCGTGGCGAGGCCCCGGAGCTGGGCGAACTGACCCTGCACAACGGCACGATCTACCGCTGGAACCGCCCCGTCTACGCCGTCACCGACAGCGGCCCGCACCTGCGCATCGAGAACCGGGTCTTGCCCGCCGGCCCCACCGTGTCCGACACCATCGCCAACGGCGCCTTCTACTACGGCCTCACCCGCGCCCTGGTCGACGAGGACCGGCCCGTGTGGACGCGGATGTCCTTCTCGGTCGCCGAGGAGAACCTCCACACCGCCGCCCGCGACGGCATCGACGCCCGTCTGTACTGGCCCGGCATGGGCGAAGTGCCGGTCACGGAACTGGTGTTGCGGCGCCTGCTGCCACTGGCCCACCGGGGCCTCGAACTGGCCGGCATGGACGCGGCCTGGCGCGAACCCCTGCTGGGCATCATCGAGCAGCGCTGCGTCACCGCCCGCAACGGTGCCCTGTGGCAGGCGGAGACGGTCCACCAGCTGGAGAAGGCGGGCGCCGCCGACCGACGGGAGGCGCTGCGGCGGATGACCACGATGTACATGGACTACATGCACCTGAACGCGGCCGCGCACACCTGGCCGGTGGACTGACCTCCGGTCAGGGGGAGTCGGCCGGGCGGGACTTCTCTCCCCGCCACTCCTCGGCGGCCGTCAGCGGCACGGGTGCGGGCGGTTCCGCCGACGTCGTCAGCTCGATGCGGCGCCCCTCGGCCGCCGAGCGGAGCAGGGCGGTCATCGTCTCCAGTACGTGCAGGGCGAGTGCACCGCTCGCGCGGGGTGCCCGCCGCTCGCCTGCGGTGACGAAGTCCAGCAGCCCGACGCCCCGGGCGCCGTCGGCGTACCCCGCCGATATCGGCAGCGTGCGCCAGTCGGTGCCGCCGAGTGCGAAGATGCGCACCTCGCCGTCGAAGCGGTTGGGATCGGGGACCGCGAGGGTGCCCGTCTCGCCGTGCACCTCGATGGGCGCGGCCGTCGTCGCCACACCGTCGAAGCTCGTCGTGAGCGTCGTGAGGGTCCCGCCGGCGTGCTCCAGTACACCGGTGACATGCGTGTCCACCTCGACCGGGATCCGCTCGCCCGCGCGCGGCCCGGAACCGATGACGCGCTCGGCGCGAGGCCGGCCGCCCGCCCCGGTCACGGCACGCACCGGACCCAGCAGATGCACCAGGGACGCGAGATAGTACGGCCCCATGTCCAGCAGCGGGCCACCCCCGGCGGTGTAGTAGAAGTCGGGCTGGGGATGCCAGCGCTCGTGCCCCGGCGTCACCATCACGGCCGACGCGGACTGCGGGCGTCCGATGCCCCCCGCCGCCACGGCCGCACGTGCCGTCTGGATGCCGGTGCCCAGCACCGTGTCCGGTGCGCACCCCACACCGACGCCCGCTCTCGCCGCGGCCTCCATCACGGCCTGGGCGCCGACGAGTTCGGCGGCCAGCGGCTTCTCCCCGTAGACGTTCTTCCCGTGGCCGATGGCGCCGAGCGCGATCTCGGCGTGGGCCGCCGGGACGGTCAGGTTGAGCACCGTGTCCACGTCCGGGCTGCTCAGCAGCTCCGCCACGGACAGCGCCTCGACGCCGGGCAGTTCGGCGGCGACCGAGGCCGACCGGGCGGCGTCGAGGTCGGCGACCGCGGTGACGCGCACGGCGGGATGCCCGACGAGCGTGTCCAGGTACACGCGGGAGATGACGCCCAGCCCTACGACGCCGATGCGGTGCGCGTCGCCCACAGCATTCCCCTCTCGATGACGGTGCGGACGGCGGGGTGTTCCAGTACGTCGAGGCTGTGCCCGGGAGTCGTCACCACGACGCGGCCGGCGCCCCACTGCCGGGTCCAGACGGCCGGCGAGGTGACCGGCCGGTGCCAGGGATGCCACGCCCGGGTGGGATGGGTCGTGGTGGCCAGGACGTCGATCAGGTCGTCGTGGAGCACCCAGTACTGCTCGGTGTGCAGCTCGAAGTCCTCCACGCCGGCCGTGACCGGGTGTTCACGGCCGAGGTCCGTGATGCCGACGGTGTGCGGCAGATAGTTGTCCTCCTGAACTCCCCGGCGCTCGCAGGGCTCCTTGCCCGGGTGGGTGGCGAACTGCCCGCCCACCAGATGGAGATAGTCGCAGGAGGCCCGGAACGAGTCCGCGATGCCGCCGTGCCAGCCGGTGAGGCCGGTGCCGGCGACGACCGCCGCGCTCAGCCCGGCCAGCTGGTCGGCGCTGATCTGCGACATCGTGACGCACTGCACCACGAGATCGGTGCCGGCCATCGCGGTCGCGTCGGCGTAGACGTCGGTGGACTCCTCGATCCGGACGGCGTATCCGTTGTCGCGCAGGAAGGGCAGGAACAGCTCCGTGGCCCGGACCGGCTGATGCCCCTCCCAACCGCCTCGGACCACCAGGGCATTCTTCCGCGTCATCTCATCCCTTCGGGGGGCGTGAAACCGCCCCATCGCACATCGGCACCTCACTATGTGCCAGGGGACGGCGTCCCGGAAAGAGTCGCGGAAAGACGCGAAACTTTCGTGGTCGGAGGGGTGTTGCCGAAGCCACCGCGTGGATTGCCCGGTCGGAGCGAGGAACGGCCGAGAAACGCCGAGACGGGGCCCGTGACCGGGTCCCGACCCGTACGTTGCCACCAGTGGTCTCTCCCGTCCGATCCGCCAACTCCGCACACTGGGAGCTCCCTTGGACACCGAAGACACCGCCGGCGCCCTCCGTTTCAGCTCGCTCTCCCGCCGCAGATTCCTCCAGGCCACCGCCACGGCCACCGCGCTCGCCGGCGTCGGTACGCCCGTGGCGTCCGCCGCCTCCGGCACGACCACCACCGTGTCCTTCAGCGCCGCCACGGGCGGCTCCGCGACCCTCGCGCCGACCGGTGACCGGCTGGTCGCCGAGGTCCAGAACGTGCTCTGGTCCATCCCGCGCAAGGGCGGTACCGCCGTCCCGCTCACCCCGCCCGGCCTCGAACCCACCCGCCCGCAGTTCTCGCCCGACGGCGGCCGACTCGTCGTCTGCGCCTACCGCGACGGCGGCTTCCACCTCTGGACGCTGCGGCCCGACGGCTCCGATCTGCGGCAGCTCACCGACGGCCCGTGGGACGACCGGGGTCCGGCCTGGTCGCCGGACGGCACCCGGATCGCGTTCGCCTCCGAACGCGGCGGCGACACCGTGACCGGCGCCCCGTACCGCATCTGGGTCGTGGAGGTGCGCACCGGCGCGCTGACCCGGCTCACCGGGCGCCCGGACCAACAAGGCCCCGGGCAGGATGCCCGTTGGGAGGACTTCGACCCGGCGTGGTCGTCCGACGGCGAGCGGGTGCTCTTCGTACGGGCCGGTGTCACCGCCACGGGCAGCCTCCGCGCGAACACCGTCGCGTCCGTCGCCGCCGACGGCTCGGGCCCGGTCACCACCGAGCACACCGACGACTCCGGCGCCCAGCTCATGACCCCCGCCGTCTCGCCCACCGGGCGCCTGGCCCACCTGCGCACCACCGCCTCACCCGCGGCCTCCTGCACCCTGGTCGTGGACGGCGAGCCGGTCGCCGTGCGGGGCGACCTCCTCCCCGCGCCGCCCCGCTGGACGGACGCCGAGCGCCTGCTCCTCACGGTCGACGGGCACTTCCGTCTGGTCGACCCGGACACGCCGGGCGACGGCGAGGAGATCCCGTTCACCGCCACGCTGCCCGTGGACCGGCCCCGCTACCGCGGCAAGGCGTACGACTTCGAGGGCTCCGGCACCCGTTCCGTCCGCGCGCTGCATCTGCCCGCCCTGTCACCGGACGGCCGTACCGTCGTCTTCGCCGCGCTCAACGCGCTGTGGACCGCGGAGACCACGGGCGGCCGCGCGCCCCGCAAGGTTCTTCAAGTCCCCTCCACCCGCTATGTGCTGGCCCCCACCTGGACGCCGGACGGTACGGGCCTGGTGTACGCCGACGACCGCGACGGACTGTTCGCCGTACGACGCCGCGACCTCGGCTCCGGCGAGGAGAGCGTGCTCGCCGAGGGCGGCCGTGTCTTCCCCGCGCTCTCGCCCGACGGGACACGGCTGGCCTGCCTCGACATGTCCGGCAACCTCGTGGTGCGCGACCTGCCCGACGGCGCCGAACGGATCCTCGCCGCGCCCCTCGGCTCGGGCGGGCTGCCCGGCCGCCCCAGCTGGTCGCCCGACGGCCGGTACGTGGCCCTGTGCGACCGCAACCGCCTCAACCAGCGCTTCCGGGAGGGCTACAACCTCATCCGTGTCCTCGACACGGCCACCGGGACCGCGGCCCTGCACGCCCTCGCCCCGCACACCTCGCTCTCCGACCGCTATGACTCCGGCCCCGTCTGGTCCCCGGACGGCCGCTGGATGGCGGTGGTCGCCGAGTCGGCGCTGTGGCTGCTGCCGGTCCGCTCCGACGGCACTCCGGACGGCGAGCCACGCCGGCTCACCACCGAGGCCGCCGACCACCCGTCCTGGTCCGCCGACGCCCGCACCCTGCTCTACCTGTCCGCAGGCGCTCTGCGTTTGGTCGACATCGGCAGCGGCAGGACCCGTACCGTCCGCGTCCCGCTCGACTACCGCAGACCGCGCCCTGCCGACACGATCGTGCACGCGGGCCGCCTCTGGGACGGCACCGGCCCGACGGTCCGCGAGGACATCGATGTCGTCCTCCGCGACGGCCGGATCGCCGAGGTGTCCCCGCACCGCGGCGGCCGCCCCGCCGCACGCCGCGTCGACGCGAGCGAGCGCACCGTGATCCCGGGCCTGTGGGACGCGCACACCCACCCGTGGCAGAGCACGTACGGCGGCCGGCAGACCGCGCTCCAACTCGCGTACGGCATCACGACGGCCGTCTCGCTGGGCGGCTTCGCCTACGAGCAGGCCCGCATCCGGGAGGCGGTCGCCGCCGGAGTCCTCGCCGGGCCCCGGCTGCTCGCCACCGGTGAACTGCTCGACGGGGCGCGGGTCGCCTACAGCATGGGCCGCGCCCACCGCACCCGCGAGGGACTTCGCCGCTCGCTGGCGCGCGGGGAGGCGCTGGACTGGGACTTCGTGAAGACGTACGTACGCGCCCCGGGCTGGGTGATGAAGGAGGCCGCGGACTTCGGGCACCGTCGGCTCGGTGTGCGCAGCGGCAGCCATCTGTGCAGTCCGGGGGTACAGCTCGGCCAGGACCTGACCACCCATTTGCAGGCCACGCAGCGGCTGGAGTTCGGACACGCGACCTCCGCGACCGGGCGCTCCTACGGGGACGTCGAGGAGATCTACACCGCCACCGACTTCCATCTCGTGGCGACCCCGTTCACGGCCATCGCCCTCCTCGGCGCCGACCCCGCGCTCGCGGACGACCCACGGGTCACCGCGCTCATGCCGCCGTGGGACACCGCACTCGTCCGCGAAGGGGCCGGCCGGCCGCCCACCCAGGCCCAACTGGCCACGCTGGGCCGCGAGATGGACGTCTACCGGCGGATCCTCGCCGGCGGCGGTCTCGTCGCGCTCGGCACCGACCAGCCGATCGTCCCGGTCGGCCTGCATCTGCACCTGGCCCTGCGTGCCCTCCATCGGGCCGGCCTGTCACCGGCCGAAGTGCTGCGCACCGCGACCCTGCTGCCCGCGCGGATCTTCGGCGCGGACGCCGATCTGGGCACGGTGCAGGAGGGCAAGCTCGGCGATCTCACCGTCGTGGACGGCGACCCGTTCAGTGACTTCGACGCACTGATCCGCACGGTGGCGGTCCTGCGGGGCGGCGTGCTCTTCGACCGCGCGGACCTTCTCGACGCCTTCACACTTTCCGACGTGCGGCGGGACGGCACACCGCCGACCGCGTCGGCCGAGGAGTGGCTGGAGGTGAGCCGCCATATGCGACGCGAGGGATGCTGCGATCCGGGGCTCTGAGCGGGGCACGGTTCACACACACCTTGTGAGACATCTGCGCAGGAGTATCACTCAGGCTGCACACAGCCCGTCGAAAGGCTCGTTAGCGTTCTGGCCGTTCGATCACGAACACCCATGTGACCAGGCCGCGGCCGAACAGGGCCAATGGCGCAGTCAACCCAGAAAGACCGCAGATGGACTATTGCTCCTCGTGCCGTCGGCACCTCAACGGGGCCCTCGTGTGCCCCGGGTGCGGCGCCTACGCCCCGGACATCGCTCCCTCCGCGGTAGGGCGTCCCATCGTGTCGGCCGCGCCCGGTCCGGCACCGCGGACCCCCGCCGTCGACACGTGGTACGACGGCTACTTCCGTGACGAGCCCGGGCCGCAGGCGGGCCCGGACGAGACCGCGCCGCTTGCTCCGTCCGAGGACGTGGACGGCGTGCCGGCCGCCCCGCAGGGCCGGGCGGCGCGGCGTCGGCAGCGCGCCCGCTGGAAGAAGAACCAGCGCCGGGCCGTGGTCGCGACGGCCGTCGCCCTGGTCGGCGGCGGCCTGACCGTCTCGGCGTTCAACCAGCAGTCCGGCGACAAGGCCCAGGCGGCCACCGCACCGGAACGCCCGAACGTGGGCCTGCCGGAGCAGCAGGAGACCGAGCTCACCCGCCCGGCGTCCACCCCGCCGGACACCCGCGAGGCCGGGCGCACCGACACCCCGACATCGCATCCGACCCCGACGAACGCCGCCCGGGAGTCCGTCAGCCAGCCGCGCACCACGCGGCAGTTCACCCGACCGGACGTCGCCTCCACTCCGCGTCCCACGGCGACCACGGTCCCGCAGACGCAGACCGTCTCCCCGGCGCCCGGAGGACAGAACTCCGGCGGCGGCAACGGTGGCGAGCAGGCCGAGCAGCAGACGCCGGCCCCGGCGCCGACCGACGGCGCGGACTCCGGAGCGTCCCCGGCGCCGACGAGCCCGGCCCCGGAGGAGACCACGCCGGCGCAGCTGTGCGTGCTCAACCTCGTCTGCCTCGGCTGACAACGCCGAGAACCGGCCGGAGCTGCGCGGTACGCGCCGCCTGAGATCGTCGTCACCCTCCCGCATCGCCACACAACCTCGTGGATGCGGTCATGCTGGAAGAAGCCGGACCGCGTCCCACGACGAGGTCCGGCACCGGCAGAGCAGGACGTACTCGGGAAGGAACTCTCCATGGTCGAGCAGGACGAGCGCTTCGACGTCGTGGTCCTCGGCGCGGGCCCCGGCGGCTACGTCGCCGCCATCCGCGCCGCCCAGCTGGGCAAGCGCGTGGCGGTCGTGGAGGAGAAGTACTGGGGCGGCATCTGTCTGAACGTGGGCTGCATCCCCAGCAAGGCACTGCTGCGCAACGCCGAACTGGCGCACATCTTCACCCGCGAGGCGAAGACCTTCGGCATCCAGGTGGACGGACAGGTCTCCTTCGACTACGGCGAGGCGTTCCGCCGCAGCCGCAAGGTCGCCGACGGCCGCGTCAAGGGCGTCCACTACCTGATGAAGAAGAACAAGATCACCGAGATCGACGGCCGCGGCACCTTCCTCGACCCGCACACCCTCCAGGTGGCCGGCTATGACGGCGACACCCGCACCATCGGCTTCGACCACTGCATCGTCGCCACCGGCGCCACACCCAGACTGCTCCCCGGCACCCGGCGCAGCGCGCGCGTGGTGACCTTCGAGGAGCAGATCCTGGCCGAGGAACTGCCGCGCTCGATCATCATCGCGGGCGCCGGCGCGATCGGCGTCGAGTTCGCCTACGTGCTGCACAACTACGGCGTGAAGGTCACCATCGTCGAGTTCCTGGACCGCATGACCCCGCTGGAGGACGCCGAGGTCTCCGCCGAACTCGCCAAGCAGTACCGGCGCCTGGGCATCGACGTGCTCACCTCGACCCGGGTGGACACCGTCGACGAGTCCGGCGAGCAGGTGCGCGTCACCGTCACCGGGAAGGACGGCGCCCAGCAGGTGCTGGAGGCCGACAAGGTGCTCCAGGCGATCGGCTTCCAGCCGAACATCGAGGGCTACGGCCTGGACAAGACCGGCGTGAGCGTGACCGAACGCGGTGCGATCGACATCGACGGCCGCGGCCGTACGTCCGTCCCGCACATCTTCGCCATCGGCGATGTGACGGCGAAGCTGATGCTCGCGCACGCAGCCGAGGCGATGGGCATCGTCGCCGCCGAGACCATCGCGGACGCCGAGACGATGGAGCTGGACTATGTGATGATCCCGCGGGCCACCTACTGCCAGCCGCAGATCGCCAGCTTCGGCTGGACCGAGGCCCAGGCCCGCGAGCGGGGCTTCGACGTGCAGGTGGCGAAGTTCCCCTTCACCGCCAACGGCAAATCCCATGGCCTCGGCGACGCGACCGGCTTCGTGAAGCTGATCAGCGACGCCAAGTACGGCGAACTCCTCGGCGGCCACCTCATCGGCCCGGACGTCACCGAGCTGCTGCCCGAGCTGACCCTGGCCCAGCAATGGGATCTCACGGTCCACGAGGTCGCCCGCAACGTCCACGCGCACCCGACCCTGGGCGAGGCGGTCAAGGAGGCTGTGCACGGCCTCGCCGGACACATGATCAACTTCTGACCGTTCAGCCGTCGAGCCACCAGCGGGCCGCCCCCCAGGCAAACGCGTAACCGAAGCCGTTGACCGCCCAGTGCAGGGTCATCGGCGCCAGCAGGCTGCCGGAGCGGCGGCGCAGC
Source organism: Streptomyces sp. NPDC056479 (assembly GCF_042795335.1). Classification (NCBI taxonomy): domain Bacteria; kingdom Bacillati; phylum Actinomycetota; class Actinomycetes; order Kitasatosporales; family Streptomycetaceae; genus Streptomyces; species Streptomyces sp. NPDC056479. The sequence goes on along the minus strand of NZ_JBHTRZ010000002.1, from coordinate 1,129,773 downwards.
TCGCACAGGACGACCCCGGCCAGGGCCGTGACGACGATCGCCGCGGCCACGGTCGGTGCCACGCCGGCCGGCCCGTCGCCGAAGAGGGAGCCGAGCGCGGCGTTGGAGCGGTTGATGCCGCGCGAGGGCATCAGATGCCACAGCCCGAACAAGGCCGACGACACGCCGGTGGCCCACGCCGTGCCGTGCCGCCGCCGGATCATGGCCCACAGCACCCCGCGGAAAGCGGTCTCCTCCAGCAGTACGGTCCCGAAGGGCACCCGCACCAGCGCTCCCGACAGCATCCCCGGCAGGGACAGGTCCACCGCCCTGGAGTCCCGGAACGCCTCCCGCCCGGCCGGAACGGCGAGGAGGACGAGCAGGACCAGCAGGACGATCGCCACCAGGAAGGGCGCCCACCGCAGCCCCCGCCGCAGCGCCGCCTCGTCGAGCCCCAGGTCGGCCGCGGTGAGACCGTCCCAGCGGGCGATCATCAGCAGTACGGCCGTCGCGGTCACGCAGATGACCACGTACATGGCGGGGCTCCGCGCGAGCCAGTTGTTCAGCAGGTTCGCGGCGGCGAGCACGGCGACAGCACAGGTGATCCGCATCCGGGTTCCAGCATCCCCCGGCCGCGGCGATCAGCCCAGTTCGCGGCAGTACAGCGCGTCGGGCGTCCGGGACGACCCCACCCGGCCGGTGTAGGCGATTCCGGCCGCGTACTCGTCGTCCGCGCACTGGCCCTTGTAGCGGCCGTACGCGAAGTCGCCGCCCTTGGCGGCCGTCCCCCGGTTGTCGCCCCGGTCGAACCAGACCGTACGCCCGCTCGTGCCGAGCCTCCCGGCCGGTGCGGCCGCGCACAGGGCGGCGGAGACGGCCGAGCCACGGACGCTGTATCCGATGAGGAACTGCCCGTCGGCGCACTGGAGTTTGGTGTACCCGGACGCCCAGTCGCCGCCCGGACGGACATGCCGCTCGTCGACGACCACCTCGTGTCCGCCGGCCGGGTCCCACAGGGCACCCGAGGTCACGTTCGAGCACAGCCCCCGGTTGCCGGTGTGACCGAGGCCGAGCAGCCGCTGTCCGTCGGGGCAGACGGCCTTGCGGGCGCCGGAGTCCCAGTCGTGCAGGGCGCGCATCCGCCGTGACTGGACGAAGTCGCCGTGGTCCGGGCTGAGCATGGACCAGTCGGCGACCGGTGCCACCGGTCCCGTGCGGCCGTCGACCCCGATGAGCCGCGTCCAGGCGGCGGCCCGCCAGTCGTCACCGTCGTAGACGCCCATACGACGCCCCTGCGCGTCCCAGTGCAGCAGTGCCCAGCCGTTGCCCTTGCGGTTCTCGTGCCAGCCGACGAGCGGCCAGTACGCGAAGTCGGCGTCGGTGCGGATCAGTTGGTCCACGAAGTTCTCGAACCAGGCCCGCTGTTTCTGGCCGGTCTCGTCCCGGCCCCCGACGCCGAACTCGCTGATCCACACGGGGGCGGTGAAGTGCTGGTCCTGTTCGGCGGTGACGAAGAAGGCCTGGCGGTTCAGGACGGCGATCAGTTCGGAGGGGCTGAGGTCGCGGTAGCGGGGGTCGCTGGTCTCGCCCGTTCCGGTGGCGCCGCTGTGGTGGGGGCCCGTGTAGTCGTAGAAGTGGGCGGAGTACACGAGCTTGCCGGAGTCGACCAGTGTGTGGGACAGATGGCGGGCCGGCTCCAGGGTGGGGCGTTCATGGGGCAGGCCATCGACGGGGATGCCCGTCCAGTTGATGCCCTCGACGACGATCAGCAGATTCGGGTTGGCCTCCGTCAGGATGCGGTCGCCGACGTGCTGCGAGGCGGCGAACCAGTCGTGGTCGTCGCCCAGGCCCCAGTTGGGGTCGTCCCAGACGTTGCGGCGCACCTCGTTGTACAGGTCGGCCCCGACGACGCGCGGGTTGTCCCGGTAGCGACGGGCCATGAACAGCCAGTCGTCCTCCCAGGCGGCGGTCGACCGGCCGGTGTTCCAGCGTTCGTTGCCGTCGACTCCGCAGCACCAACGCGTGCTGTTCGTATGGTTGTTGAGGATCACCGCTAGTCCGGCCTCGGTGAGCTCGCGCACCACGGCGTCGTACACCTGAAGCGGGGTCTTTCCGCGCAGAGAGGCATTGGCGGCGACGGAGTCGTCCGTGACGGGACGGGTGTCGCGGATCATCTCGTTGGAGAAGGGCAGCCGGACGCTGTTGATCCCGATCTCCCGGAACCCGGCGATGATCTCTGCCATGGGAGCGCGGTCCAGGCCGAGCGGCATCCGGCCGGAGTTCTCGCCCGCATGATGGCCGGCGTCCTGCTCGGGGTCGCCCGAGCCGTTCCAAGTGCCGCTGGCCCCGTGCCAGTTGCCGGAACGCAGCTTGAAGCGGTCGCCGTCGGCGTCGACGATCCAACGGCCCCGGGTGCTGAGCGGCGGCGTCCAGTCCTCCGCGACGGACGGCGCGGCCACCTCGGTGACGGGCCCCGGCTCGGCCGCGGCCTGGGGGAGGGGGGCCAGAGGGACCAGGAGGAACACGGCGGCCAGTGCCGCTCTCACCAAGGATCCGCGCACGGTCACCATCCCGGAGGCGTCTGTTTTGTCATGGCGGCGTCATGCGACGCGAGCTCGTACACCGTAGTGCACGAACGCCGCGCAGGCACCGGGGTGTTCGGGCGAGACGCAGACGTCTCCCGCCCCCGGCCGCATCCCGCCGCCAGGGCGACACCGTCGCTCGCTCCTGTGGCGTCCCGGCACCGCACTGAGCATGCTCGGAGGTACCGCGTCGCGTCCCCAGGGAGGCACGATCCCCATGCCGGCCAAGAACCTCACCGCGAACCGCACTGCCCTCGGCCACCGCCTCGCCTACGCCCTGCGCCACCCCGACCGCGTGCCCCGCCATCTGGCCCGCTCCGCCCGTGACCTGTGGCTGCGCCGTCGGCACCCGGACCACATCGCGTACTACCGGGCCGTGATGCGCTCCGACACCCGGGCCGACCCGGACGCGGCGGTCGGCAGCCACAACCGGGAGCGCTGGCTGGCGCTCGGCGCGATGCAGTTCGACTACCTCGTCGGCCACGGCCTGCGCCCCGAGCACCGGATGCTGGAGATCGGCTGCGGCAACCTCCGAGGGGGCTGGCGGTTCATCCGTCACCTGGAGCCCGGCCACTACTACGGCATCGACATCTCGCCCGACATCCTCTTCGCCGCGCAGGACACCGTCACGGAGATGGGCCTGCAGCAGCGGCTGCCCGTCCTCACCCCGGTGCGCGACCTGACGCTGCGCTTCCTGCCCGACGCGCACTTCGACGTGGTGCACGCCCACAGCGTCTTCTCGCACTCGCCGACGACGGTGATCGAGGAGTGCCTGGCCAACGTCGGCCGGGTCATGGCGCCGGGCGGCTGGTTCGACTTCACCTTCGACCGCACCGAGGGCGAGGAACACCAGGTCCTGCGGGAGGACTTCTACTACCGCACCGAGACCCTCGTCGCGCTGGCCGAGCGGCACGGACTGCGGGCCCGCTTCATGGCGGACTGGGAGGAGCTCCCGCACGGCCAGTCCAAGATCCGCGTCACCCACGCGGGGTGAACGGACACCCCGTCATCAGGTCATCTGTCCCGGACTCTTGACTCGTAAAGCGGTAGTGGCGATCCTCTTTCGCACATCTTGCGAGGTCATGACAAGTCGACCCCGCCATCCCGCCGACCGAGGGACGTGGGCTGTGACCAGTGCCGGACGCCCGTACCGCCGACGCAAGAACATCACCGTTGTCTCGCTGCTCCTGCTAGTGCTGTCGATCGCGCTCGGACCCACACCGAGCTCCGCGGCCGGAACCAACTGGTGGGACCCCGGTGCACGGCCCGCGCCCGACTCCGGGATCAATGTCACGGGAGAGCCGTTCAAAGGCACCGACGCCAAGGGCGAGGTCCGCGGCTTCGTCGACGCGCACGATCACATCTTCTCCAACGAGGCCTTCGGCGGCCGGCTGATCTGCGGCAAGCCGTTCTCCGAGCAGGGCGTCGCCGACGCCCTCAAGGACTGCCCCGAGCACTACCCCGACGGCTCGCTCGCGATCTTCGACTACATCACCAACGGCGGTGACGGCAAGCACGACCCGGTCGGCTGGCCCACCTTCAAGGACTGGCCCGCGCACGACTCGCTGACCCACCAGCAGAACTACTACGCCTGGGTGGAGCGGGCCTGGCGCGGCGGCCAGCGGGTGCTGGTCAACGACCTCGTCACCAACGGCGTGATCTGCTCCGTGTACTTCTTCAAGGACCGCAGCTGCGACGAGATGACGTCCATCCGGCTGCAGGCCAAGCTGACGTACGACATGCAGGCCTTCATCGACAAGATGTACGGCGGCACCGGAAAGGGCTGGTTCCGGATCGTCACCGACAGCGCGCAGGCCCGCCAGGTCATCGAGCAGGGCAAGCTGGCGGTCATCCTCGGCGTGGAGACCTCCGAGCCCTTCGGCTGCAAGCAGATCCTCGACATCGCGCAGTGCAGCAAGGAGGACATCGACAAGGGCCTGGACGAGCTGCACGCGCTGGGCGTGCGCAGCATGTTCCTGTGCCACAAGTTCGACAACGCCCTGTGCGGCGTTCGCTTCGACTCGGGCGGGCTCGGCACGGCCATCAACGTCGGCCAGTTCCTGTCGACCGGCACCTTCTGGAAGACCGAGACCTGCAAGGGCCCGCAGCACGACAACCCGATCGGCAACGCCACGGCGGCCCAGGCCGACGACGAGCTCCCGGCGGGCGTGGAGGTCCCCTCGTACAACGCGGACGCCCAGTGCAACGTCCGAGGGCTCACCGATCTCGGTGAGTACGCCGTACGGGGCATGATGAAACGCAAGATGATGCTCGAGGTCGACCACATGAGCGTCAAGGCCACCGGCCGGGTCCTCGACATCTTCGAGTCCGCGTCCTACCCCGGCGTCCTGTCCTCCCACAGCTGGATGGACATGGACTGGACCGAGCGGGTCTACGGCCTCGGCGGGTTCATCGCCCAGTACATGCACGGCTCCGACGGCTTCATCTCGGAGGCCAAGCGCACCGAGGCGCTGCGCGACAAGTACGGCGTCGGCTACGGCTACGGCACCGACATGAACGGCGTCGGCGGCTGGCCGGGACCGCGTGGAGCGGACGCCCCCAACAAGGTGACGTACCCCTTCAAGAGCGTCGACGGCGGCTCCGTGATCGACCGGCAGACCACCGGTCAGCGCACCTGGGACCTGAACACCGACGGCGCCGCCCACTACGGCCTCGTCCCCGACTGGATCGAGGACATCCGCCGCGTCGGCGGCCAGGACGTGGTCGACGACCTCTTCCGGGGCGCCGAGTCCTACCTCGACACCTGGGCGGCCTCCGAGAACCACCAGGCCGGGGTGAACCTCGCGAGCGGCGCGGCGACGGGCGCCAGCTCCTCGGAGTGGAGCCTGTTCACGAGCTACCGGCCGAACCGGGCCACCGACGGCGACGGCCGTACCCGCTGGGCGAGCGACTGGAGCGACGACCAGTGGTTCAAGGTCGACCTCGGATCCACGCACCTGGTCAAGCGGGTCACCCTCGACTGGGAGCGCGCGTACGGTAAGTCGTACCGCATCGATCTCTCCACCGACGGCGTGAACTGGCAGACCGCCTGGTCCACGACCTCCGGTGACGGCGGCCTGGACACGGCCCGGTTCACCGGCACACCGGCCAGGTACCTACGCGTCCAGGGGCTGGCACGCGGCACCGACTGGGGCTACTCCCTCTACGAGGTCGGCGTCCACAGCAGCTGACACCCACGAGAGGGGCTCCATGGCACGGTTGCCGTCCGCCGAGCGGCGGCGACAGCTCACCGAAGCGGCGATCAGGGCGATGGCCCGGGACGGCGTCCCCAGGACGACGACCCGGTCCATCGCCGCCGAGGCGGGCGTCTCGCTGAGCGTCTTCCACTACTGCTTCGACTCCAAGCAGGAGCTGATCGAGTCCGTCATCACCACCATCACCGGGCACTACGTGACGCTGGTGAAGGAAGCCCTACGGCCCAGGGACACCCTCGAGGAGACCGTCCGGGCCGGCTTCCAGGCGTACTGGGACCATGTCCGCGCCCACCCGGACGAGCACATGCTCACCTATGAGCTGGCGCAGTACGCCCTGCGCCAGCCCGGTTTCGAGCACCTGGCGCGACGGCAGTACCAGCTGTACGCCGATACGTACGCCGACCTCATCGACCAGCTCGGGCAGACCATGGGCCTGCGGCTGCGGGTACCCGCTCCCGTCCTGGCGCGCTACCTGGCCGCCATGACCGACGGCCTCACCCTCAACTACCTCGTGCTCGGTGACGAGGCGACCTGGAACGACATCCTCGACACCGTCACCGCACACATCGCCGGGCTGGTCAGCGAGCCCTGACCGGGCGGTCAGCCTCGTGCGACGGCCCGGTCCCCGGCCGTTCCGGTGCCTCCCGACGGAACAGCCACCGCAGGTCGGGCTCCACCACGAAGCGCAGGAGGCGCCGGACGGGCGGTGTGCACAGCAGGGTCACGGCCGTGGCGGCCACGAGGGTGACGACGACCGCGCCGAGCGGCCGGTGGATCCAGGCGGGGTCGTACCAGCCTCCGTACTTCGCGCCCTGCGCGAGGAAGCCGTGCAGCAGATAGCCGTACAGCGTGCCCGCGCCCAGCACGGTGCACCACATCCGCCGCCCCGGCACCCAGGAGAGGAAACAGGCCACCAGCAGCAGCGAGCAGACGAACAGCACCGGCGTCATCAGCACCCCGTACCACTCGGGCGCCCCCAGCTCCGCAGCGCTGTCCCGGTGGTAGAACCAGGCGCCGGTCATCCGCGGCACCGCCCAGTACGCCACTGCGAACGCGCCCGCGAACACGGGCACGGCCACGATCCGCACCGCGCGCCGGCGGACCATCCGGAAGTGCTCGGGCCGCAGCGACAGACCCAGCACGAAGTAGGGCAGGAACTGAAGGGCGCGCTGGAGGTCCAGGTCGTTGCCGATGGACGGCGACAGGGTGGCCAGCATCGCCACGCCCAGCGCGAGCGGCACCGGCAGGCGCACCCGCTGCCACAGCGGGGTGGTCAGCCGCCACAGGAACAGCGCCACCAGGAACCACGTCAGATACAGCGGATCCAGCAGGCTGATCGGGCGGTCCGGCTCCTGATCCGTCCACCGGGTGAACAGGGTGTATGCGGTCTCGAAGACGACATACGGCACGACCAGGCCCCCGACCAGCCGCTTGAGCCGTTCCGGGCGGCCGTCGAAACCGCGGGAGAAGTAGCCCGAGACGACGATGAACGCCGGCATGTGGAATGTGTACAGAAGCATGTACACAGCGCTCACGGTCCGGCTGCCGTCCCGCAGTGGTTCCCACGCATGGCCCATGGCCACCAGTACGATCGCCGCGTACTTGGCGTTGTCGAAGAAGGCGTCGCGCTGCTGCGAAGGCGCAGGTGACGACGGTGCGGCGGGCTCGCGGGCGCGGGCTGTGACGGCGTGCTGGGACATCCCACGCGTCTCACCGCTGAACGGCGACGCAAACCTCCCCGGGTGAATCCGGCTCCCCGAACGGCGCGGCGTGTCGACATACGGCCGTCAGGGTGTGGGCGTAACCCGTGTGATCGCTTCGAATGGTGCGTCCGAAAGACATGACTGACGGTGGATCACGTCAAGGCCTGGCTCCAGTGGTGATGAAGCGTCAGCCGCCCAGGTCGTGACGGAAGGATTTACCTATGCGCTCTGTCCGCATGCTGCTCGCCACCGCGACGGCCACGGCCGCGCTGGCGATCACGCCCGCAGCTTACGCCGTGACCACCGGTGACTGGGACCAGGGAGACAGCTCCCACAGCAAGGAGCACGAGGAGCCCGACGGCCACGGAAAGTCCGAGGAGCACGGCAAGTCCGAAGACCACGGAAAGTCCGACCACGACCAGTCCTACAGCAAGGAGCACGAAGAGGAGGGCGAGCACGACGGGCCTCGTGGCGGGGTCCACACGGGTGGCGGAGCGCTGGCCGCCGTGACCAACGGCGACGACTGGGGCGGTGCCAAGGACCCGAAGCACGACCCGGACAGCTACCGGAGCAAGGAAGGCGGGTCCGAGAAGGGCGACTGGGGTGGCGAGGAGGAGCCCTGGAAGGAGGACCACGGCAAGGACTCGTGGAAGGGCGACAACGAGGACTCGTGGGGTGGTGACCACGACGAGGAGTCCTGGCGCTCCGGGCACGACAAGCCGCACGGCGGCATGCACACGGGCGGCGGCGGCCTCGCCTCCTCCGGTGTGACCGCCGGTGGACTGGCCGCGCTGGCGGTCGCCGGCACCGGCATCTACGCGCTGCGTCGCAAGAAGGCTTCCGGATCCGTGGCCTGAGCATGCCCGACGACATAACCGCGGTGGTCGCCGCGCGTGCGCCACGCGTCGCGGCGGCCCCGCCCGCCCTTCCCCTTTCCTCCCCTGCCGTGCTCCAGTGAGGTGGTGCCCGATGGCCGCCGGATGTCCCCCGTCCCCCAAAACCGACCCGGCCCGTTCCGACACCCGTTCCGACACCTCGCGGCGGATAAGGCGCGTGGCCGTGGCGTTGTTCTGGAGCGCGGTGGCGGTCATGGTGCTGGCGGTCACCCTGGGCGGCGAGGACCGGGAGTCCGAGGCGGGCCGCGCGCCGCACAAGCCACCCGCGGTCGAAGGGCACGCCCCCTCGGCGGGCAGGTCGTCCTCGCCGGACGGGCGGCCGGTGGGCAAGCATCTGCCGCGGTCCCGGCCGATCCGCCTGCACATCCCCGAGATCTCGGTCGACGCGCCCTTCGTCGATCTCGCCATCGGCAGTGCGGGCCGGCTCGAACCGCCACCGGCCGGCAACACCAATCTCGTCGGCTGGTACGCCAACGGGGTGTCCCCCGGAGAGCCGGGCACGTCGATCATCGCCGGGCACGTGGACACGACCACGTCCCCCGCGGTGTTCGCGAACCTCGGCGACCTGAAGAAGGGGGACGGCTTCGACGTGGCGCGGGCCGACGGGCGCAAGGCATCCTTCGTGATCGACAGCGTGGAGACCTTCGACAAGGACGACTTCCCCAGCGACCGCGTGTACGGCGACACACCCCGCGCCCAGGTCCGGCTCATCACCTGTGCGGGCGACTACGACCGCCAGGTCAGGGACTACACCGCCAACCTGGTGGTCTTCGCCCACCTCGCCTGAGCCGCCGGCCCTCGCTCAGCACTGCGGGAGCTGGGACTTCCAGGTGTTCGGGCCGCCGGTATCCAGGTACCAGTCGTTGACGTAACCGTCCCCGATGCCGTTGTCGACCCGCATCCAGTAGCGGTACCCGTGCCCGTCGGCGTCCGGGTCGCCCGTGGTCCAGCAGATCAGGCCGAGTTGGTCCCCGTTGTGGTACTGGCCGAATACGGGCGACTTCGGGGCGCTGTACCGCGGGGCGGTGCGCACCGCCAGGTGGGACCCGGGATCGATGCCGGTGACGTAGGCGCACTGGGTGCGGTCGCCCGAGATGCTGCATGTGTGGATCGCGGCGCCCGCGGGGCCCGCTCCGGTCAGGACGGCGGACGCCGCGGCGGTGAGCACGGCACCCGTCAGGGTGAGAGCGCGCAGGCGCCGGGGCCGGGTCCCTGTCGTCAGGTGGGGCTGTGTCATGAGGGTTCCTTCTGCCTGTTCGTCGTGATCAGCGGCACTGCGGGAGCTGGGACTTCCAGGTGGTCGGACCCCCGGTGTCGAGATACCAGTCGTTGACGTATCCCCAGGACCTCGGCGTGGAGACGAGCATCCAGTAGCGGTAGCCGTGCCCGTCGGCGTCCGGGTCGCCCGTGGTCCAGCAGGAGAGCTCCAGCCACTGCCCGTTGCCGTAGCGGGCCACCTCCGTCGCGCCGTAGCGCGGCTCGGTGCGCATCACCAGGGACGAGCCCGGGTCGATGCCGATGACCTGGGCGCAGCGCGCCGGGTCGCCCGGTCCGGCGCCGGGGCACGGACGCGGGGCGGCCTGGGCGGGCGCGGCGGTGAACAGCCCGGCCCCGACGAGCAGGGCGGCGGCCGCCCCCGCGACGGCCGCCGACCTGCGCCGGGATGTGAGTGGTCGTGAGGTGGGCATCGGCCCCTCCATTCGATCGTGTCGAGCGCCTCGATGCCCACCGACCATGGCATCGAACGGGGAGGGATACAGCCTGTGATGTCTCAGGGTGGCCCTGATCGGCACCGGGACCAGGACCAGGCCCGGAACCGGCCGGGTCCCGGATCGCGGCACTCTGCGCTGACCTCGTGTCTTACAGTGACTGCGACCCATTCCGGTGACTGGACCTGTGAGGTAGTTGCGAACCATGGCGACCGAGACGTTTGAGTTTCAGGTAGAGGCCCGTCAGTTGCTCCAGCTGATGATCCACTCGGTCTACTCGAACAAGGATGTCTTCCTGCGGGAGCTCGTCTCCAACGCCTCCGACGCGCTCGACAAACTGCGTCTGGAGAAGCTGCGGGACGATGCGCTCGACGCCGAAGTGTCCGACCTGCACATCGAGATCGACGTCGACAAGGAGGCCCGTACCCTCACGGTCCGGGACAACGGCATCGGGATGTCGTACGACGAGGTCGGAAAGCTGATCGGCACCATCGCCAACTCGGGTACGGCGACCTTCCTGGAGGAGTTGCGGGAGGCCAAGGACGAGGCCGGTGCCGAGGGGCTCATCGGGCAGTTCGGCGTCGGCTTCTACTCCGGCTTCATGGCGGCGGACGAGATGACGCTGGTGACCAGGCGGGCCGGCGAGCCCCAGGGCACCCGCTGGACGTCGCGCGGCGAGGCCACGTACACGCTGGAGACGGTCGGCGAAGCGCCGCAGGGCACCTCGGTCACGCTCCACCTCAAGCCCGCCGACCCCGATAACCAGCTCCACGACTACACCTCGCCCTGGAAGATCAGGGAGATCATCAAGCGGTACTCGGACTTCATCACCTGGCCGATCCGGATGGTCCCGGAGGCCGGCGAGGGCGACAGCGCGCCCGAGCCCGAGACGCTCAACTCGATGAAGGCCCTGTGGGCGCGCTCGCGTGAGCAGGTGTCCGAGGACGAGTACCACGAGCTGTACAAGCACATCAGCCACGACTGGCGCGAGCCGCTGGAGACGATCCGGCTCCAGGCGGAGGGCACCTTCGAGTACCAGTCCCTGCTGTTCATCCCCTCGCACGCCCCGCACGACCTGTTCACCCGGGAGTTCAAGCGCGGTGTCCAGCTCTATGTGAAGCGCGTCTTCATCATGGACGACTGCGAGGCGCTGCTGCCGCCGTACCTGCGCTTCGTCAAGGGTGTCGTCGACGCGGCCGACCTCTCGCTCAACGTCTCCCGCGAGATCCTCCAGCAGGACCGGCACATCCGGATGATGCAGCGCCGGCTGACGAAGAAGGTGCTGTCCACGGTCAAGGAGATGATGACCAAGGACGCCGAGCGCTACGCCACGTTCTGGCGGGAGTTCGGCACCGCCCTCAAGGAGGGTCTGGTCACCGACTCCGAGAACGGCGAGGCCATCCTCGCCGTCGCCTCCTTCGCCACCACGCACGCCGACGACGAGCCGACCACGCTCGCGCAGTACGTCGAGCGGATGAAGGACGGCCAGGACGACATCTTCTTCATCACCGGCGAGTCCCGGCAGAGCATCGAGAACTCCCCGCACATGGAGGCGTTCCGGGACAAGGGCATCGAGGTGCTGCTGCTCACCGACGCCGTCGACGAGGTGTGGGTCGACACCGTGGGCGAGTACGGGGGCAAGAAGCTGCGGTCCGTCACCAAGGGCGAGATCGACCTCGACACCGAGGGTGACGAGAAGTCCGAGGGGGAGCGGGCGAAGCAGGCCGAGGAGTACGCCGGACTGCTCGGCTGGATGGGGGAGCGGCTGGACGAGGACATCAAGGAGGTGCGCCTGTCGACGCGGCTCACCGTCTCCCCGGCCTGCGTCGTCTCGGACGCGCACGATCTGACGCCGGCCCTGGAGAACATGTACCGGGCGATGGGCCAGGAAGTGCCGCGCACCAAGCGGATCCTGGAGCTCAACCCCGACCATCTGCTGGTGAAGGGCCTCAACCAGGCGTACAAGGAGCGCGAGGACCGCTCGGATCTCGTAGAGTCCGCCGAGCTGCTTCACACGCTGGCGGTGCTCGCCGAGGGCGGCCAGCCCAAGGACCCCGCGCGGTTCGTGAAGCTGGTGGCGGACCGTCTGGAGCGCACCCTGTAGCGGCGCTGTGCGCCAAGTGGCCGTGTGCGCGGGCCGTTGTCAGTGGCCCGCGCTACCTTCCTTCCAGTCGGCTTGCTGTCCTATTCCTGGAGGATTCATGGCCTCGCGTCTCAACCCGTACATCACCTTCGCCGGCGACGCACGCCAGGCGCTGGAGTTCTACAAGGAGGTCTTCGGGGGCACCCTGAACCTCAACACCTACGCCGAGTTCGGCCAGAAGGACTCCCCTCTGGCCGACAAGATCATGCACGGCATGCTGGAGGCCCCCAACGGCTTCACCCTGATGGCCGCCGACACCCCGTCGGACGACCACAAGCCGGGCAACAACATCTCGGTGAGCCTGAGCGGCGACGACGACGCCGAGCTGCGCGGCTACTGGGAGAAGCTGTCGGACGGCGCCCACGTGACCGTGCCGCTGGACAAGCAGATGTGGGGCGACGTGTTCGGCATGTGTACGGACCGCTTCGGCATCACCTGGATGGTCAATATCGCCGGGCAGGCCGGCTGAGCGCCGCGGGCAGCCTGGTCACCGCTGCGGCAGCCACTCGCTCAGCGCGTCGATGAGCCGGTCGAGCGCCGGCTCCTCGGCGGAGCGGTCCGTCATGACCGTACGGCCGTCGAAGCGGAGCGTGTACTGGAACAGGTCAGCCGCCTCCATGTTCCTCGTGACGTCGGAGACCTCGTCCAGTGCCGGATCGCCGAGCAGCGTGCGCAGTTCGGTGAACTCGGCCGCCGAGGCGCGATGGACGGCGCGTTCGCCCTTGTCGCTGGTGTGCACGGAACCGTCGCCCCGCAGGGCCACCTCCTTGTGCACGCCGGCGAAGCCGCCGGTGACCACCATGGTCACCAGCTGCTGATCCGGTCCTGTGACGGGGACCGGTGTCGGGGTCGGGGACGTCGTGGGCGCCGGCGAGGGGGATGACGGCGGGGAGACCGAGGGGGACACCGAGGGGGATGTGGCGGTCGAGGCGCCGACCGCCACGTCCGTCTGCTCAGCCCCGCCCGCGCCCTTGTCGGAAGCGCAGCCGCCCAGCCCCAGCAGCACGGCCGCGGCCGTCACCGTCACCCACCTACCGAACACAGCGCCCCCATCCGTGGATCGCGTCGACTGGAGTGTCCCTACCACGGAATGTACCGTTCCGGGCCCAGCGGGCGGCCGCGCGACGGGCACCGGTGATTTTCGGCCCACCTGATGACGTACCGCCCAGCAGGGCAGGTACGGGGCGTAAACCACCGGGAGCAGGGAAAGGAGCTATACGGCAAACCGCGGGGAGTGGTCGACAGCGCCCGGAGTGTCGGGCCCGAAGCGCTGGGGAGGGCCGGGCATGGGCGGGCAGCCCTTGTTTCTCGCACCGCGGCTGGAGTCACGGCTGCGCTCCTTGCTGGACTCCCCGGACCTGCTGCACACCCTCACCGACGCGCTCGGCTCACCGTTGAACGTGGTCGTCCCCGACCAACTCGCCGACAATCTCCGGCAGTTCCGCGCGGTGTACGACGCCCACCACCTCGGCGGGCAGGTGTTCCTCGCCCACAAGGCCAACCGGTCCAGCGCCCTGCTGCGCAGGCTCGCCGCCACGGACGCGGGCGTGGACGTGGCCTCCCTCGGGGAGCTGCAGCACGCCCTGGGTGCGGGGCTCACCCCCGACCGGATCACGGCGACCGGGCCCAAGAACCCGGAATTCCTGTGGCTGGCGGCGCGCACGTCGGTCACCGTCAGCCTCGACACGCGAGGCGAACTGGAGCAACTCGCCACGCTGGTCCGCAAACACGATCTGCGCCGGACCCGAGTCCTGCTCCGCTTGGCGGGGTTCGAGGCGTCCGGCGTACGCGTACTGACCCGGCGCAGCCGATTCGGCACCGCCGTGGGGGAGTCGGCCCCGCTGCTGGAAGCCGTCGAGCGGGACGCCGATGTGCTCGACCTGGTCGGGGTGGCGTACCACCTGGACACGACGAGCCCGACCGAGAAGGCCGTGGCGCTGGAGGGGTGTCTGCGGGTGCTGGAGGAGTGCCGGAGCCGCGGGCTCAGGCCCCGGGCCGTGGACATCGGCGGCGGCTTCGGCGTCGACTACCTTGCCGACGGCGGCCAATGGGAGCGGTACACCACCGAACTCACCGAGGCGGTCCTGGGCATCCGCCCGCCCCTGACATACGGCGGCCACGGCTACGGACTGCGCAACGAGGCCGGCACCCTGCGGGGCACCCTTGGCCTGTACCCCGCCCACCGTCCGGTGGCCGGGGCCCGCTACCTCGACGAACTGCTGGCGCACCCGGCGGCGTCCCTCGGCGGCCGCCCCCTGGCCGCGCTGCTCCTGGAGCACCTCTACGACCTGCACACCGAACCCGGCCGGGCGCTGCTCGACCAGTGCGGACTGACGCTGACGAAGGTGCTGGAGGTGCGCGACCCGGAGGACGGCGGCCCCCTTCACCTACGGCTGGCGGCGAAGGCCGACGACGTGGCGCTGGAGGACCACGGGGTGCTCATGGACCCCGTCGTCGTGCCAGGGGACCGGGCGAGCGGCGGCTCTCCGCGCGGCGGTCTGCCCGACGCCGGTCACGACACCGGGACCGAACCGGTCGCCGTGCACCTCTTCGGCAGCCTGTGCCTGGAGTCCGACCTGATCACCCGGCGCACGGTCTTCCTGCCCCACCGCCCCGCACCCGGCGACCTGTTGGCCTTCGCCAACACGGCCGGCTACTGCATGGACTTCCACGCCACCCGTGCCCAGCACCAGCCCGCCGCGCGCAAGGTCGCCGCCTGGCAGGAGGGCGACCGATGGCGCTGGTGCCTGGACGACCAGTACTGGCCGACCACACCCGTGGGGGGAGCGAATTGAGGTACGACAGCATCACCGACGCCATCGGCAACACACCGCTGGTGCGCATCGACCCGGCCGTGCACGGCCTCAGGCACATCGACCTGTACGCCAAGCTGGAGCTGCTCAACCCTTTCGGTTCGGTGAAGGACCGCGCCGCCTGGAACATGGCCCGCCCACATCTGCAGGCCGCGGCCGCAGCTCCCGGGGAGGAGCCCGGTCAGGTCGTCGAGCTGTCGAGCGGCAACACCGCCAAGGCCCTGGCCGTCCTCGCGGGCATGCACGGGCTGACCTTCAAGAGCGTCACCAACCGGATGCGCATTCCGGAGATCAAGGACCTCCT
The DNA here is from genome assembly GCF_042795335.1 of Streptomyces sp. NPDC056479. Classification (NCBI taxonomy): domain Bacteria; kingdom Bacillati; phylum Actinomycetota; class Actinomycetes; order Kitasatosporales; family Streptomycetaceae; genus Streptomyces; species Streptomyces sp. NPDC056479. The sequence goes on along the minus strand of NZ_JBHTRZ010000002.1, from coordinate 1,114,429 downwards.
TCTGCTGCTCGGTGCGGAGATCGAGGAACTTCCCGGCCAGAGCGAGTGCCTGGACCCGTCGGCCACCGACGACCCGCTCACCCTCTTCCACCGCACGCTCTCCGAGCCCGGCAGCACCTTCCTGCACACCGACCAGTACTTCAACCCGCGCAACACCGAGGCCCACTTCACCGGCACCGGCCCTGAGATCGTCAAGGACCTCGACGGCCGGGCCCCGGACTGGTTCATCGCCTGTGTGGGCACCGCCGGCTCCTCCACGGGCGTCGCCCGCGCCCTGCGCGAACACGACCCCGCCGTACGGGTCCTCGGCCTGGTCGCCGCCAAGTCCGACTTCGTCCCCGGCATCCGCACCATCGACGAGGCACACGAGGTGGGCCTGTTCGACCCCGGCACCTACGACATCATCGAGTCGGTGAGCGCCGACGAGGCGATCGAGGGGATGCTGACCCTCAACCGCCGTTGCGGCATCCTGGCCGGCCCCACGGGAGGCGCCGCCTACTCCGGAGCGATACGTCAACTACAGGCGCTCGACGAGGAGCTGACAGAACGCCAGTCAGCCGTCTTCATCGTCTGCGACCGCGTCGAGAGCTATCTGAGCTACGTCCGGCAGCGCCGCCCCGACCTCTTCGGCCGCCCGCGTCGCGGCAACTCCCCGGCCGACCTGTCGGAAGCCGAGATCCGCACGGCACCCGCCATCGGGGTGACCGACGCGCGGGCGTGGATCGCCACCCGGGAGCCGCTCGTCGTCGACCTGCGCGGCCCCCACGCCTTCGCGGCCCTGCACATCGACGGCTCGGTCAACATCGTCGACGAGCTCTTCGAGGAACTCCTGCACGGCGGGCTGCCGTTCAGCCACAACCGCCCGGTCCTGCTGGCCTGTCCGGTCGGCGAGAAATCCGCCCGCTACGCCGCCCTGCTGACCCGGATGGGGCATCCGGACGTGCGCAGCCTGACCGGCGGCATCATCGCCTGGCGCGACGCCGGCGCGCCCCTGGTACGGGACTGACCTCATGACCGTACCCAGGACGGACTCCCAAGGACCCGCCCCGATCGAGGACTTGGAGGAGTGGCAGCGAGGCCTGCGCGCCCAGTTCCCGATCATCACCGCCCACCCGGACCTGGCCTACCTCGACAGCGCGGCCACCGCCCAGAAACCCCAGGCCGTGCTCGACGCCGTGCACGCCTACCTCACCACGACCAACGCCAACGCCGGGCGCGGCACCTATCCCTGGGCCAACCGGACCACGGCCCTGGTGGAGCAGGCCCGCGACCGGGTGAAGCGGTTCCTCGGCGACCCCGCGCCCGAGAGGTCGGCCGTGCACTTCACGAGCGGGACCACCGAGGGCCTGCACACCCTCGCCCGCGACTGGCTGCCCCGGTTCCTCGCCGACGGGGACGAGATCGTCGTCCCGATCGCCGACCACGAGGCGAACATCGCGCCCTGGCTCCAGGCCCAGCGCCAACTGGCCGGACAGGGCGTCCACATCCGAGTGCGGCCGATGCCGTACCAGCGCGCGTCCGGCGACTACGACCACACCGCGCTCGCCGAACTGGCCGGTCCGCGCACCCGCTTCGTCGCCGCCAGCCACGTCCACCACGTGTACGGCGGCAACATGAACATCCACCGCATCCGCAGGGCCGTCGGCCCCGACGCGGTCATCTGCCTGGACGCCGCCCAGAGCGTCGGCCATCTGCCGGTCTCCGTGGCCGACCTGGACGTCGACTTCGTCGTCTTCTCCGGACACAAGGCCATGGCACTGCCCGGCACGGGAGCCGTCTGGGCGCGTCAGGCACGCGGTCCGGAATTCACCCCGGGCGGCTGGACGGGCACGCCCAACACCGTCGGCATCGCCTCCGTGACCACCGCCCTGGACTGGCTGGAGGCCGCCGGCACCGACCGCATCGAGCGGTGGACGGTCGCGCTCGCGGCCCGGCTCACCGAGGGCCTGCGCCACCTCGACGCCTACGAGGTCCTCGGCTGCCAGGCCGGCCTGGCGGAGGACTCGTCCGTCCAACGCCGCCAGGGCATCGTCACCTTCCGCCACCACGCCATCGACTCCGGGGACCTCGGTTTCATCCTCTTCAGCCACGGCTTCATGGTCCGCTCCGACCAGCACTGTCAGGGCAGCGCGGGGGAGAGGTCCGGATCGGTGCGGGTGAGCCTGCACGTCCACAACACCGTCGAGGAGGTGGACCGGCTCATGACCGTGCTTGCCACGCTCGGGTGACATACCGCCAGAGGAGGTAATGGGAACCGTTTCCACCTGTAGGGTCGATGCCGGCAGGGTGAGACAGGTGCGGGACGGCGAGGTGGCACGACCGGATGGGGCTGAGCCTGGCGACGGCGGAACGTTGGGTGGAGCGCTGGGAGCGCCAGCAACAGCGGTACGCCGTGGACCGCGAGGAGCGTTTCACAGTGATCGCCGATGTCGTCGAGCAGTCCGTGCCGGGCCCTCCGCCCAGGCCGCTGGTCGTCGACCTCGGCTGCGGTCCCGGCTCGCTGGCGGTCCGGCTGGCCCGGCGGCTGCCGTATGCCGACATCGTGGGCGTCGACATGGACCCGGTGCTCCTGGAGCTGGCCCGCACTCACCATGCCGACGCGGCCCGGTATGTGGACGCGGTGATCGGTGAGGAGGGCTGGACCGATGCCCTGTGCCTCGGCCGCCCCCTGGACGCGGCCGTGTCGACGACGGCACTGCACTACCTGGGTCCGGACGTCCTGTACCGCACCTACCGGCAGCTCGCGGGCCTGTTGCGGCCCGGTGGCGTGCTCGTCAACGGCGACCACTTCCCGCCCGATGACACCGCGCTCGCCGACTTCGCCGGATGCGTCGGCCGCCGCCACGCCGAACGCGGGCACGCCCTGGCGCACGAGGACTGGGACTCCTGGTGGACGGCCGTGGCGCGGGATCCCGAGTTGACCGACCTGCTCACCGAGCGCCGCCGCCGGCACCGACGGTCGGCCACCGGGGCCAACGGCGCGGCCCGGCTGTCCGTCGCCGCCCACGAACGGCTGCTGCGCCGGGCGGGGTTCGCACATGTCGGCGTCGTCTGGCAGTACGGCGACAGCCACGTCATGGTCGCGATCCGCTGACCTGTCTCGACCCGGCCGAACCAAGCGCAGCTAAAGGATCCTTCCGGCGCCTTGACAGTGTGCGTGCTGTTTCGCGACGTTTGAGCTCGCCACAAAGTTCGACAATGGGGGACACGGTGGCGAGGTGCTGAAAAGCGCCTCTTGGGGGGAATTTTGGGGGGAGCGGTCGCCATGCGATCCACGAGCGCCATCACGATTCACAGACCCGAGGAGCTGAGCGAGTCACTGCGCCGGGCGTGGCACCGGGCGATGGACGAGTCGCCCGACTACGCCAACCCTTTTCTGGCACCGGAGTTCACGCTCGGGGTCGGCAGGTACCGCAGAGGGGCGCAGGTGGCGGTCCTGCACGAGGGCGGGCAGGCGGTCGGCTTCTTCCCGTACGAGCGCAACGCGTACGGGGTCGGCCGGGCCATCGGCCTCGGCCTTTCCGACTGCCAGGCCCTGGTGCACCGGCCGGGAGTCAGCTGGGACGCCCGGGAACTGCTGAAGGCCTGCGGGCTGTCCGTCTTCGAGTTCGATCACCTCGTCGAGGAACAGCAGCCGTTCGGCCCGTACGTCACGGGCACGTTCGCCTCTCCCGTACTGGACCTGAAGCCCGGCGAGGGCGGCTACCCGGACTGGCTGCGCGCCACCTACCCGGGGCTGGCCAAGACGACGCTGAAGAAGGAACGCCGGCTGGGCCGGGACGCGGGCGAGGTGCGGTTCGTGTACGACGAGCGCGACCCGCGCATGCTGCGCACCCTGATGCGGTGGAAGTCCGCCCAGTACCGCAGAACCGGGCGGATGGACCGCTTCTCCAGACCCTGGATCGTCGACCTCGTCGACCATCTCTTCCAGGTCCGCGAAGAGCACTTCACCGGCGTCCTGTCCGTGGTGTACGCCGGTGACCGGCCGGTCGCCGCGCACTTCGGGCCGCGGTCGCGCTCGGTCTTCGCGGCCTGGTTCACCGCCTACGACCCGGAGTTCGGCTACTACTCGCCCGGACTGATGATGCATCTGCGGCTGGCGGAGGCCGCGGGCCGGGACGGTGTGACGCTCATGGACATGGGGCGCGGCGAGAAGGAGTACAAGGACTGGCTCAAGACTCGTGAATTGCGGGTGGCCGAGGGGTTCGCGGTGCGCCCGCACCCGGTGGCGGCGGCCCACCGGATGTGGCGCAGACCCGTGCGCGGTCTGAGAAACACGGTTCTGGCCCATCCCCGGCTGCGTGAACCCGCCGACCGGCTGCTGAAGACCGTCGGCACCCTGCGCACCTCGGGTCCGCCCCAGTCCCCGGGCGCGGGAGCCCGCGCCCGCTGAGCGGGAACCCGCTCGCGTCATGCGCACGCGTCGGCGTCGTACCCCTGGCCCGTCGCGGTCTCACCTCCGTGCGCGACGGTCTCGAACGTTCGAAAGCGCGCACCGCCCGCCTCGGGCAACCCTTCGTCGGACCCTTCCACGGAAGAGGTGACCATGCCGTACGGATCGCGGCTCGCCGCGATGATGACACGGCGCATCGGACGCGAATGCGTCTACACGCCCTCGGCCCGACTGGCCCTGTATCTGGCGCTGCGGCGCTGGTGCCGGCCGGGTGGACGGGTGCTGATGTCCCCGGTGAACGACGACGTGATCCTCTTCGTCGTCCTCGCCGCCGGACTGCGCCCGGTACAAGCCCCCGTGTCCCAGTGGGACGGCAACATCGACCCGGCCGCCGTACCGGAGTCCACCTGGCGCAACGTCGACGCCGTCCTGACCACCAACCTGTACGGCATGCCGGACCGGGTCGTCGAACTGCGCCGCCGCTGCGAGCAGTTGGGGATCCCGCTGATCGAGGACGCGGCGCACGCCATCGGCACGCATGTGGACGGGCAGCCGATCGGCACCTTCGGGACGGCCGCGGCGTTCAGCCTGTCCAAGCACGTCGCGGGGATGGCCGGCGGCTTCCTCGCCGTCGAGGACGTGCGCACCCGGCGCGAGCTGGAGCTGCTGCGCGACGACCTGCTCACCCCCCGGCGTCTGCGCGCCGACCTCGCCACCACACTGCGGCCGCTGGCACGGTCCGCCGTCCGCACGTTGCACCTGGTGCGCCCGGTGTGGCGCACGATGCAGCGCTTCGGGCTGCTCGAACGCGACGACTTCCGCATGGCCCTGCACGCGCCGCGCCTCGCCGGCAGCGCCCGTCACGCGCCGAGCCTGGCCGCGTACGAGCCCTGGGTACGGGTCGACCTGCACGGCTTCCGCTCCCGCCACGGGGCGTTGGTCCGCGGGCAACTGGAGCTGCGGATGGCGCTGCTCGACGGTGACCTCGCCCGGCGCCGGGCCGGTGTCTCACTGCTGTCGGGCACCACCTGGGCCACCCCGGCACTGCGCGAGCGCGCGGCACACGACGGCCCGCCCTCCCTCTTCCGCGTACCGCTCCTGGTCCACGACCGCGACGCCCTGGTGGAACGCCTCGTCAGCCATGGCGTGGTCGCGGGCTACATCTACGACCCACCGCTCGACGACTACGCCGGCGCCGAGTTCGTCGAACCGTCCCCCGCCCCCGCCGCCGCCCGCTGGTTCGCCTCCCACACCCTGCCGGCCGACCCCCTCGTGGCCCGCAGGATCGCAGGCGCCCTGACGAAGGAACGAGCGACCCCGGCCCACCCGCCCATGCGGGCCCCGATACCCCGCCCCGATCCCACGGCCACTCCACCCACACCCCTGGGCCCCTAGGCCGTGTCCGCAAGGTCCCGTCGTCCGCCCGCAGGGCGGGGCAGGCGGGACCTTGCGGACACGACCTGGGCCCCCACCAGGCCCTTGGCTCGTCCGGTCGGCCCTCCCGTGCCACCCTGGAGGCGTGGCTCGGTCCAACGACGAGGTAGCCGCGCTGCTCCAGGAGTACGCGGATCTGATCTCGATCACCGGAGGGGACGCGTTCAAGACACGTGTCTACGAGAAGGCCGCCCGGGCGATCGGCGGCCACCATGCCGACGTGTCCACGCTCGACGTCAAGGGCCTGAAGGAGATCCCGAACGTCGGCAAGTCGATCGCCGAGAAGGTCGTCGAGTACTTCGCCGACGGCAGCATCTCCGCCGTAGAGGAACTGCGCGCCAAGATTCCCGCAGGTGTCCGGCAATTGACGGCGATTCCGACACTCGGCCCGAAGAAGGCGATGGTCCTCTACGAGGAACTGGGCATCTCCACGACCGAGGAGCTCGCCGACGCCGTCCACGAGGAGCGGCTGCGCGACCTGAAGGGCTTCGGGCCGAAGACGGAGGAGAACATCCTGCACGGCATCGGCCTGCTGCAGTCCTCCGGCGACCGGGTCCTCATCGACGTCGCCATGAGCCTCGCCGAGGACATCGTCGCCGAGATGTCGCAGGTCACCGGCTGCAAGCGATGCTCCTACGCCGGATCGCTGCGCCGGGTCCGCGAGACGATCGGCGACATCGACATCCTCGTCGCGGCGACGAAGCCGGAGCCGGTGATGCGGGCCTTCACCGAGCTGCCGTATGTCTCGGAGGTCATCGCGCACGGCGCGAAGAAGACGTCGATCCGCACCGGCAAGGGCCTCCAGGTCGACCTGCGGGTCGTACCGCCGGACTCCTGGGGCGCGGCGATGCAGTACTTCACCGGGGCGAAGGCGCACAACATCCGCACCCGGGAGATGGCGGTCCACAAGAAGCTCAAGCTCTCGGAGTACGGCCTGTTCGACACGGAGACCGGCAAGAAGATCGTCTCCGAGACCGAGGAGGAGGTGTACGCCCGCCTCGGTCTGCCCTGGATCGCGCCCACCCTGCGGGAGGACCGGGGCGAGATCGAGGCCGGGCTGCGCGGTGAGCTGCCCGACCTGATCCAGGAGGAGGACATCCGGGGAGATCTGCACACCCACACCGACCTCACGGACGGACTCGCCCCGCTGGAGGAGATGGTCGCCGCTGCCGCCGAGCGCGGCTACGCCTACTACGCGGTCACCGACCACGGCCCGGACATGGCCATGCAGCGCATGACCGACGAACGGATCCTGGCCCAGCGTGAACGCGTCCGCGAGCTCGACGGGGAGTACGGCAGGCGGGGCGGCCGCAGCGGCATGCGGGTGCTGCACGGCGCGGAGCTCAACATCGACCCCGACGGCGACGTGGACTGGCCGACGGAGTTCCTCGCCGGTTTCGACCTGTGCGTCGCCTCGGTGCACTCGCACTTCAACCAGGCGCGCGAGGCACTGACCCGGCGGATCGTCCGGGCCTGCGAGAACCCGCACGTCAACATCATCGGCCACCCCACCACCCGCCTCATCGGCAAGCGCCCCGGCATCGACGTCGACCTCGACGCGGTCTTCGCCGCCTGCGCCCGCACCGGCACCGCCCTGGAGATCAACTCCCATCCGGACCGGCTCGACCTGCGCGACGAGGACATCCTGCGGGCCAGGCGGCACGGCGTGAAATTCGCCGTCGACAGCGACGCCCACGCCGTGATCCACCTGGCCAACCTGCGCTACGGCGTCGGCACGGCGCAGCGCGGCTGGCTCACCAAGGACGACGTGATCAACACCTGGCCGCTGACCCGGCTGCGGCGCTTCCTGAAGAAGGGGTGAGCGGCCCGGACGGGGTCACAGGAACGGCGTGCCCGGATCGACGCCGGACAGCACCCGGCCGTAGATCTCCAGGTTGGTGGCGGGGTTCACGAACGAGTGCAGACTCAGCGCGTGCAGGTCGCGCACGGCCCGCTGGATCGGCACGTCCAGCTGCAGGGACGACGCCCCGGAGGCCGAGCCGAGCAGATCGACGGCCTCCTTGCACAGCCGGGTCACATAGCCGTTCTGCGCACGGATCCCGGCCCGCTCCTCGGGCGGATGAGGCTCGCCGGACTCGGCCCGCGACTCGATGGCGGAGATGAAGTCGGCGGTCAGCAGTTCGGCGCAGGAGATCTTCATGGCCGCCTCGGCCACCTGCAGATGGGTGACCGTCGCCTCGTTCTGCCGCGTGTGGAAGGTGTACGTGATCCCCCGGCGGTGGCTGCGCTCGGTGAACTCCGCCAGGGCGGACCGGGCGAGGCCGAGGGCGTTGGGCGCCGTCCAGGCACAGAACATCAGCAGGACGGGCATCCGGTAGAAGGGGTCGTCGGCGCTGGCCTTCGACGGGAACCGGCCCGCCAGCAACGGGCCGATCGGCAGCGCGCGGTGCGCCGGCACGAACACGTCCCGGGCGACGACGCTGTTGCTGCCGCTGCCCGTCAGCCCCGAGACGTACCAGTCGTCGAGGATCTCCAGATCGGCCATCGGCACGGCCGTCCACAGCACCTCGGGCGGACCGTCGCCGGACTCGGACTCGACCCGGACGGTCAGCAGATGCCAGTCGGCGTCGTGGCAGCCCGTGGCGAAGCCCGAGGTGCCGTTGACGACGTAGCCACCGTCCGCCCGGACCGCCGTCGCGTCCGGCACCAGGGTGCCGCCGATCTTGACGTCCGGGCGGGTGAAGATCTCGTCCTGCGCCTCGTCGGGCAGGAGCGCCGCGATGTAGGAGCAGCCGGCCTGGATCACCGTCTTGAACGCGGTCGAGCCGCACGCCGCCGCGATCTCGGCCACCGCGTCGACCTGGGTGCGCAGCCGGCTCTGGTAGCCGCCGTACCGCCGAGGGACGTTCATCCGGTGGATCCCGGCGTCCGTCAGCGCAGCGGCGACCTCGGGTACCACCCGCCGCTGCTCTTCGGTCCGCGGTGCGTGCTCGCGTATCAGGGGTCGCAGGGACCGTATGCGGGCGACCAACTCGGCATCGGTGCCGGCTGCTGCCATCGGTGACCTCCCGAGCACGACGAGTCATCAACCGTGGCGTCAATCCCGGATGCTGTCAACACCGCTCGGTAGAGGGGGAGTTGACGCACCCAGCCGGGTCGGAAAGCCCTTGCGATCTTCGCCGGTTTGAGCGGGCGACGAGAAGGGGAGCGTGCGGGAGGTGGGCCGAGCCGAACTGGTCGGGCTTTGTGGATCTCACCGCAGAGGGGTTGTCCTGACATTCCGTCCCTGCCTAGGGTCGCCCTCGAAGTGCAAGCGCTTTCTGAAAGCGGGCCGTCCGCCGGCTGTCCGAGGAGAACCGCATGTCCCCACGCCCCGCCCGCCGCCGCGTCGCCGTGATCGGCACCGGCGCCATCGTCAGCGGCAGTCATCTCCCCGCCCTGAGATCCCATGCCGACCGGGTGGAGCTGGTGGCCGCCGTCGACGTGGACCGGGCCCGGTTGGACGCCTTCCGGGAGCTCGCGGGCGAGGAGGTCGCCGGGTACACCTCGACGGGCGACATGCTGGACGCCGTACGCCCCGACCTGGTCCTGATCGGCACGCCGCCGTCCCTGCACCGGGAGCAGACGATCGCCGCGCTCAAGGCGGGCGCCTGGGTGCTGTGCGAGAAGCCGCTGTGTCTGTCGCTCGCCGAGTACGACGACATCGCGGCGGCCGAGGAGGCGTCGGGGGCGTATGCGTCGGTGGTCTTCCAGCACCGGTACGGCTCCGGCGCCGTGCACGCCCGTGAGCTGATCGCGGGCGGTGAGCTGGGCGCCCCGCTGGTCGCGCACTGCCAGACGACCTGGCACCGTGACGCGGCGTACTACGCGGTGCCGTGGCGCGGGCGCTGGGCCACCGAGGGCGGCGGGCCCACCATGGGGCACGGCATCCACCAGTTCGACCTGCTGCTGAACCTCCTCGGCCCGTGGACGGAGATACGCGCCATGGCCGCCCGCCTGGTCCACGACACCGAGAGCGAGGACGTCTCGACGGCCCTCGTCCGGTTCGAGAACGGCGCCCTCGCCACCGTCGTCAACAGCGTGCTCTCCCCGCACGAGGTGAGCCGCATCCGCGTCGACTGCGCCGACGCGACGATCGAACTCACCCATCTCTACGGCCACCGCAACGACGACTGGGTCTACACCCCCGCCCCGCACGTCCCCTCCGAGCGCGCCACCGCCTGGCGCACCCCCGCGGCGGACGTCCCCAGCTCGCACACGGCACAGCTCGGCGCCCTCCTCGATGCCCGCGACAACGGTGTCCGGCCGCCCGGCAGCGGTCCGGACGCGCGGGCCACCCTCGACTTCGCCGCCGCCCTGTACAAGTCCGCGTTCACAGGGCACCCGGTGCACGCGGGTGAGATCGGCCCCGGCGACCCCTACTACCGGGCCATGCACGGAGACCACCCCCACTGGGCCCCCAAGGAGCGCGCATGAGCATCCGCGTCACCCACGCGCACGGCGACCACATCGCGGTGACGGCCGCGAACGGCACCGAGATCCTTCGCTATGTCTACCGCCCCGACCCGGACGCCTTCGAGTCCCGCAAGCCCTATGCCCATCCGGTGCGCACCCTCGCCGGGCACACCGTGACCGGCTACCGGCCCAGCGACCACCGCTGGCACAAGGGTCTGCAGATGACGGCGAGCCATCTGTCCGGACAGAACTTCTGGGGCGGCAACAGCTATGTGCACGGCGAGGGTTATCTCGCCCTGCCCGAACGGGTCGGCTCCATGCGGCACGACGGCTTCCCGGTGTTCGCCGTCGAGGACGACCGGCTGACCTTCGCCGAGGAGCTCACCTGGGTCGAGAACGGCGGCGAGGAGTGGGCCCGCGAACTGCGCGGCCTCACCGTGCACTCGGTGGACGAGGAGGCCGGCGCCTGGGCGCTGGACTGGTCGATCCGGCTCACCAACGTCCGTGCCGAGCCACTGCGGTTCGGGTCCCCGACCACCGAGGGCAGGGAGCTGGCCGGTTACACCGGACTCCAGTGGCGCGGCCCGCGCGACTTCACCGGCGGGACCGTCTTCGCGCCGGATTCCGACGCGGACGCCGAGAAGCTGATGGGCAGTCAGGGCCCGTGGCTCGCCTGCACCACCGAGCACGACGACATCGACGGGCACTCCACACTCGTCTTCGCGCACGCGCCCGAGAACCTGGACGCCCGCCACGAGTCCCACTGGTTCGTACGCTCCGAACCGATCCCGACGGTGGCGTTCTCCTGGGCGTTCTTCGAGGAGTTCGAGCTGCCGCCGGGCGAGTCCTTCGACTACCGCTACCGGGTCGTCTTCGCCGACGGGGCCTGGGAGCGCGAACAGGTGGGCTCCTACCTGGAGGGCATGCCGTGGTGAAGCCGGCCCTTCCGCACCCGCTGCCCGGCGCCGTGGGCCTGTCCCACCTCAGCGCCTACGACTGGGAGGCCGCCGACGGCGTGTGCGGCGGCAGCCCGCATCTGCACCTGGTGTGCACCGAGGCGTACGTCGTCACCGGCGGCCGGGGCGCCGTTCAGACGCTCAGCCCCGACGGCTACCGGGACATCCCCCTGGAGCCGGGCTCCGTCGCCTGGTTCACGCCGGGCACCGTGCACCGTATGGTCCAGGACGGCGATCTGCGCGTCACCGTGCTGATGCAGAACAGCGGGCTGCCGGAGGCCGGCGACGCGGTGTTCACGTTCCCGTCCGAGGTGCTCGCGGATCCGGAACGGTACGCGGCCGCGGCCGCGCTGCCGCCCGGTACCGGCCCGGACACGGCGGCGGCCGCGCGGCGCCGCAGGGACCTCGCCGTCGAGGGCTACCTCGCCCTGCGCCAGGCGCTCGTCGCCGGGGACAAGGACCCGTATCTGGACTTCCAGCGCGCCGCGGCGCGGCTCGTGCGCGCCAAGGTGCCGAACTGGCGGGAGCTGTGGCGGGCCGGCGCGCTCGCCACCGCCGAACGCACGGGCGCCCAGCTCGACGCGCTGGAGGCGGGCGAGCCGGCGTACCTCGGTGACGCGACCGCGTACGAGGCCGAAGCCACCAGGCTCGGCGGGTTCGGGATGTGCGGTCGCCGGGACGAGTACAACCTGCCCGGGACGACGCTGCCGTACGACAGCGAGTAACCGCGTTTCGCAAGGGGCGGTCAGAGGGGGGCCGCAGGGGCCGGGGGGCCAACAGAAGAACCGAGGAGAGGAGAGGTGACCTCGGCATGCCCGGACACAGGAAAAAGGGGTTCTGCGCTTCGGCCGCGGTACTGGCGCTCTGCGCGGTGCTGGCGGGCTGCGGAGGATCCGGGGAGTCGGTCGGCGGCGGCAAGGTCGTGCTGCGCTACACGTGGTGGGGCAATCCCGACCGCGCGGAGCGCACCGAGCAGGCCCTCGCCCTGTTCGAGAAGGAGCACCCGGACATCCAGGTGCAGACCTCCTTCTCGGCCTACGACGCCTACAAGCAGAAGCTCGCAGTGCAGGCCTCGGGCGGCGACGCCCCCGACGTGATGCAGCTCGACTACCGGCAGATCGACCAGTACGCCTCCGGCGGCGTCCTGCTCGACCTCGGCAGGCAGAAGTCCGTACTGCGCACCGGTGAGATCGACGCGGGGCTGCTCGCCACCGGCCGGCTGGACGGCACGCAGTACGCGATCCCACAGGGCCGCGGCACCGAGACGGTCGCCTACGACGTCGAGGCGTGGAAGGCGTCCGGGGTGCCGCTGCCGGCCAAGAGCTGGACCTGGAGCGAATGGGCCGACGCCATGCGCGCCCTGGCGAAGCGGACCGGCAAGCCCGGCGCCACCGACCCCGGCCAGAGCGAGGACTGCTTCGAGGTCTGGCTGCGCGGCCAGGGCAAGTCCCTCTACACCGAGGACGGCGGACTCGGCTTCACCGCCGCCGACCTCACCCGCTGGTGGACCTTCACCGACCGGCTCCGCCGCGAGGGCGTCGTCTCACCGGCCGAGCAGACCACCCAGCTCGACGGATCCGTCGAGAACACCCCGCTGGGGCGCGGCGAGGCCGTGGCCGACTCCAACTGGGACGCTCCCGCCAGCGGTTACCTCGCCCTCATACCCGGCGGTGTCGCGCTCGCGCCGATGCCGACTGGTGAGGACGGCACCCCCGGCCAGTACTTCAAACCGTCGATGTTCCTCGGTGTCGGGGCCGACACCGGTCACCCCGAGGAGGCGGCCCGGCTCGTCGACTTCCTCATCAACGACCCACAGGCGGCGAAGGTCCTGGGCGCCACCCGCGGCATCCCCGTCAACGACACCGTCCGACGGGAGACCGACCCGCAGCTCAAGGACTTCGACAGGACCATCGCCGTCTACCAGACCTCACTGGAAGGCACCTTGGAGGACCCGCCGCAGGCGCCGCCCTCGGGTGACAACGCCCTCCAGACCACCTTCCAGCGCGACTACGACCAGGTGTCGTACGAGCGCATGTCGCCCCGCGAGGCGGCCGAGGACTACGTCACCGAGGCGAAGGCGGAGCTGCGGTCATGACCACCACCGACATACCCGCACCCGCCGCAAGGAAGCCGGGCGCGACCACCACCCCCAAACGCCGCCCCAAGCGCGAACGCCAGGGCCCCGCCTGGGTGTTCCTCTCCCCGTGGGTGCTCGGCGCGGCCGTCCTCACCGTGCTGCCGATGGCGGTGTCGCTGTATCTGTCCTTCACCGACTACGACCTGTTCAACCCGCCGCGCTGGGTGGGCCTGCGCAACTACGCGCAGATGTTCACCGAGGACCCGCGCTACTGGCGGTCGGTGGTGACGACCCTGACGTACGTCGTCATCGCCGTCCCCCTGCAACTGGCCCTCGCGCTGGCCGTCGCGCTCGCCCTGAAGTCCATGAAGCGCGGCAAGAGCTTCTACCGGTCGGCGTTCTACGCCCCCTCGCTGCTCGGCGCGTCGATGTCCATCGCCCTCGTCTGGCGGGCGATCTTCAACGACGGCGGCACGGTGGACAACCTGTTCGGCACCGGGGGCTGGGTCACCCGGCCCGGCTGGGCGCTGCTCGCCGTGGCGCTGCTGACGGTGTGGCAGTTCGGGGCGCCGATGGTCATCTTCCTCGCCGGGCTCCAGCAGATCCCGGGCGAGCTGTACGAGGCGGCGGCGGTCGACGGGGCAGGTAGGTGGCGGCAGTTCCTGTCCGTCACCGTGCCCATGCTGTCCCCGGTGCTGTTCTTCAACCTCGTGCTCCAGACCATCCAGGCCTTCCAGGTCTTCACACCCGCCTTCGCGCTCAGCGCCGGCAAGGGCGGCCCCGCCGACTCGACCCTCGTCTACACCCTCTACCTCTACGACCGCGGCTTCGTCGCCTCCCACATGGGCTACGCCTCCGCCATGGCCTGGGTGCTGCTGCTCGTGATCGGCGCCGTCACGGCGGTGCTGTTCCGTACCTCGCGCTCCTGGGTCTTCTACGCCTCCGAGGGGGACCGATGACCGCAACCGCCGTCACCCGTAAGCCCGTTCGCTGGGGCCGGATCGCTCTGCACCTCGGCGCTCTGGCCGCCCTGCTGGTGATGCTGTACCCGCTGGCCTGGCTGCTGGCCACCTCGCTCAAGCCGGCCGACGAGGTCATCGCGAGCCTGGACCTGCTGCCCGGACACCTGGAATGGTCGAACTACTCCACGGCGCTGGACGGCGTCAACGACGTCTCCATCTGGCGGCTGCTGAGCAACTCGCTGCTGATCGCGGGCGGCGCGGTCCTGGGCAACGTGATCAGCTGCTCGCTGGCCGCCTACGCCTTCGCCCGGCTGCGCTTCCGGTTCCGCGGTCCGCTGTTCGCGTTCACGATCGCGACGATCATGCTGCCGCACCACGCGGTGCTGATCCCGCAGTACATCATCTTCAACCAGCTCGGTCTGGTGAACACCTACTGGCCGCTGATCCTGCCGAAGTTCCTGGCGACGGAGGCCTTCTTCGTCTTCCTCATCGTGCAGTTCATGCGCGGTCTGCCCCGCGAGCTGGAGGAGGCGGCCCGTATCGACGGCTGCGGCCCGTTCCGCAGCTTCTTCCTGGTCGTGCTGCCGCTCACCCGTCCCGCCCTGATCACCACGGCGATCTTCACCTTCATCTGGACGTGGAACGACTTCTTCACGCAGCTCATCTATCTCTTCGACCCCGACAAGTTCACGCTCACGCTCGCCCTGCGGTCGTTCGTGGACGCCTCCAGCACCTCCGCGTTCGGCCCGATGTTCGCGCTGTCCGTGATCGCGCTGCTGCCGATCGTGCTGTTCTTCCTCGCCTTCCAGCGCTTCCTGGTGGAGGGCATGGCCAGCTCCGGGGTCAAGGGGTGAGCGAGATGCCGGCCCGCGAGGCGGGCGAGGTGTTCGGCCCGCGGATGACCCTGTTCGCCGATGTGCTCAGCGTCGGCCTCGCCACGGCCGTGGCGTGTCTGCCCGTACTGACCGCCCCGGCCGCGCTGTCGACGGCGTGCGCGGTGCTGCGGGGCGCCCGGGAGGACCAACCGGCCACCGCCGGCCGGTACTTCGCGTTGCTACGGCGACGGCTGCGGACCGGCGACCTGGCGGCGGGTGCGCTCGCGCTGGTGGGCGTACTGCTGGTGGCCGCCGATCTGGCCCTGGCGGGCGCGGGGTTGCCGGGTGGGGCGGCCTTCGCCGCGACGGCGGCCGTCATCGGGGCGGGCGCTCTGGTCGTCGGCCTGCGGGCCTGCGCACGCCCCGCGTCGCTGACCGACTGGCCCGCTGCGCTGCGGGAGGCCGCCCGCGATGCCGTACGGGATGCGGGCGGCAGCGGCCTCGTGCTGCTCGCGGTGGCGACCGCCGCCCTGTGCGCCTGGATGCTGGTACCGCTCGCGTTCCTGGTGCCGGGACCGCTGGCGATGGCGGTCACCGCCGTGGACGTACGCAGGGGAGGATGACGTCGAGTTCATCCCCTGATCTCCTTGCATGTCCATGAGTTAACGGGCCATTAGGCGGGATGCGGTGTAAAGGGACCGTTCGGGTGTCAATCATCTTGTCATGAACCTGCGACCCGATGGGCGGGTCGCAGCCTCATGGAGGTGTGGAATGCACCGCAGACTCGCCACCGGTCTTGCCGCCTCAGCCCTCTCCCTCGCGGCCGTCTTCGCCACCGCTACGGCCGCCGACGCCGCACCCGCCGACAAGCCCCAGGTTCTGTCCGGTTGGACCCAGACCAGCGCGTCCAGCTACAACGCCTGGGTGTCCGCCCGCGCCAACCAGTCCGCCTGGTCCGCGTACGGGTTCGACTGGTCCACGGACTACTGCTCCTCCTCGCCCGACAACCCCTTCGGCTTCCCGTTCTCCACGTCCTGTGCCCGGCACGACTTCGGCTACCGCAACTACAAGGCGATAGGCGCCTTCGACGCCAACAAGTCGCGTGTGGACAGCGCCTTCTACGAGGACCTCAAGCGTGTGTGCGCCAACTATGGCGGTGCTACGAAGGCCGCCTGCACCAGCACGGCGTGGACGTACTACCAGGCCGTGAAGGCCTTCGGCTGATACGCCGTCGAAAATGAGGAGGGTGCCGCACGTGCGCGGCACCCCCCTCGCCCGGTGCGTTGTCAGTTCGCGGCCCGGAAGGACCGCAGCCGCAGGGAGTTGCCGACCACGAACACCGAGGAGAAGGCCATGGCCGCCCCGGCGATCATCGGGTTGAGCAGTCCGGCGGCGGCGAGCGGCAGCGCGGCGACGTTGTAGGCGAAGGCCCAGAACAGGTTCGAGCGGATGGTGCCGAGCGTCCTGCGGGAGAGCCGGATCGCGTCCGCCGCCACGCGCAGATCGCCGCGCACCAGCGTGAGATCGCCTGCCTCGATCGCGGCGTCCGTGCCGGTGCCCATCGCCAGGCCCAGGTCGGCCTGGGCCAGCGCGGCCGCGTCGTTGACGCCGTCGCCGACCATCGCGACCGAACGGCCCTCGCCCTGCAGCCGCTTGACGACATCGGCCTTGTCCTGCGGCAGCACCTCGGCGATCACATGCTCGGGCGCGATACCCACCTCGTGGGCGACGGCCTGGGCGACGGCCCGGTTGTCGCCGGTGAGCAGGATCGGGGTGAGGCCGAGGCCGCGCAGTCGCCGGATCGCCTCCGGACTGGTCTCCTTCACCGCGTCGGCGACCTCGAGCACGGCCCGTGCCTCGCCGTCCCAGGCGACCGCGATGGCGGTACGACCGGCTGCCTCGGCGTCGGACCTGGCCCGCCGCAGGTCCTCCGGCAGCTCCATCGCCCAGTCGGCCAGCAACCTCTCCCGACCGACCAGCACCGCGTGGCCCTCGACGACGCCCTGTACGCCGAGGCCGGGCACGTTCGCGAAGTCCTCCGGCGTGGGCAGCGCGGCCAGCTTGTCGAGTGCGCCGTCGGCCACGGCGCGGGCGATCGGATGCTCGGAGGCGTGCTCCAACGCGCCCGCGAGGCGCAGGACTTCGGTCTCGTCCGTGTCGTCGGCGGTGTGCACGGCCAGCAGGGTCATCCGGCCGGTGGTCACGGTGCCCGTCTTGTCCAGGACGATCGTGTCGACCTTCCGCGTGGACTCCAGCACCTCCGGGCCCTTGATCAGGATCCCGAGCTGGGCGCCCCGCCCGGTGCCCACCATCAGCGCGGTCGGCGTGGCCAGGCCCAGGGCGCACGGGCAGGCGATGATCAGCACGGCGACCCCGGCGGTGAAGGCGGCGGCCGCTCCGGCGCCGTTGCCCAGCCAGAAGCCGAGCGTGCCGAGTGCCAGGGCGATCACGATCGGCACGAACACGGCGGAGATCCGGTCCGCGAGGCGCTGCGCGGCGGCCTTGCCGTTCTGCGCGTCCTCCACCAGGCGTGCCATCCGGGCGAGTTGGGTGTCGGCGCCCACCCGGGTCGCCTCGACGACGAGCCGCCCGCCCGCGTTGATCGTCGCGCCGGTGACCGGGTCACCCTGCGCGACCTCGACCGGGACGGACTCGCCGGTCAGCATCGAGGCGTCCACCGCGGAGGAGCCCTCGACGACGGTCCCGTCGGTGGCGATCTTCTCGCCGGGACGGACTAGGAAGCGGTCGCCGACCTGCAACTCCGCCACAGGAACGATCCGTTCGCCGCCGTTCACGCCCAGGACGGTGACGTCCTTGGCGCCCAGCTCCAGCAGGGCCTTCAGTGCCGCGCCGGCCTTGCGCTTGCTGCGGGCCTCGAAGTAGCGCCCGGCCAGGATGAAGGCGGTGACACCGGCGGCGGCCTCCAGGTAGATGTTCCCGGAGCCGTCACCGCGGGAGATGGTCAGCTCGAAGGGGTGCGTCATACCGGGCTCGCCGGCGGTGCCGAGGAACAGCGCCCACAGGGACCAGGCGAACGCGGCCGACGTGCCGACCGAGATCAGCGTGTCCATGGTGGCCGCGCCGTGCCGCAGATTGGTCAGTGCCGCCTTGTGGAAGGGCCATGCGGCATACGTCACGACGGGCGCCGCGAGCGTGAGCGACAGCCACTGCCAGTACTCGAACTGCAGCGCCGGGATCATCGCCATCGCGACGACCGGCACGGCGAGCGTCACGGCGGTGATCAACCGCTCCCGAAGCGGCCGCAGTTCATCGTGCTCGTCACCGGTCCCGGCGTCTTCCCGCGCGGGTGGCGCGGGCTCCTGCGCGGTGTACCCGGTCGCCTCCACCGTGGTGATCAGGTCCTGGACGGAGACGTCATCGCCGTAGCTGACCTTCGCCTTCTCGGTGGCGTAGTTGACGGTCGCGGTCACGCCGTCCATGCGGTTCAGCTTCTTCTCGATGCGCGCCGCGCACGAGGCGCAGGTCATGCCGCCGATGGCGAGCTCTACCTCGGTCGTGGCGTCGGACGCGGTGGTGGTCATCCCTGCTCCTCGTGCGGGGTGCGGACGGAGCCCGGCGCGGCCGGGCCCGGCTGTTCGGGGGTGCGGGTCAGGCCGCGCGGCCGGTGAGCTCGTAGCCGGCGTCGTCGACGACCTCGGCGATCAGGACGTCGTCGGGCGCGGTGGCGCTGGTGACGGTCACCTGTCCGGTGGCGAGATCGACGTCGACCTCCGTGACGCCGTCCAGCTCGCCTATGACCTTGGTGAGCGTGGCCCTGCAGTGGGCGCAGCTCATACCGGCGACGGCGTACGTGGTGGTGGCCATGGGTTTCCTCCTGGGCACGGGGCCGAGTTCGACCGGGGTACGGGGTGGGGGTATCGTTACCGGTCTCCATGTATACCCCCAGGGGGTAGGCGAGGCAAGGGTTGGCCGAAGGTTGACTTCATACCCCCTAGGGGTATCGTGAAGTGCATCGAAGGGACCCTACCGAAGCATCGACCCGCAGGAGACCGCCATGAATGCCGGACTGAGGATCACCGCGTTCGCCGCCGCGCTGGCCGCGACCTTCGGGACCGCCTACGGGGTGGGCAGGGGCATCGACCCCGTCGTCGAGGATCCCGCGCCCGCCCGGCACGACAGCCACGGCGAGACGTCGGCGAAACCGGCGGAGGGCGACGGCCACGGCGGGCACGAGACGACACCGGCCGGCGGGCTGCAGATCTCCGAGGGCGGGTACGCCCTCGACCTGACGACATCGAGCGTCGCCGCCGGCGCGCGCGCCGATCTGAGCTTCGTCATCCGCGACAGCGCCGGCCGCGCCGTCACCGCCTTCCGGCGTGAGCACGAGAAGGAGCTCCACCTCATAGTCGCCTCACGCGACCTGGTCACCTACCGCCATCTGCACCCCACCCGCGCGACCGACGGCACCTGGAGCATCCCCGTGGAGCTGCCCCGCGCCGGCGGATACCGTGTCTTCGCCGACTTCACCCCGGCGAAGAAGGGCGCCGAGAACCTCACCCTGGGCGCGGACCTGGCGGCCTCGGGCACCTACGAGCCGCGGAAACTGCCCGCCCCGAACACCACCGCGAAGGCCAACGGCTACGAGGTCCGCCTCGACGGCGCCCTGAGCCCCGGCAAGGCGGGCGAGCTGAAGCTGAAGGTCTCACGCAACGGCCGCCCGGTGACCAACCTCCAGCCCTACCTCGGCGCCTACGGCCACCTGGTGGCCCTGCGTTCGGGCGACCTCGCCTACCTCCACGTCCACCCCAACGGCGAACCCGGCGACGGCACGACGAACCCCGGCCCGGGGGTCTCCTTCACGGCCACCGCGCCGAGCAGCGGCACGTACCGCCTGTTCCTCGACTTCAAGCACGAGGGCGAGGTGCGCACGGCGGAGTTCACGGTCCGTGCGGGGGCCACGAATGAGGCGGCCCCGCATGAGGAGGCCGCCGGGCACGGGCACTGAGGACCGTATGGCCGCACCGAGCCGTGGACCTGGTCCGAGCCGGTCAGACCGCCTACGCCGCCGGCACGGCGGGGCCGAAGGCCGCCACCACCCGGTCCGTGGACGTCACCGCGCCGCACGTGTCCGCCACCCATTCGAGGGCGAACCCGTGGCTCCCGGCGGAGGCGTCGGCGACGGCGTCCGCGACCACGAACGGCTCCAGGTCCTGCACCCAGGCGTCGGCGGCGGTCATCAGCACCCCGACCCGGGCGAACAGCCCCGCGATCACGACCTGATCCCGCTTCAGGTCGCGCAACCGGCCGTCCAGCCGGGTCCGGGCGAACGCGCTGTGCTTGCGGGCGGTGAGCACCGCGTCCCCGGTGCGCGGCTCGACCTGCTCGGCGAACGCCTCACCGTCCCGGTCGGCAGGCGGACCGGGACGCCGTACGTACCGGGCGGGTCCGCGCTCCCGGGCCGGCACCGAGTGGATGACGGGCACGTCGGCGGCGTGCGCGGCAGCCACCAGCCGACCGGTGTTCGCGAGGAGTTCGGCGACCGGGGCGCCCTCCTCCGCCAGCACCCGCACAAAGCGCCGCTGTAGGTTCAGGACCACGAGCGCCGCCCGGTCCGGGTCGAGGGTCCTTCCCGTGGTGTCGTCGGGCAGCATCGCGGGGGCCGGCATGACGTACGGGAAGATCGAGGCAGGCGTCATCTCGGGTTGCCCTTCGGGTGAGTTGGGAACCCTGTTTAGGTTAGCCTCACCTAAGTTGGATGTCGCGCCGATAAGCGACGTGAACCGGCTTCATCCGAGGGCACGGTCCAGGTTGAACGCGGCACTGATCAGCGCGAGATGGGTGAACGCCTGCGGGAAGTTGCCCTGCTGCTCGCCGGTGTGGCTGATCTCCTCGGCGTACAGGCCCAGATGGTTGGCGTACGTCAGCATCTTCTCGAAGGCGAGCCGCGCCTCGTCGACCCGGCCGGCCCGGACCATGGCCTCGACGTACCAGAACGAGCAGATCGAGAACGTGCCCTCGTCGCCGCGCATTCCGTCGGGGCTCGCCTCCGGGTCGTAGCGGTAGACCAGCGAGTCGGACACCAGGTCCTCGGTGAGGGCGTCGAGGGTGGACAGCCACTTCGGGTCGGTCGGCGCGATGAACTTCGCCATCGGCATCATCAGCACGGCCGCGTCGAGTACGTCGCCGTCCTCGTGCTGGACGAAGGCCTGGCGTGTCTCGGACCAGCCCCGGCTCATGATCCGCCGGTAGATCCTGTCCCGGTTCTCCTGCCAGCGCGGCAGATCGGCGGGCAGGCCGCGGCGGTTGGCCATGCGGATGCCCCGCTCGATCGCCACCCAGCACATCAGCCGCGAGTACAGGAACTTCTTGCGCCCGCCGCGGGTCTCCCAGATGCCCTCGTCGGGCTGATCCCAGTGCTTGCACACCCACTCCACCAGCGCGCACACGTTGTCCCACTGGCCGCTGGAGATCGGCTGCGCCCACTTGTCGTAGAGGTAGATCGAGTCGATCAGCGCGCCGTAGATGTCGAGCTGGAGCTGGTCGGACGCGGCGTTGCCGACGCGCACCGGCGCGGAGCCGAGGTGGCCCTCCATATGGTCGAGGACCCGCTCGGGCAGATCGGCGCGGCCGTCGATGCCGTACATGACCTGCAGCGGGCCGGTGTGCGAGCCGTCACCCCGGCTGACGTGGTCGGTGAGGAACTTCATGAACGCCTCGGCCTCGGTCGTGAAGCCCAGCCGCAGCATCGCGTACACGCAGAAAGCGGCGTCGCGCACCCACATGTACCGGTAGTCCCAGTTGCGTTCGCCGCCGAGCTGCTCGGGCAGACTCGTCGTCGGGGCGGCCACGATCGCGCCGGTGGGCGCGTAGGTGAGCAGCTTCAGGGTCAGGGCGGAGCGGTGCACCATCTCCCGCCAGCGGCCCCGGTACTTGGACGCGGACAGCCAATCCCGCCAGTACGCCACCGTGCTGTTGAACTGCCGCTCGGCCTCGGTCCGCGCGCACCGTTTCAGGGGCAGCGCGCCGACCTGGTCCAGCGCGAACACCGCCGTCTCGCCCTCGGAGAGCTTGAAGTCGGCGTGCACATCGGGCCCGTCGGCCTCCAGTGGCATGGTGGAGGTCAGCCCGAGCGACAACTCCTCCGACTCGAAGACCGCGACCTCGCCCTCCACACGGACGGTGTGCGTCCGGGCGCCGTAGTCGAAGCGGGGCGCGATGCGCGAATGGAACGGGATCGAGCCGCGTACGCACACCACGCGCCGGATCAGCCGGTGCCGCTCGACCTCGGCCGGATCGCCGTCGACGGGCATGAAGTCCTGCACCTCGCCGACGCCGTCCTCGGTGAAGAACCTGGTGATCAGGACGTTGGTGTCGGGGAAGTAGAACTGCTTGGTCCGGGCCGGCACCGACGCCGCCAGCTCGAAGCAGCCGCCCCGCTCGGCGTCCAGGATCGAGGCGAACACGCTCGGCGCGTCGAAGGACGGGCAGCAGTACCAGTCGATCGTGCCGTCCGTGCCCACCAGGGCCACGCTGCGCAGATCGCCGATCAGGCCGTGGTCGGCGATCGGCACATACCGCGCCGACCCGGATGTGCCCGTCTCGATGGGGGTAGTGCTCATCGCAGCCTCCCTGGCCCGCCATGCGCCTCGATCCCAGGGTAGGTGGAATCGGGCCGGCGGGGGCCCGGCCGAGCGGAGCGGGGGCGGCATTGGCGAGGGCTGGGGGTGCGCAGCGGCGGTGGTCGGGGTTGAGGGGGTACGTGGGCTCAGACCGCGAGGACCCGCACTCCCGCCTCCTCGAAGCGCCGCACTGTCTCCGGATCCGCCGCCGCGTCCGTGACCAGCGTGTCCACCGCCTCGGCCGCGCAGATCCGGGCGAATGCGCGCCGGCCCAGCTTGCTGGAGTCCGCCGCCACGATCACCCGTGCGGCGCGCTCGCACAGCAGCCGGTTGATCGCAGCCTCCGCCTCGTCGTGCGCGGCGGCGCCGTGCGTGGCGTCGAAGGCGACGACGCCGAGTACCGCCACATCGATCGTGATCTGGGCCAGGACCCCGTCCGCGAGCGGCCCGATGAGTTCGTACGACTGCGGGCGGGCGACCCCGCCGGTGACCACGATCTTGAACTGCGGACGTACGGCCAGCTCATTGGCGATGTTGAGCGCGTTCGTGACCACGGTCAGCGCGGGCGTGCCGGACGACAGGTCGCTGCGCACCGCCAGAGCTCGCGCCACCTCGGTGGTGGTCGTACCGCCGGTCAGCCCGACCGCCTCGCCGGGCGCGATCAGCTCGGCCACCGCCTTGGCGACGCGCTGCTTCTCGGAGGCGTTCCGTGCCGTCTTGTAGCGCAGCGGCAGCTCGTAGGACACCCCGTGCACGACCGCGCCGCCCCGGGTGCGGACCAGCATCTGCTGCTCGGCCAGTTGATCGAAGTCACGGCGGATCGTGGCGGACGACACCTCCAGCTCGGCGGCCGCCTGCTCGACGTCCAGCCGGCCCCGCTCCACGAGCAGCTCCAGCAGCGCCTTCCAGCGGGCGTCGCGCGACATCGGCCCTCCATTCCTCGATCTTCTCGGCGACCTTAGCGCACACCTCCAGAGCGGATTGCTTGATTCTGCTTGAAAACTCGCGATATCTTGCAAGAACAAGCATGCAGATTGCATGGAAGCCAGAAGGGCGGCGACATGACCCATGTCGAGGACGAGCTCAGCAGCCAGCCCGAGTGCTGGTCACGCGCCGCGACCGAGGCGGCCGGCCTCGGCGGGGCGCTTCCGGCGCCGGGGGAGCGGGTGGCGGTCGTCGGCTGCGGCACGTCGTATTTCATGGCGCAGGCGTTCGCCGTTCTGCGCGAGGGATCGGGTCAGGGCGAGACGGACGCCTTCGCGGCGTCGGAGTTCCCGTATGGGCGCTCGTACGATCGAGTCCTCGCCCTGACCCGCTCCGGTACGACCACCGAAGTGCTCGACCTGCTGGGGCGGCTGAAGGGGCGTACCCGCACCACGGCGATCACCGCCGACCCCGACACACCCGTCATGACGGCCGCCGATGACATCGCCGTCCTCGACTACGCGGACGAACGGTCCGTCGTGCAGACCCGCTTCGCCACCACCGCCCTCACCCTGCTCCGCGCCCACCTCGGCCTGCACACGGACGCGGCCGTGGCCGACGCCCGTACCGCGCTCGCCGCCGACCTGCCCGAAGGGCTCGTGGAATGCGGGCAGTTCACCTTCCTCGGCCAGGGCTGGACCGTGGGCCTGGCCAACGAGGCCGGGCTCAAGATGCGGGAGGCGTCGCTGTCCTGGACCGAGGCCTACCCGGCGATGGAGTACCGGCACGGGCCGATCAGCATCACCACGAGCGGCACCGCGACCTGGATGTTCGGTGCGGCGCCCGAGGGGCTGGCCGAACAGGTGCGTTCCACCGGCGGACTGTGGATCGAGGGCCGTCTCGACCCCCTCGCCGAACTGGTCCGCGCCCAGCGCCTCGCGGTCGCCGTGGCCGCCGCCCGGGGCCTCGACCCGGACCGGCCGCGCCACCTCACCCGCTCGGTGATCCTCGCTCCCTGACGCGTCCCCTCAAGCGCCGAGAAAGGACCGGCCGTGCCCCTCGTGACCACCGGCGAGCTCATCACCCGTGCCGCCGCAGCCCGTTCAGCAGTCGCCGCGTTCAACGTCATCACCCTGGAGCATGTCGAGGCGGTCATCGCCGGTGCGGAGTCGGTGAGTTCGCCCGTCGTGCTCCAGGTCAGCGAGAACGCCGTGAAGTTCCGCTACGGACGGCTCCTGCCGCTCGCCCGAGCCGCCGTGGCCGCCGCCGAACGGGCCGCCGTACCCGTCTCACTGCACCTCGACCACATCCAGAGCGACGAACTGCTGCGCCAGGCACCGGACGCCGGGTTCAGCTCGGTGATGTACGACGCGGCCCGCCTGCCCTACCTGGACAATCTCGCCGCGACGAAGGCCGCCGCCGACTGGGCGCACGCCCAAGGCCTCTGGATCGAGGCCGAGTTGGGCCGCCTGGGCGGCAAGAACGGTGAGCCGCCCCTGGACGCCCACACCTCGGGCGCCCGAACCGACCCGACCGAGGCCCATGCCTTCGTCGCCGACTCCGGCGTCGACGCCCTCGCCGTCGCCATCGGCAGCTCGCACGCCATGACCACCCGTACGGCCACCCTTGACCACGACCTGCTCAAACGCCTGGCCGCCACACTGGACGTCCCCCTGGTCCTGCACGGCTCCTCGGGTGTCCCGGACGGCGAACTCGCCGCGGCGGTCGCGGGCGGCATCGCCAAGGTCAACGTCGGCACGGCCCTCAACATCGCGATGACGAGCGCCGTCCGCGACTTCCTCGCCGCGAACCCCGAGGCGGTCGACTCGCGCAAATACCTGAGCGTGGGGCGGGAGGCGATGGTGCGGGCGGTCGCCGACATCATCGGCGTGGTCACTTCCTGACGGCCCGCAGCACCACGAACTTCGGGTCGCTGGCGACGAGTTCACTGTTGCCGAACAGCCGCCGCAGCTTCACGTGATAGCCGAGATGCCGGTTGCCGATCACCCACAGCTCGCCCCCCGGCTTCAGGGCACGCAGCGCCCCCGTGAACATCCGCCAGGACGTCGCGTCGCTCGTCGCCTGATGGGAGTGGAAGGGCGGGTTGTTGAGCACGAGGTCGACACTCCCGGCCGGCACACCCGCCATCCCGTCCCCGACCCGGAACTCGGCATGCCCCGGCACCCCGTTCGCCCGGTACGTCGCCTCCGCCGAGGCCACGGCCTGGAACGACTCGTCCACGAAAAGCACCTCGGCCGCCGGGTTCGCCAGCGCCACCGCCGTACCGACGACACCGTTCCCGCACCCGAGATCCACCACCCGCCCGGCGCCCTTCACATCCGGCAGATGCCCGAGGAAGAACCGCGTACCGATGTCGAGCCGGTCCGAGCAGAAGACGCCCGCGTGATTGACGACCGTCCGCTCCGAGACGGCGCCGATGCCCTCGGGGAGCGTGTAGGTGTACGGCCACGGATTCGCGGGCGGCTCCGGCGAGGCCTCGGGTGTGCAGAAGATCAGCCGGGCCTTCTTCTCGGCGAGCGAGGTGCGGGTCGGGCCGAGGATCCGCTCGAACAGCTGGAGCGTGGAGGTGTGGATGTCTTTCACCATGCCCGTGCCGACGACCACCGTGCCCTCGTGCACCGCGGGCGCCAGCCTGAGCAGCTGGTCCTCCAGCAGCGCCAGGCTCTTCGGCACCCGCACCAGCAGGACGTCGACACGGTCCGGCGGCGCGTCCTGCGTGGTGAGCAGCCGGACGGAGCCGGGCTCGACGCCGAGCCGGGCGAGGTTGGCCCGGGTCGCCTCCTGGGTCAGGTGGGAGTCCGTGATCTGCGTCGGCCGGTGCGCGGCCAGCGCCGTGACCAGGGCGCCCCAGCGATCACCGACGACCACGACCGTGCCGGACAGCGGGATCTCCCGCTCCGCCAGATACCGCAGGAGGTACTCGTCGGAGGCGTCCCAGGCGCGCAGCCGGTCACGGGGATCCTCGGGGAAACGGGTCAGCGCGAGCTCGCCCCACGGCGTCGTCATACGGTCGTTCATCGTGCGTCAAGGCTAGCCGAGCCGCAGCTCACGGCCGGTGGGGGAGGATGGGGGCATGGACGCCGAGCTGTTCCCCCGGGAGCGCACGCAGGTCGCGCCGGGCGCGGTGCACCTGCCCGACTGGCTGGCGGTGCAGGCTCAGCGCGAGCTGCTGGAGGCCTGCCGGGCGTGGGCGCGCCCCCCGGCCGGACTGCGCACGGTCCGCACCCCGGGCGGCGGCACCATGACCTCCCGGCAGGTCTGTCTGGGCTGGCACTGGTACCCGTACGCCTACGCCCGCACGGTCGTCGACGGCGACGGCGCCCCGGTGAAACCGTTCCCCGAGTGGCTCGGCGAGCTGGGCCGGTGCGCGGTGCGGGACACACTGGGGGAGCCGCAGGCGGCGTACTCGGAGGCCGCCTACGACATCGCGCTGATCAACTTCTACGATGCCGACGCCCGCATGGGCATGCACCGCGACAGCGACGAGAAGTCGCACGCGCCGGTCGTGTCCCTGAGCCTCGGCGACACCTGTGTCTTCCGCTTCGGCAACACCGAGACCCGGACCCGCCCGTACACGGACGTCGAACTGCGCAGCGGTGACCTGTTCGTGTTCGGCGGCGCCTCGCGGCTCGCCTACCACGGCGTGCCGAAGGTGCACCCGGGCACCGCGCCGCCGGAGTTGGGACTGACCGGGCGGTTGAACGTCACGCTCAGGGTGAGCGGGCTCTAGACCGCCACATCCGCGGATCATGGGAGACTCGCCCTCATGAGCGGCAACGCGGACCCCCGGCCGGCGGGGGAAGGGACCACCTCGAGGACGCGGTTGGACCGGGGGCGCGGTGCGCTCGGACCCGCGTTGGAGCTCGTGCACACCGGGCGCGCGCCCACGCGTGCCGTCCTCACCGCCGAGCTCGGAGTGACCCGGGCGACGGCCGGCGCGGTCGCCGCCGAGCTGGAGGCGCTCGGACTGATCCGGGTCGACGCCAGGCCGGGCGCCGCGGCCGGATCGCAGGGGCGGCCCTCGCACCGGCTGGCGGTCGCCGAGGACGGGCCGGTGGTCCTCGCCGCACAGGTGCACGCCGACGGGTTCCGGGCGGCGCTGGTCGGCCTGGGCGGCCGTATCGTCGCCACCGCGCCCGGCTGCGAGACCGTGGACGCCGATCCGGCCAAGGTCCTCGGCTCGGTCGTCGAAGCGGGCGCCGACCTGCTGCGCACGACCGGACGCCGGTGCGTCGGCGCCGGACTCGCCGTACCGTCCGCCGTCGCCGAACCCGACGGCCTGGCCCTGAACCCCCTGCACCTCGCCTGGCCCGTGGGCGCGCCGGTCCGCCGTATCTTCACGGAGTGCGTGCGCGCGGCCGGGATCACCGGACCTGCGTTCACCGGCAACGACGTGAACCTCGCCGCGCTCGCCGAGCACCGGCACGGCGCCGGGCGCGGCTCCCGCGATCTGCTGTGCGTGGCCACCGGGCACCGGGGCGTCGGCGGTGCGCTGGTGCTGGACGGCCGTCTGCACACCGGCAGTTCGGGCCTGGCCCTGGAGGTCGGCCACCTCACCGTCAACCCCGAGGGCAGACCCTGCCACTGCGGCAGCCGGGGCTGTCTCGACGTCGAGGCCGATCCGCTGGCCTTCCTCACCGCGGCGGGGCGGGAGCCCGGCCCCGAGGTCTCGCTGCTGCAGCAGTCCAAGGACCTGATCGGCAACCACTACGACGACCCGACGATCCGCACCGCCACCGAGGCCCTCATCGACCGCCTCGGCCTCGGTCTCGCCGGTCTGGTCAACATCCTCAACCCCGACCGCATCATCCTCGGCGGCCTCCACCGCACCCTCCTCGACGCCGACCCCGAGCGCCTGCGGGCCGTCGTCGCCGACCGCAGCCTGTGGGGCCAGAGCGGCGGCGTCCCGATCCTCGCGTGCACCCTCGACCACAACAGCCTGGTCGGCGCGGCCGAGTTGGCCTGGCAGCCGGTCCTGGACGATCCGCTGGGGGCGTTGACCTAGGCCCTGTCGTTTGGATCATCTCGGCGTCGCGGGGCCGGCGCGCTCGGGTCGGCTGAGAAGAACCGCACCTCACGGCCGAGCTGATCCAAACGACAGGGCTTAGCCGGCCTGCGGCAGACCGAGCTCGCGTCGCACGGCGGGCGTGTCCTCGTGCACCCGCCACTCTCCGACCAACGTGCCCGTGACGCGCGCGGTCCACAGGGCGGGCCCGGCCAGCTCGGGCCGCGAGCAGACGGAGTACCCGGACACCACGACGACGTCGTCCCGCACCGTCACCTCGGTGAACGTGTTGCGATAGTCCGGGAAGGCCGCGAAGAAGCCACGCCATGCCTCGACACACGCCCGCTTCCCCCGGACCGTGCCGCCCTCGGAATCCACGAAGGCGTGGTCGTCCGACATCAGCGACGCCAGGTCGTCGAGGTTGCGGTCATTGATCGCGGCGTTGAAGCGATGGACGACGTCGACGGCATCCATCAGGTGCCCCTTCCCGGCGTCCGCCTCCTCCACCGACACTACGGACCACCGCCGTGACCCGCTCGCCCGCGCACCCGGACGGCGAGCCTCGCCGAGTAGGCTCGCGACATGCGGATCTCCGTTTCCTCGGACATGGATGAACCGGTGGCGCGGTCGCTCGTCACCGAGCTGCGCGATCGCGGCCACGAGGTGGTGACGTACGGCGCGCTGAGCCCCGGCGCCGACCCGCAGTGGGCCGCCTGCTCGGAGGCGGCCGCACGCCAGGTCGCCGACGGCACCGCGGAGCAGGCGGTGGTGTGCTGCTGGACCGGCACCGGCGCCTCCATCGCGGCGAACAAGGTGCCGGGCGTACGAGCGGCCCTGTGCACCGACGCCTACACGGCCGACGGCGCCCGCCGCTGGAACGACGCCAACGTCCTCGCCCTGAGCCTCCGACTGACGTCGGAGCCGTTGCTCAAGGAGATCCTCGACGCGTGGTTCGCCGGCGAGGTGAGCGGGGACGCCGATGACCGGGAGAACGTGGCGCGGATCGGCCGACTGGACCTCGGCAGGCCCTAGTCCGCGTCAAACTCCAGAGGGCCGCCGCGTCACAAGCGCCGCGGCCTCGGCACGAGTTCGCCGCCGCAGTTGGGGCAGACGCCCCGCATCGCCTCGGTGCACGGGACGCAGAAGGTGCACTCGTACGAGCAGATGCGGGCCGGGGCGTCGGGCGGCAGCGGCGCGGTCCCGCAACGTTCGCACCGGTCGCGCATCTCCAGCGCCATGTCTTCCGCCTTCGTCGAGAAACGTCCGAACCGCACTCACCACTGCCGACCCCGCGGCAACGCACCACGCTCCGGCGCCGACACATGCAGCACCTGGTACACCTCACCCTCCGCCTCGGGCATGTCCCGGTCCCAGAGCGAGAAGTGGACCACCTCCCACGCATGGGTGTCGACAGCGGCCGCGGCCAGCACGGCGCCGTCCTCCGCCGCCAGCCGCTCGGTCTCGTCCGCCGATCCGGCCATGAACTCGGCCAACTCCACATCCTCCGGCACCGGTCGGCGCCGACGCACGGCGAGCCTGGCGGGAGAGCCCGCCGCGCCGCCCTCCGCGTGGGCGAGCCCCGTCCACTGCCGTATCCGCGGCCGCCCGAAGTCGTTCACGGGCCCCTGGAAGGCGCCTCCCCACAGGAACGCGTTCATGCCCTCCATGGTGTTCCAGAGGTAGAAGGGCCCGTACTGATTGACCGGCGAGCCGTGCACACCGCGCTCGCGCAGCAGATACGTCTTGACGCCGAGGCCGTCCCAGCCGTCCAGCAGATGTCCGACGCGGGCGACACGGGAGCGGATGGCGCCCATGTCGTAGTCGGCGGGCAGTGTGAACTCGTACTGCATGGCGTGCATGCCATGTCCCTTCTCAGGTCTGAGGCCGGACGGTCGGTCATGTGCTCGTGCCGGTCGGCGGGCGCGACGAAGTGCGTGTGTCGTCCCGCGGGGCGAGCAGCGACAGCAGCCCCCGGACACTCGCGTCGAAGGCGCCGGGTGAACCGGACGCGCGGGCGAGGACGTAGCCGCCCTGGAGGGTCGCCACGATCGTCGCCGCGACCGACTCCCCGTCGAGCCCGGCCGCGAACTCGCCCTGCTCCCTGCCCTCCTCGACGATCCCGGCGAGCCGCTCGCGCAGCCAGTCGAGCGTCTCGTCGACGGGCGCCCGCAGCTCGTCGTCGGCGATCACGTCCGGATCCATCGTCAGCCGCCCGACCGGACAGCCGCGCAGCACCTCGCGCTCGCGCCGCAGATACCGCGCGATGCGCTCGTACGGCGTACCCGGGCCGTCGAGTACTCCCGCGGCGGTAGCCCGCATCTCCTCGGCGGTCCGCCGGATCGCCGCCAGCGCGAGATCCTGCTTCCCCTTGAAGTGGTGGTACATGCTGCCCTGCCCGGCGCCCGAGCGCTCCAGGATCGCCTTGGGGCTGGTGCCCACATAGCCGCGCTCCCACAGCAGCTCGCGGGTGGACTCGATCAGTCGGTCCGAGGTGCTCATGCGAGCACTGTACATACTAGTAGTTACAGGCGTCGAGCCCTTTCGGAGCCACCTGGCGGCCCCCCTCCGGAGCAGCGGAACCACCCCGTCGTACTCCCCCCGAGGTACACACACTGCCGCTGGCCGTACGACGACCCGGACCCCCTCCCGGCGCGAGTCTCGAGACATCACCGCACGACCCGACGAAACCGATCCGAACCGACTCGGGAGATGACTCGAGATGCAGACCCTCGCACACTTCGCGGACGGCGGCCCCGGCCCGTGGATCCTGCTCTTCCCGCTGATCTGGGCGGCCGTCGTGGTCGGCGGCATCACGCTGCTGCGCCGCACCGTATGGCGCGGACGCCGCGGCCCCTGGCGCTCGGCCCCCGACGAGAAGTCCCCCATCACCGTGCTCGGCCACCGCTTCGCCTCCGGCGAGATCGACGAGGACGAGTACTGGCGCCGGCTGTCCGTGCTGGACGAGCAGTTCGGCCGTACGGGCAAGGGCGGTGCGGCATGACCACCACGACCGTCACGACCAGGACGCCGACGGCGGCCCGCGTCGTCGACGCCGTGAAGGTGTACGGCAGCGGCGACACCAGCGTGCGGGCCCTGGACGGGGTGAGCGTCGACTTCCCGGTCGGCCGCTTCACCGCGATCATGGGGCCCTCGGGCTCCGGCAAGTCCACCCTGATGCACTGCGCGGCCGGCCTCGACACCCTCACCTCGGGCACCGCCCACATCGGCGACACCGAACTGAGCAGCCTCGACGACCGCCGCCTCACCCTGCTGCGCCGGGAACGCGTCGGCTTCGTGTTCCAGTCGTTCAACCTCGTGCCGACGCTCACCGTCGCGGAGAACATCACGCTGCCGCTGGACCTCGCGGGCGGCAGGGGCGACCCGGAGTGGATCGACGCGCTGATCGACGTCGTCGGCCTGCGCGACCGGCTCCACCACCGGCCCTCCGAACTCTCCGGCGGACAGCAGCAGCGCGTCGCCGTGGCCCGTGCCTTCGCCGGCCGGCCCGACGTCGTCTTCGCCGACGAGCCGACCGGCAACCTCGACTCCCGCTCCGGCGGGGAGGTCCTCGGCCTGCTCGGCCGCGCGGTGCGCCAGACGGCCCGCACGGTCGTCATGGTCACCCATGACCCGGTGGCCGCCGCCCACGCCGACGAGGTCGTGTTCCTCGCCGACGGGCGCCTGGTCGACCGTATGGAATCCCCGACCGCCGACAAGGTCCTGGACCGCATGAAAGCCTTCGAGGTGCCGTCATGAACGCGTCCGTCCGCCTGAGCGTGTCCTCCCTGCGCGCCCACAAGCGACGCTTCGCCGGTACGTTCCTCGCGGTCTTCCTCGGCGTGGCCTTCCTCGCCGGGACGCTCGTCATGGGCGACACGCTGCGCGCCAGCTTCGACACGATGTTCGGCAACGCGACCAGCGGCACGGACGCCGTCGTCCGCAGCGCCGACTCGATCACCACACCCGGTGAGAGCCAGGGCGTACGCGAACCCGTCGACGCGGACCTCGTGAACGCCATCGAGCAGGTCCCCGGCGTCGCGGCCGCCGCCCCCGACATCCAGGGCGCCGGCCAGCTGGTCGGCCAGAACGGCGACCCGATCGGCGGCCAGGGCCCGCCCACCCTCGCCGGCAACTGGATCGAGGACCCCGAGCTCAACGCGTACCAGCTCGCCGAGGGGCGTACCCCGCAGAAGTCCGGCGAGGTGGTCGTCGACCGCGGCACCGCCGAGCGCGGCGACCTGGAGATCGGCGACACGACGACCCTGCGCACGCCGGACCCGGTCAAGGTGACGATCGTCGGCCTCGCGACCTTCGGCGGCGAGGACGGCATGGCACAGGTGACGTTCACCGGCATGACCCGGGCCGACGCGGAGAAGTACCTCACGGCGCGGCCCGGCGAGGCGACGAGCATCCAGGTGCGGGCCGGGCCGGGCGTCGGCCAGCAGGAGCTGGTCGACCGGCTGACCCCCGTGCTCCCCAAGGGAGTCGAGGCCATCACCGGCCAGGAGTCGGCCGAGGAGAACACCGACATGATCTCCAGCCAGTTCCTGACCGTCTTCACCACCTTCCTGCTGGTCTTCTCCGGTGTGGCCCTCCTGGTGGCCACCTTCTCCATCCACAACACCTTCGCGATCGTCGTGGCCCAGCGCACTCGCGAGAACGCCCTGCTGCGTGCCCTGGGCGCCTCCCGCCGCCAGGTCACCTCCTCGACCCTCGTCGAGGCGACCGCCGTGGCCGTCACCGCCTCGGTGGCCGGTCTCGCGGGCGGCATCGGCATCGCGGCCGGGCTCCAGGCGCTGTTCCCGGCGATCGGATTCCCGTTCCCCGAGGGCGACTTGGTCATCAGCGGTCTGTCGATGGCCCTGCCGCTCGCGGTCGGCATCCTGGTCTGCCTCGGCTCCGCCCTGCTGCCCGCCGTACGGGCCGGCCGCACCGCACCGCTGGCCGCCCTGCGCGAGACGGCGGTCGACACCTCCGGCGCCTCCCGTCTCCGCGCCGTCACCGGACTGGGGCTCATCGCCCTCGCGGTGGCCGTGACGCTCACCGGCGTCCTGGTGTCCCCGTCCATCTGGCTGGCGGGTACCGGCGCGGTCCTCGCGCTCGTCGCCTTCGTGGTCCTCGGCCCGGTCGCCTCCACGACGGCCGTACGGATCCTCGGCGGCCCCCTCGACCGGCTGCGCGGTGTGACCGGTGGCCTCGCCCGCCGCAACGCCCTGCGCAGCCCGAAGCGCACGGCGGCCACCGCGAGCGCGTTGATGATCGGCGTGGCCGTGGTGTCCCTGTTCACGGTGTTCGGCGCCTCGCTGAAGGCGACCATGGACCAGACCGTGTCCCGGTCCTTCGCGGGCGACGTGGCCGTCAGCACCCCGTCGTTCGGCGCGGGCGGCAGCGGTCTGAGCCCGCGCCTCGCCGACGCGGTCCAACGGCTGCCCGAGGTGGACACGGCCGTCGGCCTCGGCCGCGGGGTCGCGGAAGTCGACGGCAAGGGACGGGCCCTGACGGTCACGGACCCGGTCGCGCTGGAGCGCACCTTCGACCTCGGCACCGTCCAGGGCTCCCTGCGCGACCTCGGCACCGACGGCATCGCCATCACCGAGAAGGAGGCCGACAAGCAGAACCTGACGACCGGCGACAAGGCCCACCTCACCTTCACCGACGGCAGGACGTCGACCTTCACCGTCCGCGCGGTCTACGGCCAGTCCGAACTCGCCGGCGACTACGTCGTCACCCGCGACGCCTGGGCTCCGCACCGCACCCAGGACGCGGACACCCTCATCGCCGTCTCCTTCAAGGACGGGGTCGGCACGGACACCGGCAAGGCGGCGGTCGAGAAGGTCGCGGCCCAGTACGGCAACCCCGACGTGCAGACCCGCGACGAGTACGCACAGTCCTCGGCGGGCGGCATCGACATGATGCTCACCCTCGTCTACGCGCTGCTCGCCCTCGCGGTGCTCATCGCACTCCTCGGCATCGCCAACACCCTGACGCTGGCGATCCACGAGCGCACTCGGGAACTCGGCCTGCTGCGGGCCGTGGGCCAGACCCGTTCCCAACTGCGCGCGATGGTCCGCTGGGAGTCGGTCCTGGTGGCCGCCTTCGGCACGGTCGGCGGCCTCGCGCTCGGCGGCTTCCTCGGCTGGGTCCTGGTCAGGGCCTCCGACGGCGCGAGCGACAGCGCCTTCGCCTTCGCGATGCCGCCCCTGCAACTGGTGGTGGTGGCCCTGGTCGGTCTGACGGCCGGAGCGCTGGCGGGCCTGCGCCCGGCACGCCGCGCGGCGCGCCTGGACGTACTGCGGGCCATCGCCACGGAGTGACCCGGCAGGGCCGGATTCACCCCCTCACCGCCCGGTCAGCCCACTACGGCCGACCGGGCGGGAGCATGTTCCGGCCGACGCAGGTCCACCCGCTGCCCGACCTCGGCGAACTGCCGCGCGGGCTGCTCCACGGCCACCGTCGTCCGACGCAGCGGACGCGCGACCGATGCCCGTGCCGCCGCCATGGGCGTCGGCAGGGTGAACCACACGACCTTGCCGGACTCGCCGTCCGGCCGCACGCCCCAGCTCTCGCTGACCGCGGCCACCATCGCCAGCCCGCGCCCACAGGTGGCGAGCGAGTCGGCGTGCCCGACGTCCACCACGACCGGCAGCCGCGGGTCGTGGTCGTGCACCGAGACCATCAGCCGGTCGAGCAGCAGCTCGAGCTCCACGGTGCACATCTTGTCCGGCTGGGCGTGCTGGTGGACGTTGGTCAACAGCTCGGTCACACCGAGCGCGGCGCGGTCTATCAAGGGATCCAGATGCCAGTAACGCAAGTGCGCCGATACGATTCTGCGGACCTGACCGATCCGCGACGGCAGGGCTTGGAGCTCCACCGTGCAGTGCCTGCTTGGGTAACTGATCACGGCTGCGACTCCCCGACTGAAGAGGTCCGGAAGAACACGAAGTACGGATCCAGCAGGGTGCTCGAAGAAAACGGCCGCCTGCTGACGTGGCCGGCGGGCTGGTTCGCAGCGTTATCGCCGGTAAACCCAGAGTGACGTGAGACCAGCGTGACGCAGGGGGTGCGGTAGCGCAACTCGCGGTGACTCAGCCCTTGCGTCCGGCGGCCTTCCGTACGGCCTCGATGAACCGGCGCGCGGCGGGCGGACCTGCTTCACCCGGAGCGGGGTCGTGGTCGCCCAACGTCAGTGAATAGCGGTTGCCGTTGAGGTCCGCCTGCGCACGGTCGTCGGGGGCGAACCAGGGCTTGGACGCCCGTACCGCCTGCACCGGCGCGCTGTCGATCTCGCTGCCGTAGCTGGTGAGCAGCTGCACCCTGCCGTCGCTGATCCGTATCTGCCCGGCCCGGGTCAACGAGCGCAGCCGCTTCCCGATCCGCACGCCCGTGGCCTTGAACTCCGGCTCAGCCATGCCCCGCCCCTTAGCCCCTCGGTGTGCCGGTCCGTCCTGCGTGGGCCGTGGCCGGCTCTGGTCGTGATCCAGTGTGCCCCCGCTCGGGACCGCTGTCCCGTTCGGTGCAGTCTGCCCGCGGACCGCGTCGAGCACCAGTACACACGTCATCCCTGGACAGGGGCGCTCGGAGCACTCGCGCGAATGCGCCCCCAGGGATGGGTGAGAGCACCGGTCCAGGGATGCCTTTGAGGCTCTCAAAGGTGTGTTTATGCAGGTGAGAAGCGTGCGGAAGATGTTTATGCTCGAAGCGACGGCCGCGCGATTCGCCGCAGCCGCACAGCACCGGGAGCAGCGCCGTGAGTACCCTCCAGCAGACCCCGTCCGGCGTGACCCTCGACGTCGACCGCACCGACGCCGGCTACCGCGACTGGCTGAAAGAAGCCGTGCGCAAGGTCCAGGCCGACGCCAACCGCTCGGCCGACACGCACCTGTTGCGTTTCCCGCTGCCGGAGCAATGGGGCATCGACCTGTACCTCAAGGACGAGTCGACCCACCCCACCGGCAGCCTCAAGCACCGGCTCGCCCGCTCACTCTTCCTGTACGGCCTGTGCAATGGCTGGATCCGGCCGGGCCGCCCGGTGATCGAGGCGTCCAGCGGCTCGACGGCCGTCTCCGAGGCGTACTTCGCGAAGCTGATCGGCGTGCCCTTCATCGCGGTCATGCCGCGCACGACGAGCGCCGAGAAGTGCCGCCTCATCGAGTTCCACGGCGGACAGTGCCACTTCGTGGACGACTCACGGAAAATGTACGAGGAGTCCGCACGCCTCGCGATCGAGACCGGCGGCCACTACATGGACCAGTTCACCTACGCCGAACGGGCCACGGACTGGCGCGGCAACAACAACATCGCCGAGTCCACCTTCCGTCAGCTGCGGCTGGAGCGGTTCCCGGAGCCCGCCTGGATCGTCGCCACGGCCGGCACCGGCGGCACCTCCGCGACCCTCGCCCGGTACGTCCACTACATGCAGTACGACACCCGCATCTGTGTCGCCGACCCGGAGAACTCCTGCTTCTTCGAGGGCTGGACCACCGGCGATCCGGACGTCACGTGCGACTGCGGCTCCCGTATCGAGGGCATCGGCCGGCCGCGCATGGAACCGAGCTTCGTGCCCGGCGCCATCGACCGGATGATGAAGGTGCCGGACGCGGCGAGCGTGGCCGCCGTACGCGCCCTGGAGCGGGCCATCGGCCGCAAGGCGGGCGGCTCGACGGGCACCGGGCTGTGGAGCGCGCTGAAGATCGTCGCCGAGATGGTGGCCGAGGGACGGCAGGGGAGCGTGGTGACCCTGCTGTGCGACCCGGGGGACCGGTACCTCGACAAGTACTACTCGGACACCTGGCTGACCCAGCAAGGTCTCGACATCGCGCCGTTCTCGACGGCCATCGAGCAGCTGCTGGAGACGGGCGTCTGGCCCGAGTGACCCGCCGGCCTCAGCGTGCCGCCGCGGCCAGCCGCCGGTCCAGCGAGGTCACGGCGCCCCGGAACGCCCGGCCGAG
The DNA here is from genome assembly GCF_042795335.1 of Streptomyces sp. NPDC056479. NCBI lineage: Bacteria > Bacillati > Actinomycetota > Actinomycetes > Kitasatosporales > Streptomycetaceae > Streptomyces > Streptomyces sp. NPDC056479. The sequence goes on along the minus strand of NZ_JBHTRZ010000002.1, from coordinate 1,076,898 downwards.
GCCGGGCCGCGCGAGGCCGAAGGTGAACCGGAAGGGTGCCGTGCCGTCCACGGCGAAGGTCCACTGGACCCGGGTGCCCGTCCCCGCCGGGGCGAGCCGCCACTCCTCGACCATGGCCCGCGCCCCGGGCGCGTTGGTGAGGTCGACGCGGTAGGCGTACACCTCGGGGCTCTTCGCCGCGAGTATCGTCTCCTCGAAGCGCGTGCCGCCCGTGAGCCGGACCTCGCGCCGGGCTCCGTCGTCGAGCGGACGGGCCAGCGTCACCGCCGAGAACCACTCCGTCCAGCCCGGCACGTCCTCGGCGAGAGCCCGGTACACCGTCTCCGGGGGAGCGGAGATCTCCCGCGCGAAGACATGCCGTACGGGCGCGCTCCCCACGAACTCGATCCCCACCTCACGCAGCAGGTGAGCCATGGACGAAACCCCCTATGCCGACAGCGCTCCGGGCAGCGTCACCATAGCTGGCGTCTCGTCAGATGTCTGCACCCTCATCGGGCTCACCGGCCACCACCAGCCGGCGCAGCTGCTCGGAGATCTCCGAGCGCGCGTCGGCCGCCAGCCCGGCGTCCGTCACCAGCGTGTCGACCTGCTCCAGCGCGGCGAACGAACTCAGCCCCACCACACCCCACTTGGTGTGGTCGGCGACGACCACGACCCGGCGCGCCGACTGCACCAGCCGCCGGTTGGTCTCGGCCTCCGCGAGGTTCGGCGTGGACAGGCCGGCCTCCACCGATATGCCGTGCACACCGAGGAACAGCACGTCGAAGTGGAGCGCCGCGATCGCCTGGTCGGCCACCGGCCCCACCAGCGAGTCGGACGGCGTGCGCACCCCGCCGGTCAGCACGACCGTGGCGGCGCCCTGACGGGGACCCGTGGTGCGCTGCGCGACGTGGAAGACGTCGGCGACCCGCACCGAGTTGGTGACCACGGTGAGGTCGGGCACGTCGACCAGCTGATGCGCCAGCGCGTACGTCGTCGTACCGCCCGACAGAGCGATCGCGCTGCCCGGCGCGACGAGTTCCGCCGCCGCCCGCGCGATGTCCTCCTTGGCCGTCAGCTCCAGACCCGACTTCGCCTCGAACCCCGGCTCGTGCGTGCTGGCCTCGACCACCGGGACAGCGCCGCCGTGCACCTTCTCCAGCACACCCTGCCGGGCGAGCGCGTCGAGATCGCGGCGCACCGTCATGTCCGACACGCCGAGCTTGCGGGTCAGCTCATTGACCCGCACCCCGCCGCGGCGCCGGACCTCGTCCAGGATCAGGGCGCGCCGCTGCTCCGCGAGGAGGTTCTGATTCTCGCTCACGTACGCTCCGGTCCTTTCGCCGCTGCCGTCCGACATGCCCTGCCACCCCATCCGACAAGGCCATTCTCGCCCCTCCCGGGGCGCGGGGCGTCCCATCCTCGCACGGGTCGGCACAGGTCGCGCCAGTGGCCGTCCCGACGCGCGCATGTCACTTCTGCATCTGCCGTTCCCCTCCCCGTCACACGTACCGGGGAGATTCCGTGAGGAGAGGTGTACGAGAGCGTCTCGGCGGAGATCCTTGTGCCCGCACGGACACAAGCCGATGGCTCGTCACGGGGGAAGTGCGAGATGGAACGTGCGCAGGAACGCGTCACGACGAACGGGGCGGCTCAGGCGCCCGAGGACGCGATAATCGCCCTGGAACTCCTGGTCCACGGCGTCGGCGGCACCACGCCGCAGGAGATGCTCGACGATCCGCGGACCGTGCGGATCACCGGCGACGACACGGCCGCCGTCTTCCGACGGTCCGACGACATCGACGCGGAGGACCGACCGGACGACCGCCGGGACGGGCCGGTGCCCGAGGCCTACGTCTGGTGCAACCTCACCTCGGGCAACAGCGCCCGCGCCCTGTGGCTGCTCTTACTGCCGTTCATGGTGGTGAACCTCGCCCATTGGATGCGCCCCACCACACACGACCGGGCGCGGACGGTGCGTCTGTACGGCCTGCTGGTGCGGCTCGCGGGGCTCACACTGACGGTGCTGCTGGTCGCGGCGGCGTGCGAGGTCGCGCTGGACCTCGCGGCCTGGCAGTGCGCGGGCACCCGCGCGTGCGCCGAGCGGCACAGCTGGCTGGGCTTCTTGTCCCCGTCCGTCTCGAACGGCGGCTGGTGGAGCGATCCCGGCCGCAGGCTCGCCCTCGCGGCCGTGGTGCCCGCCGCGCTGACCGGCCTGCTGTGGTACCTCTCCCGCCGCACCTGGAGCGCGTACGAGTCCCAGCAGCCGATGTCCCGCGAGCCCGAGCCGGACGAGGAGTCCGGCGGCACCTCCCTGGGCCGCCCCGGCTTCTGGTACGGCCGGCGCCTGGTGGCCCGGCTGCGCGCCGCGCACACCGCCGCCGGTCTGCTGACGGTCGCCGCGGCGGTCGGTTCGGCGGCCGCACGCTTCGACCGCCGGCCCGGCGGACCGGCACTCCTCGACGCCCTGGGATGGCTCCTGGACGCGGCGCTCGTCGCCTGCGCGGCCGTCGTGGTGTGGGTGGTCTGCCGCCGGGGCCGCAGCGAGAACCGCCTCGACCAGGAACTCGACGAGCGTTTGGTACGACGCCTTCCGCTCGCCGCCCTCGTCCTGCTGGCGCTCTCCCTGGTGTACGCCGGGTGGGACCGGCCGGGCTGGCAGTCGACCGGCCGTCTTCCCGGCGACCCCACCTTCGGCGCCATCGCCTTCTTCCAGGGCCTGCTCGTCATCGTGCTGGCCGTCGTCGCCCACGTCCTGCACCGCACACAGCCCGACCCGCGCGCCGCGATGCGCGGCCTCGGCGGACCGGCCGTGGCGATGCTGGCCTGCGCCCTGGGCGGGGTGATGTCCGGCGGGGTCGCTCAGCGGGTGGCCGACTGGCTCGACGGCACGGGCGCGTCGATCGTGGGGCCGCCGGTCCTGCTGACCTGGCAGGCGTCCGTGATCCCGCCGCTGCTGGTCCTCCTCCTGCTGCTCTGCGGCTTGCTGGGCTGGCGAGCCTGGCTGCTGCGCCGCGCCGAACTGGGCACGGTGGAACTCGACTACACCGGGGAGCCCCGGGACACGGCACGGACCCGCCGTATCGCGACCACGCGCGCGATGGCCACGCTCACCGACCGCGCCCCCCTCGTCGTCGCCGTCACCTCCACCGCCACCCTGCTCCTGGGCGCCGGAGCCCTGGTCGGTGCCCTGACGACCGACGAGACGCCGAGCGAGGCCGCCGACGGGGCGTACGCCTTTGTCCACGGCGCCGCCGAGACGGCGCAGGCACTGGGCTCCTGGCTGATCGGGCTCGGCTTCATACTGTTCGTCACGTGGGGCAGGCGCGCCTACAAGGACGCCTCCGCCCGGCGCACCATCGGCATCCTGTGGGACGTCGGTACCTTCTGGCCGCGCGCCGCACATCCGTTCGCGCCGCCCTGCTACGCCGAGCGCGCGGTGCCCGACCTGACCTGGCGAATGGCGACCTGGACCCGCGACGGGGAGGGACGGCGCCTCGTCATCTCGGGTCACTCCCAGGGCAGCGTGCTCGCGGCCGCCGCGGCCTGGCAGCTGACGCCGGCCGACCGCAAGCGGGTCGCGCTGCTGACCTACGGCTCGCCGCTGGAGCGCCTGTACGGCCGCTGGTTCCCGGCCCATTTCGGCACGGCCGCGCTGGCCTCCCTGCATGCCGAGGTCGACTGCTGGCGCAACCTGTACCGGGTCACCGACCCCATCGGCGGCCCGGTCCGACTGCCCGACGGCTGTGACCCCGAGGTCGACCGTGAGGCCCTCAAGGACCCGCTGGCGTACGGCCGCACTCCCGAACACCCGCTGCCCGCACCGATCCTCGGCCACGGCGACTACCAGGCGGACCCGGCGTTCGCGGAGGAACGGGAACGGCTGCTGGCGCGGTTGCGGCCGGGGGTGCCGGCGCCGAGGCCACAGGCCGCTGCCGAGAGCTGATCCGGTCGACCCGGGCGATCGGCCCGACCCGCGCTGTCAGGCCAGGTCGGGCAGATCCTCGGCGTACAGCAGCGTCAGGTCGTCCGTGCTGGGCTCGGGCAGCTGGGCGACCCGGCCCGCGTGCCGCTCCACCATGGCCTCGAAGGTCTGCCGTGCCGTACGGCCGTTGCCGAACGCCGCGCCCTTGGGGATCGCCGTGAAGTACTTCAGCAGGGCCTCGGCGACACCGGGGCCGAGCCGGTACTCGTGCTCCTCGGTCTGCTGCTCGACGATCCGCAGCAGCTCGTCGGGGCCGTAGTCGCTGAAGGTGATGGTCCGTGAGAAGCGGGACGCCACACCCGGGTTGACCGACAGGAAGCGCTCCATCTCGGCGGTGTAGCCCGCCACGATCACCACGACCGCGTCGCGGTGGTCCTCCATCAGCTTCACCAGCGTGTCGATGGCCTCCTTGCCGAAGTCCCGGCCCGAGTCCTCCGGCGACAGCGCGTACGCCTCGTCGATGAACAGCACACCGCCGCGTGCCTTGTCGAAAGCCTCCTGCGTGCGGATCGCCGTGGAGCCGATGTGCTCGCCGACCAGGTCGACGCGGGACACCTCGACCAGGTGGCCCTTCTCCAGGACGCCGAGGGACGCGAGGATCTCGCCGTAGAGCCGGGCGACCGTCGTCTTGCCGGTGCCGGGGGAGCCGGTGAAGACCAGATGCCGCTTGACCGACGCCGCCTTCAGGCCCGCCTGCTGACGGCGCCGGCCCACCTCGATCATGTCGGTGAGGGCGCGCACTTCACGCTTGACGCTCTCCAGACCCACCAGCGCGTCCAGTTCACCGAGGACGTCCTTGGAGGTCCGCACCGGCTTCTCGGCCCGCGAGGCGGCGACGAGCGCCTCCTGCTCGGTGCTGCGCTGACCGGGGATGGCGCCGAGGAGACCGGGGGACTGGCTCGCCGTCTGCACGGCGGGCTCCGCAACGGGCGGCGGCTGCCTCAGGCCCGCGCTCTCGTCGCTGGTGCAGTCCTCGACGTCGGGGCCCACCCCGGAGGCCGCGTCCGGGCCGCCGTCCGCGAACTCGTAACCGCCGCGCGCACACCGCTCCGTACGGCACTTCCGCAGCGTCGTACGGCAGCCGTCGATCACATGGAAGCCATAGCCGGCGCTGCCCCGCACCCGGCAGTTGAGGAAGGTGCCGCGGCCGCCCGCCGAGACGTAGAACCCGGCCTCCGCCGGGGAGTCGACCGTGCACCGCTCGATGACGGGGTCGGCGCCCTTGGTGACGATCACGCCGGTCTGGGTGCCGTCCACGGTGCAGTTGTTGAGAGTGCCGCCGCTGCCGTGGTCCCGGAACCAGGCACCCGTCGCCGCGTCCCGGATCCGGCAGTCGTCGAGCTGGGCCGTGGCGCCGTCGCTCACCGACACGGCCGTGTTGCGCACCTGGGACAGGTCGCTGTCGACGACGTCCGCGCGGGAGCCGCGGTCGAGGACGAACAGCGCGTCCGGCACATCGTGCACCCGGCAGGAGTCCAGCACCGCCGTCGCGCCGTCGCTGACCCACACCGCCGGGTAGTCGCCGGTGCTGTCGAAGATCTCGCACTGGTTGGCGTCCACGCGCGTGCCCGGATCCCACACCGACAGGCCGTTGCGCCCGAACTGACGCACCGTGGTGCGGGTCAGGGTGAGGACCGAACGGGAGCGCAGGTCGACCGCGTTCTCCGGGATGTCGTGGATACGGCAGTCCGCCAGCGTCAGCACGGCGTCCGTGTCGAGCGTGACGCCGTCGGCGGTGGTGCGGTGCACATCGCAGTCCGTGAGGTGGGCGGTGGCCCGGCCGGTGACCTGGACGCCGGAACCCCGGACCTCGTAGACCTCGCAACCCACGGCTTCCAGCGCGGAGTTCTCCCCGGTCGCCGTCAGCCCCGAGCCCGCGGCATGGTGCACCCGGCAGCGCTCCAGACGGGGGTGCGCGCCGCCGCGCACGGCGATGCCCGCCTGACCGGCCGCGACGACCTCGCACTCCTCGAACACCCCGCCACCGCCGTCCAGTACGGCGATGCCGATGCCCGCGGGGTTGTCGACGGTGCAGCGCCGCACGGTCGGCCGAGCCCCGCCGCGCACCTCGATCCCGGCTGCGGACCGGGTGACGATCCGGACGTCCGTCAGCTCCGGGGCCCCCTCTTCGACGAGCAGCGCGGGAGCCGCCGCGTCCTGACCCTCCACATGCAGGTCCTGCACCACGGCCGAGGCGCGCACCGTCAACGGCACTCCGTCCACGGGCGCGATCCGCACCGAGCCGGGTGAGCCCTCGGGGCCGCGCAGGGTCACCGCTCGCTGGACGACGAGGTTCTCCCGGTAGGTGCCGGGCGCGACGGTGAGGACGTCACCGTCGGCCGCGGCCTCCAGGGCGGCGGCGAGCGACGCGTACTCACCCGTGCGGCGCCGCCACCGCGATGTGCCGGTGTGCGTCACCTGGACCGTGCCCTGTGCCATGGCGTTGTTGTGCCCCCACCTCGAAGTACGCGGGTTCTGCTGCCGAAGAGTTCGGCCGGTCCACCGTAGCGTGCGCGCGGGCGGTGGGTTGACCAGAGCAGGAAGGCCGTCAGCTGCCGGTGCCGGTCCGGCCCCAGTCGGGGCCCGCCTTGTCCCAGGCCTGGTCCCAACGCTCGTACCGGCGACGGACCATGCGCCACACGAGCAGCCGTCTGCCGCCCTCGACAAGACCGGCCGTCAGCAGGCCCGCCCCGCATCCGGCGAGCACGGCGTGCGTCGCCGCCGTCGCGGAGTCCAGCGGGCGGGCCACGGTGCGGCCCTGCTGGTCCGTCCATATCGCGAAGCGGTCGCCCTGATGCGGGCTGTCGAGGCTCGTCATGACCCGGCCCTGATGCACGGTGCCGTCGGGCGCGGTCCAGTCGGCCACGACCCGGGTGCGCATGTCCCGTCCGGTGGCCGCCTCGGGGTCCACGTCCAGCTGGGAGCCGTCCACTTTCCGGAGCACCGTGGCGGTCACCAGGTGCCGGGACGTGCGCTGTTCACGCACGGACTGCTGCAGGGCGTCCTGGGCGAGGCCGCCGACCAGGGAGCCGGCGATGGGCGTCACGACGAGGATCAGCAGCAGGGCCGCGAGGGCGACCCAGGCCTCGGCGAGATCGGTCGCACGGCGCAGCGGATTGTGCCGCCAGCGCCAGAGTCCGCTGATCGCGCGCATCGTCCGGCCACCCCCTTCCCGCTCCGTGATAACCCGTGACGGAGCCGCTCACCCGCGAGCACCGCCGAAGAGAGAGCGAAATCACCTGCGCCCTGGGCCTCTCACGAACTTCTCACGAAAAGCCCAACGCGCGGGCACCCGGCCGAGGTTCCCGACCTCCGCCGCCCGCGGGGATCCTTCTCAGCCGAGAATCGTGACCGGGTCACCGACCCGGATCGTGCCTCGGGACAGGGGCACCAGGTTCTGGCCGAACAGCAACTTGCCGCCCAGGCGGCGGTGTCTGCCCAGGGTGAGCAGGGGCTCCCGGCCGCGCTCGGCGGTGCTCTGGTCGGTAGTGGTCACCACGCAGCGCCCGCACTTCTTGGGCGCGCGGAAGGTGACCTCGCCGATGGAGATGCGCGACCAGTCGTCCTCGGCCCAGGCGGCGGTGCCCGACACGACGACGTTCGGCCGGAAACGGTTCATGGGCAGCGGGCCCTCGTGCGCGTGATCACCCTGTGCGATCAGGGAATTGAGGGCGTCGAGGGAGGCCGTGCCGGTGAGCAGCAGGGGGTAGCCGTCGGCGAAGCTGACGGTCTCGCCCGGCAGGGCGTACTCCGGGTCGACGGGCCGGCTCGTGGCGGGATCGGCCATGTACACGAGGCGCGTATCGACGCCCAGATAGGTGCTGCACCAGGCGTGCGCGGTGTCGCCGTCTGCGAGGGCCGCCTCGACCTTGTCGCGGAAGATCTCCACCGGCATCGAGCCGACGGCGCGCGGCACGGGCACGGTCAGCGCGTCCATCCCGGGCGCGCTCAGCCGGACACCGCCGCCGGGCAGCAGCTCGGCGGCGGCCAGCGCGAGGCGTGGCTGCTGGCGCTGTGTAACGACCTTTCCCCCGTCGTCGATCAGCATCCAGCGTCGATCACCGGCCAGCCCCCAGGGCTCCACGACGGCCTCCGGGTGCGCTGTGCCCCGGAACGCCTTGACCGGATGAACGTGAATCGACTGCAGCTGTCCGTACCCCATACGGCCATCGTGCCAGGTGGCGCCGACAACCCGGGGGAACGGTCAGTAGCCGCGGTACTGCTGGTTGTTGTACGGGTCCTGGTAAGGAGCCGCGGCGGGCCGGGGAGCCGCGGGGCGCATCGCCTCGTAGCCCATGCCACCGGGGGCCACCGGCCGAGGCTGCTGTGCCTGCGGGCCCGGGTAGCCGCGCGGCGCGGCAGCCTGCTGCGGGATGTAGGCCGCGGGCGCCTGTTGCAGCGGAGAGGGCTGCTGGGCCTGCGGATAACCGTAGGAGGGGTGGGACGGCGCCGCCGGGAGGGCGGGCAGTGCCGACGGCAGCGCGGGCAGATGACTGCCCGCAGTGTCGTAAGCGGCGGGGACCCGGATCGGGGCGATCTGCGGGGTGCCCCGCTCGGCGACGAGCCTGTCGTAGATCGGGGTGTCCGGGAAGGAGGCGGAGTAGTAGCCGCCGCCATAGGTGGAGCGGGGGGAGGTCATGGCACATAAGGTAAGCCCACGATGTGCTGGTTGGGGAGACCGATAAGAGGGTTGTTTTATGTGTCCGCAGTGACGCCGGATCCCCAATGCGAGCGAACTTGGCAAAAAGGGACGCCAATCAGCGTTCGGATCGTGTAAATGCCGAGCTCCGGGCGGGTTACCGCCGGTTGACCACGGGTGTTCCCGTGCCCCTCGTGGGACTTCGATGTCGCGGGGAATAGGTTGACCCTGTAGAAGAACCCAGTGGGCAGCCGGGATGTGCCTGGCGCGGTGAACAGGTGATGGGGGCGGACATGTCAATGTCGAAGGGATCGAATGTTCCCGTGCCGACGACGGCACTACGAGTCGAATTGGGCTGGCGTTCAGGGACCGGCGTGCCCGACGCGGACGCCTCGGCGCTGCTTCTCGTCGGCGGAAAGGTCCGCTCCGACGGGGACTTCGTCTTCTACAACCAGCCGGCGCACTCCTCCGGCGCCGTCCGGCACGAGGGCAAGCGGGACGCCGGCGGCCGGGTGACCGACAGCCTCCTCGTCGACCTCGCGAGCGTGGAACCGGCCATCGAGACCGTCATCCTTGCCGCCTCCTCCGACGGCGGATCGTTCGGTCAGGTGCCGGACCTGTACATCGAGGTCAAGGACGCCGCCCAGGGCACGGTCGTCGCCCGCTTCGACAGCGCGGGCGCCACGGTCGAAACCGCTTTCGTGCTCGGTGAGTTCTACCGCCGCCAGGGCGCCTGGAAGTTCCGCGCCGTCGGTCAGGGCTACGGCAGCGGTCTGGAGGGGCTCGCCACCGACTACGGCATCACGGTCGACGAACCCCAGCAGGCGGCACCCGCGCCGACTCCCGCGGTGACCACCCCGCCACCTGCGGCTGCGGCGCCCCGGGCGACCATGCCGCCGCCCGCCATGCCACCGGCCGCCCCGCCTCCGCCGCCGGCACCTCCGGTGAGCCTCAGCAAGGTGACGCTCACCAAGGCGGCCCCCTCGGTCTCCCTGACCAAGCAGGGCGGCACCTCGGGTGCCATGCGCGTGAACCTCAACTGGGAGGTGCGCAAGCAGTTCTCCGGCTGGGCCGCCAAGCTGGGCCGTCCGGTCGCCATGCACAACGACCTCGACCTCGATCTGTGCGCCCTGTACGAGCTGGCCGACGGCAGCAAGGGAGTGATCCAGTCCCTCGGCAACGCCTTCGGCGCCCTGCACCAGCCGCCGTACATCCACCTCGACGGCGACGACCGCACCGGCGCCGTGGCCAGCGGCGAGAACCTCACCGTCAACCTCGACCACCTGCGGGCGTTCCGGCGCATCCTGATCTTCGTCACCATCTACGAGGGCGCGCGCTCCTTCGCCGACCTGCACGCCACGGTCACCCTCACACCGCAGCACGGTGCCCCGGTCGACTTCTCGCTCGACGAGTGCACGATCCCCTCGACGGTGTGCGCGCTCGCCCTGATCATCAACACCGGCGACGACCTGATCGTCCAGCGTGAGGCCCGCTACCTGGTGCCCGAGCGGGGCGTGAGCCCGCAGCGCACGGTCGATTACGCCTACGGGTGGGGCATGAACTGGACCCCGGGCCGCAAGTAGTCAGCCCTCGTCGGGCACCGTGTCCGGACGTGCGTAGGTGCGGCCCTTCCAGGCCGCGCCACGCCCCCTGTAGTGCTGCACCGCGGAGTCCACCGTCATCAGGAGGTAGAGGAACGCGGTGAACGGCAGCAGCGGAGCGAGCCACAGCGGCTGGCGGTAGTAGCGGAGCATCGGTACGTACGTCCCCGTCATCACCAGCCACGCGAGACCGCCGCCGATCGCCGTCGCCGCATCCCCGGCTGCCAGTCCCACGATCAGCGTGGCGGGCGGCACCAGATACACCAAGGCGAGCCCGGCGACCGTTCCGGCCAGCACCAGCGGGTTGTGCCGCAGCTGCGCGTACGCGCTGCGCGAGACCATCCGCCACAGGTCGGCCAGTCGTGGGTACGGGCGCACGCTGTCCACCCGCTCGGCGAGCCCCAGCCAGACATGGCCGCCGCCGTGCTTGACGGCCCGCGCGAGTGCCACGTCGTCGATGACGGCGTGCCGGATGGCGTCCGGAATCCGCGCCCGCTCGGCGGCCTCGGTGCGCAGCAGGACGCAGCCGCCCGCCGCGGCCGCCGTCCGCGTCCCCTTCTTACCGATCCGGCGGAAGGGATACAGCTGCGCGAAGAAGTACACGAAGGCCGGCACGACCAGCCGTTCCCAAAGGCTCTCGACCCGCAGCCGCGCCATCTGCGAGACGACGTCGAAACCCCCGGTGCGCGCGGCCGCGACCAGCTCCCTGAGGCTTTCGGGTGCATGCGCGATGTCGGCGTCCGTGAGCAGGAGGTACTCGGGGTCACGCGCGCGTGCCAGGGCGATGCCGTGCCGCACCGCCCAGAGCTTGCCCGTCCAGCCCGAGGGTGGCTCACCGGGGGAGTCCACCGTCAGTGGCAGCCCGCCGTGCCGTCGCGCGAGCTCGCGCGCCAGGTCCCCGGTGCCGTCCGAGCTGCCGTCGTCGATCAGGAAGATCTCCGCGCGCCCCGGATAGTTCTGAGCGAGCAGCGACGGCAGGCTCATCGGAAGGACCGCGGCCTCGTCGCGAGCGGGTACGACGACGCAGACCGACGGCCACTCGTCCGGCTGCGTCCGCCGCGGGAGTCTGACATCCGTACGCCAGAAGAAGCCCTGGCAGAGCAGTAGCCACAGCCAGGCGGCGAGTGACGCGGCGGCGGTCCACGCGATGGCGCTCACGTGCGCAGTCTGCCCCACCGGGCCGGTCGGCAAGGGCCCATCGTCTATCGTGGCCGGGTGAAGATCGCGCTGATGGACTCCGGAATCGGCTTGCTGGCGGCGACGGCCGCGGTACGGCGGCTACGACCCGACGCAGATCTCGTGCTCTCACTCGACCCCGACGGCATGCCCTGGGGTCCCCGGACCCCCGAAGACCTCACGCAGCGCGCAGTGGCCGTCGCCGATGCCGCCGCCGCGCACGGGCCCGACGCCCTGATCATCGGCTGCAACACCGCGACCGTGCATGCGCTGCCCACCCTGCGCGACCGACTCGAACCAGGCATACCGGTCATCGGTACGGTTCCGGCGATCAAACCGGCCGCGGCCGGTGGCGGCCCCGTCGCGATCTGGGCCACCCCCGCGACCACCGGCAGCCCCTACCAGCGCGGACTGATCAAGGACTTCGCCGACGGTGTGTCCGTCGCGGAAGTGCCCTGCTTCGGGCTGGCCGAAGCGGTCGAGCACGCCGACGACACGGCGATCGAGGTCGCGGTCGCCGCGGCCGCCGCGCTCACCCCCCGTGACGTGACGACCGTAGTCCTGGGCTGCACCCACTACGAACTCGTCGCCGAGCGCATCCGCACCGCCGTCCAGCGTCCCGGCTTCCCGCCGCTCGTCCTGCACGGCTCCGCGGGCGCGGTCGCCGCGCAGGCGCTGCGCCGCCTCGGCGAGCAGCCCGCTCCCGAGGCCGTGCCGAGCGGCACCCTGACCGTGCTGCTCAGCGGCCGCGAGGGCGCGCTGCCCGAGCCCGCTCTCGCCTACGACGAGGGCCGTCTCCTCCAGGCGATCAGTCCCGCGCGGTGACGGAAGGCCATAAAACGGACCACCTCGGTCCGCAGTGGTCCGGTCGGCGCAGTCACACTGCGCGACGCGGTACCAGCGCAGCGAATCCTGAGTAACCTCATAGCCATGAGGGACCACCCCCACAGCGGCAAGCCGCATCCCGATGTCTGGACCGGGCGGGCGACCAACCGGGTCCAGTGGCTGCTCGCGCTCGTCGGTGCCGCCTGCATGGGGCTCGGGATCGAGCTGGCCGTCGACTCGCCGTGGACGGACGGCGTCGCCCCGCTCGTCATGGCCGTCGTGGGCTGTATCGCCGCCGGGCTGCTGGTTCTCTTCGGCACCCTGGCGTTCGTGCATGTCGCTCTGAAGGTCGACCATGAGTGCCTCGAGGTGCGCTGCGGCCACATCGGTGTGCCGCGCCGCCGTATCCCGCTCTCCCAGGTCATGGGCGCCGAGTTCGTCCCGCACGTCACTCCGCGCCAATGGGGTGGCTGGGGCTACCGGTGGCGGCCCGACAAGGGCACCGCGGTCGTCGTACGGCGTGGTGAGGGGCTGGTGCTCCGGCTGTGGGACGGCCACACGTTCACGATCACGGTGGACGACGCGGAGGCGGCCGTGGGGGTCATCAGGGATCGGCTGCGGTCTCGGGCGGCGGGTACGACGCTCTGAGATTCGAGCGTCCGGGGAGATCCAGGGATCAAGGGGATCCACGGGGACCCAGGGGAGCTGGGATCGAGGGACGGTCGTCGCTTCGGGTGGGTCTTGGGCCCATGTGCGTCGGCGACACTGCCGTGCGCGCGGTCATGGGGACAGCTGATCGCCACGCGTGCGTGCGTCGTTCTCGGGCTGCGAAGTATCGCCGGCTATCGGGCGGGCCGTTGCCAACCCCGCCAGCAGGCCCGCGCCCACCGACACCGTCGTGAAGCTGAGCGCGTTGCCGACCGCGGCGATCGCGGCCAGGGCTGTGAGGGCCGCGCCCGCAGTGAGCGCGACGGGGGTGGGACGGGCAGTGCGCCACAGTGCGAACAGCATCCAGCAGAAGGCCGCCGCCAGCAGCAGCAGGCCGACGACCCCTTGTTCCGCGGCCTGCTGCAAGGGCGCCGAGTGAGGCTTGCCGTCGGACAGCAGCGTCCCGGTAGCCGTCGTACTGAGCTCGCCGAAGCGCCCCGGTCCCACTCCCAGGGCGGGTTCTTGGCGCGACAGATGCAGCGCGTCGTGCCACAGCTGGATCCGGTGCCGCGTCAGCTGGCCCTCCAGCCAGGCGAGCAGTCCGCCGGGAACCACGTTGCCCGCGACCGCCCAGGTCAGGCCGGTGACAGCGGTCGCCGTCACGGCAAGTCCCGCGATGCCCACCCCGCGATGACGGAGGTGGCCGGCGGCGAGCGAGCACAGCAGGACGGCGGAGCAGGCGACGAAGCCGCTGGTCGAGCCCAGGACCGCCGCGGTCACCGCGATTCCGGCTGCCAGCACGCGCAGGCCCAGGCGCACGACCGGCGCCGACGCGGCCCAGGCGGCGCAGCAGGCGGCACCCGCGGAGAGGGTCAGTACGGCGGCGGTGGCCCCGGCGTGGCCCAACGGGGCGACGATCTGAGGGCCGGGGGACAGATGCGGAACGGTCAGCGTCAGGCTCACTCCGGCCAGGGCTCCGGCGCAGGGCGCGGCGACCGGCAGCAACGCCCCGCCGATCCGCCCGGCGGCATAGCCGGCGGCCACGGCGAGAATCGCCAGCAGTACCCCCTCGGGACGGCCGTCGTGCACGGCAGCCGAGATCAGCGACCAGGCGGCGCAGGCCCCCAGGATCACCACGCCGGCCGCATCAGAAACGTTTCGTCTGTCGCCGGCCTCACCCGGACCTGCCGCAGACGTCATCCCCGCGACACCCACCCCGCCCCCCGAACCCGGTCCCCCGACCTGTGACGGGCCCCGGCCGCTCGACCTGACCGGCCGATACGTCTGAGGCTCCGGCATACCGTAACGGCTTATGGCCGGATTGTGGATATCTCGTGCAGGGGCCATGCGTCGCGAGAGTAGCGGCTGATCGTCCCCAATGGCGGCGACGGCCTGCGCCGGCTGGGCAGAGGGGCTCGGCAGAGGTGGGCCGGCGGCATTGTTTGGACGGGGTTTCGGCCGGGGGTGCGGTCACCCGAGCGCGATGCCCGCCGTGGCCCGTGCAGCACCCTTCCGCCGCTGGACCGCGCTGTCGGTGTCAAGGTCAACCGCCGTACACTCCCGGAGTGACCGTCACCGCAACCTCCGTGGACGAGTCGGACCAGCTGGAGCCGCAGACCGTGCCCACTTCGCGCGCGGCACGGCTTGTGCGGCTGGTTCCGGCCCTCACCGCGGCGCTCTCCGGAGTGCTGCTCTACGTCAGCTTCCCGCCGCGCACCCTGTGGTGGCTCTCTCTGCCCGCCTTCGCCGTCTTCGGCTGGGTGCTGCGCGGACGCAGCTGGAAGGCGGGCCTCGGCCTCGGCTATCTCTTCGGCCTCGGCTTCCTGCTCCCGCTGCTGGTGTGGACCGGAGTGGAGGTCGGTCCCGGTCCCTGGATCGCGCTCGTCGTGATCGAAGCGATGTTCGTCGCGCTGGTGGGCGCGGGAGTCGCCGCGGTGTCGAAACTGCCGGGCTGGCCGGTGTGGGCGGCGGCTCTGTGGGTCGCCGGAGAAGCGGCGCGCGCGCGTGCGCCGTTCAACGGCTTCCCCTGGGGCAAGATCGCGTTCGGCCAGGCGGACGGCGTCTTCCTGCCGCTCGCCGCTGTCGGTGGCACGCCGGTGCTCGGCTTCGCGGTCGTCCTGTGCGGCTTCGGGCTCTACGAAGTCGTACGCCTCGTCATGGAACGGCGGCGAACCCGGGCCGTGCAGCGGTCCGCCGCGGCCGTGGCCCTGCTGAGCGTCGCCGTGCCCGTGGTGGGCGCCGTTGCCGCACGGCCGCTGGTCAGCGACAAGGCCGAGGACGGCACCGCGACCGTCGCCGTCATCCAAGGCAACGTGCCGCGCGCGGGACTGGACTTCAACTCCCAGCGACGGGCCGTACTGGACTACCACGCGCGCGAGACCGAGCGCCTGGCCGCCGAGGTGAAGGCGGGCAAGGTCGCACAGCCCGACTTCGTGCTGTGGCCCGAGAACTCCTCCGACATCGACCCCTTCGCCAACGCCGACGCTCGCGCGGTGATCGACACGGCGGCCAAGGCCATCGGCGCGCCCATATCGGTGGGTGGCGTCGTGGAGCGCGACGGCAAGCTGCTCAATGAGCAGATCCTGTGGGACCCGGCCAAGGGCCCCGTCGACACCTACGACAAGCGGCAGATCCAGCCGTTCGGCGAGTACCTGCCGCTGCGCTCGCTCGTCGGGGCGATCAACGAGAACTGGACCTCGATGGTCCGCAAGGACTTCAGCCGGGGCAGCGAACCGGGCGTGTTCACCATGGACGGCGCCAAGGTCGGCCTCGTCACCTGCTACGAGGCGGCCTTCGACTGGGCGGTGCGCTCCGAGGTCACCGACGGCGCGCAGATGATCTCCGTGCCGAGCAACAACGCCACCTTCGACCGCAGCGAGATGACCTACCAGCAGCTCGCCATGTCCCGCGTCCGCGCCGTCGAGCACAGCCGGACCGTCACCGTGCCGGTGACCAGCGGCGTCAGCGCGATCATCATGCCGGACGGCACGATCACACAGCGGACGGGCATGTTCGTGGCCGACTCGCTCGTCCAGAAGGTCCCGCTGCGCTCCTCCGAGACGCCCGCCACGCGGCTCGGTATCCTGCCGGAGATCGCCCTGGTGCTGATTGCCGCGGGCGGCCTCGGCTGGGCGATCGGTGCCGGGATCCGAGCACGACGCGTCGGTGACGTGTAGCCGTACGCCGGTCGCACGCTCCCGGAACTCGCCGGGGGCGCCGCCACCTGCCCGTTAGGGTCGGAGGCATGGCTACTCCCGACTTCATTCGTACGATCAGGGCCTCCGCTGGCCACCAGCTGCTGTGGCTTCCCGGGGTCAGCGCCGTCGTCTTCGACGACGAGGGACGGGTCCTGCTGGGGCAGCGTGCGGACAACCACCAGTGGACGGTGATCAGCGGCATCCCCGACCCCGGGGAGCAGCCCGCGGCGTGCGCCGTGCGGGAGGTGTACGAGGAGACGGGTGTCGAGTGCGTCGCCGAGCGGATCGTCCTCATCAATTCCGGCCGTGAGGTCACCTACCCCAACGGCGACAAGTGCCAGTTCATGGACATCACGCTCCGCTGCCGGGCCGTCGGCGGCGAGGCACGCGTCAACGATGACGAGTCCCTGGAGGTGGGCTGGTTCGCCGTGGACGCGCTGCCCACGATGAACGAACGTCAGGTCTTCCGGATCAAGCAGGCGTTGTCCGACGAACCCACGTGGTTCGACCCCATGACGTCGGCCTGAAGTATGGGCTGTAACCATATGTGGCCTGGCGAGGGCGGTGCCTAGGGTCGCATCATGACCCCGCTCAGCGCCCTGCCGGCTCAAGGCTCGTCCTCGCCCTCTCCGCTCGACCTCGGTGGCCGCACCGCCCTGGTCACCGGCGCCGCCGGTGGCATCGGCCGGGCGTGTGCGCTGCGGCTCGCGGCCGCGGGGGCGAAGGTGAGAGCGGTTGACCGCGACTCCGCGGGTCTGGAGGAGCTCGTCGAGCGGGCTCGGGGCCTTGCGGGCGCCGTCGAACCGCACGTCCTCGACCTCACCGATCTGGACGCCGCCGAACTCGCCGCTGCCGGCACCGACGTCCTCGTCAACAACGCCGGGTTGCAACTGGTGCGCCCCATCGAGGAGTTCCCGCCCGACGTCTTCCACACGGTTCTCACCGTGATGCTGGAGGCGCCGTTCCGGCTCATCCGTGGTGCCCTGCCCCATATGTATGGGCAGGGCTGGGGCCGGATCGTCAATGTGTCCTCCGTACATGGGCTGCGTGCCTCGGCTTTCAAGTCGGCCTATGTGGCCGCCAAACATGGGCTGGAGGGACTGTCCAAGACCGCCGCTCTTGAGGGCGCGCCACATGGCGTCACCTCGAACTGTGTGAACCCCGCCTATGTGCGCACTCCACTGGTCGAGAGGCAGCTCACCGACCAGGCCCGGGCGCACGGCATTCCTGAGGAGCGGGTCCTTTCCGAGGTGCTGTTGCAGGACAGCGCGGTCAAGCGGCTCATCGAGCCCGAGGAGGTCGCCGAGGCCGTGGCGTACCTGTGCAGCCCGCAGGCGTCCTTCGTGACCGGTACGTCGCTCGTGCTCGACGGTGGCTGGACCGCGCACTGACCGGCAGGGGCCGGCGGAATTCCGAGTTATCCACAGGGCTGACGGGGTGGCGGTGCGATGAGTAATCCTGTCGGCATGTCTCGCGATCACGTGCACCCCACCGAGCGCTCTCCAGCCAATGCCGGAGCGCCCCTGAGCAGCGCCGAGACGCCGTTCCTGGAGCTGCTGGCCCGGGGCGCGTCCGCCGATGCCTATGAGCAGCCGGTGCTGCTCGCCCGCGCCGAGGGCAGATCCACCGAGTGGATCGTCGCCCTCGAACAGGCCAAGCTGTTCGCGCTGCGCGTCCGCTCAGAGCTGGAGGGACGGCGCAGGCGCGAGGCCGAGCTGTCGGCCCTGTTCGAGACCGCCCACGACCTGGCCGGCCTGCGAGACCTGGACGCCGTGCTCCAGGCGATCGTGCAGCGCGCCCGGTCGCTGCTCGGCACGGACATCGCCTATCTCAGCCTGAACGACCCGGCCAGGGGCGACACCTATATGCGGGTCACCGAGGGCTCCGTCGCCGCCCGCTTCCAGCAGCTGCGGCTCGGCATGGGGGAGGGGCTCGGCGGACTCGTCGCACAGACCGCCCGCCCCTATGTCACCGACGACTACTTCAAGGACGACCGCTTCCAGCACACCCTCGCCATCGACACCGGTGTGCGCGACGAGGGGCTGGTCGCCATCCTCGGGGTGCCGCTGATGCTGGGGCACCATGTCATCGGGGTCCTCTTCGCGGCGGACCGGCGTGCCCGGGTCTTCGAGCGGGAGGAGGTCGCACTTCTCGGCTCCTTCGCCGCGCTCGCCGCGGCCGCCATCGACACCGCGAACCTGCTCACCGAGACCCGCTCGGCCCTCGCCGACCTGGAGCGGGCCAACGAGATCATCCGGGATCGCAGCGGAGTCATCGAACGCGCCTCGGACGTGCACGACCGGCTCGCCCAACTGGTGCTGCACGGCGGTGGGGTGCACGACGTGGCCGCCGCGGTCTCCCAAGTCCTCGACGGTGCCGTCGAGTTCACAGAGGCAACCTGCGCACCGGCCGAAGCCCTGGAGGCATCCCGTGCCGAGGGCCACGCCGTACGGCACGCCGGCGACTGGATCGCCGCCGTGGTCGCAGGCGGCGAACTCCTGGGCGCGCTCGTGCTGCGCGGCCACCCAGGCCTGGACCCCGTCGACCAGCGCACTCTGGAGCGGGCCGCGACGGTCACGTCACTTCTGCTCCTCGCCCGGCGCTCCGCGTCCGAGGCCGAACAGCGGGTCCGGGGCGAGCTGTTGGACGACCTGCTCGACGCCCGTGACCGCGACCCGCGGCTGCTGCGTGAACGAGCGGCGCGACTGCACGCCGACCTCGACGCCACCCACGTCGTCCTCGCGGCCCGCCTCGACACCGTGGCGGCCGACGCCGAACAGGAGGCGGCCGCCCGCAGACGCCTGTGGTCCGCCGCGTCCCACCTCGCCGCGACCCGGCACGGCCTGGCCGTGGCCCGCGACGGCGGCACGGTGCTGCTCCTCCCCCTCGAGACGGGGGACACGGCCACCGCTGTGGCCCGCCGCGCCGCCCGTCAACTCGGTACGGCCGTCCATGAAGCGGTCACCGTCGGAGCCTCCGCCCCGGTCGAGAACCTGGCCGCCCGGCCGGACGCCGTGGCCGCCGCCTACGCGGAGAGCCGACGCTGCCTCGACGCGCTGGGCCTGCTCGGCCGCTCCGGGGACGGCGCCGCCGCCGAGGACTTCGGGTTCCTGGGGCTGCTGCTGGCGGGAGACCGGGACATCACGGGCTTCGTCGACCGTACGATCGGCCGGGTCGTCGCATACGACGAACGGCGCGGAACCGATCTGCTGCACACCCTCGACGCGTACTTCGCCTGCGGAATGAGTCCGGCCCGCACCAAGGACGATCTGCACGTCCATGTGAACACGGTCGCGCAGCGCCTGGAGCGCGTCGGCCGCCTCCTCGGCGCCGACTGGCAGAGCCCGGCCCGGGTCCTGGAGATCCAACTGGCCCTGCGCCTGCACCGGTTGTCGGGGCCGAAACAGCGCTGACCCCCGCACGCGGTGGCGCGCGGGGGTCGGTTCCCAGCAGTCGGCCGTCCGGGCCAGGGATGGGTCAGACGGAATGCACGTCGGCCGCCCGGGCCGTCGATGACGCCGTTCCGTCCGAGGGATCGACGTCGGCCAGGTCCCGGTGACGCGTCTCCTTGGCCAAGCTGATCGCGATCACCGTCAGCACGGCTGCGGCGATGACGTACAGGGCGATCGGGGTGGAGCTGCCGTAGTCCTTCAGCAGCGCCGTGGCGATCAGAGGTGCGGGCGCGCCCGCCGCGACCGAGGCGAACTGGGCGCCGATCGAAGCACCGGAATAGCGCATCCGGGTCGCGAACATCTCCGAGAAGAAGGCGGCTTGGGGCGCGTACATGGCGCCGTGCAGCACCAGGCCGACTGTCACGGCCAGGATCAGGTTCCCGAAGCCACCGGTGTCGATGAGCTGGAAGAACGGGAACATCCACAGCCCGACACCGACGGCGCCGATCAAATAGACGGGACGACGACCGATCCGGTCCGACAGCGCGCCCCAGCCCGGGATGACCGCGAAGTGGACGGCCGAGGCGATGAGGACGGCGTTGAGCGCCGTCTGCTTGGAGACGCCGGCCGAGGTGGTGGCGTAGACGAGGATGAACGCCGTGATGACGTAGTAGCTGATGTTCTCCGCCATGCGCGCGCCCATCGCCACCAGCACATCACGCCAGTGGTGCCGCAGCACGGAGACGAGCGGCAGCTTCTCGGCGGCGGGTTTGGCGTCGCCAGCGGCGATGTGTGCGTCCTTCCGTGCTCGCGCCTGGGCCAACGCCTGCTTGAAGACAGGCGATTCATCGACAGACAGACGAATCCACAAACCGACGATCACCAACACACCGGAGAGCAGGAACGGGATCCGCCAGCCCCAGCTGACGAAGGCACTGTCCGACAGCACGGCCGTCAGCAGGGACAGCACACCGGTCGCCAGCAACTGGCCCGCCGGCGCACCGGTCTGAGGCCACGATGCCCAGAAGCCACGCCGCCGCGCGTCCCCGTGCTCCGACACGAGCAACACGGCCCCGCCCCACTCACCACCGAGCGCGAAGCCCTGCACCAGCCGCAGCACGGTCAGCAGTACCGGCGCGGCGGACCCGATGGTCGCGTGCGTCGGCAGCAGCCCGATCGCGAAGGTCGCCCCACCCATCAGCAACAGGCTCAGCACCAGCAGCTTCTTACGGCCGAGCCGGTCACCGTAGTGCCCGAAGACCAGCGCGCCCAGCGGCCGTGCGGCGAATCCGACGGCGTACGTCAGGAAGGAGAGCAGCGTGCCGACGAGCGGGTCGGAGTCAGGAAAGAACAGCTTGTTGAAGACGAGGGCGGCGGCCGATCCGTAGAGGAAGAAGTCGTACCACTCGATGGTGGTGCCGATGAGGCTGGCGGCGACTATGCGCTTGAGATTGCCGGGTGGTGGGGGAGCGGTGGTTGCGGAGGCCATGTTCGCCACTTCCTCGTGTGCGGTGGGGACGGGTACGTGTTCGCACACCGTAGAAACGTGCAGGTCAGGCGCACATGTGGTGGGGCAACATAGTTCGGGGCGTGGCTATGCGTGGGACCACCATGCCCGCTCGGGGAGGGGCGGCTGAGAGGCATGGAGAGGCGCCAAATGAGTGCTGTCCGGGAAGCGTAGTTTGGGGTGACTTGGCGGTGGCGTGCCGACTCCCATGCTGGTTTGGTGCTGACTAAATTCCCACGTCATCACGCGTGTTCGTCTCTCCCGTGCTGACTTGGTGCTGACTAGGCTCCGTAGAACTCGGGCATCAGGGGCGGACAGGGCCCGGCCGGTTGTTGGTTCCGGATCTTGTCTGGGATCGGATCTGACGGACTTGGGCTGTCCGGCGAGTCCCAGAACTCCTGCAGCGCGGCCCTGGACGCGAAGTCGTGGATGACCAGGGTGGCGGGCTCCCAGTCGCCTTCCAGGATGACGGCATTGTCGTCGCTCAGCAGGTTGCGGGCGCCGGACTGCTCGATGTGCGGAGTTACACCGTCGATGTACTGGAAAGTGATCCCGACCAGGTTCCGGCCCTCCTGCCACCCGAGGCTGTCGTTCTGCCCGGCTGTCATCCTGTCGGGGGGGAGAAAGGAAAGAGGGGCGGGGAGGAACCGGGACAAAGCGGGTTCCAGGGGGTTCCCCGCGCCCCCCCACCCCAAAAAAAAAAACAGGA
>NZ_JBHTRZ010000002.1:1036434-1055230 GCF_042795335.1 Streptomyces sp. NPDC056479 | reverse complement strand
GGAGCGCGGGGGGTTGCGTTGCCCGTGAGAGCGGGTTGTTTTGTGTTGGTGGGTTGTTGGTGGTGTGTGGAGGGGGGGGGGGTGTTTGCCTCCCTACGCCTGCGACCCGATCGGTTCCAGGGGGCTCCCGCGCTTCCCCGACCCGACGACAGAGTGCAGTGCAGTACCGGGGGACTGTAGGGACGAGGGGACTTGAACCTGCGGCTTCGTGAGTTTCACATCCGGCCGCACGAAGGGTCGTTGATCAGGGGCAGTTGAGGGCCGTGTCGCCGGTGTCGCGGTTGCAGGTGTCGAAGCCGAGGCCGCCGTCGAGGCTGTCGTTGGCGATCACGTTGTCCACGGCGTTGAGGGTGTCGTTGCCCTCGGCGCCGATGTGCGTGTCGTTGCCGCGGCCCCCGTTGAGGGTGTCGTTGCCCTGGTCGCCACTGAGGGTGTCGTTGCCGTCGTCGCCGTTGAGGGTGTCATTGCCGGCATTGCCGTTGATGGTGTCGTTGCCGGCCAGCCCGGAGATCGTGTCGTTGCCGGGGCCGCCGTTGATGGTGTCGTTGCCCGGCGTCGCCCGCAGTCCGGTGGCAGCCGGGTCGTCGCCGACGAGCCGGTCCGCCCGGGGGCCGCCGTTGAGGCGGTCGTCACCCGCGCCGCCGATCACCGTTCCGGCGGCCTCCAGATTCGGGGAGATGGTGACACTGTCATCGGCGTCGTCGGCGTTGACCCGTATCGATGTGACGGGCAGTGGACACTCTGCCGTGTGCGTCCCCGTCGACTGACACGGGGCGACGGCGGACACGGTGTCCCCCTCGTCCGTCACCACAACAACGTTGCCCCGACGCCGGATGGTGATGTCGTTCGCCACACCCTGGTCGGCTGTGACCACCAGGGTGTCGTCCACCTCCTGCACGACTGTGGTGCCTGCCAGGCTTCCGCCGGGGGCCGCACCGGGCGCGGCGGAGGCGGCGGTCAGCGGGGCGCAGGTGAGTGCGCCGATCGCCACCACCGTGGTGCAGATGCTTCGTGTTCTCATCGGTGCCCGCCTTTCGTGTTGTCTCGCGGTGTAGGGGAGCTTGCGTGCTGCTCGCTCATGCTGGTCAGGGGCATCCGCTGACGTTGTCGCCCAAGTCGGCGCGGCAGTCGTCCACGTCGGCGCCGCCTTCGACGTAGTCGTTGCCGCTGACGTTGTCCACGGCGTCGATGGTGTCCCGGCCGCTGCCGCCCTCGGCGTAGTCGTTGCCGGCACCGGCGACGATCCGCTCGTTGCCGCCGCCGCCGTAGATCACGTCGTTGCCGGCACCGCCGTCCACGATGTCCGAGCCGCCGCGTCCCTCGATGGAGTCATTGCCTGAGCCCCCGAAGATCCTGTCCGCCTCGGCTCCTCCGGTCAGCGTGTCGTTGCCTGCGCCACCGGAGAGAAAGTCGGATCCCTCGTCGCCTTCGAGGGTGTCGTTCGCGGATCCGCCGTAGAGGCTGTCATTGCCGGCACCGCCGACGAGGGTGACGCCGAGGGCCGCCAGCGAGGAGGTGACGTTGTCGTCCTGGTCGCCGGCATTGACCACGAGTTCGGTGGTGTCGGCGGCTGCCCTGCAGGCGACTTCGGTCGTGCTGATGGCGTAGCAGTCCCCGGACGGTGCGACCGTGTCTCCGGTGTCTCTGATTCTGATGCTGCTGCCTGACTGCCAGACACTGATCGTGTTGCCCCGTCCGACTCCGGCGGTGACCGTGATGGTGGTGCCGGTCTTGTTCACCAGCGTCGTGGCGAGAATGTGTGGCGTCGGTGCGCCGGCCGCGCTAGCCATGCCCGTGAGGCACAGAGTGAAACCGCACATCGTGGCCAGAAGTGCCACGGTGCGATGACGCGTTCTCTTCATGACCTGCTCCTGACGATAGGGCGCTGAATTCGATCTCGCGGCCGTGCGCATTTCCTTTTGCTTCGATCACCGGGCCGATCGGGGGAGACAGGTATTGCCGGCTCCGGCGCGTGGTCTGCCGACCGCAGCCGGGACCAATTGCCGGCCTTCGCGGCGTGCGAGGGAAACGAGGGAAATGGTGTGGCCGCAAGCGCTGAACGTGCGGCTGCGGCCCATCCCGGCGCGACACCAGGATGTCCTTGCCGCTTTCAACAGTCCTCAGTCCTCCAAGACCCCTCCCATCGCGCCATGGCCGACGCCTGCTCGACCGGTGATCGGCCCTGGCGCCTGGGCACCCAGAGCATGCCGGGATGCGAAGCTCCGCTGAAGCCGAATTAGCGCCATTGCCGAATACACGGTCTTCGCGCGTGGATCGTCGCCCTGGCCCCGGATGGATGACTGCGCGCATGCCTGCGCTTGATTTGCATCAGTCCCGGCTGCGTCAATTCACGATTCATCCGTACCGAATTCAATTAGTCGCGGGGTGAGTTGATTCGGCCCGCACGGTCGATCCAAAAGGGCTCGCGAACAGGGCTTTCCGCTGGCCTGTCCAAGCGGCTTCGGGCTCTCCGCCGGCGGGCCCTGGGTATCCCGGCCCCCTCGGTGTGAAAGGTGGACGTCACCGGGTGTCCAGTGGCCGGTCGGGCCGCCACTGCGTCAGAGCACTTCGGACACTTGCACGAGCCTCCTGACGCGGCTCTGGCTTGTTCGTCACCTGCCGGTGTGGGGATCATCGTCGGCGGGTCGGCAGTCACCGGCCCGGCCTCGCGCAGTCCAAGGAGACGGAAGTGGAGGCCGTCGTGGCGGACAACGCGCGCGTGGAGGAGTACTTGGCGTACGGGCCCGCCGGCAGGCCGGAGAGGTCCATGCCGCTGGCGGCCGCCGTCGTCGCGGTGTAGAGCATGTGCCGCTGGGAGTGTTCGCACCCTTTGGGCAGACCGGTGGTTCCTCCGGTGTAGTTCAGGTCGGCCGCGCTGCCGGTGACCTTCCCACCGGCTGTCGTCAACCCGTCCACCCCCTCCACCGTCGGCGACGAGTCGCCCGTGCAGCGCACCGCGCCGACACCTCGGCCGACTGCGGGGCCCGAGGCTGATCGCGTGCGACGAGGATGGGGCGCCCGGCTGCGGGCGTGGTGGCGTGGCGGCGTGGCGATTGATCAGGACAGGCGTACCGGAAGGGAGTCGGGCCGGGGGATGAACGCGTCGACCGGCTCCAACTCGTCCTAAGACATCGTTTCTGATGGCGTGATCGCTCGGCTGCCGGCGTGCGGGTGGAGGAATCGGAGGGCGGAGGTGACGGAGGCGGGGCGAGTGTTGGAGGCTTCCCAGACGCGGCGCAGCCCGCACGGACACACAGCCAGGCGGAGCCATTCCGGTCACCGCTTCACGGTTTCGGTGTGCGCGTGGCCGGCTGGGAACGGGTGTGCTCCGTGCTGTGCCGGTGGTGGTGGGCCTGATCGCCGTGGGCGTGGGCGGTGGTGGTGGGCGTGGGCGGGGGCGGGGTTTGTCTATGGATTGTCTACTGGTGCTGGTTGGGGGTGGAAAGGCCTGGTCGTGGCGGTTGGACGGGGGTGTGCCGTCTGGTGTGAGTGCCTGGCCGGCACCGGTTGTTGCAGCCGTGCGGCTGCGGGGATGAGGAAAGGGAGGGGGAGTGCGCGTGATCCGCTGTGGGAAGGCTGCCGCGGCTGGGCCGATGGGATCCACGGCTGCCGCTGGCGTTGTCTTCGGCAGGGTGGGCGCCTGTGTCATGCAAGCGCTCCTGGGGAGGGCTCGGCCCGCGGGTCCCCGGCATGACGATCTGGGCCGGTGGCAGCGAGCAGTACGCAGCCAAGTCCTGGCCGGACAGGCTCAGTCCTCACCCTGCTTCACCCTCATCCCCTCAGCCTGCGCGCGAGGGGAGCGCCTCAAGGACTGCCGTGACCGTCGTGCGCAGCACACCGGGCCCGCGCCGTGCCCATGCTCGGGAGCCCTGACATCTGTCAGGATCCCTCCTGCCTGCCTGTCTCCTACCTTTTCGCGCAGGACGCCCGGCACAGGGCGGAACAGAAGGGCAGGACATGAAGATGCTCTGGAAACGCGCACTTGTGACCGGAACAGCGGGGATCGCTCTCGTCGGCGGAGTCGGTCTCGCGACCGCCTCACCCGCGGCGGCCGCAGAGCGTAACGTGCTGCAGTGCAACGCCTGGATCTCGGACGATGTCGCCATCGGCGACTGCTACAACCCCGGGACGCAGCTGCACGCGTTCTCCGTACGCGCCATCTGCGGCTGGGCCCCCGACGCTTACTCGAATTGGGTATATGTGAAGCCGGGCACGAGCTCCGCCATCGGTGTCCGCTGCGGCCCGTTGAGCACTGGCGTCGGTGGCGTGGCGATCGAGTACGGCGGCTGAGCGTTCTGGGACGCCCAGATCCATCAGAAGCCCCCTAGAAGGTCGATGAAGATCTTGGGTTCTGGCCCTGCCGCGTGAGCGGCAGGGCCAGAATCGTCATGTGGCGATGGGCGTCGGCGAGATGGTCGGGCCGGACGTGTGGGAGACCTGCCGGGATCTGAGCCCGGCTGGGAGTGTGTTCGCGTGCCTGCCGAGCATCGTGGCGAGCTGTTCCCGGCTGAGATGTTCGCGGACATGTATCCGTCGGCGAACGGACGGCCGAGCATGCCGCCGCAGATCCTGGCCGCCGCGATCACCTTGCAGGCCCTGCACGGGCTGTCGGACTTCGAGACGGTCCAGAACCGCGGTGCGATCTGCGGTGGAAGGCCGGATGCGGGCCGGGCCTTCACGACATGGCATTCGATCCGTCACTGCTGGCCTACTTCCGCCGCCGACTGGCCCGTTCCGCCTGCCCGAACCGCATCTTCGAGGCCGTGCGCGAGGTCGTGAAGGCCACCGGTGTCCTCAAGGGCAAGCACCGCCGGGCCCTGGACTCCACCGTGCTGGACGACGCGGTCGCCACCCAGGACACCGTCACGCAGATCATCGCCGCCGTCCGCGCGGTGATCCGCGAGGTCCCCGTCGCCGACGCGGTCGCCGCTGCCCGGTGCGGCGTGCACGACTACACCGACCCGGGCAAGCCCCCGCATCGCCCGGAACGACGAGCAGGCCCGCGCCGAGCTGGTCGACGCACTGATCACGGACGCGCTGCGGCTGCTGGGCCACCTTCCCGACCAGCAACTCGGGGAGAAGGCCGCGAACGCGGTGGGCATCCTGGCCCTGGTCGCCGGGCAGGACGTCGAGCCCGCCGAGGACTCCGACGGCCGCGACGGACGCTGGCGCATCACCCAGGGCACCGCCCATGAGCGGATCGTGCCCACCGTCGACCCCGAAGCCCGCCACATCCACATAACCCGCTCCCACCGGCAGGACGGATACAAGGCCCACCTGGCCATCGAGCCCGAGACCGGCTTAAGAAGCTGCGAGTCGGAGTCAGCTCCCGCAGTTGCGTGTCCTGGGCCGGGGCTGCCACGTGGCGATCCCCCCGCTCCACCGCGTCACGCGCCTGGTCTGTACTGGCGGGTCTCCCCGTCGCGCGACCACGAGTGGACGAACACACCCCGCCTGCGCTCCGCCCTCAGCACGGCCCTCCTCCGCGCGAAGTCCCCCACCCTCTGATCACGCGCCCCGGCTGAACCTGAGCCCGGCCGGAGTGGGATCCGCGGGGTGTCATGCCGTCGCTCGGTCGTGCCCGCAGTACCCCCTCTTGGAGTTCGGCAAGGTCCTGCCCTTGCGCGGCGGTGTGCCGGACGATGAGCAGGAGCACACTGCGGCGTAGGGGAGGTCCAAGAGGTGAAGCCGAGAGCAGCAAGTGATGCCGCGCACACACGGCCTGGGGTCATGCCACGTGCGTGTTAACTTCCGGCCGTGACTTCCCCGGCTCTGGATTCCTTCACCACCGGTACCGGAGCAGCCGGGTGCGGCCCGGCGGCCGGCCCCGAATCCACCGACACCCGTGATCCGCTGGGTCTGCCCGACCTGTTCGGTGACCCTTTCGTCCGCGACCCCTACCCGTGGCTGGACCTCCTGCGGTCCGAGTCTCCCGTCCACCATGACCCTGCTACGGGGCTGTGGCTGGTCAGCCGCCACCAGGACGTACGCCGGGTCCTGCTCGACCCGGAGCGGTTCCACCCGGACAACGCCCAGCACGCTGTCACCCCGCTGCCCGTCGCCGTGCTGCGGGTTCTGGCTCGCGTCGGCTTCACGCTCCCGCCCGCCCTGGCGAACAACGGCACCCTGAGCCACTCCGGACTGCGCCGCGTGGTCACACGGTTCTTCAACGCACAGCGTGTCGCAGCGGCAGTGCCGGTGATCGAGCGCATCGCCGACGAACTGCTGGACGAGGTACGGTCCTCACTCGACTCCACGGACGGCTGCGACCTGTTCACCTCATTCGCGCAGGTCCTTCCGTGCAGGGTGCTGATGGAGGTCCTCGGCATCCAGGGCGTCGAACCGGCCACTCTGATCCGCTGGAGTGACGCCTCGCTGGAGCTGTTCTGGGGGCGGCCTCCACTCGAACGGCAACTGGAATTGGCAGAGCTCGTCGCGGAATTCCATCGGTGGCTCACCGCGACCGTGCGCAGCGGCACGGTCCCTTCCAGCTCGTTCATCGGGGCACTCGCCCGCCACCGCCTGCCCGACGGCAGGTCACTGGACGCCGAGACCGCGGTCGCCGCGTGCTTCTTCGTCTTTATCGCCGGCCAGTCCACCACCGGGCAACTCATCGCCACCGTGCTGCGCCGGGCACTGGACGAGCCCGGCAGGTGGCCGCGCGTGGCGGGGCCAGCGGGCCTGGCCGAGGCCTGGGTGGAAGAGGTCCTGCGACGTGAGCCGCCGGTGACCACCTGGCGCCGGGTGACCCCGCAGGCCACCCCACTGGGCGGAGTCGAACTGCCGGCTGGTGCGCAGTTGCTGCTGATGCTCATGGGCAGCGGATCCGACCCGGAGGTCTTCCCGAAACCGGAACGGATGTGCCCGAACCGGGCGAACATCCGCCACCACCTGGCATTCGGCGCCGGTCGCCACCGCTGCCCGGGTGCGTCCTTGGCGCGCACGGAGGCGGCGGTGGCTCTGCGGGCAGCGGCACGCAGACTTCCGGACATCCGACCGGCCGCCGGGACGGGGGAGCCACCCATGCTCGGCCTGCTGTCGTTCAGAGCACCGTCGAAGGTGGCAGTGGAACGGGCATAGGCGGCACGGCAGCGACGTCCTTTCGGCGTTCCTCAGCCGGGACAAGGGCCCGGTCAGCCGGGCTTGAGAAGGCCGGCTTCGAGGACGGCGCGGCCGAAGGGGCCGGCGAGTTCGGCGAGACGTTCACAGTCGGCGTCACCCAGGGCGGCGTAGGCGGGAAGGGCCAGGCGGTCGGTGCGGTCCTCGATGTGCCGACGCAGGAGTACGCCTTCCGGGCTGAGGGAGTCGCTGTCGAGGAGACCTCGCTCGCGTAGGCGCTCCCTGGTGTCGACCCACTCCTCCTCGGGCCAGGCGCGGCTGGCTTTGAGGAAGTCGACGGGAACATCACCGGTGGCGGCGTGCAGAACCAGGGCTTCCAGGGCCCCGATGCCCTCGCTCAGCAGGCAGGCGACATGGCCGTCCCCACGGAACTCCCGGAGCAGTGTCTGGGCATGCCACAGCTGCAGTACCGGATCCTCCGGCCAGGGCAGCGCGGCGTGCGCGGCGAACAGAGGCCGGCCCTGCGCGTGTTCGCGGGCCGCCTCGGCGGCCCGGCGGGTCAGTGCCAGGACCTCGTCGAGGGCGGGCAGTTCGTGGATTCCCACGCGCCGCAGTGCTTCGCCCGCCGCGGCGTACCGCGCGTCCAGCACCTGCTGGGGCGTCGTTGCGTCCCAGGCCCCGTCGAGCGCCTGCCGTACGAGAGCGGGGTTGAAGTTGTAGAAGGTCGCGATGACCAGCTCGGCGGATGCCCGACCGAACGCGGCGCTGCGGGAGGTGAAGTAGCCGGCGCGTCCGCTCAGTCCGAGGTCCGCGTACCGTCGCCTGGCTTCGGGGACGAAGTAGATCATGCCGTGCACGGGTTCGAGTCCGCGCCAGGCCGCACGCGCTGTCTTCACGGTCACCTCTTCGAGAAGCCGGGGGACGGGGTATGCGCCGCTGTTCCGTACTGGCCGTGCGCTCGCAGGTGTTCGAGCAGCAGGCGGTTCAGGGTTTCCGGCGCTTCCTCGGGGACCCAGTGGGTGACGTCCGGGATGGGCTCGAAGCGGTACGGCCCCTTGACCCACCGCTCGGTTTCCCGTGCCGCTGTCGGGCCGAACGCGCTGTCGTTCGCGCTCCAGATGTACAGCGTAGGCACGTCGATGGTGCCGATCTTGCCGTCGGGGCGGCCTGCCCGGTACCAGTTCAGCGCGGCGGTGAGAGCCCCTGGCCGGGACAGGTGCCGTACATAGGCCTCGACGCTGTCCTGCGGAACCTTTCCGGCGTACAGGGCGCGCAGCAGCTCGGCGTCGTGGGCCAGCATGCGCTCCTCGGTCGCGGGTGTTTCACGCCAGTCGATCATGTAGTGCGAGCGGCTGCGCTGGTCCTCGTCGGTACGCAGGGCGGTCGCCAGAGCGCCGGGATGCGGGGTCGAGACAACCGTCAGGGTGCGTATGCGGCCGGGGTGGGCGTCAGCGGCCCACCAGGCCACCGCGCCTCCCCAGTCGTGGCCGACCAAGTCGAACGCCGCCCAGCCCAGTTCCTCCGTGATCGCGACGACGTCGTCGACGAGAAGGCTCATGCGATAGTCCTCGGGCCGCTGGGGGCGGGCGCCGGGGGAGTACCCACGCTGGTCGGGCGCCACCACCCGATAGCCCTGCTCGGCCAACTCCGCGATCTGCCGTTGCCACGCCAGCGCCGTCTGGGGAAAGCCGTGCAGCAGCAGCACTGGGCGTCCCTCGGGGGGACCCGCCGCGATCGCGTCGAACACGCCTGCACCGGTGGAGATGCTCAGCTCGGTCACGACTCAACCCTTCATACCAACTGGTCGGTAGCTTTCAGGCGGGAGGGCACGCTGTCAAGACCACGGACTGGTTGAACATGACGCCGGATTCAACTATAACCAGGGCCCGGAGACCGACCCCCGAGGATCCGGGACGAACCGCACCAACAAAGAGCAGTGAGGCGACATGAGGGAAGCAGTCATCGTTTCGACGGCACGGACGCCGATCGGAAAGGCTTACCGCGGCGCGTTCAACGACACCCAGTCGCAGGAACTCGCGGCCCATGCCCTGTCCCACGCCATACAACGCGCCGGACTCGAGGGCGGCGAGGTCGAGGACGTGATCTTCGGCTGCGCCGCGCAGCAGGGGGCATCCGGATTCAACGTCGCGCGTCAGGCGGCACTGCGCGCCGGGCTTCCGGACACCGTGTCGGGGATGACGGTCGACCGGCAGTGTTCGTCGGGCCTGATGGCCATCGCGACGGCCGCCAAGCAGATCGTCGCGGACGGCATGCAGGTCGCTGTCGGCGGCGGTGTCGAGTCGATCTCCCTGGTGCAGAACGAGCACATGAACACCCACCGGATGACGGATCCCTGGCTGGTCGAGCACAAGCCGAGCATCTACCTGCCGATGTTGCAGACGGCGGAGATCGTCGCCGAACGCTACGGCGTGAGCCGGGAACGGCAGGACGAGTTCGCACTGGTGTCACAGCAGCGCACCGCGGCGGCGCAGGAAGCCGGCCGGTTCGACCGGGAGATCGTCGCGCTCGACAGCGTCAAGAAGGTGCTCGACAAGCAGTCCGGGGAGGTACGCCACGAAGAGGTCACCCTGACCCGGGACGAGGGCAACCGCGCGTCGACGACGCTCGAAGGCCTGGCCGGGCTGGCGCCGGTGCTGCCCGACGGCCAGGTGAGCGCACATTCCAGCGTGACGGCGGGCAACTCCTCGCAGTTGTCGGACGGGGCTTCGGCGTCGGTGTTGATGGAGTCGAGCGAGGCCGAGCGCCGCGGACTGGAACCGCTGGGCGTGTACCGCGGTATGACCGTTGCCGGTTGTGGGCCGGACGAGATGGGCATCGGGCCGGTGTTCGCCATTCCGAAGCTGCTGAAGCAACACAACCTCACCATCGACGACATCGGCCTGTGGGAGCTCAACGAGGCGTTCGCTTCCCAGGCGTTGTACTGCCGGGACGAACTGCACATCGACCCGGAGCGGTTCAACGTCAGTGGTGGCGCGATCTCGGTCGGCCACCCGTACGGGATGACCGGTGCCCGGCTGGTGGGGCATGCCCTCATCGAGGGTAAGCGCCGGGGTGTTCGGTATGTGGTGATCTCGATGTGCGTCGGGGGCGGAATGGGCGCGGCCGGACTGTTCGAGGTCGTCTGAGCGTGGATACCTTGTTGAACGGCGCGGAAAAGACCCGAACCTCGGTCCTGGTGGACTTCGGGGGTGTCATCACCTCCAGTGTGCTGCAGGCGTTCACCGACTTCGGAGCCTCGCTCGGCTGCGACCCGCGCATGCCGCTGGAACTCCTCAGCCGGGACCAGCCGTCACGCACACTCCTGGCCGACCACGAGTGCGGCCGGATCGACACCGAAGCCTTCGAGCGGGGATTCGCCGAACGACTCCGCGTCCACGGTGCCGTCGTCGAGGCCGAGGGGCTCACGGCCCGGATGCAGGCGGGCATGTCGATCGACCAGGAGATGCTCGCGCTGCTCGGTGATCTTCGAGTCGCGGGCCATCCCGTCGCGCTCGTGTCGAATTCGTTCGGTACCGGTACCTACGACGACGTCGACCTCGCCGCTCTCGCAGACGTGGTCGTCATCTCCGCCGTGGTCGGGATCCGCAAGCCCTCCCGACGGATCTACTCGATCGCATGTGAACGTCTCTGCGTCGCCCCGGAGGAGGCAGTCATGATCGACGACCTCCAGCAGAACCTCGACGGAGCGGCACGGATCGGAATCGGCGGCGTACTGCACACCAGCGCCGCCGACACCCGTCGCCAACTCGCCGAACGATTCGGGATCAGCTCCTGACCGATCGAGAACATCCCTTCTGCGGCGGAGGTGGTTTTGTGACCATGGCGTCGGGTTCAAGTACAGTTTCCGCGATGGACACCACGGCGGGCGAGGAGATCGACGGCGAGAAGGCGCCCCCGATGGCACCGCTCTCGCACCTTCGCGAGCCGCCCGCGACGAAGCGCGGAGCGCGCACACGGGCCGCTTTGATGAAGGCAGCGCGCAAGGTGTTCGAACGGGACGGCTACCTCGACACCCGCCTGACCGACATCACCAAAGAGGCGCAGTGCGCGGCGGGATCGTTCTACACCTACTTCGCGAACAAGGAAGAGGTGCTTGCGGCCGTCCTCCTGGAGGCGCAGGAGGACATGCTCCACCCCGGTATGGCCCGGGTGGAGGATGCCGACGATCCCTATGCGGTACTTGAGGCGAGCAATCGCGCGTATCTCCAGGCGTACAAGCGCAATGCGAAGCTGATGGCACTGCTTGAGCAGGTCGCGCAGGTGGAGCCGGAGTTCCGTACGTTCCGAAGCCGGCGCGCCGACGCGTTCATCCGCCGCAACGCGCGCGGCATCGCCGACCTGCAAGCGCGCGGCGTCGCAGACCGCGAGGTCGATCCGATGCTGGCCTCCCGTGCGCTCTCGGGCATGGTCAGCGTCATGGCCTACAACGCCTTTGTGCTCGGCGAGCGGCAAGAAGACGGCACGCAGGTGGACTTCGAGGAACTCGTCTCCACGGTCACCCGGCTCTGGGCGAACGCCCTGCGGTTCCCTGCCCAGAGCTGATCCAGCAGGCACGACCGGCCCGCCGGCCGAGCTCGTCCGCGCCGAACACCGCGGGCCCGTTCTGCTGCTCACGTTCAACCGGCCCGCCAAGCTCAACGCCTGAACCGGCGAACTCGAATACCGCCCTTGCCGACCTGCAACAGCTGCGGGGGGTTGGTGAGATCGACGTGTTCTCCGCAGCGGACAGCGCGCGATGCCGCCCGCGCCACATGCCGCTGAGCCTGCGCAAACCACGGATCGGCGTGCTCACCTGGTGAGCGCCAAGCTCGACCGACCTTGCGGCGCCGCTGCCGTCTCAACGCGCTGGTTTGTCGATCGCCGGCCGTCGAGCACTGCCCTATCCGCCTGGCGGGCAGGTCAAAGGCCGTTGTCAGTGCCTCCCCATAGAGTGGAGACATCACTTGGGGAGCCTCAGAGGGGGAGCACAAACATGTCCGCAAACAAGATCCAGCACAAGGTGAATCACGTCGCGCTGGTGGTGGACTGTTCGGGTTCGATGCGCCCGCACCAGAGTCAACTCATTCGAGTTGTGGACGAGTTCGTGGCGGGGTTGAAGGCCGAGTCGGACAGCCTCGGTCACGAGACCCGGATCAGCCTCTATTCCTTCGACCACAGGGTGGAGAATCTGGTCTGGGACATGGACGTCAAGCATCTTCCGTCCATGCGGGGGCTGTACCAGGTCAACAATGGAGCTACAGCCCTCATCGAGGCTTCCCTGAAGTCCCTCGACGACCTGGGCCATATCTGGGAGGAATACGGCGAGCACAGCTTCCTCCAGATCGTTGTCACGGACGGCGAGGAGAACGCCTCCGGCGGCGACAGGCGGCACGACGGCGACATGGCCATCCTCGGCCCCTGGCTCGACAGGATCACGGCGAAGATGGGCGGGCTTCCGGGCCATTGGACTTCCGCGATCCTCGTTCCGAACTCCCTGGCCAAGCGGACCGCCCAGAACTACGGTTTCCCGGCCGGGAACATCGCCATCTGGGATGCGGATTCCCAGAAGGGCGTCGAGGAGGCGATCGGCACCGTGCGTGCCGCCGCCACCAGCTTCCTCCGCGGTCGCGAGCACGGGGTGCGCGGCACGAAGAACCTGTTCGCCGTCGGTCAGGACATATCGGTTGACGAGGTGCGGGCGAACCTCGAACCGATTCCGGCCGACAAGTACCGGCTCCTGAAGGTCGACAAGGAGATGGAGATACGCCCCTTCGTCGACTCGCATCCCGGCGTGTCGTACGAACGTGGTTCGTGCTACTACCAGCTGGGTGCCCGGGCTCAGGTTCAGCAGAACAAGGAAGTCATCGTTGTCGAAAAGGACACCGACCGAGCCTATACGGGCGACGCGGCACGCAGCCTTCTTTTCGGCACGGACGTCCAGGGGACCGTCTCCGTGAAAGCGGGGAACAACCCCAAGTTGGAGGTATACGTACAGAGTCGTTCGGTGAACAGGAAGCTCAAGCCGAATACACGTCTGCTCATCATGCTCTGAAATCAATGAGTGCAACAGATATTCGCCCCGTGCGGTCACCGGCGGCACGGGGCGGCACGAAAGCCGGGGGATCGTTCACCGGCATGACTCCGGCCCATCAGACCCAGCCACGAGCCCAGCCGGTTCAGCCGCGCGAGGTGGTGTCCCTGACCCAGGGCAGCGCCAACCGTTCCAACAACACCAAGGCGAAGTAGAGCAGGATACTCATCAATCCGATCAGGATGATCGCGGCCCAGGCGGTGGCGGTGTCGCCGACCCCACCCGCCTGCACGATCAGATAGCCCAGCCCGCTCTCACCGGCCTGGAACTCGCCGATGACCGCGCCGATCGCGGCGAGAGGCATGGCCACCTTCAGCCCGACGAAGATCTGCGGCAGTGCGGCGGGCAACCGTACCTTGCGGAAAGCCTGCCAGCGCGAGGCGTCCAGCGAGCGCGCCAACTCGGCCAGGTCCGCCGGGGTCGACGTGAGGCCGGCTGCTGTGGACAGCACGATCGGAAAGAAGCACAGCAGGAAGAC
This sequence comes from Streptomyces sp. NPDC056479, assembly GCF_042795335.1. NCBI lineage: Bacteria > Bacillati > Actinomycetota > Actinomycetes > Kitasatosporales > Streptomycetaceae > Streptomyces > Streptomyces sp. NPDC056479. The sequence goes on along the minus strand of NZ_JBHTRZ010000002.1, from coordinate 1,041,602 downwards.
CATGGTCAGGACCGGCTTCTGCCCCCAACCGAGGGCTCCCACCAACAGCGGCCCGAGCGCGATCTTCGGAACCGCGTTGACGGCGACCAGCAGCGGCGTGAACATTCGCTCCAGTACCCGCGAGCCCGCCAGCGACAGTCCGATCAGGACACCACAGCCGCTGGAGAGAACGAACCCGACAACCGTCTCCACGGTGGTGTCGCCGGCATGTTCCAGGAACTGGACCGGGTCGGCGGCGAACGCCGAGAGCACGGCACCTGGCGGAGGCAGCACAGCCGGGTGGATCACCTCCAGCGCCGAGGTGAGAAGCCACCACACGCCGAGAGCGACCAGAAGCCCGGCCAAGGGCAGCAGCAGGACGCCGATGTCCGTCCCGCGCCGTGGACCGACTCGCGGCACGGGCACCGGCTCAGGGCCCGCCGCCGAGGCCTGCTCCGGCTTCGAGAGTTCGGTCATCCCATCCTTCTCCCAGCGCGGCCCTTCTCCAGCGCGGCGCGATCAGGCTTTAGGCACCAGGTCGAAGTCGATGATCTGCTCCGGGGTCATTCCCTGCCGCAGCGCGCCCGCTCGCTCCAGGATCTCGATGCTCCTCGCGACCCGCGCGGAGTCCAGCGTTCCCAATGCCGTGCCCGAACCGCCCGGCGTGACGTACTCCGCCATCGACTCCAACTCGGCGGCCGCAGCGGTCGGATTCGTGGCGTCCACGTTCCGGTCGAGGATCTCGGCGGCCTCCTTAGTGTGGGCGAGGCTGTACTCCAAGCCCTTGAGCAGCGCATTGGTGAACCGCTTCACCATCTCAGGATCCTGCTCGGCGATCTTCTTCGACGTGATCAGCACGTTTCCGTAGAGGTCGGGAATCACGTCGCTGTACGGCAGCAGGACGGCCTTCTTCTTCGTCACCGCCTCGATGGTCGGCTTACCCACCACGAACTGGCCGATGCCGTCCACCGAACCGGCGGCGAGTGTGCCCATCAGGGTCTGTGCCTCGCCGTTGACCCAGGTCACCTTGTCGGCGTCCACGCCGGCCAGTTGGGCGTACGTCGGGAAGAGGTTGCGTACGACAGAGCCGGGCGTGTCGGCGAGCCGTTTGCCCTCGAGGTCCTTCGGAGTGGCGATGCCGTTGCCCTCGGTGGTGGCGATCGCGGCCATGGTGCGCTGCTGGATGGCGGCCACCGCGACGAAGTCCTTCGCCTGACCGCTGCCCATATGCAGCAGACCTCCCGTCAGGTCGATCGGGCCGAACTGCGCCTGGCCACTCACTACGGCCGGAATCACGCCGCCGGTGCCCTGGCCCGGCTTGATCTCCACGTCGAAGCCGGCCTCTTCGAAGAACCCCTTGTCCCTCGCGACCCAGGCGTACGCGTCCCGGCCGAAGTTGCCGAACGAGGTCAGGTAGGTCACCTTTTTCAGTGCCTTGCCGTCTTCACCGGCATCTGCGTCGGAATCCGAGCCGCCGCATCCCGCCACCAGCGCCAGCGCCGTGGTCAGGGCCACCGCGGCGACCGTACGGGCGAACCTGATCATGCGCACAGTGGTGTCCTTTCCGACCGCCGACTGCGCCGGCGGAGGGGCGTCGAGACAGACGAGACAGAACGGCGTGACAGAACCGTCGAGGGCATGACACTTGGTGCGGGCAACAGCCTACGAGGGATGGGTAGTTGTGGGCCAGGTGTGGTGCATCGGGGCATCCACCGGCAGGACGACAGGTACCGCCGAGCGGGCTGCTGCGGGTAGCCTGACTGGGCGTTACGAACCGGCCGACATGCGATCGCCAGTGGATGGGGAGAGCGCCGGATGATCAGACTCACCGGTGTGTCCCGCAGCTTCACCAGTCGGTCCGGTTCGACGGTGGCGCTCCAGGACATCGGCCTCCACATCGCCGAGGGTGAGTTCGTTGCGGTGGTGGGCCGGTCCGGGTGCGGCAAGTCCACACTGCTCCGGCTGATCGCCGGGCTGCTGCCGGTCACCGAGGGCGAGATCACCATCGGCGGCGAGCGAGTCACCGGAGCCCGGCGGGATGTCGCCATGCTGTTCCAGCGGCCGGCACTGCTGCCCTGGCGGTCCGTCCTCGACAACGTCCTGCTGCCCGTGGAGATCTTCGGCTGGAACAAGGCCGAGTACCGCGACCGGGCGAGGCGATTGCTGGAGACGGCCGGACTGAGCGGCTTCGAGAAGCACCGGCCGCACGAGCTCTCCGGCGGTATGCAGCAACGCGTCGCACTGTGCCGGTCGCTGATGGGCGAGCCCCGGGTGATGCTGATGGACGAACCGTTCTCCGCACTCGACGCGCTGACCCGCGCGGACCTCGCGGTGGAGCTGCAGCGCATCCACATCGAAAACTCGTCAACGGTCGTCTTCGTCACCCATTCGATTGACGAGGCCGTGCTGCTCGCCGATCGGGTGGTGGTGCTCAGCCCGCGCCCGGGCCGGATCCGCAAGATCGTCGACGTCGCCATTCCCCGGCCGAGGACGCTGGGCCGAACCGCGCACCTGGACGAAGTGGCCCGGTGCAGCGCCGATCTGCACGAGCTGCTGATGGAACGGGACACACCCACGTCGGCCGAAACGGAGGGGCGATGAGCCTGCGGATCTGCGTCTTCACCGAGCCGCAGCGCGGCGCCGACTACGAGGATCAGCTGCGCTTCGCCCGACTCGTCGAAGCCGGCGGGTTCGAGGGCTTCTTCCGGGCCGATCACTTCCAGACGATGGGCGCCGATCCCGGGCTGCCAGGCCCAACCGACGCGTGGCTCACGCTGGGCGCGCTCGCCCGGGAGACCTCCCGGATCCGACTGGGCACCCTGGTCACCTCGGCCACCTTCCGGCTGCCGGGCCCGCTTGCCGTGATGGTGGCGCAGGTCGACCGGATGAGCGGGGGACGGGTCGAGCTGGGCCTCGGCGCAGGATGGTACGAACGGGAACACACCTCGTACGGCATCCCGTTCCCGCCCGCCCCGGAGCGCTTCGATCGGCTGGAGGAACAGCTGGCGGTGATCACCGGCCTGTGGCGGACACCGGTCGGCGAGAGCTTCAGCCATCGCGGCGACCACTACCGGCTGGTCGACGCGCCGGCCCTGCCGAAGCCCGTGCAGGTGCCGGCGCCGCCGATCATCGTCGGGGGCCGCGGCCCCAAGCGCACCCCGGAGCTGGCCGCTCGGTATGCCGACGAATTCAACATGCCCTTCAAGTCGGTGGCGGAGACGGCCCGGGCGTACCAGCGGGTTGCCGAGGCGTGCGACAGGACCGCACGGGCCGACGCCGGTCGGCCACCGCTGGTGCTCTCGGCCGGGGTCGTGGTCGCCATCGGCCGTACCGACGCGGAGGCGCGACGGCGGGCCGCCCCGCTGCATGTCAAGAGCGCGCTGCCGCCGGAGGATCCGGTGGTCGGATCCCCGGCCCAGCTCGTGGAGCGGCTCGGCGAGTTCTCCGCGATCGGGGCAGGCCGTATCCATCTGCGACTGATCGACTTCCATGACCTCGACCACCTGGAGCTCATCGCCGGTGAGGTGCTTCCGCAGCTGTAGAGCGTGGAGGCCGACGCACGCCGTGGCGCCGGAAGGGGCCGACGCCAGCTACGTCTTGGCCTCCTCCGCTCCGTGCCCGCGACACCGCACGTGCTGTGCAGAGTGACGCTCAGCGCCACCGTACGTGAGTGGACGGTGAAGAAATCGGCACAGATAATCCTGGACTGTTCCTTGGTGATTCAACCAGCGCTCAGTGCTGCACATTTGCGCTCGGGTTGCTTCGAATGTGCGTGAATCCCGTGGAGGTTGACCACTTGTCGGACGTCGGGGTCACATCAAGATGTTGATCTGCTCGCGACAAGTCGGCACTCTCCTGAGCACGCGCAGCGCTGCCGTTCGAACGCAAATCCCCCCACTTCACGAGGAGACCCCTCTTGACGGCGCATCACAAACGCTCAGGCAAGGCCAAGATCGTCACCGCGATCGCGGCCGTCGCAACCGTCGTCGGCACCGGCCTTTACCTGTCCCCCCTTGCTCAGGCGGGACAGCCCGCGGAGGGCACCGTCTACGGTCTGAATGCCGAAGGAGCCGTGGCCGGAAGCTACATCGTCCTCCTGGACCAGAAGGCGTCCACGGCCGAGAAGCGGGATCTGGCCGCCGAATACGGTGGCAAGGTCAGTCGTACCTACAGCTCGGCGGTCAACGGCTTCTCCGCCGGCAGCCTGAACGAGACGGAGGCCAAGCGCCTCGCGGCCGACCCCGCGGTGTCCAAGGTGGTCCAGAACAAGAAGTTCCACATCAGTGCCACCCAGGACACCCCGCCGTCCTGGGGCCTGGACCGCATCGACCAGCAGGACACGGCCGGTGACGGCAAGTACACCTACCCGGACAAGGCCGGGGAAGGAGTGACCGCGTACGTCATCGACACCGGCGTACGCATCAGCCACAAGGACTTCGAGGGCCGCGCCGCCTCCGGGTTCGACGCCATCGACAACGACGACACGGCCGACGACGGCAACGGTCACGGCACCCACGTGGCCGGAACCATCGCCGGCGCCTCCCATGGGGTGGCCAAGAAGGCCAAGATCGTCGCGGTCCGCGTGCTCGACGACAACGGCTCGGGCACGACCGAGCAGGTCGTCGCCGGCATCGATTGGGTGACCGAGAACCACCAGGGTCCCTCGGTGGCCAACATGAGCCTCGGCGGCGGCGCGGACCCCGCGCTCGACGAGGCGGTCAAGAAGGCCATCGCCTCGGGTGTCACCTTCGCGGTCGCCGCCGGCAACGAGTCGGCGGACGCAGGGCAGAGTTCACCGGCCCGGGTCCCCGAGGCCATCACGGTCGCGTCCAGCACCAAGGACGACGCCCAGTCGGACTTCTCCAACTTCGGCTCGATCGTGGACTTGTACGCGCCGGGCTCGGACATCACCTCCGACTGGAACGACAGTGACCAGGGGACCAAGACGATCTCCGGCACCTCCATGGCCACCCCCCACGTCGTTGGAGCCGCCGCCGTCTACCTGGCCGGGCACCCGGACGCCACTCCCGCTCAGGTCGCCACCGCGCTCACCGGCGCGGCAACCGGCGACAAGATCACCAACCCGAGCAGCGGAACGCCCAACAAGCTGCTGAAGGTGACCGAGTAGACCCACACCGGACACCGGGCCCGGGGGGGGGGGAGGAGGCAGGGGGGGGCGAAAGCGCCTA